>NZ_JASBRE010000035.1 GCF_029960815.1 Pseudomonas sp. AL03
TTTTTAGCGAAAAACATCTCGCGAAAGCTTGACCGTGAACAGAGTATCTACAGGTTCTACGCCGACCCTTGTAGGAGCGAGGCTTGCCCGCGAAGCTTTCAGGCAGGCGCCGTGTCTTTGTAAGTCTTCAACGTCTTGAGCCGTTCACGCTTGATCGCCTCACCCAGCTCCGGCCCTTTGAATCCTTTCTCCAGCAACGGCTGAATCGCCACGGTCCGAACGGCATTCGCCGCGCCCCGTAAATAATCCGCCTGTGGATAACTTCGCTGTTCCAGACCTTTGCGTCCACGCGCGTCCATCTCGCACGCCGCGATAAAATCCTCGAACCGCTGCGGTCGACGGTAAACGTCAAAACTTTGCAGCAACTCCAGCAAGGTCGACGGCTTCAGCTCCAGGGCGCGATGGCCGTGGGTGTGATATTTGCCGACCAGCAGAGCCAGTTCCTGACAGTCCCTCGGCGCCTTGAAGCGTTCGTTGACCGCCTTGATCAGTTTCAGGCCCTTGTGCTCGTGGGCAATGTGTCGGGGCCATTCTTCCTCGGGCGTCAGTCCCTTGCCCAGGTCATGCAGCAGGCAGGCCCAGCGCACGACGAGGGGTTGTTTGTGCAGTGCCGCTTGCTCCAGCACGCTCAGGGTGTGCAAGCCCGTGTCAATTTCCGGGTGATGGGCTTCCGGTTGCGGTACGCCGAACAGCGCGTCGAGTTCCGGCATCAACACCTTGAGCGCACCGCACTCGCGAAGTACCTCAACGAACACCTGGGGCTGGTCTTCCATCAAGGCGCGAGAGATTTCTTTCCAGCTTCGTTCCGCGGTCAAGACTTCGAGTTCACCTGATTCGCTGAGTTGACGCATCAGCTCCAGTGTCTCAGGTGCGACGGTGAAACCGAGCCCCGCATAACGAGCAGCGAAGCGGGCAACGCGCAGAACCCTGAGAGGATCTTCGGCGAATGCGGGGGAAACGTGGCGCAGGAGGCGATCCTTGAGATCCCGTTGGCCATGGTAAGGATCGGTCAGGTTCTGCTGATCGTCTTCTGCCATGGCATTGATTGTCAGGTCACGACGGATCAGGTCTTCTTCGAGGGTGACTTCGGGGCTGGCGTGAAAGGTAAAGCCGCCGTAACCGCGTCCGCTTTTGCGTTCGGTCCGGGCGAGAGCGTATTCCTCACCGCTTTTGGGGTGAAGAAAAACCGGGAAGTCCGCACCCACCGGGCGGAAGCCCTTGGCGAGCATTTCTTCAGTGGTGGCGCCAACCACGACCCAGTCGATGTCGGTGACAGGCTTGCCCAGCAGGCGATCGCGTACCGCACCGCCAACTTTATAAATCTGCATAAAAAACCTCCGTTAGCTCGACAGAATAACCTTTGCGTCGAACTTCCGGAGGCCGAAACAGGATCAAAGATGGATGACAGCCAGGTCCAGCCGGCCGTAATCCCCCTCGCTGTGTTCACTTCTGGGCGGAACATGCTGGGTTTTCATTATCTGATCCCCTTGCAGGGTTTCCAGGTGAATATCGAAACCCCAGAGGCGATGCAGGTGCTTTAGCACTTCCTCGGTGGACTCGCCCAGCGGTTTGCGGTCATGTTGCTGGTGACGCAGGGTCAGAGAGCGGTCGCCGCGCCGGTCGATGCTGTAGATCTGCACGTTGGGTTCACGATTACCCAGGTTGTACTGCGCCGCCAGGGTTTCACGGATGATCCGGTAGCCGGGTTCATCGTGAATGGCGGGGACCAGCAAATCGTCCTTCTGGTCGTCATCGAGAATGCTGAACAATTTCAGGTCGCGGATCACCTGGGGTGACAAGTACTGCAGGATGAAGCTTTCATCCTTGAAGCTGCTCATGGCGAACTTGATGCTCGACAGCCAGTCAGTGCCGGCAATCTCAGGGAACCAACGGTAGTCCTCTTCGGTAGGCTTTTCACACATGCGTCGGATGTCCCGATACATGGCAAAACCCAGGGTGTAGGGGTTGATGCCGTTGTAGTAGGGGCTGTCGAAGCCGGGCTGATAGACCACGCTGGTGTGCGACGTCAGAAACTCCATCATGAAGCCGTCGGTTACCAGTCCTTCGTCGTACAAGTCGTTCATCAGGGTGTAGTGCCAGAACGTGGCCCACCCTTCGTTCATCACCTGCGTCTGACGCTGTGGATAAAAATACTGGGCGATCTTGCGCACGATCCGCACAATTTCCCGCTGCCATGGCTCCAGCAGCGGTGCGTGTTTTTCGATGAAGTAAAGGATGTTTTCCTGAGGTTCTGCGGGGAAACGCGCGTTGTCCTTGTCGCTGTACTTGTCCGCACCTTTTGGAATGGTCCGCCACAGATCGTTGATCTGTTTCTGCAAATGCTCTTCCCGATCCTTTTGCCGACGGCGTTCTTCTTCGGCGGAAATCGGATACGGACGTTTGTAGCGGTCGACACCGTAGTTCATCAGCGCATGGCAGGAATCCAGCAGGTCCTCGACCGCGTCGATACCGTGGCGCTCTTCGCACTGCATGATGTACTGCTTGGCGAAGACCAGGTAATCGATGATCGAACTGGCATCGGTCCAGGTGCGGAACAGGTAATTGCCCTTGAAGAAGCTGTTGTGGCCGTAGCAGGCGTGAGCAACCACCAGGGCCTGCATGCAGATGGTGTTTTCTTCCATCAAATAGGCGATGCACGGGTCCGAGTTGATCACGATCTCGTAGGCCAGCCCCATCTGCCCACGGCTGTAGGATTTCTCGGTGCTGAGGAAGTGTTTGCCGTAGGACCAATGGTGATAGCCCAGCGGCATGCCGACGGAAGCATAAGCGTCCATCATCTGCTCGGCAGTGATCACTTCGATCTGGTTGGGGTAGGTATCCAGGGCATAACGAGCCGCCAGGCGACTGATTTCTTTGTCGTAGGCCTGGATCAGCTCAAACGTCCATTCGGAGCCGGTGGAAATGGGTTGGCGCTTCTGCTCTTTGGCGGTCATGTCACTAACCTGCGCTGGAAGAGTTCACGGAAGACCGGATAGATATCCCCGGCCGAGACCAGTTGTTGCTGGGCGAAATTGTCAGAGAAGGCTTCGGCGATGCGTTCGTACTCGAACCACAGGGCCTGGTGCTCGCGCGGGGTAATCTCAACGTAAGTGTAGTACTGCACGAACGGCATGATCTGGTTGATCAGAATGTCGCGGCAGATCGGCGAGTCGTCGTTCCAGTTATCGCCGTCGGAGGCCTGGGCGGCATAGATGTTCCACTCGTTTGTCGGATAGCGTTCGGCCATGATCTCCTGCATCAGTTTCAAGGCGCTGGAAACGATGGTGCCGCCGGTTTCGCGCGAGTAGAAAAACTCCTCTTCATCCACTTCCCGGGCACTGGTGTGGTGGCGGATGAATACGACGTCGATCTTGTCGTAGTTACGCTTGAGAAACAGGTACAACAGGATAAAGAAGCGCTTGGCGATATCCTTGGTCGCCTGCGTCATGGAACCGGACACGTCCATCAGGCAGAACATGACTGCCTTGGAACTGGGGTTGGGTTGCTTGATGAGCAGGTTGTACTTGAGGTCGAAGGTATCGAGGAACGGTACGCGATGAATGCGCGCACTGAGTTTTTCGATCTCTGATTCGATTTCCTGAATATCGCCGAAGTTGTCAGGCTCATCCCGCTTGAGTCGCAGTAGTTCCTCTTTGGCTTCACGTAATTTTGCCCGGCTGCTGCCAGACAGGGCGATTCGCCGTGCATGGGCCGAGCGCAAGGTGCGGATGATGTTGATCCGTGACGGATTGCCCTCGTTACTGATCCCGGCACGAACAGTTTTGAAGGTGTCGGTGCCGGTCAGGTTGCGCTTGACCAGATTCGGCAGCTCAAGGTCCTCGAACATGAATTCGAGGAATTCCTCCTGGGTGATCTGGAAGACGAATTCGTCCATCCCTTCGCCCGAGTTACCGGCCTTGCCGGGGCCTCTGCCACCACTACCTCCAGGCGGGCGGGCAATGTGCTCGCCGCTGGTGAATTCCTTGTTGCCCGGATGCACGACGGTCTGCTTGCCACCCCGACCGTGGTGAAGCACCGGCTCGTCAATGTCGCGGCCGGGGATGCTTATCTGTTCGCCGTGTTCCATATCGGTAATGGAGCGCCGGCTGACCGCCTCTTCGACAGCCTTTTTGATGTGATCACGGTAACGCCGCAGAAACCGCTGACGGTTCACCGTGCTCTTGTTCTTGCCATTGAGACGTCGGTCGATCACATAGCTCATGACTGCTCCTTAGAAGCTGTCCTGAAAGGGGCGAGCGGTTATGCAGCATCGACCGTGCCAAGGGATGTTCACGCTCCCCCAAGCGCTTTTGGACGCTGACTGAACCTCGCTACCGACTTTCGAACACCTTCCAAAGGTCTGTGTAACAGAAAATGCGCACACAGGCCTCTGACTGACGACAACCGGTCTGACCGGCAGCGGGTTATTGTGATTTTCTGACCCGCAGGTACCACTCGGACAGCAGTCGTACCTGTTTGTCGGTGTAGCCCCGCTCGACCATCCGTGTGACGAAGTCGTTGTGCTTCTGCTGGTCCTCTTTGCTGGCCTTGGCATTGAAGCTGATGACTGGCAGGAGGTCCTCGGTGTTGGAGAACATCTTCTTCTCGATGACCACCCGCAGTTTTTCGTAGCTGAGCCAGGTCGGGTTCTTGCCGTTGTTATTGGCCCGGGCGCGCAGCACGAAGTTGACGATTTCGTTGCGGAAATCCTTCGGATTACTGATGCCGGCCGGTTTTTCGATTTTCTCCAGTTCTTCGTTCAGCGCTACGCGGTTGAGGATCTCGCCGGTTTCCGGGTCGCGGTATTCCTGGTCCTGGATCCAGAAGTCGGCGTACAGCACATAGCGATCGAAGATGTTCTGGCCATACTCGCTGTAAGACTCGAGATAGGCGGTCTGGATCTCCTTGCCGATGAATTCGATATAACGCGGTGCCAAGTACTCTTTGAGGAAGCGCAGATAGCGTTCGCGGGTTTCGGCCTGGAATTGTTCCTGCTCGATCTGTTGTTCCAGCACGTAGAGCAAATGCACCGGGTTGGCGGCGATTTCGTGCGGATCGAAGTTGAACACTTTCGACAGAATCTTGAACGCGAAGCGGGTCGACAGGCCGTTCATGCCTTCGTCGACACCAGCGTTGTCGCGGTATTCCTGGATCGACTTGGCCTTCGGATCGGTGTCCTTGAGGTTTTCGCCGTCATACACGCGCATCTTGGAGTAGATGTTGGAGTTCTCCGGCTCTTTGAGGCGCGAGAGTACGGTGAACTGGGCGAGCATTTTCAAGGTGTCAGGCGCGCAGTGAGCCTTGGCCAGGGAGCTGTTGAACAAGAGCTTGTCGTAGATCTTCACTTCGTCGCTGACCCGTAGGCAGTACGGCACTTTGACGATGTAGATCCGGTCGATGAAGGCTTCGTTGTTCTTGTTGTTGCGGAAGGTGTGCCATTCCGATTCGTTGGAGTGGGCCAGCAGGATCCCGGTAAACGGAATCGCCCCCAGACCTTCGGTACTGTTGTAGTTGCCTTCCTGAGTGGCGGTCAGCAGTGGGTGCAGCACCTTGATCGGTGCCTTGAACATTTCGACAAATTCCATCAGGCCCTGGTTGGCCCGGCACAGTGCGCCTGAGTAGCTGTAGGCGTCGGCGTCGTTCTGCGGGAATTCTTCGAGTTTGCGGATATCGACCTTGCCCACCAGCGCCGAGATGTCCTGGTTGTTTTCGTCCCCAGGCTCGGTTTTGGCCACGGCGATCTGGTTGAGGATCGAAGGATAGAGCTTCACCACGCGGAACTGGCTGATGTCGCCGCCGAATTCGGCCAGGCGCTTGGTCGCCCATGGCGACATGATGGTGTTGAGGTAGCGCCGTGGAATGCCGAAGTCTTCCTCGAGGATCGCGCCATCTTCAGTGGCGTTGAACAGACCCAGAGGTGATTCGAAGACGGGTGAGCCCTTGATCGCGTAGAAGGGCACTTTTTCGATCAACTGTTTCAGCTTTTCGGCCAGGGACGATTTACCGCCACCCACAGGGCCGAGCAAATAGAGAATCTGTTTCTTCTCTTCAAGGCCCTGAGCGGCATGGCGGAAATACGACACGATCTGGTCAATGCATTCTTCCATCCCGTGGAAGTCTTCAAAGGCCGGATAGCGGCGGATCACCTTGTTGGAAAAGATCCGCGACAGTCTCGAGTTGGCCGAGGTGTCGAGAAGCTCCGGTTCACCGATGGCCAGCAACAGACGCTCGGCGGCGGAAGCGTAGGCGCTGCGGTCGCTTTTGCACAGCTCAAGATACTCTTGCAGCGAGAGTTCTTCCTGGCGTGTGGACTCGAAGCGTTGTTGGAAGTGGCTAAAGATACTCATGACGTCACCTCGCTCGATACGTGGAGCCGACGCCGGATCATTCAGTCGATGCTGGCAGCGACCGAATATGCAGTCGCTGTTTACCCCCCAGAACTCTTTCGAAGCTGACTACCCCGAAAGCTACTCCCGATGACCCGCGCGCCGGTGTACCGGCTCTCCCCTGTTTTGGATGGCCTGCGCTTAAGGATAGTTGGGAATTCGGCAGGTAAAGGCGAGATACGTAATTAGTTGTGGCAGACCGTTCGTCTGCCACCGCGCGAGCCCGCGGGGACCGGGGCTTGCACGTTACAAAAAAATTATTCGGAAGTGCCTTGCGCCGTTTCCGAAGGATAAGTCGTACGCCACAGCTCAAAACCGCCATCCATGCTGTAGACGTCGGAGAAGCCCTGGCTGATCAGGTACGCAGCGGCGCTCTGGCTGGAATTGCCGTGATAACAGACCACTACAGTCGGTGCGTCGAGGTCGGCGGCACGAATGAAATCCGAGATGGAAACATTGTCCAAATGCTTCGAGCCGGCGATGTGCAGCGCAGCAAAGGTCGCAGGGTCGCGGACATCGACCACCACTGCGCCTTGTTCGCGCAAGGCCTGGGCCTGTTCCGGGGGGATACGTTTGAATTCGCTCATGGCGGGCTCCTGTGGCACGGCTGAAAGCGCAGTCTAGCGCGGGGCGCTGGCTGACGAGGGTTCGGGACTAAGTGGGGCGACTGGCGGCAGGGCAAGGCCGTGCTCGTCGCATTTGCAAGACAGCCGTTCACCGCTGTCGACATTCATCAGGGACAGGGCGCCACCCCAGACACAGCCGGTATCGAGGGCCGAAATGCCCGGTTCGTTGCACCGGCCTTCCAGCGCGGCCCAGTGGCCGAAGATGATCTTCAGGCCCTTGGTCTTGCGTTCCTTGTGCTGGAACCAGGGTTTGTAACCCGGTGGGGCATTGTCGAGACCTTCCTTGCTTTTGAGGTCAAGCTTGCCCTCGGCGGTGCAAAACCGCATGCGGGTGAAATAGTTGGTGATCACCCGCAGGCGTGTCACGCCTTTGAGGTCGTTGTCCCATTTCGCCGGATCGTTGCCGTACATACCATCGAGGTAGGGCGGCAACAGGTTGTCATCGCGCAATGCGGTCTCGACTTCGGCGGCACACTTCAAGGCCTTGCGCAGCGACCACTGGGGCGGAATGCCAGCATGTACCAGGGCGACATCACGCTGTTCGTCGTAGTGCATGAGCTTTTGCTGACGCAGCCACTCCAGCAGTTCCGCGCAATCGGGCGCTGCGAGAATCTCGAGCAGGGTGTCGGACTTCTTCAAGCGTTCGATGTTTTTCCCGGCGGCCAGTAAATGCAGGTCATGGTTGCCGAGCACGCACACCAGCGATTCGCGGATGCTATAGAGGAAGCGCAAGGTGTCCAAGGACTGCGGGCCACGGTTGACCAGATCGCCGACCAGCCACAGACGATCCCGTGTCGGGTCGAAGGCGACTTGCTTGAGCAGGCATTGCAATGCTTGAAGGCAGCCTTGCAGATCGCCGACGGCGTACGTTGCCATCAGTGCAGGGCTCCGGGCACCGCCAGACGGAATGGGGCAATGATGGCGTCGAAGTGTTTGCCGTCGTCGGCAACCATTTCATAAGTGCCCTGCATCGTGCCGACCTTGGAGGTCATGACGGTGCCGCTGCTGTAGGTGTGGCTTTCGCCCGCGTCGATCAACGGCTGCTGGCCAACAACGCCGGCACCGCGAACCTCTTCGACATGCCCGTCACCGTCGGTGATTACCCAGTGCCGCGACAACAGTTTGGCCGGTAGCTCGCCATTGTTGTGCACGGTGATGGTGTAGGCGAAGGCAAAGCGGTTTTGCTCGGGTTGCGATTGTTCTGCCAGATAGCGGGTGACGACGCTGACGTCGACCTGATAACGAGGATCGGACATGCAAGAGGCCTTAAAATCGAAGCGGAACGCGGGGCGTAGCTGATGGAACTCAGTCTAGGCCAAGTATCGGGTAGTAAACCAGACATGACGGCCGGTGTCCTACCCGATAACGCTTCCGGCCTGTCAGATATCAGCAGGCTTTTGTAGGACTTGTTCGCTGAGCTTGTCAGCCAGACGCACGAAAGCGGCCAGATCAAGTTGCTCGGGGCGCAGGCTGCCATCGACGCCGGCGGCTTCGATCTCATCGTTGCTCAACAGCAATTTGAGGGTGTTGCGCAGGGTCTTGCGGCGCTGGTTGAAGGCTTCGCGCACAACGCGCTCCAGCAACTTGTGATCCTTGGCCGGGTGCGGCAGTACCGCGTGGGGTACCAGGCGCACGATGGCCGAGTCGACTTTCGGCGGCGGATTGAACGCGCCCGGGCCGACGTTGAACAGATGCTCGACCCGGCAGTGGTACTGAACCATGATCGACAAGCGACCCCAGTCACCACCACCAGGGCCTGCCGCCAGACGCTCGACCACTTCCTTTTGCAGCATGAAGTGCATGTCGCGAATGATGCCGGCGTTGTTTAGCAGGTGGAAAATCAGTGGCGTGGAGATGTTGTACGGCAGGTTGCCGACCACACGCAGGCTGTTCGGCGCGGCATTCAGGCTGTTGAAGTCGAACTTCAGCGCGTCGCCTTGGTGCAGGTTGAAGTTGTCCTTGCCGGCGAACTGCTGGTTGAGGATTGGTATCAGGTCCTTGTCCAGCTCCACCACGTCCAACTGCGCGCCGCTGTTGAGCAGGCCTTGAGTCAGTGCGCCCTGGCCCGGGCCGATTTCCAGCAGGCGGTCTTCGGGTTTGGCGCGGATGGCGCGCAGGATGCGGTCGATAACGCCGGCATCGTGCAGGAAGTTCTGGCCGAAACGCTTGCGCGCCCGGTGTTGGTAATGCTCGGTCATAAACGGGTCTCGGCCATCTGGTAAGCGGTTTCCAGGGCGACTTGCAGGCTGCCAGTGTCGATTTTGCCGCTGCCGGCCAGGTCCAGGGCAGTGCCGTGGTCGACCGATGTGCGGATGATCGGCAAGCCGAGGGTCACGTTGACTGCTGCGCCGAAGCCTTTGTACTTCAGCACCGGCAGGCCCTGGTCGTGGTACATCGCCAGCACCGCGTCGCAGTGCTCCAGATATTTGGGGGTAAACAGAGTGTCGGCGGGCAGGGGGCCGCGAAGGTCCATTCCTTCGCCGCGCAGGCGCTCTAATGTAGGTTCGATAATGTCGATTTCTTCATGGCCCAGGTGTCCGCCTTCGCCGGCATGGGGGTTGAGCCCACACACGAGGATGCGCGGCTGGGCGATGCCGAATTTTTCTTGTAGATCGGTGTGCAGAATTCGCGTGACCCGTTCCAGTCGCTCCGGCGTGATCGCATCGGCAATCTCGCGAAGAGGCAGGTGAGTGGTGACCAACGCCACGCGCAATCCGCGAGTGGCGAGCATCATCACCACTTGTGCGGTATGGGTCAGGTCGGCGAGAAATTCTGTGTGCCCGGAAAAGGCGATCCCGGATTCATTGATCACGCCCTTGTGCACAGGGGCCGTGATCATGCCGGCAAAATGCCCGTCCAGGCAGCCTTGGCCAGCTCGGGTCAGGGTTTCCAGGACGAAAGCCGCGTTGGCCTTGTCCAGTTGCCCGGCGGTAACCTTGGCGTTGAGCGGTGTATCCCAGACATACAGACTGTTGGCCGGCGCAGGTACATCCGGCCAGCTGTCCGGGGTGACCGGCAACAAATCGACAACCACGCCCAGTTGCGCGGCCCTCTCTAGGAGCAGGTCGCGGCTGGTAATGGCAATCAGGGGGTGTGGCTGGGCTTGCGAGGCGAGCAGCAGGCACAGGTCAGGACCTATGCCGGCCGGCTCGCCGGGTGTCAGCGCGAAACGCTTGGGTTTCACTGCGCTGCCTGGTTTGCACCAGGGAGTTTGATCTCTACGTACGCTTCATCACGGATCTGACGCAGCCAGGTTTGCAGCTCTTCGTCGTATTTGCGGTTACGCAGTACGGTCATCGCTTGTTGCTCACGGGCCTGGGTGGTGCTGTCAGTGGCGCGACGGCCAAGGACTTCCAGAACGTGCCAACCGTATTGGGTCTGGAATGGCTTGGACAGCTGACCTTGCGGGGTCTTGGCCATCACTTCGCGGAATTCAGGCACCAATGCATTCGGGTCGATCCAGTTCAGGTCGCCGCCGTTGAGGGCGGAACCCGGATCTTCCGAAAAGCTTTTCGCCAGTTCGCCGAAATCTTCGCCCGCTTCGATACGGGTATAGAGCGACTCAGCCAACGCCTTGGTTTTAGCCTCGTCGCGGATCGGGCTCGGTTTGACCAGGATATGACGCACGTGCACTTCGTCACGCACCTGGGTCTCGCCGCCACGCTTGTCGAGGATCTTCAGGATGATGAAGCCGCCCGGGGTGCGCATCGGTTGAGTGATGTCGCCGACAGTCATGGTGCTCAGCATGCGATCGAACGGCGGTGGCAGTTGACCGGCTTTACGCCAGCCCATGTCGCCACCTTCCAGTGCGGTTTCGCTGGCGGATTTGGCGATTGCCAACTGACCGAAGTCAGCGCCTTGCTTGAGCTGCTGGTAAACCGCGTCGGCTTGTTTGGCCGCATTCTGAATAGCGTCGGAGTTGGCGCTTTCCGGCGTTGGAATCAGGATGTTGGCCAGACGGAACTCTTCGGATAACTGCATTTTGCCAAGGTCGGAAGCGAGGAAGTTCTTCACTTCCTGTTCGGAAACCTGGATGCGCTCGGCCACACGACGCTGACGCACACGGCTGATGACCATCTCGCGGCGAATCTGGTCGCGGGCGTCTTCATAAGACAGGCCATCGCGAGTCAGGGCGGCGCGGAACTGATCCACGGACATGTTGTTGCGCTGGGCAATGGTGCCGACAGCCTGGTTCAGTTCTTCATCGGTAATGCGGATACCGGAACGTTCGCCGATCTGCAGTTGCAGGTTTTCGACGATCAGGCGCTCAAGCACCTGCTGGTCCAGCACGCCGGCCGGCGGCACGGCTGAACCGCGCTTGGCGATGGTTTGCTGAACTTCATGGACGCGTTGGTCCAGTTGGCTCTGCATGACCACGTCGTTGTCGACAATGGCCACCACTTTATCGATGGACTGTACCGCGGCGTTCGCCGCGGTACCCAGGAACAGCGCGCCCAGCATCAGCGGGCGCAGACAATCAGAAAGCTTGGTCTTCACGTTCACGATAACCTTGGATGCCTTTGTCGAGGAAGCTCTCTACTTTGGCGCCGGTGAGGCCGCCGAGTCCCTTCAGAACAATTTGTAGGAAAATGCCGTGGTCGCCTTTTTCGTTTTCCGGGGCGTTCTGACTGAACTCGTCATACGAAACCCAGTAACGGTTGATCAGGCGCAGTTTCCAGCAGCAGTTGTCGTACTCGAAGCCACCGAAGGCTTCCAGGGTACGGTTGCGGTTGTAGTCATACTGCCAGCGGCTGATGGCGTTCCATTGCGGCACGATCGGCCAGATCACCGAGAAGTCGTGCTGCTGAATCTTGTAGTAGTCCTTCACGTAGCCAGGAGTGCCCGGGGTGCCGTAGTCACCACCACCCACTTGCCACTTACCGGTGTTCTGGTCGTAACGGACCTGGTCATTACGATAGCGATAGCCAGCGTTGATGACCTTGTTCGGGTTGTCTTCAGGCTGGTAGTGGAACATCGCGCTGCCCGAGCGAGGGCTGCGGCTGTCCGGGTCCCAGTTGTAATCGGCCGTGGTGCGCCAATCGCGGTTCCAGCGATATTCGTATTCCAGCGCGTATGGCGAGACATTAGCCTGCGCGTCGTCGCGGGTTTTTGCATCGATACCCGGCAACTGAACTTCGCGATCCTTGAAATACACGGCCTGGCCGACGCTGATGCGTTGACGTTCGAAGCCATTGTCTTCGATCCAGCGGTTGGTTACGCCCAGCGACAGTTTGCTCTCGTCGCCGACGCGGTCGGAGCCAGAGAAGCGGTTGTCGCGGAACAACGACGCGTAGTTGAAGGTGTACTCGCCGGTGTCGAATACCGGAATGTCTTTCTGGTCTTCCTCAGGTACGTAAAGGTAGAACAGGCGCGGTTCCAGGGTCTGGCGATAGTCCTTGCCGAACCAGTTGGTGTTGCGATCGAAGTACAGACCGCTGTCGATGCTGGCGATCGGGACGCCACGGTTCTGGTTGCTGCTGAAAGTGCCGTTGAGTCGGTCGCCTTCAGCGCCCTGATTGGCAATGTCGGTTTTACCCTGGCCGTCGAGGTCCAACTGGTACTGGGTGTACTGGTACTTCAGCGATGGCTTCAGGAAGCCATAAGTCCAGTCCAGCGGCAGGCTGACACCCGGTTTGAGATTCAAACGGTCGCCGTTGGCCCGGGCTAGGCCGGTCACGTTGGTGTCCAGGCGAGGAGACAGGTTACCGTCTTCATCGGAGAACTGGCCCGTTTCCAGGTCACGATCAAAGCGCACGACTTCTGTTTCGTAATCGAAATTCAGACCGTTCGGGTGCGTAGGCAGCTGACCGTTGAAGGTTATCTGCGGCAATCGGTCGTACGGGGTGATGTTCGATACGGTCGCCAGCTGATAGGCCTGGGCGTTGATGCGAGCGGTGTAACTGTCGCCGCGATAGCTGACAGAACCCTGCTGGTTCACGTAATCGGAACTCTTTACCCCAATCTGGTCAGTCTGCAGATCCTGGAAGTAATAAGGATCGCTGATTTTGGTGTAGTCGACCTGTGTGAATACACGCGAGTCAAGGCCACCCTTGTGCTGCCAGTTGTACATGTAGCGGGTTTTTTCGTAGTCGGTCTGCTGGCTGCGCTCTGTATCGTCATCGTTGAGGTACGCGGCGCCGAGCTGACCTTCGCTGGATTGGGTCAGGTAGCGAAACTCGCCTTCCACCAACATGCCACGCTTGCTCATATAGCGCGGGTACAACGTGGCGTCGTAGTTCGGTGCCAGGTTGAAGTAATACGGTGTGACCAGCAGGAAGCCGGTATCGGTGCCGGTGCCGATAGTCGGCGGCAGGAAGCCGGACTGGCGACGGTCATCGATCGGGAAATAGATGTACGGCGTGTACAGAACCGGAATGTCCTTGACCCGCAGCGTCACGTTGGTCGCGGTACCGAAACCGGTGGCCGGGTTCAAGGTGATGTTGTTGCCCTTGAGTTGCCAGGCGTTACTGTCCGGTTCGCACGTGGTGTACGTACCATCCTTGAGACGGATGATCGCGTTCTCGGCACGCTTGGCGTACAGCGCGCTGCCGCGGATACGGGATTTGTGCAGGACGTATTCGGCGTTGTCGACCTTGGCTTCACCGGTGTCGAGTTGCACGTCGGCGTGGTCGCCCACGATCAGTGCGCCGTTGTCGCGAACACGGACGTTGCCGCTCAGTTCGCCACGGCTCTCGGCCTGGTAGAGGTTCGCTTCGTCGGCTTCGACCTGCATGCTGCCCTGACGCATGACCACGTCACCGGCCAGGGTCGCGACCTGCTCATCCTGCTTATAGCGAGAGGCTTTGGCGCCGAGAAAGGTCGGAGCGTCACTTTTACTCGTCTTGTCATTCATGCCAGGACGAATCGGTTCGATATAGGAACCAGAGCAGTAAGGACCGGTTTCGGCCAATTGCGCTGCAGTGAGCTTCTCGCGCGGAACCCAGTCGAGGTGGCTGTAGTCTTCGCTACGCGACTTCAGGCCGCGGCCCTTGGACTCGGTCACTAGCGCAGGCTTGGCGCTGGTGTCTTGACTGGAACCGCTGTCGGCCGGAGTCTCGCCGCTCGCGCTTACCGCCGCACTGCCGTCATGGACGGGACGCGGTGGCAGCGCAGCTGCTGGAGATTTTGGCGCACAGTTCCAGGCACCCGAAGCAGAGACTGAGCAGTCATACTGTTCCGCGGCGACCACGAACGAAGTGGCTAGAGGTTGCAGGGCCAGCAGACTGCCGGTAACCAACAACGGAAATTTTTTACGAAACGCGGGGGATTTCAATGCCATCTTATTAGTCCGGGCTTCCTGCGTGCCATCTGCCCGCGGTGTGGGCCGCACGCCTCTCGATGGTCTGAAAAAGATGCTGGATAATAAAGCATGACCCGCTTGACGGCTAGCGCCGTCGGAGACCCTTGCAATGCCTGACCAAGATGTACGTTTGCAACACCTGAAAGTTTGGCTCGATGAACAATTGGCTGCCCTCTTTGCAGAGCAGGGTTGGGGCGTCGTACCCCCGGCCACGTTGACCGCGGCCAGTAGCGATGCGAGTTTTCGACGTTATTTCCGCTGGGAAGGCGAGGGCAGAAGCTTCGTCGTGATGGACGCACCACCCCCCCAGGAAAACTGCAAACCCTTCGTGGATATCGCTTTTTTGCTGGCGAAATCCGGAATAAATGTTCCGAAAATTTATGCCGAAGACCTCGAGCGTGGTTTTCTTTTGCTCAATGACCTGGGCAACAAGACTTACCTGGACGTAATCGACAGCGAAAATGCTGACGATTTGTTCAAGGATGCCCTGCAAGCACTGCTGGCTTTTCAGCAACTGCCGATGGTTGCACCGCTGCCAAGTTATGACGTTGCGCTGCTGCGCCGCGAGCTGGAATTGTTCCCCGAGTGGTACGTAAAGCGTGAGTTGGGTATCGAGTTCGACGCGGCTCAGCAAATGCTCTGGCAGAACGTGACTGAGCTATTGATCGACAGCGCCCTGGCCCAGCCCAAAGTGCTGGTGCACCGCGACTACATGCCGCGCAACCTGATGCTCAGCGAACCGAATCCCGGTGTGCTGGATTTCCAGGACGCAGTCTATGGCCCGGTGACCTACGACGTGACCTGCCTGTTCAAGGATGCGTTCCTCAGCTGGCCTGAAGAGCGCGTGTACGGCTGGCTGGAAGCTTATTGGCAGCAAGCGGGTGCGCTTGGCATCCCGGTCCAGCCTGACTTCGAAAATTTCCTGCGTGCCAGCGACCTGATGGGCGTGCAGCGTCACTTGAAAGTGATCGGCATCTTCGCCCGTATTTGCCACCGTGACGGCAAACCGCGCTACCTGGCCGATGTGCCGCGCTTTTTTGCTTATATAGACGCAGTGATCGCCCGTCGTCCTGAGCTGGCCGAGCTGGATGTATTGCTGGCCAGTCTGCGTGCTGGAGCGAATGCATGAAGGCGATGATTCTGGCGGCAGGCAAGGGCGAGCGCATGCGCCCGCTGACCCTGACTACACCGAAACCGCTGGTTCGCGCCGGCGGTATTCCGTTGATCGAGTATCACTTGAAAGCCTTGGCGGTGGCGGGGTTTACCGAGGTGGTGATCAACCACGCCTGGCTTGGCCAGCAGATCGAAAACTACCTCGGTGATGGCTCTCAATACGGCGTACGTATTCAGTACTCGCCGGAAGGTGAGCCACTGGAAACCGGAGGCGGGATTTTCCGCGCGTTGCCGCTGTTGGGAGACAAGGCCTTTGTGGTGGTCAACGGTGACATCTGGACCGACTATGACTTCAGCGTATTGCACCAACCCATCACCGGGCTGGCGCATTTGGTGCTGGCGGACAACCCGGCTCATCACCTAGCCGGGGATTTCAGTCTGATCGACGGGCAAGTGCACGACGGTCTGCCGGACACTGCAACCCTGACCTACAGCGGCATCGCGGTGCTGCACCCGCAGCTGTTCGACGGTTGCTCCGCCGGGGCGTTCAAACTCGCCCCACTGCTGCGCAAGGCCATGGCCGATGGACACGTAACCGGCGAACGCTTGAACGGACATTGGGTGGATGTTGGCACTCACGAGCGTCTGGCTGAAGTCGAAACTCTGTTAGAGGCGAGACGCTGACATGCTGTGGCCAGGGACTCTGATTGGAGCCGGAGTGGGCTTTTTCATCGCCAGCATTCCGGGGGCCATGCTTGGCGCCTTATTGGGGCAGGCGCTGGATCGGCGCTTGCACTTGCAGAGCTGGGCGCACTTGCGAGAAAAGCTCGGTGGTCGCTCGGTGCTGCGCAACGACGAACTGCTGTTTGTGTTGTTGGGACGACTGGCCAAGAGCGATGGACGGGTGGTGGAGGGCCACATCCAGCAGGCCCGTCAGGAAATGCGTTCGCTGGAAATGAACGAGTCGGCCCAGCGCCGGGCAATTGCCGCGTTCAATCGCGGCAAGTCGGGAGATGACCGGTTGCGCGGTTACCTGCGCCGCTTGAGTGCTCAACCCCATGCGGCCGAAGGCGTCTTGCGCGCCTGTTGGCGGATGATCTGGGCTGATGGCCGCGCCGGTAGTGCTGAGCGAGCGCTGATTACGCAGTGGGGCAAATGGCTGGGCTGGACACGGCATCAAGTGCAGGCGCTGGCGGCCGATTATGAACAGCACAAGCTTGCGCCGGTCAGCAACGCTGTCACCTACCAAGATGCGTTGCGGCTTTTGGGCGTGTCGGCGACCAGCGAGCCGGCGCAGATCAAACGCGCTTATCGACGCCTGCTGAGTCGCCATCACCCGGACAAGATTGCCGGCAGCGGTGCGACGGCGTCGCAGGTTCGCGAAGCCACTGACAAGACTCGCGAGCTGCATAGCGCCTACACATTAATTCGCGAGCGTCGGGATTTTCGCTAGCAGGGCAGGGGTGTAATACCTGTCAGGCAGCGAGGGTCAATCGGCTAGCGGACTCAGCCATCCACGCACGCGGCGGAACAACTGCTCTTGCTCTGCCTTGGTATTCCCGGGCAAAGCCTTGAGCGCTACCTGGCTGAATGCCGAAGCTTTCAAACGTTTGCTGGCTTGCATACGTTCTAGCGCCGCGTTGCGATCCAGCGGCTTATCCATATAGAAGATGTCTGCGGTGGGCAGCTTCAGGGTCGGTGTCAGTTCGGCCAACTCTGGTTTGGCTTTCACCGGCATCTGAGCGGCGACCATCACAAACTTCTCCACTTGCGAGGGCTGCTTTTCGCTCAGGTAGCGCGCGGCCCAGTAAGCGCCGGTGCCATGGCCCAATACGACAATGCGGCGAGCGCTTTGCTGTTCGGCATAGGCAATGGCGGCGTCGACGCGGGCGAAGATTCGTTCGGCGTCGGCGTTGGCCTGTTCCTCGGTGGTTTCGGCGATCACCTTGTCCGCCACCTCCGCTTCACCGCCCGCGGCTTGTTCGATGGGCGCTGCGGTGGTCGAGTCTTTGCTGCCAGTGTCGGGGGCTTTTGGCGTGAGTGCCACTTCTACGATGCGTGGTGCAATGGCATCGCTTTGCACGTCCGGCAAGGTGATACTCAGGCTGCTCCACTCGGCGTCCGGCAATTTACGTCGCAATGGACCTATTGCTTGCGGCCAGTCAACGCTTTCGCCGGCACCCGGGATGATAATCACCGCGCCTTTGGGCTCGGCGGTATTGGCTGGTTTCCACAAGGCCAGAAACGTATCGCTACCCGCTTGCAGTTGCTGTTGTTCCTGGGCGGGGATCTTGCGCTCAAGTGCAGTCGCTTCTTCCTGACTACGCTCAAGCAGCGGCTGGCGCTCGACCGGTTTTGCTTCGGCGAGTTGTGTCGCGGCGGGTGCCGGGTCGGCGGCCGCGACGGAAAAGGCGCAAGGCAGGAGCAGCGACAGGCACAATGCTGGCAATGCCAGGCGGTAAACAGGGGGCATCGGATATTCCAGGCCAGAAGTTATTCCGGCAGCCTAATGGGTTGGTCAGTATTTGTCAGTGTGTGAGATTTCGATGATGCGTTTTCGCTGCCTGTGGGTTATCGGCTGTTTGTGGTTTCCCTTGATGGGCTGGGCGGCTCCCGCGCCACCGGGGCACGTCGCGCCATTGTCCGCGGACCAGCAGCAATGGCTGGCGCAGCATGGAGAGTTGCGCGTCGGGCTGGTGTTGCAAGTGCCCTACGCCCAATACGATCGCCGCTTGCAGCGCCTGTCCGGGGTTAACGTCGAGCTGATGAAATGGCTGGCCAAGTCCCTCAAGGTCGAGCTGAGCTGGCGTAATTTCCCCGACCTGGCGCAACTGGAAACTGCCGCGCGCGAAGGTGAAATCGACATCGCTCCGGGGTTGTCCCAAACCCCCGCTGGCCTGCGGCTCTGGCAGTTTTCAGACCCGTATATGCGGGTGCCGCAACTGGTGGTCAGCGACCAGAAAAGCACTGGCGTGGTCGAGCTGGAAAACCTCGACAGCCAGACCCGCGTCGCCGTGCGCATGCCCAGTGCCACCGCCGACTATCTTCGCAGTAATTACCCGCACTTGAACCTTCAAGGCGTACCGATCGAACGCCAGGCACTGCAACTGTTATTGAGTCAGCAGGCCAGCTACGCCGTGGTCGACGAAGCGCAGCTGGGACGTCTGTCCGCCGAACCGGAGTTCGCCGGGCTGGCGGTGGTGGGTGACATCGGCCTGCCGCAACTGTTGCGGGTGGCCACGCGCCGGGACTGGCCGGAACTGGCTGGCATCGTCGAAAGCGCGTTGCGGGCGATCCCGGCCAAGGACCTGGAGCAACTGCACAACCAATGGCTGCAACCCAAGTACCCGCGGCTGACCGAGTCCCCGGGCTTCTGGCAAAACCTCTGTTTGTTGCTGGTGGTGTTGACGTTGAGCAGCATGGCTATCGTGTTCTGGCAGCGGCGGCAGCAACGCAGTCTTGAGCATCGTTTGCTGGCAGCGCGCGAAGACATTGCCCTGCGTGCCGCCAGTGAAGAAGCCTTGCGTCTCACACAGTTTTCCATCGACCAGAGCACCGTCGGCATCCTTTGGGTCAACTGGGACAGCCATGTGCGCTACGCCAATCGCGCGGCCGACACCATGCTGGGTTATCCGGCGGGCGGGATCATTGATCGGCCGCTGATCGACTTCGAGCCCGGCTTGCACATGGATCGCTGGCTGAACCTGTGGAAGCGCGCCCGGGCCAGCGAGGAAGGCCCGCAAAGTTTCGAAACCAACTGCGTGCGGGCGGATGGCAGCGATCTGCCGGTGGATGTTTCGCTGAGTTTTTTGCGGTTTCGCGACGGCGAATACCTGGTGGTTTACCTCAACGACGTCACCGAGCGTCGTCGCGCCCTGGCCGCGTTGCAGGAGAGCGAGGCTCGGTTGCAAGGGATCGCCGCCAACGTTCCAGGGCTGGTCTTTCGTCTGGAACGGGCCCCGGTGACGGGGCAAATAGACTTTGCCTACATCAGTGAAGGGAGCGAGAGCCTGGTGGGTTACTCACCGGCCACCCTGGCCCATCGCGACAAAGGCCTGCGCAGCCTGGTGCACCCGGACGACAAAGTCAGTTATCACCAAACCCAGGACCATGCGCTGGATACCGACAGCGACTGGTCGTGGCAGGGGCGGATTCTCACCCGTTCGGGCGAACAGCGCTGGGCCGAGATCAAGGCCATCACCCGCCGACTCGAAGACGGCGCCTATGTCTGGGACGGGATCGTCTGGGACATCAGCGAAAGCAAACGCATCGAACTGGAATTGGCCAGCTCTCGCGAGCAGTTGCGTGAGTTGTCCGCTCACCTGGAGAGCGTGCGGGAAGAGGAAAAGGGCCGCATCGCCCGGGAGGTTCACGACGAACTGGGTCAGATGTTGACCGTGCTCAAGCTTGAAACTTCCATGTGCGAACTGGCCTACGCCCAGCTCGACCCCGGTCTGAACGAACGTTTGAACAGTATGAAGCGCTTGATCGCTCAGCTGTTCCAACTGGTACGGGATGTGGCGACGGCGCTGCGGCCACCGATTCTCGACGCCGGGATCGCCTCGGCCATCGAGTGGCAGGCCCGCCGATTCGAGGCGCGCACGCAGATTCCGTGTCTGGTGCAGGTGCCGGAAAATCTGCCAGTGCTCAGTGATGCCAAGGCGATTGGCCTGTTCCGGATCCTTCAGGAAGCGCTGACCAATGTCATGCGCCATGCCCAGGCGCATACTGTCGAACTGACATTGGTGCTGGAAGGCGACGAGTTGTGTCTGACCGTCAGCGATGATGGCGTAGGATTTGTCCCTGCCACCGGTAGGTCAACATCCTTCGGGGTAGTCGGCATGCGCGAGCGAGTGTTGATCATGGGCGGGCAGTTGTCGCTTGAAAGTGAACCGGGTGAAGGCACGACCCTGAGTGTGCGAGTGCCGTTGGATGAGGAGAAGTAAGTGATCCGTGTACTGGTAGCTGAAGACCACACCATCGTCCGTGAAGGCATCAAGCAGTTGATCGGCCTGGCCAAGGACTTACTGGTGGTGGGGGAGGCGAGCAATGGCGAACAGTTGCTCGAGACCTTGCGCCATGTTCCCTGCGAAGTGGTCTTGCTGGACATTTCCATGCCCGGGGTTAACGGCCTGGAGGCGATTCCGCGGATTCGCGCGCTGAACAATCCGCCGGCGATTCTGGTGTTGTCGATGCACGACGAAGCGCAAATGGCCGCCCGCGCGTTGAAGGTCGGCGCCGCCGGCTACGCGACCAAGGACAGTGATCCGGCGCTGCTACTGACGGCGATCCGCAAGGTCGCGGCGGGCGGGCGCTATATCGACCCGGACCTGGCCGACCGCATGGTCTTCGAAGTCGGCCTGACCGATTCGCGTCCGCTGCACTCGTTGCTGTCTGAGCGCGAGTTCTCGGTGTTCGAACGCCTGGCCCAGGGCGCCAACGTCAACGACATCGCCCAGCAACTGGCCCTGAGCAGCAAAACCATCAGCACCCACAAGGCGCGGCTGATGCAGAAACTCAACATCACCTCCCTGGCGGAGCTGGTGAAGTACGCCATGGAGCACAAACTCCTATAAAAATCGCATGCATTCCCTGTAGGAGCGAGGCTTGCCCGCGAAGGCGATTTCACTGACGCCAAAAGCTTCGCGGGCAAGCCTCGCTCCTACAGGGATGGGCGGTGCATATCCATTTGCGACATCCCTGCGAATCGCTTTTGCCTTTACTTGTGGCTTGCAGCTGACCGTTTGACGCTGTGTTGGTCAAAACGCGCCATCCTTGTAGGGCAATCCCTACCCCCAACCTTCCATCCGGCTGAGGCCATTCTCTCCTGCGCCCCGATTTGCGTGGTCGGCAGTGTCCACTAGGCTTAGTCCACAGCAGTCATCACAACAAAGGTGTGGGTATGAGCCAGGTCGATTCAAACGCAGGGGCCAGCGATATTCTGGTCAGCTTTCGTGGAGTGCAAAAAAGCTACGACGGCGAGAACCTGATCGTCAAAGACCTCAACCTGGAGATTCGCAAAGGCGAATTCCTCACCTTGCTCGGGCCGTCCGGCTCCGGCAAGACCACCAGCCTGATGATGCTCGCCGGTTTCGAAACCCCGACTGCAGGTGAAATCCAGCTGGCCGGGCGTTCCATCAACAACGTGCCGCCGCACAAGCGCGACATCGGCATGGTGTTCCAGAACTACGCGTTGTTCCCGCACATGACGGTGGCCGAGAACCTGGCGTTCCCGCTGACCGTGCGTGGCTTGAACAAGAGCGACGTCAGTGATCGGGTCAAGCGCGTCCTGAGCATGGTTCAGCTCGACACCTTCGCCCAGCGTTATCCGGCACAACTGTCCGGCGGTCAGCAACAGCGTGTGGCTTTGGCCCGGGCGTTGGTGTTCGAACCGCAACTGGTGCTGATGGACGAACCCCTCGGCGCACTGGACAAACAACTGCGCGAACACATGCAGATGGAGATCAAGCATCTGCATCAGCGCCTCGGCGTGACCGTGGTCTACGTGACCCACGACCAGGGTGAAGCCTTGACCATGTCCGACCGCGTAGCGGTGTTCCACCAAGGCGAGATCCAGCAGATCGCTCCACCGCGCAGCCTCTACGAAGAACCGAAAAATACCTTCGTCGCCAACTTCATCGGCGAGAACAATCGTCTCAACGGCCGCTTGCACAGCCACACCGGCGACCGCTGCGTGGTTGAGCTCGGTCGCGGTGAAAAGGTTGAAGCCCTGGCCGTCAACGTCGGCAAGACCGGCGAACCCGTCACGCTGTCGATTCGTCCGGAACGCGTGAGCCTCAATGGTTCCAGCGAGTCCTGCGTCAATCGCTTCTCGGGGAGGGTGGCGGAATTCATCTATCTGGGCGACCACGTCCGGGTTCGCCTGGAAGTCTGCGGCAAGACCGATTTCTTTGTGAAACAACCGATTGCCGAGCTCGATCCCGCGCTGGCCGTCGGCGACGTGGTACCGATTGGCTGGCAGGTCGAACACGTTCGCGCGCTCGACCCACTTCTAGAGGCGAACTGATCGCCCCCTGCTACACCAACACCAACCCTGCACGTGGAGAGAACAATAAATGTTGAGATCCCTGAAATTCACCGCTTTGGTCATGGGCATGATCGGCGCGGCACACGCAATGGCGGCGGGCCCGGACCTGACCGTGGTGTCCTTTGGCGGGGCGAACAAGGCAGCGCAGGTCAAAGCCTTCTACGCACCGTGGGAAGCGGCAGGCAACGGCAAGATCGTGGCGGGCGAGTACAACGGCGAGATGGCCAAGGTCAAAGCCATGGTCGACACCAAGAGCGTGTCCTGGGACCTGGTGGAAGTTGAATCGCCAGAACTGTCCCGTGGTTGCGACGAAGACATGTTCGAGCAGCTTGATCCGAAGTTGTTCGGCAAGTCCGAGGACTACGTCAAAGGCGCCATCCAGCCGTGCGGCGTGGGCTTCTTCGTGTGGTCGACCGTGTTGGCCTACAACGCCGACAAGCTGGCATCCGCACCGACCAGTTGGGTGGATTTCTGGGACACCAAGAAATTCCCGGGCAAACGTGGCCTGCGTAAAGGCGCCAAGTACACCCTCGAATTCGCTCTGATGGCCGACGGCGTTGCGCCGAAAGACGTCTACAAGGTGCTGGCCGGCAAGGATGGTCAGGATCGCGCGTTCAAAAAACTGGATGAACTCAAGCCAAGCATCCAGTGGTGGGAAGCCGGCGCGCAACCGCCGCAGTACCTCGCTTCCGGTGACGTGGTCATGAGCTCGGCCTACAACGGCCGGATCGCTGCCGTGCAGAAAGAAAGCAACCTGAAAGTCGTGTGGAACGGCGGCATCTACGACTTCGACGCATGGGCCATTCCAAAGGGTCTGGACAAGGCACGGGCTGAAGCGGCGAAGAAATTCATCGCGTTCTCGGTGCAGCCGCAGCAGCAGAAGACTTACTCGGAAAACATCGCCTACGGGCCGGCCAACATCCAGGCCGTACCGTTGCTGGCCAAGGATGTCCTGAAAGACATGCCGACCACCCCGGAAAACATCGCCAACCAGGTGCAGATCGACGTCAGCTTCTGGGCTGACAACGGCGAGCAACTGGAACAGCGCTTCAATTCCTGGGCTGCAAAATAAGACCACCCCGTGGGCTTATCCACTCCTGTAGGAGCGAGGCTTGCCCGCGAAGGCGTCGGTACATTCAACATCGATGTTGACTGACACACCGTCTTCGCGGGCAAGCCTCGCTCCTACAGGGGTGATGTGTAGTTATCAAGAACAGAGGTGGCTTGCCTTCCTTTGTAACGATCAAAGATTTCCGGAGTACGCCATGGCCACCGCCATTCCCCTGAACGCGGGCACTGACCCCACCTTGAAGCAGCGGCTCAAGCACGCCGAGCGGATCAACCGCTGGAAAGCACAAGCCTTGATCGCGCCATTGGTGTTGTTTCTGTTGCTGGTGTTTCTGGTGCCCATCGTGGCGCTGCTCTACAAAAGCGTCGGTAACCCGGAAGTCGTCGGCGGCATGCCACGCACCGTGGCGGCCATCGCCAGTTGGGATGGCCGAGGCCTGCCCGCTGAACCGGTTTACAAGGCGGCCAGCGAAGACCTCGCTGAGGCCCGCAAGAATCAGACCTTGGGCGACCTGTCCAAGCGCTTGAACATGGAGTTGGCCGGCTACCGCAGCCTGCTGACCAAAACTGCACGTGCTTTACCGTTCGCCACCGAACCGGCCTCCTATAAAGAAGCGCTGGAAGGTCTCGACGAGCGCTGGGGCGACCCGGCCTACTGGCAAGCCGTGCGCCGCAACACCAGCAGCATCACGCCTTATTACTTACTGGCGGCGGTCGATCACCGGATCGACGACCTCGGCGAAATCGCCCCGGCCACGCCCGATCAGGCGATCTACCTCGACATCTTCGCCCGCACCTTCTGGATGGGGCTGATCATCACCGTGATCTGCCTGGTGCTGGCGTATCCGTTGGCCTACCTGCTGGCGAACCTGCCATCGCGGCAAAGCAACCTGCTGATGATTCTGGTGCTGCTGCCGTTCTGGACCTCGATCCTGGTGCGGGTCGCCGCGTGGATCGTGCTGCTGCAATCGGGCGGACTGATCAACAGCGGTCTGATGGCCATGGGCATCATCGATAAACCGCTGGAGCTGGTGTTCAACCGCACCGGGGTTTACATCTCCATGGTGCACATCCTGCTGCCGTTCATGATTCTGCCGATCTACAGCGTGATGAAAGGCATTTCGCCAACCTACATGCGCGCCGCGATTTCCCTCGGCTGCCACCCGTTCGCCAGTTTCTGGCGGGTGTACTTCCCGCAGACCTATGCCGGTGTCGGCGCCGGTTGCCTGTTGGTGTTCATCCTCGCCATCGGCTACTACATCACCCCGGCCTTGCTGGGCAGCCCGAACGATCAGATGGTCAGTTACTTCGTCGCCTTCTACACCAACACCAGCATCAACTGGGGCATGGCGACCGCACTCGGTGGGCTGCTGCTGTTGGCGACCGTGGTGCTTTATCTGATTTACAGCTGGCTGGTGGGCGCCAGTCGCCTGCGCCTGAGCTAAGGGGAGAACGAAATGCTGAGTCCTTATATGTCGCCCATTGAGCGGGTGTGGTTCTACAGCTTGCGGATTCTCTGCGGCTTGATTTTGTTGTTCCTTATTCTGCCGGTGCTGGTAATCATCCCGCTGTCGTTCAACTCGGGCAGTTTCCTGGTGTACCCGCTGCAGGGCTTCTCGTTGCAGTGGTACCACGACTTTTTCGCCTCGGCGGAATGGATGCGCGCGTTGAGGAACAGCGTCATCGTCGCCCCGGCGGCGACCGTGCTGGCGATGATCTTCGGCACGCTGGCGGCGATTGGCCTGACCCGTGGCGACTTCCCGGGCAAGGCGCTGGTGATGGCGCTGGTGATTTCTCCGATGGTGGTGCCAGTGGTGATCATTGGTGTGGCGAGTTATCTGTTCTTCGCCCCGCTGGGATTGGGCAACAGCTTCTTCTCGCTGATCGTGGTGCATGCGGTGTTGGGTGTGCCGTTTGTGATCATCACGGTGTCGGCGACGTTGCAGGGGTTTAACCAAAACCTGGTGCGCGCTGCGGCGAGCCTTGGCGCTTCGCCACTGACGGCGTTCCGTCGGGTGACGTTGCCGCTGATTGCTCCCGGCGTGATTTCCGGTGCGCTGTTCGCCTTTGCGACCTCGTTCGATGAAGTGGTAGTGACGCTGTTCCTCGCCGGCCCCGAACAAGCGACCTTGCCACGGCAGATGTTCAGCGGCATCCGCGAAAACCTCAGCCCGACCATTGCAGCTGCCGCAACGCTGCTGATCGCCTTCTCGGTGATTCTGCTGCTGACGCTGGAATGGTTGCGTGGGCGCAGCGAGAAACTGCGTACCGCCCAGGTCTGACCTGCAAGCACTGATCGTTCCCACGCTCTGCGTGGGAATGCAGCCCGGGACGCTCCGCGTCCCATTTAAAAGCCGAACGCAGAGCGTCCGTTGAGGCATTCCCACGCAGAGCGTGGGAACGATCCGAGTGCAGGCTCAGCCATTCACCACCCGAATAGCAGACAATCCCAAATCCCCAGCTACTCTTGTGTCCAGCTCCCCTGGCTATAAGAGGCTGCGCACATGAGTCTTTCCTCTTTCAAAATCGCTCACAAACTGATCACCGGCGCCGGTGCCATCGAGCAACTGGCGGCTGAACTGACACGCCTGGACATCGACAACCCGCTGATCGTCACCGATGCCGCACTGGTCAAGTCCGGCACGGTCGAGCTGGCGCTGGCGCAGCTGGGCGACCGCCCCTACGAAATTTTCGACCGTGTGCTGCCAGACCCGGAAATTGCCATCGTCGAAGACTGCATGCGGGTCTACCGCGAGGGCGGGCACGACGGATTGATCGGCCTGGGCGGCGGCAGTGCCATCGACATCGCCAAAAGTGTCGCGGCCTACGCCGGTTATCACGGGGCGCTGGAAGATCTGTTCGGCATCGATCAGGTGCCGCGCAAAGGCCCGCCGCTGATCGCCATCCCGACCACCGCGGGCACCGGCTCGGAAGTCACCAACGTGGCGATCCTCTCCGACAAGGTTGCGCAACTGAAGAAAGGCATCGTCAGCGACTATCTATTACCGGACGTGGCGCTGGTCAGTCCACAAATGACCCTGACCTGCCCGCGCAGTGTCACTGCCGCCAGTGGCGTCGATGCACTGGTGCACGCCATCGAAGCCTATCTGTCGCTGAACGCCTCACCGATTACCGACGCGCTGGCCATCGGCGCCATCAAGCTCATCGCCAAGGCGCTGCCCAAGGCCTACGCCAATCCGTCCAACCTCCAGGCCCGCGAAGACATGGCCACCGCCAGCCTGATGGCCGGTATGGCGTTTGGTAATGCCGGGGTCGGGGCGGTGCATGCATTGGCGTATCCGCTGGGCGGGCGGTTCAACATTGCCCACGGCGTCAGCAATGCCTTGCTGCTGCCGTATGTCATGACCTGGAACAAAATGGCCTGCGTGGAGCGCATGCAGGATATTGCCGAGGCCATGGGGGTGAAGATCGCTCATCTGAGCGTCAACGACGCGGCCGACAAAGCCGTCGAGGCGATGACCGAACTGTGCGCCGCGGTGGAAATCCCGCCGGGTCTGCGCAGCTTCGGCGTTCCCGAGGACGCCCTGCCGGCCATGGCCGTGGAGGCGGCGGGAATTGAGCGTCTGATGCGCAACAATCCGCGCAAATTGAGCGCCGTCGATATCGAGAAGATCTACCGGGCGGCGTACTGATTATCGCGTCACGGTGCGCGCTGCAAAGCATGCGGTATACAATGCGCGCCATCGTGATTCCGCTCAAAAAAGGTGCGTCATGCAGCCCTTCGTCATTGCTCCGTCGATTCTCTCCGCCGACTTCGCCCGCCTGGGTGAAGAAGTGGACAACGTCCTGGCCGCCGGTGCCGACTTCGTGCACTTCGATGTCATGGACAACCATTACGTGCCGAACCTGACCATCGGCCCGATGGTCTGCGCCGCACTGCGCAAGTACGGCGTGACTGCGCCGATCGACGCGCACCTGATGGTCAGCCCGGTGGACCGCATCGTCGGTGACTTCATCGAGGCCGGCGCGACGTACATCACCTTCCACCCGGAAGCCACACAGCACGTCGACCGTTCCCTGCAACTGATCCGCGAAGGGGGCTGCAAGTCGGGCCTGGTGTTCAATCCGGCGACCTCACTCGACGTGCTCAAGTACGTGATGGACAAGGTCGACATGATCCTACTGATGAGCGTCAACCCGGGCTTCGGCGGGCAGAAGTTCATCCCCGGTACCCTCGACAAGCTGCGTGAAGCGCGGGCGCTGATCGATGCCTCCGGCCGTGACATCCGCCTGGAAATCGACGGCGGCGTGAACGTGAACAACATTCGTGAAATCGCCGCTGCCGGCGCCGACACCTTCGTCGCCGGCTCGGCGATCTTCAATGCACCGAACTACCAAGATGTGATTGAAAAGATGCGTTCCGAACTGGCGCTGGCTCGCCCATGAGTGGCTTTGAGCAGCTGTTCCCGGGGTCTCTGCCGCGGTTGGTGATGTTCGATCTGGATGGCACGCTGGTCGATTCGGTCCCCGACCTCGCAGCGGCTGTGGATAACATGCTGCTCAAACTCGGGCGTCAACCTGCTGGTATCGCATCGGTGCGTGAGTGGGTGGGCAACGGCGTGCACCTGCTGGTGCGACGGGCCTTGGCCAACCACATCGACGCCGAGGGTGTCGATGAGGTCGAAGCCGAGCATGCCCTGGCGTTGTTCAACGGCTTTTATGAGGACGGTCACGCGCTGACGGTGGTGTACCCCGGCGTGCGCGACACCCTGAAATGGCTGCACAAGCAGGGTGTAGAGATGGCGCTGATCACCAACAAGCCGGAGCGTTTCGTCGCGCCGCTGCTGGATCAGATGAAAATCGGTCGTTACTTCAAATGGATCATCGGCGGCGACACACTGCCGCAGAAGAAGCCCGACCCTGCGGCGCTGTTTTTTGTGATGAAAATGGCCAACATTCCCGCGTCTCAATCGTTATTTGTCGGCGATTCGCGCAGCGATGTGCTGGCGGCGAAAGCGGCGGGGGTCAAATGCGTGGCGCTCAGTTACGGCTATAACCACGGCCGACCCATTGCCGAAGAGTCGCCGGCGCTGGTGATCGACGATCTGCGCAAGTTAATTCGCGGTTGCCTGGATCCGGCCGCTGAGATAACGTTGCCCAACGCTGTTCAACCCCCTTCTGGAAACGCCATCGTGGTGGTCACTCGCAAACTCTGGATGAAAGTCATCAAGGCCCTGGCCCGCTGGCGTTGGCGCGCCTGACTTGTTCCTGGCCGGCCTACCGGCGCGTTTGCATACCTGACTGTTAGACCCTCAAGCCACGAGGCTACCCCATGATCCGCGAAGAATTCCTGCGTTTGGCCGCTGCCGGCTACAACCGCATCCCGCTGGCCTGCGAAACCCTGGCCGACTTCGACACGCCGCTGTCGATCTACCTGAAACTGGCTGACGAGCCTAACTCCTACCTGCTGGAATCGGTGCAGGGCGGGGAGAAGTGGGGCCGTTACTCGATCATCGGCCTGCCGTGCCGCACCGTGCTTCGGGTTCACGACCATCACGTCAGCGTGACCCACGATGGCGTCGAGATCGAAAGTCATGAGGCTGAAGATCCGCTGGCCTTTGTCGAAGAATTCAAAGCTCGCTACAACGTGCCGACCATTCCTGGCCTGCCGCGCTTCAATGGCGGTCTGGTGGGTTACTTCGGTTACGACTGCGTGCGGTATGTAGAAAAGCGTCTAGGCAAATGCCCGAACCCGGATCCATTGGGCGTGCCGGACATTCTGCTGATGGTTTCCGACGCGGTGGTGGTGTTCGACAACCTCGCCGGCAAGATGCACGCGATTGTTCTGGCCGATCCGTCGCAAGCAGATGCCTTCGAGCAAGGTCAGGCACGACTGGAAGAGCTGCTGGAAAAACTCCGTCAACCGATCACCCCGCGCCGTGGCCTGGATTTCAGCAAACAACAGTCTGCTGATCCGGTCTTTCGTTCGAGCTTCACCCAGGGCGATTACGAAAAAGCCGTCGATACCATCAAGGAATACATTCTGGCCGGTGACTGCATGCAGGTCGTGCCGTCCCAGCGCATGTCGATTGACTTCAAGGCCGCGCCGATTGATCTGTACCGGGCGCTGCGTTGCTTCAACCCGACGCCTTATATGTACTTCTTCAACTTCGGCGACTTCCACGTCGTCGGCAGTTCGCCTGAAGTGCTGGTGCGGGTCGAAGACAACCTGATTACCGTGCGCCCGATTGCCGGCACCCGTCCTCGGGGCGCCAACGAAGAGGCTGACCTGGCGCTGGAAAAAGACCTGCTGTCCGACGACAAGGAAATTGCCGAGCACTTGATGCTGATCGACCTGGGTCGTAACGATACGGGTCGGGTCTCGGAAATCGGTTCGGTGAAACTCACCGAAAAAATGGTCATCGAGCGTTATTCCAACGTGATGCACATCGTTTCCAACGTTACCGGTCAACTGAAAGCCGGGCTGACGGCGATGGACGCACTGCGGGCGATTCTGCCGGCGGGCACCTTGTCCGGCGCACCGAAAATCCGCGCGATGGAAATCATCGACGAACTGGAGCCGGTCAAGCGTGGCGTCTATGGCGGCGCGGTCGGTTACTTCGCCTGGAACGGCAACATGGACACTGCGATCGCGATCCGCACAGCAGTGATCAAGAACGGCGAACTGCACGTGCAGGCTGGTGGCGGCATCGTTGCCGACTCGGTGCCGGCGCTGGAATGGGAAGAAACCCTGAACAAGCGCCGCGCGATGTTTCGTGCCGTGGCTCTCGCCGAGCAAACCCCGGTAAGCTGAGTTCCCACAAAGACCTCACCACCATAAAAAACGCGGCACCTGTGAGGGCGCCGCGTTTTTTGCGCCTGCTGTTACCGGATCAGAAGTCCAGCGCAACCCCAACGGTAAGCCCTTGCTGGGTAAAGTCATCATCCTTGCGGAACGTGTATCCGCCACGCAGCGCCAGATCGGCCGTCAACTTGTGGCTGACCCCCAGGCTCACGCGATTCAGGTGGCTTTGCGGTGTATAGCCGTCCAGTTTGAAGTCCAGGGATGGCAGGCTGTTGAGCGCGATGTTTACTTTCTGAGTGTCATCCTCGTATTCACGCTCATACGCGTATTCGCCGAACACTTGAGTCTGCGTGGTGATCTGATACTTACCCTGCAGACCGGCGCCCAGACGTTTTGAATCGCGAGTCTGATCATCAAAGGTCAGCGCTGTGGAACGAGTGCTGTTTTCCGAGTAGCCATCGACTTCCACTTTTGCGTAATCGGCGCTGATGAACGGTGACAGGTGCCACTCGCTGCCCGGTTGCGCAATGTCGTAGCCAACGCGTGTGCTGAAAGCCCAGAGATCGCCATTGGTATCGCCTTTTTCCGCCCCTTCGCTGGCACCCAGGTCGAATTTGCGTTTGAGGTTGTCGTAATCCAGCTTGCCGCCGGTCAACGCGGCATCGGCCCACCAGCGATTCTGCTGGAACTGGGCGAAGGCGGTGGCCAGGTAGCTGTTGAGTTTGTAGTCCGAATCGTTATTGCCTGCTTCCAGGTTCTGACGATAGAAACCCGCCGCCACACCGACGCGCCAGGCGTCATTGAGACGATAGCTGCCGCCGATGTTCAGGTTGTAACCGTCGCCGTCGGCGCTGGCTCCGCTGCTTTGGCTATCGACATCCAGATGCTGACCGCCACCGGCGACAATGGCGCGCCATTGGCCGATCGCTTGCCAGTTATCCCAGTCCGATTGCCATTGGCTGCGCAGTTCATCCTGGTGCGCACGCAAGGTAGCGTGGGCCATTTCCGGCAACAACGTCAGCTCCCAAGGCGCAGCCAGTAAGGAATAGGCGTAGTCGGAAATCAGTTTTTGCCCGGCTTCGGTCGGATGAACCCCATCGTTATAAATCAGCTTGCTGGGGTCCGGCGTGGCACTGTTGATGCCATACGTAGGGTTTTCGGTGCAGCTGTTACCGCTGAAACAGGTCGCCGTCAGGTTCTGGCCTGTAGCAAAACCGAATCGCGCCGGATCGGCGAAGGTTTCCCGCAACAGCAGCGGAATGTTCAGCGGGATGATTTCGGCATCGATCCCCGCCAGTCGAGTGACCAGTTGCCGGTTGAAGGCAGAGCTCAGTAGTGAGGTGGGTGTCTGCTGGGGCGTGCCATTGATGGCGGGCGTCAAACCCAGGTCGGGCAGCAGCCATACCACGATGTACCGGGCGCCGGCGGTTTGCAGAACCTGGACGCTGTTGGCCAGTCGATCCGCAGCGGCATTCGCCTGAGCGCCACTTTGTACACGTCCCTGAAGAAAATCGTTACCACCTCCGGAAATGTAATACAGCGCATTCGGATCGGCGCTGAAGTTGTTTGTCGGCAGATAGCCCGAGCGCGTGCGTTCACCCGTGGCGGATACGCTGGTGATCGAGTTGAGGATCTGGTCGGTGCGGTAGCCGCCAACCGCCCAGTTATTGCCGTCCGGCAGTCCCTGGTCGGCGCGCGCTGCCGAGGTCGAAGCGGCCGTCTGGTCTGGAGAAAACCCAAGCCTTGCGCCCAGCAGTTGTGTCGAGTTGGCGGAATAAACTTCGCCACTGCCATCCCGATAGATCGGCCCGGTCCGGTTAGTGAAGCGCAGGGTGGCACCGGCGGGGCCGCCCGTGTCGGTAAACTGCCCGGCATCGTTGAGGCTATCGCCGAAGACGATGAAGTTCGAGTAAGGGTTGGGCGCCGCGATCGCCTGGGCGCAGGCCATAGCGAGCAAGCAGCCGGCAAGCGGTACAGCCAACGTCTGTCTGATCATGAGCAAGTCCGTTTGTTATTGTTGTAGTGAGCAAAACGATAGTGCCAAAAAACTATAGAGCCTGTTGCCGTTCGGCGCGAACCCGTCGATTGTTTTACGCGCTTCGATCGCCCCATATTGCACGCTCTGCCCAGCTAAGTTACTGTGCCGAGACGTATAAATGAGACCTTCCCCGTGTTGATCGTCAGCAAACTTCTGGATCAAGTCATCAAGGCACACGCCCGTTGGCGTTGGCGCGCCTGAATTCTTCTGCCGGCTAGGCCGGATCTTTACCGCTTTGCCTTCTTTACCCGTAAGACAAACCGCTTTGCTGCGCGATTCCAGCGACTGACAAAGCGCAGGACGCTGCGGGTAACTCATTCGAAGGCTGTATTAAAGTCAGTGAATTCAAGAGGTTCATAACGCCATGTTGCTGATGATCGATAACTACGACTCTTTTACCTACAACGTTGTGCAGTACCTTGGTGAGCTCGGCTCCCAGGTCAAAGTCGTGCGCAACGATGAGCTCACCATCGCCGAAATCGAAGCCCTCAACCCTGAGCGGATCGTCGTCTCGCCCGGTCCTTGCACCCCGACTGAAGCCGGCATCTCGATTGAAGCGATCAAGCATTTCGCCGGCAAACTGCCGATTCTCGGCGTCTGCCTGGGCCATCAGTCCATCGGCCAGGCGTTTGGCGGCGATGTGGTTCGCGCCCGGCAGGTCATGCACGGCAAGACCAGCCCGGTGTTCCACGAGGACAAGGGCGTTTTCGAAGGCCTGAACCATCCGCTGACGGTCACCCGCTATCATTCACTGATCGTCAAACGCGAAACCCTGCCCGATTGCCTTGAGCTGACCGCCTGGACCCAGCTTGAAGACGGCTCGGTCGACGAGATCATGGGGCTGCGCCACAAGACACTGAACATCGAAGGCGTGCAGTTTCACCCTGAGTCGATCCTCACCGAACAGGGCCACGAGCTGTTCGCTAACTTCCTCAAACAAACCGGCGGCACGCGCTAAGGACTTTTCATGAATATCAAGACAGCCCTGAGCCGTATCGTCGAACAGCTCGACCTCAGCACCGATGAGATGCGCGATGTGATGCGCGAAATCATGACCGGTCAATGCACGGATGCGCAGATCGGCGCATTCATGATGGCCATGCGCATGAAGAGCGAAAGCATCGACGAGATCGTCGGCGCCGTGTCGGTCATGCGCGAGCTGGCGGACAAGGTCGAACTCAAGACCCTCGACGGCGTCGTCGATGTGGTCGGTACCGGTGGTGACGGTGCCAATATCTTCAACGTCTCGACCGCTTCCTCGTTCGTGGTCGCGGCGGCCGGTTGCACCGTGGCCAAACACGGTAACCGTGCGGTCTCGGGCAACAGCGGCAGCGCCGACCTGCTGGAGGCGGCCGGTATCTACCTGAACCTGACGTCGGTTCAGGTAGCACGCTGCATCGATAACGTCGGCATCGGTTTCATGTTCGCCCAGACCCACCACAGTGCCATGAAGCACGCCGCCGGCCCGCGCCGGGAGCTGGGCTTGCGCACCTTGTTCAACATGCTCGGCCCGCTTACGAATCCGGCGGGCGTGAAGCATCAGGTGGTGGGCGTATTCAATCAGGCGTTGTGCCGGCCGTTGGCCGAAGTCCTGCAGCGTCTGGGCAGCAAACACGTGCTGGTGGTGCACTCGAGGGATGGCCTGGACGAATTCAGTCTGGCAGCGCCAACCTTTGTGGCGGAATTGAAGGATGACCAGATCACCGAGTATTGGGTCGAGCCAGAAGACCTGGGCATGAAGAGCCAGAGCCTGCACGGTCTGGCAGTGGATAGCCCGGCGGCCTCGCTGGAGCTGATTCGCGATGCCTTGGGCAAGCGCAAGACCGAGAACGGTCAGAAAGCCGCGGAAATGATTATGCTCAATGCCGGTGCCGCGCTGTACGCCGCCGACCATGCCAGCAGTTTGAAAGAAGGCGTTGCCCTGGCGCACGATGCGCTGCACACAGGCCTCGCTCGGGAAAAACTGGAGGAGTTGGGTGCATTTACCGCGGTATTCAGAGTGGAGAATGAGGGATGAGTGTACCGACGGTTCTGGAAAGCATTCTGGCCCGCAAAGTCCAGGAGGTCGCCGAGCGTAGCGCTCGCGTAAGCCTGGCAGAGCTGGAAAGTCTGGCCAAGGCGGCCGATGCACCCCGTGGTTTTGCCAAGGCACTGATCGCTCAGGCAAAGCTCAAGCAGCCGGCGGTGATTGCAGAAATCAAGAAAGCTTCACCCAGCAAAGGCGTAATCCGCGAGAACTTCGTTCCCGCCGACATTGCCAAGAGTTACGAGAAGGGCGGCGCGACCTGTCTGTCGGTGCTCACCGATATCGATTACTTCCAAGGCGCCGATGCGTATCTGCAACAGGCTCGTGCGGCGTGCGGTTTGCCGGTGATCCGCAAGGATTTCATGATCGATCCATACCAGATCATTGAAGCCCGAGCGTTGGGCGCCGACTGCGTGCTGCTGATTGTCTCCGCACTGGACGACGTGAAAATGGCTGAGCTGGCAGCCGTGGCCAAAAGCGTCGGCCTCGATGTGTTGGTAGAAGTCCACGACGGCGACGAGCTGGAACGGGCCTTGAAAACCCTCGACACGCCGCTGGTGGGCGTTAACAACCGCAATTTGCACACCTTCGACGTCAATCTGGAAACCACCCTCGATCTGTTGCCGCGTATCCCGCGTGATCGCTTGGTGATCACCGAAAGTGGCATTCTCAACCGGGCCGATGTTGAGCTGATGGAAATCAGTGATGTGTACGCGTTCCTGGTTGGCGAAGCGTTCATGCGCGCCGAAAGCCCGGGCACCGAATTGCAGCGTCTGTTCTTTCCAGAGCGTGGCGGTCCGGTCAGCGGCTCGACCCTCGACTGAAAACATCTTCGCAGGCAACCCGATCCCCTGTGGGAGAGGGCTTGCCCGCGAAGAGGTCATCAAGTGCCCCAAAGACTTCATGTCTTACGGAGTTATCCATGCCTCAGCCAATCTCTCTGACCGTCGAAGCCGGCCTGCTCGCCGAACAGAATCTGTTGGCCCATGTGTGCACCGGCGATTCGGAGTTTGGTCTGCTGTTCTGGCAACCCAGTGATCGGGCGCTGGTCATGCCTCGACGGTTGAATCGCCTGCCTGGGTTCGAGGCCGCGTGCGAGGTATCGGCTGCAGCGGGTTGGCCGGTGTTGTTGCGTGAGACCGGCGGTGAACCGGTGCCGCAATCGGCTTCAACCATCAATATCGCGCTGGTCTACGCGCCACCGCGTAGCGAGGGTGACCAGAACCGGATCGAAACCGCTTATCGCCGACTCTGCGACCCGATTTGTCAGCTGCTGGATGAGTTGGGCGGCGTTTCGTCCCTGGGCGAAGTTGATGGCGCGTTCTGCGATGGCCGATTCAACGTCAACCTCGATGGGCGCAAGATGGTCGGCACTGCTCAGCGCTGGCGTCAGAGCAAGGGCGGTACGCGTCCGGTAGGGTTGGTGCATGGTGCTTTGTTGCTCGAAAACGAGCGCGAATCGATGGTCGCGGCGGTCAACCGTTTCAATGAAGCCTGTGGCCTGGAGCAGCGAGTTCGCGCCGAGAGCCACATCGCCCTGCATGAAAAATATGCAGCGCCTGATGCGTTGGAGCGACTCGACACGTTGTACCGCCAGTTGCTGGCAGACATGTTCAGGACTTAGCGCGTACCGAAGACCACCATGGTCTTGCCTTTGACGTCCACCAGGTTGCGCTCTTCCAGATCCTTGAGTACGCGACCGACCATCTCACGCGAACAACCGACAATCCGCCCGATCTCCTGACGGGTCACCTTGATCTGCATGCCGTCCGGGTGGGTCATGGCATCCGGCTGTTTGCAGAGTTCCAGCAGGCAGCGCGCAACGCGACCGGTGACGTCGAAGAACGCCAGGTCACCGACTTTGCGCGTGGTGTTGCGCAGACGCTGTGCGATTTGTCCGCTGAGCACGTAAAGAATGTCTGGATCCTGCTGGGACAACTCGCGAAATTTCGCGTAGCTGATCTCCGCGACTTCGCATTCGATCTTGGCACGCACCCAGGCGCTGCGTTCCTGTTCCAGGCCGGCCTGTTCGAACAGGCCCAACTCGCCGAAAAAGTCCCCGGAGTTCAGATAAGCGATGATCATTTCGCGGCCGTCGTCATCCTCGATCAGGATGGTGACCGACCCTTTGATGATGAAGAACAGCGTGTCCGAGCGGTCGCCGGCACAAATGATGTTGCTTTTGGCCGCATAACGACGGCGCTGGCAATGCATCAACAGCTTGTCGAGGTTCTTCATTTTGGGTGTTGGGGTAATAGCAACCATGGTTGTATCCCGAAAAGAATGCGCGGTATGTTTGGTTTTTTTATGAAGAGCTGAGGTTGCTACAAAGCTGGCTATGCGCCAGCGAATTGGCGCCAGCTTAACAGACACTTCCTGCAAAATTCGAACATTTACCTACGACGCAGATGGTTATGTCCTACGAAGGCGAACGCTGTCAATCAAGGGCCCTGTGCTAAGCTGGCTACCCTTTTTTATACAGTGGAGTCTTGGCGATGAAGGCACGCATCCAATGGGCTGGCGAAGCCATGTTCCTCGGTGAATCCGGCAGCGGTCATGTCGTGGTTATGGACGGTCCGCCCGATGCCGGCGGTCGCAACCTGGGTGTCCGGCCGATGGAAATGCTCCTGCTGGGTGTTGGCGGTTGCAGCAATTTTGATGTGGTCAGCATCCTCAAGAAGTCCCGTCAGGCCGTTGAAAGCTGCGAAGCCTTCCTCGAAGCCGAGCGCGCCACCGAAGATCCGAAGGTTTTCACCAAAATCCACATGCACTTCGTGGTCAAGGGTCGCGGGCTGAAAGAAGCCCAGGTCAAACGCGCCATCGAGCTGTCTGCCGAGAAGTATTGCTCGGCGTCGATCATGCTCGGCGCGGCAGGCGTGGCGATTACCCACGACTACGAGATCATCGAACTCGGTTGAATCGACATTCAACTGTCTAGTCCTGAAACAGGTGTAAACCTTATTCAGGACGGGACAAACATCACAAAAAAGGCGACTACTTTGCGGTAGTCGCCTTTTTTATTGCTGACGCAGAGCATTGTGGGAGCGAGCCTGCTCGCGAAGAGGCTCTCAAGGACAATGCAGCTATCAGATCCGATAAGTACTCTTTGTCATGACCTTGGCCATCAGGCTCATGCCGAACTTCACCGGTGCCGGGAAGCGGAAACCCCCTGCCTCCAGCGCGCTTTCGGCGTGGTGTTCTTCATCAATGCGCATCTGCTCGAGGATCGCCCGGGACTTTTCGTCCTCGGCCGGCAGTTGCTCAAGGTGTTCGTTCAGGTGTTTGCAGACCTGATGCTCGGTGGCAGCAACGAAACCCAGGCTGACTTTATCGCTGATCAACCCTGCTACCGCGCCGATCCCGAACGACATGCCATAGAACAGCGGATTGAGAATGCTGGTGTGGCTGCCTAACTGTTTTATGCGTTGTTCACACCAGACCAGGTGGTCGATTTCTTCTTCGGCGGCATGTTCCATGGCGGCACGCACTTTCGGCAGCTTGGCGGTCAGGGCCTGACCCTGATACAGCGCCTGGGCACAGACTTCACCGGTATGGTTGATGCGCATCAGGCCGGCGACGTGTCGGGTGTCTTCGTCGCTCATTTGCGCATCCGGCTGCACGATAGCGGGCGAAGGACGGTACGGCTGGCCACTGAAGGGCAGCAATGTACGCATCGCGGCATCGGCTTGCAGCAGAAGACGGTCAATGGGCGAGTAGTGACGTTGGGTAGTCATGCTGACCTCCGGGAAGAATCTCGGCGGCCAGTTTAACCCAATCGGCCGGCGAAGGTTTGCGTTGGGTCATTTGCGGGAGCGAGCAAGTCGAATCGTCGCACCGCCGCTCCCACAGGTTTTACTGCAATCAGCCCGGCGGCCAGTGCATCTGGCGCTGACCCAGCACGTGCATATGAATGTGATAGACGGTCTGCCCACCCAGTGGATTGCAGTTCATGACCACCCGGAAACCTTCTTCGCAGCCCAGTTCCAGGGCCAGGCGTTGGGCCGTGAACAGGATATGCCCAGCCAGTGCCTTGTCGTCCTCGGTCATGTCGTTAAGCGTGCGCACCGCTTTTTTCGGGATCACCAGAAAATGCACCGGTGCCTGTGGGGCGATGTCGTGGAAGGCCAGTACCTGGTCGTCCTCGTAGATGATCTTGGCCGGGATTTCCCGGTTGATGATCTTGCTGAACAGAGTATCCACAGCTGTTTCTCCGTTGTTTGGGCTGGCCTGAGTGTAACCATGGGTTATGTCAGAGCCCAGCCTTTTACCTTGAGGGGCGATCAGCGCGGGCAGTAAGCCTTGTTGACCATGCCTGCGATTGTCCGGGTCAGCCAGCGGGAGCCGAGCCGCGGCAGGAAGGCGCGCCAGCGGTTGCGTCGACCCGGAATAATGATGGCGCGATTTTTCTCCAGAGCCCGCACGGTATAGAGCGCGACTTCCTCGGGGCTCATCAGCATTTTGCTGTCGACCAGTTTGGCGGTGTCCAATTGCGCGGTGCGGAAAAACGCCGTGCGGGTAGGGCCGGGGCAGAGCACCGACACCTTGACCGCGCATTTTTTCAGTTCGACGCGCAACCCTTCGGAAAAGTGCAGCACATAAGCCTTGCTGGCGTAGTAAGTGCTCATCCACGGGCCGGGATGAAACGCCGCAACCGAGGCGACATTCAAAATCTGCCCGCCGCCCTGCAGCGCCATACTGTTGCCGATCGCGTGACACAGGCGAGTGAGCGCAAGGATGTTCACTTCGATCAGGTCCTGCTCGGTCATCCAGTCCTGAGCCAGGAAAGGGCCGCAAGTGCCGATGCCGGCGCAGTTGACCAGCAAATCGATCTGTCGGTCACCTTCCTCCAGCTCCAGCAGAAATCCGGACAGCCGTAGCGGCTCGCCGAGGTCACAGGCTCGGAACAACACTTCCACGCCAAAACGTTGCGTCAGTTCAATCGCAATACTTTCCAGCTGATCACGCTGCCGGGCCACCAGAATCAGGCTGCGGCCGCGCCGGGCCAGCGCTTCGGCCATTGCCAGGCCGATGCCGCTGGAAGCGCCAGTGATCAGAGCGTAACGGGTCATGCATTTCTCCATCGCAACAGCTCCGCGCCAGCGACGCAGGTGTCACGGGCGGGGAGCGCTGTTCATTCTTTCGCAGAGTCTACAGGGGGCTGGGCGTCTTCGGCTGCATCGTCGGCTGAATTTGGCGCCGGCTCTGCTTCCACAGCGGTCTGATCTTCGAACTCTTCGGTGGTCACGGAGTCGCTTTCATAGCCGCTCTGGGTGGCGCTTTCGTACTCACTCTGAATGGTAGAGAGGCCACCGGTCAGTCCGCCGATGAACAGAGTCGCGATAAACACCAGCCAGAGTGAAGACAGGACCTTGACCGCGGAGCTGTTGGGCGGTGGTGGCGCGCCGTATTGATTGGCGGTGTTGTTACCCGGTGCAATCATCATCACGAACGGAAAGATGCTGCCCACGAACGGCACGAGGGTCAGCAGCCAAAGCCAGCCAGACCAGCCGATATCGTGCAGACGCTGGACACTGAACTGAATGCTGACGAACGCAAGCGCCACGAAGAGAACAAAGGCCAGCAAGCCACCGAGAATCAGGCCGGCGGTCGAGTCCGTACTGATGAGGGCCAGGCCGAAAACAGCAAGCACAGCGCCAACGCCTAGGGTGACGAGTGTCAGGGCCATCGTCCAGGCCAGGTAACGCAAGCGGCCGATGCGGCCCTCGAAACTGAACGCCTTGAGTGGGGCAAATTCAGGCAAGGCTTCGCCGACGGTCGCCCGGGGGGGTGCATAAGGGGATTCGGGATCTGCTGCAACGGCAGGGGGGGGCTCATGAACGTCAGACAGGTTCAGCTCGATCGAAGGTTCGGATTCGATCCGGGCATCGATACCGGTTTTGGTCAGCGCCTGGAGATAAGTCTGAGCATCGGTCTGTGACAGGTCGCGTTTGAGTGCAACCGGCTTGCCACTGAACAGCCGCTCGATGGCAGTCACATCGCTTTTGAACAGATCGGCGAGATTGAGCTTGGCAGTGGTGACGTCAACACCTGGCAGCAGAGCGCCGTCGAATACGATCTTGAAACGGTTTTCGCTCATTGCGAGGCATCCTTGTCGCGAATGGTTTAGGGAGAATTGCGCGTGGAGTGTAAGGCCAGCCGGAATGGACTGGCCAAGTTTTCCTGTCAGCGTGGCCAGCGTTTGGGCAGCGCTGCCGCCAGCTCCAGTGCTTTGCGGTACTCGGCATCAAGGCGAGCGATCAATTGATCAACACTTGGCAGGTCATCGATTTCGCCGACCCCCTGGCCTGCGGACCAAACGGTTTTCCAGGCTTTGGCTTCATCGCTTATAGGCTTGAGTTTGGAGCCGAAGTTCACCTCACCCTTGCCTTGCAGCGCTGCCATGTCGAAACCCGCAGCCTCAAGGCTTTGACGCATAAAGCTCGCCGGTACTCCCGACACCGCTGGAGTATGGACGATGTCCGCCGCTCTGGACGTCAGCAGCATCTCTTTATAGGCGTCAGACGCATGACTTTCGGTGGTGCCGATAAATCGCGTACCGAAGTAGGCCAAATCCGCACCGAGTAATTGTGCAGCGAGAATCTCGTGGCCGTGGTTCAGGCAACCGGCCAGCAGCAGGGTCTTGTCGAAGAATTGGCGTATCTCGGCAATTAGCGAGAACGGGCTCCAGGTCCCGGCGTGTCCACCGGCGCCTGCTGCCACGGCGATCAAACCGTCGACCCCGGCCTCGGCGGCCTTCTCTGCATGACGACGAGTCGTCACATCATGGAACACCAGACCGCCATAGCTGTGTACTGCATCGACCAGTTCTTTCACGGCGCCGAGGCTGGTGATCACGATCGGCACTTTGTGCTCGATACAGATCGCCAGATCCGCTTGCAGCCGCGGGTTGCTGTTGTGGACGATCAGGTTCACCGCAAAAGGTGCCGGATTCTTCAGTGTTGCCAACCCTGCTTCGATCTCTTCCAGCCAGGCCTTGAAGCCACTGCTCTCGCGCTGGTTGAGCGCGGGGAAGCTGCCCACCACGCCATTACGGCAGCAGGCGAGCACTAGTTGAGGGTTGGAGATCAGGAACATCGGTGCTGCCACCACAGGCAGGCGCAAACGTTGTTCGAGCAGAGCGGGCAGCGACATTGGAAGTACCCCGGTGAGTTGTGCTTATTGGAGTTAGAACGGCCGAACGATGACCAGAATTACAATAGCCAGCAATATCAGAACCGGCACTTCATTGAACCAGCGATAAAAGACATGGCTGCGGTTGTTCTCGCCACGGGCAAAACGTTTCACTTGGGCGCCGCACATGTGGTGGTAGCCGATCAGGATCACCACCAGCGTCAACTTCGCGTGAATCCAGGCACCTTGACTAAATATGCTGGGGTTCAAGGCGATCAGTGCAATGCCGAAAATCAGGGTGGCGATCATCGCCGGGCCCATGATGCCGCGGTACAGCTTGCGCTCCATGATGCTGAAGCGTTCTTTGCTGACGGTGTCTTCGCTTTGGGCGTGATAGACGAACAGGCGCGGCAGGTAGAACAGGCCGGCAAACCAGCAGACCATGCTGACGATGTGAAGCGCTTTGAGCCACAGATAAAGCATTTTTAGTTATTCCCAGGTTCACGGTAGCGAAGATAGTAGAGGGTAGAGCGCCCGCACGTCACCTTGACGGTTGTCGCAGAGCCGTGCGGCCCCTATTATCGACTGCTTTCCAGTGGGTTCGTTGAGGGCAGGTTTATGGTCAAGGTCGGTATCGTCGGCGGCACGGGTTACACCGGTGTCGAACTGCTGCGTCTGTTGGCGCAGCATCCGCAAGCTGAAGTGGCAGTCATCACTTCCCGATCCGAGGCCGGTCTGGCCGTGGCCAATATGTATCCGAACCTGCGCGGTCATTACGATGGCCTGGCGTTCAGCGTTCCGGACATCAAGACGCTGGGCGCTTGTGACGTGGTGTTCTTCGCTACGCCTCACGGTGTTGCCCATGCCCTGGCCGGTGAGCTGTTGGCAGCGGGAACCAAGGTCATCGACCTGTCTGCAGACTTCCGTCTGCAAGACGCCGATGAATGGGCCAAGTGGTACGGTCAGCCTCACGGCGCACCGGAACTGCTGGAAGAGGCGGTTTACGGCTTGCCGGAAGTCAATCGTGAGCTGATCAAACAGGCCCGCCTGATTGCTGTGCCGGGCTGCTACCCGACTGCCACGCAATTGGGTTTCCTGCCATTGCTTGAAGCAGGTCTGGCCGATACCACCCGCTTGATCGCTGACTGCAAATCCGGCGTCAGCGGTGCCGGTCGTGGTGCATCCGTAGGTTCGCTTTACTCCGAGACGTCGGAAAGCATGAAGGCTTACGCCGTCAAAGGGCACCGTCACTTGCCGGAAATTCGCCAGGGTCTGCGTCGCGCAGCGGGCAAGGACGTCGGTCTGACCTTCGTTCCGCACCTGACGCCCATGATTCGAGGCATCCACTCGACGCTCTACGCGACTGTCGTGGATCGCTCGGTGGATCTGCAGGCGTTGTTTGAAAAGCGTTATGCCAACGAACCGTTCGTCGATGTCATGCCGGCCGGCAGTCACCCGGAAACCCGCAGCGTGCGCGGTGCCAACGTTTGCCGTATTGCCGTGCATCGTCCACAGGATGGTGATCTGGTGGTGGTGTTGTCGGTGATCGATAACCTGGTCAAAGGCGCGTCGGGTCAGGCGGTGCAGAACCTGAATATTCTGTTCGGTCTGGATGAGCGCTTGGGTCTGTCCCACGCAGGTATGCTGCCGTAAGGTTCATTCCGCTCAGCAAAAAGGCCCGTCTGACGGGCTTTTTTGCATTTCGGGCGGGCAAATGTGTTGATTGATATACCGTAACAATAGTTGACCGATTTTCTAGGAGAAGCGGATAATGCGCGTCATCACGCATTATGGCGGCGTAACGCCGGGAGATAATTAGCATGAGCGTCGAATCCTTCACCCCCACGGCTTTGCAATTCACCCACGGTGCCGCGCACAAGGTGAAGAGCCTGGTCGATGAAGAGGGGAATGATCGCTTGAAGCTGCGCGTATTCGTTACGGGCGGCGGTTGTTCAGGTTTTCAGTACGGCTTCACCTTCGATGAAGAAGTGGCCGATGACGACACCATTGTCGAACGCGAAGGTGTGAGTCTGGTGGTCGACCCGATGAGCTTCCAATACTTGGCAGGTGCCGAGGTGGATTATCAGGAAGGTCTGGAAGGTTCGCGCTTCGTGATCAAGAATCCGAACGCCAGCACCACGTGTGGCTGCGGCTCCTCGTTCTCGATCTGATCGCAATTCATAGCATCACCAAGCGCCGCATGGTCTCAGGGCTCTGCGGCTTTTTGCTGTCCGGGATTCGGTATGGCTAGTCAGGCAGGGTAGATGGCGCCGAGTACGCGCAGGCCACGGGCGCCGGTAACGCTCGGGCGATTGGCGGCGATGCCTTCAAGGCAGCAATGGGCCAGCCAGGCGAAGGCCATGGCTTCGACCCAGTCCGGGTCTACACCGCAAGCCGCGGTGCTGCTGACCTTGGCGTTCGGCAGCAAGCTGGCCAAGCGGTTCATCAGCGTGGCGTTGTGCGCGCCGCCACCGCAGACAAGCAGTTCCAGGGTGTCTGATTGGGCGCTTTGCAGTGATTCGACGATGGTCAGGGCGGTCAGTTCGAGCAGGGTTGCCTGCACGTCTTCGGTGGCGAAGGTCGGCAGCTGTGCCAGATGCTGTGTCAGCCATGGCAGGTTGAATACTTCGCGACCGGTACTTTTCGGGCCTTTGGTCACGAAGAACGGATCACTGAGCAATTCTTTCAAAAGAATCGGTTCGACCTTACCGGTGGCAGCCCATTGGCCGTCGCGATCAAAGTTGTCGCCGCGTTGCTGGTGAATCCACGCATCCTGCAGAACATTGCCCGGGCCACAGTCGAAACCCGCAACAGGCTTGCCAGGTTCAATCAGGCTTAGGTTGCTGAAACCGCCGACGTTCAATACCGCACGATTGCCAGGCTGTTCTTCGAACAACGCTTCGTGGAAGGCTGGAACCAGTGGCGCGCCTTGCCCTCCGGCGGCCACATCACGGCTGCGGAAGTCGCTGACCACGGTGATTCCGGTCAACTCCGTCAGTAGGGCAGGGTTGCCTATTTGCACCGTGAAGCCGCGCGCGGGTTCGTGGCGAATGGTCTGACCGTGGCTGCCGATTGCACGAATGTCTTCGGGCTTCAGGTTTTGTTGATCAAGGAGGGTGTGAATGCCCTGTGCTGCCAGCTTCACCCAGTTCTGCTGGGCAATGGCGGAGCGGGCAATCTCGTCCGGGCCACTACTGCACAAGCCAAGCAGCTCGGTGCGTAGGGAATCAGGCATGGGAATGTAGTGCGTGGCGACCAGCTTGATCGCCGGGGTTAGCTCAACCAGCGCAATATCCAGGCCGTCGAGGCTGGTCCCGGACATCACACCTATATAGAGCGTCATGGCTTATCGCTTGCTCGAAGCCAGCTGAGTGGACTTCTCTTGATCCATGCGCGCCATCAGCGGTTGGCTCTGCGCGAGGAAACGTGCACGTTCAGCTTTGGAGATCGGATCGGCCATCGCCACCTTCTGGCCCAATGGATCGACGTGTACGCCATTGACCTGGAACTCGTAGTGCAAGTGCGGGCCGGTGGAGAGCCCGGTGGTGCCGATGTAGCCAATCACCTGGCCTTGCTTGACGCTGCCGCCAGTCTTGATGCCTTTGGCGAAGCCTTGCATGTGGCCGTATAGCGTGCGGTAGGTATTGCCGTGCTGGATGATTACGGTGTTGCCGTAGCCACCGCGGCGTCCGGCCAGCAACACTTTGCCGTCACCGGCTGCCTTGATTGGGGTGCCACGCGGCGCTGCATAGTCGACGCCTTTGTGGGCGCGAATCTTGTTCAGGATTGGGTGCTTGCGGCCCATGGAGAATTTCGAACTGATGCGGGCGAAGTCCACCGGCGTACGGATAAACGCCTTGCGCATGCTGTTGCCGTCAGCGGTGTAGTAGCTGCTGTTGCCTTGTTTATTGATGTAACGCACGGCGGTGTAGGTCTTACCGCGGTTGGTGAAGCGCGCGGAAAGGATCGGACCATTGCCGACGGCCTTGCCGTTGACGACTTTCTGTTCGTAGATGACATCGAACTCGTCACCCTGGCGAATATCCTGGGCGAAGTCGACGTCATAGCCAAACACGCTGGCCATGTCCATGGTCAGGCTGTGGGACAGGCCTGCGCGTGCAGCGGATTGCGACAGCGAACTGTTGATCACGCCATGAACGTAGGCGGAGCGAACGGTAGGCTTGGCGGTAATGCGGTTGAATGCATAACCCTTGTCATTCTTGGTCAGGGTGATGCTTTCGACGTCGCTGACCTTGCTGTGCAGGTTGGTCAGCTGGCCATCGGGGCTCAGTTCGAATTCAAGTTTCTGGCCATGTTTGAGTTGGCTGAACTGCTTGGCCTGTTTGTCGCTGGCCAGTACTTCATGCACCGAAGTTGCCGGAAGGCCGACTTTCGCGAACAGTGTGGAGAGCGTATCGCCTTTAGAAACGATCACTTCCCTATGGTTTGGAGATTTTTTTTCTTCGATCACAGGGGCGGGCGTGGATGCCGGCGCCGGTGCGACCTGAGCGGTTTCCTGGGGTTCTTCTGTGCTGTTTTCGATCTGCGCGAAAGGGGAAGTTGCTGGCTCATTTGTGGCCTGGACGGCCTCGGCAGCGTCTTGATCTTGTGTCAGTTGTTCAGCAGGGCTTTCCAGTTCAAGACTCAGGGTCGTCTTTTTGGCTTCAACATCACTGGAAGGAAATACCAGAAGCGCCAGGCTCAGAAGGGCGGCGATGCCACTTGCTGCGAGCAGGTGGGTCTTCGGGTAAAGCGGCGGCGCTTTAGACGATTCTTTGGTCATAGGTAATTTTTGACTTTGAAAAAAGATGAAGTGGAAAAGATGAATGACATGATGAAGATGAAATAACTGTATAAAATATAACCAAATCGTCTCTGAAGCAAGTCCGCGAACGCTCTGTTCGTGGATTGACGTCCGTGCGCCGGGCAGAACTTGTATTTGACGCGCGATCTTGTATGGTTGGTTCCCTTTGAATTCGAGCCTTACGGGTCTGTTATGAAGTCGGTTGAAGAGCAGCTAGCGCTGATCAAACGTGGTGCGGAAGAACTGTTGGTCGAGTCCGAGCTGATCGAAAAGCTCAAGCGTGGCCAGCCGCTACGTATCAAGGCAGGCTTTGATCCGACCGCGCCGGATTTGCACCTGGGTCATACCGTGCTTATTAATAAGCTGCGTCAGTTCCAGGAGCTGGGTCACCAAGTCATCTTCCTTATAGGTGACTTCACCGGGATGATCGGTGATCCGAGCGGCAAGAGTGCAACACGTCCTCCGCTTACCCGTGAGCAGGTGCTCGAGAATGCCGAGACCTACAAGACCCAGGTCTTCAAGATTCTTGATCCGGCGAAAACTGAAGTTGCGTTCAACTCTACCTGGATGGATCAGATGGGGCCGGCCGACTTCATTCGTCTGACCTCCCAGTACACCGTGGCTCGCATGCTTGAGCGCGACGACTTCGACAAGCGCTACACAACCAATCAGCCAATCGCCATTCACGAGTTTCTCTATCCGCTGGTTCAGGGGTATGACTCGGTCGCTTTGCGTGCGGATGTCGAGCTGGGTGGTACCGATCAGAAGTTCAACCTGTTGATGGGGCGCGAACTGCAGCGTGGATATGGTCAAGAGGCTCAGTGCATTCTGACCATGCCACTGCTCGAAGGTCTGGATGGCGTGAAGAAGATGTCCAAGTCCTTGGGCAACTACGTGGGCATTCAGGAAGCGCCGGGTGTGATGTACAGCAAACTGGTTTCCATTCCGGATGCGCTGATGTGGCGCTACTTCGAATTGCTCAGCTTCCGCTCCATGGAAGAGATCAATGCGTTCCGTGCGGATGTTGAGGCGGGTGCAAATCCGCGCGACATCAAGATCAAGTTGGCTGAAGAGATCGTCGCGCGTTTCCATGGTGATGAGGCTGCGGCCAATGCTCACCGTGCGGCGGGTAACCGTATGAGGGAAGGTGAGCTGCCGGATGATCTGCCCGAGATCGAATTGACTGCCGCCGAAGATATGCCGATCGCAGCCGTCCTTAATAAAGCTGGTCTGGTGAAGAACTCGGCGGTTGCGCGTGATCTTCTGGGTTCGGGTGGCGTGCGTATAGATGGTGAGGTTGTCGATCGCACCTTTATATACGCGTTGGGCGCGACCCATGTTTGCCAGGCTGGGAAGAAGGCATTTGCACGTATTACGCTCAAATCTGAATAAAGCTGAAATCAGGGGTTGACGGCAGATTCTGGAAGTCTATAATTCGCCCCACTTCCGGCGCAGTCGAAACGGGAAACTCCTTGGTAAAC
>NZ_JASBRE010000036.1 GCF_029960815.1 Pseudomonas sp. AL03
GCCGGAGTGAGGGCATGCCGAGCCTAGGCGAGGCACCGAATGGCGGGGCAAAAGCGCTTTGGTTACTTTCGCGCTTTTCGAAAGTGACCCGCCGTAAGGGTGGAACCCTAAGCCGCCGTGACCGCAGAAACGGATATGTACCCCAATCTTAAGTGAACAGCATTCCCCGCATTGCGGAGCTTTTTTTTCCGTGCTGTCAGTTGGTATCCAGGTCCACGTTCTTGGTCTCACGCAAACAGATCATCCCGACCACCAGGCTCACCCCGGTAATCACCACCGGATACCAAAGCCCGTAGAAGATGTCCCCGGTGTACACCACCAAGGCAAACGACACCGTTGGCAGGAAACCGCCGAACCAGCCATTACCAATGTGGTACGGCAGGGACATCGAGGTGTAGCGGATGCGCGTCGGGAACAGTTCGACCATCAGCGCTGCCAGCGGGCCGTAGCACATGGCGGAAATGATGATCAGCACTACCATCAGCGCCACGATCATGGATTTGTTGACCTGTTGCGTATCGGCTTGTGACGGATACCCCGCCAATGTCACCGCGCCACGCAGGGCTGCTTCATCGTAACCATCGAGTTTCACTTCGCCGACGCTCACCTGCACGGCACTGCCAGCGGGTGCGGCTTCGCTCTTGTAAGGAAGGCCCTGTTTCACCAGGAAGGTTTTGACCTTGTCGCAAGGGCTATCAAATTTTGCCTTGCCCACCGGGTCGAACTGGAAGGTGCAAGTGGCCGGGTCAGCCAGTACGGTGATCGGTGCCTGACGGCTGGCCTGGTCGATGGCCGGGTTGGCGTAGTGGGCGATGGACTTGAAGATCGGAAAATACAGCGCGGTGGCTAGTAACAGGCCGATCATCAGCACCGGTTTGCGCCCGACCTTGTCCGACAGCCAGCCGAAGAAAATAAAGAACGGTGCGCCGATGATCACGCTGACGATCAGCAGGCTGTTGGCCAGCGCCGGGTCCATTTTCAGGAACTGGGTGAGGAAGAACAGTACGTAGAACTGCGCCGCGTAGAAAGTCACGGCTTGCCCGGCGTTGATGCTGAACAGGGCGATCAGTACGACTTTAAGGTTTTCCCATTTGCCGAAGGAATCGCGCAGTGGCGATTTGCAGAGCTTGCCTTCCTCTTTCATTTTCACGAACGCAGGCGACTCGTGCAGGCTCATGCGAATCCAGGTCGAGATGCCCAGCAGAATGATCGAAAACAGAAACGGAATCCGCCAGCCCCAGACTTCGAACTGGTCACCGGTGAAGTAGCGGCAACCGAGCACCACCAGCAGCGACAGCAGCAACCCGAGGGTCGCGGTGGACTGAATCCAGCTGGTGTGGAAGCCGCGTTTACCCATCGGGGCATGTTCGGCCACGTAAGTGGCAGCGCCGCCGTATTCACCGCCCAGGGCCAGGCCCTGAAGCATGCGCAGCACCACAAGAATGATCGGAGCGGCGATGCCGATGCTCGCGTAGGTCGGTAGCAGCCCGACACAGAAGGTCGCTACACCCATGAGAATGATGGTGGCGAGGAAGGTGTATTTACGCCCGATCATGTCCCCCAGCCGTCCGAACACCAGCGCGCCGAACGGCCGCACGATGAAGCCGGCGGCGAACGCCATCAGCGCAAAGATGAACGCCGTGGTGTCGTTGACCCCGGCGAAAAACTGTTTGCTGATCACCGCCGCGAGTGCGCCGTAGAGGAAAAAGTCGTACCACTCGAAGACTGTCCCAAGCGACGACGCGAAGATAACTTTCTGGGTCTCGCGGCTGGTGTCCGCGCTGCGCACGGCTTCCAGAGGCTGAACATGTTCTGACATATCGGTATCCCTCACAGTGATTGTTTTTTTTGTTCCACTGTCGGCGCCGGGCTTATGGACTGGCGCCGCTATTCCTTTGCTCAAGAGACTGCGGTCAGTGCTTTTTCGTCGGGTGCAAAACTCCTTGTGGGTGTGTCCAGGATCAGTTTCGCGGCTTTTTCGGCAATCATCAGCGTAGGCGAACACGTGTTGCCCGAGGTGATGCGTGGCATGATCGAGGCGTCGGCGATGCGCAGGCCGGGGATGCCATGGACTTTAAGTTGCGCATCGACCACGGCGTCCGCGTCGTTGCCCATGCGGCAGGTGCCGACGGGATGGAAAATCGTTGTGCCGATGCGGGCGGCGGCTTCGTGCAATTCTTCGTCGCTCTGCAAGCTGTCTCCGGGCAAGTACTCGACCGGTTTGAACGCTTGCAGGGCCGGTGCGGCGACGATGCGGCGGGTCAGGCGAATGGCATCCGCTGCAACCCGCAAGTCCTCCGGATGGCTCAAGTAATTGGGCTGAATCAGCGGTGCTTCCTGCGGATCGGTGGAGCGAATCTCTATGCGACCACGGCTTTGCGGGCGCAGATCGCACACCGAGGCCGTGAAGGCCGGGAAGGTATGCAATGGCTCGCCGAAACGCTCCAGCGACAGTGGCTGAACGTGGTACTCGAGATTCGCTGACGTCTGTTCCGGTCCTGATCGAGCGAAGGCGCCGAGTTGACTGGGCGCCATGGACAACGGGCCGCTGCGGTCATACAGGTAACGCAGGCCCATGCCCATCTTGCCCCACAGGCTGCCGGCAATTTGATTCAGCGTGCGGGTGTTTTCCAGTTTGTAGATCAGGCGCAGTTGCAGGTGATCCTGCAGATTGCCACCCACGCCGGGCAGTGCATGGGCAACGCCGATCCCCAGTCGTTGCAGCAGCGGGCGAGGGCCGATCCCGGAACGTTGCAGGATGCTGGGAGAGCCGACGGAGCCGGCGCACAGCACGATCTCTTTACGCGCCTTGAAGGATTTCGCCTGACCTTGCCAACACGCGCTGACCGCAGACGCACGGCCGTTTTCCAGCAGCACGCGATCCACTTCGACGTCGGTCAGCACGGTGAGATTGGGGCGGTTGCGGATCGGTTTGAGAAACGCCTTGGCCGCGTTCCAGCGAATACCGGCTTTCTGATTGACCTGAAAATAGCCACAGCCTTCATTGTCGCCCTGGTTGAAGTCATCGATGCTGGCGATGCCAATTTGCTCGGCAGCGCTGCGGAAGGCATCCAGAATCGGCCACGACAGGCGCTGGCGCTCGATCCGCCATTCCCCGGCAGCACCGTGAAATTGCGAGTCGCCGGCAAAGTGGTTTTCGCTTTTTTTGAACAACGGCAGCACGTCGTTCCAGCTCCAGCCGGAATTGCCTTGGGCTGCCCAGCCGTCGTAGTCGCCCGCTTGGCCGCGCATGTAGATCATGCCGTTGATCGATGAACAGCCGCCGAGCACTTTGCCACGCGGATAACTCAGGGCCCGACCTTGAAGGCCGGGTTGTGCTTCGGTCTTGAAGCACCAGTCGGTGCGCGGGTTGCCGATGCAGAACAGGTAACCCACGGGGATGTGAATCCACGCGTAGTTGTCGCGGCCGCCGGCTTCGAGCAGCAACACGCGATGTTGCGGGTTGGCCGACAATCGATTGGCCAGCAAACAACCGGCCGGCCCGGCCCCGACCACGATGTAGTCGTATTCATCCAGAGAAGTCTGCATGCGTGACCTTATGGTGTTGTTCTTGTTGTCGGTCATCCTAGTTGTTAGCTTTCGTCAAAAGAATGTTAGTTTTTGCGCAGCCGCTGTGCGTTTTTAAACACCTCGCTTCAAGGACGACTCATGTTCGACTGGAATGACTTGCGGTTTTTTCTCGAGTTGCAGCGTAGCGGGCGCCTGCTGACCGCTGCCCGCCGTTTGAACACCACTCACGCCACCGTGGCCCGGCACATCGAGGCCATCGAAAAGAGCCTCGGCACCGCGCTGTTTGTCCAGCATGCCCAGGGCTATGAGTTGACCCCGGCCGGCGAAGCGCTGCTCAAACACGCCGAAGCCATGGAAAACGTCGCGCTGCTTGCTCAAGAGGAAATCACCCAATCCACCGCGCCACTGGGCAAGATTCGCGTCGGCGTGACCGAAGGGTTGGGCATCATGTTCCTCGCCAGTCGCATGAACGGCCTGTTCGAGCGCTATCCGGGGCTGGAAGTGGAACTGGTGGCGGTGCCGCGGTTTGTCAGCATCCTTAACCGCGAAGCCGAGATCAGCATCCACCTGGAGCGTCCGTCCGCTGACATGCTGGTCACCCGTAAACTCACTGACTATCGCCTGGCGCTGTATGCCAGCCAGGACTACCTCGACCGCTCGCCACCGCTGTGCAGCCGCGAAGACCTTGGTCGTCATGCCTGGATCGGCTACGTCGACGACTTGTTGTTCAGCCAGGAACTGATGTTCCTCAACAGTTTCTGTCGCAACCCGCAAGTGGTCTTCCACAGCACCAGCGTCATCGCTCAGCAACAGGCTGCGCGCTCAGGTTTGGGCATCGCCGTGTTGCCGTGCTACATGGCCAGCGCTGACCCCGATTTAGTGCCGTTGATGCCGGATGAGAGCATTCAGCGCAGCTACTGGATCAGCACCCGCCGCGAGCTGCACAAATCCGTGCGGTTGCGAGTGTTGTGGGATTACGTGGTGGAGTTGTGTGAACGCGAGCAGGGGATGTTGCTCGGGCCCAATCCCGGGTAGGAGCCCTCGTTTCAAACGTCCGGAATCGACAGGGTCGCCCGCAACCCGCCCTCCGGCCGGTTGACCAGGGTGATTCGTCCGCCCAGGCGAGTCGCAATGGTGTTGACGATCGTCAGCCCCAACCCCGCCCCCTGGACGTTTGCGCGACTGTAAAAGCGTTCGAACAAGCGCCCGCGTTCCGCTTCGTCGATGCCCGGTCCCTGATCCTCGACACTCAATGAATAGAAGCCGCCCGCTTGATTCAGCTGCACGGTGATGACGCCGTGCTCGGGGGAAAAATTTGCCGCGTTGCTGATCAGGTTGTTCAGGGCGATGTCGATGGCGGCGGCGTCGGCAACCACTTTAAAGGGACGATCGGTGACGTCGAAGGTCAGCTCAAGGTTTTTACTCAGTAACCAGGGCGTGAGCTGTACCAGGCTTTCTCGCACGGTTTCGGCCAGGTCGATGCTGTGCAATACCGGAGCCATTGCTTTGGGTTCGAGGCGGGCCATGGTCAACAATTGATTGACCAGACGGCTGGTGCGGTCGACGCCGGCGATCAGAAACGCCAGGGATTCCCGACGCTCCTGTTCGGTGCCGGCCTCCAGCAGGTTCTGCGCATGCACCCGCAGCACCGCCAGGGGCGTGCGCATTTCATGGGCGGCGTCGGCGATAAAGCGCCGCTCGCGGCCGAGCACTTCCTGAATTTGCGCGAGCATGCGATTGAGCGCTGCTTGCATCGGTTCGAGCTCGCTGGGCAACGGGGTCAGTTGCAGCGGTTCCAGAGAGCCGCTGTGCCGTGCCCGCAGAGTCGCCGCCATATCGGCCAGGGGCTTGAGGCCCCAGCCAAAGGCCAGCCAGACCATCGCCACTAGAATCAGGCTGCCCAGCACATTGGGCCACAGGGTATGGCGCAGGATCCGATCCACCAGGTCCGAACGCACATCGTCGCGTTCGCCCACCCAGATCCGCAAATCCGTTTGTCTGTCTTCCAGCATGAACGCGCGCCAGTGACGGTTGTTCAGGTCCACCACATCGCTGAAGCCGGGTTTCGACGGGGGCGCGGTGAAGGAGGGCGCGCTGGCGGTGTGCACCAGCACTTCGCCCTGACGATTCCAGACCTGAAAGGCAATCTTGCTTTCATAAGGATGGCCATCGACCCTCGGCACTGCTTCGCCCAAGGCCCTGTTGAACGCCTGATACAGCTCGGCGTGTTCCTTGCTGGCCAGCGGCATGCGCATCACACCCTGCAGCAGCCGGGCGTTTTGCGCCAGTTGAGCGTCATAGACTTCGGCAATTTCGTGGTTGCTGTCGTGCCAGTTGAACACGCTGATCACCGCCAGACCGGCGAGCATCAAGCCAATGATCAGCGTCAGGGTGCGACGCCGGATCGAAGTCATCGACGCTCCTCTACCAGGTAACCGACACCACGAATAGTGCGGATCAGGTCGGTGGAGAATTTCTTGCGCAGGTGATGGATGTGCACTTCAAGCGTGTTGCTTTCGGCTTCCTCGTTCCACCCGTAAAGCAACTGCATCAAGTGATCTCGGGTCATGACCCGGCCTGGTGGCGAGAGTAATTCGTGGAGTAGCTGATATTCCTTGGGCGTCAGCGCGACCGGTTCGCCCTGATAGCTGACTTGCTGGGTGCCGGGGTTGAGGCTGATGCCGGCGTGTTCGATCAGCATCTGCGCGCGGCCGGCGCTGCGCCGCAGCAAGGCGCGCAGACGCGCCTTGAGTTCGGCCAGATCAAACGGCTTGATCAGGTAATCGTCGGCGCCGGCATCCAGCCCGGCGATACGGTCTTCGGTGGCATCCCGCGCAGTGAGGATCAGCACCGGCAAGTTGGAGCCGCTGTCGCGCAAACGACGCAGCACTTCGAGGCCGTCCATGCGGGGCAAGCCGAGGTCGAGCACCGCCAGATCAAAGGATTCGCTGAGCAGCGAATGCAAGGCGCTGCTGCCGTCCTGCAACCAGTCGACGGTGTAACCTTCGCGGCCCAGGGCCTGATGAATGCCTTCGCCCAGAGCCACGTCATCCTCGATCAGTAATAAGCGCACACGGACTCCTGTCAGTTGAGTTTCTTGTTCACGTCCACCAGCAACGCTTCAATTTCTTTGCGGCGCCCGGCGTCGGCGGTTTCCCGGCCTGGCCGTGGGTCTGCTAGCAGGGCTTTTTGCAGCGCGCCCCGGGCTTCGCTGTAGCGTTTTTGACGGTAGAGGTGATCGCCCCAGAAGTACAGACTATCGATGCCGTTCGGGTTGAGTTGCAAGGCCTGCTTGAGCAACTGTTCGGCCTTGTCGGCGTCACCGAAACCGATGGGCCAGCCCGGTACCCGGTCATAGAGCGCAGCGAGGCTGGTGTAGGCCGAGCCTTGCAGGGCTTTGGGGTCGAGGGTCAGGGACTTTTCCAGGTCGGCCTTGGCGTCTTTGGCTTTGCCCAATGCACCGAGCCCGCCCTGGGCACCGGCCCAACTGCTGGTGACGATACCGGACCAGATCCAGGCTTCTGCGACGGATTGGCGTTCCCGAGAGAAGGTCGAGGCTTGGCTGGCGAGTTTTTCGAACGCGGCCGTGCGTTGCTCGTCCGGCAGTTCGTATTGGATGTGCGCCCAGCTTTGCTGGATGCCATTGAGACGTTGCTGATCGGCGGCGTCCAGGGCCCAGACGCTTTGGCTCAAGGCGCCCATCAGTAAGCAGGCAAAGAGTTTTTTCATGGTTTGAGGTTCTCGTTATCAGGCTTTTGACTCAGGCGACGGATCAGTGGCAACTGCTTGCGCAGGCCGCGATCCACCAGGTTTGGCAACAGACTGTTCAGGCCCACGAAAAAGCGTTCTGGCCAGCCCAGGTACAAGTCGCGGCGGTCACCGGCAATGGCGTGCATCACCGCCGAGGCGACTGTTTGCGGGTCGTCGACATTGGATTTGAGCGCGTCATTCAAGGCCTGCGCCGCCGGGCTGTTCATGCTGGTGCGGGTGGCACGTGGCGCGACGTACAAAACGCCGACCTGGGTGTCGGCCAGTTCCCGGCGCAGGGCTTCGGAAAAACCCCGCAGGGCAAACTTGGTGGCGCAATAGCTGGCGTAACCGGGGTAGCCGATGGAGCCGTAGGTCGAACCGACGTTCACCACCATGGCGCTTTCAGCTTGCTTGAGCAGCGGCAGCAATAATTTGGTCAGGCAGATCGGCGCGCCGATGTTCACCGCCAGCATGGCGTTGATGCCGCTGTCATCGAGCTGTTCGAGCATGGCGAAGTGATTGACCCCGGCGGCGTTGATCAGCAGGTTGATGCCGTCAATGGCTTCGGCGGTGGCCAGTACTTTGCGGCGGTCGGCGAGAATCGTCAGGTCGGCGCCAACCCAGCACAAATGCTGCGGATAGCGTTCGAGTAAAGGCTCCAACGGTTCCCGATGCCGAGCCACGGCCAATACCTTGGCTCCACTGGCGCACAGGGCGGTAGTGATCGCCAACCCGATGCCGCCGCTGGCGCCGGTTAGTACGACGCGAGCCTCAGACAGGCGCATGCAGGTTCTCCCCATCGCGTGGCAAACCGCGGAACATGTCGGTGTAAAGCGTGTACACCACTTTGGAGGCGTGAATCACAGCGGCCTGGTCGGCCGGCTCATCGAGAGTGTTCATCAATCGGCGATAGGTCTGCATGTGCTCGATATCCAGCGAACCATGGGAACTGAGGTAACTGAAGGCGCTTTGCGGCAAGTCCAGGCGCTCGCGGATGCTGTCGGCGGCATGGGTGGCCAGGGCGATGCTGGTGCCTTCGAGCACGTTGACCATGCCGAACAGCCCAACCGGGTTGTCCCGGGCAATCAGGTCGTAGAGGAAGCTGACCATTAATTCGATCGGCAAGGATGAACGACCGTCGCGCACCACATCCTTGTCGCCGCCGCAGGCTTCGATGTCGTTGAGTACCCATTGTTCGTGGCCGTATTCTTCCTCGATGTACTCGCACACCGCTTCACGCAGCCATTCCAGGCGCAACGGCAGGCGAGCGCCGCAGGCCATCATCAATGGCACGGTGTGGCGCACGTGGTAATAGGCTTGCGTCAGGAAAGCCCGGTAGCTTTCCAGGCTGACGTTGCCCTCGAGGGCGTCGCGAATGATCGGCAGATTGAACAGCGCGTGACGTTCCTGTTGGGTGGCTTCTTGCAGCGTGTCGAAAAAACTCATGACGCAGATTCCTCTAAAAAGGCAGCTTCAGTCAGTTGCGCGCGGTAACGCTCGACGATCGCGTCCCGGCGCGGGCGGCCATTGGCAGTCAGCAGGCCATTGGCGGGTGTGAACGGTTGAGCCAGACGGGTCCAGTGATGGACCTGAGCGTAATCGGGCAAGGCCTCGTTGGCGTGGGCCACGGCGGCGGCCAGGTCTTCATCGGTGCAATCCGGGCGATGGGGCCAGAGCAGCGCGTGGTTGCTCGGCATCGCTTCGCCATAGACAAAGGCCTGGGCGATATGAAGGCGATGGGTCAGTTCAGCCTCGACCCATTCCGGGTTCACATTGCGGCCGTAACTGGTGACGAATTGATGTTTCTTGCGCCCCTTGAGGTAGAGAAAACCCTCGGAGTCGAATTCACCGAGATCGCCGCTGGGCCACCATTCATCGGTGTGCGGCGCTTCGCCCAGATAACCGAGCAAGGTCGACCCCTTGATCAGCACTTCGCCATCGTCGGCCAGGCGAATGTCCACGTGGGGCAGGGGCCGGCCGACACTGCCGGGGCGGCGCGTCTCTGGCCGATTGAGGCACACCACCGACGCGCACTCCGACAGTCCGTAGCCTTCGTAAACCGGTAGGCCGATCCGTTGCGCACGGTGCAGTAATTCTTCGCTAACCCGCGCCCCACCCACCGCGGCAAAACGCAACGCGTAAGGGCTGAAGGCTTTTTGCTCGGCGGCGCTGACCAGTATCAATAGCAGCTGCGGTACGAGGATCAAACTCTCGGGGGTACGGTTAGCCAGGCAACCGAGCAGCCGAGGCACATCAACACCGCTGGCACCCTGAATGCCCAGGGTTTTCTGGCTGGGCAAGCTCAACGTCGCGCCGGCGTACAACGCGGCATAGCAGCCGAGGTTTTCCAGCAGAATCGCCAGGGGCAGAAGCGCGAGATGGTGTTGGGGATCGGTGGGTTTGCTGGCCTGGTCCAGTTCGCGGGCGACCCGCAGAATGCTCTCGGCACTCAGGCACACGCCTTTCGGTGTGCCGGTGGTGCCCGAGGTGAAGGTCAGTTTGGCGGTGCCTTCGGGCATCCGGTTGGGGCCGCTGAAGGTGCGGCGCCAGAACTCGCCAGTCTTCTCGTAGCCGGCCGTTTGCAGTTCACCTTCCAGTTCCGGCTCGGCAATCACCAGTCCGGCCTGGCTTAGCTCCAGACAATGGCTGCGTTGAGCCGGGCTGAAAAAGGGTGGCAAGGTCAGACAGGTCAGGCCTTCGAACAACACGGCCAAGTCCCAGAGCATGGCTTCGACGCCATTGTCCAAGGCCAGTGCAACCACCTTGACGTGTTCATCGCGCAGACGCTGCTGGCGATACACTACTTCGGCGTACAGCGTGGCGTAGTCCAGTTTCAGCTGATCACCCCACACGGCGATGGCATTGGTCTTGCGTTCAGCATGGCTGCGCAGGGCCTGTTTGAAACGCTCCCTTTCAGGCGACATGGCTGGACTCCTCGTTGGACGACGGCAACCCCAGGGGATTGAACATCCCAATGTTGCGCAAATGGATGAAGCCGGCGCGGATGTTGCCAACGTGCACCCAAGGCTTGCTCTCGTAGTAACTGCCCCAGCTGTGGCGGTCGTCGCCCAGCCGCGCAGGATCGGCGGCGCAAAGGGTCACGGGTTTCAAGCCCAGACGGTGAAAGCTGTTCACCAGGCCGATGTTGCCGGTGAACGCCACCCATTCCAGCCCCCCCATGGCCAGCAGGTAAGTGATGGCGATGATGCTCATTCGCGCACTGCCGGTGTCGCTGGCGGCCAGGTTGCCCACCTCGACGATGCCAGTCCGGTCTACTGCGCAATTGGCAGCGGCACTGATCAGCGGATCGATCGGTTCGTCCAGGTAACGTTCCAGAAACAGCTGTCCGCTACTCGCCAGACGCATGCCGGCCACGGCACAGAGTTCACCTGAAGCGTTGTTCATGCCGAACAGCTCCGGCATGAAGTGACGGATATCGGCACCGTGGGCCTTACGGAAACGTTGCTGGATAAAGGCTTCGAACACTAAACGCTGAGGCTCGTCCGGCAGGGCTCTGGCCAGACTCATCTGCGGGGTTTCGGCGTGGCCAAAATGCAGGGGTAGAGGGATGTTCCAGTCGAAATCGGGCATTGGAAGACGCCTCCCTGAGTAAGTGTGGGAGGAGTATCGGAGGCATTTCTTAACGGAGTCTGAAGGTGGCCGAAAGATCGGTTGGGGCTGTCTTCAGATTGCGTTAAGACTGGGCGGGCAGGGTGGCGCCATTCGGTTCGGCAACAAGGCGGAACCGGGCTGCGCGAATGAGTCGGCAGCCACAATAACGTTCACGAGGCTAGTTATGACCCGCGATGCACTCGCTCACCGGTATGGAAAACTCTCGATCACCTTGCACTGGCTGATGCTCGTGCTGTTTGTCGGCGTGTATGCCTGCATCGAAATCAAAGGGCTGTTACCCCGCGGGCATGCGTTGAGGAGCTTGTTCCTGGGGCTGCACGGCGTATTTGGACTGAGCATTTTTGTGTTGGTCTGGGTACGCTTGCTCGGGCGGCTTACCCCGCGTCCACCAATCACTCCCGCGCTGCCCGGCTGGCAGACTGGCGTTTCGCACCTGATGCACCTGGCGCTGTATGGGCTGATGATCGCCACGCCATTGTTGGCCTGGCTGATGCTGTCGGCAGGTGGCAAGCCGATGCCTTATTTTGGTTTTTTCCTGCCATCGCCGGTGGCCGTCGATCCGGACCTGGCCAAGCAGTTCAAGGACTGGCACGAACTGCTCGGCAGCGCCGGTTACTGGCTGATCGGCTTGCACGCGGCGGCGGGGTTGTTCCATCACTATTGGGTCCGCGACAACACCCTGACGCGCATGCTGCCCGGTCGATCCGGCAACACGGTCAGTCAGCGTCAGCGATAATCTCGAACCCGGTACTGGCCAGGCGCTCGCCGTTCACCAGAATGTGCACGGCGTGCTTGCCTGTGTAATGCCGGCGGGTGGTGAGTTCCTTGATGTGCTGACCTCGCGCAACCGTCTCGGTAGCCATGCCGGAAAGCGTCAGCGCCTTGAGCTTGAACACCTTCGCCGACGTGCTGCCGTTGGCTTTGACGTAATCGATGGCGTAGTCGATCACCAGTCGCTGATTGTCCTCGATCCTGGATTTGACGCCAAAGGACAGGGTGATTTTTTCACCCAGGCGAATCACCGCCGGTTCCACCTTCACATCGATGATTTCGACCTCAGGCTTGCCGCCCGCGCCAATGATCGTCAACGCTCGCGGGTTGCCCTGTTTGATCAGGTTGCGCAGGGCATGTTTGGCGATCCATGCCGTGTGTTTGTTGTCCAGCGACCAACCTTCGATCAGGTCCAGCACCCACTCTGGATGATCCTTGGTGATGTCGTTGAGGTGATTGGCCACGGACTTGCGCACATAGAGGCTGTCGTCGGCCTTAAGGTTGTCGAGGATCGTGGCGGCGAGTGTCGGGTCGGCTTGCACCTGTTCCAGTCGGAACGACCATGGCAGGCGCGGTCGACTGCCTTCGCTGGCCAAGCGCCGGACGTGTTCGTTGCCATCCAGGGACCAGTCGTGCATCAGCGCCAGTGTGGGTTTGATATCGCTGCGCAGGAAATAGCGGATCGCAAACTCCGATGAACCGAACGCGGTGAAGTATTTGAGGGCGTCCATGGACAACTCGAATGCATGTTCGCCATACGTCGCGACGTAATGCGGCAATGAGATGCTGACGAAGCCGCTGTTCAGGCGCGGAGCGAGGGCGCGCAGCACCTCAAGCGTCTCTTCATAACTCAACGGCAGTACCGCGTGCAGGCACTCGCTGACCCGGGCCATGCGCTGCATGATCGATAATTGCGCAAGCCCGTCGTTGGCCATTTTCAGGAAGGCTTTGGCGTTGAACTCGGGGTAGACCGCGGTCATCTCGGTGGCGATGTGTTTGAGGCGATCGGCGTTGAAGATTTCCTTGAGGGCGGGGGAGGTTTGGTCTGCATTGCTCATCGAGATGTCCTTATGATCGTTCCCACGCGGGAGAGAGGGAACGATAAGTTACGCCTTGCCTGATTCTTCTTCCAACTGATCCGCCTCAAACAACCTCGCCAGTTCCGCCCGCGCTTCCTGCGCCGTCTGCAATACCTTCGCCGCATCGTCATAAATCGCATGCTGGGCTTCCAGCACTTGTTCGTCGTGATGCTTGAAACGCTTGATCCGCGCATCGGCCTGGGTTTGGGTCAACCCCAGCCCGACCAGCGTGCGCCGGCTCATTTCCAGGCTCGAATAATAGGTTTCCCGAATGGCCTCGGCGCCAAGGTCAACCAGACGATGCACATGCTGACGGTTACGGGCCCGGGCGATGATTTTGATGTGCGGATAGAGTTTGTGTACCAACTCGGCGGTCTTGATGTTGGTGTCCGGGTCGTCAGTGGCGATGACAAAGTACTCCGCCTGCTCGACCTTGGCCGCACTGAGGATCTCCGGGCGCATCGGGTCGCCGTAGAACACCGGTACGCCGCCGAAGCTGCGCGACAGTTCGATGGTTTCCACCGAGGTATCGAGGGCGACGAACTTGATGTTTTGCGCGCGCAATATCCGCGCAACGATCTGCCCCATACGGCCCATGCCGGCGATCACCACGCGCGGCGCGTCGGTATCGATCTCGCGGAATTTCTCCGGCACCACCACGGGTTGAACCTTGGGGCTCACCAGTCGCGCGCACACCAGCAATAGCAGCGGCGTCACCGCCATGGACAACGTGATGGTCAGCACCAGCAAGTCGTACAGGCGCGGCTCGAACAACCCCTGGTCGCGGCCAATCTTGAACACCACAAAAGCAAACTCACCACCGGCGGCCAGCACGATGCCGAGGCGAATGGCACTGACCTTGCCCAGACCTCCCGCCAGCCGACCGACGACAAACAGCAGCGGTAATTTGATTGCGATCAGCAACAGAGTCAGGCCCAGCACCGTAATCGGCGCGCTCAGTAGCAGACTCAGGTTGGCGCCCATGCCGACACTGATGAAAAACAGCCCCAGCAGCAATCCCTTGAACGGCTCGATTTGCGCTTCCAGTTCGTGGCGGTATTCGGAGTCCGCCAGCAGCAACCCGGCGAGGAACGCCCCCAACGCCATGGACACGCCCACCAGGTCCATCAACCACGCCGTGCCGATCACCACCAGCAACGCGGTGGCGGTGGAGACTTCCGGCAAACCGGTCTTGGCCACCACCCGGAACACTGGTCGCAGCAGATATCGCCCACCGATCACCACCACCGCGATGCTGCCCAGCATGCGCAAACCGTGATTGAGGTCTTCGGCAGTACTGGTGGAGTGATCGCCGCCCGCCAGCAACGGCACCATCGCGATCAACGGGATGGCGGCGATGTCCTGGAACAACAGAATCGCGAATGCCAACCGCCCGTGAGGGCTGGTCAGTTCCTTGCGTTCGGCCAGGCTTTGCAAACCGAACGCGGTGGACGACAGCGCCAGGCCCAAGCCCAACACGATCGCGCTGTTCAGCGGCTGGCCGAACACGAACAGTGCCAGCACACCAATCACCGACCCCGTCAGCAGCACCTGCGCCAGACCTACGCCAAACACCGATCTGCGCATTACCCACAAACGTCGCGGCGACAGTTCAAGACCAATGATGAACAGCAGCAACACCACCCCCAGTTCGGAAATGTGGCTGACACTTTGCGGATTGCCAATCAAGCCCAGCACCGATGGCCCAATGATCACCCCTGCAAACAGATAACCCAGCACCGCCCCCAGTTGCAGGCGCTTGGCCAAGGGAACGGTGAGCACCGCCGCGAACAGAAACACGACAGCGGCTTGCAACAGGTTGCCTTCATGGGGCATGGCGAAACTCCAGGGACTCGGTGCGGCGGGGCGGTAAGGATAAAGGCTTGAGAAGCGTGCGTCAGCCAATGCAATCGCAATCATTGCAGCAATAAGGAATGATTCAGCGCCAGCGCAGTCGGATTTCAGGTACCACGACATCAATGGAGGTTCACCGATGAACAACAAGACCCTTATCGCCAGCCTCGCCCTGGTCGCAGGCATTGCCGGTATCAGCCCGATCGTTCAAGCGGATGACCCCCCGCAAAAAACCGTCCAGCCCGGGGCTAACAATTCCCGCCAACTGGTGGTCGGCGACCGCGCCCCCGACGTTTACCAACGCAGCGAAAAAGCCCTGGTTAATTGGAAGCAGGAAGGCCTGAAAGCGCCAAAGGCTCAGGCGCAGTGGGTGCAGATCAATGACAAGTACATGATGGTGATGATCACCAACGGGACGATTGTGGATATCACGCCGGCGGAGCGTTAGGCCGCCGAAAGGCTATTCGCTATGAGCGCGTACCGGGCTTTCAGTGCCCAACCGATACTGATTATTCCCACTGCGCTTCGCCTCATACATCGCCAGGTCCGCTATATGAATCAACCGGTCCATGCTTGGCGCATGGTCCGGGAACACCGCGCCCCCCAGACTGGTGCCGATGTGTCGTTGATCATTACCGATGGTCACCGGTGGCGACAGTTCGACGAAGATTTTCTGGCAAATGCTGCGGGCTTCGTCTTGCAGGTTGTTGCCCTGGGACAGGCCTTGAAGGATGACCACAAATTCGTCGCCACCGATCCGGGCGACGGTATCGGTTGAACGCAGGATTCGCTTCAGTCGGGTGGCGGTGGTGATCAGGACCCGGTCGCCGGCCGCATGACCGTAATGGTCGTTGATTGCCTTGAAACCATTGAGGTCGACAAACACCAGCGCAACCCTCGTGGCGCTGATGCGGGCCTGTTCCAGCGCTTCGGACAGGCGCTCTTCGAGCACCAGGCGATTGGGCAGACCGGTCAGCGGGTCGAAGTGGGCCAAGTGTTGCAGGTAGCTGGCGGAGGCTTTTTCCTCGGTGATATCGCGTACCACGCCCATCATCTTGATCGTTGCATCGTGGTCGTTCTTGACCACATTGCCCGTCTCGCGCAACCAGCGAATGGTGCCGTCGGGCCAGATGACCCGGTATTCCTCGTCATGGTTTTCGCCGGTTTCCAGGCAGCGCAACTCGCCGGCCCGGACCTTGGTCCGGTCGTCCGGGTGAACGCATGAGCAAAACAGCGCGTAGGAGGGCGTTACTTCCTCGATCTTGAAGCCGAACATGGCGTAGATCGCGTCCGACCAATAGAGCTTGTCGGTATCGACATCCCAGTCCCAGGTACCGATGCGGGCGAAGTATTGGCTGCGCTTGAAGCGTTCGGCGTCGCCGTCCTGACGGATATTTTGTCCGTCAGTCAGGCGGGTGATCAGCACGCGATACTCGGCCAGCTGCTTTTGCAGCGAACGCTCGCGACAGATCAACGCGATGATCAGGGCAAGCATCACTAAGCCGATGGTTGCGCTGGTCCAGTCTCCATTCATTCAGGAATTGCCATCATTGCGTGTTGAGCCGTGCGGGTAGGTGCTGCATATCTTAGTTCACGGTCACTGCAGGAAACAGGTTTAAACCCCTCGCCAGTCGATTCGAATGGTTGCCAATCGGCTGAAAATCTGGGAAAACGGCGCCCATAAAGCCTTTCGGGCAAACGAATACGCGAGTGCATGCAATGAATGACGAGCTTCAGATAATCGACCTCCAATCGGGCGACGGCAAAGCCGCCGTCAAAGGCGCGCTGATCACCACGCAGTACCGTGGCTGGCTGGAAGACGGCACCGAGTTCGATTCTTCCTACAGCCGTGGCAAGCCTTTTCAGTGCGTGATCGGCACTGGTCGGGTTATCAAAGGGTGGGATCAGGGGATTATCGGTATGCAGGTTGGCGGTAAGCGCAAGCTGTTGGTGCCTGCGCATTTGGCTTATGGCGAGCGGACCATGGGCAAGATCGCGCCGCACTCGAACCTGATCTTCGAGATTGAATTGCTGGAAGTGCTGACGCGCGATGATTGATGCGTGAGTTGAAATTAGCTTTATGACGAGGGCAGCCCCCTCGCCACAATGTTCGTGCGTTCGAGGTCCCTGGCGGATCAGGTGAATGCGTCAATATCGTCACGCGTGTCAGCAATAATTCCTTCAAGGCAAGGGAATTTGCTTTTCACCTTTTCGAGTGCCGCCAGCACCGTTTCCTTATCCAGTTCGCCCTGACGGCGAGCGAGATGACCAAGAGCCGTGATGGCGGATGCTGCAACTGATTCGGTCTCACTTGCGAGGTATTTAAGGCAAGTGTTCTGAGCCCAGGTGATGTCTGCTTCATTCAGACCGATGGAAACCAATGCTGCAGTAACATTCGTATCCACGCAGCTTGCAAGAAGCGTCGTTGCTTCATCATGGCTCATTGATGGGTCTTGATAGAGAAGGCTCACTTTTTAGCTCCCAGAATATTGCCCTTGTTGTCTACTTTCTTAGCTTTGATCAGAGCATTTTTCATATCTTGGTGGAGTTTATCCCATGGCCTGACGTGGCCGTGGTAGACATCCCCTCCCGTACGGTCAAAGACAACAAGCTCATTTGTGCCTGGATCGAGGCCGATTCTGCGTGGTGATGTAGATTTCACCTGAACTGAGTTCTCAAGCGCTTCCTGTCCATTAGCGGGGCCCTTACTTTTGACTGGAGTATCTATCTTGCCATGGTAACTGGCTGCATCGAACTCCAGTGCCAAGACAATATAGAGAGGTTTGATACCGGAATCGGCTGGAAATACAAGGATGAAGTCCTTGTACTCAGGCGGGTAAATCGGGTTGACGATGATGTTATCTGCCTGTTCGGTAGGCGGATAAATCCAGATGTGCGGGGCTTGTGGGGCACCTTCTAGCGGTGGGATTCCCGAAGTGCTCGACGGGTCAACGGCTGGCGTCCACATCAGCGTTGTCCCATTGCCGAAGTCAGCCACTTGCTGAGTGCCTTGAACTACGAACTGCACTACAGGAATCATTTCCCAATCGCTGCGCTTCTGGGTGTTGTATCCGTATCCCTTCAAGGTGCCATCGGCCTGTTGTTCGACATGCAGTCGGACACGTGTACGGCCTTCTTTGATCGACTTGAGCTGTTCTTCGGTGTACAGGGAACTGTCCCCCAGACTCGACGGCCAGAGTAGTGCAACCATTCCCGCCAATGCGCCTGCAGCAACACCTCCCGTTACTACGCCTGCACCACCAGCAGCACTTGTGCCGGTGCCAGCAGCACCAACCCCGCCTAAGAGAAGCGTTCCCAATGCAGCAGGTAACGCGTTACCACTGATTTTTTTGAGAGGGATGTTTCCCGCTGCATCTCTTTCGCGACCACCCAGCAGGGAGAGTTTTCCGTAATCGGCCAGTTTCTCGATAGGGACAAAACCGGCTGGGTTGTCGTGATTGATTACGCCGTCGGGGAGGTTGCAGCTTTTGGCGAACACGCACCCCCTGGAGCCGGGAGGGTCCCGTTGTTGAGGTTGTCTGACGAAACGGTCTTCATAGGCCTGTTGTCGGGCCAGCATGTCGTCATATGTTTTTTGTCTGGCGTCCCGCTCTGCCAGTTCGGTGGCGTTCATGTAGCGGCTGGTGACGTGGTGCCCGTCGCCTGACGGTGGGTTCTGAATCCGAGGTATGCCTGTTTTGCGAGCCATGAGCGTCCTTGTTTCATCTTTTGAAAACGATGCGGACGCTATATCAAAGGGCATTTGATAGATGTAGGACGGGTCTGAAACTCTATGAACTGCGGAAGTGCTGACGCGCGATGATTCGGATGCAGAGCGTGTTGGTCGATCCGACTTGCCCGCGAAGAACGATGACATGGTCTAAGGCAAATCGCTAAAGAGCGGAATCCGCCCGTTCAGCGTAGGCCTGTAGTGCCAGGTCAGGCGATCCAAAGCAGGTTTCATCGCTAGAATTTCCTTCAATGTAGCGCTGGCAATGCTCAGGGCCAGAAGCTGTCCCGGACATTGATGCCGCCCCGCACCGAAAGTGAAACTGCGACGGTCTGGACGATCCAGAAGAAAGACTTCGGGATGGTCATTGAGTTGCGGATCACGATTAGCCGAAGCCAGCAGAACCAGAATCACATCGCCAGTGTTCAGACTTATACCGTCGATTTCACAAGGCGCAGCGACAAACCGGCGAGTGTTCTGCACCGACGGATCGAAGCGCTGAACTTCTGCAATCAAGTCTTCAACGCATGTCGATTCGTTCCGCAACGACGGGTTTCGGATCAACGTCAACAGCGTATTGCCGATCAGCCCGGCGGTGGCTTCATAGGTCTGGGAGAACAGGCCGATCAGGTTGGCGATCAACGTTTCAGAGTCGTCAGATGTTGCCGCGAAGCGCTGGCGGATCCCGGCGAGCAGGGCGCTCTGATGGCTCGGGTCATCCAGCAGTTCAATGAAATAGCCGCTCAACTGTTCGGCAGCAGCCTGTGCCGCGTCCAATTGCACCTGATCGCTGAGGGGCGACAAACAGGCCACGAAGTCGGCGGTCAACTCGCCAATGGCGCGGCCCTGAGCAGGGGAAAACCCGAGCAATGCAGCCACCACGCAAACCGGCCCGCGGAACATCGCGTTGTACAACCCATCGGCGCCCGGAGTAATCAGACGAGCGCCAACCAGCACATTGACTTCATCGACATCAATCAACGCCAACTCCGGTTGAATCGCCGACCTCGGGCAACGCTGCCGTTCGCCCTCATTCATCCGCATCAACTGACCAAAGACCCGTCCAGCCATGCCGCCAACAATCGCCTTGGGCACCGGCTCGTGGGACGGCCGGACATGACAGTCTGGATGCGCCAGCACGGCCGCAACGGCTCGGGCGCTACTCGTCACCCACACGTTCAGTCCTTCGTGAAAAACCAGCCCGCCCTCCGCGCGCAGTTGCGCGTAATAGGGATAAGGATTGGCATGAGTCGCAGCGATGATCGGGTCCATGGGTCACAGCCTTGTTCGTGGTTGGAAAAGTGTTGCTACTATCTCCAGTCCGAAAGGGCCTTGATTCGTCCGGGAGCGAAATATGAACGTAGAACAGCACGACATCGGCGTTTCTCACGTGGCCGCGGCCATCGCGGAACCGGCCCGGACGAAAATCCTCTGTTCGCTGATGGACGGCCACGCCCGCACCAGCACCGAGTTGGCGGCGATTGCAGAAGTCAGCGCCTCCACCGCCAGCGCGCACCTGGCCAAACTCAAGGAACTGGCGCTGGTGCGATTGCACGTTCAGGGCCGCCATCGCTATTACAGGTTGGCGGACAAGCGCGTCGCCCAGGCGCTGGAAGCGTTGATGGTGATCGGCCAGAACGCCGCGCCGACCTTCAACCCGCGTACCCCGGATCGCCTGCAATTTGCCCGCACCTGCTACGACCACATGGCCGGCACGTTGGCGGTGCTGCTGCATGACCGGATGATCGAAGCGGGGTGGTTGCTGGAAACCGATGAACAGGTCTATCAGATGAGCGACAGCGGTGAGGCGTTGTTCGGAGGATTGGGTATCGAGGTCAAGGACCTGAATACGCTGCGCCGCCGCTTCGCCTGCCCATGCCTGGACTGGAGCATGCGCCGGCCGCATCTGGGCGGTTCGTTGGGGGCGGCGTTGTTGCAAGTGGCGATCAAGCGTAAATGGGTGACTCAAGACCTGGACAGCCGCGCGCTGGCGTTGACGGCGACGGGGCGCAAGGAACTCAGCAGCCGGTTCGCTGTTGAACTGCCGATTCAGGTATCGACAGCACAGCCCACGTCCACCCAGACCAGGCGTCGCGCGATCGCCAGTTCTGTACCTTAGCGACTGGCCGAGGCCATCAGCACGCCGAAACCGGCGAAGGTCACGCCCGAGACTTTCGCCGCCAGCCAGGAACCCTTCGGGCTGGACAACCAGCCTTTGGCAGCATTGGCGAGCAAGGCATAGCTGCCATGCACCAGGATCACCAGTACGGCGTAGGAGGCGACGAGCTTGAAGAACTGGGTGGAGAAGTGCGCCGAGGTGTCGATGAATTGCGGGAACACCGCCAGAAAGAAAAACACAGCCTTGGGGTTCAAAAACTGGATCGAAGCCGCTTCAAGGAAGCGATAACCCGGGCTTGAGGGGCGCGTTTCAAGCCGCGCGTTGAAACGATCCGAGCGCCAGCTCTTGTAACCCAGGTACAACAAATAGGCGGCCCCGGCGTATTTCAACGCGGTGAAGGCGTTGGCGGAGGTGCTGAGGATCAGGCCGACACTGGTGGCGCTGATGGCGGCGACGACAAACGCCCCCGACGCGATCCCCAGAATTCCCGGCACTGCGCCCGTCCAGCCGTGACGCACAGCGTTGGACAGGGTCAGGACCACGCCAGGTCCCGGGCTCAAAATGGTCAGGGTGGCGAAAAGTAGAAAGAGTCCGTAGCTGTTCATGTCTTGCTCCGTCAGGTGGCGCTGGCTGCATGCGGGCAGATTGGCGTGGCGACGTGGGCGTGACAAACGCTTTAATTGCGGTGCATATGTGACTAAATTAGACGCATGACAAATCCACTACCGCCACTTAATGCTGTTCGCGCGTTCGCCGTTGCTGCTCGTCATCAGAGTTTCAGCCTGGCGGCCGAAGAGCTGCATGTCAGTCACAGTGCCGTCAGCCGGCACGTCAAATTGCTTGAGGAGCACCTGGGCGTGCTGCTGTTCGAGCGGCGTATCCGTCAGTCGGTGCTGACACCGGTCGGCCAGCGCTTTTATGAGCAAGTCAGTGCCGGGTTGTCGCAGATCGCCAATGCTGCCGCTGCGCTCAAACAACATGCCTCGCTGCCGACCGTGAAGATCAATGTCCGTCCGTCCTTTGCCATGCTTTGGCTGACGCCCAGGCTGGCGGACTTCATTGCGCAGCACCCGGACATCAATCCGCAGGTGATCACACAAACCCAGGCACCCGATCATGTACGCGACGGGTTCGACATCGTCATTCGCCGTGGTCGTGACGATTGGGCGCCGGCGATTGAGGCGCGAGCCCTCTTCGACGACAAGTTGTTACTGGTCGCGGCACCCTCGTTGATCGAGCGCCAGGTCCTTGAAAACCTCACGTCCCTGAGCCGGCATACGTTATTGACCGCCAAGGCGCGTCGCGAAGACTGGCACAATTGGGCCATGCACTTTGGTCAAACCCAATCAGCCACTCAGGTCACCCGGCAGTTTGATCACATGCACCGGGTGCTTGAGGCCGCCGTGGATGGACAGGGTATTGCCTTGTGCCCGACCTCGTTGCTGGGCACCCACCTCTCGAGCGGACGCCTGATCTGCCCGTTGCCCGAGTTGCGCATGCCGCTGCCGCGTTATTACTACGGGGTTGCGCCGGACGCTACGGCGCAGACGCGGGTGTTTGTGGAATGGTTGTTTGCCCGGATTGCTCAGGAGGCGGCTCTTGTGCTGTGACCCGACCAAGGGTTCGATGGTGACTTGAACAGCGGGCGTTGACTCTGTACTGTATATCCACACAGTATAGGCGTGCCCCATGGAACTCATCGACAAGCTCAGCATTCTCGCAGACGCCGCCAAGTACGACGCCTCATGCGCCAGCAGCGGCGCGCCGAAGCGCAGCTCCGAGGGAAAGAGCGGGCTGGGTTCGACCGATGGCATGGGCATCTGTCACAGCTATACGCCAGACGGACGTTGCGTTTCGTTGCTGAAAATTCTGCTGACCAACTTCTGTCTCTACGACTGTCAATACTGCGTCAATAGACGCTCCAGCGACGTGCCCCGCGCCCGCTTCACGCCGGAAGAAGTGGTGACGCTGACCATGGATTTCTACCGGCGCAACTGCGTTAGCGGGCTGTTTCTCAGCTCCGGGATCATTCGATCGGCGGATTACACCATGGAGCAGCTGATTCGCGTGGCCAAGCTGTTGCGCGAAGACCATGAGTTTCGCGGTTACATCCACCTCAAGACCATTCCCGAAGCCGACCCTGCGCTGATCGAGGAAGCGGGGCGTTATGCCGATCGCTTGAGCGTCAACATCGAGTTGCCCACCGACGAAAGTCTGCAAACACTGGCCCCGGAAAAACACCTGGGCTCGATCAAGCAAGCGATGCAGACGATCTACACCGGCGAGCAAACGGTGCTCAACGAACCGCGCGCGCCGAAATTTGCCCCGGCCGGGCAGAGCACGCAGATGATCGTTGGCGCCGATGACACCGACGACAGCACCATTCTTCACAGTGCCCAGGCGCTGTACGGCAACTTCCGTTTGCGTCGGGTCTATTACTCCGCGTTCAGTCCGATCCCCAATAGCCCGAAGAGCGTGCCGCTGGCCGCGCCGCCGCTGATGCGCGAGCACCGTCTGTACCAAGCTGACTTCTTACTGCGCAGCTACGGCTTCACGGCGGGCGAATTGTTCCAGGGGCCGGGACATCTCGCGCTCGACATCGACCCGAAACTGGCTTGGGCACTGGAAAATCGTGAGGTTTTCCCGCTGGATCTCAATCGCGCCGAGGCGTCGCTGATCGCCCGAATTCCCGGCATCGGCCTTCGGACCACCGAGCGTCTGGTGGAACTGCGTCAGCAGCGACGCATTCGTTATGAGGATCTGGCACGGATGCGCTGCGTACTGGCCAAGGCCAAGCCGTTCTTCATCACCAGTGATTACCACCCGCAGCAGGCCGAGGTCACCAGTCATCTGCTGTATCAGCAACTGCGCGACCGTCCGCAACCGCAGCAAATGGGATTGTGGGGATGATTAATCTGGACTGCGACGACCTGTTCGACACCTGGCGTCAGCAGGCGCGTTGGTTGCTCAGTCATGAGGTCGATCCGAGTTGGGTGGGCTGGGCCAGTGAAGGTGTGGCAGACCTGTTCGCCAGTGACGATGTACTGCCCAAAACGCAGGGGCCGTATCAGGCACGAGTTCCCAGAGCGCTGTTGGACACCCTTGAGCGCGCCGCCCGTTATCGAGGCGATCAGCGTTGGAGTCTGTTGTACGAGGTGCTGTGGCGGGTTAGTCACGGCGATCGCACGGCAATGCTCGCGGGTGACAAACTCGGCAGTGAATTTCAGAGGAGAATCAAACAGATACAGCGTGAATCTCATCATTTACATGCATTCGTCCGGTTTGTCGCGATGCCTGAAAATGAGGGTCCGCAATACGTTGCCTGGTATGAACCGGCCCATGACATCCTGCACAGCGCCAGTGAACACTTCATCGGCCGAATGGGCCGTCACCGCTGGCTGATCGCCACGCCTCGAGACGGGGTGTACTACGATGGCGAGCAGTTGATTCACCAACGGCAATGCCCGGTTGAATGGCAGCAGCTGGCGCGAAATGTCGACGACCCGCACGGCGAGATGTGGTTGACCTACTACCGCCACATCTTTAATCCGGCGCGGTTGAACCCGAAAGTCATGCAGGGGCATTTGCCGGCGCGGTTCTGGAAAAACCTGCCTGAAGGCGCGTTGATTCCGGGGTTGATCACTCAGGCACGGACCGGCAAGCAACAGGACGGTCAGGCCAGCGGCATCAAGGGCAGGGGCGGCAAGCGCATTGCGCTGGGAGAGGGCGAACGTAGCCAAGGCTCATAAAAAAGCCCCCCATCGCCAATGCGATGGAGGGCTTCATTGCAGCGGACGTCAGATCAAACCTTGACGATCCAACCCGCTGGCGCCTCGACGTCGCCAGTCTGTACTCCGGTCAGCTCTTTGTAGAGCTTCTGGGTGACCGGGCCGACTTCAGTTTCGCTGTGGAACACGTGCAGTTTGTCGTTGTAGCTGATGCCGCCGATCGGTGTGATCACCGCGGCAGTACCGCAAGCGCCGGCTTCCTTGAAGTCGGACAGCTTGTCGATGAACACGTCACCTTCGACCACTTCCAGGCCCAGACGCGATTTTGCCAGCTCGATCAACGACAGACGAGTAATACCCGGCAGTACCGACGGCGAGTTCGGGGTAACGAACTTGTTGTCGTGGGTGATCCCGAAGAAGTTGGCCGAACCGACTTCTTCGATTTTCGTGTGGGTCATCGGGTCCAGGTAGATGCAGTCGGCGAAGTGGGCTTTCTTGGCTTGGGAACCTGGCATCAGGCTGGCCGCGTAGTTGCCACCGACCTTGGCCGCACCGGTGCCTTGTGGGGCGGCGCGGTCGTAGCTGGAGATCAGGAACTTGTGCGGGGTCAGGCCGCCCTTGAAGTAGGCGCCGACCGGGATGCAGAAGATCGAGAAGATGAACTCGGGTGCGGTACGCACGCCGATGTTGTCACCCACGCCGATCACGAACGGACGCAGGTACAGCGCACCGCCGGTGCCGTAAGGCGGGATGAAACGCTCGTTGGCGCGGACTACTTCTTTACAGGCATCGATGAACTGCTCGGTTTCCACGAACGGCATCAGCAGGCGCGCGCAACTGCGTTGCATGCGTGCGGCGTTCTGATCCGGGCGAAACAGGTTGATCGAACCGTCCTTGCAACGATAGGCCTTCAGGCCTTCGAAGCATTGCTGGCCATAGTGAAGGGCAGTGGAACCTTCGCTGATGTGCAGCACATTGTCTTCGGTCAGGGTGCCTTTGTCCCACTCGCCATTACGCCAGTGCGACAGATAGCGCTTGTCTGTCTTGATGTAGTCAAAACCCAACTTGTCCCAATTGATGCTTTCGTTACCCATGACACCCTCTATCACTTAACGACCGCCGAAACGGTTCAAGGCTTCTGACGTTTTTCTGGATGGGGACAACAATACTTCATTCCGAGCGCATTTCGCAGCCCAGATTACGATCCCTGTAGCAGCTGACGAGCACCGCGAGGCAGCGTTCGGCGGCGCAGCCGTCGCAAAACCGGCCATCGCATTCTTTCAGGGAGACCGCGTCAGGCAGATTACGACGACTTCGTCGCCGAACGCTGCCTCGCGGTGCTCGTCAGCTGCTACAGGGTTATGCGTCCGGTTTTAGAGGTGCAACGCGTGACCGAGGGCACGCAACGCCGCTTCCTGCACCGCCTCGCCGAGCGTCGGATGCGCGTGGATGGTGCCGGCGATGTCTTCCAGCCGAGCGCCCATTTCCAGGCTCTGACCGAACGCGGTCGACAATTCCGACACGCCCACCCCGACTGCCTGCCAGCCGACAATCACATGATTGTCACGCCGCGCCACGACCCGCACGAAGCCGCTTTTGGACTCCAGGGTCATCGCCCGGCCATTGGCCGCGAACGGGAAACTCGACACAATGCAGTCCAGGCCAGCAGCCTTGACGTCGTCCGGGGTCTTGCCGACCACCACCAGTTCCGGGTCGGTAAAGCACACGGCGGCAATCGCAGTTGGGTTGAACTCACGGGATTTACCGCTGATCAGTTCTGCAACCATTTCGCCCTGAGCCATGGCCCGGTGGGCGAGCATCGGTTCGCCGCTCAGGTCGCCGATGGCATACACGTTGCGCATGCTGGTCTGGCAGCGGTTGTCGATCTTGATCGCCGAGCCGTTCATGTCCAGGTTCAGCGCTTCAAGGTTCCAGCCCTGAGTGTTCGGTTTGCGACCGACGGCCACCAGTATCTGATCGCTTTCCAGGTTCAGGGTGTCGCCATTCGGGTCAAGAACCTGCAGTGTATTGCCTGCAGAATCAAAGCCTTGAACGCTATGCTTCAAGTAAAGCTTCACGCCAAGTTTTTTCAGTTCGTCATGCACAGGCTGCGTCAGTTCAGCGTCGTAGGCCGGCAGGATACGATCCTGAGCCTCGACCACGCTGACCTCGGCGCCGAGCTTGCGATAGGCAATCCCCAGCTCCAGACCGATGTAACCGCCACCGACCACGACCAGCCGTTTCGGCACGGACGTCGGCGCCAGGGCTTCGGTGGAGGAGATGATCGGCCCGCCAATCGGCAACATCGGCAAGTTCACGCTTTTTGAACCGGTGGCCAGCACCAGGTGCTCGCACTGAATCCGCGTGTCGCCGACGTCGACGGTTTTGCCGTCGATGACGTTCGCCCAACCTTTTATGACCTGGATCTTGTGCTTCTTCATCAGCGCCGAAACGCCGGTGGTCAGGCGATCGACGATGCCGTCCTTCCACTCGACGCTTTTGCCGATGTCCAGCGTCGGCGCCGACACGCTGATGCCCAGCGCCGAGTGCTGGCTGTGGTGCTGCGTCTGGTGGAACTGTTCAGCCACGTGAATCAACGCCTTCGACGGAATGCAGCCAATATTCAGGCACGTACCACCCAGTGATTCGCCTTCCACCAGAATGGTCGAAATGCCCAGCTGACCGGCACGAATCGCCGTCACATAACCGCCAGGGCCGCCGCCGATGATCAGCAGCGTAGTGTTCAGAGTTTGCATGCCTTGCTCCACAAATGCTTATTCCACAAACAGCGTGGCGGGTTGTTCGAGCAAGCCGCGAATGGCCTGGATGAATTGCGCCGCGTCCATGCCATCGACCACGCGGTGATCGAAGGAGCTGGAAAGGTTCATCATCTTGCGGATCACAATCTGGCCTTTCACCACCATTGGGCGTTCGACGATTTTGTTGACACCGACGATCGCCACTTCCGGCAGATTCAGCACCGGCGTGCTGACGATTCCGCCCAAAGCGCCGAGGCTGGTCAGGGTGATGCTCGAGCCGGACAGTTCATCGCGGCTGGCCTTGCCATTTCGGGCAGCAGTGGCCAAACGGGAGATTTCGATCGCGCTGTCCCACAAGCTGCGGGCTTCGGCGTGACGTACGACCGGCACCATCAAACCGATGTCGGCTTGCGTGGCGATGCCCACGTGTACCGCGCCGAGGCGGGTGATGACCTGGGCTTCGTCGTCGTAACGGGCGTTGATCTGCGGGAAATCGCGCAGGGCGACGACCAGCGCGCGGACCAGGAACGGCAGCAAGGTCAACTTGCCACGGGTCGCACCGTGTTTTTCGTTCAGGTGCGCGCGCAGTTCTTCCACGGCGGTAACGTCGATTTCTTCGACATAACTGAAGTGCGCGGCACGCTGAGTGGCGTCCTGCATGCGCTGGGCGATCTTGCGACGCATGCCGATGACCGGGATTTGTTCTTCGTCGTTACGCTGGGCGTAAGCGGCGGCAACGGTCGATTGCGGTTGTTGACCTTGCGCCAGATAAGCGTCGAGGTCTTCGTGCAGCACCCGCCCGGCAGGGCCGGTGCCACGCACCAGACGCAACTGGATGCCGAGATCCAGCGCATGCTTGCGCACTGCCGGGGAGGCCAGCGGGCGCTCATCGGCCTCGCGAGCGACCATCGGACCTTGGCAAACGGTAGCTCGCGGCGCTGCAGTCGCGACCGGTTTGCTTTCCACAACGGCTTCAACTTTCGGCGCCGCAACCGGCGCTTCTTTAACGGCTGCCGGTTGAGCCGACTCTTTAACGTTGCCCGCGCCTTCGACTTCAATGCTGATCAGGATGCTGCCGACGGCCATGACTTCGCCCGGCACACCGCCCAGCGCGATCACCTTGCCGTGAACCGGTGACGGAATGTCGACCATCGCCTTGTCAGTCATGACATCAGCCAGTACCTGATCTTCGACGACCATGTCGCCGACTTTGACGTGCCATACCGACAATTCAACTTCTGCAATGCCTTCACCAATGTCCGGCATCTTAATAACGTGCGTGCCCATTCAGACCTCCATAACCCGATGCAAAGCCGCGCCCACTCGGGTCGGGCCAGGGAAATACGCCCACTCTTGTGCGTGCGGGTAGGGAGTGTCCCAACCGGTGACGCGCTCGATAGGCGCTTCCAGGTAGTGGAAGCAGTGCTCTTGCACCAGGGCGACCAGTTCGGCACCGAAACCGCACGTGCGGGTCGCTTCGTGAACGATCACGCAACGTCCGGTTTTCTTCACTGACTTGACGATGGTGTCCAGGTCCAACGGCCACAGGCTGCGCAGGTCGATGACTTCAGCGTCGATGCCGGTTTCTTCAGCCGCGACTTGCGACACATAAACGGTGGTGCCGTAAGTCAGGATGGTCACGTCCTTGCCGGGACGCGCGATGGCGGCCACGTCCAGCGGCACGGTGTAGTAACCGTCCGGCACTTGCGCGGCGGGGTGTTTCGACCACGGGGTAACCGGGCGTTCGTGGTGGCCGTCGAACGGGCCGTTGTACAGGCGTTTTGGCTCGAGGAAGATCACCGGGTCATCGTTTTCGATGGAAGCGATCAACAAGCCTTTGGCGTCGTAAGGGTTGGAAGGCATCACGGTGCGCAAACCGCAGACCTGGGTGAACATCGCCTCGATGCTCTGGCTGTGGGTCTGGCCGCCGTAGATGCCGCCGCCGCAAGGCATGCGCAGGGTCATCGGGGCGGTGAACTCGCCGGCCGAGCGATAACGCAGCCGAGCGGCTTCGGAAATGATCTGGTCCGACGCCGGGTAAACGTAATCGGCGAACTGGATCTCGGCCACTGGCCGCAGACCGTAAGCGCCCATGCCCACGGCCACACCGACGATGCCGCTTTCGGAAATCGGTGCATCGAACACCCGGGAGGTGCCGTACTTGTTCTGCAGGCCTTCGGTGCAACGGAACACGCCGCCGAAGTAGCCGACGTCCTGGCCGAACACCACGACGTTGTCGTCACGCTCAAGCATCACATCCATGGCCGAGCGCAGGGCCTGGATCATGGTCATGGTGGTGGTGGTCATGGCGGTTTCCAACTCGATTTTATTGTTGTGATCGTTCATGTCAGATCCCCAACTCTTGACGCTGGCGCTTCAAGTGTTCCGGCATCTCTTTGTAGACGTCTTCGAACATGGTTGCGGCGCTTGGAATCTGGCCGCCGGCGAGGGTGCCGTATTGTTCGGCTTCTTTCTGCGCGGCGATCACTTCGGCTTCCAGCTCGGCGCTGACGGCGACGTGTTCCTCTTCGGACCACTGACCGATTTTCACCAGGTGCTGCTTGAGGCGCGTAATCGGGTCGCCCAACGGGAAGTAGCTCCAGTCGTCGGCAGGACGGTATTTGGACGGATCATCGGACGTCGAGTGCGGGCCGGCACGGTAGGTGACCCATTCGATCATGGTCGGGCCGAGGTTGCGGCGGGCACGTTCGGCGGCCCAGGCAGAAGCGGCGTAGACCGCGACGAAATCGTTGCCATCGACCCGCAGGGAGGCAATGCCGCAACCGACGCCACGTCCGGCAAACGTGGTGGCTTCACCACCGGCAATGGCCTGGAACGTGGAGATCGCCCACTGGTTGTTGACCACATTGAGGATCACTGGCGCACGGTAAACGTGGGCGAAGGTGAGGGCGGTGTGGAAGTCGGATTCAGCAGTGGCACCGTCGCCGATCCATGCCGAGGCGATTTTGGTGTCGCCCTTGATCGCCGAGGCCATGCCCCAGCCCACGCCTTGTACGAATTGGGTGGCGAGGTTGCCGGAGATGGTGAAGAAGCCGTGATCGCGCACCGAGTACATGATTGGCAGCTGACGGCCCTTGAGCGGATCGCGCTCGTTGGACAGCAATTGGCAGAGCAGGTCCACCAGCGGCACTTCGCGGGCCATCAGAATGCTTTGCTGACGGTAGGTGGGGAAGCACATGTCGTCGATGTTCAAGGCCAGGGCCTGGGCGCTGCCGATGGCTTCTTCGCCAAGGCTTTGCATGTAGAACGACATTTTTTTCTGACGCTGGGCGACCACCATGCGGTTGTCGAAGATCCGCGTCTTGAGCATGGCGCGCATGCCTTTACGCAGGATCTCGACCGGTACGCCTTCGGCCCATGGACCGAGGGCATTGCCCTCGTCATCGAGCACGCGAATCAAGCCCTTGGCCAGGTCGGCCGTGTCGGCCGGTTCAACGTCGATTGGGGGTTTGCGCACCGTGCCGGCGTCGGTCAGACGCAGGTAGGAGAAGTCGGTTTTGCAGCCGGGGCGGCCCGAAGGTTCGGGAACGTGCAGACGCAGCGGTTCGTACGCTTGGTTCATGGCTTCTACGCTCGATCTTGTGAATTTCTTGTAGTGAGCTGACTGTCATTCTTCTGTGGAAGAAATCTTGTCCTACAACAATCATAGTCCCGGCCAAGAAGAATATTTCTCTCTGTTTCGTTGCGCTTCGGATCATTTGAGGATAAAAAATCTTCATAAACATAAAAAACAGGTGGTTTTGTCTCATGCGCAAACTGGACCGTACCGATATCGGCATTTTGAACAGCCTTCAGGAGAACGCGCGCATCACCAACGCCGACCTCGCACGCTCGGTCAATCTGTCGCCGACGCCGTGCTTCAACCGGGTCAAGGCGATGGAAGAATTGGGGTTGATTCGTGAGCAGGTGACGCTGTTGGATGCCGACCTGTTGGGGCTGCACGTGAATGTGTTCATTCATGTGAGCCTGGAGAAACAGGTGGAGGAGGCGCTGCAGCATTTTGAAGAGGCGATCTCGGATCGCCCGGAAGTGATGGAGTGCTATTTGATGGCCGGCGACCCGGACTATTTGATTCGGGTGCTGGTGCCGACCATTCAGTCGCTTGAGCGCTTCATGATGGATTTTTTGACCAAGGTGCCCGGGGTCGCGAACATCCGTTCGAGCTTTGCGCTCAAGCAGGTGCGCTATAAAACCGCGCTGCCGTTGCCAGCGAATGGGTTAACCCTCGCCAACTAAATGCAAAGCCTCTGTAGCAGCTGTCGAGCACCGCGAGGCAGCGTCCGGCTGCGTAGCAGTCGCAGACCCTACAACCGAGTTCCTTCAGGTAAACCGCGGACGCAGCCTCGCGGTGCTCGACAGCTGCTACGGGTTAAGTGTTCGATCGTTAAAGTTTATTCAGAGGGATTTTCAGGTAGGTCACGCCATTGTCTTCCGCCGGCGGCAAATTCCCCGCACGCACATTCACCTGAATCGCGGGCAGCAACAGCGTCGGCATGCCCAGCCCCGCATCACGCTGAGTGCGCATGGCGACGAACGCGGCTTCGTCGATACCGTCATGGATGTGAATGTTGCTTTTACGCTGCTCGCCCACCGTGCTCATGCACTGAGGTTCGCGACCCTCGGGCGGGTAATCGTGGCAGACATAGAGTTGCACGCTGGCAGGGAAGGCCAGCAGTTTGCGAATCGAGGCGAACATCTGGTTGGCGTTGCCGCCGGGAAAATCGCAACGAGCGGTGCCCACGTCCGGCATGAACAATGTATCGCCCACCAGAATCACATCGCTGTCGATCAGATAGGCCATGTCCGCTGGCGTGTGCCCGGGAACATGCAGGGCCGTGGCCTTGAGGTTGCCGATCATGAACGATTCGTCCGGCGCGAACAGATGGTCGAATTGCGAACCGTCACTGCGAAACTCCGGCTCAAGGTTGAACAGGGTCTTGAACACGCCCTGAACCTTGCTGATCGACTGACCAATAGCAATCTTCCCCCCCAGTTCCCGACGCAGATACGGTGCGGCGGACAGGTGATCGGCATGGGCGTGGGTTTCCAGCAGCCATTGCACGTGTAACTGGTGGTCGCGAACGAAGGCGATGATCCTGTCGGCCTGGACGGTGGCGGTTCGCCCAGCGGCCGGGTCGTAGTCGAGCACCGGGTCGACGATCGCGCAGTGCCCGCCATCGGCTTCGTAGATCACGTAACTGTAGGTCGACGAGGCAGGGTCTAAAAAAGCTTCAATCAAGGCGGGCATGGTGGCCGTTTCTTACTGGATAAGCCATGAGGGTAGTTTCATTTTCCCTGCGCTGACCAGCCCTCAGTCAATTCAAAGAAGGAAAAAAGCTGTGCGGGCTCTATCCTGTCTGTCATCGATACCGGGCGTTCCCGGCTTTATTCCGCGGATCACGAGCGTTTTATGTTGCTGGCAAGTTTTTTTGGCGTGGTGATGGGACTGGTCCTGGGATTGACCGGCGCTGGCGGCGGCATTCTTGCGGTGCCGGCCCTGGTGCTGGGGTTGGGTTTGACCATGACCCAGGCCGCGCCGGTCGCTCTGTTTGCGGTGGGCAGTGCCGCGGCAGTCGGCGCCATCGATGGTTTGCGTCATGGTTTGGTACGCTATCGCGCCGCGATGCTGATCGCATTGCTGGGGGCGATTTTTTCGCCGGTAGGCATCTACTTCGCCCATCAGTTGCCGGAAAAAATCCTGATGATTCTGTTCAGTCTGCTGATGGTCATGGTGGCCTGGCGGATGCTGCGTCGTGAGCGCCAGGAAGAAGGTCCAAGCGACCACGGCCACGCCAACTGGGGCCAGAAAAACTGCATGCTCGATCAGCAGACCGGGCGCTTTTCCTGGACCGCCAAGTGCACCGCGACCCTCGCGGCACTGGGCGCGGTGACCGGGGTTGTCTCCGGGCTGCTCGGGGTGGGCGGTGGCTTCTTGATCGTTCCGGCGTTCAAGCAGCTGACCGATGTGCAGATGCGTGGAATCGTCGCCACCTCCTTGATGGTGATCAGCCTTATTTCCGCCATCGGCGTGATCGGCGCGTTTCAGGCCGGGGTGCGAATTGACGGTGTGGGCATGGCGTTTATCGTCGCGAGCATCGTTGGCATGATCATCGGCCGCAGGCTTTGCGCGCGATTACCGGCCCGGGGATTGCAGATCGGCTTCGCCAGCATCTGTGTCGTGGTCGCCGCTTACATGCTGTTTAGAGCGGGCGTCTAGCCAGTACCGGTGCTTGTGGATGCCAGTCCGTTCTGCAGGCGTACACCCTAAGTTCCGAGCCTGCCGACGCGCGGTCTTACACCGAACTTGCCGCGCATGACCTGCCACTCCAAAGCACTTCAAAACCGCCTCCAAGGCAGCGTATGACGCCGCCGGTCAGCTTTCGATAATCGCCTCCGACATCCAGTCCCCCGCTGCGGAGCGCGTCATGCACAACAATATGAACATCAAGCATCGTTTCTTGCCTGTCTTCATCGCCAGCCTGTCGACCCTCGGTTTGAGCTCGATGGCCGAAGCCGAGATCATGCTGTATGACAAGGACCAGACCACGTTTTCCACCGATGGCTACATCAACGCCTTCTATGTGAACAGCGATGTGGACCGTGCCGGCGACCAGTTCGACCGCAAACAGGCGCGTGTGAAGATGGGCTTTTTGCCCAACTACCTGGGCTTCAACATGAGCAAGCAGATCGATGACCTCAAGCTCGGTGCCCGGACTTCGTTCTGGGTGACCATCAACGACAGCGAAACCAACGGCACCGACACCGCCATCGATGTGCGGCAGTTCTACGGCACCGTGGCTAATCCTGAGTGGGGTGAGGTGTTGATCGGCAAGGACTTTGGCCTGTTCGCCCGCTCCAACATCCTGCTGGATGAAATGCTCACCGGTTACGGCCAGGTCAGCGATTCCCTGGGGCTGGTGGACGGTGGCGGGGTGTCGTTCGGCAACATCGGCACGGGTTATCCATACCCGTTCCCTACGTCGCAGATTACCTATCGCACGCCGGTGATGGAGGGCTTGCGGGTGGCGGTGGGGATCATGGACCCGGTGGACACCAACGACAGCAGTCCATTGGGCAAGGCCTATCAGGAGAACCCGCGCACCGAGAGCGAGATCACCTATCAGTTCGACGTTGCCGGGGCGAAGATCTACAGCTGGGTCAACGGCAGCTACCAGACTTCCGACAATACCGACTCCACTGTCCAGTCCATCACCTCCAAAGGTGTCGGCTACGGTGTGCAAGCGAAGATGGGTGGGCTGTCTCTTACCGGCTCCGGTTTCCAGGCCAAGGGCATCAACCCGTTCTTCACCAACAACGCCGGTGAACCGACCCTGCGCAACGTCGACAGTGACGGTTACTTGCTGCAGGGCTCCTACAAACTCGGCAAGAACCGACTGGCCTTGTCTTACGGCAAGACCAACGACGACGGCAATGGCGTGGTCGGCAGCGGCGCGGACTACGAGACGCGCGGCATTGCGCTGTTCCATGACGTCAACGACAACCTCAAGCTGGTGGCCGAGTACAACCAGTTCGCAATCAACGGCCACGACACCAGCGACCAGAACGAAGACACCGACACCTTTGCGGTGGGGGCGGTGCTGACCTGGTAATCCCTTGGCGAAGGAGATGGCCCTGATGCCTTTCGACTAGCCATTACCCGATCTGTAGCAGCTGTCGAGCACCGCGAGGCAGCGTTCGGCTGCGAAGCAGTCGTGAAATCAGACAATGCGATGTTTCAGGAAAACCTCGCACTCAGGTTTTGCGACTGCTTCGCAGCCGAACGCAGCCTCGCAGGCTCGACAGCTGCTACAGAATTTGAGTTGTCCTTGAAACGGTCGCACAGACTCTCATCCCATCGAAGCGGCTACCCGCTACCCAAGTAGCATACGTCGCGACCCTCAGGCTTCGTACACTCGAGCCTCATACATGCGCACCTGCGGGAGGCGACGATGCAGCAGGTCCAGAACGAAGGTGTTGTCAGTGCAATGTCCCAGGCCACCGATGCCCAGCAGGCTGCTCAGGAATTGGCGCGGCAGTTGTTGCACCCGCATCTGGGATTTGTGCTGTTCTTCTGTTCCGCCGAGTACGACTTGCAGGCACTGGGCCTGGCCTTGCAACAAAGCTTCGGTGGCATTCGCCTGGTGGGTTGCACCAGCGCCGGGGAAATCACGCCGTTGGGCTACGGTCGCAACTGCGTGACCGCGGTGGGCTTGGACCATCGGCATTTTTCCATCGACGCCGAATTGATCTCCGAGATGGAGCGCTTCAGCCTGATCGACGCCCAGCAAATGGTCGAGCGACTGGTCAGTGGCTGTCGCAGCAACACCCAGGCACCGATCAAGGGCAACAGCTTCGCGCTGACCCTGCTTGATGGTTTGTCCAGCCGTGAAGAAATGGTCCTCGCGGCCCTGAGTGCGGCGCTGGGTGACATCCCGCATTTTGGCGGTTCGGCCGGCGACGACAATTACCTGACCCACACCCACGTCTATTTTAATGGCGAGTTCCACAGCGGCGCGGCGGTGGTGGTGCTGGTCAACACCTGGCTGGATTTCGAGGTGTTCACCACTCACCATATTTTGCCGAGGGCGGAAAAACTGGTGGTCACCGGCGCCGACAGCGCCTCGCGCCGGGTCTTTGAACTCAATGCCGAGCCGGCCGCCGAAGAGTATGCCCGGCACATCGGTGTGCCGGTAGCGGAGCTCGATCATCGGATCTTCGCCGCACACCCATTGGCCGTACGGATCAACGATGAGTATTACGTGCGGGCGATCCAGCAGGTTCATCCAGACCTGAGCCTGAGTTTCTACTGCGCAGTGGAAAACGGCATCGTCCTCACGGTCATGACGCCGGGCCCGATGCTGCCGAATCTGCAAACGCTGTTCGAAGGGTTGCAGGAGCGCCTCGGCGATCTGCTGCTGACCATCGGCTGCGATTGCTTTCTCAGGCGTCTGGAACTGGAAGACGGCGGCAGTCTGGAGCAGATAGGGGCTTTTTTGCGTGACCAACGGGTGATGGGTTTCAACACCTACGGAGAACAGTTCAATGGCATGCATATCAACCAGACCTTCACCGGGGTTGCCATTGCCCGAGGCCGGTCCCCTGGACACCGCTGAGCTTCAAGCGCAGATCGCCAGCCTGCAGCGCGACAACCACAAACTGCAGCGCATCAATGGCGCGCTGATCGAGCGGATCGAGTCCGGCATCACTCGCGGCAACGACCCCTACGCGGCGTTCCAGCATTCGGTGGTGCTGGCCGAACAGGTGCGTGAGCGCACCGACGCCTTGAACCAGGCCATGGCTGAACTCAAGTCAGGCAATCACTTGCTCAGCGAAGCGCGCCTGCGCGCGGAAACCGCGCATCAGCATTTGATCGATGCCATCGAGAGCATTTCCGATGCGTTTGTGCTGTTCGATGCGGACCAGCGGATCGTGCTGTTCAACAGCCGCTTCAAGGCTTTCTGGGGCAACAGCCGGGTGCGGATCAACGCCGGCATGCGCCTGGCCGAGGTCAAGCGGCTGATGTCCGCCACGGGGCTGTTCACCGAAGAACCGCGCGGGCATGCCGACGAAAATCTGCTGTATCGCCTGCAGGACGGTCGCTGGTTGCAAGTCAGCGAACGACCCACCCAAGAGGGCGGACGGGTGATCCTGTTCACCGACATTACCGACGTCAAACTCAGCGAAACCGTGCGCCGCGAGCAGGCGGTGGCGCAGAAATCGCATCTGTTGCAACGGGCGGTCGACAACCTTTCCCAAGGGGTGGCGATGGTCAACGCCGAGGGCATTCTGGAACTGTGGAACCGACGTTTCCTCGAGCTGAGCGGCCTGGCGCCGGTGGCGGCCCATCGGCAGTTCGCCGAGGTGATCGCCGACAGCGAGTTGCACTTGCTGACGCCGGCCAGTCGTGATCTAAACGGGCGGCACGTGCAGGAATGCGAGCAGCGCCTCTACGATGGCCGGGTGCTGGAAATCCGCACCCATCCATTGCCCACCGGCGGTTTCGTCAATACCTTCACCGACATCACCGAACGCTACCAACACGCCGAAGCGCTGAGCGAAAGCGAGCGCTGGATTCGCCTGATCACCGACCACGTGCCGGCGCTGATTGCCTACCTGAATGCCGATCTGGTCTACGAATTCACCAACAAGGTGTATGAAGAATGGTACTGCTGGCCTCGGGGCGTGATGCTTGGGCAGAGCCTGCGCGAAGTCCACAGCGAACAGCATTACCAGCGCCTGGAAGCCTATGTGGCTCGGGCGTTGGCCGGTGAGAGCGTGACGTTCGAGTTCGCCGAAACCAACATCAACAACCAGGAGCGCTACATGCTGCGCTCCTACGTGCCTAATCGCCTGGCCACCGGGGAAGTGGTGGGGATTTTCGTGTTGATCCGCGACATCACCGAGCGCCGCCGCACCGCCGAGGCGCTGCACCAGGCCTATCAGAACCTTGAGTTGCGGGTGCGCGAGCGGACGGCGGAACTGACGACGCTCAACGACCAATTGCTGCGCGAGATCGACGAGCGTCGGCGCGTGGAGTCTCGCCTGCGCGAAGCCAAACTCGAGGCCGAGCAGGCCAACCTGTCAAAGACCAAGTTTCTCGCCGCCGTCAGTCACGACTTGCTGCAACCGCTGAACGCCGCGCGGCTGTTTACCAGCGCTTTGCTGGAACGACGCGAACCGGTGGCCAATGCGATTTTGGTGCGTAACGTCAGCAATTCCCTGGAAGACGTGGAAAACCTGCTGGGCACCCTGGTGGATATCTCCAAACTGGATGCCGGGGTGATCAAGGCCGACATTGCGCCGTTTGCCCTGAGCGAACTGCTGGAAAACCTCGCGGCCGAGTACACCCAGGTGGCTCGCAGTGAAGGCCTTGAGCTGCATTTCATTCCGTGTTCCGCGCTGGTGCGCAGCGACATTCAGTTGCTGGCGCGGATTCTGCGAAATCTGTTGAGCAACGCCATTCGCTACACCTACAGCGGTCGTGTGGTGCTCGGTTGCCGGCGTCATCACCAGCGCCTGTCGATTGAGGTCTGGGACAGCGGCATGGGCATTGCCGAAAACCGTCTGGAAGAGATTTTTCAGGAGTTCAAGCGCGGTGACGTGCAGCGTCCTGATCAGGATCGCGGGTTAGGTCTGGGCCTGGCGATCGTGGAGAAGATTGCCGGGATTCTCGGACACCGCATTCACGTGCGTTCGTGGCCGGGCAAGGGCTCAATGTTTTCCGTCGAAGTGCCCTTGAGTGCTACGGCACCCAAGGCGCTGCCGAGTCTGCTGATGAGTGAACCGATGCTTGAACGTCTGCGTGGGGCGCGGGTGTGGGTGCTGGATAACGACGCGGCCATTTGCGCCGGCATGCGCACATTGCTCGAAGGGTGGGGGTGTCTGGTGGTCACGGCGCTGTCCGAGGAGGACCTGGCGCGGCAAGTGGACAACTATCACGAAGAAGCAGACTTGCTGATCGCCGACTATCACCTGGATGACGATCAGAACGGCGTCGATGCCGTGGCCCGGATCAACGCCCGTCGCGGCTCGGCCATTCCGGCGATGATGATCACCGCCAATTACAGCAACGAACTCAAGTTGCAGATCCGTGAGTTGGGGCACACCTTGATGCACAAGCCGGTGCGGCCGATGAAGCTGAAGACGGCGATGAGTCATCTCCTAGGCCTATCCCGATAACTTGAGACTGACTGAACCTGTAGCAGCTGGCGAAGCCTGCGTTCGGCTGCGCAGCAGTCGTAAACCCTAAAGGCGCGGTCCTCCTGAAGCACCGCATTGTCTGAATTCACGACTGCTGCGCAGCCGAACGCAGGCTTCGCCAGCTGCTACAGGGAGTGTGTCGCCGTAAACTCCCCTTAACTGATCGGCATTAGGGCATGCCACTCAGCACTGTAAACGTGTTTCAGCGCCGCAAATACGACCCGAAATCAATGTCGCCGGCACTCAAAATCGCCTGCACCCGGTTGTGCACATTGAGTTTGCGCAGGATCGCCGAGACGTGGGCCTTGACCGTGGTTTCGGCGATTTCCAGGGTGTAGGCGATCTGTTTGTTCGACTCGCCCTTGGTCATGCGTTCGAGCACCAGCAATTGCTTGCGGGTCAAGGCCTGGAGCAGTTCCGGCGGGAAGCTCGGGGCATCGTTCATGCGCCTTGAGCCGCATTTTTGCGTGCGGATGATGTCCGGTGGCAAGTAGACATTGCCGTTGAGGATCTGCTGGATGGCCTCGGTCATCTGCACCCGTGGCGAGGATTTGGTGATGAAACCCACCGCGCCATAGGTGATGGCTTGCAGCACGACTTGTTTGTCCTGTTCGGCCGAGACGATCACCACCGGAATGGTCGGCGCCTCGTTGCGCAGGTTGATCAGGCCATTGAGGCCGTGCATGCCGGGCATGTTCAGGTCGAGCAGGATCAGGTCCAGGTCGTCGTGTTCCTGAGTCAGCGCCAGGGCGCTGTCCAGGTCGGCGGTTTCCATCACCTCGCTGCCCGGAAAACCATCGCTGATGACGTTATGAATGGCTTCGCGAAACAGCGGGTGATCGTCGGCAATCAGAATTTTGTACATAGCCTTTCACCTCATTATTTTGATTAGGGTGTGGCAACAACGCGCCCGCGTAAAGATCAGGGAAAGGGCTCGGGCTGGGCGGGCGCTACGGGCAGGTTGGCTGCCTGCCAGGCGTCCAGGCCGTCGCGATACCAGTACAGCGTCTTATAGCCCATGGCGGCGGCGCGTTTCACGGCGTTCCAGCTCAGCCAGCAATCGGAGCGGCAATAGAAGACCAGCGGTTGCGCGAGATCGCCTGCAGTCAATGTGTTCAGCTTATGCGCAAAATAGTCCTGCCAGTCGGGCGTCAGGTCACCGTCGCCGGTATTGGCCAGCCAATGGCTGCCGGGCAGGTTTTCGTGGGGCTGGTCCTCGATGAAACGTCCTTGCAGCCATTGCCGGCGGTAGACGTCGATCAGCACCGGACGGGGCGTCTGGGTCAGCAGGGTTTGCAGGGCCGCGGTATCAATGATGCCGGCGCCCTGTACTTGATTCGGGGTCGGGCTGCGGTAAAGACCGATGCGATAGCCGTCGGCTGAGAACAGCGGTGTTTCGGCCTGCGCGACGCCCAGCAACAGGCTTAGCGATAGCGCAGCGAGAGAAGGGCGCAGCAGACGACGTCGGGCACGCGGCATGGGGTTCAATCCTTATAGTTATGAACCCATTACATGCCAGTCTCGGTGCGTTGGGAATGCGACGATAGACAGGTAAAGCAGTACTAAAGTAGTAATTTCGTCCTGTTCTGTGTTGTTAGCTGGATTTGCGCAATGCCGCATGTTGCGGGTTGAAGGTGAGCACGGCGAGCAGAGCGAATAACAATGTCAGCCCCACACACACCGCCAATGCCAACGGATTGAAGCGTTCATGCAGGGCAAACCGCACCAGCTCCACCGCATGGGTGAACGGGTTCAACGCGCACAACCCGTACAGCCACTCGCTGGACTCGCGCATTTTCCACAGTGGGTACAGCGCCGACGACAGGAAAAACAGCGGGAAGATCACGAAATTCATCACCCCGGCAAAGTTCTCCAGCTGACGGATGGCGTTGGACAGCAACAAGCCCAGTGCGCTGAGCATCAATGCCACCAGCAGCAACGCCGGTAATGCAATCAACAAGCCCATGGCCGGTGGTTGCACACCGTACAGCCAGGCAATCGCCAGGAAGGCATAGACCTGCAACAGCGAGATCAGCGAGGTGGCCAACAACTTGCTGCACAACAGAAAGGGGCGGGACAGGGGGCTGGTCAGCAGCACGCGCATGCTGCCCATTTCCCGGTCGTAGACCATCGACAGCGAACCTTGCATGCCGTTGAACAGCAGGATCATGCAGGCCAGCCCGGGGATGATGTAGACCTCATAGGGAATGTAGGTGTCGTAGGGCTCGATGATCGCGATCCCGAGAGCGGCGCGAAAACCGGCGGCGAACACCAGCAACCACAGCAACGGCCGCACCAGCGCGCTAAGAAACCGCGTGTGCTGCAACACAAAGCGCAGCCATTCACGCAGCACGATGCCGCTGAAACATTGCCAATAAGCATTCATAGGGCGACTCCTGATGTTGTCAGGCGGGTGAAGGCCGACCCGAGATCGCCGCCATGTTCCTGGCTCAAGGCATCCGCCTGCCCGCTGGCCACCAGCCGGCCTTGATGGAGAATCAGCAAGTCGTCGCAGGGCTGCACCTCATCCAGCAAATGGGTGGTCCAGAGCACGCTGATGTTCTGCTCGCGGCACAGGCTGCGGATGTGCTGATTGAGGGCCAGCCGGCTGGCCGGGTCGAGGCCGGCGCTGGCCTCGTCGAGCAGCAGCAGGCGCGGTTCATGCAGCAAGGCGCGGGCGATTTCCACCCGGCGACGGTGGCCGCCATTGAGTTCGCGGACCCGCTCGCGACGGCGTTCAGTCAGGGACTGACGGGCCAGTTCGGCGTCGACCCGGATTCCAGTCTGACGCCGGGACATCCCATGCAGCGCGGCGTGATAACGCAGGTTTTGCTCGACGCTGAGGTCCAGGTCCAGGGTGCTTTGCTGAAACACCACACCCAGTTGCTTGAGCGCCGGGCGCGCCGCGTTACGCAGCGAACAACCGCCGACGCGGATGTCACCGCGCTGCACATCGTAGAGACGAGTGAGCAGGGCGATCAGCGTCGATTTACCCGCGCCGTTCGGCCCGAGCAGCGCCGCGAAACGTCCGGGTGCCAAGCTGAAACTCACCTGACGCAACGCCTCGCGCGCGCCATAGGCGAAACTCAGGTCGCTGACTTCCAGTGCGTTCATGGGGTCACCACCACGCCCCACGGATAGCGCCCGACCTTGATTGATTGGGTGACCTTGAGGCTGTCGACATCGATCACCGACACGTCGCCGCTGACACCGTTGGTGGCCAGCAGTTGCCGTTGATCCGGGGTGAATGACATCTGCCAGACCCGTCGTCCGACCAACAGATAATCAAGAATCTCGAAGGTCTTGGCGTCGATCACCGCCACATGATTGGCCGGGCCGAGGGCGACGAAACCGTACTTGCCGTCGGCGCTGAGTTTGATGCCCACGGGTTGAACCTTATCCGGGTGCACGCCCTTGATCTGGAAGGTCAGGGTCCTGAGGATCTGCCGGGTCGCGACATCGAGAATGGTCACCGTGCCGCCGATTTCCGCCGAGGCCCAGAGCTTGGAACCATCAGGCGTGAATTCGACGAAGCGCGGCCGCTGATCCACCAGAGTGTTGTCGGCCAGCGTCTGGGTGCTGGTGTCGATCCAGTGCAGCATGTTGGTGGTTTCGCTGGTGTTCACCGCCCACTTGCCGTCGGGGCTGACGGCCATGCCTTCGGGTTCAACGCCGACGTTGATCTGGCTCAGCACCTTGGAGGTTTCGGTGTCGATCACCGTCACCAGCGCATCGTCTTCGTTGGAGACGTACAGCCAGCGATTGTTGGGGTGCAAGGCGAACTGCTCAGGATCTTTGCCAGAGGGCAGTTCCTTGATGATTTTGCGCGTGGCGACGTCCATCACCTGGACCCGATCCGAGTCACTGGCGCAGATGTACAGCAGCTTATTGTCGTGGGACAGCAGCAGGCCGCGTGGGCGCTGGCCGACAGGCAGGGTATCGGTGACTTGCAGGGTCTGCAGGTCGATCAGGCTCAGGCTGTTGTCCTTTTCGTTGGAGACCCAGGCGGTGCTGGCCGCGGCGTGCCCGGCGGCAAGCAGCAGGGCGCAAGAGAGCAGGGTGCGGCGCATGGCGGATTCCTTTTTATTGTCGTTGTTGTGGAGGTGGGATCAGGGAAAGCTGCAGCTGACCTCGGGCTTGTCGTAGCCCAGGCTGTCCATCTCGTTAAAGGGGTGCAGGAAACCGTCCTGTGGCGAAGTGCTGACCAATGCGCGGGGCTGGACGATGGGAATGGGTTGGCGCAACTGGCCGTTCCACGCCCGATAGCTGAGCTTGCGACCCTTGAAACCATCCAGCGGCAATTGATCGCTGGTTTCAAGCGTACGGATCGCCATCGGATCGGTCTGACGCAACTTGCTCACCGCACTGGCGATGCTGCGCACGGCGATCCAGGCGGCGAAATCGCGGTCATTCATCCAGCGCCCGGCCATGGCTTCGAAGCGTTTCTGCAACTGGGCGGCGCCGTAGGTTTCCACGGTTTTGTGCCAGCCCACCGGGGTCAGGCCCTGAGTGCCGGCGACCGGCCGTGGGTACCAGGTCTGGTAGGGCACGTATTCGCCGAAATCACCGCGTTCATCCGCCACCAGCACCACATCGTACTCGGCGGTCTGGGTGAACAACGGCATGTCGGCCTGGGCGCTGCGACGCTGATCGTTGTCGAAACTCCAGGTTTTTTCCGCGACCAGTTTCAACCCGAAGCGTTTGGCGGCGCGGCGCAGGGCGGCGGCATAGGCTTGATCGTCCGGGGTCGGGCCGACGATCAGCAGCGCCCGTTGCCATTTGCGCACCACCAGAAATTGCGCCAGCGCATCGGCGAGCATCGCCCGACTCGGCAGGCTGTGCAGCACGTTCGGCAGGCAATCGGTGCTGCGCAGGCTGTCATCGGGACTGCCGGCATTGAACAGCAAGCTGTCGGGCAGCACGGCGCTGAGCCGGCGCAGGCTCTGCGCCGGTGCATTCACCACAAACAGACGCAGACCCTGTTCATGCTGGGCCTTGGCCGCTTCGACCAGGGCATCCGGTTTGTCGACGTTGGCGCTGACCAGGCTGTAACTCTGGTTGAGGAAACGCCCGGTGCTGTTGCTGTCGGTGATCGCCAGTTCGGCGCCACGCAGCCCGGCATCGACCGGCTCGGGAATGATGTTCGACAGCAACGGGCCCGGGTCGGGGCGATAACCCAGGTAGCCAATTTTCACCTGCAACGGCGCATCGGCGGCCTGGCTCTGGGTCGCCAACCCGGCGGCGCAGGCAATCGCCAACAGGTAAATCAGGGCGTAAGGGGCAAGCTGGCGCATAAGGCACTCCATTACAGGTAGCGCCAGCATAGGAAGCCTGCGAGGCAGAAGGAAATATGCAGAAAGTACCAATGAGTCAGTACCAAGGTAGTAACTCGCCCGGGGCGGCGTGGTTTTAGCGATCCGCGGCTGTATTTGGATGTGCGCCACAAGCCCTACTACCAAGGAATTAGACGGCGGCCACCAAAGCAGCATGGGGTTTGCGCGAAGCCCTTCCTAAGATGGGTGCCGTAGCCTCTTCAAAGAGGTTTTGCGTGCAATCAAGAGGGCATAACAATGACAACAAAACGCAACGCCTTACTCATTGCCGGGCTGCTGGCCGGTTTTATCAGCGCAGGTTCCGTCTGGGCCCACGGCAACGTGGTACCTCAGGCTGTCGCCACCCTGGGCCTGACCCCGATCAAAGACGCCGGCGTGCAGGTTGATGGCGATGGGTGGGCGGCGGTGAACCCGTATCGCACCTCCCCGGAACACGATAAGGCCGTGGAGATCGGTTCTTCGGCCTACAACCAGAACTGCGCAGCCTGTCATGGCCTGGAAGCCAAATCTGGCGGCATCGCCCCCGATCTGCGCCTGCTGGATGTCGCCGAAGCGGGTGATGAATGGTTCGTCGAACGCGTGCGCCACGGTGCCGTGCGTGACGGCCGGGTCTACATGCCGAAGATGGCCGATTACCTGAGCCAGGAAGCCTTGTGGGCGGTGCGTACTTACCTGGACAGCGTTCACGTCGAGGAGTAATCCATGCGCCTGCTCGCTGTGTTGATCAGCGCTGTGTTGCTGTGCTGCCAGACCGTGCAGGCGCAGGTCCGAACCTATGACGAAATGATCGCCGCCGGGGAGCTGAAAGTGGCGGTCTACAAGGACTTTGCCCCCTACAGTTTTGAAGACGCCGGCCAGGCCCGCGGCGTTGATGTCGAACTCGCCGAGGCGTTAGCCAAGGCCCTCGGTGTGCACCTGACGTTGATGTGGGCGCCCGCCGGCGAGAAGCTCGATGACGACCTGCGCGATTACATCTGGCGTGCCAGTCAGTTGCACGATCTGCAACTGGCCGACCTGATGATGCGCGTGCCGTACGATCGCGATTACGCGCAGAAGCGCAATGAACTGGGTGAGTTGGAAAACGGCCATGTGGTGATGTTCGGGCCGTACCAGAACGAACAATGGCAGGTCGCCTTCGACCGTCGCCGACTGGATAAGGTGGGCAGCGTCGCCGTGTTCGAGCACCACCCGATCGGCGTCGAAGTCGACAGTGTGCCGTCGTTCTACCTGACCTCGGTATTCAGCGGCATGCTCGCTGGCAACACCCATCACTACCCTGGTGTGGCACAGGCTTTCGCGGCCATGAAGGCCGGTGAAGTCGACGCGGTGATGGCCATGCGCGGCGAGATTGACTGGCAAGTGCATGAAGCGGCGGACCCGCAAGTGGCGCTGGCGGAAAACGCCTACCCGAACATGGGCAAGCAGCTCTGGGAGATCGGCATGGCGGTGCATGAAAGCAACCGTCAGTTGGCCTATGCGGTGGAAGAGGCGCTGGAAACCTTGATCCGCGAGGGCGCCGTCAAAACCATTTATGGTCATTACGGCCTGCGCTATGACGTGCCCGAGATGTATCAACAGTGAACTGGCGAGCGAGTTGTCTGTTGGCCTGCTGGTTACCCCTGGCTGCGCTCGCCGCGGACATCGACCCGGGCAAAGACCCGGTGCCCTCGGTGATGTGGGCCTTCTATCACAAGCAGATGCTCGGCGATGCGCCGTTCGTGTTCGACGACCGGGTCAAGCTGCTGGCGCCGCCGTTCGCCGAAGATGCCCGGCAGGTGCCGCTGGAAATCGACGCCCGGGCGTTCAAGGGCGAGGTGGTGAAAATCCTCGCCTGGGCCGAACTCAACCCCTTGCCAAAAATCGTCGATTTCCAGCCGCTGGACCGGGTGCTCCCCTGGCTGTCGATCCGCATCCGTATCGAGCAAGCCACGCCATTGCGTGCGGCGGTGCTGACCCGTGACGGGGTGTGGCATGTCGGCTCGACCCTGATCGATGCGGCGGGCGGCGGTTGCACGGCGCCGAGTGTGGTGCGTACTCAGCCGGGCTGGGAAGACCACATCGGCGAAGTGCTGGGCGGTCGTTATCCCCGTGGCGAATTCAGTCGCGTGCGGCTGCAGGTGGCGCATCCAATGGACAACGGCATGGTCAGCGGCATCCCGGAGTTCTTCATCAACCATGCCGAACTGCGGGATCAGAACGATCAGCTGCTGGCCCGACTTGAGCTGTTTCCCGCCGTCAGCGAAAACCCCAACCTGGCCTTCGACATCGAAGGAACAGGGCAGACGCGCCTGTTACTGCGGGACAACAGCGGCAATCAATTCGATGCGGCCATACCCTGACCCAAAGGAGCGCGTGATGCGCTGGATGCTGCTGTTGTTCATGAGCCTGAGCCTGCCGGCCCTGGCCGAGCTCGAGTATTCACTCAAGCCCCGACAGATCGCCGAAGACACGTGGCTGCTGGAAGGCAGCACTGACAATTTTGACAAGGCCAACGGCGGCAACATCGTCAATACCGCGTTCATCGTCACCGAACGCGGTGTGGTGGTGATCGATACCGGGCCGTCGAAACGCTACGGCGAAGCGATGCGCAAGGCGATTGCCGCGACCACCGATAAACCGGTGATTGAGGTGCTGCTGACGCATCATCATCCTGATCATGTGCTCGGCAACCAGGCCTTCAGTGACGTGCCGATCGGCGCGCTGGCCGGCACCACCGAGCTGCTGCATCAGCAGGGCGATGCCATGGCCGAGAACCTGTATCGACTGGTGGGTGACTGGATGCGCGGCACCGAAGTGGTGTTGCCGACCGAAACGCTGACGCCCGGCGTGCGAAGTTTTGGGGATCACGATTTTCGTCTGCTGGGCCTGGGTGGGCACACTGGCGCGGATCTGGCTATTCTCGACCAGAAAACCGGCGTGTTGTTTGCCGGGGATCTGGTGTTTTATCAACGGGCGCTGACCACGCCCAACAGTCCGGGGCTGTCGGTGTGGCTGGCGGACATTGCCACACTTCAAGGCTTGCCCTGGACGCTCATCGTTCCCGGCCACGGCCCGGTGGCCACGGATCAACAGCCGTTCGAACAGATGCGCGACTACCTCACCTGGCTCGATCAGCTCATGCGCGACGGCGCCGCCAACGGCAGCGACATGGCCGAGATGATCCGCAGCCCCATCCCCGACCGTTTTGCTGGCATCAGCCTGAGTCGTTACGAGCTGATCCGCAGCGTCAGCCATCTGTATCCGCGTTACGAGCGTGGGCAGATGACCCGGGTCGATTCCGCTGCAGAAAAATGACCCTGCGGCGACACAACCCCTTGTAGCAGCTGGCGAAGCCTGCGTTCGGCTGCGCAGCAGTCGTGAAATCAGAGTTCGCGGTGTATCAGGAAAACCGTGCAAGTCGGGTTTACGACTGCTACGCAGCCGAACGCAGGCTCCGCCAGCTGCTATGTATGGACTCGCCCCCACTGTCTACCCGCTTTTGAAAAACCG
>NZ_JASBRE010000037.1 GCF_029960815.1 Pseudomonas sp. AL03
TCGGCCGGCGACGAACACAACGTCGAAACCCACAGCAAGGACGGCAAAAAACGCACCCACGAAGAGGACAACCATGGCAGTCAGCATTTTCCGCCCGGCTGGTACACTTTCGGCACGTTAAGGTTCTGGAAGATGCGTTGGTTGATACGGGGCGTCAGGTAGGACAGTTGCGGGCGCAGGGTCACCGCGTAGCGGGTCAGGTGTTTGCCGGAATCACCCTGGGCGGCGCGATAGATCTGGCCATGGATGCCGCTAGCGTCGGGCGAGAGCTGCAAGAAGGCCGGTTTGTGCAGCAGGGTCTCGAGGTCCAGGGACGGCTGTTCACTGACCAGTTACACCTCAAATACAAAAGGCGGGCTGATGGCTTCCCGACCTTGCAGGGAAAGAACCTGGAAGTCGTTGGAAAGACCTTCGATGGTCAGGGTAAAGTGAGTTTGATTGGCCGGCGCGAACATCCCTTGTTCCTCGTGCAGTGCTGCGGCGTTGCCAATGCCGGAAAAAGGAATCAGCAGACGCAAAATTCTGGAAGGGCGAAAACAACATCGACCAGCAGAGCTGGCCGATGCTTGAAACGGTCGGCTAAACTTAGCCAGCGACCGGGGAACGCCAGTCATCGGAACCCGAAGTACCGGATACTTCGTGGGTCCAGGTGATTTTGCGGTAGGTGAAGTGCACGTCTTCCAGGTGGGTGAAGTGCGAGTTCGCCGGGTCCTGGCAGTTGTGCATGTAGTCCTTGATGTCGACGATGATCGCGTCTTCAAGTTTGGTGGTGTAGTAGTGCTCTTGGGTGCCTTGAGCTGAGGTGCGGTACCACTTGATTTCAATAGTGGTCATGCGCTCGCCCGACGTCAGGGCAGCCAGCAGCAGTGGGGACGCCTTGTCGAACACTTTGGTGATTACAACCGGCTTGTGAACGCGCTGACCAGTAGGTTGGCCGGACTGCGGGTCACGCGGGATGATCACTTCGTGCTGGAAACCCTGAACCATGACCTGGTCTTCGTGACCTTCCTGGTAGGTGTTGCCAACCGAGTCGGCAGTGAACGCGCCGGCAGTGATCAGACCTTGTTTCTCGCCAGTAACGGACATGTACGCTGGTGTAGCCATGGATGTGCTCCTTGCTAAATAAGTGAGGGTGCCCGGGAGGCGGTATCGCCCGGTGGGTGCCTGACTGTTATCAAAGTCCGTGCCATAAACTTGAAACATTATATAAATCAGGTGGTTGAAGATTTTTTCCAACGTTCGCGAAGAGTTTTTTGCAAAGATCGCTGTGAATGTGCGCAAGAAGTTGCGCAGTACTGCGCAACTTCTTGCGCACTTGGCTGGAGCGCCTGACTGGCCGGGCGATCAGCGACCCGGCCAGGTCTTTCGCGGCGTTGAGTGCGCAACTTGTTGCGCATCAAGGCGGTTGGCCATCATTCGGGTGACCCATCGTCTCATTGGCCGAAAACCTTTAGCAGAACCGCTAGGGTGACAGGTGCAACGAACAGTGCCGCCTGGAGGTCAAATTCAGCGCCGAGATGAATGAACATTTGCGAACTCAAGGAGAACGAGATGAAAATCCTGATGGTTTTAACGTCCCACGATCAATTGGGTAACACGGGTAAGAAAACCGGCTTTTGGCTGGAAGAATTCGCCGCACCGTATTTCGCCTTCAAGGACGCTGGCGCTCAGCTGACCCTGGCCTCGCCCAAGGGCGGCCAACCACCGCTGGACCCAAAAAGCGACGAGCCGGACGCGCAAACCGCGGCCACTGAGCGCTTTCGTAAAGACTCCGCCGCCCAGTCCGCCTTGGCGTCTACCGCTCTGCTGAGCAGTGCGAGACCTGAAGATTACGATGCGATTTTCTACCCGGGCGGCCATGGCCCGCTGTGGGATTTGGCCGAAGATAAAATTTCGATTGCCTTGATCGAGGCGTTTTACAAGGCGGGCAAGCCGGTCGCGGCCGTCTGCCACGCACCGGGTGTGTTGCGTGACGTCAAGGGCGCGGACGGCCAGCCGCTGGTCAAAGGCAAGCGTGTGACGGGCTTCACCAACTCTGAGGAAGAGGCTGTGCAACTGACGGACGTCGTGCCGTTTTTGGTGGAGGACATGCTGCAGGAGAAGGGGGGTATTTATTCCAAGGAGGCGGATTGGGCGAGTTATGTGGTCACGGATGGGATGCTGATAACCGGTCAGAATCCAGCGTCGTCTGAGGCAGCGGCACAAGAACTGTTGGCGAAGCTCCGCTAAATATGACGTGTAGCAGCTGGCGAAGCCTGCGTTCGGCTGCGCAGCAGTCGTAAAACCGGCAAACACGGTTTGTCTGAAGACCTCGGCGGCTGATACAACGACTGCTTTGCAGCCGAACGCAGGCTTCGCCAGCTGCTACACGTTCGTGCCACGCCTCAGACAGCGAGGCTCGACGCGGCGAAACATTCCTCGATCGAGCGGCGCTGCGTCTCGGCATACAACGCCAGCTCATCAATCATCGATCGCCCCAGCGCCTTCTCGAACACCTGCCGGTTCGAATGCACCCCATAGTGGGTTTGCGCCGCATCCCCCAGGTTCGACTGAAAAATTCCCGCCGCGCTAACCGGCAGGAAATCTTCGTACACCAACGGTTCAACCCGCAAATACCCGCCGCTGAGCAAATCCTCCAGCGACAACGATTTCAGCTCATCGGCCCCCAAGCCTTTTTCCGTGACGAAGTAGCGAAAGTACGCCAGTTCCTGTTGACGCATGCCTTCGTAGGTGTCAGGAAATTCGCTGAAGTGCTGCGCCATCAGCGCGTTGTAGCGCGCAGCGTTGGCTTCGTTGGGGAAGTCCTTGAGTTCGTCTCGGGCCGCATTGAGCAAGCGGTCGTAAAGCGTCCGGCCCTTGGGGGTGAGTGCGGCACCGCGTTGCTCGATTTCGCCGAAACGGGCGCTGTGGCTGCCGCGAGTCTCGGTTTGATCGGTGAAGGAGACAGGTTCGTCCAGGGCTTTGAAACTGGTCTGGCGCAGCAGGATCGGGCACTGACGGCGGGGCGGGCCTTCGATCACCGCTTTGGGGGTGATGCCATGGGCAGGCATTTGCGCCTGGACCCTGTCGATGTCCAGGGTGCGCGGCGTCAGGTGGTTGATATGCGGGCCTGTGAACGCCACCACGTCGGCGATCAGGCGATGCTGGGCGATAAGTTTGCGGTACTGCTCGGCGGTGACGGTGGCGCTGTGATGCCAGCGAAACGTTTCCAGCGCCTGCTCGACGAAGTTCCGGGCCTCTTGTTCGGTGAGGCCGCCCTGGGTTTCGGCGCGATCGATGAGGGTCAGCGCGGTGGGCGTGAAGATCGAACGCTTATCCAGCACCGATTGGGCGAACGCTCGCAGTTCCAGATCTTCAATCAGTTCCAGGCGCAGCAGGGAGGTGAAGACCCGGAACGGGCTGACCTGCAACGCCGCCTCATGCACCGCGCGAAAAGCCGTGGAATGCACCGGCACGCCGGCCGGGGTCAGGTCGTAATAACCCACTGGTTGCATGCCCATCACCGCAAACAGACGGGCGAGGGTCGCCAGTTCATTGGCAGTGCCGACGCGGATCGCGCCATGCCGCTCCAGGTCCAGGCGCTGGATTTCGCCGGTGCTGTTCAACTGCCGGGCGATCTTCGGGTTGCTGTCCAGCACGTGACGGTTGGTCTGTTCCACCAGTTCCATCAGCGTGCCGTACAGCGGCACTTCTTCGCGGTACATGTCGGACATCGCTTTGGAGAAGCGTTGGCGGATCAGGTCAGGGCTGACGAAGTTCGGGTGGCTCATGAAAAATTCCTGGTGCAGTGACGTAAAGGATGCGGGAAAAGATCGCAGCCTTGCGCGGCGCCGGCAAACGAAGAATCTTACGAACTTCATTCTGCAAAGGACTGCTGGTTGTAGCAGCTGACGAGCCTGCGAGGCTGCGTTCGACTGCGAAGCAGTCGTAAACCCTGGCGGTACGGTCCACCTGACACACCGAGGTGGATGATTTTACGACTGCTTCGCAGCCGAACGCAGCCTCGCTGGGGCTCGACAGCTGCTACACGGGAAGTTCCGAGCGCAGTGATGCCAAAAACTCCCGGTACAACCGAGCCGTGTTTGTGGGTTGTTCCACCATCGGCATATGCCCGGTGTGATCCCAGACTTCCACTCGCAGATCGTCGATGCCTTTGCTCCAGATCGCCACGCTGCTGACATCGATCAAACGGTCCTTGCGCCCCCACAGCAACAGCGCCTGGCACTTGATGTCGGGCAGTTTCGGCTCCATCGGCGGGCTGGCGCGCAAGTCTCTGAAGATTTCTTCCAGCTCCTCGCATTGCTGTTCATAGCGCTGAGCGATGGCGTCCAGCATTACCCTGGGTACCCACGGTGGTTCGGCCATGGTCATGGCATAGAAGCGCTGGAATTCTTCCCTTGAATGGATAAGGAACGGGTTGTGGCCCTTGGCCAAATGCCGCTCCAGGTCGCTGGTTTCCGGGGCGGTGACACCCGCCGGGTCGATCAGGGCCACCGAAACAATGCGATCGGGATACGTGGCCGCGAGCCACGCCGCCATGTAACCGCCCATCGAGTTGCCGATTACATGGACTTTCTCGACGCCGCAGACATCGAGCAACTGGATCATCCGCTTGGCCTGCAAAGGAATGTCGTAGCCGCCGCCCGCCTTGAAACCGGTTTCGCCATGGCCGGCGATGTCGGGGATGATCACCCGATGGTTGCCGACAAAGTGCCGGGCAAAACGCAGCCAGATGTTCTTGTCGGCACTGTAACCATGGAGCATCAGCACACTGCTGGACGCTTCGTACGGCCCGCCTTGCCAGGTCGAAACGGTCATTTCGGCGATCGGCACGACGATTTTGTGCATTCGATACAGCTTGGCCTCTATCGACATGTTCAAGTCATAGAGCCAATGACCGATGGCCGGGTAGCTCAACCAGCTCCAGGCCACGAAAACTGCGATAGCGACAACCAACACAAGCATCAGGCATCTTCCTTTTACGTGATCAGGACAGAATGTGATCAGCGGGTTTCAGCGTCCTCGTCAAGCGGTGATAGCTGAAACTGAACCCCGGAAACATCGCAATCACATGACCGCTCTTGCTTTGATACCAACTATGGCAGCCCCCGGACTTCCATACGGTGCGTTCCATCTCCCGGTGGATCATTTCAGTGTAGGTACGTTCTGCTTCGGGGCGTACTTCGATGCTGCGCAAACCGTGTTCTTTTAACGTGCGGATGCAATCAAGAATGTAATTCATCTGTGATTCGATGATGAACAGCGCCGAGGTGTGGCCGATGCCCGTGTTGGGGCCGGTGACGATAAACAGATTGGGGAAGTCCGGCAGGCTGGTGCCGAGATAGGCCCGCGGGTACTGCGCCCAGAAATCGCTGAGTTGCTTGCCGTTTTTTCCGGTGACCGGGTAAGAAATCACCCCATCGGTGGCGTCGTAACCGGTGGACCAGACGATCAAGTCCAGGTCGATGTGTTGGCCGTCCTGGGTGACGATGCCGGTTTCGTCGATGGAAACGATGCCTTGCTCGCGGCTGTGTAGTGTCACATTACTGCGACCGAGTGCCGGGTACAGGGTGCTCGAGATGATTATCCGTTTGCAGCCGATTGCGTAATCCGGCGTCAGTTTTCGCCTAAGTTCCGGATCGGGCACTTGCCGTTCGAGAACGCGCAGTGCGTGTTGCTGGACCAAACGGATTGCCGGCCGTGAGTATTTGAAGGCAATCACTCGGGTTTCGAACTGCCAGTAGATCAGCCAGCGCAACAGTTTGTAGGCCGGTTTGAGCCCCAGCAGCCAACGCTGCAAAGGCCCAAAGGCGCGGTCGGCCCGAGGCAATACCCAGTGGGGCGTGCGCTGGAACACATGCAAATGCTCAGCGTCTGGGGCAATCGTCGGAATAACCTGGGCCGCGCTGGCGCCGCTGCCAACGATGGCCACGCGTTTTTGCCGGTAATCGTAGGCGTGGTCCCAGTTGTTGGTGTGAAAGGTCTTGCCCTGAAACCGCTCCTGGCCTTCGAAGTGTGGGACCACCGGTTGGCTCAGCGGCCCGGTGGCGTTGATCAGGAACTGCGCATGGAACGTGCCTTTGCTGGCGGTGTGCACCGCCCAGCGTTTGCTGTCGTCGTCCCATTCGATGCGCTCGACATTGGCTTGCAGTTCCACCTTTTCTCGCAGGCCGAAGTGCTCCACCACGTACTGGGTGTAGTGGTGCAGTTCGGCCTGTTCGGCGAACATTTGCGTCCAGCGGAAGGGGGCGAAGGACAGGGAATAGAGCGGCGAGGGTACGTCGACCGCCGCACCGGGGTAGGTGTTTTGGCACCAGGTGCCACCGAAAAAGTCACGCCGTTCCAGCAGGCGGAAATCGCAGATGCCTGCCTTGAGCAGATTGATTGCCGCGCACTGGCCGCCAAAACCGCTGCCGATGATCAACACTTGAAAAGTCTGCATGGGCCTCCTTTTTTGTCGTTATTGATCGAACCCTCCTTTCATGTATAGCAAAACATTAGGCGCTCGCCTCATGGCTATGCCTCGGTATTCAGACCGCCAGCCGGTGATGGCTATTTGCCGTTGCCCTGATAGACTCTCACCACACTTGAAACCCTAGTGTTTTCAGGTTCCGTTCTGTGGCGCAGAGGCTCCTATGGGAAAAACGGGAGGAAAAGGACTTTCACTGGCCAGGAGGCTCTATACATCGCGAACCTTGGGTTTGGCCCTGGGATTGTTGCTCGTGAGCGCGGCGATGTATCCACTCAACCCGGCACCGTGGGTCTGGGTGGTGATGCTGCTCAACGCCGTACTCTGGCCGCACCTGGCTTATCAATGGGCGCGCCGCGCGCAAGTGCCTTATCACGCCGAACACCGCAACCTGCTGGTAGACGCCTTTCTCGGCGGCTTTTGGGTCGCTGCCATGCAGTTCAATCCGCTGCCCAGCGCGACGACCCTGGCCATGATGGCGATGAACAATGTGGCCATTGGCGGTTTGCGTTTCCTGTTGGCGGGAACCGTGGCGCAGATTCTCGGGATAGGTGTCGGACTGCTGATTTTCACCCCCGCATTCATCCCGCAAACCAGCCAAATGCAGCTGTATGCCTGCCTACCCTTAATGTGTTTGTATCCGCTGGCATTGGGCTGGATCTGCTTTCGCCAGGCTCACACCCTCGGCCGACAAAAGCGTGAGTTGCTGGCCCTGAGTCGCACCGACAGCCTCACCGGTCTGCTGAACCACGGCGCCTGGAAGGATCAACTGGAAGTCGAATTCCAGCGTTGCAAACGTCAACAGCAGGGCGGGGCGATTGCGCTGATCGACATCGACCATTTCAAAACCATCAACGACACGTACGGCCACGTTGCCGGGGACATCGTCCTGCGTCAGTTGAGCAAAATGCTCAAGCAGAACCTGCGCGCGGCTGATGTTGCCGGGCGCTACGGTGGCGACGAGTTCTGCGTGATCCTCCCGGACCTTCCGCTCACGAGCGCTGCGGCCGTCATGGATGCCCTGCGTGATCGCTTCGCCACCTTGGGCTACGAGCAGAGCCCGACGCTGAAAGTCAGCCTGAGCATTGGCCTGGCCGCCTTCAACCCGGCCCACACCGACGCGACCCTGTGGCTCAACGACGCCGACCAGGCGCTCTACGAAGCCAAAGCCACCGGTCGTAACCGCGTCATCTGCTGCGGCGATGGCAGTCTTCATCATGAATTGCTTGATTCGGTGTGAACGGTGATCGTTGCCACGCTCCTGCGTGGAGTTTGACCGGATCGAGAAGGACCTGGCGCGGGTTTCGAAGGACAAGCTGATTCCCGAGACGGAAGTCACCACCACACTTCAACGCGGATTGCCGCCGATGCCGCCGATACCGCAAACGCCGGAATCGGATCGGTTGATGGCCATGGCTCAGGGGATTTACGGGGAGATTGGCCGTAAGTTGACGGAAGAAGGCAGTGGTGGGGCGGCGGATGCGAGTTTGTCCGCGGGCGTGGGTACGCCGACGCTGGATGGGTTCGGGATTGTCGGCGGCAATATTCATACGCCGCAGGAATATGCAGAGGTTGAGAGTGTGGCGCCGCGGATTTATTTGTTGTCGCGGATGATTATGAAACTCGCCAAGAAATAAGCCGCACAGCCCCTGCCGATCGTTCCCACGCAGAGCGTGCGAACGATCAACTTGTGGCGCACAACTTTCCAAGACGTTTCCCACAGAACTGCTCGTTGCGGTGCTGCAGTTGGCCCTTTATGATCCCGGCTCGCGGTCAATCCTGCGACGATTTTGGCCGGTCGAATCCCTGGAATCCTTATTAGTCAGGAGATATTTCCATGTTCGACCAAGTCATGCCTCGTTACCTCCCCATCGACACCTACGACGCCGAAACCCCGGTGCTCTTCATCAACACCCACAAAGAACTCAGCGACATCGCCGCTTGCGCTGCGCATCGCTTCACCGTGGTTCGCGATCTGGCGGACACCTTGTCCAGCCTGAACCTCAAAGACATTTCCGATTGCGATCTGACGCGCGTGACCCGGGCGGTTCATCTGTTGATGCGCGAAGGCTGCGCGATGCTGGATGTGGTTCAGGCGCGGGCGTTGCAGCGGGAGGTGGAGTTCAAGACTCCGGCCGGACAGGCGAGTGAGTACTGTGTCGAGGGCGCAAGCTCCCTCGGCACAGGCAAAACACTCTCGCCGTCATTACTCCTTCACACTCATAAACTCTTCCGCCCAACGGATGTATTCCTCAGGCTGCGTATAGGTGTGGGTCAACTCGGTAGCGCTCAGGTCTGACGCCTGAGTAAAGATCTGCCGTTGTTCCCGCAGGCTGTCGTATGTGGCCTTGATCGCGGCAAAGTAGGCGCCGTGACCATCGATAGTGACCCGCACACCCAGTTCAGCCAGGCGTTTATCGTCGCGCAACAGTGGATTGCCGTAGGTGACCAGCATCAGCGGAACGCTCAGGTGCTCGGCGATTTGTTCCAGTTGGTCAAAGTCCTGCACACCCACCATGCAAATCCCATCCGCACCGGCCTGCTGGTAGTGCTTTGTGCGGCTGATGATTTCCTGGATCGGCAAAATCCCCGCGTTGGTGCGGGCAATGATCGCCATCTCCGAGTCGACCCGAGCTTCCAGCGCCGCACGAATTTTGCCGACGCCTTCCGCCACCCCGATCAGGTCGGTGGACTTGCGGCCGAACTGGGCCGGCAGCAGCGTGTCTTCGATGGTCAGGGCCGCCACGCCGGCGCGTTCGAGTTCGACGATGGTGCGCATGACGTTGAGTGCGTTGCCGTAGCCGTGGTCGGCGTCGGCGATGACCGGCAATTGGGCAACACGGCCGATGCGGGTGGCCTGCTCAGCGAACTCGCTGAGGGTGATCAAGGCAAAGTCGGGGGCGCCCAGTACCTGCAACGACGCGACCGAACCGCCCAGGATTCCCACTTCAAAACCCAGGTCAGCGGCAATACGGGCCGACATCGGGTCGAAGACCGACGCCGTGTGATAGCAGGCGTTGGAAGCGAACAGCTTGCGAAAGTTACGGCGTAAATCTTGATGAGAAAGCCTGGACATATGAGTTCCACCACTGCAATGGGAATGGAAGGGCTTGAGCAAAAGTGTCAACGCCGAAGGAGTAAAAGGCTATCACGCGGGCGAGGGAAGGATGATGACGAATTTGCAGGTGGTGCGATGAAAACACCATTGTGCGCGAGGGTTTTAAAGACCGATCACGCCGCCACCGCTTGCTGCTGTTGATTGAGCAACGGCACGGCGCGTACCGAGTTGCCGGGTTGCAGTTGCAGGCGTTTGGCGGTGAGGCGGTCGACAATCAGGCTGTTGCCCACCTGTCTGGCCTGGGCGGCGGTGATGCGGCAGTTTTCCAGGCGACGGTTGTGGATCATCCACACCGGGGCCTGCTCGTCGGGCGTGCCGATGGCCAGCACCAGCGGTTGGCTGTCGCGCACGGTACGGATAGTCGAGACCGGGGCTTCGATCACCGGGCCGGCGTCGAAGATGTCGATGTAACCCTTATGGGCAAAGCCTTCGGCGGTGAGGATTTTCAGGGCCGGCTCGGTGTTCGGGTGCGCCTTGCCAATCACGGCTTGAGCCTGTTCGGTGAGCAGACAGGTGTAAAGCGGCTGGCGCGGCATCAGTTCAGCGATGAACGACTTGCTGCCCAGCCCCGACAAGTGATCGGCATGGCTGAAATCCATTTTGAAGAAGTGCCGGCCCAGACTGTCCCAGAACGGTGAACAGCCTTTTTCGTCTGCGCTGCCACGCAGTTCGGCAATGAGTTTATCGCCGAACAGGTGCGGAAATTCGGCAACAAACAGCAAACGCCCCAACGACAGCAATCGACCATTACTGCCCCGGCGTTGATCGGGTCGCAGAAACAGCGAGCAAATCTCCGATTGGCCGGTCATTTCATTATTCAGGAACAACGTCGGAATCTGCCGTTGAATACCCAGGTCCGGTGACGAACTGACCGTGAGCCCGACCCGGTAGTTGTACCAGGGCTCGCGCAGGCCCACGGCGCCCGCCAGGCCGCTGACGCCCACCAGTTGCTGATCGTCGTCTTCGAGCACGAAGAGGTAATCGGCATCGGCGCGTTCGACCTGTTCGGCGAAGGTTCGTTGCGCCCAGCGTATCCGGTGGGTCAGGCGTTCTTCGTTGGCCGGCAGGGTTGTGAAGCCGGGGCCTGCCTGGTGCACCAGATTCAGCAAGGCGGGCAGGTCGGTGACGTGAACCGGGCGGACAATCATGATGCAACTCCTTCTGCACGCCTGCTCGGGCGCTGTCGTTGGGCACGGGGCCGGGTGATGCTCACAGGGCGATCAACCGGATCGGGCAGCCTTCGGTCACGTTCAGGGCGGCGCACATCTCGGCGCTCAACCCCACAGGTTCCCCGGTCTGGTAATCCAGATCGGCGACGATGGCGCGATAGTCTGTCAGCGAATCGTTGCTGACCAGAAAGCTGCCGCGTGCGTCGATGGACAAATCCAACCGAGCCGTGCCGGTCTGGCTCTGGGCGATAGAGCGGATACCCGGGGTGCGCGCATACAGCGTCGGACCACCGTCGAACAGGTCAATGTAGCTGTTGGTCTCGAACCCTTCGCGCTCGAGGATATCGAAGGCCTCCTGGCCATCGGGGTGAATACGGCCGATGCAGTCCTGCGCAGCCTGGGGCAGCATCGGCACGTAGATCGGGTATTGCGGCATCAGTTCGGCGAGAAAGGTTCGGCTCTCCAGACCGCAAAGCCGCTCGGCCTCGGCGTAGGGCAGGTCGAAGAAATGCTTTCCCACTGCGTCCCAGAACGGCGATTGCTCTTCATCGCTGCTGAAGCCGACGATCTCGGTGATGACGGCTTCGGCAAAGCGCCGCGAGTGCGCGGCGATGAACAATAGCCGCGCCCGGGACAGCAGTTCAGAGAACCGTGTTCGTACCAGCGCTGCGTCAATATGAAAACCTCGCAGCAAGGTATGGCCACTGAGGTCGTGACACAACGACAGTGCCGGCACGCCGTGCTCGATGTTCAGCTCCCGCGAGGCACTGGTGAAATGCCGGTTGCGCAGGCTGTAGAACGGCTCGCTGAAACCGGCGGTGGCAAGGATCTCCGAGCAGCCCACCAAACGCTCTCGGGTGAGATCTTCCAGCACGAAGAAATAATTCTCCGGACCCTGACCCTCAACGTCTTTTTCGAATGAGGCGCAGGAGTCGAGAATCTTCTCGCGCAGGCATTCGGTGTCGTCCGGCAAGGACGTGACGCCTACCAGACTGTCGCGAGCCAGTTGCTGCAACTGGGGCAGGTCGGTTAACTCGACTGGGCGTAAGACCAGCATGGATGCACTCCTGTATCAAAGGGTTCGGCGGTTAGCACCGAACCTGACTATCACTGTCGGTTTCCACGCGATATGTCGGCGGTCGCCTGAATTTTTGTCAGACGCCGCTCTTTTTGTTGTCAGCCGTTGCTCGGGTCGGGCAGTACCGTACCGGTGCCCAATTTGTTGAGTACAAACAGGTAGACCAGGCCCAGGGCAATCCAGATCAGGCCGAGTTTCTGTGCATCGACGCCCATGTTGTACATGATGGCCGCGACGATGATGAAGCCGATCACCGGGCAGATCAGGTGACGGATCACCTGTCCGGATTTCTGCCGACGCCAGTAGTAGTTGATGACCGTCAGGTGCAGCAACATGAAGCCGCTCAGTGCGCCGAAGTTCACCAGCGAGGTGAGGGTGTCCACCGAGTTGATGAACAGGTAGCAGATCACCAGCGACAGCACGGCCACCAGATAAATGCTCACGTACGGCGTGTTGTGTTTGGGGTGAACCTTGGCCAGTACTTTCGGCAGCTTGCCGTCTCGGGCCATGCCGAACAGCAGACGAGACACCGCCGCTTGAGAGGTGATTGCCACCGCAACGCCCCAGGCCAGGGCCGTAGCCACGGCGGTCAGGGTGGCGAGCCAGCTGCCGGCTGCGATTTCAGCGATTTCATAAAACGCCGTGTCAGCTGATTTGAAACCCATGCCGGCCGCCAGATCCGTCGCAATCCAGGTCTGCACGACAAAGATCACGCCCATGACCACCAGCGTTATCAGCGCGGCCTTACCGACGCTGCGGCCCGGGTCACCCTTGACCTCTTCGGCGAGGGTGGAAATCGCATCGAACCCGAGGAACGACAGCACCGCAATCGACACCGCTTGCATCAGCAGGGCGAAGTTGAACGTCTCGGGGTTATACAGCGGCGCCAGTGTCAGCTGACCGTTACCGCCGCCGCTGTGCAGCGCGTTCCAGGCGTAGAACAGGAAGATTCCCAGCACCACCAGCTGCGCCAGCAGAAAGATGATGTTCATTCGCGCGGTGAAAGTGATGCCCCGCAGATTGACGAAGGTCGCGCTGACCAGGAAGGCCAGGATGAAACCGACCTTCGGAATGTCCGGGTACAAATGATTCAGCGCCATGGCCGCGTACACATACAACAGCGGCGGAATCAGCAGGTAATCGAGGAGCATTAGCCAACCGGCGATAAACCCTACGTGCTGGTTCAGGCCCCGCTGGGCGTAGGAGTAAACCGAGCCAGCAATCGGAAAGGCCCGAGCCATGCTGCCGTAACTCAGGGCAGTGAAGAGCATCGCCACCATGCCGATGATGTAGGCCAGCGGTACCAGCCCCGGTGCCTCGGCGTTGACGTAGCCATAAACACCAAACGGTGCGATGGGGATCATGAAGATCATCCCGTACACCACCAGGTCGGTCAGCGACAAGCTGCGTTTCAATTCTTGCTTATAGCCGAATTCTTCTAATTCCATGAAGCCATTCTCCTAGGGATGAAAGCAGCTGCAAGCTGCGAGTTTGAAGCGATTCCTTTACAGCAGCGGCGCCAGGTATTCGGTCCAGCGACTGATGTCTCCAGGCGTGCGCAGCAGGTCGTTGCGTACCTCGATCAACACCGACTCCAGGCCTCGTGCATCGCCGTGGACCGGCACGGTCATATCGCCCAGCGGGTTGATTTTGTACGGTTCATTACCGGCAACCTTCAAAGGGTGCTGGCTCAAACCGTCAATCAAACGCTGGGCATAGGTCGTGGCTTGCCCATACAACACGCCGATTTCCAGCATGCGTGGCTGGCCGTGATAGACCGGCGTGAAACTGTGAATGCCCACCACCCGTACAGGCCGCCCTTGAACGACACGTTGGTCAATCAAGGTGTGCAGTCGAGCATGAAAGGGCTCGAACAAGGATTGCCGACGGTACTCGCGGGTGGCTTCGTCGAGATCCCGGTTGCCCGGGACCTGATAGATTTCACTCTGCGCCGGAATGCTGTCCGGGGCTTGGCGCGGTCGGTTGAGGTCGACCAACAGTCGCGAATAGTTGGCCGCCAACAGCGTTGCGCACAGTGCCTGCGACAAACCCTCGGCCAGCGCCAGGGCACCGATGTCCCAGGCGATGTGCTCGCGGGCCGCCTCGTGACTCAGGCCCAGGTCATTTAACCCGGCCGGAATAAAACGACTGGCGTGCTCGCACACCAGAATCAACGGGTGCTCGGAGTCTTCCCGGCTCAAGGTGTACGCGGGCTCGGTAAAAAGACCGAGTTCAGCAGGTTCAGTACAGGCGCGCATAGTGCTCACAGCGTTCGGCGGGCGACAGCTGTTCCGTCAGTGTCAGTTCCTCGGTTTTAAGGGCGAAGTAGGTGTCCAGCAACGCGCTCGGCAGGGCTTCGATCAGTGCCTCGCTGTTGCGCAGGCAGTCCAGGGCCTGGGCAAGGGAAGCGGGCAGGGCGACGATGCCGCGCGCCTGGCGTTGTTCTTCGTTCAGGGAGTCGGGGACTTCATCGGTGATGGCGTTCAAGGCCAGGCGTTGCTCGATGCCCAACCGACCGGCAATCAGCAGCGCGGCCATGGACAGGTGTGGCGAGGACGTGGCGTCCATGGCGCGAAATTCCAGGTTGAATTGCGTCGCCACCGATTTGCCGCCCAGGCTCGTCGTCGGGCAGATTCGCAGCGCCGCTTCGCGGTTGCGCTGCCCGAGGCACGCGTAGGACGCGCTCCAGTGATGGGGCTGCAAACGCTCGTAAGACACCGGCGTCGGTGCAGTAAACGCACAGAGCGCAGGCAAGTAATGCAGGATGCCAGCGGCCCAGTGCTGGCCGAGGGTCGACAAGCCATTGGTGGTGCCGGCGTCGTACATCACCGGTTGGCCGGCCAGGTCCAGCAGGCTGACGTGCAGGTGCACGCCGTTACACACCGCCTGCTCCGAGGGCTTGGGCGCGAAGCTCAAATCCAGGCCCATTTGCCGGGCGATCTCGCGGGTGATTTCACGAACGTTCACCGCGCGGTCGGCAACCGCCACCCCAAGGGTCGGGCGACAGGTGATTTCGTATTGATGCTTGCCGTACTCGGGCAGGAACATTTCCGGTTCGACGCCACCCGCGCGCAAGGCGCTGAGCAGCCAACCACCAAATTCGGCACCCTGACGCTGGGCTTGCAGAGAAAACGCCAGGTGTTCAACTTCGCCGGTGTTCATGTTGAACTCATGCTCGAATGCAGCATTGACCTGCAAACCCAACTCGGCGCGATAACGCTCTACCTCGTTGCGCAACAGCGTACGCGGGCAAGCACCCCAAGGGCGTCCATCGGTTTCGCGAATGTCGCTGTGAATAAAATCCAGCGCCGGGGCGTCGGGATCCGGGCCGTTATTGACCGTCACTCGGCTGGCCAGATCGGGCATCAGCCGCAAATCACCATAAGCGCCCCAAGGATTTGTGGAGGCGATGATGTCTTGTGGGGTCAGGGCACTGTTGGCCGGCACCCAGCCACACCCCGCCCTTTGATAGTGCTCGAGTTCGTCCGTGGGAAAGGAGCGCCCGCGAGTCACGCCAATCAGGTCGGTGGTGACGAGGGTGGTCATGGGCAGTGGCAGCAGGCGCTCGCTCATGGCTGCATCTCCTGCAACCGGCCGAGCACGGTCTGGGTGTCGGTGATCCAGCAGTAACCCTTGATTGCATTCAGGCAGGCCTGATGCCGCTCGGCTGTGTAAGTCGCGCAGGCATCTTCCACCAGCGTCACGAAGTAACCGCGGTCGGCGGCATCACGCACGGCCATGTCCACGCACTGGTCGGTGACGATGCCGGCGATGATCAGGTGCCGCGTCTCGAGGTTGCGCAGCACGTAGTCGATATTGGTGGAGTTGAAGACCCCGGACGAGGTCTTGGGCAGCACGATTTCGTTTTCTACCGGGGTCAAGTCGTCGATGATCCGCGCTTGCGGGCTGCCATTGGGCAAGTGCATATCCGAGAGTTTGTGGTCCAGCGAGCGGTCGCGGCCATCAGCGGTGAGGCTTTCGATGATCGTGTGCAGCACGTTTTGCCTGGCGCTGCGAAAGGCGCTGAGCAGCCGGCGTTGATTGGGCACCACCTGCAGGCGGGTGCGGGTCAGGAAGTACTCGGCGTCCGGCCCGTCGAGGTGCGGGTCGAACTGCGGCTCAAGCCAGGCGCGTTGCATGTCCACCAGCAATAGCGCGGTGTGATCGGTGACGAACGGTAAATTCCGAGGCGAGTGGTGGGGGAGCGTGAACATCCTTATTTTTCCTCCAGCAGGTGAGTGTCGAAGTCGGTCCGCAGGGTATCGATGCCTTCCAGGCGATCGGCCAGATCAGGACTGCGCAGGGTCAGGCAGGCAATCAGCGCCTCGACCTGAGCCAGCGCCGGGACCAGGGAGTCGAAGGCCGACACCGATTCCACCGGCGCACTGATAATCAGGTCGGCCATTTCTCGCAGCGGTGAAGCATAGATGTCAGTGAACAACACCACGCGTGCATATCGATTTTTCGCCGCATTGGCCACGCGCAGAGCCTGTGATTGGTAGCGGCGATAGTCGAACACCAGCACCACGTCCTGACGCTGCACGTCGAACAATCGGTCTGGCAGTTGCGCGTTGTCTTCCAGGGCGAAACAGCCCGGACGCAGCAGGCGCAGGTGGTTGAGCAAATAATTGGCGAGGAAACTGCTGAAGCGCCCACCGAAGCAATGCACCTGATGGCGGGTGTCGAGCAGCCACTCCACCAGAATCCGTACATCTTCGGGCTGGGTCAGGGCATGGGTGTCCACCAGCGCTCGATGGCTGTCCGCCAGATAATGGCTCCAGGCGTCGCCTTTCTGAAGATGAGAACGAGGTTGCAACAGGGCGCTGGGGGAACGCAGGCGGTGGTCCATGTCGCTGAGCAGGGCATCCTGGAAATCGGCGTAACCGCTAAAGCCCAGTTTTTTCACCAGTCGCACGATGGTGGGATCGCTGACACCGGCATGTTCGGCCAACCGTGACATCGGGCCCAGTCCGTTACGCGGGTACTGGTCCAGCAAGGCACGGATGACTTTGCGTTCCGACGGCGTAAGTTCCAGGCCGGGATCGGTGATCAGGTCTCTGAGAGAAGGCATCCGGGCTCCTGCTGGATGGATATGTCGGTTTCGCTTCACAAATTGCTAAAACAGTATTTATGTAGTGGACTCAACATGTCTAGTGAATTTTTCCATGTTTTTTTGGAACCGCAAATTGGGGCGAAAAGCCCGTGGGCCTTGGGCTACTTGGATGTCGACTGAGCTCGTAGGTCATCGCCCATAGTGGTGTCGGATATCGCCGATTCTTTGAGGTGAAATAAGTTTTCGATCGTGTATGACTGGATCAAACGAAACGCCCTGGATCGCGCTTCTTGCGGCACAATTGGGCAATTGTCGCGGCGTGACGCCGTTTTCCGTTCCCATCGGCCGAGTGATCCTTCGTGCAGGCAACCCGTTTGACCCTGATGTGCCACGCTCGAACTGTCGCACAGAAATTGGCGCGTTTTCCTACGAATGAGCCGTTGGAAATGGATTGGCAATCGGCAAGGGGATCTCGTTGTGCTCAGTTCAAAGGGACGCCACGACTGGTGTGTGGACCTGAACTGAGAACCCGGCAAACCGCCGAGCTGTTCGGCAGCGACGTGGAGGTTGTCTGCGCACTGAGGGATTGCGATTTCGGGAACTGGAAAGGCGCGCGGATCGACGATCTGCAAAAATCCGCAGCCGATACGCTGCAGATCTGGCTCGATGACCCGAATTCGGCACCCCACGGTGGCGAGTCGGTGGCGCAACTCGCTGAGCGGGTGGTCGCGTGGCTGAAAACTCTGGAGGCCATACAGGGGCACATCGTTGCTGTCACCCATCCGTTTGTCATTCGCGCCGCCCTGACGTACGTGCTGCAAGGCGCTTCGTTCAACCTGATCGACGTCGAACCGCTGTCGACCCTCGAGTTGCGGTTCAACGGCCGCTGGCGCCTACGCTTGCTGGGCACTGACCCCGAGGGAACACGTTGATGAAAAAACTTCTGGTCATCGGCATCGGTGCCGGCAACCCCGATTACATCACGATGCAAGCCGTGAAAGCGCTGAACCTCGTCGATGTGTTTTTCCTCATGGACAAGGGCCAGAGCAAAGACAAACTGATCGACCTGCGCCGCGAGATCTGCGAGCGCTACATCACCGATCGCGACTACCGCTTTGTCGAAGCCCACAGCCCGGAGCGCGAGCGTGGTGATGTGGACTACAAGGCCAGCGTGGAAGACTTGAACCTGGCCAAGCAGCAGACCTTCGAACGGCTGATCAACGAGGAAATGACTGACGACCAGTGCGCCGGTTTTCTAGTGTGGGGCGATCCGGCGCTGTACGACAGCACTGTCCGGATCTTGCAGGCGATTCTGGCCTCAGGCCGGTGCGTCTTCGAGTTCGAAGTGATCCCCGGCATCACCAGTGTCCAGGCGCTGGCGGCGCAGCATAAGGTGCCACTGAACCGAATTGGCCGCTCGATTGAAATCACCACGGGCCGGCGGCTGGCGGCGGGGCAGGTGAGTGATGCCGACAGCCTGGTGGTGATGCTGGATGCGGAGGATTCCTACCATCAAGTGGTGGATCAGGAGACAGAGATTTACTGGGGGGCCTACCTCGGGACGCCGGATGAAATCCTGATCAGCGGCAAGCTCAGGGAGGTGGCGGATGAGATCGAACGGGTGCGCAAGGCGGCTCGGTTAGCCAATGGGTGGATCATGGATACGTATCTGTTGCGTAAGCCTTGAGAAAACTGGTGTTTGGGCTGACGCCTTCGCGGGCAAGCCTCGCTCCTACAGGGACGGCAGTGTTCTTGTAGGAGCGAGGCTTGCCCGCGAAGGGGCCTTCAAATTCACCTTAAGAAATTGCTTTAACCTCACGCCCAAAACGCTCCCGATACACCGACGGCGGCACGCCGACCACGCTACGAAACGCCACCCGAAAACTCTCCACTGAGCGATACCCACAGCGTTGGGCAATCTGGTCGGTGTTCTGATTCGTGCTCTCTAGCAGCTCGCGGGCCCGGCCCAGGCGCTCATGCTGCAACCAGGCTTTAGGCGGCATGCCGGTGGCTTCAGTGAACCGGCGCAGAAACGTCCGTTCACTCATGGCCGCCTCACTTGCCAGTTCGCGAACCTCCAGCGGTTCATGCAAACGCTCCCGCGCCCACTGCATGACGCGGGACAAATCGCTACGCGGCGTAGGACTGACCGGTGTCGGTATGAACTGTGCCTGTCCGCCGGTGCGTTGCGGCGACATCACCAGCCGCCGCGCCACCGAGTTGGCCACTTGCGTACCGAAGTCCCGCGCCACCAAGTGCAGGCAGGCATCGATACCGGCAGCGCTGCCGGCCGAGGTGATCAGCTGACCTGAATCGACATAAAGAACGTCCGGGTCCACCAGAATGTTCGGAAAACGCTCGGCCAACTCAGCGGTGTAGCGCCAGTGCGTCGTGGCGCCGCGACCGTCGAGCAAACCGGTGGCCGCCAGCACGAACACGCCCGAACAGATCGACAGCAGCCGCGCGCCCCGTGCATGGGCCTGGCGCAGGGACGCGATCAGTGCCTCAGGCACCGGGGCACTGCGATCACGCCAGCCGGGAATGATGATGGTCCGGGCGTCCTCGAGCAGTTCCATGCCGCCATCGGCCAGCACCTGAATACCGCCCATGGCGCGCATCGGGCCTTGATCGACAGCAGCGATCCGATTCTCGTACCAAGGGAAGTCGAACTCCGGACGTGCCAGGCCGAAGATCTCCACGGCGATGCCGAACTCGAACGTACAGAGGCCGTCGTAGGCCAGAATCGCAACTAATCCAGGGGTGGGCTGCATTTGGCGGAAAGTTCCCGGTGAGTGTCTTGTGCGCCACTGTAGCCACAAGCGTCGAGCGGATAAAGTCTTCTCACACCCACCGAGACTTTGGAGTACAGCCCATGAACAGCCTGGTCCGCGAGATTCCCGCCGCCCCATCGGCCATCGCCCTGATGCATTTCAGCAACCGTCTGACCTTCGAAACCGATTGTTCCGACGTCCATGGCAGCCAACAGGCCGGCGAGGTGGATTTTGTTTTGGTGGATGTGCGCGGTCCGCTCGCATTCGAGCGTGGCCATGTGCCGGGAGCGATCAATATACCGGGGCGACTGCTGACCGCTGAAGGTCTGGCGGCGTACCCGAAAACCAGCGTGTTCGTGGTTTATTGCGCCGGGCCCCACTGCAACGGTGCCAACAAGGCTGCGGTGAAACTGGCGGCGCTGGGCTACCCGGTCAAGGAAATGATCGGCGGGGTGACCGGGTGGGTGGATGAAGGCTTTGAGTTGAGCACTGCGGTGCAACGGCCGGTGAATGCTGTGATCGGTTGCGAGTGCTGATCAGGCGGTAGCCTGCGCCTCCCACCACCCATCCAGCGTCGCCTGCAACCACTCGAGCACGGTTGCGTAGGCGGCGCTGTCCTGTTGATCCCGAGGCAGCGGTGACTCCTCGGCAAAATGCGCATTGAGCGTCGCCACTGATTCAGCATTCCATTCTGGATGAAACTGCAAACCCACCCGCGTCGGCCCGACGCAATACATCTGCTGCTCGCACTGATCACTGCTGGCCAGCAACTGCGCGTTGGGCGGCAAGTCGATCGCGTCTTCGTGCCATTCCAGCACCTTCAGCTTCTGGCCATCAACGAACGTCACGCGGGTCCATCCGGTTTCGGTGCGGTCCATCCGCCGCACATTCCCGTCCAGACTCAGCGCCAGCAGCTGCGCCCCCAGACAAATCGCGAACACCGCCGCGCCTTGATCCAGACTGCCCGCCAGCCACCGACGCTCCGCTTCCAGCCAGGCCGGCCCGCCGGTGGACTCATAAGGCCCGCCTAACAGGATCACGGGTGCCGCACTCGCTGGTGGCAACTGGCCGAGGTCGGCGCGAAAGACGTTCAGCGTCAGTCCTCGAGACTTGGCCCAGTCGGCAATGGCGCCAGGACCTTCGGCGGGGTGGTGCTGGATCAGATTCAACGTTGGCATCAGGGCTCACTTGTAGTTTTTGCTTGTAGGTTTTGTCTGAAAAAAGGGCTTGTCCTACCGTCTTTGCACCGGCTTGGCGCACGCTTCAAGGAGGTTTAATTCGCCGGCCACTTTTCTATAAGAATTTGTCGCTTAAACACAATTTGCCCTCCTGAAGCCGCTCTAGACTGCCGGCCACTTCGGTGCTTTCCAACCGGACGCAGCCTACCGAATGCTGCCAATAAAAAGCCTCCGCACACAGGAGTTATAAATGAAGAAGCTAGTGATGTTCGGTGCCCTGGCACTGTCGATGTTGTCCCTGACGACCGTGGCCGAAGACGCCAAGCCGATCCGCCTCGGTATCGAAGCCGGTTACCCGCCATTCTCGATGAAAACCCCTGACGGCAAACTCACTGGTTTCGACGTGGACATCGGCGACGCGCTGTGCGAGCAGATGAAAGTGAAGTGCACCTGGGTCGAGCAAGAGTTCGACGGCCTGATCCCGGCCCTGAAGGTCAAGAAGATCGACGCGATCCTGTCGTCCATGACCATCACCGACGATCGCAAAAAGAACGTCGATTTCACCATCAAGTACTACCACACCCCGGCGCGTTTCGTGATGAAGGCAGACACCGACGTCAAAGACCCGCTGACTGAGCTCAAAGGCAAGAAAGTCGGTGTGCTGCGCGCCAGTACCCACGACCGCTTCGCCACTGAAGTGCTGGTGCCGGCCGGTATCAATCTGGTCCGCTACGGCTCCCAGCAGGAAGCCAACCTGGACATGGTCGCCGGTCGTCTCGACGCGATGCTGGCCGACTCGGTCAACCTGAATGACGGTTTCCTGAAAACCGATGCCGGTAAAGGCTTCGCTTTCGTGGGCCCGACTTACGAAGACGCCAAGTACTTCGGCGGCGGCGCCGGTATTGCTGTGCGCAAGGGTGATAAAGAGCTGGCGGACCAATTCAACACCGCCATCACCGAAATCCGCGCCAACGGCAAGTACAAACAAGTGCAAGACAAGTATTTTGACTTTGACGTTTACGGCCAGTAATCACGCGGTTCAAACAAGTGGCAACCGTTGACGCGGTTGCCACTTTTTTTATGCCTTCATGATTTATTCTGCGCAGATCACGAATACAGGAGCACGCCATGCAACGCATCGACCATTCACTGCCCTGGAGTCACCTGGGCACCGAACGCACCCTCAGCGTGTTTCGGTATGGCGTGGGCACTCGCAAGGTCTATATTCAGGCCAGCCTGCACGCTGATGAACTGCCGGGCATGCGCACAGCGTGGGAGCTGAAGAAGCGTCTGGCCGAACTCGACACCCAAGGTCAGTTGCAGGGTGTGATCGAACTGGTCCCGGTGGCCAATCCCATTGGCCTCGATCAGCACCTGCAAGGCAGCCACATGGGTCGCTTCGAGCTGGGCAGCGGCAAGAACTTCAACCGCTCCTTCGTTGAACTCAGCGCACCGGTTGCCGAGTTGATCGGCGATCGGTTGGGCAGTGATGCGGCTGCCAACATTGCGCTGATCCGCCAGACCATGGGCCTGGTACTCGACGGCTTACCGACACCGGCCTCGCAACTTGAAGCCATGCACCGCTTGCTGCTGCGCCACGCCTGCGATGCCGACATCACCCTCGATCTGCATTGTGATTTCGACGCGGCGATTCATCTTTATGCCTTGCCGCAACACTGGCCGCAGTGGCAATCCCTGGCGGCGCGTTTGAAGGCTGGGGTTGCATTGCTCTGCGAAGACTCCGGCGGCAGCTCATTCGATGAATCGTGTTCATCGCCGTGGTTACGCCTGGCAAGGGCTTTCCCTGAGGCCGCGATCCCGCCGGCCAACCTGGCGACGACGCTGGAGCTGGGCAGCATGGGAGATACGCGGGTCGATCAGGCTCAAGCCAATTGCGAGGCGATTCTCGGGTTCCTCGCCGAGCAGGGTTTCATCAAAGGCACTTGGCCTGCGGCACCGAGCGAATGCTGTGAAGGCATGCCGTTCGAAGGCACCCAATACCTGTTCGCGCCGCATCACGGGGTTGTCAGTTTCCTGCGCGATTCGGGTGAGTGGGTGGAGAAGGGCGATGCCCTGTTTGAAGTGGTTGACCCACTGAGCGACCGGGTTACCACCGTTTGCGCCGGGACCAGCGGCGTGATGTTTGCCATCGATCGCGGGCGCTATACGCAGCCGGGCACTTGGCAGGCGAAGGTGGCGGGGCGTGAGCCGATTCGGGTTGGGAAACTCATCAACGATTGAGGTTTTCCCGACCGTTAGGGCGGCGTATCCGGAAAGAGATGTTAGGCTCTGCCCCGAATCCTGCACTTGTGAAGGAAGGTTTATGTTGAAGTTTTTCGCTCTGCTGACACTCCTGGCGTCCGCCGCCGTCCACGCTCAAACCCCGCTGCAAACTGATCTGCCGCTCAAGTACCTGGAGCAGGCCAACCCCGAATCGCGCAATCAGCCGTTGGTGATTTTCCTCCACGGTTACGGCAGTAACGAGCAGGACTTGTTCGACATCAAGGCTGAGTTACCCGCGCAATACAACTTCCTGTCGGTACGCGCACCGATGGTGATGGAGGAGGGTAGTTACAAGTGGTTTCGCGAGAAGGGCAACGCTGCCTACAACGGTGAGACGGATGATCTGAAGTCCAGCGGCCAGGTGTTGCTGGATTTCGTCGCACAGGCCGCGAAGAAATATCACACCGAACCGAACAAGGTTTTCCTGGTGGGTTTCAGCCAGGGCGCGATCATGTCCTACGAGGTGGCGCTGCGTCATCCCAAGGCGGTGGGCGGGATCGCAGCGTTGAGCGGGCGGATTTTGCCGGTGCTCCAGTCCGAACTGAAACCGGATGAAAACCGCCAGAAGCTGGCGATTTTCATCGGTCATGGCACTGCAGACAAACGCCTTCCCTACAATGACGGCACGGACGCCAACAGCCTGTTGCAGAGCCTGTCACTCAAGCCTGAATTTCATGCCTACCCTGGCGTCGGTCACAGCATCAGTGCTGCCGAGATGCAGGACTTGAGCGCCTGGTTGCAGCACCTCAATCGCTGATGCTTACTTGCCGGTGACGATCTGTTTGACCAGCGTCTCGTGGCCAGCATTGTCGCTGAGGCGGGAAATCACCTGAACGATCGCCATGCGTGTGTTGGACGCGGCCATCAGTGTGGTGTCGAGGGTTTTACCGCCGCCCTGGGTCGCGGTGCTGTCGATCTGCCGCAGGCCCAGACCGGTGCCTTTCTGGGTCAGGCTTTTTTCGCTGAGCTTGGTGAAGTCCGGCAGCGCCTTGGCTTGTTCGGTGGCGAAGTCGGAGGCCGCCGAGTCGAGGAACTGACCGTCGTTGTCTTTGACGTTGAGGCCGCCGGGGAGGGTGTTTTCAGCCGCGATCACGACGGTTTTGGTGGCCTGATTGGTGTACATGGTGCCCGTTGCCCCTGCGGTACCGGTGGCCGCGTCGCCGGCGGGCAACGGGTTGGCGACGAAGCCCTTGGGCAGGGTGAACTTGAACTTGCCGCCGAGCATCGAGACTTTCTGTGCCGGCGCGGTATCGCTGGCCGTGGCCTTGGCTGCCTGCGCATTCAGCGCTCCCAGACTGGCAACCGCCGTCAGCAACAGGACAACGGCTTTTTTACTTAACAATGACATCGGAAACTCCAGGGGATGGTCGCGCTTTGAGGGCGATCATCCCATGGAGGTTGTGACGCATTCCAGCGCGTTGTATCGAAAGAGCTTCTGTGGCGAGGGGGCTCGCCATGGAGTGTTGAACTGAGGCTGGTGGTGGGCGAAACCCGTTAGATTGACGTACGAGCTTTTTGCTTTACTCGTTCGAAACTATCGAACGTGTTATCGGCACTTTGGTGGTTGATCGCGAGGTGGCGATGGCTGCACCGGCAATAATCAGCAGCGCAGGGATGATCAGAATCGGGCTGGCATGGCTGCGCCCGACGGTGATCAGCAACAACGTGGACATCAGCGGCGCCAGGTAGGAAAGCGCACCCAGCGTCGCCAGACTGCCGTGTTTGGTGGCGTGGTCCCAGGCAAAAAACGCCAGTCCTACCGGCCCCAGACCGAGGACGACAATCGCGGTCCATTGGCTGAAGTCGGGCTGTACCGTGGTTTCGAAGGCCAGGTGACAGACCAGTCCGGCCACGGCGACCAGACCGCAGATTCCGCCGATGATGCTGCTCGGTACTTCGCTGAACCGGCGGTTGATTACCGAGTAAACCGACCAGATCAGCGCACAGCCAAACGCCGCGAGATAACCGGCGATGGGCATCGCGGCACCCGCATTCGGGGCGCGCTGCTGCATGATGAAAGCGGTGCCAGCCAAGCCCAGCAGTGCGCCGAGCAATTGCCGTTTGTGCAGCTTTTCGCCGGCTGAGAACGCCGACAGCAACACCAGCAACAGCGGCCAAAGGTAATTGATCAAGCTGGCTTCGGCCGCCGGGGCGGCTTTGAGCGCGAAAAAGTACAGCGCGTGATAAACGAAAATCCCGACGAACCCGGTCGCCCAAACGGCCCAGGGCTGGCGCCAGCTATTGAACCCGGCGATCCCGCGTCGGCCCAGAATCACCAGGCTCGCCACGAACGCCGCGCCGAAACCCAGTGTCAGCAGCTCAAACGGTGGAATGCCTTCGGTGAGGGTGGTCAGCAAGGCCAGGGAAGACCAGAGCACTATCGCAATCACGCCGACGGCCGTAGCGCTGTGGCTGTTTCGGAGCTGAGTCATGTCTGTTCCTTCAGCGCGATGAGCGGGCTACCATCCTGGCCCGATGACATCGAGCAGCTTAGCGTTTGATTGCCGTACGTCCAGCGTCCGCCGTCGGGCTCATCGGTTTTGCCAGCAAGCGCTTGGTCACTCCGAGCATGCCCACTGACACCGCGACGCCAAGGGCAAACGCGGTCAGACCCATGCCAGGCAACGCCAACGCCAACACCAGGCAAAACGCCGCGAACGAATACATTCCGGTCGCCGTCGCCCGCAACAAAGCAGCGGTAAACGCCGGACCGCGGGTTTGCTGGGAGAACACCGCCATCACGCTGCCCAGCACCGGGAACACGGCAAGCAGGCCGCTCCAGCGTTCGCCGACGGTGCTGGCCAACAACGTGACCGCGAGGGTGAGCAGGGCGCCGGCAATCATGCGCAACAGCAGTTTGTCGGACTTCGGCACCGGACCTGAAACGATTGGCTGTACCGAGGGAAACAAATACGGCGCCGCCAGCAGGGCAGTCGCGGCGGCGATCACCGAGAACACCAGGGACGGTGGAGTCAACGACAGCACAACGGCCGCCGTGGCCCAGACCGACAGCGATATCACCAGCGCCCACGGCCAACTCGCGCGTTGTGCAACCTGAGCGTAGGTTACGCAAAAGGCAATCATCGCGAACATCGCAGACAGTGCTGCCGTCGCCGATTGAGCGGCGAACACCTGGCCCTGTTCGATGGCGAGAAAGAACAGAATCGGCCCAACCACCACCGGCAACCCCGACAACCAACCGGCGACACTCGGTCCCCAGCGTTTACCGGCCAGGGAAATCAACAAGAGAAATCCTGGGATGACCAGCAGTTTGAGTATCAGCACACACGCACCTCTGACCTGAGTGAGGCGGCAACGTTAGCATTGCGGGTGAGTGATTGCTCTATAGGTGTCGTGATTTTGTATACAAATATCAGGGCCGCAATCGACACGGGGTTTGCGTGTACACCAAAAAGCGTGAGGCCGATGCGGGTGCTGATCGTTCCCACGCTCTGCGTGGGAATGCCTCAATGGACGCTCCGCGTCCGCTTCGGCAGGGACGCGGAGCGTCCCGGGCTGCATTCCCACGCAGAGCGTGGGAACGATCAGTCTGTCAGTGGTGTGAAAACGCCTCGACCACAAAGTCTATGAACACCCGGGTCTTGGCCGGCATCAACGTCCGGCTCGGGTAATACAGCGAAATCGGCCCCGCGTCGGCGTGCCAATCGGGCAGCAGGCGCACCAATTCGCCACGCTGGATATTCGCCCGCACATCCGGCATTACCAGCAGTGACACGCCCAAGCCAAGTATCGCCGCTTCGCGCATGGCGGCCGGATCATTGAGCACAATGTTTTCGTTCAGATTGGCAGGTGCTTCATTGCCCGCGCCATCGTGCATCAGCCAGTGGCGAATCCGCCCGGTGCGGGTGCCGCGCATCACAATGCCGGTGTGTCCGGACAGGTCCGCCGGTCTGGAGAATTTTGGTGGGCGGATTGTCATCGACGCCAACAACTCAATCGAGGCGCCGTCGTTCAAAGCGGTGGATTTGCAAGGCCGCACCTCCAGCGAAGTGTTTGCCGAATGGGTGCCCGGTGCGAGGGTGGTGAAGGCGTTCAATCACCTTCAGGCACGTTCTCTGGAGAGCGATCCGACGGCGGAGGGTGCGCGGCGAGTGCTGTTTCTCTCTGGTGATGATGCCGATGCGAAAGCTCAAGTGGCAGCGCTCATCGAACAGCTGGGCTTCTTCGGGATCGACCTTGGGGGATTGAGCGTCGGGGCGCGGCTGATGCAGTTTCCAGGCGGTCCGCTGCCGGTGCTGAATCTGGTGAAATTTGCCTGACGACGCAACCTGTAGCAGCTGGCGAAGCCTGCGTTCGGCTGCGAAGCAGTCGCCAAACCTGAACACGCGGTACTCCTGATGCACCGCACTGCCTGATTCCACGACTGCTTCGCAGCCGAACGCAGGCTTCGCCAGCTGCTACAAAGTATGCGGCGCAGCGTAGATTTATGACTGACTGTAGGACCCAGTGCGATGTGAATCGCACCGGGTGTTTTGCCAGACGGCGAACGGATCTTCGTGGGTCCCCGCGCCGTCTGTTGAACGCTTTACGCCCGTTCGATCGCCAGTGCCACGCCCTGACCACCACCGATGCACAGGGTGGCGAGGCCTTTTTTGGCGTCACGCTTGATCATTTCATGCAGCAAGGTCACCAGCACCCGGCAACCCGATGCACCGATCGGGTGACCCAGCGCGATGGCGCCGCCGTTGACGTTGACTTTGTTCAGGTCCCATTCCAGGTCCTTGGCCACCGCCAGAGATTGCGCAGCGAACGCTTCGTTGGCTTCGATCAGGTCCAGTTGGTCGATGGACCAACCGGCCTTGTCCAGGCAACGACGAGTCGCGCTGACCGGGCCGATGCCCATGATCGCCGGGTCGACGCCCGCGTTGGCGTACGCAGCGATTTTCGCCAGCACTGGCAGGCCGAGGGCCTTGGCTTTTTCGGCGCTCATCAGGATCACGGCGGCGGCGCCGTCGTTCAGGGACGAGGCGTTACCGGCGGTTACCGAACCGTCTTTTTTGAAGGCGGGTTTCAGTTTGCCCAGCGCTTCAGCGGTGGTACCTGCTCGGGGTTGTTCGTCAACCTGGAAAGCAACCGGATCGCCTTTGCGCTGAGGAATCAGGATCGGCGTGATCTCGTCGGCAAAACGCCCGGCTTCGATGGCGGCCGTGGCTTTCTGCTGCGAGGCCGCGGCGAAGGCGTCTTGCTGTTCGCGGGTCAGGTTGTACTTGTCAGCCAGGTTTTCGGCAGTGATGCCCATGTGGTAATCGTTGAACGCATCCCACAGGCCGTCGCTGATCATGGTGTCGACAATTTGCGCGTGACCCATGCGCAGACCGGTGCGCGCACCGGGCATGACGTAATTGGACAGGCTCATGTTTTCCTGGCCGCCCGCAATGATCACGTCGGCATCGCCGCAACGAATCGCCTGGGTCGCCAGATGCAGCGCTTTGAGGCCCGAACCGCAGACCTTGTTCAGGGTCATCGCCGGCACGGTAAACGGCAGGCCGGCCTTGATCGCTGACTGGCGCGCTGGGTTTTGTCCGGCGCCGGCGGTCAACACCTGGCCCATGATCACTTCATCGACTTCAGCAACATCCAGACCGGTTTGTGCCAGCAGCTGGCGGATCACCGCAGCGCCGAGGTCAACGGCGGAAACATTCGCCAGGGCACCCTGGAAACTGCCGATGGCGGTACGGGTGGCGGCGACAATGACGACTTCTTGCATGGAATGATTCCTCACTGAGCAGCGAACTGCATTTCTGGAACGTGATCCGGCACGATCAGTTTACCGGCCGTCTTGGCGACAATCTCCTCAACGCTGACGCCCGGTGCACGTTCCTTGAGAATGAACGCGCCGTCCTGGATTTCCAGGTAGGCGAGGTCGGTCAACACACGCTTGATGCACCCGGCGCCGGTCAGCGGCAGGCTGCATTTGGACAACAGCTTGGACTCACCGTCCTTGGACGCGTGGGTCATGATGACGATGATGTTGTCTGCACCGGCTACCAGGTCCATCGCGCCGCCCATGCCCTTGACCAGTTTGCCGGGAATCATCCACGAGGCGATGTTGCCTTCCACGTCCACTTCAAACGCACCGAGTACGGTCAGGTCGACATGACCACCGCGGATCATCGCGAAGGACTCGGCCGAGGAAAAGATCGACGCGCCGATACGTGCGGTCACGGTTTGTTTGCCGGCGTTGATCATGTCGGCATCGATGGTTTCTTCAGTAGGAAAGGGGCCCATGCCCAGCAGGCCGTTTTCCGACTGCAGCATGACTTCCATGCCTTCAGGGATGTAGTTGGCGACCAGGGTCGGAATGCCGATGCCCAGGTTCACGTAAAAACCGTCCTGCATTTCGCGGGCGACGCGTTGAGCCATTTGTTCGCGGGAAAGTGCCATTGTTGTTATTCCTTCAGGTCCGGGGGCAGGGGATCACTTACGCACGGTGCGCTGTTCGATGCGCTTCTCGAACGTGCCGCAAATGACCCGGTCGACGTAGATGCCAGGGGTGTGGATCTGCGCCGGGTCCAGCTCGCCGGGTTCGACGATTTCTTCGACTTCGACCACGGTGATCTTGCCGGCAGTGGCGGCCAGGGGATTGAAGTTCTGGGCGGTATGGCGATAGATCACGTTGCCGAAATGGTCGGCTTTCCAGCCTTTGACGATGGCGAAGTCACCGGTGATGGATTCTTCCATCAGGTACTTGCGACCGTGGAATTCGCGCACTTCCTTGCCGTCGGCAACCGGAGTGCCGACGCCGGTGGCGGTGAAGAAAGCGGGGATGCCGGCACCGCCAGCGCGCATTTTTTCGGCCAGGGTGCCTTGAGGGGTCAGGACCACTTCGATGGCGCCGCTCAGCAGTTGTTCTTCGAACATCTTGTTCTCGCCCACATACGAAGCGACAACCTTGCGAATCTGCCGGTCTTCCAGCAGCACACCGAGGCCGAAACCGTCGACGCCGCAGTTGTTGGAAACCACCGTGAGGTCGCGAGTGCCTTTGCGCTTGATTTCGGCGATGAGGTTTTCCGGGATCCCGCACAGACCGAAGCCGCCGGCGATCACGGTCATGCCGTCTTCAAGACCTGCCAGAGCTTCCTCATAGGAACTCACGCGCTTGTCGAAACCTGCCATATGCACCTCTTTTATTCTTTGTGGGCGGCTGGCTAGCCGTAGGGGTTGAGTGTCTCGTCAGTGAATTCATTTGTTAAGTTGATTTTTAAGGTTGATTGATAGATAAAACTCACCAATCACCTGCCCCGTACTACGTTGGAGACACCGGTCATGACAGTCAAGCAGATCCGCGCGTTCCTGGCCGTGGCCCAGAGTTTGAGTTTTGCTGTGGCCTGCGAGCGGTTGCACCTGTCGCAATCGGCGTTGAGCCTGACCATCAAGGCGTTGGAGGAGGGGCTGGGCGGGCGTCTGTTCACCCGCAATACACGCAATGTGGCGTTGACGGCTGAAGGCGAGTCGCTGGTGCCATTGGCTCGGCGGCTGATTGCTGATTGGGACAATGCCGAGGATGAACTGCGGCAGCGTTTTACGCTTCAGCGCGGTCGCGTGACGTTGGCGGCAATGCCGTCGTTTGCCGGCAACTTGCTGCCGCCGATCCTGAAAACCTTCCGCGCGCGGTATCCCAAGGTCAACGTCACCGTGAATGACGTGATCAACGAGCAGGTGCTAGAGATGGTGCGTGATCGGCAGGTCGAACTGGGGGTAGCGTTTGAGCCGACTCAGAGTTCGTCGCTGGAATTCACGCCGTTGTACATGGATCGGTTTGTTGCCGTTGTGCCGAAGGATTCTCCTTTTGCCGAACTGGAAGACATCGATTGGCAGACCTTGCTCAAGGAGCCGTTTATTACCTTGCAGCGTCCGTCGACGGTGCGGGTGATGCTGGAGGAGCACTTGCAGGCGCGGGGTATGAAATTGCCGGTGGAGTTTGAAAGCCATCAATTGGCGACGGTTGGGCGGATGGTGGCGAGCGGGTTGGGGGTGAGTGCAGTGCCGGCGTTGTGCGCCGGGCAGATGCGGGAGCTGGGTGCGCGGTGTATTACCTTGCGGGACCCGGTGGTGGAACGGGCGATTGGGGTGTTGACGAAGCCTGGGGTGGAATTGTCGGCGGCGGCTCAGGCGTTGTTCGATATTCTTAAAGCCGAAAACCTCGGCCAACAAGTTTCTATGCCTTGAACACGGTCACCTGTGGGCGCGAGCCGGCTCCGGGCGGCGATCCGACGAAGAGGCTGGCACATTCGATATCGATGTCGCCTGATACCGAGCTCGCGAGCAGGCTCGCTCCCACAGGAGTTGGGTTTCGTCAGTTTTCAAGTGGACAGTTTTTGGGCCAGTAAGGGCAAAAGCTGTTCGCACGGCGCCTCTATTTTTATATCCAGAATCTCATCCGCCCGAGTCTTCCCCAAATTGATCGCAATCAACGGCTTCCCCTGATCTGCCACCGCCCGGCACAACCGAAACGCCGAATACGCCATCAACGAAGACCCGACCACCAACAATCCCGCCGCCTTTTCGACCGCCGCCATTGCCTTGGCCGCCGTCGCCTGCGCCACGTTCTCGCCAAAAAACACCACGTCCGGCTTCATCCGTTCCCCTGCGCAGTGCGGACAATGCGGTACCTGAAAGCGCGCTTCAAAAGCCGCGTCGAGCAGGGTATCGCCATCCGGTGCCTGCACCGCGTCCACCCCGGCCAGATACGGGTTCTGCACTTCCATCAGTTGCTGGATCGAATCCCGTTCGCTGCGCTTCCCGCAGTCCAGGCACAGGACCCGGTGCAGGCTTCCGTGGAGTTCGATGACGTCATGGCTGCCGGCCTGGTCGTGCAGGGTGTCGACGTTTTGAGTGATCAGCTCGCTGATCTGCTGCGAACTTTGCAAACTGGCCAAAGCCTCGTGGGCCACGTTCGGCTGAGCCTGGCGCACCCGTGGCCAACCGAGCATCGCTCGCGCCCAATAGCGCCGCCGGGATTCGGGTGCCGAGAGAAATTCCTGATACATCATCGGCTGCCGGCCACGCCGCACGCCTTGGTTGTCGCGGTAGTCCGGAATGCCCGACGGGGTGCTGATGCCGGCACCGGTCAGGACCACAAACGGCTGGTCAGCCATTAACTGCTGGAGGCGGTCGAGTTGTTCGCGAATGGGGCTGCATGGCATGTTCAACACTCCGCAGGGCCTGTAGGAGCTGCCGAAGGCTTGGGCCGCGTTCGGCAGCTCCTACAATAACTAACGGTAGTTACTTGCGCGCCTCCAGAATCAGGTTGAACGGTGTTTCCGTGGCCCGACGGAACGTCTTGAACCCCGCCTCGGTGAAGACTTTGCGCAGTCGCGCCTCGCCAGCCTGGGCGCCGAGCCCGAGGCCGACTTCCTGGGACAGCGAGTTCGGTGTGCAGATGAAGGTCGAGGCGGCGTAGAACAACCGACCAACGGGGGTGGTGTTGTCGTCGAGCGAGTCATTGGCGAACGGTTCCACCAGCAACACCGTGCCGTCCGGTTTCAGCGAGTCATAAGCGTGCCGCGCTGCACCCACCGGGTCGCCCATGTCGTGCAGGCAGTCGAAGTAGCAGACCAGGTCATAGTCGTTGCCGGGGTAGCTTTTTGCCGTGCCCTGGAAGAACCGCGCCCGCCCGGACACGCCACCTGCTTCGGCGCGCTGGGTGGCGACCGTAACAGAGGGCGCGTGGTAGTCGAAACCGACGAACCGCGAATCGGGGAACGCCTGGGCCATGATCACGGTTGATGCGCCATGCCCGCAGCCGATATCGGCCACCTTGGCGCCAGCCTCCAGTTTGGCGACCACGCCTTCGAGTGCCGGCAGCCATTCGGCGACCAAGTGCGCTTTGTAACCGGGCCGGAAGAACCGCTCCGTGCCGCTGAACATGCACGGATGGTGATCGCCCCAGGCGAGGGCACCATCGCCGCGCATGGCGTTGACCAGTTTGTCCTTGTCATGGAAAAACGATGCGACTACCCCGATGCCACCCGCTATATAGACCGGCGAATCTTCGATCGCCAGCGCCAGGGCTTGCTCTTCGGGCAGGCGGAACTGACCGTTGGTGTGTTCCATGTAGCCGGAAGCGGCGTGGGCGCTGAGCCATTCGCGCAGCAGGCGGGTGTTGCAGCCGGTTTTGTCAGCGAGGGCTTCAGGGGTGACTGGCTGACTGTCGGCCATGGCCCGGTACAGTCCAAGCTCTTCGCCGAGGATGACATTGGCAAGCATCGCCGCGCCGCCCATGTCGTTCACCAGTTTACCCATGAAATCATTGAGTCTGGCCTCGTCCATTACGTGTGCTCCTTCAGCAGGATCACGGTCCAGAAGCCTTGTTTTTCGAGGCGTTCACTTCTGGGCGGTGGTCGTGGGAATGAACAGGACGATAAGCGCGCCCTGCGTGCAGTAAGTTTAGTCCGGGGTCCGTACAGCGCTGCTCGGAGCGACGAAAGTCCTGCGGACCACATTTCCCTGACTGCCACCGTGTATCCCACTGTATCCAACCCCCGTCCCGATACAGTTCCCCCCAACACCAGGACACTGCCGAACACAGACGAGATACACCGTTTCGATTAACTGTGATTCCGTTCTGACAATCATTGAGATCGACATCATGCAAACTCCCACCCTCTCAGCGAAAGCGACCGTTGGGCTCGGCTTGCGTCGCGGTTTAATGACGGACCTTCAAGCCGCCCACACCGGCGATTTTGATTTTCTGGAGGTCGCGCCGGAGAACTGGATCGGCATCGGTGGCGCGCATGGCCATGCGTTGCGTGCCTTGGCCGAGCGTTATCCGTTGTCCTGTCATGGCTTGTCCCTGTCGTTGGGCGGCCCGGCACCGCTGGACGTCGGGTTTCTGCAGGAAGTCCGGGGTTTCCTCGATCAATACAACGTGCCGCTGTACAGCGAGCACTTGAGCTACTGCAGCGATGACGGCCACCTGTACGACCTGCTGCCGTTGCCCTTTACCGAAGAAACGGTGCACCACGTCGCCACGCGAATTCGCCAGTCCCAGGACGTTCTCGGTCGGCGCCTGGCGGTGGAGAACGTCTCCTACTATGCCGCGCCACAGCAAGACATGGACGAACTGACCTTCACCAACGCGGTGCTGCGCGAAGCCGATTGCGACCTGCTGCTGGACGTCAATAATGTCTACGTCAACTCGATCAATCACGGTTTCGATCCGCAGCGTTTTTTGGCCGGCATCGATTCAGGCCGGGTGGTGGCCATGCACGTGGCCGGGCATTTTGATGAGTCCGACACGTTGAAAATAGACACCCACGGCGCCTCGGTAAAACCGGTGGTCTGGTCGTTGCTGGCTGAGGCTTACGCTCGATTCGGTGCGCAACCGACATTGCTGGAGCGGGACTTCCACTTTCCGGCATTTTCCGAACTGGTGGCTGAGTTGCAGACCATTCGCCGCCTGCAAACCGAGGGGTTGAACCGTGGATAAGCCGAGTCTGTTTCAGCAGCAAAACACCTTGGGCCTTTACCTGCGCGATCCCGATCATTGCGCGCCACCGGCTGAAATGGACGTGGCACGGGCGCAGGTTTACCGCGACCTGGTGTTCTCCAACCTGTCATCGCTGCTCAGCGGCACCTTTGCGGTGCTGGTGAAGATTCTGGGTGATGATGGCTGGCGTTCGCTGGTGCGGATATTCCTGCGGGACTACCGTGCGCGCACGCCGAAATTCGGCGAGATCGCCAAGGAATTCGTCGAGTTCCTGGCCTCAGAACCGCAAGCGTTGAGCGATGGGCCGTGGCCGCCGTTCATGGTGGAGCTGGCGCATTACGAGTGGGTTGAGATGGCGTTGCAACAATCCGAAGCCGAGCCGTTGCCCCTGAGCGACGCCGGGTTGTTGTTGGACCGACCTTTGCAGGTGTCGCCGCTGGCCTGGCCGTTGGCGTATGCCTGGCCGGTGCAGTTGGTGGGGCCGGATTATCGACCGGAGACGACGCCGGCTCAGCCGACGCTGTTGTTGGTCCGTCGGGTTGAGGACTGGAGTGTGAAGTTCTCCGAGTTAAGTCCGTTGGCGTGGCGGTTGTTGCAGCGGATTGAGGCGTTTCCGCAGCTGGATGGACGTGCGCAGCTGGAAGGGTTGGCGGTGGAGGCGGGGATGGCTGGGTCGCCGGCGTTTATGGAGAGTGGGGCGGGGTTGTTGCGGCAGATGCATGCAGAAGGGGTTTTGGGCTAGGTAGCATGAGTCGGTAATTTGAGCTCCGCACACAACCCACCCCCCTCACGGTTATTCAACGTCAACGACCCCCCGATCGCCAACGCCAATTGCTGCGCAATCGCCAAGCCCAATCCGGTTCCGCCAGTGCTGCGGTTTCGCGAGTTCTCCACGCGATAAAACGGTTCCATCACCTGAGCCAATTCCTCCTCGGCAATCCCTGGCCCGCGGTCCATCACCTTCACTGACAAACTGCCGTCAGCCTTCGCTTCCACCCACAACTCGGCGGCGCCGGCGAACTTCAGTGCATTGTCCGTCAGGTTCACCAGCACCCGCCGCAAGGCGTGTGGCCGGGTGTTGATCACTGCGTCACTTTTACCGCCCAGCTGAACGTCTTTGCCCATGTCCTGATAGTCGAACACCAGGCTGTCGAGGAATGAATCCAGATGGGTGCGGCGACTTTCCTCGGTGGCTCCATGAACGCTGCGGGCATAGGCCACACCTTCGCGCACCAGGTGTTCTATCTCGCCCAGATCATTCCAGAGTTTGTCTTTCTCGGCGGAGTCATCCATGAATTCGGCGCGCAGTTTCATGCGGGTGATTGGGGTTTGCAGGTCGTGGGAAATCGCCGCCAGCAGCTGCATGCGCTCCTTCAGGTAAGCGGCGATGCGCGCCTGCATCGAATTGAACGCCTTGGCGGCATGCGCGACTTCGGTCGGGCCTTTTTCATCCAGGTGCACAGCATGGGTGTTGGGGTCCAGGGTCTCCACGGCCTGAGCCAGGCGGGTGAGGGGGCGAATGACGATTCTTACGGCCAGCCAGGTGCAGAGGATCATCAATGCCAGTTGTCCCAGCAACACGATGGGTAACCACGGCGACAACGGCACCATCGAGGGTCGCACGTCGATGGTCACCGGGCTGCCGTCCGCCAGTTTCAGGTGGACCTGAAAATGTTTATTCGGCCCGGGGATGTCGGTCACAGTCATCGGGTAATCCTTGCCGATGGCCTCCTTGATCGAAGTCATCGCTATTGGCGAATCGCGCACGGGCGTGCCCGGCGAGCCTTCGTTCAACAAATAGCGGTAGTTACGTCGATCCAGTTGTTGCAGCCAACTCATGCGTTCTTCGGCCGGCAAGCGGTCGAGGATGGCGATGGACGTCGAGACGTCAGTTTCCAGATTGCCCAGCATGGTGTTCTTCGTGCTTTCGTATCGCTCGTAGTACTGCGCGCCGAAGGACAGTGCCTGCGCGAGAATCAAGCCGATCAGGAAGATCAGCGACAGTCGCGAGGCCAGGGTGCGAGGCCAACGAGTCGAGCGTTTCATGAGGGCGCCCCGAGGACTTCCACCGGCAGGGAAAACACATAGCCTTCACTGCGTACGGTCTTGATGTAGGCCGGTTCGCGGGCATCGTCCAGCAAGCGCTGGCGCAAACGGCTCACCAGCAAGTCGATGGAACGGTCGAACAGGTCGGCGTCGCGGCCTTGGGTCAGGTTTAGCAATTGATCGCGATTGAGCACCCGCTGAGGGTGATCGAGGAACACCCGCAGCAGCCGATATTCCGCGCCACTGAGCGCGACCATCGTGCCGTCTTCATCGAGCAAGTGCCGGGCCGAGGTGTCCAGTCGCCAGCGCCCAAAGGCCAGCAGGCGACCGCTTTCGGTGACCACCAGGTTGGGCGGCAGCATCCGCGTGCGGCGCAGCACAGCGTTGATTCGCGCGAGCAATTCACGAGCAGCGAACGGCTTGACCAGATAATCGTCGGCGCCCATTTCCAGGCCGATGATGCGGTCGGTTTCATCGTTGCGCGCGGTGAGCATCAGCACTGGCGTGGCCTTGTGTTTGCCGGCGCGTAACTCACGGCAAAGCATCAGGCCGTCGTCGCCCGGCATCATGATGTCGAGCACGATCAGGTCCACCGGAGTGGACTCCAGGAAGGCGCGCATTTGCCGTCCATCCGCCACGACGGTAGTGCGCAGGCCGTTTTTCTTGAGGTAGTTGCCTACCAGCTCTCGGATCTCGCGGTCATCGTCCACGATGAGAATGTGATCGACGTGTTCCATTTGGCCAAGCCTCTGTAGATGGGGGATGTCGCGCAGTCTATCGAGCCTTGGCCCGCTCGCCCGCCGCCCTTTGTATTGCAGTGTATCTGGCGTGTCGACGGATACACGCGGACGCAAAAACCCGAATTTTCAGGGGGTTTGTATCGCTGTGTATCAGGGGGCAGCTTTGATACGTACCGATTTACACGCGCCTGTTCCCGACACATACGGGATACCTCGCGGGCATTTAATAGGTTCTATCGAGGCAAGCCAAGCCGCCTCGGCCCACTAAACGATTGACCTGTTGAAGCCTTGAGGAAACCACCATGAACACCAAAGCCGTCTGCGCCGCTTGCCTGTTTGCCGCCCTGAACATCTGCACCTTGTCGGCCCGCGCCGAAGCTGGTGTCACGCCTAAAACCTACACCTACGGAACGCACCTGGACATCAAGAAAGTGGTTTCGCTGAAACAGGACGCCTCGCCTTCCTGTGGGGTTGTGGATGCCCAGCTGACCTACCTGGATTCCCATAACAAAACCCAGGTTCTGGACTACCGCAAAGTGGCTGACAGTTGCAACTCAGACAACTGAGTGCTTCGGCCGCCCAACGCCACGCCCATTTGAAACAGGAAGAACATCATGAACAACGTAAGCCGCTTTTTGACGGCCATTGCCTTCTCCGTAGCCGGCGCCGCTGCCCATGCTAACGCTGCTGTTGAACAAAAAAGCTGTGGCAGCGCTACTTGCTTCCAACTGACGCCGGTGGCGCAGAAGGGTGGGAACGACTTTCTGGCGCAGGATGGATCGAGCCGGACGCCGCAGGGGCAGCAGCTGGAAAACCAGACGGCCTGAGGCCAGACCACTGATCTGTGAACACCACCGATCGAGTGTGGTGAGTCGCCCTCCATAATTTCAAGGTGATCCCATGTTTATCATCGCTTTCCTGGGCGGCATATTGACCGTCCTCAGCCCCTGCATCCTCCCGGTCGTGCCGTTCCTGTTCGCCGGTGTTAAACGTTCACGTTCCTCGATCCTGCTCACCCTCGGCGGCATGGTGCTGACCTTTGCCCTGATCTCCAGCCTGGCCGTGGTCAGCAGCGAGTGGGTGATACACGCCAGCAACACCGGCCGTCATGTAGCCCTCATCGTGATGGTGCTGTTCGCCCTGTCGCTGATTTCCGCCCGTGTCGGTGACTGGCTGGCCCGTCCTTTCGTGGCGCTGGGCAATCGCATCGACCCCGACACCCGCAAAATGTCCGGCCCGTTGAGTTCGGTCATGATCGGTGTTGCCACCGGCCTGCTCTGGGCACCGTGTGCCGGGCCGATCCTCGGTGTCATCCTTACGGGCGCCATGCTGCAAGGTGCAAGCGCTCAAACCAGCCTGTTACTGGTGGCGTACGGCTTGGGCAGCGCATTGTCCCTGGGTACCTTGATCTTCGCCGGGCGCGGCCTGGTCAATCGCTTGAAAGCGTCGATTCCGGTCACCGGTTGGTTGCGTCGCGGCACCGGTGTTGCGGTGCTGGCGGCTGCGGCGGTGATCTCCACCGGTGCCGACAAAACACTGCTGGCCGGCACCTCGTCCGAAGGCGTTACTACGGTTGAAAAACAGGTGTTGGAAACCGTACCGAAAGTCGTCGATTACTTCGTCAGCAAGGTCAAGGCAGATTCGTCCATGGACAACGCCCAAGGCGCCATGCCGTCGCTGTCCGGTGCGGTCGAATGGCTCAACTCGCCGGCGCTGAGCAATGATTCACTGAAAGGCAAAGTAGTGCTGGTGGACTTCTGGACCTACGACTGCATCAACTGCCAGCACACCTTGCCCTACGTGAAGGACTGGGCGAAGAAATACGAGAAGGACGGCTTGGTCGTGATCGGCGTGCACACCCCTGAATACGGTTACGAACGCATCATCGGCAACGTCAAGGATCAGGTGAAGAAGCTCGGCATCACCTACCCGGTGGCCATCGACAACAACTACGCGATCTGGCGCAACTTTGACAACCAGTATTGGCCCGCTCACTACCTGATCGATGCCAAGGGCCAGGTGCGTTACACCCACTTTGGTGAAGGTCGATATGAAACCCAGGAGAAGATGATCCAGCAGTTGCTGGAAGAGGCTAAAGCGCCCGCTGCGTAATGCATCAAATCAATGGCTCACAGGCTACGCGCCGTGGGCCATTGGTTTTTTCTCCTGACTGCGCCGCCACGCCGCCGGTGGCGCTCCAAACTCTCGACGAAAGGCCCGACTGAACGCCGTGTCGGTCTGGTAACCCACCTCTTCGGCGATCCGCATCAACGTGTTGGCGGGCTGCTTTTGATGGTGAGCTTGATTGTGCGCCTGTCGCGCCAGACCGTGAAATCTCCGGACGATCGGACAGGGCCCAGGTCACGGCCATCATCGATCCGACCACGGCCGAATAAGCCGGGGCTGCGTTTCAACCCGCAACGGAGCGGATTCCATGAGTACACCCATTGATCTTACTGCCTTGAAAAACCGTCAGATGGCTTCTTGGGCCAGTGGCGACTATGCCGTGATCGGCACCACTTTGCAGATTGTCGGTGAGCAACTGGCCGAGGCCTGCGATCTGCTTTGCGATGAACGCGTGCTCGACATGGCCGCCGGCAACGGTAACGCGACACTCGCCGCTGCGCGCCGTGGTTGCCACGTCACGTCTACCGATTATGTGGCCGTGCTGCTTGAACGCGGCGAAGACCGGGCCAGGGAGAACGCCTGGAAGTGACGTTTCAAGTGGCCGACGCTGAAGCATTGCCGTTCGAGGATGCGAGCTTCGATGCCGTGCTGTCGACTTTCGGTGTGATGTTTACGCCAGACCAGCCCAAGGCCGCCGCGGAACTGGCACGGGTCTGTCGTCCCGGAGGCCGGATCGGCCTGGCGAACTGGACGCCCGAAGGTTTCGTCGGCCAGATGTTCAAGACCCTCGGTCGCCACCTACCACCACCGCCAGTACCTTGAGGTGGTGATCACCCGGCGTTGACCTGGCAACACAAAACCCCTGTGGGAGCGAGCTTGCTCCCACAGGATTTTGTGTTGTCCGGTAGATCCATCACTCGTCCAGTCGCTCGGTGTACACCACCCAAACGCTGCACGGCATTTTGTACAGCAGATGCTCCACCGTACTGCCGATCAGTCGGCCCATGCCGCGATGGCCGATCCGCCCCATGACAATCACGTCGACGTCATAAGCATCGGCATAGCGGGTGAGGACCTTGGCCGGGTTGCCCATGATCATGTGCCGTTGCTGCGGCCCGATGCCGTTGCGCTCGGCCAGTTCGTTGAAGGCATCCTCCTGGTAATCGAACACGGTCTTGGCCTTGCCCGACGAGAAGAACGCCGAACCGTTGTCGAAGCCGAACTCGTCGGCGCTGATGGATGAAAGGTCATAGGCGTAGACCACATCGAGCTCGGCATTACAGGCGCTCGCCAGTTTCACCGCTTCGTGAAGAATTCGGTCGTTGAAGGTTTTGTAATGGTCATCGCGATGAAAGGGGTCGACCGCCGCGACGATCTTTCGCGGCAAGGCGTGCACGGCGTGGCTCACGAAATGCAGCGGCACCGGGCATTCGCGCAGCAAATGCACATCGAGCGGGGTAAACATCAGCCGCGACAGCAGCGATTCGTGTTCCAGCGCCTTGATCAGCACGTCCATCGGCTGTTCTTTGAGGTGAATCAGGATTTCTTCCAATGGGCGTTCGACCCAAGCCACTTCGGTGGTGACGTGCACACCGATTTTGCGCAGGGGGCGGGCCTGTTCCTCAAGCCATTGACGATGGCGATCGACGTAGCCCAGGCGCATCTGTTCCAGGGCCTTTTCGTTGACCAGACTGGCGGTTGCCAGGCCTTCAAGATAGTCGAAGGCGACGATGTGCAGTGCCGCGTCTTCGGCCTTGGCCAGCGCAGCGGCCCTGTCGAAAGCGGGGCTGTGTTCCATCAGCGGTGATGCAACTAGCATGAAGCGGGATTGACCAGACATGACGAACCTCCCGTGGATTAGCCGCCCGACGTGCGGCTCGTGCGACGTACATCCAGTCTCTAAGTATTGACCATGATCAACCTCTCGTCCGTAAACCGGGCGCAGGCTGAGGTTCGTGCTGAACTCAAGCGCACGATAATCCTCAGGAGAGCCCCAATGGCAACCATGAAAGCTGCGATATTCGTTGAGAAAAACCGCATCGTGCTGGATGACAAACCGATCCCCGAGGTCGGGCCACTGGATGCGCTGGTCCGTATTACCACCACGACGATCTGCGGCACCGACGTACACATCCTGCGGGGTGAATACCCGGTGGCCAAAGGGCTGACCATCGGACACGAACCGGTGGGCATCATCGAGCGGCTGGGCTCGCAGGTGCGTGGTTTTGTCGAAGGACAACGGGTGATTGCCGGGGCCATCACCCCTAGCGGGCAAAGTTACGCCTGCCTGTGCGGTTGCAGCTCACAGGATGGCCCGGCCACCCGCCATGGCTTTCGCGCCGCCGGTGGCTGGAAGTTCGGTAACACCATCGATGGCTGCCAGGCCGAGTACGTGCTGGTGCCGGATGCGTTGGCCAACCTGTGCCCGATCCCTGACGGCCTCAGCGACGAACAGGTGCTGATGTGCCCGGACATCATGTCCACGGGGTTTTCCGGGGCAGAGCGAGGCGAGGTCAAGATTGGCGATACCGTCGCGGTGTTCGCCCTCGGGCCGATCGGCCTGTGTGCCGTGGCCGGCGCGCGCCTCAAGGGCGCCAGCACCATTATCGGCATCGATACCGTCGCTGAACGAATGAGCGTCGCCCGGCAGTTGGGAGCGACCCACGTGGTCAATTTCAAGGACGGCGACGTGGTCGCGCAGATCATGGCCCTGACCGACGGTCGAGGTGTCGACGTGGCCATCGAAGCGCTGGGCACCCAAGGCACTTTCGAGTCCGCGTTAAGGGTGTTGCGCCCCGGTGGTCGGTTGTCCAGCCTGGGGGTTTATTCCAGTGATCTGCGCATTCCCCTTGAAGCCTTTGCTGCGGGGCTCGGGGATTTCAGCATCGTCAGCACCCTGTGCCCCGGCGGTAAAGAACGCATGAGACGGTTGATGGCAGTGGTGCAAAGCGGTGGCGTCGACCTGTCGCCGCTGGTGACGCATCGCTTCAAACTCGACGACATCGAAGCCGCCTATGAGTTGTTTGCGCATCAGAGGGACGGGGTGATGAAGGTTGCAATTACGCCTTGAGGTTGTCCTCAGGGCTTGCAGCAGATATCGACTGCAGGGGCTAACTACACGTGACGCTGACGGCCTTCGCGGCGCGTTGCAGTTCTTTTTTAACATCGACAGGTATCCGCTGTTTCACGAGTCGCTGCTCGAGGAATGTCTGATCGCCTCGAGTATCAACCTCAGCGTCAATTGCAGCATCCACCGCTTCTATGGCGGCGGCGTGCGCTTCGATGACCGAGTCAACCTCAGCGTCACTGGTGGCGGCGTCGAGAGCACCAATGAGTGTCGCCACTTCGTCTTCTTCAGCCTTGCCATAGGCGTCTACGGACAGTCCGGCAGCCAACGCCCGCGCTCGGATTTCCACGCCTTTCAGAGCCTGCTTGGCCTCTCCACACAGAACGTCATGTTTGTGGTTTTCGGCGACTTTCCATTGAAAAAATCCATACGTCATCGTGCCGATAATCGCTACGGTGATACCACCGATCAGGATCCGCTTCATGGCTGCAGTCGTGAGCGTCTGAGGATTGAGGGTTCGGTGGACATCGCTTCGTTCTCTATTCGAGGAAATGAAAGCGTAGCACCGGAGCAGGCCTAGCCTCGTCCAACATCAATGCAAATACATGGGTAAAGGAGCGGCGTGTCTTCAAGAATATGGCGCATTAAGTAAACCTTTCACATCGGCCAGCGTTGGAGCATGGGCCCCGGCATGGTGGCAGGATAGGGATGCGCAGGCTGCTGAAAATCGCAAACGATCCCAAAAATCGGTCATTCCGAGCAATCCCGATGCCAGCCAACCGGCCATGCAAGCGTCTCCTGCACCTACCGTATCGGCCACGTCTACGGCGATAGCTGGCTGCTCGTACCGGTCGTCGGGGGTGTACAGAACCATGCCGTATTCACCTCGAGTAAACAGGATTTCAGCCTCTGGATTAAGTGCGCGAAGCTCACCCAATGCCTGGTGTTCGGTCAGCCCCGGATAAATGTGCCGAAGGTCTTCGTCGGAAAGCTTAATCATGTCGGCCAGGGCGGTCATCGTCGGGAACGTCTGCTCCCGATAACGGCTGTCCATTAAATTGCGCCAGTTCGGATCATAGCTAATGCGTTTACCCGCGCCTTTGGCCTGCTGAGCGAGTTTTACCAATCTGTCGCCAAGCGGCTGGCGCGCCAGGCTGATACAGCTGAAATGGCACACTTGGGCATGCTCAATCCATCCTTGCGGCATCAGGCCTGGATCGAAAAACTGATCGGCATCTCCAGCAAAAAAGTACCGTGGAGGACGGCTCGATGGAACGATGGCCACCAAGGGATCTTGGTCTACTCGTTGGATAAATCGCCTGTCCAGACCTGCCAGCTCTGATTGCCTGGCTATCTCGTCGCCCAGAGAGTCCGTACTGATTGAGCCTGCGAAGGCGCTGCTGACGCCCAAGCGACTTAGCGCTCGTGCAACATTCCAGGGCGCACCGCCGGGATAGCCTTTCCACTGTCCGGGAGTGCCTTGGACAAGGTCGGTCAGGGCTTCGCCAAATACGACTGCGCGAGGCAATACCATCGTCATTTCCTCAATATTTTCTAAGAGGGATTGCTGCTGGCTGATCAGAGTCGACCACCGGGCATCACTCACTCAATGGGCTCGGGTGAAAGGCAGGGAAGGGTGAGCACCGTTGCGATTGAACAACGTCATCGCCGTTTCGCGACGATACTCGCTCGGTGTCTGTTCCATTTCGATGCGAAAGTGCCTGTTGAAGTTGGAAAGGTTTTCATAGCCAACCTCAAAACAGATGTCAGCCACCGACATCTCTGTTTGCAACAACAGCCTGCAGGCGCGCTGAACCCTGAGTTTGCGCATGAGATCGATGAAGCCGTGGCCGGTAATCCTTTTGAAGAAGCGCGAAAAACCTGGCTCGCTCATCTCCAGGCGCTGAGCGATAACTGATAGGCGAATGTCGCCGGTGAGCTCAGTCAGTAGATAGTCAAAGGCCTTGTTGATTCGCTCGGAACTGCGGGCGTCGAGGGTGGGCGCGTAGCAAGCGCTGGCGAGCAAGTGGACGTCATGCGCGGGCGCTTTCATCAGCGCGTTGATCAATTGCAGAAACAGAATCAAACGCTCGAGACCTTGCGCGTGGCCTATCTCCTCCAGCAGTCGCGCTGCCTGTAGAGCCGTTGCCCCAGTGAATTCCAGGCCACGACGCGCTTGTTCAAAAAGGTGTTGAAGCTCCCCCAGCTCAGGCATCGTTGCGCGTAAGGCCAAGATGGCTGCGCCATCAAACTGCAGCACCACATCGCGCCCCGCGAGGTGTTCACCGGGCGCGAGATCCCCAATCCAGTCATGGGGAAGGTCGGGGCCGATGAGCGCTACGTGTCCGGCACCGAACGCACCGATGTAATCGCCTGCGACGAGCTTGCCGCTGCCTTGGCGGATCAGATGAATTTCGAATTCTGGGTGATGATTCCAGCGAGCCAGGGAGTAGGGGTAATCGTGTTCGTACCAGCGAAAGCTATGATCGGGCTCGGGAAGAATAACCTCCAACTCGGCGGGTCGCTGCTCGAACAGGGCTGCTCGGGTATCAGGCATGTCATGCCCCTTTTTAATTATTTGTTCTTCGAATGCAACCAACATACGCCTTCTCGGCCGGCACCTGCTAGCTCACGTATTGCCTGCAACTGATACTTTTTTGATCTCTGGCAGCCAGGCTGCGGTCGGTTAAAAAAGTATCAGATGAGCATCCGCTATGCGTTTGTCCGGGCCTTTTTAAGCTGCTGTAATCGAGTCGTCCACCATTGCCGGCCAGACGTATTTGATCAGCGGTGGTTAACAACAAAAATAAGAGCTCCCGTCGTCCAAGGCGCGGAGCGGAGAGCACTACGATGAAAATCCCGAAAGCGCTTTTCCTTTCCGCAGGCCTATCCTTCGCCCTTGTCAGTCAAGCCGCTGAAACAGTGACCATTGCCACCGTCAACAATGGCGACATGATCCGGATGCAGCGACTCTCCAAAATTTTTGAACAGCAGCATCCTGATGTGAAGCTCAATTGGGTGGTGCTGGAAGAAAACGTCCTGCGTCAGCGCCTGACCACCGATATCGCCACACAAGGCGGCCAATTCGATGTGCTGACGATTGGTACCTATGAAACGCCGCTTTGGGGGGCCAAGGGTTGGCTCGAGCCCATCACCGGGCTGCCACCGGAGTACGACCTGGAAGACATCTTCCCTTCGGTACGCCAAGGCCTGTCGGTCAACAACACGCTCTACGCGTTGCCTTTCTATGGCGAAAGCACGATCACCTATTACCGCACCGATCTGTTCAAGCAAGCAGGCCTGAGCATGCCGGAGCATCCGACCTGGACGCAGCTTGGCGAATTTGCGTCCAGGCTCCACCAGCCTGACAAAGGACAGTACGGCATGTGCCTGCGTGGCAAGGCCGGTTGGGGGGAGAACATCGCACTGATGAGCACCATGGCCAACGCCTTTGGTGCCCGTTGGTTCGATGAAAAGTGGCAGCCGGAACTTTCCAGCCCAGAGTGGACAGCAGCGGCGCACTTCTACGTTGATACCCTCAAGAAGTATGGGCCGCCAGGTGTATCCAGCAATGGGTTCAACGAAACCCTGGCCCTGTTCAACAGCGGAAAATGCGCCATCTGGGTGGATGCCAGCGTCGCGGGCTCGTTCACTACCGATAAAGAGCAGAGCAAGGTCGTCGACAGTGTGGGCTTTGCGCCTGCACCGACTGAGGTGACCGACAAAGGTTCGTCGTGGCTGTATGCGTGGTCGCTGGCGATACCGGCAACCTCCACGCACAAAGACACCGCAAAGGCCTTTATCACGTGGGCAACGTCGAAAGAATACATTCAGCTTGTCGCTAAAACAGACGGCATCACCCATGTGCCGCCAGGTACTCGACAGTCCACCTACAACGAGGCCTATTTGAAGGCCGCGCCTTTCGCCCAAGTGACCTTGCAGATGATGCAGCACGCCGATCCTGCGCACCCCTCGATCAAGCCTGTTCCTTACGTGGGTATCCAGTACGTCACCATTCCCGAGTTCCAGGCGATCGGCACTTCCGTCGGGAAGCTGTTTTCGGCGGCGCTTACTG
>NZ_JASBRE010000038.1 GCF_029960815.1 Pseudomonas sp. AL03
GTGAAAGCTTAGTGGGCGATCACAGGGGGCGGCGGGGGTAGCCATTTCATTATTTGTTTTGTGTGGTGTTCAAGATCGGCGTTTGGCCGCCGAAAACTCTAGGTCCCCACTTGTAAAGGAAGACGGGTTTTGAAAGTCATCTTCGCCTGCACGCTATTTTTAAGTCTGCTGTTTTCTGCCGCTTGCGAACGCGTTGTCACGCCCGATGAATACTTTGCAATCGCCCAGAGAGTGGCCGACAAAATCAAGCGTGACGCCGATGAACGGTTAAGGCTGGAAGCCGCCGGGGAATCTGCTTTCAAGTACAGTCCAGAGCAGCTGCGCAATGCGGAAGGTGATTTGGAAGCGCTCGTAGACAATCTGAAACGAGCGTCTGATGGCGGACACACTGGAGCAACGTACTTTTTGGCCAACCTGCAGGACAACCCGATGTTCTCCGAGCGTACGCGCAAAGAGACGTGTGGTCTTTACCAAAAAGCCATGGACCAAGGCTTGCTGGCGGCTGCGGTTGGCTATTACCACTTGTGTGATAAGGCATACGAGAGGTTTGATCTGCACAACGCGGATCACCTGAAGTACTTGCAGTCGCTGGAGCAGTTGCTGCAAAAGCCCGACGCCCATGGTGACGCCTATCCGTTACCGGCCAAGCATTCCCTATGTTTCATGGACGAAGCGGCGCCCTTGCCGCAGCAGGGTGTGCTGGCGGCCATGCGGGCCCGCGCCGTCGCGCTGGTCCTGACAGAAGACCAATATCGGGCCGAGGCCAACTACATTCTGGCGCTGACGCGTGTAAACAAGAATGACCGGCCTGACAGCCAGAATATTGCCTATCTGGATGAAGCTGAAGCGCTGGGCTGCAACGACTTCCACGGGCTAAGCGCCATGATGCGCAATGCAGCCGGGTTATCCAGCAAGTAATAGAAAGCGAGTCAGTCCTAAATACAAAATGTGGGAGCAAGCTCGCTCCCACAGTTGTTTTGTGTGCACTCGGAATCAGCGGCGGTCGGCCACAACGCCAATCAACACCAGCACCACCAACAACACCGGCGCCAGGCTGTAGTTGTTGAACTGGCTCAGGCCTTTGATGATCCACGGCGTGGCGTAGATCAGCGCCACGCCGCTGCCGACCATGCACAGCAGGGCCATCAGCGGGACGCGCAAGGCGCCGGCGATGCTGCCCAGGCGTTGGTCGACCCAGCCTTTGATATCGGCGCCAAACAACACCAGCAGGCAGCCCACCAGCGCCAGAGCGATTTCCGACAGGTTGCTACGGCTCCAGCGGGACGCGGTGGCGAGCAGGTCGAGTATCAAATCCATTCGTTTTCCCTTAAGGCTGAAATCAGCTCAGAAATGTCTGCAGCAAGTCATTGAGAAAGAGTTGTCCGCGCTCGGTGGCCGCCAGACGTGACGGTTCGACCTGCAACAAGCCACTTTGTTCGGCTTCGCTGCGGCCTTCGGCGAGGCTTTCCAGGCTCAGCCCGGTGCGCTCAGGGTACAACCGCGATTCAACGCCTGCCGTCAGGCGCAAGGCGTTCATCAGGAACTCGAACGGCAGCTCTTCATTGGTCAGGGCTTTCTCGCCGGCCTTGAAGCTTTTGGCCGGGTTGAGGTAGTCCTTGGGCAGGCGCGTCTTCCAGGTACGGACGATGCGTCCGTCCGGGTGGCTGAGTTTGCCGTGGGCGCCGGCACCGATGCCGATGAAGTCGCCGAAACTCCAGTAATTGAGGTTATGCCGCGCCGCACGATCGGCCTGTGCGTAAGCCGAGACTTCGTATTGCGCGTAACCCTGTTCGGCTAACAGCGCCTGGCCGGCTTCCTGAATGTCCCACAGGGTGTCGTCTTCCGGCAGCGTCGGCGGCTGGTTCCAGAACACCGTGTTCGGTTCCAGGGTCAGCTGATACCAGGACAAGTGGGTCGGCTTCAGGGCAATGGCTTGGCGCAGGTCGCCGAGGGCGTCGTCCAGGGACTGATCGGGTAAACCGTGCATCAGGTCCAGATTGAAGTTGTCGAACCCGGCCTGACGGGCCATGCCGGCGGCACGTACCGCTTCGTCACCGTTGTGAATCCGCCCCAAGGCCTTGAGTTTCTCTTCCTGAAAGCTCTGGATGCCGATCGACAGGCGATTGATGCCCAGCGCCCGGTAGGCGACGAACTTCTCTTGCTCGAACGTTCCCGGATTGGCTTCCAGAGTGATCTCGATGTCGCGGGCAAACGGAATGCGTTGCTCGACACCTTTGAGCAAGCGGCCCAAGGCTTCGGCGCTGAACAGGCTCGGCGTGCCGCCACCAAAGAAGATCGAACTCAGCTCACGGCCATAGACCGTATGCAGGTCCTGATCGAGGTCGGCGAGCAGCGCGTCCACATAGTCTTCTTCCGGCAGCACCGGGCTGGCGGTGTGGGAATTGAAGTCGCAATAAGGGCATTTGCGCACACACCACGGGATGTGGATGTACAGCGCCAGCGGCGGCAGCACAGGCAGGGCGGCCCGAGGCGATTGTGCGGCGCCACCGAAAATCAGCGGCGACGCGGATGATTCATGGGTCATATCAGGCCTAGACGCTGGCGCAGCAGATCCATTGCACGGGCGCGGTGGCTGATGAGGTTCTTTTCGTTCGGGCTTAGCTCGGCGCTGGAGCAATCGCGCGACGGCACCCAGAACAGCGGGTCGTAGCCAAACCCATGTTCGCCACTGGCCTGGGTAAGGATGCGCCCGTGCCACAGACCTTCGCAGAGGATCGGCAACGGATCGTCGGCATGACGCACCAGCGCCAGCACACAGACGAATTGCGCGCCGCGCTCGGCTTCCGGCACGTCTTTCAACACATCGAGCAGTTTGGCGTTATTCGCCGCATCGCCCTGACCGTCGGCATAACGAGCCGAGTAGATTCCCGGCGCACCGCCGAGGAAATCCACGGCCAGCCCGGAATCGTCGGCCAGCGCTGGCAGGCCGGAGATGCGCGCAGCATTGCGGGCCTTGAGGATGGCGTTTTCGACGAACGACAAGCCGGTTTCTTCAGGCTCGACGCTGCTGAACTCGCCGATCGAGCGCAGTTGCACCGATTCGCCGAGCATGGCCTGAAGTTCCTTGAGTTTGCCGGCGTTATGGCTGGCCAGTACGAGTTGCGTGAAATTGATCATTGGCCGGGGAAAAGCTCTTGTTGGAAACTGATGGTGTTGGTTTTGTCGCCCGTCTGCACCTTGATGTCAAAGGTGCGAATTTCCTGCTGATCCACCGGGAACTGGGCGATGTAGTACACCGCGCCTGTTTCAGTGATTTGTTTGAACTTCAGCGGGATGCTTTGGCTGGTCAGGTCTTTGACCGCGCCGCTGACCTGAGCCGTCTGTGGTTTCCCTTCCTTGAGTACCGAGACGTTGATCACGCCCTGATTCTTGCTGCGGGTCAGCTCGGCCGCTTTGGCGATATCCGGTGTCAGGAAGGTGGAATTGAAGGTGTTGTAATGCACCGTCACGTCGCCAAAGGTTTGCTTGCGCTCGCCCTTGATAACATCGGCGGCCATGGTGGTAATGCTCAGGCAGGCAGTAAGTACAAACAGCGCTAGACGACCCATGATCGTTCTCCTCGAAGTGTCGTGACTCAGACCGCGACCTTGTGGTCTTGCAGCCCGGGGCTGCTGACGCGGTAAATACCGATTTCACCTAATAGATTAGGCCATAGCTTACTGGCCCACCCGTGACGGTGCTGTTGATCCACGGCAAGCCGATCAATGACCTTTGCTTCACGTTCGCGACACAACGCTTCAAAGTCTTCGAAGGTGCAAAAGTGGATGTTCGGCGTGTTGTACCAGGTGTACGGCAGAAAATCGGACACCGGCATCCGGCCCTTGCTCGCCAGGTACCAGCGGCAGCGCCAGTGACCGAAGTTGGGGAAGGTGATGATGCACTGGCGACCGACGCGTAGCATTTCGTCGAGGATCTTGTCCGGGTAGTGCACGGCTTGCAGTGCCTGGGTCATGACCACGACGTCGAAGCTGTTGCTGGCAAAGTTGCCCAGACCCTTGTCCAGGTCCTGCTCGATGACGTTGATGCCCTTGGCCACACACTCGGCAATGTTGTCCGGGTCGTTTTCCAGGCCATAGCCGGTGACTTGCTTGTTTTCACGCAGCCAGGTCAGCAATTCGCCATCACCGCAACCGAGGTCGAGCACGCGGCTGCCGGCGGGGATCCATTCCTGGATGATTTCCAGATCGGCTCTCATGTCTTCCTCAAAGCGAAACACGGTTCATGTAATTGCTAAACGCCTGCAGGTAGCGCGGGATCGGAATCAAGAAGGCATCGTGGCCTTGCGGAGCGTCGATCTCCAGGTAACAGACGTCTTTTTTGGCCGCCATCAGCGCGTCCACCAGTTCCCGCGAACGGGCAGGGGAGAAGCGCCAGTCGGTGGTGAAGGACATCACGCAGAACTTGGCCTGGACGTTGGCGAAGGTTTTCGCCAGGTCATCGTCGAAGTTCGCCGCCGGATCGAAGTAGTCCAGCGCCTTGGTCATCAGCAGGTACGTGTTGGCGTCGAAACGCCCGGAGAACTCTTCGCCCTGATAACGCAGGTAGCTTTCGACCTGGAACTCCACGCTGTGGAAGTCGTAGTTGAGCTTTTCGCTCTTCAGGCCCCGGCCGAATTTCTCGCCCATGGAGTCGTCGGACAGGTACGTGATGTGTCCGACCATCCGCGCCAGCATCAAACCGCGCTTGGGGATCACGCCCGCTTCCTGGAACGAACCGCCGTGGAATTCGGGGTCGGTGAGGATCGCCTGGCGCGCCACTTCGTTGAAGGCAATGTTCTGCGCCGACAGCTTGGGTGCCGAGGCGATGGCCAGGCAGTGCCGAATGCGATCAGGGTAAGTGATGCTCCACTGCATGGCCTGCATGCCACCGAGACTGCCGCCGATCACGGCAGCCCATTGGCTGATGCCGAGCAGGTCTGCCAGGCGCGCCTGACTGTGAACCCAGTCTTCTACGGTCAGTACCGGGAAGTCGGCGCCAAACGGCTTGCCGGTGTCCGGATTGACGCTGCTCGGGCCGGTGGAGCCATTGCAACCGCCGAGGTTGTTCAGGCTGACCACGAAGAACTTGCTGGTGTCGATTGGTTTGCCGGGGCCGATGCAGCTGTCCCACCAACCGGGTTTGCGGTCGTCGGGGCTGTGGAAACCGGCAGCGTGGTGGTGGCCGGACAGGGCGTGGCAGATCAGCACGGCGTTGCTCGCCGTGGCGTTCAGCGTGCCGTAGGTTTCGTAGATCAGGTCATAAGCTGGGAGCGAACGGCCGCAGGCCAAGGCCAGGGGTTCGCTGAAGTGCGCCACTTGCGGCGTCACCAGACCAACAGAATCGGTGGGGAAGGCAGCTGGCATCGACCCTGCTCTCGTTGAAATGAGGCGTAAGTCTAAAGACCGCTGCCTTTAGCAGCAAGCGACAACCCATGATCGTTCCCACGCTCTGCGTGGTAATGCCTCAATGGACGCTCTGCGTCCGATTCGGCAGGGACGCGGAGCGTCCCGGGCTGCATTCCTTTGCTGCGCGTGGGAACGATCATGCGCCAAGGGTCAGATCAGCAAACGGAGGATTTCCGGCATCATCGTCATGGCGGCGAGGTTGTTGATCACCAGCATGTCGATCAGCTTGAGCACCATGAACGCCAGGATTGGCGAGATATCCAGTCCGCCAAGGTTCGGCACGACCTTGCGGAACGGCGCCAGGGCCGGTTCGCAGATCTGGTTCACCAGCTCGGCGCCAGGGTTATGGCTGCCCGGTGCGACCCACGACAGGATCACGCTGATGATCAGGGCAAAGAAGAAAATCTTCAGGAACAGCGCGGTCACGCCGATCAGCGACCAGATCAGCAATTGCAGCGGGTTGCCGATAGTGCCGTAAGTCAACAGCAGGGTCAGGGCCATCAGCGCCAGTTGCACGAGGATCGCCAGCACCAGCGAGGACATGTCCAGGCCGAACATGCTCGGGATAATCCGGCGCAGTGGCTTGAGCAGCGGCTGAGTGGCTTTCACGGCGAACTGGCAGAGCGGGTTGTAGAAGTTCGCGCGTACCAGTTGCAGCACAAAGCGCAGCAGCACGATCAGCAGGTACAGGCTGCCGAGGGTTTGCAGCACGTAGACCGCTGCAGTGTTCAATCCAATCATGTAAGGCTCCTTATTGACCCAATTGTTCGGCCATCTCGGCCGAGCGGTGCGCAGCGGCGCCGAGTGCTTTTTCTACCAGGGCTTCGAAGCCGCCGGCCTGGAACGACTTGATCGCCGCTTCCGTCGTGCCCGCAGGCGACGTCACGCGGCGACGCAGTTCAGCAGCGTCGACGTCACTGGCCACTGCCATGTGAGCGGCGCCCAAAGCGGTTTGCAGGGTCAGTTGTGCAGCGGTTTCCGGCGGCAGGCCAAGTTTCACGCCCGCGGCGGTCATGGCTTCGATCAGCAGGAAGAAGTACGCCGGGCCCGAGCCGGAAACAGCGGTGACCGCGTCCAGTTGCTGCTCTTCGTTCAGCCACAGGGCGATGCCGACAGCCGACAGCAGCTCTTCAGCTTGCTGGCGTTGTTCGGTTGTCACTTGAGCCGTGGCGAACAAACCGCTCACGCCCTGACGCACCAGCGCCGGGGTGTTGGGCATGCAACGCACGATTGGTTGGGCGCCGAGCCAGTTGTTCAGGCTGGCGCAGGTGATGCCGGCAGCAATCGAGACCACCAGTTGATTCGGTTTCAGGCTTGGGCGAATCGCTTCGCAGACGGCTTTCATCGCTTGGGGTTTGACCGCCAGTACGACGACGTCGGCGCCCTTGATGGCGTCGCTGTTGTCGGCGAGTACTTCAACGCCGTGTTCAGCGTTCACTTTGGCGCGGGTTTCGGCGCCCGGATCACTGGCGCGGATCTGCGCGGCGTCCAGACCTTTGGCGCGCAGGCCACCGATCAGGCTGGCGGCCATGTTGCCGGCACCGATAAAGGCAATACGAGTCTTGCTCATGTCAGGTCCTTATAAAGAGAGGAGTCAGCCACGTTATGGCTGGCCATGCATTTGTTGAGAGCCGCGAGCACCAAACAGGGCCGTGCCGATGCGGACCCAAGTGGTGCCTTGGGCGATGGCCGACTCGAGGTCGTGGCTCATGCCCATGGAAAGTGTGTCGAGGGGCAGGTTCAGGCTGGCTTGCAGGCGCTGCACGGCAGCAAAAGCGGCATCCTGGGCGGCGCGATCTTCAGTCGGCTCGGGGATTGCCATCAACCCGCGCAGCTTGATGCGTGGCAGTTCGCTGATGGCATTGGCCAAGGCTGGCAGGTCGGCCGGGGTGCAGCCGGACTTGCTGGCTTCACCGCTGACGTTGACCTGGATACAGATGTTCAGTGGTGGCAAATCGGCAGGACGTTGTTCGGACAGGCGTTGTGCGATTTTCAAACGATCCACGGAATGCACCCAAGCGAAATGCTCGGCGATAGCGCGAGTCTTATTCGATTGAATGGGGCCGATGAAGTGCCAGATCAAGGGCAGGTCGGCCAATTCGAGCTGTTTGCTCAGGGCTTCCTGCAGGTAGTTCTCGCCAAAGTCGTGGATCCCGGCGGCATGCGCTTCACGCACGGCCTCGGCTGGCTTGGTCTTGCTCACGGCCAGCAGCTGAACGCTGTCTTCGTCGCGCTTTGCGGCGACGGCAGCGGCGTGGATGCGTGTACTAACCTGAAGAATGTTGTCTGCTATCGTGGACATCAAGAGGCGCCAGCGGTCTGAAGGTTGGCGGCATTCTACTGGAATTGAGGAGCGCTATGGATATCACTGAGCTGCTGGCCTTCAGCGCTAAACAAGGAGCGTCCGATCTGCACCTGTCCGCCGGCCTGCCGCCGATGATCCGCGTCGATGGCGATGTGCGGCGCATCAATTTGCCGGCCCTGGACCACAAGCAGGTTCAGGCGCTGATCTACGACATCATGAACGACACTCAGCGGGTGGACTTCGAAAAGCACCTGGAAACCGACTTCTCCTTCGACGTGCCCGGCGTGGCACGCTTTCGGGTTAACGCGTTCAACCAGAATCGTGGTGCCGGCGCGGTGTTCCGGACCATTCCGTCCAAGGTCCTGAGCATGGACGATCTCGGAATGGGAGAAGTGTTTCGCAAGATTACCGAAGCACCGCGGGGGCTGGTGCTGGTGACCGGTCCGACCGGTTCCGGCAAGTCCACCACCCTGGCGGCGATGATCGATCACCTGAACACCCATCGTCATCAGCACATCCTCACTATCGAAGACCCGATCGAGTTCGTCCACGAGTCGCGCAAATGCTTGATTAACCAGCGTGAAGTCCATCGTGATACTCGCAGTTTTGCCACGGCCCTACGCTCGGCCCTGCGGGAGGACCCGGACGTGATTCTGGTCGGTGAAATGCGGGATCTCGAGACCATTCGCCTGGCGTTGACCGCCGCCGAAACCGGTCACCTGGTGTTTGGCACGCTGCACACGACATCGGCGGCAAAAACCATCGACCGGGTGGTGGACGTGTTTCCGGGGGACGAGAAATCGATGGTCCGTTCGATGCTGTCCGAGTCGTTACTGGCGGTGGTGTCGCAGACGCTGGTCAAGAAGATCGGCGGTGGGCGGATTGCAGCCCACGAAATCATGCTCGGTACGTCAGCGATCCGTAACCTGATCCGCGAAGACAAAGTGGCGCAGATGTACTCGTCGATTCAGACCGGGGGAAACCTGGGGATGCAGACGCTGGATATGTGCTTGAAGGAGCTGGTGACCAAGGGCTTGATCAGCCGCGAGCATGCGCGGGAGAAGGCGCGCACGCCGGATAACTTCTGAAAGAAGTTGATCGTTCCCACGCTCTGCGTGGGAACGATCGAGTTAGCGCTGAACAACCTGTAAGGTGTTCTTCTCTTTCGGCATAACCCGCTTGGCAACCACGTAGTGTTTTTGCCAGTACGGTTTTTTCAGGGTGTCGATGCTCACCGACTTGCCACGACGCGGTGCGTGGATGAAGCGGTCGTTGCCCAGGTAGATGGCAACGTGATTGACCCGACGGCTCTTGAGGTTGAAGAAGATCAGGTCGCCAGGCTTCAGGTCCTTGCGATCGACTTTCTCCCCATGACCGCTGGCCATGGCGTTGGAGGTGCGCGGCAGGTCAAACGTGGCGTCGTTGAACGCGTATTTCACCAGGCCACTGCAGTCGAACCCTTTGCTTGGGCTGCTGCCACCCCAACGGTACGGAGTACCGAGGACGTTCACTGCGCGGCTCAGCACGTTGCTGCTTTCCTTGGTCGCCATCGGCGGAACCAGGCTGCTTTTGCTGCTCAGTTGGGGAGAGCGTTTTACGGTCTGTTTGTTTTTGCTCGAAGGAGCAGAAACATGGGATTTTTGGGTATAACCATTAACGTCAGGAAGACGTTGCTCACGATTGGTGGCGTGGGCGGCCAGTGGCATCAAAAGGCAAATGGTTAGCCATGTCTTGAAAAATGGACGCATTAGGCAAGGCTCATATAAGTTAGCGCGCAACTTTATAACAGCTTTTTTGCCCCTTCCGAGGCCGTTGGTCGATTCAACTTGAGGTCAACGGAACCAAATAAGCGGCAAATGGACGCAATTGTCGGACACAAGTCAGGTGGCACAAGGCTTTGACGGGAGACAAGGTAACATCTGCCATATGTCGGCCACCTGTAAAAAAGTCACAAAGAATTCAAGAATATTTATCTATCGTGTGAATCGAGGTCCTTCATGAACACCTATCAACAGCCCGTTCCGCAGCAAGACACGCACAGCAAAATGATTGGTTACCTGCTGTGGATTTTGGGTTTTACCGGCGCTCACCGCTTCTATTACGGCAAGCCGGTGACCGGGACGATCTGGTTCTTCACCTTCGGTCTGTTGGGTATCGGTTGGCTGATTGATTTGTTTCTGATCCCGGCCATGGATCGCGAAGCAGACCTGCGTTTTACCGCCGGACCTATTGAGTACAACGTGGCGTGGATTCTGCTGACATTTCTTGGGGTATTCGGCGTACATCGGATGTATCAGGGCAAATGGATCAGCGGGTTGCTGTATCTGGTGACGGGCGGGTTGTTCTTTCTGGGGGTGCTGTATGACTTCTGGACGCTGAATGATCAGGTGTCGATTCGTAATGCGCAGAACCGTTGATGATCGTTCCCACGCGGAGCGTGGGAATGATCAGGTCGCGCTTACGCCTGGTGGCTGATCCGTCCATCCACCAGGGTGTAACGCACCACACCCGGCAAGCTGTGGCCAATGAACGGGCAGTTTTCGCCCTTGGACAGCCAGGTTTCACCGGCCACGGTCGAAGCCGCCGGATCGAACAGCACGATATCCGCCGGTCCACCCACCGCCAGTTTGCCCGCCGGCAGGCGCAACGCCTCGGCAGGTCCGGTGCTCAAGCGCGCCAACAGCGTTGGCAGGTTCAGCAAACCGTCTTCCACCAGTGTCATCGCCAACGGCAGCAGCAGTTCAACGCTGCTGATGCCCGGCTCGGTGGCACCGAACGGCGCCAGTTTGGCGTCACGTTCGTGGGGTTGGTGATGACTGGAGATCGCCGACACCACACCCGATTTCACAGCTTCGCGCAGGCCGTCGCGGTCGGCGCGGGTGCGCAGCGGCGGCTGGACGTGATAGAGGCTGCTGAAGTCGATTAGCGCTTCGTCAGTCAGGATTAGCTGATACAAGGCCACATCGGCGGTCACCGGCAGCCCGCGAGCCTGGGCCTGAGCGATCAGCTCCACGCCACGAGCGCTGGTGAGCTGGCTGAAGTGCGCGCGCACGCCACTTTGCTCGACCAGCAGCAGATCCCGGGCCAGAGCCACGGTTTCAGCGGTTTCCGGAATGCCCGGCAAACCGAGGAAACTGGCGGTCGGGCCTTCGTGGGCCAGGCCACCTTCGGCCAGGTCATGGTCCTGAGAGTTGAAAATCACCGTCAGGTCGAATGTGGCGGCGTATTCCAGCGCCCTGCACAGCGTGCGGGTGTTGCGAAAGCTCTCCAGGCCGTTGCCGAAGGCTACGCAGCCGGCATCACGCAAGGCAACGAGCTCTGCAAGCTGTTCGCCGTCCAGGCCTTTGCTCAGAGCGCCGATCGGGAAGACTTTGGTGTTGCCGGCCTCGCGGGCGCGGTCGAGGATCAGTTCGGCCACGGCCGAGGTGTCCAGCACCGGTTTGGTTTTCGGCGGGCAGCACAGGCTAGTGACACCGCCGGCCGCAGCGGCGCGGGTTTCGCTGGCAATCGAGCCTTTGCGGCTGTAACCCGGCTCGCGCAGGGCGACGTTCAGGTCAACCAAGCCAGGCGCGGCCACCAGGCCTTTGGCGTCGATGGTCTCGACTGGGACAAAACCGGTCGGTGCCGCGCCAAGGGCGACGATCTTGCAGGCTTCAACATGAATATCGGTAACTTGATCCAGGCCACTGCTTGGATCGATGACGCGGGCGCCGAGAATGCTGAGCTTCACTGGGCGTTCTCCTGCTCGAATTGGCGCTGGGCAGTCTGCCCGCTCATGGCCATGGACAACACGGCCATACGAATCGCGATGCCGTAGGTGACCTGGTTGAGGATTACCGAGTGCGGGCCGTCGGCCACCGCCGACTCAATCTCCACACCGCGGTTGATCGGCCCCGGGTGCATGACGATGCAATCCGGCTTGGCCCCGGCCAGGCGCGCGGTGGTCAGGCCGAACAGGCGGTAGAACTCGCCTTCGCTCGGCAGCAGGCCGCCGGTCATGCGTTCGCGCTGCAGGCGCAGCATGATCACCACGTCGACGTCCTTCAGGCCTTCGGTCATGTCGGTGTAGACCTTCACGCCGTATTGCTCGACGCCAATAGGCAGCAGAGTTTTCGGCGCGATCACGCGGATGTCCGGGCAACCGAGGGTTTTCAGGGCCAGCATGTTCGAGCGCGCCACCCGCGAGTGCAGGATGTCGCCGACGATGGCCACCGAAAGATTTTCGAAGCCGCCCTTGTGCCGACGGATGGTGAGCATGTCGAGCATGCCTTGGGTCGGGTGGGCGTGACGGCCGTCGCCGCCGTTAATGATCGCCACTTGCGGGCAGACATGTTCGGCAATGAAGTGCGCCGCGCCGGAATCACCGTGGCGCACGACGAACATGTCAGCGGCCATGGCTTCAAGGTTGCGCAGGGTGTCGAGCAGTGTTTCACCCTTGCTTGCCGACGAGGTGGACACGTTCAGCGTGATCACGTCTGCCGACAACCGCTGGGCCGCCAGTTCAAAAGTAGTACGTGTGCGGGTGGAGTTCTCGAAGAACACGTTGCACACGGTCTTGCCGCGCAGCAACGGGACTTTTTTCACCGCCCGGGCGCCGACTTCGAGGAACGAGTCGGCGGTGTCGAGGATTTCCGTCAGCAGCTCGCGGCGCAAACCGTCGAGCGAGAGGAAGTGGCGCAGCTGGCCCTGATCATTGAGCTGCAGCGGGCGCTTGGTTTCTAGAGGCGTCATCGCGAGGGGGACTCTCAATAGGGCGAATTAAAGGGCGAGGTCTTGCAGTTCGAGCTTCAGTTCCGGGCCGGACAGTTTCACCCGCTCGTGGGCCGCCAGCGACAAGGTCGCGCCGACCACATTCGGGCGGATCGGCAGCTCGCCGGCGTCCAGGTCCAGCAGGCACACCAGCGTCACGCTGGCCGGGCGACCGTAGTCGAACAGTTCGTTCAGGGCGGCGCGGATGGTCCGGCCGCTCATCAGCACGTCGTCGATCAGCACCAGGTCCTGGCCTTCGATCTCGAACGGCAGCGCGGATGGGCGCACTTGCGGGTGCAGGCCGTTCTGGCTGAAGTCATCGCGGTAGAAGGACACGTCCAGGGTACCCAGGGGCGAGTCGCTGCCCAGTTCATCGAGCAACGCCTGGGCGACCCAGACGCCGCCGGTGCGAATGCCGATGTAACGCGGTTCGCTGATGCCACGGTGTTCCAAGTGTGCCTTGAGACGGATCGCCATCTGGCTGATCAGTTCGGCGGGATTGGGCAGGCTCATGGTTGCTCCTTCTTGGGCCCGAGCCGGTGCGTGCGGGGTTTGGCTCGGGTTTTCGCTATAGAGAGTCGCTTACAGCGGCTCTTTAGAATTAGATGCAGTCAGGACTCGAACAGTGCGCTGTTTTCGTCGAGCCAGCCTTGCAGCAGCAGGGCGGCGGCGATGGCATCGACCGGGTTGTCGCGGTAGCTGCCCTTTTGTCCGCCACGATCACGCCGTTCGCCCTTGGCTTCGAAGGTGGTGAGGCGTTCGTCGTGGGTATAGAAGGGCAGGTTGTAGCGGCCGTTGAGGCGGCGGGCGAATTTCTCCGCGCGCAGGCACATGTCGCTCGGTGTGCCATCCATGTTCAGCGGTAGGCCGACGACTACAGCATCCGGTTTCCACTCTTTAATCAGGGCTTCGACCTGATTCCAGTCGGGAATACCATTTTGTGCCTTCAAGGTGCACAGCTCGCGGGCCTGGCCGGTAATCACCTGGCCGACCGCAACGCCGATCTGTTTGGTGCCGTAGTCGAAACCCAAAATCAGGCGCAGGGCCATCAGGCGTGCCCCGCCTGGCTGGTCAGCAGGCTGAGATTGACGCCCAGGTGCTTGGCCGCTGCTTCCAGGCGCAGTTCGCTGCTGGTGTTGAACAAAATATCGGCTTCGAACGGGCAGGTCAGCCAGGCGTTCTGGGCCAGTTCGGCTTCAAGCTGCCCGGCTTCCCAGCCAGCGTATCCGAGGGCGATCACGCTTTTTGCCGGGCCGACGCCGTCAGCGATGGCGAACAGCACATCCTGGGAGGTGGACAGGGAAAGGTCGCCCTCCAGATCAACGGTCGCCTGAAACGTCTTGCCCGAGGGGTGCAGGACAAAACCGCGATCGGTCTGCACCGGGCCGCCGATGAAGATCGGCACATGCTGACAGAGCAACGGCGGTTCGATGTCGGGGCGCAGTTGCTCGAGGATATCGGCCAGATTGAGGTCTTGCGGACGATTGACCACCAGCCCCATGGCACCATTGGCCGTGTGCTCGACGATATAGGTCAAGGTGTGCGCAAAGTTCGGGTCGACCATGTGAGGCATGGCGATCAGGAAGTGATGCTTGAGGTAGCTGGGGCTGACGTTCTTCATGAGCGCTAGTGTGGCGTTGGAGGGGCGAACTGACAAGCTGGGGATGCACGGGAAATGCTGTCGCACACCCCTGTAATTGGATGGACTCGCCCAAGCCGAGGCGTCAATGCGCCACGGTGGCAGTCTAAACAGCTATACGTCATTTACTCAGGAGGACCGTGTTTTGTGGGTTTGCGAGGACTGCGTCCTCGAACGCAGGCTTCGCCAGCTGCTACAGAGAGCGTGCCGTCCCTTAATTACTGGACAACTTGTCCCCGCGAGCAAACTTCCACGTTCGAATAATTTCCAGACGATCGATATCCGACAAATCCCCGGTAAACGGCGAAAACGGTGCCGCCAGCCGCACGATGCGCTGGGCGGCCTGATCCAGCAGCGGTTGCCCGGATGACTCCAGCACCAGCACTTCATAGAGCGAGCCGTCGCGGTTGATCGAAACCATCAGGCGCAAATTGCCGTAAATCTGTTTGCGTCGGGCTTCGTCCGGGTAATTCAGGTTGCCGATGCGCTCGACCTTCTTACGCCACTCGTCCTTATACCAGGCGCCCTTGTCGCGCATGGTCGATGCGGCGCTCAGGCGGTGAATGCGCGGGCGCTTGGCGTACAGTTGCTGTTCATTGGCCAGTTCCGCTTCCAGGCTGGCGATGTCGCTGGACAGCTGTTCACTGTCGAACGTCGGCGCGGCCACTGCGGGTTTGGTGACCGGCTTCGGTTCTTCGGTTTTGGCCGCGGCTTTTTTCGGCTTCGGCGCGACGGTCGTCACAGCTGCCTTGGGCGCCGCTTCCCGCACTTCGGGCTTGGCCGCCGGCGGTGGGGTGACTTTCTGCACCTTGTTGTCCTGGAAAGGCGCGACCTCGGTGGTCTTGGGAATCGCCTTTTTATCCAGGGTGCCGCTGCCTTGCTGATTCTCCTGGGCGAGGAAATCGGCTTTTTCAGGCTTCTTTTCGCTCTTGAAGGTGGCGAGGGTGATTTCCAGGGTTTTGCTGATTTGCTTGGGTTCGACGATGGTGAACCCGACGCCCAACAGCAAGGCCAGGTGAATCAGCGCCGCGAGAAACAGGGTAAAACCGAGGCGATCGGCCGGGCGCACGCCACGGTGGGCGAGTTCAGCGGGCAGATCGGACGGGAGTGTCATGACAAAAAAACCAACATCGCGTTTTTCACAGGCCGCGGATGATAACGCAATGTGGGTCGTTTCTTGGCTGTTCTATCTCAACGAGCCTTGAGCTTCTGATCGATGGCATCCATCAACAGGCCACCGATGTCGGTGCCAAACGCATTATCAATCTCGCGAATGCAGGTCGGGCTGGTGACGTTGATTTCCGTCAGATGTTCGCCAATAACGTCCAGGCCGACGAACAGCAGGCCTTTCTCGCGCAGGGTCGGGCCGACTTGTGCGGCGATCCAGCGATCTTTCTCGGTCAGCGGTCGGGCTTCGCCACGGCCGCCGGCGGCGAGGTTGCCACGGGTTTCACCGGCGGCAGGAATTCGCGCCAGGCAGTAATCCACCGGTCCGCCGTCGATCATCAGGATGCGCTTGTCGCCATCGACGATGGCCGGCAGGTAACCCTGGATCATGATTTGCTGTTTGCCATGCAGGGTCAGGGTTTCGAGGATCACCGACAGGTTCGGATGGCCAGCGGTGTGACGGAAAATCGATGAGCCACCCATGCCGTCCAGCGGCTTGAGGATCACGTCGCCGTGGTGATCGGCGAATTCACGCAGGACGTCCGGGCGACGGCTGACGATAGTCGGCGGCGTGCACTGCGGGAACAGCGTGGCGAACAGTTTTTCGTTGCAGTCACGCAGGCTTTGCGGCTTGTTGACCACCAATACGCCAGCACGCTCGGCTTGCTCCAGCAGGTAAGTGGAGTAGACGAACTCCATGTCGAACGGCGGATCCTTGCGCATCAGGATCACGTCCAGGTCGCTCAACAGCGCGTCGGTCTCGGCGTCGAGTTCGAACCATTTTTGCGGGTTGGCGAAGACTTTCAGCGGACGCATCCGCGCACGCGCTTCACCTTCGGCCTGGTACAAATCGCTCTGTTCCATATAGAACAGTTCCCAGCCGCGCTTCTGTGCGGCCAGCAGCATGGCCAGCGAGCTATCCTTTTTATAGGAAATGCTGGCGATTGGGTCCATGACAATCCCGACGCGAACGCTCATGGGTTTTTCCTCGAATTGGGTGGTCCGAATGGACACGAAAAAGTGGCGTCAGAGTGGCGCTGAGTGTGTTCCCGGTCAAGGAAAAACCACTGCGCCAGTCGCCCGATAGATTGGATTTGGAGACTGTGCTAAAAAGGCTGCCATATCGTGCCAGGGGGCGTTCTCAATCAGTTTCCCCACCGCGCCGGGTCTGCTGTTGTGCAGGGCAAGGCGCGAGAAGCGTGGTTTGGTCATTCCAAATAAGCTTCGAGCAACGCTGCCCTGCACAACAGCAGACCCGGCCCTTCGGGTTGTGCCTTAAAGCGGGCCAGGCTGCGTTGCAGGCCTTGGAAAGGGAACAACCATTCCCAGCGGCCTGCGCCTTGCCTGGCCCGCTTTAAGGCGACAACGCGGCGGGGAAACTGACTGAGAACGCCCCCTACCTTGAACATCAAGGGTTTCGAGCCTCCGGTTATCGGAAATGGACAATTTGATTCGCAAAGGCGACGGCAGAGCATTTATGGAACAGCATTCCAGCGCCTTGAAGGTCATGGTGATCGACGATTCGAAGACGATTCGCCGCACCGCCGAAACGTTGTTGAAGAACGTGGGGTGTGAAGTGATCACGGCCATCGATGGTTTCGATGCCTTGGCCAAGATTGCCGACAATCACCCCGGCATCATCTTTGTCGACATCATGATGCCGCGTCTGGACGGCTATCAGACCTGCGCTTTAATCAAGAACAACAGTGCGTTCAAGTCCACGCCAGTGATTATGCTGTCGTCCAAGGACGGGCTGTTCGACAAGGCCAAGGGGCGAATCGTCGGCTCCGACCAGTTTTTGACCAAGCCTTTCAGCAAGGAAGAACTGCTGAACGCGATCCAGGCCCATGTACCGGGCTTCGCCGCCGTTTTGCCGCACTAGGACACGCACAGTGACGCTCGGCCAGCGGGCCCGGCGTCGACAAGAATGGGGAAGACCATGGCACGTATTCTGATCGTCGATGATTCGCCGACTGAAATGTACAAACTGACCGGCATGCTGGAAAAGCACGGTCATGAAGTGTTGAAAGCCGAAAACGGTGCCGACGGCGTGGCCCTGGCCCGTCAGGAAAAACCCGACGCGGTGCTGATGGACATCGTCATGCCCGGCCTCAATGGTTTCCAGGCGACCCGCCAGCTGACCAAAGACCCGGAAACCGGGCACATCCCGGTGATCATCATCACCACCAAGGATCAGGAAACCGACAAAGTCTGGGGCACGCGCCAGGGCGCGAAGGATTACCTGACCAAACCGGTCGACGAAGACACCCTGATCAAGACCCTGAACAACGTGCTGGCCGGTTGACCGTCCGGCCATGACCGAGTCGCTGACTGCCTTCGAACTGCTGCTGCAGATCGACCAGCGTTGCCGTGTGCTGGCGGCGGACTTGCCGTCCCAGCCGACCCGACAAGACAGTTGGAGCGGCATCGGCTTTCGGCTGGGCGAGCACTGGTACGTCGCGCCCATGGGCGAAGTCAGCGAAGTCTTGCATGAGCCGCGGTTCACGCAATTGCCGGGGGTCAAACCTTGGGTCAAGGGCGTTGCCAACCTGCGCGGGCGTCTATTACCGATCATCGAACTGTGCGGCTTCTTTTCTGGTTATGAGCTTGGCCATGAGTTGTCGGCGGTGCGTAGGCAGCGGCGGGTGTTGGTCGTGGAACACAACGAGGTGTTTGCCGGGTTGATGGTCGATGAGGTTTTCGGCTTGCAGCACTTTGCCCAGAACAGTCTGGAACCGGTAGAGACCTTGAGTGGCCCGATTGCACCGTTCATCAAAGGCCGGTTCCAGCGTGAGCAGAGCTGGCAGGTGTTCAGCCCGTTTGCATTGGCGCAGTCACAAAGCTTTATGCACGTAGCGCTGTAAACGCGAACGCATTGCCTTATGTAGCAGCTGCCGAAGGCTGCGTTCGAGGGCGAAGCCCTCGCAAAATCAGGCGGCGTGTTTTTTTCAGATGCACCGTAGCGCCAGAGTTGACGACCGCTTCGCAGTCGGACGCAGGCTTTGCCAGCTGCTGCAAGGGATCGCGTAGGTGTCGAGGATTGGCGGTCACAGAGAATTCAGCTGTTCAGGCGAGGACCGATGATAAAAGCAAAAACAGGCAAGCCAGAAGGGTCGCGCAGCCGGTCACAGATCATCGCGCTGTTCATCGCGCTGATCGTCTTCATCATGCTGCTGTTCGCTAACTTCGCTTACCTCAATACCCAGGCCACGTACGATAAACAGTACATCGGCCACGCCGGCGAGCTGCGCGTGCTGTCTCAGCGCATTGCCAAGAACGCCACCGAAGCCGCTGCCGGCAAGGCAGCGGCGTTCAAACTGCTGAGCGATGCGCGCAATGACTTTGCCCAACGCTGGGGCTATTTGAAGAAAGGCGATCCCTCCACCGGCCTGCCGCCGGCACCTTCCACCGTGCGCCCGGAAATGCGCGCCGTGCAACTGGACTGGGAACGCCTGCTGAAAAACACCGACGCGATCCTCTCCAGCGAACAGACCGTGCTGTCGCTGCATCAAGTCGCCGCGACCCTGGCCGAAACGGTGCCGCAGTTGCAGGTCGAGTACGAAAAAGTCGTCGAAATTCTCCTCCAGCGCGGTGCCCCGGCCGCACAGGTCGCCATGGCCCAGCGACAATCGTTGTTGGCTGAACGGATTCTCGGTGCGGTGAACACCGTGTTGTCCGGCGATGAAAATTCGCAGCAGGCCGCCGACGCCTTCGGGCGCGATGCTGCGCGATTCGGCCAGGTACTCACCGGCATGCTCCAGGGCAATCCGGCGTTTAAGGTCAGTCAGGTTGAAGACCGTGACGCGCGCGCGCGGTTGATCGAGATTTCCGAGCTGTTCGAATTCGTTTCGGGCTCGGTGGATGAAATCCTCGAAACCTCGCCGGAACTGTTTAAGGTCCGCGAATCGGCCACCAACATTTTCACCCTGTCGCAGACCCTGCTCGACGAAGCCTCACACCTGGCCGGCGGTTTCGAAAACCTGGCGGGCGGGCGCAGCACCGACACCATTGGCGGGTATGTGCTGGGCCTGCTGGCACTGATGTCGATCATCCTCATTGGCCTGGTGATGGTTCGCGAAACCAATCGTCAGTTGCGCGAAACCGCCGAGAAGAATGAACGCAACCAGAACGCGATCATGCGCCTGCTCGACGAGATCGAAGACCTGGCGGACGGCGACCTGACCGTGACCGCCTCGGTGACCGAAGACTTCACCGGGACCATCGCTGACTCGATCAACTATTCCGTGGACCAACTGCGCGATCTGGTGGCAACCATCAACCTCACCGCTGGCCAGGTCGCTGCCGCCGTGCAGGAAACCCAGGCCACCGCCATGCACCTGGCGCAGGCTTCGGAGCATCAGGCGCAGCAGATTGCCGAAGCCTCCACCGCGATCAACGACATGGCCCAGTCTATCGACCAGGTCTCGGCCAACGCCGCCGAATCCTCAGCGGTGGCCGAGCGCTCGGTGGAAATCGCCAACAAGGGCAATGAGGTGGTGCACAACACCATCCACGGCATGGACAATATTCGCGAGCAGATTCAGGACACCGCCAAGCGCATCAAGCGTCTCGGCGAGTCTTCTCAAGAAATCGGCGACATTGTCAGCCTGATCGATGACATTGCCGACCAGACCAACATCCTTGCGCTCAACGCGGCGATCCAGGCCTCCATGGCCGGTGATGCCGGGCGCGGTTTTGCGGTGGTTGCCGATGAAGTCCAGCGGCTGGCCGAGCGCTCGTCTGCCGCCACCCGGCAGATCGAAACCCTGGTGCGAGCGATTCAGACCGACACCAACGAAGCCGTTATTTCCATGGAGCAGACCACCACCGAAGTGGTGCGCGGCGCGCGTCTGGCGCAGGATGCCGGAGTGGCCCTGGAAGAAATCGAAGGCGTGTCGAAGACCCTCGCAGCGCTGATCCAGAGTATTTCCAACGCAGCGCAGCAACAAACGTCTTCGGCCGGTCAGATTTCCCTGACGATGAACGTGATCCAGCAGATCACCACGCAGACATCGTCCGGCTCCACTGCCACCGCCGAGAGCATTGGCAACCTGGCGAAAATGGCCAGCCAGCTGCGGCGTTCCGTGTCCGGGTTCACCTTGCCGGCCGCCAAGCCCCAGGCCGCGGATAAAGTGTGAAGCGCCTATGGGCGTTTGCTTTCTTTGACTGGAGCAGTGAACGGAGTGGTTATGGGTGATCGGCACGACTATGTGGCCCTCGAGTGGGTCAAAGGCGAGATTGCCGAAACGCTGAAAGTGGCTCATCAGGCCATCGAAACCCTGCTTGATGACCCGCAGGCGACGCACGCCCTCAGTGAATGCCTGGCCTGCGTCCATCAGGTTCACGGCAGTTTGCAGATGGTCGAGTTTTACGGCGCGGCGCTGCTCGCCGAAGAGATGGAACAGCTGACCACCGCCTTGCAGCAGAACCGCGTCGGTCATCGTGATGAGGCGATCCATCTATTGCTGCAAGCGCTTGGGCAGCTGCCGATTTACCTCGACCGGGTGCAAGGCGCCCGTCGCGACCTGCCGCTGGTGGTGCTGCCGCTGATCAACGATCTGCGCAGCGCCCGTGGCGAAAGCCTGTTGTCGGAAACCAGCCTGTTCAGCCCGCAATTGCCGGACCTGCCACCGCTGGACGAAGCGTCGCTGGCGCTGCTGGAGCCGGCCGATTTACCGAACGTGCTGCGCAAGTTGCGGCAAATGTTGCAGATGGCCCTGGTCGGATTGCTGCGTGAGCAGGACGGCGAAACCAACCTCGATTATCTGACCAGGGTTTTTACCCATCTCGAAGGACTGAGCGGCAACGCACCGCTGAGCCCGTTGTGGCAAGTCGCCTCGGCGCTGGTAGAAGGTATGCGCAGCGGCTCGATCGCCAACAGTCCGGCGTTGCGCCGCCTGTTCAAAGACGCCGACAAAGAGCTGAAGCGCCTGCTCGAGCAGGGCATGCCCGGAATCAATCAGCCGGCGCCGCTAGAGTTGCTCAAGAGTTTGCTGTTCTACATTGCCAAGGCCGAACATCCCACCGGGCAGATGCTGACCATGAAAGATCGCTACGGATTGGACGACGCGCTGCCTGACAGCGCGATGGTCGACGAAGAACGAGCACGGCTGGCCGGTCCCGACCGCGACGCCATGCGTTCGGTGCTGGCCGCGCTGTGCGAAGAGCTGGTGCGGGTCAAGGAGCGCCTGGACCTGTTCGTGCGCAGTGACCGCCAACACACTTCGGACCTCGAAAGCCTGCTGGCGCCACTGCGGCAAATCGCCGACACCCTGGCGGTGCTCGGTTTCGGCCAGCCACGCAAGGTCATCATTGATCAACTGGCGGTGGTGCTGAGCCTCGTCCAGGGCCAGCGTGAGCCCAATGACGCGACCCTCATGGACGTCGCCGGTGCTTTGCTCTATGTCGAGGCGACCCTCGCCGGCATGGTCGGCACCGTCGAACCGGAAAGCCAGGAAGAAAGCCGCCTGCCGACCATCGACCTGACACAGATCCATCAGATCGTGATCAAGGAAGCGCGCATCTGCCTGCAGCAGGCCAAGGACATGATCGTTGACTACATCGACGCCGACTGGGACCGACAGCACTTGCAGCCACTGCCGGCCTTGCTGACCCAGTTGCGCGGTGCGCTGGCGATGATTCCGTTGAGCCGTGCGGCGAGCCTGATCGAAACGTGCAACCACTTCATCCGCGAGCACTTGTTGCTGGATCCAGATCACCCCGGCTGGCAGGAACTGGACAGCCTGGCCGACGTCGTCACCAGCATCGAGTATTACCTGGAGCGCCTCAGCGACGACCCCGAAGCGTCGGGTGAACAGTTGCTCGACGTCGCGGAAAAAAGCCTGGCATCACTCGGCTTTTTCCCCCGCGAGCAGCAGGTGCCGGTGCTTGAAGATGTGCTCAGCCCAAGCGAAGCGCAGGTCATGCAAGATCTGCAGGAACTGGACGACCCTGACACCGTCCAGTCTCTGGCCGATGTCTTGGCCAGCCCCGTGTCTTGCGTCAACCCGCCCGCCCTGACCACTCCGGGAAGCCTGTTGCCGCCACCCGCCGGTGAAGAGCCGGTGGACGATGAGTTGCGGGAAGTCTTCCTCGAAGAAACCGATGAAGTCCTCGAAATTCTCCGGGAATACCTGCCGCGCTGGTCGTCCAATCCCGACAGTCAATCGGCCTTGAGTGAACTGCGCCGGGCCTTCCATACGTTGAAAGGCAGTGGCCGGATGGTCCGCGCTTTGGTGCTGGGCGAACTGGCCTGGGCGATGGAAAATCTGCTCAACCGCGTACTGGAACACAGCGTTCCACCGGGGGCGGCGGTGCAGCAACTGCTGGGCGACGCGCTGAATCTGCTACCGGAACTGGTGGCCGAGTTTGCGGCCAATGCCCAGCGCCAGCGCAACGATGTCGACCAATTGGCCGCACGCGCCCATGCCTTGGCCAAGGGCGATGAATCGATACTCGATGAAGACGCACAGGACGTCGCAGCCCTCGATCCGTTGCTGCTTGAGATCTTCCGCAACGAAGCCGAAACCCACTTGGGCAGCCTCAACCGCTTCCTCGATCAAGCCGCCGAGCACGTGCCGTTGCAGGCTAGCGACGAGTTGCAGCGAGCGCTGCACACCCTCAAGGGCAGCGCCTCCATGGCCGGCGTATTACCGATTGCCGAGCTGGCGACGCCACTGGATCATCTGGCCCGGGAGTACAAGGCGCACCTGATCGCCCTGGACCTGGATGAAGTCGAACTGTTGCTGGAAGCCGAAGGACTGTTCCGTCTTGGGCTGCGACAGCTCAAGACTGATCCACTGGCGGAGATTCCCGGCGCCCGCTCGTTGATCGAGCGAACCCAGGCATTGCTGGCCGAGCGTCTGGAAACCCTCCTGAGTGCACCGAATACCGGGTTGCGCATCAAGCGTGATCCGCAACTGATCAATAACTTCCTCGCGCAAGGTATGGACATCCTGCTGGACGCCGAAAGCCTGTTGCAGCGCTGGCAGCAACACCCCGGCGAGCGTCAGGAACTCAGCGCGCTGCTGGATGAATTGACCACCCTGGGCGAGGGCGCCCACCTGGCTGACCTGCATCCGGTGGATGAGCTTTGCGAAGCGTTGCTCGATCTCTACGGTGCCGTGGAAGAAAGCAGCCTGGCGGTCAGCGAGGCGTTTTTCCACGAGGCGCAAAGTGCCCACGAAGCGCTGATCAACATGCTCGACGAACTGGCCGCGGGCCAGGAAGTCAGCCCGCAACCGGAGCGGGTCCGGGCCTTGCGCGGTTTGCTGGATGCGAGTCTCGATCCGTCGGCGATGGGGCTGATTCGCAGTGACGGCAGCCGTACCTTGAGCATTCGGGAACTGGGCAGCGCCACGGCCGAACTGGCGCAGAACGCGACCCAGGTTGAAATGGACGATGAGATCGTTTCGATCTTCCTCGAAGAAGCGGTGGATATCCTCGAAAGTGCTGGCCAGGCCTTGCAGCGCTGGGTGAGCGACCCGGACAACGCCGCGCCATTGTTGTCGTTACAGCGTGATCTACACACCCTCAAGGGTGGCGCGCGGATGGCCGAGGTCGAGCCGGTCGGTGATCTGGCGCATGAACTGGAAAGCCTTTACGAAGGTCTGGTGGACCGCCGCTACACCTACAGCGAAGCGTTGGCGCAACTGCTGCAACAAAGCCATGAACGGCTCGCACAGCTGCTTGATCAGTTGCAGAACCAGCAGCCATTGGGCGATCCAGACGAGCTGATCGTGGCCATTCGCGCGTTTCGCCAGGGCATTGTCAGCGCTGTTGAAACGGTCGAACCTGCCCGGGCCGAAGATTCACCGGGCCATGATCCGGAGCTTCTGGATATCTTCCTCGAGGAAGGTTTCGACATCATCGAAAACTCCGGCGCGGCGCTGGTGCGCTGGCAGGCCGAGCCTTCGAATCGTCAGGAAGTGGAAACCCTGCTGCGTGACCTGCACACCCTCAAGGGGGGCGCGCGGATGGTGGAAATCGCACCGATTGGCGACCTCGCCCATGAGCTGGAATTCCTCTACGAAGGCCTCTCGGCTGGCGTGCTGCAACCCACCGCCGCGTTGTTCGACTTGTTGCAAAGCAGCCACGATCGACTGGCGCAGATGCTCGATGCGGCCCGTGCCGGTCATCCTTTGCCGCCGGCCGATCGATTGATCGACGCGATCAAGAATTTCAGTCATCCGGCAGTGACCGACACACCGGCACCGGTCGTAGTGTCCGCAACGCCGAAAGCCGAGACGCCCGCACCGCAACCCGATGCCGGCGGGGACATGGTCAAGGTCTCGGCTGAGTTGCTCGATGACCTGGTGAACCTGGCCGGCGAAACGTCGATCTTCCGTGGCCGGATCGAACAACAGGTCAATGATGCGCGCGTGACCCTGAGCGAGATGGAAACCACCATCGAGCGCATGCGCGACCAGTTGCGTCGTCTCGACACTGAAACCCAGGGGCGGATTCTCAGCCGCCAGCAAGTCGACGCCGAACGCCTGGGCTACGAAGAATTCGATCCGCTGGAAATGGACCGCCACTCACAATTGCAGCAACTGTCGCGCGCGCTGTTCGAATCGGCCTCCGACTTGCTCGACCTCAAGGAAACCCTCGACCGACGCAATCAAGACGCGGAAAACCTGCTGCAACAGCAGGGCCGCATCAACACCGAATTGCAAGAAGGCCTGATGCGCACGCGCATGGTGCCGTTCGAGCGGATGCTGCCGCGTTTGAAGCGCATCGTCCGTCAGGTCTCCAGCGAACTGGGCAAGGACGTGGAGTTCATCGTCGGCAATGCCGAAGGCGAGATGGACCGCAACGTCCTGGAACGCATGGCCGCGCCGTTGGAACACATGCTGCGCAACGCGGTGGATCATGGGCTGGAATCGGCCGAGGTGCGTATCGCCGCGGGTAAACCGGCTCAGGGTCGAATCACTTTGGACCTGTCGCGAGAGGGCGGCGACATCATTTTCGACATCCGCGACGACGGTGCCGGCGTGCCGCTGGACGCGGTGCGGCGCAAGGCGATCAAGCGCGGGTTATTGGCCCCGGACAGCGACATCAGCGACCGCGATGTGCTGCAATTTATCCTGCAACCGGGGTTCTCCACCGCCGAGAAAATCACCCAGATTTCCGGGCGCGGCGTCGGCATGGACGTGGTTCACGAAGAGGTCCGGCAACTCGGCGGCAGCATGAGCATCGACTCTGTGCCAGGGCAGGGCGTGCACTTCCGGATTCGCCTGCCGTTCACCGTGTCGGTCAACCGGGCGCTGATGGTGCAATGCTTTGATGATCAGTACGCGATCCCGCTGAACACCATCGACGGCATCGTTCGCGTGCTGCCCAACGAACTTGAAGGGCACTACCGGCTCGATCCGCCGACCTACAAATACGCCGGGCAACACTATGAACTGTGCTACCTCGGCGAACTGCTGAAAACCAGCCACCGCCCGAAACTGCTGGGCCAGAGCCTGCCGCTGCCGGTATTGCTGGTGCAGTGCAACGAGCGGCACATCGCCGTGCAAGTCGACTCCATGGCCGGCACTCGCGAGATCGTGGTCAAAAGCCTCGGCCCGCAATTTGCGGCGGTGCAGGGGTTGTCCGGAGCAACGATTCTCGGCGACGGACGGGTGGTGCTGATTCTCGATTTGCTGGCGCCGATCCGCGCCATGCAGGCCCGTGTGCCGCAACAGTCAGTGACTCAGGAGGCGGAGGTCGAGCCGCATAAACCGCTGCTGGTGCTGGTGGTCGACGATTCGGTGACCGTGCGCAAGGTCACCAGCCGTTTGCTGGAACGCCACGGCATGAACGTGCTGACCGCCAAGGACGGTGTCGACGCCATGCTGCTGCTTGAAGAACACAGGCCTGACCTGATGTTGCTGGACATCGAAATGCCGCGCATGGACGGCTTCGAGGTGGCGACCCAGGTACGCGCCGACGAACGTCTGCAGCACCTGCCAATCATCATGATCACCTCCCGCACCGGGCAGAAGCACCGCGACCGTGCCATGGCCATCGGCGTCAACGACTACCTCGGCAAGCCGTACCAGGAATCGGTGCTGCTCGAAAGCATCGCCCTGTGGAGCAAAACCCATGCTTGAGCACCGCACCAGCAACCTCACCGGCCTGCTGCTGCCCCTGGCCGACCGCAACCTGATTCTGCCCAACGTTGCTGTTGCGGAGCTCATTGATTACCAACCCAGTGCCTTCGACCTCGACACCCCGCCGTGGTACCTCGGGCGGGTAACGTGGCGGAACCGGCAGATTCCGTTGCTGAGTTTTGAGTCGGCGTGTGGGCAGAAAATCGTGATCGGTGAACGGGCGCGGATTGTCATCCTCAATGCTCTCGGCGGGCGGCCTGATTTGAAATTTATTGCACTGCTGGTGCAGGGGATTCCGCGGTCTTACAAGCTTGATAGTCAGTTGAGCTATGTGGATGTGCCGTTGTGTTCGCTGGAACAGGCGGCGGTGCAGGTGGGGGAGCAAGTGGCGAAGGTGCCGGACTTGTTGGCGCTTGAGGAATTACTGGTGAATGCCGGGTTGACTTGACTGGCCCCATCGTCGGAACGCCGCCCGGAGCAAGCTCGCTGGGTCAGCGTAATGAAAGTCTCGTCGCGCACTTCGGCGAGATCAACTTCGGTCCGTTGGGCAAACTTTGAATCCGCCGGTGTGGCGAGAAAGATGTCGTCGGAAAACAACGGGATCTGCTCGCAGTCCGGGTTGTTGACGCTCTCGTCCAGCGACACCAGGATCGCGTCGACTTCCATGTTCTTGAGCTTGTACAGCAGGTCGAAGTTCGAGCCGAGGATCAGGTCGATATTGAGCTCGCTGCGGCGGATCTTCAGGCCCATGATCAGCTGCGGCACCGTCTTCATTGTCTTCACCGTCAGCGAATACAGCGAGCCCAGCTTGAAGCGCTCGGCGGAGAAACCGGCGGCTTCGCGGGTCAGGCGCCAATTCTCAAAGATCACGCCTGACAGAAGTCAGCACCAGAAATAATCCGCGATCACCCCTCCCTACAGCCAGCGTTAGTCTCGTGACAGAAAACTGGTAGTTCTGTCAGGTGCGGCTGCCTCGTAACTGTTGCATTCTGACTGACACTTTGGGTTCTGTTCCAGGAGTCTGTATGCCCCTGATTGATGAGGTTCAAAGCGTCTGCGAGCGATTGGCGTCCGCTGGCTGGCGCGATCTGCTGATGCTTCATGGGCTGGATATCCAGGCCCGGCCGCTGGCCGACGAGTTGAATAAAGCGCTGTCGATTGACCGCACAATCAAGGGCTTTGAAGACTTTTCGTTGCAAGGCACATGCGGGGTTGAGGCCGGCCATCCGGCGCGCAGTCTGCTGTACCACGCCTTGGCATCGCCCAGTGTGACAGAAGGCGCAGGGGCAACCCCGCTCGCTGATTTCGCGACTGGGGCAGAGTTAGAGACACTGCTCAACTATGTGTACGGCGTTTCCCCTCCGACACTGGCGCAACTTCAGGCACTGGCGGGTGCAGATGCGACCTTGGGGCTGGCGGTGTTTGCGCTTGAATACCGGCTTGGACCAGGCACGACGCATCGCAAGCATGCCGACCTTTGTTTCTCCCGCACCGGTATCGCACGGGTCGGCACCGATGCCGTGCTGTACGACGCTCGCCTGCGTGGCTTCAGCCCTTTTGTGCAGAATAAGCCTCATGCCATGCGGGTCGTGCCGGCGCGCTTCAGTGCATACATAGCCGTGCAGCAAAAAGGTGGGGTAAGCGATACGGGGGCAGCAGGTGATGAAGAACTGGATTTCTGGTTTCCGCTGCACAAGGTGTTCAATGGCCCCGAATGCATTGCCGGGCTCGATGTGGAGCTGGATCTCGAGGCATATCACGTCAATGACAAGTTGCGGCAGTTCCACATCAGGAGAGGGGCTGATGCGGACTGGTCTGAACCCGACATTTCGAAAGCGCCATTTGTGCTTACTAATGGCCTTGCCGAATGGGGTGCCAGTCCGGTATTCGGGGCCGGCTTGAATGTACCGGTAACCCGGCCAAGGCTGGTTGAGCCCGCCTTGTTTAACAATCAATTAGTCTCTTTCAGGGTCCCGCCCGGCGCGAATTTTGGTGGTTATATCATCAATAAACGCCACAAGTTACTGGACAGTGGCTTGATCTGTGACTTGAACAAAGATCAAGACATGGACGCGATTGTCAGCGCCGGGAACTACCGGGCATTGCACTTTATAGACTTCACTGCTGAAGGCTGGGTCAAGGCCAATTGTCCGGCGCTGAGTGCACACATTCCCTTGAATGTAGCCGCCTACTCAATTCTATCCGCACCTGATTTTTACCCGGGCTGTGGACAAGCGGAGTTGATTGAGTGGGCAGAACAACAGGCGTTTCCCGAGCCCATCTGGTACGTCACTTTGAATGCTTTATCTGCACAGAGGCTGGCAGGTAACCCGGAACTGGCAGGGGGGCATTTCGTAGAACAGGACAAAGGTATCACCGCGCTGGTCTCTCAGCGATTGCCGGGTATGGGCGCCGCAACGACGGGGCCTTCTGCAAGTACCAAGCGTCCGTCCTGGCTGCCCGATCAGGCTGCGGGCACCTTTAGCCCGGGATGGGAAATTTCCACAAATGGGGGCTTTAGGCCGACATTTCTCTGCGGCTACAACTTGGGCAGCCCGTTTACAGAAGACGTGAGAATCTGTTCGGCCGCGGGCGGCTATTGGCCCGCCGTGACACCTGACAGTGCGAGGACATTTGAGCCATGGCCTACAAAACCGACAGTCATACCGCTGACGGATTCTGAAAATGGTCAGACCGGCGGGGCATCCTGGGATGGCGAAACCGGGCCACGTCTGGTTATGGCAGATGGGCGCCAAGTGGTCGAATGCACCGCTTATACGTACAGCGATTACACGAATAGAGCACTGGCCGGGCAGTTGTCGCTGTCGGTCACCGGGCAGACTTCACGCGAGGAATATCAGCAACGGATTCTCGCCATGCATTCGGCTTACATCGCCGTAGGTGCGACCACTCGCACGCGGCAAGGGGAGTGGTCAGTGCTGTCCTTTGTTGATGTCTTACGTCCTGATTTGGTCTTGGATCAGGCAGAGTCTGATGCAAAGGTGCAGCTGGAGGGCGATGTGCACTTCTTCAGGATTTACCGATACGGCGCCCTATCGACACCCGCTGATTTCACTCGGCGTCACGTTGAAATACTCGAAATGGTCGAGCTTTTTATCGGGGGTAAACACCTTTTGATCAACAGAGACAAGATGGGCTGGCAGGCCCGCCCTCGTGACTGATCACGATGTGGTCATCATCGGCGCCGGGCCTGCGGGCACCGCAGCGGCCATTTTGTGTGCTCAACGAGGATTGCGGGTGGCGCTGTTGGAGCAGGCGGTTTTCCCGCGCGAGCGTCCTGGTGAGACTCTGCAGCCTGCTGTTGAGCTTTTGCTGCAACAACTGGGCGTGGCCGACGCGGTGCAAACGGCAGGTTTTTTACGTCATACAGGCCATTGGGTGCAATGGGGGAGCGCACGCCAATTCAGTGCCTTCGGTCAAGGTGCGACGGGACCGTGCCGGGGCTTTCAGATTCCTCGCGATGTGCTGGATAACTTGCTGCTGTGTCGGGCCGCCGAGTCGGGTGTGCAGGTGTTGCAACCTTGTCGTGTACTTAGGGTGATCAGGGACCGGCAGCGGGTATGCGGAGTACAAACCCGACAAGGTGATTTCACGGCCCCTCATTTGATCGACGCCAGTGGCGCCTGCAGCTGGTTGTCACGTCAGCTGCAACTTCGCTGGCGAAAATTTTCGCCGCGTCTGATCGCTCACTATGGTTATGCCGCCGGGGTGTGCCTTGAAGATAATGTTTTTTGCGGGATTGAGGCTGACCCGCTTGGCTGGTATTGGACTGCGAAGATCGGCGAACGCCGTTACCACTGGACCCGTCTGAGCTTTTTCCCTGAAAACCAAGCGCAGGACATTCCACCTGCCACGTTCAAACACCTGGCGGCATCCGGCCCGGTACGCGGGGCCGATGTGACCTGGCGTGTAGGTCAGCAGGCGGCCGGCGATGGCTTCTTTATCGCGGGGGATGCGGCTTTTGTGCTGGACCCGGCGGCATCACAGGGCGTGTTGAAGGCGTTGATGTCAGGAATGATGGCCGCGCATGCGGTGATTCAAGCGCGGAGTACGCCTTGGCATGAACTCAGCATCCAGCAGCAATACCAGCAGTGGGTGAATGAGTGGTTTAACCGCGACCGGCACAAGATGTGCGAGTTATACCGGGCTCATCCATTTCCCCCAACGTGGCTGTTGAACCGCTAAGCAACCTTTTTGCCCGGTGATTGCCTAGGGAACATTGCACTTTTAACCTTCAAGCCTGAGCCTTGCGCATTGTTGTATTGGATTTCGAGGTGAGCAACACATGTATCACGGGGAAAGATTGAACGCCTGGACGCATTTGGTTGGGGCAGTGGCGGCGTGTGTCGGGGTGGTGTGGATGCTGGTGATTGCCAGCCTGGACGGCAGCCCGTGGAAGATCGTCAGCGTGGCGATTTATGGTTTCACCTTGATGGTGCTCTACAGCGCCTCGACCGTTTACCACAGCGTGCGTGGGCGCAAGAAAGCGATCATGCAGAAGGTCGATCATTTTTCGATCTACCTGCTGATTGCCGGCAGCTACACGCCGTTCTGCCTGGTGACGCTACGCGGGCCGTGGGGTTGGACGTTGTTCGGGATTGTCTGGGGATTGGCGCTGATCGGCATCCTGCAAGAGATCAAACCGCGTTCGGAAGCGCGGATTCTGTCGATCGTGATCTACGCGGTGATGGGCTGGATCGTGCTGGTGGCGGTCAAACCGTTACTGACGGCGTTGGGCCGTACAGGTTTCGCCTGGCTGGCGTCGGGCGGCGTGTTGTACACCGTGGGGATTGTCTTTTTTGCCCTCGATCATCGACTGCGCCATGCCCACGGGATCTGGCACCTGTTCGTGATCGCCGGGAGTTTGCTGCACTTCGTGGCGATCCTGTTTTATGTGCTGTAGACCGAGGCGCGGCCATCGCGAGCGAGCTTGCTCGCGATAGGGCCCTAGAAGTCACCCCAAAGCTGTTGGGCAACCGCTAATGCAACAACCGGCGCGGTTTCAGTCCGCAAAACGCGCGGCCCAAGGCGGGCGGCGTGAAAACCGCCGACCTTGGCCTGATCCACTTCAGCCTCCGACAATCCACCCTCCGGCCCGATCAAAAAAGCCAAGGTCCCAGGCTTGGCATGGCTCACCAGTGGCTCGGCCACCGGGTGCAGCACCAACTTCAATTCTGCTTGAGTCTGCTTCAACCAGTCCGCCAGCAGCAGCGGTGGATGAATCACCGGCACCCGTGAACGCCCGCATTGCTCGCAAGCGCTGATCGCCACTTGGCGCCAGTGCATCAGGCGTTTGTCGGCGCGCTCGTCCTTCAGCCGGACTTCGCAGCGGTCGCTGAAGATCGGGGTGATTTCTGTGACGCCCAGTTCGGTGGCTTTCTGAATCGCCCAATCCATCCGCTCGCCACGGGACAAGCCTTGGCCGAGATGGATCTGCAAGGGCGACTCGACCTGCCCGGCGAAGCTTTCATCGATCTGCACGACCACACGCTTCTTGCCGACCTCCACCAGCGTGGCGCGAAACTCATGGCCCGAACCGTCGAACAGTTGCAGCGCATCGCCCTCGGCCATGCGCAGCACGCGGCTGATGTAATGGGCCTGGGCCTCGGGCAACTCGTGTTCGCCAGTGCTCAAGGGGGCGTCGATAAAGAAGCGGGACAGTCTCATGCGGATTCTCTTTAATTTGATCGTTCCCACGCTCTGCGTGGGAATGCCTCACCGGACGCTCCGCGTCCGCTTTTTGGGACGCAGAGCGTCCCTGGCTGCATTCCCACGCAGAGCGTGGGAACGAGCGTCGTTCAATCAGCCCGGATCGCGGAAGCCCGGATGAAAGTCTTTTGGCACCGATACGCTGACGCTATCGCGAGTCGCGATGTCGATGCCTTCGCTGGCCACTTCGGCCAGAAAGTCGATCTGCTCAGGCGTGATCACGTACGGCGGCAGGAAGTACACCACGCTGCCCAGCGGTCGAAGTAAAGCACCACGCTCCAACGCATGCTGGAACACTTTCAAGCCGCGACGTTCTTGCCACGGATAAGCTTCTTTGCTGGCCTTGTCCTTGACCATCTCGATGGCGAGCACCATGCCGGTCTGACGCACTTCCGAAACGTTCGGGTGATCGGCCAGGTGTGCGGTGGCGCTGGCCATGCGCTGGGCCAGGGCCTTGTTGTTCTCGATGACGTTGTCTTCTTCGAAGATATCCAGCGTCGCCAGGGCTGCCGCGCACGCCAGAGGATTGCCGGTGTAGCTGTGGGAATGCAGGAAGGCGCGCAGGGTCGGGTAGTCGTCGTAGAACGCGCTGTAGACATCTTCGGTCGTCACACAGGCCGCCAACGGCAAGTAACCGCCGGTCAAGGCCTTGGACAGGCAGAGGAAGTCCGGGCGGATGCCGGCCTGTTCGCAGGCGAACATCGTCCCGGTGCGGCCGAAGCCGACGGCAATTTCGTCGTGGATCAAGTGCACGCCGTACCGGTCGCAGGCTTCGCGCAGCAGTTTGAGATACACCGGGTGGTACATGCGCATGCCGCCTGCGCCCTGGATCAGCGGCTCGACGATGACCGCGGCCACGGTGTCGTGGTGCTCGGCCAAGGTCTGTTCCATGGCGGCGAACAGGTTGCGCGAGTGTTCTTCCCAGCTCATGCCTTGCGGGCGCAGGTAGCAATCGGGGCTCGGCACCTTGATGGTGTCCAGCAGCAGGGCCTTGTAGGTTTCGGTGAACAGCGGCACGTCGCCCACCGACATCGCTGCCATGGTCTCGCCGTGGTAGCTGTTGGTCAGGGTGACAAAACGCTTCTTGTTCGGCTGGCCGCGGTTGAGCCAATAGTGAAAGCTCATTTTCAGCGCGACTTCGATGCAGGACGAACCGTTATCGGCGTAGAAACACCGGGTCAGGCCTTCCGGCGTCATTTTCACCAGGCGCTCGGACAACTCGATCACTGGCTGATGGCTGAAACCAGCGAGAATCACGTGTTCCAGTTGATCGACCTGGTCCTTGATGCGCTGGTTGATCCGCGGGTTGGCGTGGCCGAATACATTGACCCACCAGGAGCTGACGGCGTCGAGGTAGCGTTTGCCTTCGAAGTCTTCCAGCCACACGCCTTCACCGCGCTTGATCGGGATCAGCGGCAGCTGTTCGTGGTCTTTCATCTGGGTGCAGGGATGCCACAACACCGCGAGATCGCGTTGCATCCACTGATTATTCAGGCCCATTTTCAGTCTCCTCGAGGCGGCTCGCTGGGTGCGCGGGCAAACAATCGCGCAAGCCTATGCAATGCGCGGCGTGGGGACAACCCATTGCGTGGATTGAGCTACTTTGTATAGGTCGGTCGACGTCGCTGGCGGCCTTTTGATGGCTGACGTATTCTTCGCGGTTCTTTGAGTCGTCTGGCTCGCAAAACCGCTTTTCCCTACGTGTATTTCCGGAGTTCGCTGAATGTCTGCTGGTTGGCTGCGCGCCTGTGCGCTGGTGATGTTAGGGCTGTTCAGCGTGTCTGCGCTGGCCAAGGATAAAACGGCGATCGTGATCGGGGGAGGGCTGTCTGGCCTCACCGCTGCTTACGAACTGCAAAACAAAGGCTGGCAGGTGACCCTGCTGGAAGCCAAACCGAGCATGGGCGGTCGCTCCGGCATGGCCACCAGTGAGTGGATCGGCAACGATAAGACCCAACCGGTTCTGAACAAGTACGTCTCGACCTTCAAGCTGAGCACCACGCCGGCCCCTGAGTTCGTGCGGACCCCGGGCTATCTGATTGACGGTGAGTATTTCACTGCCGCCGATCTGGCAACCAAGCAACCGGCCACCAGCGAGGCGCTCAAGCGCTACGAAAAGACCCTGGATGATCTGGCGCGTTCGATCGAAGACCCGCAGAACCCGGCCGCCAACAGCACGCTGTTCGCGCTGGACCAGATCAACGTGGCCAACTGGCTCGACCGTCTGAACCTGCCGGCCACGGCACGTCAGTTGGTGAATCAGCAGATTCGTACCCGTTATGACGAACCTTCGCGCCTGTCGCTGCTGTACTTCGCACAGCAAAGCCGCGTTTATCGTGGCGTTGCCGACCGTGACCTGCGCGCTTCGCGTCTGCTTGGTGGTAGCCCGGTGTTGGCCCAGGCCTTCGTCAAACAGCTGAAAACCATCAAGACCAGCTCCCCGGTCTCGGCTATCACGCAGGACAAGGACGGCGTCACCGTCAAAGTCGGCAGCGTTGGCTATCAGGCGGACTACGTCGTCGTGGCCGTGCCGTTGCGCGCACTGAACAAGATTCAGATGACCCCGTCGCTGGATGCCCAGCACATGGGCGCGATCAAGGGCACCAACTACGGTTGGCGCGACCAGATCATGCTGAAGTTCAAGACTCCGGTATGGGAAAGCAAGGCGCGCATGACCGGTGAGATTTACAGCAACACCGGTCTGGGCATGTTGTGGGTTGAGCCGGCTTTGAAGGGCGGCGCCAATGTGGTGATCAACCTGTCCGGCGACAACGCGCGCGTGATGCAGGCCTTCGGCGACAAGCAGATGGTCGATCAGGTGCTGATCCGTCTGCACGCCTTTTATCCACAGGCTCGCGGTTCGTTCACCGGTTATGAAATCCGCCGCTACAGCACCGACCCATCCATGGGCGGCGCTTACCTGGCCTTCGGTCCTGGCCAGATCAGCAAGTACTGGCGGCTGTGGGAACGTCCGATTCAGCGTGTAGCCTTTGCCGGCGAACACACTGATACGTTGTACCCAGGCACGCTGGAAGGCGCACTTCGCACCGGTCAGCGTGCAGCCAGTCAGGTAGAAGACCTGGCGGCTGGCAAGTCGTTTGAACCTGTGAAGATTGTTCCAGCAGCGACCGCAGCGGTGGCTGGCGCAGCGGCGGCGAAGAAAGGTAACTTCTTCACCAACCTGTTTGGTGGTTCTGACGACAAACCGGAACCGGTCAAGGTGCCAGAGCCAGTGGCTCCGGTTGCTCCTGCACCGGCTCCAACGCCAGCCCCGACCCCTGCGCCAGCTCCGGTCGAAGCACCGAAACCAGCGGCACCGGTGAAAGCCGAGCCGGCGAAAAAAGCCCCGGCGAAAAAGCCTGCAGCCAAAACCGAGGCCAAAAAGGCTCCGGCAAAAGCTCCGGCGAAGAAAGCCGAACCGGCTAAGAAGCCTGCGGCCAAGCCCGCTGCGACCCCGGCAACAGATACCAAAGCGCAGTAAGCTTTGGGATTAAAGAAACGCGGCAGAAATGCCGCGTTTTTTTGCCTGAAGAAAACCAATATCAAGATTCAAATAAACCCTATGGCGGAGGTGTTCTTTAGTTGGACTTCGTTTTTTTACACAGGGGTCTTTAATCTTTCCTTAACTCATCCATTTCAGACTCTTGATCGTATTTCTCGATATTTCAAAGCAAAATTTTCCGCTTTAAATCGATAGATAACTCGATAGTCTTGGTTCGCAGTTTTCACAGGAATTGGGCAATGCAGCTACGTAACTCTTCTTCCCGCTACGGTTGGGTCAGCATCTTTGTGCACTGGGGTGTGACGCTGGCAGTTTTCGGTTTGTTTGCGTTGGGCTTGTGGATGGTCGGTCTCGATTACTACAGCAGCTGGCGCAAAGACGCGCCGGACTTGCACAAAAGTATTGGTCTGGTGCTGTTAGCTGTCATGGCTCTACGGGTTTTGTGGCGCTTGATCAGCCCGCCACCACCAGCACTGCAAAGCTATAGCCGCATGACGCGCCTTGGCGCCAAGTTCGGTCACTCGTTTTTGTATCTCAGTCTGTTCGCTGTGATGATTGCCGGTTACCTGATTTCCACCGCAGAAGGTGCCGGGATTCCGGTGTTTGGCCTGTTTGAAGTCCCTGCATTGGTTTCCGGACTACCGGACCAGGCAGACACCGCTGGTGTGATTCATCTATATCTGGCGTGGGCGCTGGTAATTTTTTCTGGCCTCCATGCGTTGGCAGCACTGAAACACCACTTTATCGATCGTGATGCGACCCTGACGCGAATGCTGGGCCGCAAAGCATGAAGTTCAACCTCGACTCCCAAGGAATAGAAAGCATGTTGAAAAAGACCCTCGCTGCTCTGGCCATCGGTTCTGCTCTGCTGTCCGCTAACGTGATGGCAGCTGACTACGTCGTCGACAAGGAAGGACAGCACGCCTTCGTTGACTTCAAGATCAGCCACCTGGGCTATAGCTTCATCACCGGTACCTTCAAGGATATCGACGGCAAGTTCAGCTTCGACGCTGCCAAGCCTGAAGACAGCAAGATCGAGTTCAATGTCAAAACCGCCAGCGTGTTCACCAACCACGCTGAACGTGACAAGCACATCGCCAGCGGTGACTTCCTGAACGTGGGCAAATTCGCGGACGCCAAGTTCGTTTCCACCCGCGTCAAATCCACCGGCAAAAACGCCGCTGGCAAAGACACTGCCGATGTAACCGGCGACCTGACCCTGTTGGGCGTGACCAAGCCAATCGTGGTCAAGGCCACGTTCCTGGGCGAGGGCAAGGATCCATGGGGTGGCTACCGTGCCGGCTTCGAAGGCACCACCAGCATCAAGCGCTCTGATTTCGGCAAGCAGAAAGACCTGGGCCCACAGTCAGACGCGGTAGAGTTGTATGTTTCGTTTGAAGGTGTCAAAGCGAAGTAATTTTCGCCGCTAAAACAAAAATGCCCCTGATCTCGCGATCAGGGGCATTTTTTATGGCGGCGTTAAATCAGCGATTGCGGGTCAGCAAGGCTGGTTTCTCACCGCGAGGACGGCCTGGCAGTTGATCCAGTTGCTCAGGAGTCGGGAACCGATCGGTTTTCGACTCTTTATGGATGATCTTCGGTGCCGGACCGCGCGGGTTTTGCACGGCCGGTTCCGCACGTGGCTGATCGTCGGTGCCAGCCGGGCGGCGGTCGCGGGACTCTTCGCGACGGGCCTGACCGTCACGTGGAGCACCGTTGCGTGGGCCGCTGCGCTTGGCCGGCGGCGTGCCAGTGGTGGCGCCGTCGCTGCTGCGCGGGCCGCTTTGGCGACCCTGAGGCTTGCCGCCGGTGCGCGGAGCGCCTGCGCCTGCGCCTGCGGCCGAGCCTTGTGCCGGAGCACTCGGACGGCGACCACGGCCTTGAGCAGGCTTGGCCTGCGGCACGTAGTCGGCGCGGTTACCGAAGTTATCGACATCGTCGTCGAGGAACTCGTCCGGTGCACGATCAGCGGCGGCGCGAGGTGCCGGGCGCTGTTGCTCGCGAGCCGGGGTGCCTTCGCGTGGCTTGTGTTCACGCGCCGGGCGATCACCACGGCCAGTGGCAGCAGGTTTTTCCTTGCCGCCCTTGTCCTTGCCTTTGTCTTTACGACCGCCGCCACCACCAGTGCCGTTCGGACCGTCGCCGCGCGGGCCACGTGGGTTGCGCGGGTTACGCACATCCGGACGCTCGCGAACTTCTGGTTTCTCGGCTTCTACAGCGCTGGAATCGAAGCCCATCAGATTGCCGTCGGCAATTTTCTGCCTGGTCATGCGCTCGATGCTTTTCAGCAGCTTTTCTTCGTCCGGAGCCACCAGCGAGATCGCCTCGCCCGAACGACCGGCACGGCCAGTACGGCCGATACGGTGCACGTAGTCTTCATCGACGTTCGGCAGTTCGAAGTTGACCACGTGTGGCAACTGATCGATGTCGAGGCCGCGAGCGGCGATGTCGGTGGCGACCAGGATGCGCACTTCGCCGGCCTTGAAGTCGGCCAGGGCTTTGGTGCGAGCGTTCTGGCTCTTGTTACCGTGGATCGCGACGGCGCTCAGGCCGTGTTTGTCCAGGTACTCGGCCAGACGGTTGGCGCCGTGCTTGGTGCGGGTGAACACCAGAACCTGTTCCCAGGCGCCAGCGGTGATCAAGTGCGCGAGCAACGAGCGCTTGTGGCTGGCGGCCAGGCGGAATACGCGCTGTTCGATGCGCTCGACCGTGGTGTTCGGCGGCGTGACTTCGATGCGTTCCGGGTTGTGCAGCAGCTTGCCGGCGAGGTCGGTGATGTCTTTGGAGAAGGTGGCCGAGAACAGCAGGTTCTGGCGTTTGCTCGGCAGACGGGCGAGGACCTTTTTCACGTCATGGACGAAGCCCATGTCGAGCATGCGGTCGGCTTCGTCCAGCACGAGGATTTCCACGTGGGACAAATCGACGCTGCCTTGGCCAGCGAGGTCAAGCAGGCGGCCAGGGCAGGCCACCAGCACGTCAACCCCGCGGGACATGGCCTGAACCTGCGGGTTCATGCCGACGCCGCCGAAAATGCAAGCGCTGACGAACTTCAGGTCACGGGCATAAACCTTGAAGCTCTCGTGTACTTGAGCCGCGAGTTCGCGAGTAGGGGTCAGGACCAGTACGCGCGGTTGGCGCGGGCCGTGACGCTGGGATTTGTCCGGGTGACCGTTGGGGAACAACCGCTCCAGAATCGGAAGGGCGAAGCCGCCGGTTTTACCAGTACCTGTCTGAGCCGCGACCATCAGGTCGCGACCTTGCAACACGGCGGGAATGGCCCGCTGTTGCACCGGAGTAGGCTCGGTATAGCCCGCTGCCTCGATGGCGCGGACTAAAGCCTCGGAGAGACCGAGGGAAGCAAAGGACATGAGTAATCCTGTTTTAGTTAGGGCTTGGCCCAATGGGAGTCTTGCCTGGCGCGAATGGCGTTTAAGAAGAACGCAATCCCGTCCGGTCCTGCTGGGCCTTGAAAGCTCGTCTGGAGTGCTCGCGCGGGCTGAAAAGCTGCGCTGTAGCGGTGTCGAGATGCCTTGAACAAGTCCGAGCGTCCGGGCGTGAGCCTGGCGGGAAGGCCGGAGTATAACAGAGCAATCACTGCGCGCCGCTTTCCTGCTGCTCAACGGTTTTTCCGCTGGCGGCGGTGGCTCGGGTGGTTTTTACCTCGGCTGCCCGATTGGCACCATAACGGGCGCTCAATTCTGCGTACGCAGGCTCGCGCTTGAAGCGTTTGAGCTCGGCGCCGAAGCGCTGCACCAACAAGTCCATGCCCGCGTTGCGGCGCACCGCCAGGAACTGGCTCTGGTGGCTGATGACGGTCGGGTTCTCGGTAATCTTGTCGCGGATGCCCAATTTGTCGAGCAAGTGCTGACCCACCCGGCGGTCCGTGATCAGCAGGTCGATCCGCCCGCGCACCAGTTTGCCGAAGTTGGCTTCATGGGTCGGTGCCGGCTCACGGGTGAACAGCGTCGATTCGCGGAAGTCCGGGCTGTACAGATAGCCCGGTGAGGTGCCAATGGTCAGGCCTTTCAGATCGTCCAGAGTGTGAAACGGATGCGGGCGCTCATTGGCGTAAAACATCACGAATTCGACTTCCGAGAGCGGTTCGGTCGGGTAGAGCAGGGCCGCGTCGCGTTCGGCGCTGTGAAAAATATCCAGCGCGCCATCCGCCTGGCCTGTTTCGAGCATCGACAGGCAGCGTTTCCACGGCAGAAACTGCCACTCGACCTCGATCTCCAAGCGCTTGAAGACAATCGCAGTGGTTTCGTAGTCCAGTCCCAGGGATTTGCCGTCCTCCTCATACACGTAAGGCGCCCACGGCTCGGTGACAATGCGCAGCTTCTCGCCCCGAGCGGCGAAGCTCAGGCAAGTAAAAAGAAACACGGTCAGTAACTGCGTGATCAAAGGCATGGCTTGAGATTACGACGAGAAACCGGAAAGAGCCAGAAACGGGATCCAGAAGCTCTGGTTCGGGTGTAAAAAGCAAAAAATCGCAGGCTTCGGCAGTTCCTACAGAGAGTAAACATACCCAACGTAGGCGCTGCCGAAGGCTGCGATCTTTTGATCTTGCTGGTAACGACTATTAGCGTGGCAACTTCAGATTGCTCCACACCGCCAGGCTCGGTTCGGCCTGGTTCAGCGTGTAGAAGTGCAGCCCTGGAGCGCCACCCTGCAGCAAGCGTTCGCACATCTGGGTGATGACTTGCTCACCAAAGCCTTGAATGCTCTGGGTGTCATCGCCGTAGGCTTCCAGCTGCTTGCGGATCCAGCGCGGGATTTCCGCACCGCAGGCATCGGAGAAGCGCGCCAGCTTGCTGTAGTTGGTGATCGGCATGATCCCAGGAACGATCGGGATGTTCACCCCCATCGCCCGTACACGCTCGACGAAGTAGAAGTAGCTGTCGGCGTTAAAGAAGTACTGGGTGATCGCACTGTCGGCGCCTGCGTTGGCCTTGCGCACGAAGTTGGCCAGATCGTCTTCGAAATTGCGCGCTTGCGGATGCATTTCCGGGTAAGCGGCGACTTCGATGTGGAAGTGATCGCCGGTTTCTTCACGAATGAATTCAACCAGGTCATTGGCGTGGCGCATTTCGCCACTGGCCATGCCCATGCCCGAAGGCAGGTCACCACGCAGGGCAACGATACGCGTGATGCCGGCGGCCCTGTATTGGGTCAGCAGGCCACGCAAGTCGTCCTTGCTGTCGCCAACGCAAGACAAATGCGGTGCGGCAGGGACTTTGACTTCGCTTTCAAGCTGCAACACGGTGGTGAGGGTGCGATCACGCGTCGAACCGCCAGCGCCATAGGTGCAGGAGAAGAAATCGGGGTTGTACGTGGCCAGCTGACGGGCAGTGGCGAGCAGTTTTTCATGCCCAGCATCGGTCTTCGTAGGGAAGAACTCAAAGCTGTAGCGACGGTCTTGGGACATGGTCATATCCTTGGAAGCACGTAAGCCTTGCAGTCGCCGCGCTTACTGTAGGAGCGAAGCTTGCTCGCGAAAGCAACGACGCGGTGCTTCAGGAGCAGCGCGGTGATGCGTTCGCGAGCAAGCTTCGCTCCTACAGGAGAGCGTGGATTCTGCACAAGTCCGCTCCCATGGGAAGCGGACAGCAGGTCCAATCAGTAGCGGTAAGCGTGTGGCTTGAACGGACCTTCGACGGTCACGCCGATGTAGTCGGCCTGAGTCTTGGTCAGTTGAGTCACTACGCCGCCGAAACCGCGGACCATTTCCAGGGCCACTTCTTCGTCGAGTTTTTTCGGCAGTACTTCAACGGTCAGACGCTCGGCTTTCTGGGCTGGCGACAGGTCGGCGTACTTCTGGCCGAACAGGAAGATTTGCGCCAGAACCTGGTTGGCGAACGAACCGTCCATGATGCGGCTTGGGTGGCCAGTGGCGTTACCCAGGTTAACCAGACGGCCTTCGGCCAGCAGGATCAGGTAGTCGTCGTTCTGAGCGTCAAATGTGCCAGGACCGGTACGGTGAATCTTGTGAACCTGTGGCTTCACTTCTTCCCATGCCCAGTTCTTGCGCATGAAAGCAGTGTCGATTTCGTTGTCGAAGTGGCCGATGTTGCAGACAACAGCGCGCTTTTTCAGAGCTTTGAGCATGTTCGCGTCGCAAACATTGACGTTGCCGGTGGTGGTCACGATCAGGTCGATCTTGCCCAGCAGCGCTTTGTCGATGCTTGCTTCAGTACCGTTGTTGATACCGTCGATGAACGGCGAAACCAGCTCGTAACCGTCCATGCAGGCTTGCATGGCGCAGATCGGGTCGACTTCGGAGACTTTAACGATCATGCCTTCCTGTCGCAGGGACTGGGCCGAACCCTTGCCCACGTCACCGTAACCGATGACCAGCGCTTGCTTGCCGGACAGCAAGTGGTCGGTGCCGCGCTTGATGGCGTCGTTCAGGCTGTGACGGCAGCCGTATTTGTTGTCGTTCTTGCTCTTGGTCACCGAGTCGTTGACGTTGATGGCCGGGATTTTCAGCTCGCCCTTGGCCAGCATGTCCAGCAGGCGGTGAACGCCAGTGGTGGTTTCTTCGGTGACGCCGTGGACGCGGTCCAGGATCGCCGGGTATTTCTTGTGCAGCAGCTCGGTCAGGTCGCCGCCGTCGTCGAGGATCATGTTGGCATCCCAAGGCGCGCCATCTTTGAGGATGGTTTGCTCAAGGCACCACTCGTACTCTTCTTCGGTCTCGCCTTTCCAGGCGTAAACCGCGATGCCGGCAGCGGCGATAGCGGCAGCGGCCTGGTCCTGAGTCGAGAAAATGTTGCAGGACGACCAACGCACTTCGGCACCCAGGGCAACCAGGGTTTCGATCAGCACAGCGGTCTGAATGGTCATGTGGATGCAGCCGAGGATCTTGGCGCCTTTGAGTGGCAGCTCACCGGCGTACTTGCGGCGCAGCCCCATCAGGGCTGGCATTTCGGATTCGGCGATGATGGTTTCGCGACGGCCCCAGGCAGCCAGGGACATGTCGGCCACTTTGTAATCGTTAAAATCTGCAGGCGTGATAACAGCGCTCATGATGAGCCTCCATTCGTAATGTATGCGAATGGGCGCCGTTGTGCGTTTAGTGTCTGACCGATAACGGTCAAGCAACGCCCCATCCGAGCCTGACAGGTCGAACCTGCTGCAGCGCCCCTCGGACAGGTGGCGGGAAAACGGTAGCAATGGAACGTTACCGTTTTGAAACGGTGGCGATTATAGCCGTGTGAGCGATACTTCCAAAGCGTTTCTGTTGGTCAATGTCTGAACGGTAATCGAGACCATAGTCGATGCTTGATAGAGCCCTGGGTCGGGCTCTGCCATGATGCCCGTCATCATTCGGCAAGACGCTCAGGAGTGAATATGAATTTCCACACCCGCAAATGGGTAAAACCCGAAGACCTCAACCCCAACGGCACGCTGTTCGGCGGCAGCCTGTTGCGCTGGCTCGACGAAGAAGCGGCGATCTACGCCATCGTCCAGTTGGGCAATCAGCGTGTGGTGACCAAGTACATTTCAGAGATCAACTTCGTCAGCGCCTCGCGCCAGGGCGACATCATCGAACTGGGCATCACCGCCACCGAGTTCGGTCGCACCTCAATCACCCTGAAGTGCGAAGTGCGTAACAAGATCACCCGCAAAAGCATCCTGACGGTAGAGAAGATTGTCTTCGTCAATCTGGGTGAAGACGGCTTGCCTGCACCGCACGGCCGGACCGAGATCTTGTACGTCAAAGACCAGTTCAAGGATGATGGCATCAGCGAGTAATGCGAGCCCTGTAGGAGCCGAGCTTGCTGGCGAAGGCGTCATTTGCGTCACCGCCAAAACCGAGGCGAACCCTTCGCGGGCAAGTCGGAACGCCGCACCGCTCGCTCCTACAGAACCGGTATCGTTTCGGTGGTCAGTGAACAGCTCCGAACCGCGCGTGTCGTACCTACATGACACCCCACTGGTTCCGAAGCTATATGCACACGCAAAAAGACGGCAAGACCCCGAACCTCTCGCCTGAAGAGCAGCATGACGTCGACAAGAGCCAGCCGCCACGGGCGGCGGTGCTGCACGAAATCATCCGCACCCAGGGCGATCAGGAGCTTGAGCGCAGCGTCGCCGCCTTGTGGTGGTCGGCGCTGGCGGCCGGCCTGACCATGGGCCTGTCGCTGATGGCCATGGGGCTGCTCAACTCCCGTCTGCCGGACGGCGAAGGCTTCAAGGTGATCGCCAGTTTTGGTTACTGCGCAGGGTTTCTTGCGGTTATTCTCGCCCGTCAGCAATTGTTCACCGAGAACACTTTGACGGCTGTGCTGCCGATTATGACCAAACCCACACTGAACAATTTCGGTCGGTTGCTACGTCTGTGGTCGGTGGTGCTGGTGGGCAACCTTTGCGGCACGTTGCTGGTGGCGTATGTGATGCTGCATCTGCCGATTTTCGACAGCAAGACCGACCTGGCCTTCCTCGATATCGGGCGCAAGATCATGGAGAACAGTGCCAGCCAGATGTTCGCCAAAGGCATTGTGTCGGGCTGGATGATCGCCACCATGGTCTGGATGATTCCGTCCATGGAGAGCGCCAAGATGTGGATCATCATCCTCATCACGTACCTCATGGCGCTGGGGGATTTCACCCACATCGTGGTCGGTTCCGCCGAGGTCTCGTATCTGGTGTTCGCCGGCGAGTTGCCGTGGAAGGATTTCTGGCTGGTGTTCGCCGGGCCGACGCTGGCGGGGAACATCATCGGCGGCAGCTTCATCTTCGCGCTGATCAGCCATGCGCAGATTCGCAGTGAGAGTGGGCCGCCGAAATCCGACGGCCCTGAAAAAGATCATTCCGAATCCAGGCCGGAGTAAACCTGGTCAGGCTTTTGCTGAAGTACTTTGCACAAGGCGCTCATCATGTTGGGCCGGTCAGTCTGAACATGGCTGATCAGCGCAATCTCTCTGTCATACCGATTGTTGCCGACCCGGTTCACAGCGCATTTATGGCCCCAGTGTTCAAAGCCAGACCAATAGGGCACAAGGCTCACGCCAAGACCTTCAGTCACCAGCATGGCAATTGTCTCCAGTGCATCAAGATCGACCAACGGCGTCGGCACCAATTCATGGTCCGCCAGATAATCCTCAGCATGCCGCCCGCCCCACGAGTCAGGATCGTACCGGATGTAGGGTCGGCTAATCAGTTGAGCAGGGATGCTGTCCGAGGACTTTTCCTTCGACAGAAAAACCAGAGGTTCCTTGCGAAGTGAAACCACCTGCAAGGCTTTTGGCAATTCAAACGGAGGAACGACCAACACGGCAGCGTCCACTTCCCCTGAGAGAAGCGCTTCATACAACGAACGCGATGTTCCGGGCACTATCACCGGCGTGATCCCCGGCGCCAACTCGGTGAGTGCTCGCAATGCTTCGGGTAGAAGACCCGTCAGAACGGTTGAAATGGCGCCTATTCTCAACTGTCCCGTAAGCCCCCCCACGTCGGCGTCTCCCGCCAGTAATGCGATCTCGCGAACGATGCGTTTAGCCCTGGGCAGTAATGCAAGACAGGCTTGACTCGGCTTGGCTGCGTGTCCGACGCGAGAAAGCAGTTCGAAGCCGAGTTGCCGTTCGAGCGCGAGAATTCGCTGACTGACCGCTGCTGCCGTCAACCCTTCCACGCGCGCGGCATGTGCTATGGAGCCACATTCCACGACTGTGATAAGGCTTTTCAAATAGCGTGTGTCCATAAGAAATACTTTCGGTAGCACAGAAATTACATGCTATCTCTTTCGGTGAAAACCGCACAAGCTTCAACTCGTTCACTCGTTTCCATCCTCCGGCGATCTTCAGGAGCCACCTATGCAGTCGATTTTTCATCTTGCCCTTCACGTCCGCGATCTGGAGTCGTCACGCCAGTTTTATGGTGATTTACTGGGCGGTGAGGAAGGGCGTAGCACTGATACCTGGGTCGATTTCAATTTTTTCGGGCATCAGTTGTCATTGCATTTGGGCGAACCATTTCCGGTGAGTCGTACGGGAAAGGTAGGAGAGCACAGGGTGCCAATGCCCCATTTTGGAGTGATACTGAATATGTCGGACTGGATTGTTTTGAAAGACCGTTTAATCAACGCTGAAGTCAAATTTGTGCTCTCGCCGAACATTCGTTTTCCAGCCGAGCCTGGTGAACAAGCAACTATGTTTTTTATGGACCCTGCCGGAAATCCTATCGAGATAAAAGGTTTCACTGATTTCGAATCAGTGTATGCGGCTTGAAGTTTCTCTTTGGATGCACTTCCATAATTGCTCTTCAAATAAATAACGCTCGGATAAATCCGCACGTATTAATTCGCCGAACGCCAGACAATAGTCGGTGTCACTCAAGCATCTGATAAAAAAAACAATATGTACAAACTTGAGGTATTCCAATGAAAGTATCAAAAATCGCCGTGGTCGCAATAACCGTTACTTCCTTTTTTGGAGTGGGGAGTGCAGCGGTCGCAGGTCCGACGCTGGACGCTATTCAGAGGAAAGGTTTCGTACAGTGCGGTGTAAGTGACGGCCTGCCAGGCTTCTCGGTTCCA
>NZ_JASBRE010000039.1 GCF_029960815.1 Pseudomonas sp. AL03
CGCCACTACGACTACGACGCCTTCGGCAACCTGATCCGCGAACGCCGCGGCACCGGGCAAAAACTCGTCACCGAATACCGCTACGACTGCCAGCACCGCTTGGTCGGCGTCACGACCCCGGACGGCCGTTGCTCAAATTATCGCTACGACGCCTTCGGCCGCCGCATCAGCAAAACCGTCGACGGCCACACCACCGAGTTCTTCTGGCAAGGCGACAACCTCATCGCCGAAAGCAGCCGCGAACACTACCGCAGCTACCTCTACGAACCGGGAAGCTTCCGCCCACTGGCCATGCTCGACGGCAAAGGCCCGCGCAAGGCCTGCCCGTTTTACTACCAACTCGATCACCTGGGTACGCCGCAGGAACTGACCGATTTTGGCGGCGAGATTGTTTGGTCGGTGAAGTACAACGCCTACGGCAAGATCACTCGCCTTGCGTTCGGCGGGGGCGAGCAGCTCGAGCAGCCCTTGCGTTTCCAGGGGCAGTACTTTGATGCCGAGAGCGGTCTGCATTACAACCGGCATCGGTACTATGATCCAGAGGTGGGTCGTTACCTGACGCCGGATCCGATCAAGTTGGCGGGCGGGCTGAACCCGTATCAGTACACGCCGAATCCGACGGGGTGGGTTGATCCGTTGGGGTTGAGCGGGAATTGTCCGCCACCGAATAAGCCTGGGTGTGGGGCGCCGGATGATGTTAGTGAGACGGTTGTTGATGGCGGTGCGGTAAAAACTCCAATCGCGAAGTCGCGTCCTAAAAATTTTAGGAATGACGAAAAGCTTGACCTTCATTATAAAAAACACGGGAGAAAAGAGTTCGACGCTCAGAGCAAAGAGGAATACCTACAAATTTCTCGTGATGTAGTGAACCAAGGCATAAAGGTGGAATATCCGTATGAAGGAGAAGTTAGAATTGCCTATTTACAACTTCTGGGTAATTCCCAGAGGAATGGTGATACAAAATTTGCATTTGTCGGTACAAATAATAGCGGCGATATCACGACCCTGCATGTAAAAAGTGGAAAGGATTTCTGGAAAATGTTAAACGGTGATGCAAAGGATAACGAGCTGAGGCCAGTAAATGACTAAGAAGTATAGTGCGCTTGTCATGGAGATTGATGAGGTCGTCGAAGAGGCGGTTGTTTTACTTGTCAATGGAGTAATAATTCAATGCTTTATTAACTACTGCCCATTTAAGATTGAAATCGGTAAAACGTACGAGGTTGAGTTTGAAATGGTTTTACCTGATAGCGTCGGCATGGAAGTAAGTCAGGATGAATATGTCGGAGTTGAAATGGAGGATGACAGTTTTTCATGTGTGTTAGCGGGCTATTTAGATGGTGCCGTATTAAGATCTTTTATTGATTTCGATGCTCAAGATATTCATTATGACTACCCGTTTTTTAACCAAAAATTTATTAAAATAAATGTGATTCGTATTGATGTGGCTTTCTGATTTTAGTGCAGGTTTTTTGAGCGGTGGGGGGCGGATGTATTCTCAATTCGCGGGCAAACCAACAAAGGGGGTGGATTTGTTTTTGCTGCCAGCTTCGAAAGTATTGGCAGTATTGATAAGAGCAAAAAATAAGCTCGCCCAAATTTTGTCCGCATTTTGCTGTATCTTTTTAGTGTTTTATTGTGTTTGTTATGGTCGGTTTTTGAAAAATGACGTTATTAATACCTTTTAAAAAGTTGATTTTTATATTGCGAGCTATGTATATGAATTTGGCGGGTAGTTCGGTTTCTGCTGTTCAGCAACAAACCACTAGCTGCGAACTTAATGGTGAAAGCAAGAGGTGGAGAGCCGTTCCAAGCTCTAGGTTTATAAGCCATAGAGCGCAGTTGAATGCTTATAATGAAGCGATGACAAGGGAGACTAGAAAAATGTCTCGTTTTACTGGGGAGGACAGTAAAGGAAATTTGTTAGTAAGAGTGGAGGCGGAAAATGTAGGTGAGGGATATGAGCCTAATCCTTTAGATCCAGCCAATCCGCGTTTCATTCCTCAGATGAATGCCTTTGAAATGAAATTCGACTTTGAGACATTGCAGCCTATAGCGTTTTATCCGATAGAGAAAATTTAATGCTGATGCATCCGTATCTGAACGTTCCATATAATCCAAGTGTAGAGCACTTTCTCGGTGGGTTCGATATATATGATCGCGAGGAGAGTCTTGGGGTTGAGTTGTCGGCGTACGATCCTGAGTGTCCTTCAGATAGAGAATGTTTAATATCCCGGTTTATTGTCAAACGCTTCGCAGCGTTGAGTTATCGGCATAAGTTTGTTTTGTTCTTTGTGTTGAGAGAGGCTTGATGGTGACTCGAGTGTGTTTGCTGAAATTTTGGAACATGATTCGAGGTCTCATTCCTCGCTTCCTCTTGGGTGGAATGAAATGAAAAATCCAAAGGCGTTTTTTGAGGATGTGTACGTCAAATTGTCCGAAGCGTGGGTTGATGATCTGTATAAAGCGAGTCAGGAGAACTTTTCAACTTGGTGAGGGCTAGTACTTCAGCTAAGGCTCAGGGTGCAGAATAATGAGCACTAGATTTTCCGCGTTATTCCAACTCCTTGCTCAACAAATAAATCCGTACCATTTATGTTGATGAGTGATATTTGACGGACTGCTGCTTTGAAGATAGTGAGATCTAGTCGCTTTGATGATGTCGACCACGATATTGGATATGAGTACCGTGGTTGCAACTACGAAATACAGAACGAAGAGGATGTGTTTCTGATCAGAATTTACGATGATGAGCCCGGACAGGCAACGGTAGTGCGTCCGACTGCGATGTCTAAAAACGGTAACCTTAGAAAGCTTATTGAGTTCTTACAATCCGAGCTAGGAGTATCCAAGATCTGTCTCTACAAGGGCGATTTGGGGAGCTACGCCGAGATCGATCTTGATAGCTTGGCATTCTGCTCCGTCTGAAGTCGGCGGCAAGAGTCGGGCAGGCGTTTTTACACACTCTGGGCCGAATTCTGTCGTTTGTTGAGCGGCAGCTATAGGTTGTGGATTCAACAGGTGGCTAAATCAAGCCAAGCTTCAGTGAAGCCTTTCGTCACGTTTGCTTTTTTGAGCGAAATTTCTGGGCAAAGTCGTCGGAAGTTTCCTTCAACTCGTATCGGTTTCCATGAACTGGTTCGAAATGCATTCCCTCGATAGTCTCTGGTGGTCACTGAAAATTCAGTGGCGGGGTGTAGGAACCCTTCAAAGTCGTTGGAAATGTATTAGCGTCGAAGCTTGGTTTGCGGCCGTTAACGTGCGTCCGTAATATCAGTTGCGGCGGCTGTGTGCGGGCACGCTTCGGCGTGGTCGAGTTTTCCAAAGGCCTCGATATTCCTACCCCGCGCATAGCTGCCACCCCAGCCTGTAGGAAGGCTGATGGCAGTTCCTGTTTACTGCCTCTGGAATTTGAAAATGAAAAGTCTTCACCCCGATCCACCCTACGAAAAACCAACCCCCCATCCCCAAAGCCGCTTCATGGCGCTCACCAGCAATTGCGACGACATGCCAACCCTGTTCGTCGACACCCAAGCGCCGCTTGATGTTTTGTATGACGCTGCCAGCTACCGAATTCGCGCCGTCACTCAAGTGATGGAGAACCTGTCCATGCGTGGTTCGATTGAGTGTCAGTCCTTCATTCTCAGTGACTTTGCCTTGCTCTGCGCCATTCCGTTGCGGGATGGGTGTGATGTGCTGGATGTTCTTGGGCGGCGGTTACGGGCGCGGTCTTTGGAGTAGGTGTAAGGCTTTAGATCCATCCCCCTCACCCTAGCCCTCTCCCCGAGGGGCGAGGGGATTGACCGAGGTGTTTGGGGAGTTTGCTGCGACCTGCGACTGCAGGGTGAACTTGGCTTGGCCAAGCTTGAGTTCACTTTGATCGTTCAGGTCGATGGAGGCCGAGAGATTGCCAAAATCAGTCCCCTCGCCCCCTAGGGAGAGGGTTAGGGTGAGGGGGGCTTTGCCCGCTCGGCTGCGAGGTCCTGACGTTCGCCTCGGTACAAGGTAAACTCCCCGCCCTTCGCAGGAGCAATCATGAATTATCGTCACGCCTTCCATGCCGGCAATCACGCCGATGTGTTCAAACACCTGACTTTGACCCGCCTCATCGCTTTGATGTCGCGCAAGGAGCAGCCGTTTGCCTATCTCGACACTCACGCCGGCATTGGTCTGTATGACCTGCAGGGTGATCAGGCGAGCCGTACCGGTGAGTACCTGGAAGGCATTGCGCGTTTGTGGGATCAGCCGGATCTGCCGGCGTTGACCGCGGATTACATGAAGGTGCTGCACGACATGAACCCGGATGGCCAGTTGCGCTATTACCCGGGTTCGCCGGAGTTGGCGCGCCGTCTGACGCGGCCGCAGGATCGGGTGATGCTCAACGAGAAGCACCCGGAAGACGGTGTGTTGCTCAGAGATAATATGGCGGGCGACCGTCGGGTGAAGGTGCATTTGGGCGAAGGCTGGCATGTGCCGCGTGCGATGTTGCCGGTGCAGGAGAAGCGGGCGGTGATGTTGATTGATCCGCCGTTCGAGCAGCTTGATGAGATGCAGCGCTGTGCGGCGTCGTTGAAAGAGGCGATTGGCCGGATGCGGCAAACCGTGGTGGCGATCTGGTACCCGGTGAAGGACCCGCGCATGTTGCGTCGGTTTTATCAGGATTTGGCGGGTAGTGGCGCGCCGAAGTTGTTGCGGGTGGAGTTGCTGGTGCATCCGCTGGATACGCCGAACAGTTTGAACGGGTCCGGGTTGGCAATTGCGAATCCACCGTGGGGGCTGGAAGAGGAATTACGTGAACTGCTGCCGTGGTTGTCCAAGAAGTTGGGACAGACACAGGGTGGGTGGCAGATGGATTGGTTGATTGCCGAGAGTTGACCGGTGATCGTTCCCACGCGCGTGGGAACGATCAGATCAAAAGATTAGATCGGGCAGGTAACGCCAGTACCACCAATTCCGCAATACCCTTCAGGGTTTTTGGCCAGGTATTGCTGGTGATACGCCTCGGCGAAGTAGACCGTCGGCGCTTCTTCGATTTCGGTGGTGATGGTGCCTTTGCCTGCCTTGGTCAGTTCGGCCTGGAACACCTGCTCGCTGTGCTTGGCGGCTTCCAGCTGCGTCGGGTTGGTGGCGTAGATCACCGAGCGGTACTGCGTGCCGATGTCGTTGCCCTGACGCATGCCCTGAGTTGGGTTGTGCAATTCCCAGAACATCTTCAGCAGCTCTTCGTAGCTGACTTTTGCCGGCTCGTAGACCACCAGTACCACTTCGCTGTGGCCGGTCAGGCCCGAGCAGACTTCTTCATACGTCGGGTTCGGCGTAAAACCCCCGGCGTAACCCACCACCGTACTGACCACACCTTCGCGCTGCCAGAACTTGCGTTCCGCGCCCCAGAAGCAGCCGAGGCCGAAGATGGCGAAATCCACATCAGTGACGAACGGGCCCAGCAGCGGCGCGTCGTGGACGAAGTGTTTTTCTGGCAGGGTCATTGGGGTTTCGCGGCCAGGCAGAGCTTGTTCTTGAGTCGGGAGCACGTTTTTGTTCACCAGAATTTCCGAGCGCAGAACCATGATCAGTCCTCTCAGTCAGGTTGGGATGTAAAAAGTCAGACACGCAGTTTGCCCGAGTGTTACGCCGCTGTCAGGCGATCGGGCCACGCGGATAGCGCTTGAGCTTTTCGATCAGCTCGGAGCCCGGTATCGGTCGGTCGAACAGGTAGCCCTGGCCAACGTCGCAGCGGTGACGGCGCAGGAAGGCCAACTGCTCGGCAGTCTCGATGCCTTCAGCCACGACCTTGAGTTTCAGGTTGTGGGCCATGGCGATCACCGCGGAGGTGATTTCCATGTCGTCCTGGTTGTCCGGGATTTCGTGGATAAAGCTTCGATCAATCTTAATGATGTCGATCGGGAATTTTTTCAAGTAACTGAGCGACGAGTAACCGGTGCCGAAGTCATCCATGGCCAGGGTCAGGCCCAGACGCTTGAGTTGCTCGAGCTGCAAGTGGGTGTCTTCGGTGGCTTCCAGCAGCAGGCCTTCGGTGAGTTCGAGTTCCAGCAGGTTTGCCGGCAGCGCTTCTTCTTTGAGGATATTGGCGATGGACGACACCAGGTCCGGGTCGGAGAACTGCTTGGGCGAGAGGTTGATTGCCACCTGAAGATTGCCCAGGCCAGCGGCCGTCAGGTCTTTGCTCATGCGGCAGGCCTGGCGGGCGATCCATTTACCGATGGGAATGATCAGCCCGGTTTCTTCGGCGACGCTGATGAACTGGTCCGGGCGGATCATGCCTTTTTCCGGATGGTTCCAGCGCAGCAAGGCTTCCATCCCGAGCAGGCGACCGCTGCGCAGGCAGAGCTTGGGCTGATAGAAAACGTCCAGCTCGTTCTGGGTCAGGGCGCGGCGCAGGTTGTTCTCGACGAACAGCTTGTAACTGGCCTCGGCGTTCAGCGCTTCGGTGAACACTTGAACCTGGTGTTTGCCGTTGGCCTTGGCCTTGTGCAGCGCCAGGCCGGCGTTGCGCATCAGGGTTTGCGGGTCGCGGCCATGCAACGGCGCGCAGGCCAGGCCCACTGAACCGGTGACGCTGATCAGCTGATTGTCGACGAACATCGGTTTGTCGAGGGTCATCAGCAATTCGCTGGCGATCTGTTGGCCCGCACGCAGGTCGGTGTTGTCCAGCAGCACGGCGAATTCGTTACTGGCAAACCGCGCCAGGCTGCCACTCGGGCTCAGGCTATTGCGCAGGCGTCTGGCCAGGCTGATCAACAGTTTGTCGCCGGTCTGGTGGCCGAGGCTGTCGTTGATCCGCTTGAAGTTGTCGATGTCGACCAGCAGCAGGCTGATAGGGGTATCGCTGTCTCGGGCGAAGCGTTCATCGAGGTTGCGGATAAACGACGGACGGTTGCCGAGGTTGGTCAGGTTATCGGTGTAAGCCAGACGTTCGATGCGCTGCTGAGCGAGTTTGGTCTGGGTGATGTCTTCGTAGATGCCGATGTAATGGGTCAGTTCACGGTTGTCGCCGTAGACCTTGGAAATCGACAACTGGCCCCAGTAGGGTTCGAGGTTTTTGCGGCGACTTTTGAACTCGCCTTGCCAGCTGTTGCTCTTGGCCAGCGCCGAGGGCGCGTCGAACAACAGTTCGCTGAGATTTTCCAGTGCCGGCAGTTCCGACAGCCGCTGGCCGTGGACTTCTTCGGTGCTGTACTGGGTGATCGCCGTGAAGCTCGGGTTGACGTATTCCACCACGCCATCGCAATTGACCAGCAAAAAGGCGTTGGCGCTTTGCTCTACCGCACGCTGGAACAGGTGCAGGGCGCTGGTGGCGGTGCGGCGGTTATGGTTGTTGATGACCTGAGCGAATTGATCCGCCAGTTCGCCGGCGAAAGCGATTTCGTCCGATTGCCAGGCGCGGGTCGTACCGATCTGCTCCAGGCAGAGTACGCCGACCACTTGGCCGTCGACGCGGATGCTGGCGTCGAGCATCGCATTCACATCGCGCGGGCGCAGGCTTTCGGCCATTTCCCGGGTGCGTGGGTCGCGCATGGCGTTATGAGCATCGATGGCGCGGCCGGTGTGCAAGGCTTCCAGGTAATCAGGGAAGTGACTGACATCGATCGGCTCCGGCAGTTGGTATTTCTGGCTGGCGCGGTGATAGGCCGAGATCGGCACGAGCAGCGAACCTTCGAGGTTCCACAGGCTGGCGCAGTCGATTTCGTAAATGTCACAGGCACTGCGAGTGATCAGCTCGGCGGCTTCTTGCAGGGAGTTGTTGCTGCGGTAGCGCTGGCGGGTGAGCAGCAGGATCAAGTCTTGCTGGGCGCGCACCCGGTCCAGGTGCAGGAGCTGTTCCTGCTGAGCGAGTTGATTGAGCGCCAGGGCGATTTGCAGGCGAGAGTTCTGGGTTTCCAGGTCCAGGGCCGGCAGCAGTTGCTTGCCCTCGAAAAGGCTGTCGACCACCAGCAGGTAGCCGCGCAGTAGGTGTCGGTTGTGTTGCTTGTAGGCTTCGCCCAATTCCAGCAGGTTCAAGGCTCCTGCGGCGGTGTGCAAGGTGTAGCGGATCTGGTAATTCGTACTTTCGGTGAGCTGCTGCTGGACCTCGTCATGCAGCTGATAGCGCGCTTCAGGTTCCATCAGGCTGGCGTACGGTGAGTCGACTAGAGCACAGAGGTCCACCGCCGGCAGGCCGAACTGTCGTTCGCAATTGGGATCGAGAAACAGCAGTGCCCAGCTTGGTTCATTCAGCCGTTCGAAACGCAGCATGCCGAGCCGCGAGGGCACAGGCAACTGCGTCACTACCTCGGCCACCATACGGCTGGCGGCATCGGGTTGGCTTTTCATTGAGGGAAACTCGCTTCGAATATGCTGATCGCGCCGGGCTCTCGCCCTCTTTACTGTTGTCTGCGGCAAGGTTGCATCATTGCGGCACTGACTGACAAGAGACATGAAGGCCAAGTGCTATAAGAATACATCGGCAGGGACGAAGATTTCTTCAGCAAGAGGTCGAAAACTAATGAATCTGGCCTTCATGGGCTTAGCGCAACGTGATACTGGCCGATTCTAAAAGCTTGCCGTCCCGGTCGTGATAGTTGACCTGAACCTTCTCCTGATCAACGACCAGATGGGCAAAGTTGTCCTCGCTGACCACCTTGCTAGTCAGTTCATGCCGATAGTCGCCCGCGACCGTTTGCACCAGTGGCTGATCGAGAATGAATGTGGATGCCTTGGCATACGGCAGCAGTTTGCTGTTGCACAGCGGTGACGACACGATGGTGTGCATTTCGAAGTCCGGGTCCTCGCTGTGGGTCAGGCGACTGGTCAGGGAGCCGTGGACATCGCCCGAAATGAAGAAGACGTTCTTGATGCGGTGTGTACGAATCGTCTCCAGCAGCCGTAGTCGTTGTTCCGGGAAGGCTTTCCAGGCGTCATCGCCATGGGCTTTGCGGTCGGGATAGAACATCACGCTGGTGACCACGAATTTGACCCTGGCCGGGCTGTGGATCAGCCATTTGCACAAAGCCTGTTCCTGCTCTTTGTCGAGAATGCGTCGATCATCGGCCGACAGGTTGCGGCGGGTTCGGCTGTCGGTGACAAACCATTCGATATCGCCTTCGGCGAACTGATACCCATACTGTTCCAGTTTTTTACTTGGTTGTCCGTTGGCTAGAAGTTCATGGGCCGGACTATGGCTGGTTTGATATAACTCGTACGCCGCCATAGCGTTCTTATATAAGTAGTCATCGGCTTTACTCTTGTTGGCAGGCCAGTTGTCTTCTATTTCATGGTCGTCGAGGATCATGTAAGTCGGCACACTGGACATTAATTTTGCAATATTGGGTTGGGAAAAAGCCGCACGGTACTTACTGAGTATGGCCTTGTATTCCCGGTCGGGCGCAATGACGTTCAGGTCATCGACATAAATTTGATCACCGGTCATCAGCAGGGCGCTGATGGGCGGTTCGGCCTGCTGCGCCAGATTCGTGACAGAGGCGAAGATTCGATCCCCCAGATGCGCTGCAGACGGGATGCCAGCAGTCATGCGCAGGTAACGACATGAGCCGACGATATAGGCCCGTGGAATCGTGCCTTTGCTGGACTGCGTGCGAAACCGGTAGATCTCCCGCGGCCATTGCAGCGGCAACTCCTGAACCGTTTCCACGGTATGCACCGGGCTCATGGGACTGAACCAGCCCGCCTGGTATTCGTAGTCGGTATCGGCGGCCAGATCGTTGAGTGCAATGACATCGGACATGTCGCGCACGATCGTCAATTTTGCAAATGCACCTTGGGACCAGCGTTCTTCGCCAGGTTGGCGATAACGAATGCCTGCAAATACCGGTGCGTTGTTTTGAAATTCGCCGCGCAAGAAGATGCGTGTGTGATTAGTTGTAGTGTGGCCAATAATAGGGCCGACAGTCGGTTTGAACATGTTCGAATCCGTTCGAAGTAATGCTAACTAAGCAAGAGAGACTGATGATGTTTAAATCAATAATCAGTTGGGCTAAGCCTAGTTAATGGTGCGCAAAAAATATCGGGTGAAAGTGGACTTGAGTTGTGGGCGACGTCAGCCACGAATGTAGGAAGAAACTTTCTTCCAGGCAAAAAAAGCCCCGCCAAACTGGCGGGGTTGAGGTACGAGCGTGGCGCTCGGAAAACGTGGAACGCAACAGGCCCTCCGGTGAAGGAGGACCGATCGGTGTTACAGCAGGATGGTGCGGATGTCCGCCAGCAGATCGCTCAGACGCTTGGTGAAGCGTGCAGCAGCGGCGCCGTTGATCACACGGTGATCGTAGGACAACGACAGTGGCAGCATCAGTTTCGGCTGGAAGGCTTTGCCGTCCCAGACTGGCTGGATGGTTGCCTTGGAAACACCGAGGATCGCCACTTCCGGCGCGTTGACGATCGGCGTGAAGCCGGTGCCGCCAATGTGGCCGAGGCTGGAAATGGTGAAGCAGGCGCCTTGCATGTCGTCTGCGGTGAGCTTTTTGTCGCGGGCTTTGGCGGCCAGTACGGCGGCTTCGGCTGCCAGTTGCAACAGGCTCTTCTGGTCGACGTTCTTGATGACCGGTACCAGCAGACCTTCAGGTGTGTCGACCGCGAAGCCGATGTTCACGTACTTCTTGCGGATGATCGCTTTACCGCTGGGTGCCAGCGAACTGTTGAAGTCCGGCAGTTCCTTGAGCAGGTGCGCGCACGACTTGAGTAGCAGTGGCAGGATGGTCAGCTTGACGCCAGCCTTCTCTGCAACGGCTTTCTGAGCGATACGGAACGCTTCCAGGTCGGTGATATCAGCCGAATCGAACTGAGTCACGTGCGGAATGTTCAGCCAGCTGCGGTGCAGGCTCGACGCGCCGATTTGCATCAGGCGGGTCATCGGCACTTCTTCGGTTTCACCGAAGCGGCTGAAGTCCACGACCGGAATCGGCGGGATGCCCGCGCCGCCGGTTGCGCCGCCAGCAGCGGCCGGTGCTTCCTTGGCCTTCTGCATCATGGCTTTGACGTAAACCTGCACGTCTTCTTTCAGCACACGACCGTGCGGGCCGCTTGAGCTGACCGCGCTCAGCTCGACGCCGAACTCACGAGCCAGTTGGCGCACCGCAGGACCTGCGTGAACCTTGGCGCCTGGTTTGGCCGGTGCAGCAGCCGGTGCGGCCGGTGCCGGAGCGGCGGCTGCAGGAGCAGCTTCAGCCTTGGCAGCCGCAGGTGCTGGTGCAGCAGCGGCCGGAGCCGGGGCAGCAGGCGCAACGCCTTTGACTTTCAACTTCAGGATCAGGTCGCCAGTACCGACTTCGTCATCCAGCTTGATGGAAACGCTTTCCACTACGCCAGCGGCAGGCGATGGAATTTCCATGCTCGCCTTGTCGGATTCCAGGGTAATCAGCGACTGGTCGGCTTCAACGGTGTCGCCGGCCTTGACCAGCACTTCGATGATCTTGGCCTTGCCGGCCGAGCCGATGTCCGGGACGTGAATGTCCTGAACGCTGTCAGCGACCGGTGCAGCCTGTGCCGCAGCGGCTGGCGCTGGAGCAGCGGCAGCAGGTGCCGCCGCCTGAGCGGGTGCGGCCGCAGCCGGTGCCGCAGCACCTGCCACTTTCAGCGCCAGAATCAGGTCGCCGGTACCGACTTCGTCGTTGAGCTTGACGCTGATGCTTTCGACCACGCCAGCGGCGGGCGAAGGGATTTCCATGCTGGCTTTGTCGGATTCCAGGGTGATCAGCGATTGATCAGCCTCGACGGTGTCGCCGACCTTGACCTGGATCTCGATGATCTGGGCCTTGCCCGACGAACCGATGTCCGGCACGTGCACTTGTTGAGTGGTTGCAGCAGCCGGCGCGGCAGCAGGAGCAGCCGGCGCCGGGGCCGCAGCCGGTTTTGCTTCAGCTTTGGCAGCCGGCGCAGCGGCAGCGGCAGCGGCAGCCGCAGGGGCCGCAGCAGCGGCACCTTCGACTTCCAGCTCGAGCAATTCGTCGCCTTCTTTCAGGCGATCACCCAGCTTCACTTTCAGGCTTTTAACGATGCCGGCCTTGGGAGCAGGGATTTCCATGCTCGCCTTGTCCGACTCAAGCGTCAGAATGCTCTGGTCGGCTTCGATACGGTCGCCGACCTTCACAAATAGTTCGATTACTTCACCTTCACCGCTGCCGATGTCAGGTACGCGAATGAGTTCGATCACAGAGTGTCTCCTCAGCAGTCCAGTGGGTTGCGTTTTTCCGGGTTGATCCCGAACTTGGCGATGGCTTCAGACACCACCTTAGGTTCGATATCACCACGGTCAGCCAAGGCTTCCAGGGCTGCCAACACCACGAAATGACGGTCGACTTCGAAGAAGTGACGCAGCTTCTTGCGGCTGTCACTGCGGCCGAAACCGTCGGTGCCCAGGACTTTGAATTCCTTGGACGGGACCCACTGACGAATTTGCTCAGCGAACAGCTTCATGTAGTCGGTAGAGGCGATGACCGGACCCTGACGGCCGTTCAGGCACTCTTCGACATAACTCAATTTAGGCTTCTGGCCCGGGTGCAGACGGTTGCTGCGCTCTACGGCCAGGCCGTCGCGACGCAGTTCGTTGAAGCTGGTAACGCTCCAGACATCAGCGCCGACGTTGAACTGTTCACGCAGGATCTTCGCCGCTTCGCGCACTTCACGCAGGATGGTGCCGGAGCCCATCAGCTGAACGTGGTGCGCCGCTTCGCGGGTGTCTTCCTCGAGCAGGTACATGCCCTTGATGATGCCTTCCTCGACACCGGCCGGCATGGCTGGCTGCTGGTAGGACTCGTTCATCACGGTGATGTAGTAGAAAACGTCCTGCTGCTCTTCGGTCATCTTCTTCATGCCGTCCTGAATGATCACCGCCAGCTCATAGCCGTAGGTAGGATCAAAGGTGCGGCAGTTCGGGATGGTGCCAGCCAGGATGTGGCTGTGACCGTCTTCGTGTTGCAGGCCTTCGCCGTTCAGCGTGGTCCGGCCGGCGGTGCCGCCGATCAGGAAGCCACGGGTGCGGCTGTCGCCAGCGGCCCAGGCGAGGTCGCCGATACGCTGGAAGCCGAACATCGAGTAGAAGATGTAGAACGGCAGCATTGGCTGGTTGTGGCTGGAGTACGAAGTACCGGCAGCGATGAAGGAGCTCATGGCGCCCGCTTCGTTGATGCCTTCTTCGAGAATCTGGCCCTTCTTGTCTTCGCGGTAGAACATCACCTGGTCTTTATCGACTGGCTCGTAGAGCTGGCCGACGGACGAGTAGATGCCCAGCTGACGGAACATGCCTTCCATACCGAAGGTACGGGCTTCGTCCGGGATGATCGGGACGATGCGTTGGCCGACTTCCTTGTCCTTGACCAACTGCGCCAGGATGCGCACGAATGCCATGGTGGTGGAGATTTCACGGTCGCCCGAACCATCCAGGATCGCCTTGAGGGTATCCAGTGGCGGGGTTGGAATGTCGAAGCTTTTGGCGCGACGCTGTGGCACGAAACCGCCCAGTGCAGTGCGACGTTCGCTCAGATAACGGGCTTCGGCGCTGCCTACTTCGGGTTTGAAGAACGGCAGGTTTTCCAGCTCGGAGTCTTTAACCGGAATGTCGAAACGATCGCGGAACAGCTTCAGGCTTTCAACATCAACTTTCTTGGTGTTGTGCGCCGTGTTCTTCGCTTCGCCGGCACCGGTGCCATAACCTTTGATGGTCTTGGCCAGGATGACGGTGGGTTGTTCTTTGTGGTTGACCGCTTCGTGGTACGCCGCGTAGACCTTGTACGGGTCGTGGCCGCCACGGTTGAGTTTCCAGATCTCGTCGTCGGACAGATCAGCAACCATCGCCTTGAGTTCTGGCGTGTTGAAGAAGTGTTCACGCACGAACGCGCCGTCTTTGGCTTTGTAGTTCTGGTACTCGCCGTCGATGACTTCGTCCATGCGGCGTTGCAGGATACCGTCGACGTCTTTGGCCAACAGTGGGTCCCAGAAACGGCCCCAGATGACTTTGGTCACGTTCCACTGAGCACCGCGGAACACGCCTTCGAGTTCCTGGATAATCTTGCCGTTGCCGCGAACCGGGCCATCAAGGCGCTGCAGGTTGCAGTTAATGACGAAGATCAGGTTGTCGAGCTTCTCGCGGCCAGCCAGCGAGATCGCGCCCAGGGATTCCGGCTCGTCACACTCGCCGTCGCCCAGGAAACACCAGACTTTTTGCTTGCCTTCGGGGATAAAACCACGGGCTTCCAGGTACTTCATGAAGCGTGCCTGGTAGATCGCCTGGATCGGACCCAGACCCATGGATACGGTCGGGAACTGCCAGAAATCAGGCATCAGCCAAGGGTGCGGATAGGACGACAAGCCCTGGCCGTCGACTTCCTGGCGGAAGTTGTTCATCTGGTCTTCGGTGATGCGGCCTTCCATGAACGCACGGGCGTAAACGCCTGGCGAGGTGTGACCCTGGAAGTAGATCAGGTCGCCGCCGTGTTCGTCGGTCGGGGCCTGGAAGAAATAGTTGAAGCCGATGTCGTACAGCGTGGCGCTGGAGGCGAAGCTGGAGATGTGACCGCCCAGGTCAGAATCTTTCAGGTTCGTACGCATTACCATGGCCATCGCGTTCCAGCGAACCAACGAGCGAATGCGGCGTTCCATGAACAGGTCGCCAGGCATGCGTGCTTCGTGGGTAACGGGGATCGTGTTGCGGTATGGCGTGGTGATGGCGTAAGGCAATTGCGAACCGCTACGGGTTGCGAGTTCACCCATACGGGTCATCAGATAGTGAGCGCGGTCTTCGCCTTCTTTGTCGAGAACCGATTCCAGGGCGTCCAGCCATTCCTGGGTTTCGACGGGATCGAGGTCTTGCATGGCTTGCTCCAGGGCGGAAAGGCTTCCAGAATCGGTTGCCTGAGTTTGCGACTGGCCTTGTGGGCAGACGATATAAATTCTTGGATTGCCGAGAGGTTGTTCCGGCGGCGTGTAGTTTTACTACAAATCATCGGGCATTTCAGCCTTTCGAATGTATATACGAGTAGTAAAACTACAGATGAGCGGCTTGTGGCCTCCAGCTGCGTTGTGAGAATAATCGTTAAGGTTGGTCTTTAGCCAACCAGAAAAGGTGAAAGCTTGATGCTGTCTGCCAAAAATAAAGAAATTTCAGCTATTTCTAACCTTTGTTCGACAGTCGATCACGTAGTGCATTCTGGCGAATCACTACATGCAGCCCTCTACACGCCGATCAAGGATAGACCATGAGCCTCCCTTCGCTTGCCGTACTGCCCGGCATTCTCCTGCCGTTTGTCACCCGCGCCGAGCAGTCGTTCCGTACGGCCGTCGCCGGGCTGGACGACGACCATGGTCTGTCTGGCTGGACGCCTGATCGCTGGGCGCAATGGGCCCGTGTCACCGCTGCCAGCGATTTCGTGATCGAGCAGAGCGTGCGTGATCCGTTGATGTTGCTGGAACTGGTGCAGTCCGGTGAGCTGGATCGAAGTTTTGTTCCCGGCGAGCTCTGCGCACAGATTGCGACGGCGGTAAATGAAGCGGAAACCGAAGATGGACTGGGTCGCGCCCTGCGTCGTCAACGTACCCGCCATCAAGTGCGGATCATTTGGCGCGACCTGACTCGTCAGTGCGATTTGATCCAGACCTGTCGCGACCTCTCGGACATGGCCGATGCCAGCATCGATCAGGCCTATCAGTGGTTGTACTCGCGGCATTGTCAGCAGTTCGGCGTGCCGACCGGTCGGCGCAGCGGCGAGCCACAGCAAATGGTCATCCTCGGCATGGGCAAGCTTGGCGCGGTGGAGCTCAACCTGTCGTCGGACATTGACCTGATCTTCGCCTATCCCGAGGGCGGCGAAACCGTCGGCGTGAAGCGCTCGCTGGATAATCAGGAATTTTTTATTCGTCTCGGTCAGCGGCTGATCAAGGCGTTGGACCCGATGACCGTCGACGGTTTTGTATTTCGCGTCGACATGCGCCTGCGGCCTTACGGTTCGGCCGGCGCATTGGTGTTGAGCTTCAACGCGCTGGAGCAGTATTACCAGGATCAGGGTCGCGACTGGGAACGCTACGCGATGATCAAGTCGCGGGTGGTGGCCGGCGATCAAGTGGCCGGCGCGCAATTGCAAGACATGCTGCGGCCGTTCGTCTACCGGCGCTACCTCGACTTCTCGGCGATCGAAGCGCTGCGCACCATGAAGCAGCTGATTCAGCAGGAAGTCCGGCGCAAGGGCATGGCCGACAACATCAAACTCGGCTCCGGTGGCATTCGTGAAGTCGAATTTATCGCCCAGGCGTTCCAGCTGATCCACGGCGGCCGCGACCTGAGCCTGCAGCAACGTCCTCTATTAAAAGTACTGAGCACGCTGGAAGGTCAGGGTTATCTGCCGCCGGCGGTGGTCAGCGAATTGCGCGAAGGCTACGAATTCCTGCGTTACACCGAACATGCGATCCAGGCGATTGCCGACCGCCAGACCCAGATGCTGCCGGACGGTGCGCAGGATCAGGCGCGCATCGCCTTTATGATGGGTTTCGCCGATTGGACCGCTTTCCACGAACAGCTCATGTATTGGCGCGGCCGTGTGGCGTGGCACTTCGGCCAAGTGATCGCCGATCCCGATGAAGAGCAAGGCACCGAAAGCGAAGTGGTGGTCGGCGGTGAATGGCTGCCGCTTTGGGAAGAGGCTCAGGATGAAGAGGCCGCTTGCCGCCAGTTGGAACAGGGCGGTTTTGCCGATGCCGGCAAGGCGCTGAGAGCCTTGGCGGGCTTGCGCGGCAGTCCACAATTGCGGGCCATGCAGCGTCTGGGGCGTGAACGCCTCGATGCCTTTATTCCACGATTACTGGCTCAGGCCGTGGAGCACGCCAATCCGGATCTGGTGTTGGAGCGGGTACTGCCACTGGTGGAAGCCGTGGCCCGTCGTTCCGCGTATCTGGTGTTGCTGACCGAGAACCCCGGCGCGCTGCGACGCTTGTTGACTCTGTGCGCCGCGAGCCCGTGGATCGCCGAACAGATCACCCGCTTCCCGTTGCTGCTCGACGAATTACTCAATGAAGGTCGGCTGTTCAAGCCGCCGCTGGCGCCGGAACTGGCCGCCGAGTTGCGCGAGCGTTTGACGCGGATTCCCGAAGACGACCTCGAACAACAGATGGAAGCCCTGCGGCATTTCAAGCTGGCGCACCGTTTGCGGGTTGCCGCTTCGGAAATCGCCGGCAGCCTGCCGTTGATGAAGGTCAGTGATTACCTGACCTGGCTCGCCGAAGCGATTCTCGAACAAGTGCTGGCCCTGGCCTGGCGCCAGACCGTGGCCAAATACGGCACGCCGCTGCGTACCGACGGCACTTTGTGCGATCCCGGCTTCATCATTGTCGGTTACGGGAAAGTGGGCGGTCTGGAACTGGGGCATGGTTCGGACCTGGACCTGGTGTTCATCCACGATGGTGATCCGCAGGCAGAAACCGACGGGCCGAAGCCTATCGACGGCGCGCAATTCTTCACTCGGCTGGGGCAGCGGATCATTCACTTACTGACGGCCCAGACCAACTCCGGTCAGCTGTATGAGGTGGACATGCGCCTGCGGCCGTCCGGCGCGTCGGGGTTGCTGGTGAGTTCGCTCGGGGCGTTTGCCCGGTATCAGGAAAACGAAGCCTGGACCTGGGAGCATCAGGCGCTGGTGCGGGCGCGGGTGCTGGTGGGCAGTCCGGACGTCGGCCAGGCGTTCGAGAAAGTCCGTGCGGCGGTATTGGGCAAGCTGCGGGACCTTGCGACCTTGCGCCAGGAGGTCAGTGAGATGCGCGCCAAAATGCGCGATAACCTTGGCAGCAAGAGCACCGCGGCCGGCACCGCGGCAAATGCCTTCGAGGCCACGGCGCCGTTCGATCTCAAGCAGGACGCCGGAGGTATCGTCGATATTGAATTTATGGTGCAATACGCGGCCTTGGCGTGGTCTGAGACACACCCGCCGTTGCTGCGCTGGACCGACAACATCCGCATCCTGGAAGAGCTGGAACACGAAGGGCTGATGCCCGCCGAAGACGCCAGCCTGTTGCGTGAGGCCTACAAAGCCTACCGCTCCGCCGCCCACCGGCAGGCCTTGCAGAAGGACGCCGGGGTGATACCGGGCGACCAGTTCGTGGACGAACGGCGGCAGGTAGTGCGGATCTGGCGCGAGCTGGGGCTAAGCTGATTCTCGAGACGGGGAGGCATAAAGCCTCCCCGGCTCGTTTTTGGAAACCACATGAAAATTCTGATCGTTGGGCCCAGTTGGGTCGGTGACATGGTGATGGCGCAGACACTGTTTCAGTGTCTCAAGCAGCGCCACCCGCAATGCGAAATCGACGTGCTGGCCCCCGAGTGGAGCCGGCCGATTCTTGAGCGCATGCCCGAAGTCCGCCAGGCCTTGAGCTTTCCGCTCGGTCACGGTGTTTTGGAGCTGGCGACGCGTCGGCGTATCGGCAAATCCCTGGCCGGCCAGTACGACCAGGCGATCCTGCTGCCCAATTCCCTGAAGTCGGCCTTGGTGCCGTTCTTCGCCGGCATCCCGAAACGCACCGGCTGGCGTGGCGAATTTCGCTACGGCCTGCTCAATGACGTGCGCACGCTGGATAAAGAACGTTATCCGCTAATGATCGAGCGCTTCATGGCCCTGGCCTATGAGTCCGGTGCGGAGCTGCCGAAACCTTATCCACGCCCGAGCCTGCAGATCGACCCGGTCACTCGCGAAGCGGCAATGGCCACGTTCGGCCTGGCCCTCGACCGCCCGGTGTTGGCGCTGTGCCCCGGCGCCGAGTTCGGCGAGTCCAAGCGCTGGCCGTCCGAGCACTACGCCAAAGTGGCCGAAGCGAAGATCCGCGAAGGCTGGCAAGTCTGGCTGTTCGGTTCGAAAAACGATCACGCGGTCGGCGAAGACATCCGTTCGCGGCTGATTCCCGGTCTGCGTGAAGAGTCGGTGAACCTCAGCGGCGGCACCTCCCTGGCCGAAGCCATCGACCTGATGTCCTGCGCCGACGCGGTGGTGTCCAACGACTCCGGCCTGATGCACGTCGCCGCCGCGCTGAATCGCCCGCTGGTGGCAGTCTACGGCTCGACGTCGCCGGGTTTCACACCGCCACTGGCCGAGCACGTCGAGATCGTGCGCCTGGGCATCGAATGCAGTCCGTGCTTCGATCGCACGTGCCGCTTCGGTCATTACAACTGCCTGCGCCAGCTCATGCCGCAAGCGGTGAACGAAGCCTTGCAGCGTTTGCAGGGCACTGTGGTCGAGGTCAAATAGTTTGCGGGTACTGCTGATCAAGACTTCTTCGCTGGGCGACGTGATTCACGCGTTGCCGGCGCTGACCGACGCGGCGCGGGCGATCCCCGGCATCACGTTCGACTGGGTGGTGGAAGAAGGCTTCGCCGAAATCCCGACCTGGCACCCGGCCGTGGGCAAGGTGATTCCCGTGGCGATCCGTCGCTGGCGCAAAAACATCTGGCAGACCCTCAAGAGTGGTGAGTGGAAGCGCTTCAAGCAAAGCGTTCGCGCCAACCAATACGATCTGGTGATCGATGCCCAGGGCCTGCTGAAAAGTGCGTTGCTGACCCGATATGCCAAAGCCCCGGTGGCCGGGCTGGATAAAAACTCGGCCCGTGAGCCGATTGCCGCACGTTTTTATTCCCGGCGTCTGGCCGTGGCCCGTGGGCAACACGCGGTGGAGCGGGTGCGTCAGCTGTTCGCCGTGGCGTTGGGGTACGACCTGCCCAAAGGCTTGGGCGATTACGGCCTGAACGTCGAACGACTGGTGGAATTGCCGCGCAAGAATGCTTACGTGGTGTTCCTGCACGGCACCACGTGGGACACCAAACACTGGCCTGAAGCCTATTGGCGCGAGTTGGCCGAGCGCGTCGGCTATCTCGGCGTCGGGGTGAAGCTTGCGTGGGGCAACCCGATCGAAAAAGCCCGAGCCGAACGCATCGCCAAAGACATGAAACACGTCGAAGTGCTGCCCAGGCTGAACCTGGCCGGTGTCGGCAAGGTGCTGGCCGGCGCGCAAGCCTGCGTGGCGGTGGACACCGGTCTCGGTCATCTCGCCGCCGCACTGGACGTGCCGACGCTGTCGCTGTTTGGCCCGACCAACCCGGGCCTGACTGGCGCCTACGGCAAGTCGCAGATTCACATGGCCAGCGACTTCCCTTGCGCGCCATGCCTGCAAAAGAAATGCACCTATCAACCGACGGCCCAAGATGCCCGTCAGTTTGACCTTAAACGCGAGTGGCCCCTGTGCTTCACGCGTCTGAATCCCGAGCGTGTCGCGACCCGACTGAGCACGTTGTTACTGGCTGAGGAGCTGCGCTGATGCAACTGGCATTCGTCTTGTACAAGTACTTTCCCTTTGGCGGCTTGCAGCGCGATTTCATGCGCATCGCCCTGGAATGTCAGCAGCGCGGCCATCAGATTCGGGTCTACACGCTGATCTGGGAAGGCGACATTCCACCCGGCTTCGAAGTGTTGGTGGCGCCGGTCAAAGCGTTCTTCAATCATCGACGCAACGAGAAGCTCAGCGAATGGATGGAGGCTGATCTGGCCAAGCGTCCGGTGGACCGTTTGATCGGCTTCAACAAGATGCCGGGTCTGGACGTCTACTACGCCGCCGACGGTTGCTTCGAAGACAAGGCGCAAAACCTGCGCAACTCGCTGTACCGTCGCTGGGGTCGCTACCGGCACTTCGCGGAATACGAGCGCGCCGTGTTCGCCAAGGATGCCAAGACCGAAGTGCTGATGATTTCCGAAGTCCAGCAGCCGCTGTTCATCAAGCATTACGACACGCCGCTTGCGCGCTTCCATTTGCTACCGCCCGGTATTTCTCAAGATCGGCGCGCGCCGGCCAATGCCGCCGAGATCCGCGCCGAGTTTCGTCGCGAATTCAACCTGAAAGACGATGAACTGCTGCTGGTGCAAATTGGCTCCGGGTTCAAGACCAAAGGCGTGGATCGCAGCCTCAAGGCGCTGGCCGCATTGCCCGCCGATCTGAAGAAACGCACCCGGCTGTTTGTAATTGGCCAGGACGACCCCAAATTATTCCAGATGCAGAGCGCTACATTGGGGCTCGGCGATAACGTGACGTTCCTCAAGGGGCGCAGTGACATCCCGCGTTTTCTGCTCGGCGCCGATCTGTTGATCCACCCGGCGTACAACGAAAACACCGGGACCGTGTTGCTCGAAGCCCTGGTGGCCGGCCTGCCGGTGCTGGTGAGCGCGGTCTGTGGTTACGCCCATTACATCGCCGAGGCCGACGTTGGTCTGGTGCTGGACGAACCTTTCGATCAGGCGCAGCTGACTCAGTACCTGACCGGCATGTTGAACGACGCTCAAGCACGGGCGGCCTGGAGCCGCAACGGTCTGGCCTTCGCCGAGACGGCCGACCTCTATAGCATGCCGCAGCACGCGGCCGATGTGATTCTGGCGGAGCACGCTTAATGAAGTTGATGCTGGCTGAACCGTTCAAGAGCCTCTGGGCCGGACGCGACCCGTTCGCCGAAGTCGAGGGTCTCCAGGGCGAGGTGTACCGCGAACTTGAAGCGCGCCGGACCCTGCGTACCGAAGTCAATGGCAACGGCTTTTTCGTGAAGATCCACCGTGGCATTGGCTGGGGTGAAATCTTCAAGAACCTGCTCACTGCCAAGCTGCCGGTGCTCGGTGCCGGCCAGGAATGGAAGGCCATTGCGCGCCTGCAAGAAGTCGGTGTGCCGACCATGACCGCCGTGGCTTACGGCGAGAAGGGCAGTAACCCGGCAGACCAGCATTCGTTCATCGTCACCGAAGAGCTGGCGCCCACGGTCAGCCTCGAAGACTTCAGCATCGACTGGGTCAAGCAGCCGCCCGAGCCGAAACTCAAGCGTGCGCTGATTGCCGAGGTCGCGCGCATGACCGGCATGATGCACCGCGCCGGAGTCAACCATCGCGACTGCTACATCTGCCACTTTCTGCTGCACACCGACAAACCGGTGACGGCCGACGATTTCAAGCTTTCGGTGATCGACCTGCACCGCGCCCAGACCCGCCCTTCGGTCACTCAGCGCTGGCGCAACAAGGACCTGGCGGCGCTGTACTTTTCGGCCCTGGACATTGGCTTGACCCGGCGTGACAAATTGCGTTTCCTCAAAGGTTATTTCCAGCAGCCCCTGCGCCAGATACTGGGCGAAGAAGCCGGGTTGCTCGCCTGGCTGGAAGGCAAGGCCAACAAGCTCTACGACCGTAAACAGCGATATGGGGATGCGCTCTGATGGCGGGTTGGAAACTGGAACCTGCGTACAGCGATCTGGCAGAAGATTTCGGCAGTCTTGAGGCTGTGTTCGCGCTTCAGGGCGAGCGCCTGACCCGCGACCTGTTATCCGAGGTCATTCGCGTCCAGCGCAATGGCGTCAACTATTACGTCAAACGCTACGTGGGTGCCGGCAAAGGTCTGCGCCGTTACTTGGGCAAACCCCGGGTGAAAGCCGAGTGGCAGAATCTCAAGCGCTTCGCCAAGTGGGGGATTCCCACTGCCGAAGTGGTGGCCTGGGGCCTGGAACGTCGTGGTGCGGCGTACGATCGTGGGGCGATGATTACCCGTGAGCTGCCGCATACCGAAGACTTGTCGGCCCTGGCCGAGCGGCATGATCCAAAGCTGGCGGACCGCGCCTGGGTCGACAACGTCAGCCGGCAGCTGGCGGGTTATACCCGGACCATGCACGACCATCGTTTCACCCATAACGATTTGAAGTGGCGCAACCTGCTGATCGACGATGAGCCCCGGCTGTTTTTGATCGATTGCCCCAATGGTGATTTCTGGCGTGGCTTTTGGCTCAAGTACCGGATCACCAAGGACTTGGCGTGTCTGGACAAGGTCGCCAAGTATCACTTGTCGGCCACCCAGCGCCTGCGCTTTTACCTGCAATACCGCCAGCGTGATCGGCTGAATGCCGCCGACAAAAAAAGGATCCGGCACGTGGTGAGATTTTTCGAGGGGCGCGAATGACTGATTTTCTGGCCGCTGAAGACCGTGCGCTGCTTGAGCGTCACGGCCTCGGCACCTTCGACGCACTCTGGGCCAAGCAGCTCGACGCTGTGGACGAGCCCAACACCGCACGCGGTGGCTGGAGCAGCGTGTTTCGGCTGGATCTGGAGGGTCATGGCTACTACCTCAAACGGCAGAGCAACTACCAGATGCGCACCTTGCATGCGCCCTTTGGCGAGCCGAGCTTTGCCCGTGAGTTTCGCAATATCAGTCGATATGAAAAGTTCGGTATTCCAGCGCTGAAGGCGGCATTCTTCGGTGAGCGCAAGGTCAACGGCGAAGTCCGGGCGATTCTGCTGACCCGTGCCCTGGACGGTTGGGATGACCTGGATTCGCTGTTGCAGCGCTGGTCGGACCTGAGTTCGGCGCAGCATTCGGCGATTATGAAGGCCTGTGGTCAACTGGCTCGGCGCCTGCACGGCGCGCGTCAGGTTCACGGTTGCTTCTACCCCAAACACATTTTTCTCCAGGCCACCGGCGACGGTTACCTGGCCCAGCTGATCGACCTGGAAAAGACCCGGCCGTTGCTGTTTGGTCTGCGTGACCGGGCGAAAGATCTGGAGCCGTTGCTGCGCCGGGCACCTCAGTGGAACGAAACGCAGTTGCGCGAGCTGCTGGCTGCCTATCTGGATCAATCCCAGGACAGCTCGTTGATCGACAGCTGGCTGGCGCGACTGACCGCGCGGCGCACTCACAAGGAGGCGTGCTGATGCGTTTGTCCGAGCTGAAAAACGCTGGCCGCAGCCCCGGCCTGCCGCTGAACATTTCACTGGCCGATGCCGCCGGCCCTGCCGAGTTGCAATTGCTGAGTCTGTTGCGGGTGTTGCCGGGGCAGCGTTATGTCGGTGCCGGCGTCTGGCGTGGCCGGCCGGTGCTGGCCAAGTTGTTGGTCGGCAGCAAAGCGGCGCGGCATTTCCAGCGTGAACTGGACGGCGTGCGGTTGCTGGCGGCTCAGGGGTTGACCACGCCGTTGCTGCTGGCTGATGGCCTGAAGGACGGCGAGGGCGGTTGGCTGCTGTTCGATTTCCTTGAAGGCGCCGAAAGCCTTGGGGATGCCTGGAAGCAGGTCGAACACTTGCCGATGCTGGCGGATGAGCAATCGGCGGTATTGGCCGATGCGCTGGGTGCGATTGGTCAATTGCACCGCAAGGGCCTGTGGCAGGAAGACTTGCACCTGGACAACCTGCTGCGCCAGGGCGGCCGGCTGTATTTGATCGATGGTGCCGGGATTTGTGCGGAAACGCCTGGCCAGCCGCTGTCTCGACAGAAAGTCCTGGAGAATCTCGGGGTGTTTTTCGCCCAGTTGCCCAAGACGCTGGAACCCTACACCGAAGAGCTGCTGGTGTATTACCTGCTGAGCAACGGCGAGCATGCACTGCCCATGGAAGCGCTGCAGAAGCAGATCAGCAAGGTCCGCAGCTGGCGCCTCAAAGACTTCCTGATCAAGGTCGGCCGCGAATGCACGCTGTTCAGTGTCCAGCGCGGAGCGTTCGGGTTACGGGCGATTCGCCGCGAAGAAGAAGCGGCGATGCTGCCGGTGCTGGAGCAGGCCGATGCGTTGCTCGATCAGGGCCATCTGTACAAGACCGGCGGCGCGGCGAGCGTCGGCAAGGTCGAGGTGGCCGGTCGTACGCTGGTGATCAAACGCTACAACATCAAAGGTTTTGCCCATTGGCTCAAACGCTTCTGGCGCCCGAGTCGTGCCTGGCATTCCTGGCGCGAAGGCAATCGCCTGGCGTTTCTCGGCATCGCCACGCCCAAGCCGTTGGCGTTGCTGGAGAAGCGTTTCCTCTGGTTGCGCAGTCGAGCTTATCTGGTGACCGAGTATTTACCGGGGCCGGATATCATCGAGCGCTTTGCACCTTATGTTGAAGGCGGTGAGGCGCCGGAAGCCGAGTTGCTGGCGCTGGATCATTTGTTTGCCGAGCTGATTCTTGAGCGGATCAGTCATGGGGATTTCAAAGGGCATAACCTGTTCTGGCAGCAAGATCGCTGGGCGCTGATTGATTTGGATTCGATGTGTCAACACGGCTCGCTCAGTAGCTTTGCCCCGGCGTATGCGCGGGATCGGGCGCGGTTCATGCGTAACTGGCCGGAGAGTAGCGCGCTTTATCAGGTCATTGATCAGCGTCTTCCCAAGGATATCTCCAGCGTTGCTTGAATCCCTTCGCGAGCAGGCACGCTCCCACAGAACCACCGTGTTGACGGAAAGGCTCAGGGCGTGAAGGGGCCAGACCAGCCACTCGAGATTAAGGGACAGGTTTTTATGAATCGTCCTACATGATCTACAGAGCCCATGAACTGTGCCCTGAATAGCCGCGATGCTAGTTTGCCTGACGTTCACGGAGGGCAGATTTTGACGATAAAAATGGCGGTGTTGCTGGGCACTTTCTCATTGGCGTTATCGGGCTGTGGGACCGCTGTTACGGTGCTGCAGGATGATGCCGAGGCTACCCGCGGCCTCAGGAAGCAAAAGACTTATTGTCAATCCATTCCCCGTATTTACAGCGGTCTGGCTTACGATTTTTGTGTGCTGAATGCGCCGCCGGACCCCACGGGTTTTCTTGTGCCGTTCGTTCTGCTGGATCTGACGTTGTCTGGTGTTCTGGACACCGTTGCATTGCCCTACACGATTTACCGGCAGACAACCGACGGCAATATCAGTATTTACTGGAGGTCAGGCCGCGGATGAGCAATCCCGCCTGCTTTCGTCCGGATCATCTTTACAGGGGCAATATGCGCTGGGTCATTCCCGCCATGTTTACGCTATAATCCCGCCCTTTAGCTGCCACTCGCCCTTTGCGAGGGCACATTAATCTTTGAGGCGCCTTGCGCCTGCATGCAGACTGAAGAGGCTAGACCCCTGTGGCATTGACGATTCTTGGCCTGTCCGGCGCCCTTAGCCATGATCCTTCCGCAGCGTTGTACATCGACGGCAAGCTGGTCGCGGCGGCTGAGGAAGAGCGCTTTGTGCGCGATAAACATGCAAAGAACCGCATGCCTTACGAGTCGGCGAAGTTCTGCCTCGAGCAGGCTGGCATCAAGCCGTCCGACGTTGATGTGGTAGCGATTCCATTCGCACCAATCAGCCTGTTCGGCAAGGCTCGCTGGCATTACGCCAAGCGTTACTGGTACGCCCCGGACCGCGCGCTTGACGCGATCCTGATGGGTAACCGTCGCTACAAGCGCTATCGCAACAAGATTGTCTGGTGCCTCGAGCAATTGGGTTTCGATCCGAAGAAAATCAAGATCGAACCGGTCGAGCATCACCTGGCTCACGCCTCCAGCGCTTATCACTGCTCCGGTTTCAAAGAGAAAACCGCGATCCTCGGGATCGACGGCAAGGGTGAGTACGCCACGACCTTTTTCGGTTACGGCGAAAACGGCAAGATCCACAAGATCAAGGAGTTTTTCGATCCGGATTCCCTCGGCGGCCTGTACGGCGCGATCACCGAGTTCCTCGGTTTTGAGATGCTCGACGGTGAGTTCAAGGTCATGGGCATGGCGCCGTATGGTGATGCCAGCAAATACGATTTCTCGCGTCTGGCTTCGTTCGAGAACGGCGAGCTGGTGATCAACACCGACTACGCCAACGTCATCGGCTTGCGTCGTTATAAAGAGAAAGGCAAAGGCTTCTATTTCTCGCCGAAGCTGATCGAGTGGCTGGGTCCGAAGCGCGAAGGCGACATCGCCGACGAGCCGTACATCCACTACGCCGCGAGCATGCAAGCGTTGTTCGAAAAGATCTCGCTGCAGATGATCGACCACTATCTGGGCGACGTACTCAAGGAAACCGGCAAACTGGCCTTCGCCGGTGGCTGTGCGTTGAACGTCAAACTGAACCAGAAAATCATCGCCCGCGACGACGTCAAAGAGTTGTTCGTGCAGCCGGCGTCCGGCGATGCCGGTACTGCGGTCGGTGCTGCGGCTTACGTGTCCCACGCCCGTGGTGTACCCGTCGAGAAGATGGAACACGTCTACCTCGGCCCGTCCTACACCAACGAAGACGTGCTCGCTGCGTGTGCCCGTCACCCGAGCAAGCCTGTATGGCGCAAGCTCGAGAACATGCCGGAAAACATTGCCAAAATCATGGTCGACGGCAACCCGGTGGCCTGGTTCCAGGGTCGCATGGAGTTCGGTCCGCGCGCCTTGGGTGGTCGTTCGATCATCGGTTGCCCGAGCGCCACCGGCGTGGCTGACCGGATCAACCATCAGATCAAGTTCCGCGAGCGCTGGAGGCCTTTCTGCCCGTCGATGCTCGACACCGTTGCACCGCAGATGATCAAGATTGATCATCCGGCGCCGTTCATGACCTTCACCTTTGAAGTGGCTGAAGAGTGGAAGACCCGCGTGCCGGAAGTCGTCCACGAAGACGGCACGTCGCGGGCCCAGGTGCTCAAGCGCGAATACAACCCGCGCTACTACGACATGATGAAGGCGCTGGAAGTGCTGACCGGTAACGGCGTGTCGCTGAACACCTCGCTCAACCGTCGTGGCGAACCGATGATCTGCTCGCCGACGGATGCCCTGAACATGTTCTTCGGTTCCGATCTACAGTATCTGATCATGGAAGACATCCTGGTGGTCAAAGAGGGCGCGGACGCATATGACACGCTCGGCTGAACGCCATGTGCTGCAGTTCTGTCACGGCTATGACGGGCCGTTTCTGGACTGCGCCCGGCAGTACGCCAGCCTGTTCGCGGGGACCGGTTATCGTGTGACCACGGTGTTTCTGACCGGGGCCGCAGACAGTGAGGTCGCCGCGGGCTGTGCTTCCGATGAAGTGTTGTTCATGGAATACAGCTCCAAGGCCATTCGTGGCCTGAAGCTGGGCGCCATCGGCGATCTGCGCAAGATCGCCGCCTCGCGCAATTTCAGTCTTTGCATCGCTCACCGATTCAAACCTATCTATATCGCCTTGCTCGGTACCTCGTTGCCGGTGATTGGCGTGCATCACGCGTTTGGCGATTACCAGCGCGGCACCCGCAAACTGTTCGCGAATATTTTCCGCAAACGCCTGAGCCTGCTCGGGGTTTCCGATGCGGTGCGCGACGACATGCGTCATTGCCTGCCGAAGTGGCCGGCGGCGCGGATTCAAACACTCTATAACCGGATTGATGTGCAAACCTTGCAGGACAGCCAGGTGTCAGTTCGCGAAGCTCGGGAAACCCTGGGCCTGGCGATGGATGCCTGGGTTGTTGGCAACGTCGGAAGGCTGCATCCGGACAAGGATCAGGCCACGCTGCTGCACGGTTTTGCTGCGGCGTTGCCGGGTTTGCCTGCCAACAGTCAACTGGTGATTCTCGGTGCCGGTCGACTGGAGCAGGACCTCAAGGCCCTGGCCCGTGAGCTGGGTATCGGCGACCGCGTGCTGTTCCTCGGTCAGGTACCTGAGGCTCGGCGTTATTTCCGTGCCTTCGATGTGTTTGCGTTGAGCTCCGATCATGAACCGTTCGGCATGGTGCTGCTGGAAGCCATGGCTGCCGGCGTGCCGTTGCTCGCCACGGCGTGCGGTGGGGCGAAGGAAGTGGTTGAGGGCGTCGGTATTCTGTTCCCGCTGGGCGATGCCGAGCACTTGGCTCAAGGGCTGCAACATCTGGCCGCGATGGACGAGCAGCAACGTCACCAGTGTGTCGAGCTGATGCTTGATCGCTTGCGTGAGCGCTTCTCCGACCGCACGGTGCGCGATGCTTTCTGGCGTTTGCCGCACGTTACCGAACTGGCACCGAGGGGCTGATGCTCAACCGATTTCAAGGCTGGCGCGAACGTGGCTGGGCGGTAGTCGACGCCTCGGCATATGCCGAGGCCTGGCAACGTTATGGCGGCAGCGTCGCCACTCATCCCATGGTGGTCGACCGGCTGGCGCAGTTGGCCGACATCCCTGTGCGCTACCTGGCCTGGGAGCAAAACGGTGAAGTCAAAGCTGCAATCCCGACCTGGGGGCGCGACCTTGCCTTGTCCAAGGATGTACTCAAGCGCTGTGGTAAAAAAGGCCTGTTCGACCTCGGTAATGCCGAGTTCATCCTGCCGGCCGCTGCCGATGCACAAGCGCCGCTGCGTCATCGCGCACGCTACTTGTCGGTGCTGAATGAAGGCCGCTTCACCGGCATCAAATTGCAGGCCGAGCAACTGGCGATGGCCCGCACTCCCGAAGAACTGTCGAAGAAGTTTCGCTACAACCAGCGCCGTGAATTGCGATTGCTGGAAGAGGCGGGCGGAGTGGTTCGGCCGGTCGCCGAATTTTCCAGCAGTGAACTGGCAGCGATCTATTGCGACCTGTTCCAGCGCCGCTGGGGCTTCTCGGCGACGGGGGCCGAGCGCATGGCTGAGGTCATCGAATTGCTGCGTGACTTGCTGATCGGCTCGGTGATTTTTCTCAACGATGCGCCGATAGCGATTCAACTGGTCTACCGTGTCGAGACGCCACAGTGGATCAGCGTCGAGTACATCAATGGCGGCGTCGATCCCGAAACCCGCGAATTCAGTCCTGGCAGCGTGCTGAGTTTTCTCAATACGCAAAGCGCTTGGGAGCATGCCCGGGCGTTGGGCAAACCCTTGCGCTTTTCTTTCGGTCGCGCTGACCGTGAATACAAGGATCGTTGGTGCAATCCTGTGCCGGTGTTCACCGTATGAGCCAGCCCATGAACCGCAAACAGCAATTGCTCAAGCGTCATCGGCGCATCAAGCGCATCGGTCTGCTCATCGCGTTGGCGCTATTGATTGCCATCGGCGTACTGGTGACCTGGTGGCTGCCGTTGGTGCTCGCGGTTCTGGGCTGGATTGCCCACGAGGCATGGTTCGCCGACCATTTGTTTTATTCGCCCAAAGACGATTACCAGTACAGCTTTCCACCGTACACCCAACAACCCAAGGTCCACCTTGATGGTGAGCGTTTGCGCCTGGACGACGGCGTCATGCTGGTCGACGACGCCACTCTGGTTTTGGCGCTGCGGATAAAAAGCACCTGGCTGGGACGCTTTATCGATCCAGTGGTCGAGTTGTCGGGGGGGGATAACCCGGACCGACAAACCTTTGAGCGTGGTGTGAACGGCTTGCGTTACCTCAACCTCAGTGGTCAGGCGCACGTTCTGTCGCAAGGTGAGTTACGTCTGCGCGGGCGTTTCTGCCGATTGCTCGGTGAACCGGTGCTCTGGGCGTTCGAGCATGCGGATTACAGCCGTCAGCGGGTGATGGTGATCGCGCCCCATGCCGACGATGCCGAGCTGGCCGCATTCGGGTTGTACAGCAGCGCCAATCAAAGCTGGATCGTGACCATGACCGCCGGTGAAATCGAGGCCGAGCACTATCAGCAGATGGGGCTCAACGGCGTCGAAGCGTCACGGCTGAAAGGCTCGCTTCGAGCCTGGGACAGTCTCAGCGTGCCGTTGTGGGGCGGCGTACCTCAGGAACGCTGCATTCAGTTGGGGTATTTCTGCCTGCAATTGCCCGCCATGCAAAGCGCGCCGACCGAGGCCGTGGTGTCCCGTGAGGCACAACTTGGCGATACTCGGTATTTTCGACGGTTCAATCCGTTTGCCCTGGGCAGTGACGTCGATGGCATACCGTCCTGGAACAATCTTCTGGCCGACCTGAGCGAGTTGATCGAGCGTGTCCAGCCCCAGGTCATTGTCTTGCCACATCCGCGTTTCGACCCGCACCCAGACCATCTATGCTCACAGCAGGCGGTGATGCAGGCACTGAGCGGGACAGCCTGGCAGCCCGAAACCTTGTTGCATTACGCCAATCATTTGCATGACAACGATCGCTGGCCAATGGGTGATGCCAGTACTGGCGTGACACTGCCGCCACAGATCAATAGTCATGAACCGTTGCGGCCTTGGGCACTCTGCCTGTCGTCCGAAAAACAGTGGCACAAGGCTATGTCGTTGGGCATGATGCACGACCTTCAGCCCCGACTTCCCCTCAAGCGTCTACTTCGCCGGGCGATACAACGTTGTCTGGCGGCCCGACACTGGCCGGCTTTCGGCGAAAACGAGTTCTTCCGTAAAGCGGTGCGACGCCACGAATTATTCTGGGTCCAAGAGCTGTCTGGAAAGAGAGAGACCAATTGAAAGTTCTGTTTCTGGTGCAGAAAGAGCAGCGAGCGATCCTCGATCGACTGTATGACGGTATCGCCGAGCACTGCGACTGCGACAAGCGCGAGCTGACCAGCGCGGAGCAGGACGACTTGCAGGGCTACTTTCGCAAGCATGTCGATGTGAGCCGCTATGACAGGATTGTTTTCTTCCTGCGCTTCAAAAAAGAAATCAGACAGGTGAGGTTCATACAAACCCTGCCCAATCTGGTTATTCTGGAGCACGATGCGTACCAGAATTACATCCCGTGCAAGTACACGGGCAAGTTCAGCGACCATTACCGCAAGCTGCCTTGGGTGCGGGTAATCAGCTCGGGTTTCATGGTCAGCCAGCGCTTGCGTGATGAAGGGTTTGACGCGCATTTCGTGCCCAAGGGCTACGATCAGGCGCTGTTGCAAAACTGCCAGCGTGAACGTGATATCGAGCTGGGTTTCGTCGGCAGTCTCAACAGCGTGGCGTATGCCGGACGCAAGGCCATGCTCGAGTCCGTGGCCGAAGTGGAGAACCTGCTGATCACGCGCACCAAGTCGGGTGAAGAATACTGCGAGACGTTGAGCCGGATCCGTTACTTCGTGAGTGCCGACGTTGGCATGGGCGAATACATGATCAAGAATTTCGAAGCCATGGCCTGTGGTTGTGTGCTGTTTGCTTACGATCAAGGGGAAGCAGAGAATCGCGCGCTGGGGTTTGTCGATCTGCACAACATCGTGCTCTATCGAACCCGCGACGAACTCAGGGAAAAACTGGCGGTGTTACGCGAGTCCCCACAGCTGACCGAGGCCATTTCATTGGCCGGACAGGCTCTGGTAGAGCAGCGTTACACGTTCCGGGCTGTAGGGCATTCGATTGTCGACGCCCTGCGTGCGCCGCTGCGCGAGCATGTCCCGCTGGGCTGGAAAGAAAAATTACGCTTGTCGCTGGGGCTGTAAAGCCGGGCGATTAAACAACCAATGGTGCGGTGTAAACAAATGCTGTTCAGCGAGACTAGCGACATTTCGGTAGTAATTACTAGTTGCGGTCGCTTCGATCTGTTGAAGCGAACCCTCGAGACGTTTGACCGGTTCAACACGGCTCCCATCCGTAAAGTGTTCATCACCGAGGACTCCGGCGACAGCGCCGTAGAGGCCTGTATTCCGGAGCACTGGAGGGCACATACCCAGTTCTTCATCAACAACCCACGCCTGGGTCAGTTGCGGTCCATCGATGCCGCCTATGCCCAGGTGCAGACGTCGTGGATTTTCCACTGCGAAGACGACTGGGACTTCTACCGTGAAGGGTTTATCGAAGAATCCCAATGCCTGCTGGAGGAAGATCCACAGGCGCTGCAAGTGTGGTTGCGCAGCTTCAATCATGACCTGATGGTTCACAGCCCTTACGTGTTCCTGAACGAGCGCAAAGTCAGCCGTGGCATTCCTTTCTACGTACTGGGCTCGCAAAAGGCCGAGTGGCAAGGTTTTTCCTTTAATCCAGGGCTGCGCCGTCGTGCGGATTACCTGACGCATGCGCCGTATTCCGCATTTTCCGGGGAGAAAGACCTGTCGCGTCTGTATGCTGGCGAAAACCGCTATGCGTTGATTCTGGAAAACGACGCGGTATTGCACACCGGCTTCGGAGAGCATGTGGTGGTTCCGAAGGAGCGAGTGAGCAAATTACGGCGTAAACGTATCGATCGGCTGAAGCTGATCGCAGCTCTTATTTTGGGTCTTGCAATAGGTTGGGTGCTGCATGGAATTTAGCGGCATGAAGCCAGGAAAGATCACCATGGCCTCTTATTTCGGAGCGGCGCTCTGCCTGTTTCTTTTGAGCTTTGTGGTGGGCTGGTCGTCGAAGTGGACCAACAACCTGTTCTACGTCCTTATGGTATTGCCGGGCCTGGTGTTCCTGATCAAGGAGCGCGGTGCTGGCTTGCTCAAGGAGCCGCTGGCGTGGGGTTGGCTGGCGTTCATTCTGTGGTTTCTGGTGCCTGCGACGATTGCAGGGCAGATGCAGTTCTACAAACACGTCTTCTATGTACTGATGTTCGTCATGGTGGTCGGCGCCCTCACCGATCCGAAATTTTTCCGCAGCTCAGCGTTTATTCGCGCTCAGTTCTGGATCCTGACGTTGTACATATTCAGCAGCGCGCTCTACGGTTGGGCAACCGGTGAATTCGCCGTTGGCGGCCGGGTGGCGCTGCTTCCGGCACGCTTGGAGAACGTCATCTACGCCAGCATTTGGCTGTTCTGTGCGTTGGCGCTGGCGCTGCCTATCTGGTTCAAGGAACGAAAGTATATCGAAGGTGGCCTGGCCATCGTCTTGTCGGTGTTTGCGGTAGCCTTCGTCATGCAGACGCGCACTGCGTTTGTGGGGGCTGTGTTCCTGTTCGGCGTCTGGTTGCTTTACGGCATTTACCACAAGCCGCGGCTGGTTGGCAGTGCGGTGGCAATCGGCGCGGTTGTTTTAGGCCTGCTGTTCTTGGTGGTGCACAACGAAGCCTGGTACCAGTCCCTCTGGAATCGAGGCGATTCGTACCGCATCGAAATCTTTCAGATCATGGTCGGCGAGTGGCGCAACTGCGGCTGGGTACTGGGCTGCGGCATCGGCTTCCACACCCCCCAGGTACTCGATGGCTGGATGCCGATTCAGCATCCGCACAACATTTTCGTAGCGCTGGGGCTGTACAGCGGCGGGGTTTCGCTGATGTTGTTCGTTGCGCTGATGGCAGTATCCCTTTGGCAGGCTTGGCGTCTGCGCGACGTGTGGGGTATGTACCTGGCGTGTGCACTGGTGATGCTGAACTTCGATGGCAGTTTGCTGATCGGTAACCCTGACGAGTTGTGGCCTCTGGTGCTGCTGCCCGCTGCGATGATCCTCTCTCGTGTGCTGAAGGCGCGGCAACCCGCGCTGGCGTAATGCCTGGCCTTCGTCTCCTCCTGGAGGCTAAGGCGCTCAGATCATTTTTGCAGGGCGACGCTCAGCTCCTCCGGGGAGCAGATGCTCTGGGTCTGGCCATAATGGTGCATGAAGACTTCGCCGCGACCGTCAAGCAACCATTGCCGGTCTTGCGGGTAACGCACCATATGCTTGAAATTGCGCAGCCGCAGGGTCTTGCGCAACGGACGGCGATACACCCGCATGTCGGCAATGTCGATCAGGCCCAACTGATGCTCGGGTGTGAGCACGATGTTGCCCAGGTGCGCCGAGCGGAAGTAAATCCCCCGCTCATGCAAAGTGGCCATGAAGACCCCCAATTGACCGCGCAACGGATCGGCATCGCCCTGGGTATCCAGTAGCTGGCGCAGGGTCTGGCCCGGTAGTGGATCGTAGTGCACGGCATCACGCTCGATACTCGGGATGCGGTAAACCTGACGAATCGACGGGCAGGGGATGTGCCGTTCACGCAACGCATCGCAGTTGTCGGCAAAGCGTTTGGCGTACGGATACCATGCGGCCGATGTCAGCAGGCGCTTGCGGCGAAACAGTTTGAGTATTGAACCGTCCGTCAACCGCAGAACCTTGTCCCCCGAACCATCCGCTTCAAGGACTTGTGCTCCCTCGCGCAGGGCGAGATATCGGGTGTGATCAAGCGCTTGCATCAATACTCCGGGTTGGGCGCCGTGAGGCATGGATAGCCGGCCATGTTACCGCAGGTCAGCGACTAAAATGGCCTGTGTTACACTCGCGGGCTCTTTTCTCATACAACGGGTTCTCATGACCAGCCCTGATTCGCCTGCGCCGTCGAGCTTGAAGATTTACCTGCGCCTGCTGTCGTATGTGCGTCCGTACTGGGGCATGTTTGCCATCAGTATTGTCGGCTTTGTGATTTTTGCCTCGACGCAGCCCATGCTCGCCGGGATTCTCAAATATTTCGTTGATGGCCTGAGCAACCCTGAAGCGGTGCTCTTCCCTACAGTTCCGTATCTGCAAGACCTGCAGTTGCTGATGGCTGTGCCGCTGCTGATCATCCTGATCGCCGCCTGGCAAGGCCTGGGGTCTTTCCTGGGTAACTACTACCTGGCGAAGGTTTCGTTGGGGCTGGTCCACGACTTGCGTGTCGAACTGTTCAACAAGTTGCTGGTATTGCCCAACCGTTATTTTGACACCCATAACTCCGGGCACCTGATTTCGCGCATCACCTTCAACGTGACCATGGTCACCGGTGCGGCCACGGACGCCATCAAAGTGGTCATTCGTGAAGGCCTGACCGTGGTGTTCCTGTTCGCTTATCTGTTGTGGATGAACTGGAAGCTGACCCTGGTGATGCTGGCGATCCTGCCAATCATCGCGATCATGGTGAGCAGCACCAGCAAAAAATTCCGCAAGCAGAGCAAGAAAATCCAGGTGGCGATGGGCGATGTGACTCACGTGGCCTCCGAGACCATCCAGGGTTATCGCGTGGTGCGCAGCTTCGGCGGCGAGAGCTATGAAGAGCGTCGTTTCACCGAAGCCAGTCAGGGCAACACCGACAAGCAATTGCGCATGACCAAGACCGGTGCGGTCTACACGCCCATGTTGCAATTGGTGATCTACACCGCCATGGCGGTGTTGATGTTCCTGGTGCTGCTCCTGCGCGGTGATGCCACCGCCGGTGACCTGGTGGCCTACATCACCGCGGCGGGCCTGTTGCCCAAGCCGATTCGACAGTTGTCGGAAGTCAGCTCCACGATCCAGAAGGGCGTCGCCGGTGCCGAGAGCATTTTCGAGCAACTGGACGTCGAGCCAGAGATTGACAAGGGTACCGTCGAGCGCGATCGCGTCACCGGCCACCTGGACGTGCGCAACCTGAGCTTCACCTATCCGGGGACCGAGCGTGAGGTGCTGAAGAACATCAGCTTCACGGCGGCACCGGGGCAAATGATCGCCCTGGTCGGTCGTTCGGGTAGCGGCAAGTCGACCCTGGCCAGTCTGATTCCGCGTTTCTATCACCACGAAACCGGCGAAATCATGCTCGATGACGTGGAAATCGAAGATTATCGTCTGCGCAATCTGCGTCGGCACGTGGCGCAGGTGACACAGCATGTGACGCTGTTCAACGACACCATCGCCAACAACATCGCTTACGGTGACCTCGCCGGCGCACCACGTGCCGACATCGAAAAGGCCGCCACGGATGCTTACGCGATGGACTTCATCTCGGAGATGCCGCAGGGCCTGGACACCCAGGTCGGGGAAAATGGCGTGTTGCTGTCCGGCGGCCAGCGTCAGCGCCTGGCGATTGCCCGGGCCTTGTTGAAGAACGCACCGTTGCTGATTCTCGACGAGGCAACGTCGGCGCTCGATACCGAGTCCGAGCGGCATATTCAGGCTGCACTGGATCAAGTCATGAAAGGTCGCACCACGCTGGTGATTGCTCACCGGTTGTCGACCATCGAGAAGGCCGACCTGATCCTGGTCATGGACCATGGTGAAATCGTCGAGCGCGGCACCCATGCTCAATTGCTCGCGCAAAATGGCTACTACTCGCGTCTGCATGCGATGGGCCTGGACGAACCGGTCACCGCCGGAATCGCCTGACCCGACGAGAGGGTGAGCTTAACTCATCCTCTCTCGCTGACTGCTTACTGCTGAATGTGAAATTGACACCTAGGCGCTGGAATTGACGGACGCTTGTCGTCGATTGTCGGATTTTCTGATCAATAAATGAGCAGAAAACCCTGCTGAATCATCCCATTGCAGCCGTCGCACGAGCCCGCGCCAACCCTGTGTTAATATCGCGCCCCTGTTCATTCTGTATGTGGGTTGCTCCATGAAGTTGTCCATGCCGCGATTCGATCAAGCCCCTGTCTTGGTGGTCGGCGATGTCATGCTCGACCGTTACTGGCATGGTGGTACCTCACGGATTTCCCCTGAGGCGCCGGTACCGGTAGTCAAGGTCGAGCAAATCGAGGACCGCCCCGGCGGTGCCGCCAACGTTGCGTTGAACATTGCCGCCCTCGGCGCACCGGCCTCGCTGGTCGGCGTGACCGGCGACGATGAAGCTGCCGACAGCTTGGCCAATAGCCTCAAAGGCGCTGGCGTACGGGCGTTGTTCCAGCGCATCGCGCACCAGCCGACCATCGTCAAGCTGCGGGTCATGAGCCGTCACCAGCAACTGCTGCGTATTGACTTCGAAGAACCCTTCGCCACCGACGCCCTGGCGCTGGGTGAGCAAGTCGACGAATTGCTCGAAGGCATCAAGGTGCTGGTGCTGTCCGACTACGGCAAAGGCGCGCTGAAAAACCATCAGGCGCTGATCCAGGCGGCCCGTGCCCGTGGCATTCCGGTGCTGGCCGACCCTAAGGGCAAGGATTTCTCGATCTACCGTGGGGCGAGCGTGATCACGCCGAATCTCAGTGAGTTCGAAACCATCGTCGGCGGCTGCGCCGATGAGCATGAGCTGGTGAGCAAGGGCGCGCAGCTGATGCACGACCTCGACCTCGGCGCATTGCTGGTGACCCGCGGCGAACACGGCATGACTCTGCTGCGTCCGGACCATCCGGCACTGCACCTGCCGGCCCGTGCCCGTGAAGTGTTCGATGTGACCGGTGCCGGCGACACGGTCATTTCCACCCTGGCGGCCGCTATTGCCGCTGGCGAAGAACTGCCCCACGCGGTGGCCCTGGCCAACCTGGCGGCGGGCATTGTGGTCGGCAAGCTCGGTACCGCGGCCATCAGCGCGCCGGAACTGCGTCGCGCTATCCAGCGTGAGGAAGGTTCGGAGCGCGGTGTGCTTGGCCTTGAGCAGCTGTTGCTGGCGGTCGATGATGCGCGTGCGCATAAAGAGAAGATCGTCTTCACCAACGGCTGCTTCGACATTTTGCACGCCGGCCACGTGACCTACCTCGAGCAGGCACGAGCTCAGGGCGATCGCTTGATCGTTGCGGTCAACGACGATGCGTCGGTCAGCCGACTGAAAGGCCCGGGTCGTCCGATCAACAGCGTCGACCGTCGCATGGCCGTACTGGCCGGTCTGGGTGCCGTGGATTGGGTGATCAGTTTCGCTGAAGCCACCCCGGAAAACCTGCTGCGCGAGGTCAAGCCGGATGTGCTGGTCAAGGGGGGGGACTACGGGATCGAGCAAGTGGTCGGCGCGGACATTGTGACCGCTTACGGCGGAACGGTGAAAGTGCTGGGGCTGGTGGAAAACAGCTCGACCACAGCGATTGTCGAGAAGATCCGCAAATCCGAGTGACGTTTAAAAAATCGCAGCCTGCCGAAGGCTGCGATTTTTTGCTTTCAAGAGCTGACTTTTTTACGCGGCACGATCTTCTTCAGCAGTTGCTTCGCCTTCCCACGCAACCGGGCTAATCCGGAATCCTTTCCCGGTGGGCTCAAGCCCTGTTGCCGCACCCAATCCTTCCAGCGAATCCGCTCGTCCCGCACCAGCCAGCCTTCCTGCTGGGCAAAACTCTCTGCCAGGTACAACCCGCGAGTACTCGCCGGGTACAGCTGATCCTTTTTCAAGGTATAGAGTTCAGCCATCGGTTGGCCGTCCTGCAGTGGCATTAAATACAGATCGGGGCGTTTGCGATCGAGGCGGGCCACCAGTTGATCGCCTTCCAATCGCTCGTCGACATGAAACAAACTCAAGGATTTGGCTTCCTTGGGCACGTCCAGGCGCAAGTCATAGATCAATTGCAGCGAGGCCGTCGGCAAATGCACGTAAGCCCGCGGGCGTTCGATCAACTGCATCTTGGCGCAACGCACTGGCCGCGCCGAACCAGACAGCGGCGTCAGGCGAAACGGCAAAGCCTCGCGATAATGCAGCGCGGACGAGTAGGGCGCCGGCAGCCAAGTGTCGTTGAAGCGCCCGCCGAGCCAGCCTTCCGGCGTTTCCAACAAGCACTCTTCGGCAATCTCCTGGATCGCCGTGTGCAGCGGCAGGTTCAGCTCATGGGCTGGCACGTAACCGGAGATCAGCTTGAGCACCACATCGCCACGATCCTGCCGACGCTGACGGACCAGCACCCAGTAGTCGCGATTTTGCCAATGCAGGGTCAGGCGCACCGAGACCCCAAGATTGGCCAGCTCAAGGGAAAACCGCTCGGTGTCTGTCACCGTCACCGGGCGGCGACGTTGCAGGGTCTGGGAGAAGTTCAGCGGCATCCCGACGCTTTGATAACTCAGGCCTTCGGGAGTCGCTTCGACGAATAACGGCAGGGTCTTGAAGTTGCTCGGGTTCTTTCTTATGAGCGTACGCGGCATGTCGGCTCCTGCTTAAGGCCGCGTGGGCGGCATCAGTTTCTACGTAGGACCTGGGCAACGGTCGCGACGTTATGGGCGAGGTGCAGCGGATTGATGGTCCCGACAATAGCACTGGCAACACCCGGATGTTCAAACAACAACTCGAAGCTGGCGCGAACAGGGTCCACGCCCGGACTCAGGCAGACGTGGCCGCTGGCGAGGGCTTTTTTGACCAGAATGGCTTTGCCGTGAGCAGCAGCATAGTCAATGACCGGCTTCTCGTTCTGTTCGTTGAGATTGTAGGTGACCATGGCGCAATCACCTTGTTCCAGAGCCTTCAAACCGCCTTCGACGGTTTTGCCGGAAAAACCGAAGCCACGAATCTTGCCCTCGCTCTTCAGCGCCGCGAGGGTCGCATAGACTTCGCTGTCGTTGAGGATCGCCAGGTCGTTGCCGTCGGAGTGCACCAGCACCAGGTCGATACAATCCGTTTCCAAGCGTTGCAGGCTGCGTTCCACCGACAATCGCGTGTGGGCGGCGCTGAAATCGTGACTCGACTGGCCGTCGGCAAACTCTTCGCCGACCTTGCTGACGATCACCCAATCCTGACGCTGCCCACGCAGCAACGGGCCGAGGCGCTCTTCGCTGCGGCCATAAGCCGGGGCGGTGTCGATCAGGTTAATACCCAGGTCGCGCGCGAGTTTGAGCAGCATGCGCGCTTCGTCGTCATCGGGAATCTGGAAACCGTTGGGGTATTTCACGCCTTGGTCACGGCCGAGCTTCACGGTGCCCAGGCCCAGTGGCGAAACCAGCAGGCCGGTGCTGCCCAGCGGGCGATGCAGATCGTGCAGGGTCGGTTGGCTCATGGCAGCAGTTGCTCCCAGGCAGGGACGCCCATCGGCGGTTTTGGCAGGTCGGGCAGCGGTGCCGAGTGGCTTGGCTGTATGCCGTCGCGCTGCAAGGAGGCGATGACCCGGTCGGCGAAGTCCGGCGCGAGGGCCAGTTTGGTCGGCCAACCGACCAGCAACCGGCCCTCTTCGGCAAGAAACGCGTTGTCGGGGCGAGTCAGGCCCGATTGTAGCGGCTCGGCGCGATCCACTCGCAAGGTCGCCCATTGCGCGGTGCTCAGGTCGATCCATGGCAGTAACTGGCCGAGTTCTTTCTGCGCCGTGGCGATTTGTGCCGCGGGTTCACGATCGACACCTTCTGCTTCGGCGATATCGCCGCCCAGGTACCAGACCCACTGGCCATCGGCGGCCGGATGGGTGGTGACGGTAATGCGCGGTTTAGTGCCGCCGCCCAGGCAGTGGGCGTACAGCGGTTTGAGGCCCGGGCCTTTGGCGATGATCATGTGCAGCGGCCGGCGTTGCATGGCGGGCTGTCTCAGCCCCAGCGTTTCGAGCAACGCCGCCGTACCGGCACCGGCACTCAAGACGATGCGCTGGGCGCGAATCTCGCGCTCGTCGACTTTGAGGCCGACCAGCACGCCACCTTCCCGCAACGGTTCGATTTTCTGGCCAGCGAGCAAACCATCACCCGCCAGATCGGCGAGGCGTTGAATCAGGCTCGGCACGTCGATTACCAGTTCCGCCAGACGATAGACCTTGCCCTTGAAGCGCTTGTCTTGCAGAGCCGGTGGCAGTTGCTCACCCTTGACCTGATCAACGCGGCCGCGCACCGCTTTGCTGGCGAAGAAACTGGTGAGGTTGCCGGCGATCGTACCGGGGGACCAGAGGTAATGGGCTTCGGACAACAGGCGCACACCGGTCAGGTCCAGCTCGCCGTCACCGGCCAGGGCTTCACGCCAGCGGCGAGGCATGTCGGCGATGGCTTCCGATGCACCGGTCAGGGCGCCATGCAACGCGTACTTGGCGCCGCCGTGGATGATGCCCTGGGACTTCACGCTTTGCCCGCCGCCGAGGCTGGCGCTTTCCACCAACACGGTCGAAAAACCCTGGCGACGCAGGCGCGCATTCAGCCAGAGGCCGGCAACACCAGCGCCGACAATCAGAACGTCGGTGGAAATAACGGATGGCATGCAGCGACCTCAGTGTTCAAGACGAGGGCGCAGTATACAGATTCATGCCGAACGCTATGTAGCAGCTGCCGAAGGCTGCGTCCGGCTGCGTAGCAGTCGTAAACCTGACGACGCGATTCTTCAGATGGATTGAAGGCGAGGACTTCGTCCTCGAACGCAGCCTTCGGCAGCTGCTACATAAAAGCGTGCATCAGTGGCCGGCGGTTTTGGAGAAGAGCTGAATCACTACGACGCCCAATACGATGAGCGCCATCCCCAGCATTGCCGGCACATCCAGCTTCTGCCCGTAGATAAACAGCGCCGCCACACTGACCATCACGATTCCCATGCCGGCCCACACTGCGTAAGCGACGCCCACCGGAACGCTGCGCACCACCAGCGTAAGCATCCAGAAGGCGATGCCGTAGCCGACGATGACCAACAACAGTGGCAGTGGGGTGCTGAAGCCTTTGACCGCTTTCATCGAAACGGTGGCGATCACTTCGGCGCAGATGGCGATGGCCAGGTAGTAGTAAGCGGTCATAGGTGCATCCTCGTGTGAAGTGTTGCTTTCTGAGGTCGGCATTCTATAGATTCTCCAGATGCGGTAAAGTCATTACCTATCTGTTCTGAAGATGGGTTGAGCCATGAATATGCAATGGAATCTGGAGCAGCTGCGGCTATTTGTCAGCGTAGCGGAGCAGCGTTCGTTTTCTGCGGTGGCGCGGGATCAGCGCAAGGCGCAGTCGGCGGTCAGCAGTTCGATTGCGCTGCTCGAAGAGGACCTGGGCGTCAGCCTGTTCGATCGTAGCAGCGGCCGCCAGCCGAAACTCACCGAGGCTGGTAACGCGTTGCTGGACGAGGCGCGGGAAGTGCTGCGCCAATGCGAACGCCTTAACGGTCGGGCGCTGGCAATGATGCGCGGCCAGGAGGCGCGTTTGCGTGTGGCTCAGGATGAGGCGATGCCCTATCAACCGATTATCGAAAGCTTCGAAGCCCTGGCTCAGCAATTTCCCAGCCTTGAAGTGCAACTGACCAGCGCCGCCCAGGGCGATGTTGCGCGCAAACTGGTGGAACGTCGGGCCGATCTGGGGCTGCTGTTTTATCACGACCAGATTCCTGAAGCGCTCGAGCGGCGGGTATTGGGCAGCGTCGAAATGGTCACAGTGTGCGGCGTCGGCCATCCACTGGCGGAACAGGCTCACGTCGATTGCCAGCAGCTGGCGCAGCATCGTCAGTTGCTGATGTCCACACAGTCCAGTGTCTATCCCGGAAGCGAGCCCGCCAGCCCGCAAGTCTGGCGGGCCGACAGTTTTTACGTGATGGCTGAATGGCTGGTGCGCGGCCTCGGCTGGGCCTGGCTGCCGCGCCACGTGGTGCAGTATCCGGCGTATCAGGATTTGATGGTCGAACTGGTCAGCGAATGGACCCCGCCAGCGCTGGTGGTGGAGCTGGTCTGGCGTCGCGATGAGCCTCTGGGTCCGGCGGCTCGTTGGTTGGCGGAACGTTTTGCCGTGCACCTGCAGGCGATCGGCGAAAAAACCGATAAACTCCGCCGCCATGAATAGAACTCTCTACACCGCGCTGTTTTACCTGGGGCTGCCATTGGTAGCGATTCGGCTTTGGCTGCGGTCGCGCAAGGCGCCGGCGTACGCCAAACGCATTGGCGAACGTTTCTCCCTTGGACTGCCGGTGATGAAGCCCGGCGGTATCTGGGTGCACGCAGTGTCGGTGGGTGAAAGCATTGCCGCGGCGCCGATGATTCGCGCCTTGCTGCAACGTTATCCACAGTTGCCCATTACCGTGACCTGCATGACCCCGACCGGGTCCGAGCGAATCCAGGCGTTGTTCGCCAACGAGCCGCGCATCCAGCACTGCTATTTGCCTTACGACTTGCCGTGCGCTGCGGCGCGATTCCTTGATCGGATCCAGCCGAAACTGGCAGTGATCATGGAGACCGAGCTCTGGCCGAACCATATCCATCAATGCGCCAAGCGCGGGATTCCCGTGGCACTGGCCAATGCGCGGCTGTCCGAACGTTCGGCCAAGGGCTATGGCCGCTTCGGCAAACTGACTCAACCGATGCTCGCCGAGATGAGCCTGTTCGCGGTGCAGACCGAGACCGAGGCCCAGCGCTTCCGCGATTTGGGTGCGCGGTCGCAAACCGTGGAAGTGACCGGCTCGATCAAATTCGACCTGACCATCGACCCGGCACTGCTCCAGCGTGCCGCCGAGTTGCGGGCGCAATGGCAGGCCCAGGAGCGTCCGGTGTGGATCGCTGCGAGTACCCACGAAGGCGAAGACGAGGTGGTGCTGGCGGCTCATCGCCAGTTGCTGGCCAATCATCCCGATGCGTTGCTGATTCTGGTACCGCGTCATCCGGAGCGATTCAATTCGGTGTTCGAGTTGTGTCAGCAGCAGCGTTTCGCCTCGGTGCGTCGGTCCACTGGCGACCCTGTCACCGCGCAGACTTCGGTGCTGGTGGGCGACACCATGGGTGAGTTGCTGTTTCTGTATGCCTTGGCTGACAGCGCTTTTGTGGGCGGCAGTCTGGTGCCGAACGGCGGGCATAACCTGCTGGAACCGGCTGCTCTGGCCAAACCGGTGTTGAGCGGGCCGCACCTGTTTAACTTCCTCGAAATCGCCGCGCAGTTGCGCAGTGCCGGGGCGTTGCAGGAAGTAGAGGATGCCGAAGGTCTGGCGCTGGCGGTGCAGCGGCTGTTCGAGTTGCCACGGGATGCGCAGCGGATGGCGGAGGCGGGGCTGAACGTGATGCGCAGCAATCAGGGGGCTTTGCAGCGGTTGCTGGATGGGTTGGACAGGTTGATTCAGCGCTAACCTGTAGGCGCACGCGGTGCGGCGATGCGACTTGCCGGCGATGGCGATCTTGAAGGCGCCATCGCGGGTATCGTTTTCGCCACCCCTCTATTCATTGACGTAACGGCTTGCAAAGCGGAAAGGTCTGACCCTATTCAAAGACCCTTCCTACATTAATCTTTTTCCCCCGTTGATAACGTGCCCGCCAATTTCGCGTGCACAGACCATGGACGGTTTGGACCTCGCGCTTCATTTCCTCTCTGCTTAAGGATAAGCGTATGTTCGGGTCGGCCAATACGGCGCACTTCG
>NZ_JASBRE010000003.1 GCF_029960815.1 Pseudomonas sp. AL03
CCTGTGAAAGCTTAGTGGGCGATCACAGGGGGCGGCGGGGGTAGCCATTTCATTATTCCGAATGTGCGAAGTACAAAAAAACCCCATGATCGCTCATGGGGTTTTGTGTTTTCAGCGTCGGGTTTTATGCCGGGGCCGACGTCCGGATCAAGTGATCGAATGCGCTCAGGGAGGCTTTGGCGCCCTCGCCTACCGCAATCACAATCTGCTTGTACGGCACGGTGGTCACGTCACCGGCAGCGAACACACCTGGCATCGAGGTTTCACCACGGGCATCGACGATGATCTCACCGCGAGGCGACAACTCAATGGTGCCTTTGAGCCAATCAGTGTTGGGCAACAGACCGATCTGTACGAAGATCCCTTCCAGCTCGACGCTACGCAGCTCCTCCGATTGGCGATCCTTGTAACGCAGGCCGTTGACCTTCTGACCGTCGCCCATCACCTCAGTGGTTTGCGCACTGGTGATGACGGTGACGTTCGGCAGGCTGTGCAACTTGCGCTGCAAGACCGCATCGGCGCGCAGCTGTACATCAAACTCCAGTAGCGTTACGTGGGACACGATACCCGCCAGGTCGATGGCCGCTTCGACGCCGGAGTTGCCGCCGCCAATCACCGCCACGCGCTTGCCCTTGAACAGCGGACCGTCACAGTGCGGGCAATACGCCACGCCTTTGTTGCGGTATTGCTGCTCACCCGGGACGTTCATTTCACGCCACCGCGCACCGGTCGCCAGGATCACTGTCTTGGCTTTCAGGGTCGCGCCGCTGGCGAAGTGGACTTCGTGCAACTCGCCGTTTTTACCCGGCACCAACTTGTCGGCGCGTTGCAGGTTCATGATGTCGACGTCGTATTGCTTGACGTGCTCTTCCAGCGCCACAGCCAGTTTTGGCCCTTCGGTTTCCTGCACGGAGATGAAGTTCTCGATGGCCATGGTGTCCAGCACCTGCCCACCAAAACGTTCAGCCGCCACACCGGTGCGAATGCCTTTACGGGCTGCGTAAATCGCGGCCGAAGCACCGGCCGGGCCACCACCGACGACCAGTACGTCAAACGCTTCTTTGGCGCTGATCTTCTCGGCCTGACGCTCGATACCGCTGGTGTCGATTTTGGCGAGGATTTCCTCCAGGCCCATGCGGCCCTGGCCGAAGTTCACGCCGTTCAGGTAAACGCTTGGTACGGCCATGATCTGACGATCATCGACTTCGGCCTGGAACAGTGCGCCGTCGATAGCGACGTGGCGGATGTTCGGGTTGAGCACGGCCATCAAGTTCAACGCCTGGACGACGTCCGGGCAGTTCTGGCAGGACAGCGAGAAGTAAGTCTCGAAGCTGAACTCGCCTTTGAGCGAACGAATCTGTTCGATCACTTCAACGCTGGCTTTCGAAGGGTGGCCGCCGACTTGCAGCAACGCCAGCACCAACGAAGTGAATTCGTGGCCCATCGGGATGCCGGCGAAACGCAGGCTGATGTCGGCACCCGGGCGGTTGATCGAGAACGATGGCTTACGCGCATCGTCACCGTTGTCGAGCAACGTAATCTGGTTGGAAAGACTGGCAACGTCTTTCAGAAGTGCGAGCATTTCCTGGGATTTCGCACCGTCGTCGAGGGAGGCAATGATCTCGATCGGCTGGGTGACCCGTTCCAGGTATGACTTCAACTGGGCTTTAAGATTGGCGTCCAACATACGGGCGATTTCCTTGATTTTGTAAAAAGTCGATTCGAAAAAAAACGCCCGAGCGAATCTCGCCCGGGCGTTTTTTAAAGGGCGGTTGCAGCTTACTTAGGTGCGGAAACCCGCCCTGGTGATGCTTTTGTCACAGACTTAGATCTTGCCGACCAGGTCCAGAGACGGAGCCAGAGTGGCCTCGCCTTCTTTCCACTTGGCTGGGCAAACCTGGCCTGGGTGAGCAGCGACGTACTGAGCTGCCTTGATTTTGCGCAGCAGTTCGGAAGCGTCACGACCCACACCGCCGTCGTTCAGCTCGACGATTTTGATCTGGCCTTCAGGGTTGATCACGAAGGTGCCACGGTCAGCCAGACCTGCTTCTTCGATCAGCACGTCGAAGTTGCGGGAGATGGCGTGAGTCGGGTCGCCGATCATGGTGTACTGGATTTTGCCGATGGCTGGCGAAGTGTTGTGCCAGGCAGCGTGGGCAAAGTGGGTATCGGTGGAAACGCTGTAGATTTCGACGCCCAGCTTCTGGAATGCGTCGTAGTTGTCAGCCAGGTCTTCCAGTTCGGTCGGGCAAACGAAGGTGAAGTCGGCTGGGTAGAAGAACACCACAGACCACTTGCCTTTCAGGTCAGCGTCCGACACTTTTACGAAGTCGCCATTTTTAAAGGCGTCAGCTTTGAACGGTTTAACTTGGCTGTTGATGATAGGCATCGATGACTCTCCGTCAGGGTTGAAAAGTTTGGTTGAGAAGTTGATGGAGTGAATCCTACCGACTCGATTACCGGATGGCTCATTGGCAAAGCTCATGCTGCTCATTGGTTTTCGCTATTAACCGAACGTATTAATAGAAGAAAACTTACTTAGCAGCGCCAATGGTTTTTTCCGCGAGGGGCGTCATCCCGAGAAACGGGCTGGGTTCAACATAGCGCATGGCGGACTTCATATCCTTCCAGCCCACGTAACTCATCAACGACTTCAAGTCCCACCCACTCTGATGGGCCCAGGTGGCAAAACCGCGCCGCAAGGAGTGACTGGTGTAGTGCTCGGCCGGAATGCCGGCGCGCTCCAGCGCCTGGCGCAGTAACGGGATCACGCTGTTGGCGTGCAGCCCCTCCTCGCTCAAGTTGCCCCAACGGTCGATGCCCCGGAATACCGGTCCACGGACCAACGCTGATTCAGTGATCCAGTCGATGTACGCCTGCACCGGGCACAGGCGCTGCAACGCTGGTGTCTGGTACGTTTTGCCGAGGTTTTCGCGGTCGCTTTTGGTTCGCGGCAAATAGAGCGTAATGCCTGAGCCGACAGCGGCTTGAACGTGCTCGATCTGTACCCTGCACAACTCATCGCTACGAAAGCCGCGCCAGAAGCCCAACAGGATCAGCGCCGTGTCTCGCCTGGCCCGCAGGAGTGCAGGTTGATCATTTTGAACCTTTGCTTCTGTAGCCTCCCGCTCCAGCGAGGCAACCACCTGCTCGAGATGCTGAAGCTGCAATGGCTGGGCCTGTTTCTCCTGAGCCGGGTGTAGCGCGCGAATGCCCTTGAAGACTTGGCGCACCACCGGCGCCTTGGTCGGGTCGGGAAAACCCTGGCTTTTGTGCCATTGCGCCAGTGCTGACAAGCGTAACTTCAAGGTATTGATCGACAGCACGCCCGCGTGAGCCACGAGGTAGCGCGCCACACTGTCGCTAGTCGCGGGCAGGAAGCCGCCCCAACTGACTTCGTAATGCTCGATAGCCGCCCGATAGCTGCGACGGGTGTTGTCGCGCGTGGCGGCCTGCAGATATCGATCCAGCTCACTCATCGGCTCAACTCTCTAAAACGTACCGCTTTGGCGGGTGAAAACGCGCTACAGCACTTATCACACGGGGTAATATCAGTATATCCCGTATCAACAACTTACATTTTTTATCTTTCTTCATAGAATGGTACACTGTGTACCTTAGTGGTATGTACCACAGTACGAAATCGTAGGAGAAAACATGGCTCGCGGCGGCGTTAATAAAGCAGTAGTGCAAGCGGCACGTTTGGCGATCCTCGCCCGAGGCGAAAACCCCAGCATCGACGCGGTACGGATCGAGATGGGCAATACCGGCTCAAAAACCACTATCCACCGCTATCTGAAGGAGCTGGATGACGGCAGCGAGTGCGCCGAAACGCCTTCTGAGCCCATTGATGATGAGCTGGCAGGCCTGGTCTCACGCCTGGCGCAACGCCTCAAGGAGCAGGCGCAAGAACCCATCGACCAGGCACGCGCGCAGTTCGACCAGCAGCGAAAAGAGTTGGAAATACAGCTGACCGAAGCCCAACAAGCCAATACCGAATTGCATCAGCAATACGAAATTCAAAGCCTGGCACTGACTCAGGAATCCGAGGCACTGCAAGAAACTCGCTCCATGCTGCAGACCGAGCAAACCCGCAACGCCGGACTGAACCAGGCATTGGCCGATTTCGAGTTACGCTTGAAAGACAAGGACGAGCAGATCCGCTCCCTTGAAGAGAAACACCTGCATGCTCGCGACGCACTGGAACACTACCGCAACGCTGTTAAAGAGCAGCGCGAGCAGGAGCAGCGCCGCCACGAAAGCCAAGTGCAGCAGATTCAGATGGAATTGCGCCTGGCCCAGCAGAGCGCATTGGTGCGCCAGGATGAGATCACGCAACTGCACCGCGACAACGAGCGCTTGTTGACGGAGAACCGTGGCACCTTGAGAGAGCTGAGTCTGCTGCAGGATCAACTCAAACAAACCAATGCTCGACAGGATCAGTTGCTGGAACAGGTCAACCGCATTGACAGCGAACGCACCCTTCTCCAGGAACGCTTGCGCGCGGCTCTGCTGGAAAGCCAGTCGCTGAAGCAGAGCGTCGACGAGCAGTCGCAGATAAATAAAGGGTTGGCAATTGAGTTGCTCAAGGCTCAGGCGAGCCTGGATGAGAGCGTGCGCCTGGCGGCCGTCATTGCGACAGCGCCAGAAGCATCAGCGCCCCAAAAGGACGATTAACCCGCGACCGGCGTGCGCAGGGTGACGAACTCTTCGGCGGCGGTGGGATGCACGCCAATGGTTTCATCGAAATCGCGCTTGGTGGCGCCCGCCTTCAAGGCAATTGCCAGGCCTTGAACAATTTCCCCGGCATCCGGACCGACCATGTGGCATCCCAGAACCTTGTCGGTCTTGGCGTCCACCACCAGTTTCATCAGGGTGCGCTCCTGGCATTCGGTCAGGGTCAGCTTCATTGGACGGAAGCGGCTTTCGAAGATCACCACCTCGTGCCCGGCCTCTCGGGCTTCCTCCTCGGTCAAGCCGACCGTGCCAATGTTCGGCAGGCTGAACACCGCGGTCGGAATCATCTTGTAATCCACCGGGCGATATTGCTCAGGCTTGAACAAGCGTCGCGCCACGGCCATGCCTTCGGCCAGCGCGACTGGTGTCAGCTGAACCCGGCCGATCACATCGCCAAGCGCCAGGATCGACGGTTCGGCGGTCTGATACTGCTCGTCGACCTCGACAAAACCTTTCTTGTCGAGTTTGACGCCGGTGTTTTCCAGCCCAAGATTGTCGAGCATCGGGCGTCGACCCGTGGCGTAGAACACACAATCCGCCTCCAGCACACGGCCATCCTTGAGGGTCACCTTCAGGCTGCCGTCGGACTGCTTGTCGATACGTTCGATATCGGCGTTGAACTGCAGGTCCATGCCGCGCTTGGTCAGCTCTTCCTGCAAGTGCTTGCGCACAGCACCGTCGAATCCACGCAGGAACAGCTCACCGCGATAAAGCAACGTGGTCTCGGCACCCAGACCGTGGAATATCCCGGCGAATTCGACAGCGATGTAACCACCACCCACGACCAGAACACGCTTTGGCAGCTCTTTGAGGAAGAACGCCTGGTTGGAACTGATCGCGTGCTCGTGCCCCGGAATCTCCGGAATCTGCGGCCAGCCGCCGGTAGCAATCAGGATGTTTTTGGCGGTGTAGCGCTCGCCATTAATCTCGACCTGGTGCGGATCAACGATTTTGGCGTGGCCTTCATGCAAGGTCACGCCGCTGTTAATTAGCAGGTTGCGATAGATGCCATTCAAGCGATTGATCTCGCGATCCTTGTTGGCGATCAGCGTCGCCCAATCGAACTTCGCTTCGCCCGGCGTCCAGCCAAAACCTTGCGACTGCTCGAAGTCTTCGGCGAAGTGCGCGCCGTAGACCAACAGCTTCTTCGGTACGCAGCCGACATTCACACAAGTGCCACCCAGGTAGCGGCTCTCGGCCACAGCCACTTTCGCGCCAAAACCGGCAGCAAAACGCGCAGCCCGCACACCGCCGGAACCGGCGCCAATCACATAAAGGTCAAAATCGTAGGCCATTTTTTCAATCTCCTCGGCAGTCCACAAGCATACCCGCAGACATCCGTTGGGCAAGCACTGCAAACGATATGGGGACAGAAAATGAAAAAGCCACCCGAAGGTGGCTTTTCAATACAAGTGGGTCAGAGGCTATCAATAAGCCTTGCCAGTCTTGTAGAAGTTCTCGAAGCAGAAGTTGGTGGCCTCGATGTAGCCTTCAGCGCCACCGCAGTCAAAACGCTGGCCCTTGAACTTGTAGGCAATCACGCAACCGTTTTTCGCCTGCTTCATCAGGGCGTCGGTGATTTGAATCTCGCCGCCTTTGCCTGGCTCGGTTTGTTTGATCAGCTCGAAAATATCCGGGGTCAGGATGTAACGACCGATGATCGCCAGGTTCGACGGTGCGTCTTCCGGGGCTGGTTTTTCGACCATGTTGCGAACGCGATACAAATCATCAGCGATCAGCTCGCCGGAGATCACGCCGTACTTGTTGGTTTCCTGCGGATCCACTTCCTGGATCGCAACGATGGTGCAGCGATACTGCTCGTACAGCTTGACCATCTGGGTCAGGACGCCGTCGCCTTCGAGGTTGACGCACAAGTCGTCCGCCAGCACTACCGCGAACGGTTCGTCACCGATCAGCGGGCGGCCAGTCAGGATCGCGTGGCCCAAGCCTTTCATTTCGGTCTGACGGGTGTAGGAGAACGAGCACTCGTCCAACAGTTTACGGATGCCGACCAGGTATTTTTCCTTGTCGGTGCCCTTGATCTGGTTTTCCAGCTCATAGCTGATGTCAAAGTGGTCTTCCAGCGCGCGTTTGCCGCGACCGGTGACGATGGAGATTTCGGTCAATCCAGCGTCCAGTGCTTCTTCGACGCCGTACTGGATCAGTGGCTTGTTTACCACCGGCAGCATTTCTTTGGGCATGGCTTTAGTCGCTGGCAGGAAGCGAGTGCCGTAACCGGCTGCTGGGAACAAGCATTTCTTGATCATATAAGTCCTTGAAAGGGCTGTGTGTACGAGTTTCGGCGCAGTCTAATCAGGCGGCGAGCACCTTACAATGCCCCGCACTAGCTAACCAATGCCATCATAGAGAAATATTCTCGCGGATAGTTCCCGAGATAGCTCCGCAGCCTTTATAGATAGCACAGACCACCAGATCTGCACGGCTGCGAATCGCACCACCCTACACCATCAGCCCCCGTTGAGTGCATTTGGCGCTATCATTGCGCAATTGAACCAGCCAACGAGGCAGATAGATGTCGGTAGCAAAAAGTGTCAACGGGTTCCTGATCAATCAGGCGAAAGACGGGCAATGGTGGGTAGACAGCGCCAGCGGCGAGAATATCGCCGGACCTTTCCCTACCGAAGCGTTGGCGATTGAAGTGGCATCCGTATTGGAACTAGAACACCCAACCGTCAAACGACGCGGCAAAGATAATACTTGATCTGAGTCCAACTCTTGACCAAGCCCTGCTGTAACGCAGGGCTTTTTTGTGATTACCTGCAAAGAAGTGGCCATTCGCTATAACCTTTTGATGCCAGCGCTGTCACAGGCTTAGCCCCATCATCCTGACGACGACAACGACATGAATAAATTTTTGCCACTGATTGCGGTACTGACCCTGAGCGGCTGCGCCACTTCCGAAACGACCTACCTGAACAACGGCGAGCAAGCCCTGGCCATCGACTGCTCCGGGGAAGCCAACTCCTGGGCGACCTGCTACGAAAAAGCCGATGCCTCTTGCGCCGGCACCGGCTATCGAATCGTCGGCACCGACGGCACACCTTCGACCAAGGAAAGCGACAAGACACTGGGCGTCGACGTCGGTAACTACAAGAACCGCAGCGTCGTGGTGGTCTGCAAGTAAGGGGAGCCCGCAGGATTCGGAAAAAATCGTACGCTAAAACTTTCGGACGCTAGCGGCGGGACATATTCAAGGCTGTCTTGACCGTATCGATGAGGGGCCAACTCAGGTTGTGAATGCCCATGTCTCACGGGTGATGGCCGTGATGGTGACAGCCAAGGCCTCGGACGGGCCTCCCGCGACTAAGCAACGTTGCCATGGATCTGCCTCAACAACGGCGTTTTTGCCGTCGCTCGCACGACCACGAAGGCTTTGAAACCAGGCGGTGACTCTTCGATTTTTACATCCACTCATAACTGGACGGCAAACCACGATAGCGTAGCGACAGCAGCCGGATCGCATCGTCCAGCTTTTGCGTGGGCTTGAGTTGCTGAGACTGAATCCCCAGCAATTGAGCGATCTTTCGGTCTAACAGGTCGGAACCACCCTTGTTCTCTCCACGGGCCAGCTCCTTGAGTAGATCGTCCAGTGCCCAGCGTGTTTCAGCGTTCGGTGTACAACGAGCAGTCGTCACCTCCCGGCCTGCCAAGTCGCGACCATCGGGTGGCAAATCCCAGTACCAGACGGCAGTTGGTAGTCGATCTACTTTGATGCATGCCGTCTCTGTAGCCAGGGAATTTAAGTGTGGTGATATCGACCAGCACTTGCACTACCGCCCCGAAAAAGAAGCCCCCCGCGATGCTGATCATAATCGTGCGACTCATTTCTGCGGTGGTGGCTGTCAACAGAAATTGCCGCATGCTCTCGTAGTCACCAAGGGCACCAACCAGCAACAAGCCAAACGGAGTCCAGGGCGCGAGCCTGCCCCCTCCAACCATCCCCTGGTGAAGGACCAGGTGAAGTGTTGGACGAGTCCACCGGGGCTCGATTTTTGCCTTGTGCTTACTCAGGATGCCGCTCACTGCTGCGTTGAGTTTTTCTATGTCCAATCCACGCATTATCGATCCTCGCGTGTGTGCCACAGACGTAGCAGATAGATGGTGGAACCCTGTATCTCGTAACGCAACTCGTAGTGGCCGATAATAATTCGGCGCACATCCCGCGGCTCAAACTCTTCAAGCCTTTCGCCAATGCGTGGATTGGTCAGCAACGTACTTGGAGCAGCCGTGAGCTGTTGAACCGTTTGCGCGGCGGCGGGTTGATTCACTGTGGCCAGAAACTCGTACAGCCGGGCAATGTCGGAAAGCGCCTTGCTTGTCCACTTCAACTCCATCAGCGCGGCACCGGCAGCGGGGACTCTGTACTTAGGCTGTCGGCCCAAGCCTGGACAGCTTGGTGGTCAATTACCCGACCGGCGTCCACATCAGCCAAGGCCTCGCGGGTCAGGCGACTGCGTTCTTCTTCTTGGTCAATCCAAGCAGAAAGGGCTTGCTTGACGATCCAGTTCTTGGAACGCTCCAGGCGCTCAGCCATCAAATCGACCTTCTCAGCCAGTTGCACAGGGACGTGAGCCGTGACGGATCGGGTCTTGGCGGTAGTGGCCATGATAATTACTCCAATGCTGCGAAATGCTATTTGTGTGCACTTGGGCGCCAAACGGGCGCGGCGTTCGCAAGCGTCATAGACCGTTGCTTGGTAAACCAAGCATGCCTATCAATTTCAGAGGCAAGCCGCGCAATCTCCAGGTGGACAAGCTATTTAAACCAATGCGGGGCTCGGGTAAACAGGTCGCCGGCATTCTTGATCAAGGCATGAACCAATTGATCCTCGAATCGTATTGACGAAAAGCTCATCAACCAATGCTCCGGTTCTTCCTGAGCATTCATGCAACGACGTTTTCAGCCGCTCAGCCCGACTGGCCCCACCAAAGAAATAAATGACATCCTTTGCAGGCATCAAGACGTTGGTTTTAACAGGCGAGGCCCAAAAGCGGGGTGATGGAACCCCATGTAGTAACCTGGCGCAGCGGGTACCTGAGTATGGTTTGCTTAGCCACACATCTATCTGCACCTCATCTTTCCAATTACCTGCCTTGGTCAACGCGTCTTGGGCTGATATGAGTAAGTCGTCCAGAGTGCCGAAAACCTTTGAGGCAGCCCGTTCGAGCAGCATGGCTTCGGTCTGATTGAAGCGAGTCATCAATGACTTGTCCTTGCCTTTGTGGCGCCGGTCAATATTTTGAATCGCTGCGCATCACTACGATCTAAATCTAATCATAGTTAATAACCTCGGGTCGTCAAGCCTTGATGTCAGATTGGGCTACACCCTAACTTGATGTCAGGCTGCCAAGCGTTTTTCAAGGCAGTTGTCGCGTCAACCGCGGGGCACGTCAACCCGAAGTACGGCAATGAACCTGGACGGCTGTTCTATACCCATATCTCCGACCAGTACGCACCGTTCAGCACCCGCGTGGTGAATGTCGGTGCGGGATTTGACCTACGTGCTCGATGGGCTGCTGTATCACGAGTCAGATCTGCGGATCTAGGAGCACTACACCGACACGGCGGGCTTCACCGATCACGTCTTCGCGCTGATGCACCTGCTGGGGTTTCGCTTTGCCCCGCGCAGCCGTGACCTGGGCGAAACCAAGCTGTATGTGCCACAGAGTGTTCAGGACTACCCGATACTTCGGCCAATGATTGGCGGCACCCTGAACATCAAGCATGTCCGCGCTCACTGGGACGAGATTCTGCGTCTGGCAGCATCGATCAAGCAAGGAACCGTCACCGCCTCGTTGATGCTACGCAAGCTGGGCAGCTATCCACGCCAGAACGGCCTGGCCGTGGCCCTACGGGAGTTGGGCCGGATCGAGCGCACGCTGTTTATCCTGGACTGGCTGCAAAGCGTCGAGCTGCGCCGTCGTGTGCATGCCGGGTTGAACAAGGGTGAGGCGCGAAACGCTCTGGCCAGGGCGGTGTTCTTCAACCGCCTCGGCGAAACCAGGGATAGGAGCTTCGAGCAGCAGCGATACCGGGCCAGCGGTCTCAACCTGGTGACCGCCGCCATTGTGCTCTGGAACACGATCTCTCTGGAGCGGGCAACCCAAAGGCTGACTGACGCCGGAAAGCCGGTGAATACCGACCTGTAGCAATACCTGTCTCCGCTGGGCTGGGCGCACATCAACCTGACCGGCAATTACGTCTGGCGGCAGAGCCGCAAGCTGGAAGACGGGAAACTCAGGCCGCTACGGCAGGTTGGAAAACCTTAGCGTACGATTTTTTCCGAATTCTGTAGGCTCCCACGGCGCCCTGCCCTACATGTGAATTTCGGCGAACTTGATCCCGAGGCCGCGCACCGTCTCGATCAAATCGTCGAGACGACTGAAGGATTCGACTTCATCGTTATCATCGACCAGAAAATAACTGCGCCCGGCGCTCTTCTTGAAAAACACGATCCATTCTCCCGAGTTCGCCGGATTTTGAATGACGTGGGTGGCAGAAATGTGACCCTCTGTATGGCACTCCCGTACCTGCTCTCGCTTCATGCTCGACTCCAGAAATGACAATGCCGCCAAAGCGCTGCTTTGGCGGCATCGGTGCTGACTAGCGACAGTCTATCAGCCGGAAATGCACGCAGTAGCGGCATTGCGTACATCCATTGGGCGCAACGGCACATTGGAGATGCGCTCATGCAACTTGATGCTGCTGCCAGTGGAGCGGTCTTCGATATCAAATACCGCGGCCGGGCCCGAGGAGAACTTCTGCGGCACGATGACTCGCACACCGTCCTTCTGCGGCTCGACTTGCAGGGCTCCCCGGCTGCTGGACAGTTTTTCGGTCAGGCATTGCGCGTACTCGTGAGGTTTCTTGCCTGAAATCACGCTCATGGTGGGCAGCGTCTGATTGATCTCAGAGACACTCGCACAGCCACTCATCGCTATCGCCATAGGCAGGACCAGCACACCCCACTTCATACAAAACCTCCGATAAAGACACTCCGACAGTACAAATGCTGTTTTTCTCCGAGGCTTACTGCGTTTATCGCTCATAGAATTCCGTATAACTGTTTTTAATTGTCAAAGCGGACCCCGACGACCGGATAATAACCCGTTCGGGCTGATAAACTGCGCCAATCGCCCATGCTATCGTTTTGATTTTGTAGAAAAAGCCCTTCTGGAGGCGCCTCATGAAATTTATCCACCAACGCGAGCACCTCAACGAAGACGACATCGTCGTCATTCAATGCTCCCAAACCTGCAACATCCGCTTGATGAACGACGCCAATTTCCGCAGCTTCAAGAATGGTGGTCGCCACACTTACCACGGCGGAGCATTCGACACTTTCCCGGCGCGGATTACTGCACCGAGCACCGGTTTCTGGAACATCACCATCGACACGGTCAACCGCCGGCCGATCAGCGTGACTCGCACACCGACCCTGACTCACACCATCAAGATCATCCGCCGCTCCAGCACGAAACTGAGCTGAGTGACACCCAGCACGAGAACCAGGCAGCTATGACCGTGGCCCAAACGACCAAATACGTCATCAAATACAAACTCAACGGTGAGCGTCGCTTCGAATTTGCCCAGCTTGAAAAAGGCACCGAAGAAGAAGCCAAGGCCGCGCTGGACGCCATTCATGGTTCCAGTGAAGACGTCATCAGCGAAATCAGCGTCAGCAAAGCGCTGTAACGGGATCCGGAGCGACAACAAGGACGTCTGCTCCCCCATCTGAAATTCGACCGCAAGCGCCGGAGTGATCTCCCACTCACCGCGCCCTAGACTGGCCACCTCAACCTTTGGTTAAGGAGTCAGAACATGTCTACTTCCTCGATTCGCTTCATCAACGGCACTTCCAGCCTTGGCGTCTTGCTGCTCGCGTACAGCGCCGAGGGTCTGTGCGCGCTCTCGATGGACTGGACTGGGCCACACTGGAACAGCAACTCGATCAGGATGGCTGCGCGATGATCAAGTCGCTTTTAAGCCACAAGACGTGCGATGAAATCAGCGCACTGTATGCCCGCCCCGAACCGTTTCGCTCGCAAGCGGTCATGGCTCGTCACGGCTTTGGCCGTGGCGAGTACAAATATTTCAGGTACCCGTTGCCGGATGTCGTCGCCCATTTGCGCAGGTCGCTCTACCCTCGACTGGTGCCGATAGCCAATCGCTGGTGCGAGCACATGGACCTGCCGACCCGCTTCCCTGAAACGCATGAAGCGTTCCTCGAACGCTGCCATGCCGCCGGTCAGGAACCCCCGACGCCGTTGTTGCTGCACTATGGACCGCAGGACTACAACTGCTTGCATCAGGATCTGTACGGCGAACACGTCTTCCCGCTGCAAGTGGCGATTCTGCTGTCAGAGCCGGATGACGATTTCACCGGCGGCGAGTTCGTGCTGACCGATCAGCGCCCGCGGATGCAGTCGCGCCCCCAGGTCATTGGCCTGAAGAAAGGCGACGGGCTGATCCTTGCCGTCAATCAACGACCGGTCAAAGGCGTTCGTGGCTGTTACCGGGTCACCCTGCGCCACGGCGTGAGTCGCCTGCACAGTGGAAAACGGCATACCCTTGGAATCATCTTTCACGATGCGTTATGACCCCATGAACCCGACCACCTTCGACTTGTTTGCCGACGCGCAACCCCAGCAGCCACCCAGGCTCGATCGGATCGGCGAACAATCCTGCGTCCTCAGAGGCTTTGCCCTGCCCTGGCTGGATCAGTTGCTGCCCGCACTGGACGCGGTTCTGGCGGCTGCACCGTTTCGACAGATGATCACGCCCGGGGGCTTTACCATGTCGGTAGCCTTGAGCAGTTGCGGCGCGCTGGGTTGGACCACCAATCGCAGCGGTTATCGCTATACCCGCAATGATCCGCAGACCGGTCAACCCTGGCCGAAAATGCCCGACGTGTTTCTCGAACTGGCACAAGCGGCGGCGCGGGAAGCGGGGTTTGCGGATTTCGTGCCTGATTCCTGCCTGATCAACCGTTATGTTCCCGGTGCCAAGATGTCGTTGCACCAGGACAAGGACGAAGTTTCCTACGCTGCACCCATTGTTTCAGTGTCGCTGGGATTGCCGGCGATGTTCTTGTTCGGTGGTTTCGAGCGCAGCGATAAAAGCCAGCGGGTACCGCTGTTACATGGCGACATCGTGGTCTGGGGCGGTGTGGATCGCTTGCGTTATCACGGCGTCTTGCCGATCAAGGACGGCCAACACCCGCGAATGGGCGAACAACGGATCAACTTCACCTTTCGTACCGCTGGATGAAGCTTTCGAATTCGACCGCAAGGCCCAGGGTGCAGCAACCCCGTCGGCTGGTTAATCTGAATGAAACAGGTCAGGACATGAAGCCATGACAAGCCATTCGACAAAGATCGCCACCGAGAATGATCCTCGCTGGGCCGCCGTCGTTGCGCGTGATCCCCGCGCAGACGGACAGTTTGTGTACGCGGTGAAAACGACCGGTATTTACTGCCGCCCCAGCAGCCTGGCGCGTTTGCCGAAACCGCAGAACGTCGAATTCTTCGACACCGCCGAGCAGGCGCAGGCCGCGGGTTATCGCCCCAGCAAACGAGCCGCGAAGGATCAAAGCGACGTCGCCGCGCAACATGCCGCGACCGTGGCCGCCGCGTGCCGCCAGATTGAAACCGCGGAAAATCTACCTGTACTGAGCGAACTGGCCTTCGCTGCCGGCCTCAGCAGCTTTCACTTCCATCGGGTGTTCAAAGCGGTTACCGGCCTGACGCCCAAGGGTTACGCCACCGCCCATCGTTCACGCAGGGTCCGTGAGCGCCTCGCGGACGGAGGTTCAGTGACCGACGCGCTGTATGACGCTGGCTTCAACTCCAACAGTCGTTTCTATGAAGCAGCCGATCAACTATTGGGCATGAAACCCGGTGATTACCGCGCAGCAGGCCAAAACAACGACATTCGTTTTGCCGTCGGCCAATGTTCCCTGGGGGCGATTCTGGTGGCGCAGAGTGAACGGGGAGTTTGCGCGATCCTGCTGGGAGATGATCCGCACCAACTGGTCTGCGATCTGCAGGACAAATTTCGGCGTGCGAATCTGATTGGCGCCGACCACGCGTTCGAGCAACTGATCGCCAAGGTGGTTGGTTTTATCGAAGCGCCGGCCCTGGGCCTGGACTTGCCGCTGGATGTTCGCGGCACCGCTTTTCAAGAGCGGGTCTGGCAAGCCCTGCGGGAGATTCCTGTTGGCGGCACCGCGAGCTACGCCGATATCGCCCAGCGAATCGGCGCGCCAAAAGCGATGCGCGCGGTGGCTCAAGCCTGCGGCGCGAACACTCTGGCGGTGGCGATTCCGTGCCACCGCGTGGTTCGCAGCGACGGCAACCTGTCGGGCTATCGTTGGGGTGTGGAACGCAAACGGCAATTGCTGGAGCGTGAAGCCCAGTAATCAGCGATTCACATCCACCACAACCCGCCCGCGCAATTGCCCCGCAAGCAACCGCGGAGCGGCGTCGATCGCTTCACTCAAACCGATTTCGTGGCTGATCAGCGGCAGCAAAGCGAAGTCGAGATCCTTGGCCAGACGATTCCAGGCCAGTACTCGCTTGGCTTTCGGCTGGGTCACGCTGTTGATCCCGGCCAGGGTCACGCCACGCAAAATGAACGGTGCGACTGAAGCCGGGAAGTCCATGCCTTGCGCCAGGCCACACGCGGCAACAGTGCCGTTGGCCTTCGTGCTGGCACAGGCATTGGCCAGGGTGTGGCTGCCGACCGAGTCGATAACCGCCGCCCAGCGCTCCTTGGCCAAGGGTTTGCCGGGCTCGGACAGCGTGGCGCGGTCGATGATTTCGCTGGCGCCTAGTTGCTTGAGGTAGTCGTGCTCGCAGGTTCGGCCGGTGGACGCGACCACCCGATAGCCGAGCTTGCTCAGCAGTGCGATGGCGAAACTGCCTACACCGCCATTGGCGCCGGTGACCAATACTTCGCCCTGATCGGGCGTCACGCCATTATGTTCCAGCGCCAGGATGCTGAGCATCGCCGTGTAACCCGCCGTGCCGATGGCCATCGCTTGCGCCGCGGTGAACGCCTTGGGTAGCGGAATCAACCAGTCACCGTTCAAGCGAGCCTTCTGCGCCAGTCCACCCCAATGTCCTTCGCCAACACCCCAGCCATTGAGTACGACCTGATCACCGACCTTGTAGTCCGGATGCCCACTGACTTCGACAGTGCCTGCCAGATCGATCCCCGGCACCATCGGGAATTTTCGAACCACCGGGCTCCTGCCGGTAATCGCCAGGCCATCCTTGAAATTCAGCGTGCTGTACGCCACACGCACCGTCACATCGCCCTCGGGCAGTTGATCGTCATTGATCTCTTGCAGTGTGGCCCGGTACCCGCCGTCGTCTTTGTCGATCAAAATGCCTTTGAACATCGCTGCCTCCTAATGGAATCACTCAGTTGTGATGCAGTGGAAATAGCACATAGCAACATTTCGTCGTACTCGACTTTAAGCCAAGAGTGGCACAGAAACTGAAAACTCGACTGGCCCCGCGCCCGTCATTGCTGATACAAATCCGGTGCTACCGTCCCTGCCCAGTTATGACGTCGGAGAACCTTTCAAATGAGCAAATGGCCAGACACTCGCATTCTTGACCTGCTTGGCATTGAGCTGCCGATCATCCAGGCGCCCATGGCTGGCGCAAACGGTTCGGCCATGGTTATCGCAGCCAGCAACGCCGGCGGCCTGGGTTCGATGCCCGCCGCCATGTTGAGCATCGATCAGTTGCGCGAGGAGCTGAAAACGATTCGCCAACAGACTCAGCGCCCGATCAACGTCAACTACTTCTGCCATCAGTCACCCGCCGCCGATGAGCAACGCGCTCGAGACTGGAAGAATCTACTGGAACCTTATTACCGGGAACTTGGCGTGGACTTCGACGCACCGACGCCGGTGTCCAATCGAGCGCCGTTCGATAACGCGGCCTGCGAAGTGATCGAAGAGTTTCGCCCGGAAGTCGTGAGCTTCCACTTCGGACTGCCGGAAAAATCCCTGCTGGATCGCGTGAAAGCCACTGGAGCGAAAGTGCTCTCGTCGGCCACCACCGTCGAAGAGGCCGTTTGGCTCGAGCAACATGGCTGTGACGCTATCATCGCTATGGGGTATGAAGCCGGTGGCCATCGGGGCATGTTCCTCAGTGATGATCTGAGCAGCCAAGTGGGGATCTTTGCGCTGGTGCCCCAGATCGTCGATGCCGTGAAAGTGCCGGTGATTGCTGCCGGCGGTATTGCCGATGCACGAGGCGTCGCGGCAGCTTTTCTGTTGGGCGCTTCGGCGGTGCAAGTGGGCACGGCGTACTTGTTCACGCCGGAGGCCAAGGTCAGCGCGTCTCATCACAAGGCGTTGCGCACCGCCAAGGAAAGTGAGACAGCCGTCACTAACATTTTCACCGGACGCCCGGCGCGTGGAATTCTCAATAGGGTGATGCGCGAACTCGGGCCGATGAGCGCTAAAGCACCGGCCTTCCCGTTGGCGGGTGGTGCGCTAATGCCATTGCGGGCCAAGGGAGAAGCGGATTTCAGCAATCTGTGGGCGGGTCAGGCATTCACGCTGGGCGTGGAAATGACCACGGCTGAATTGACCCGGCGTCTGGCTGAGGAAGGATTGGCCAAGTTGGTTCGTCGGTAACGTATGTTCTTGTAGCAGCTGCCGAACGCAGCCTTCGGCAGCTACAGGTTCATGCGTGGCCTCAATAACGCGCATCCAGCACGTTCCGTTTACAGGCTATTCGCTATATATTCCGCTATATAGCGCTTACCCCCCGCGTTGCACTTCCCTACCACGGAGCCGTTTCATGTCCATTCGTGCCTCACGTATTGCCCCAACCTGCCTGACAACCCTGCTCGCAGTGTTCGCTTTCGGGTCCGCCCAGGCGAATGAAGTCCTGGTTGCCGTCGCCGCCAACTTCACTGCGCCGATTCAGGCGATCGCCGCCGATTTCGAAAAAGACACCGGGCATAAACTGGTCGCTTCCTATGGTGCCACCGGGCAGTTCTACACCCAGATAAAGAATGGCGCACCGTTCGAAGTGTTCCTCTCGGCGGACGACACCACCGCGCAAAAACTCGAAACCGAAGGCGACACGGTCAAAGGTTCGCGCTTCACCTACGCCGTCGGCACCCTGGCGCTGTGGTCGGCCAAGGAAGGTTACGTCGATGCCAAGGGCAAAGTGCTGAGCGACAACCCGTATCAGCATCTGTCCATCGCCAACCCGAAAGCGGCGCCTTATGGCCTGGCCGCCACTCAGGTGCTGGCCAAGCTGGGCCTGACCGACAAGGTCAAAACCAAGATCGTCGAAGGCCAAAACATCACCCAGGCCTACCAATTCGTCTCCACCGGCAACGCCGAACTCGGTTTTGTGGCCTTGTCGCAGATCTACAAAGACGGCAAAGTCACCAGCGGTTCGGCCTGGATCGTTCCGGCCAACCTGCATGACCCGATCAAACAAGACGCGGTGATCCTCAACAAAGGCAAGGACAACCCGGCCGCCGAGGCACTGGTTGACTACCTCAAAGGTCCAAAAGCCGCCGCTGTCATCAAATCCTATGGTTACCAACTCTAAATGACGCTCTCGAGTGCCGACTTTTCCGCCATCTGGCTGACCCTGAAACTGGCGTCACTGACGACGGTTATCCTACTGATCATCGGCACTCCGATTGCGTTATGGCTGTCGCGCACCCGCTCGTGGTTGCGCGGCCCGGTCGGGGCAATCGTCGCCCTGCCCCTGGTACTGCCACCGACGGTGATTGGCTTTTACCTGTTGCTGGCGCTCGGCCCTAACGGGTTTGTCGGCCACTTCACCCAGTCACTGGGGCTCGGCACCCTCACGTTCAGTTTTGCAGGGCTAGTCATCGGCTCGGTGCTCTACTCGATGCCGTTCGTGGTCCAGCCACTGCAAAACGCTTTTTCTGCCATCGGTACTCGCCCATTGGAGGTGGCCGCGACGTTACGCGCCAATCCCTGGGACACGTTTTTTAGCGTGATACTGCCGCTGGCCCGCCCCGGTTTCATCACCGCTGCGATTCTCGGTTTCGCCCACACCGTCGGTGAATTCGGCGTGGTGCTGATGATCGGCGGCAACATTCCCGACAAAACCCGCGTGGTCTCGGTGCAGATCTACGATCACGTTGAAGCGATGGAGTACGCCCAGGCCCATTGGTTGGCCGGGGCGATGGTGGTGTTCTCCTTTGTTGTGTTGCTGGCGCTCTACTCCAGCCGTAAAACCAAATCGGGCTGGAGCTGATCGATGATTCATACGCGTCTGAAACTGAGGTATTCGGGGTTCACCCTGGAGGTGGATTTGCAATTGCCCGGCCGCGGAGTCACTGCACTTTACGGTCATTCCGGTTCGGGCAAGACCACCTGCCTGCGCTGCATCGCCGGCCTGGAGAAGGCCGAGCAGGGTTTCATCCAGGTCAACGATGAAGTCTGGCAGGACAGCGACAAGAAAATTTTCGTACCGCCACACAAACGTGCGCTGGGTTACGTCTTCCAGGAAGCCAGCCTGTTTCCCCATCTGTCGGTGCTGGCCAATCTGGAGTTCGGCCTCAAGCGCATTCCTCGCCAACAGCGCCAGGTCGACATGGCTCACGCGACTGAACTGCTCGGGATCGGCCACCTGCTGGATCGCCCTCCGCAGAATCTTTCGGGCGGTGAACGCCAGCGCATCGGCATCGCCCGGGCCCTGCTCACCAGCCCCAAACTGTTGCTGATGGACGAGCCGCTGGCAGCGTTGGATAGCCAGCGTAAAAACGAAATCCTGCCGTACCTGCAGCGACTCCACGATGAGCTGGACATCCCGGTGCTGTACGTCAGCCACTCCCAGGATGAAGTCGCGCGGCTGGCCGACCACCTCGTCCTGCTCAGTAACGGCAAGGCGCTGGCCAGCGGTCCTATCGGTGAAACCCTGGCCCGTCTTGACCTGCCCTTGGCGCTGGGCGACGACGCCGGCGTGGTGATCGAGGGGCGCGTCAGTGCCCATGACGCCGACTACCAGTTGCTGACGCTGCAACTGCCCGACACGACCCTGAACATTCGAGTGGCTCACTCACCGATGACCCTGGGTCAGGCGCTACGGTGCAAGGTTCAGGCGCGGGATGTCAGTCTGAGCCTGCAAAGCGTCGAGCAAAGCAGCATCCTCAATCGCCTCCCGGTCACCGTGATCAGTGAAATGGGCGCGGACAACGCCGCCCACGTGCTGATCCGTCTGGACGCAGGCGGTACACCGCTGCTGGCGCGGATTACCCGCTACTCCCGGGACCAATTGGGCGTGCACCCCGGCCAGCAACTCTGGGCACAGATCAAGGCAGTGGCGGTGCTGGCATAAATTCGCTGGCACGACTGCAATGGCGTGCGGTCAATGGCTGTAACGGCCCCTGACCCGTCGCCAAGGACTATCGCCATGTCCGATATCGCGCTACCCGATGTGCTGCCGTCCGACCTGCATTACGTCGATGACGCCCAGCCCGGCATCACCCGCAAGAAACTGCGCGGCACGTTCTGTTATTACGACCCTGCGGGTCAGCGCATCACCGACCAAGATGAGATCAAACGCATCAACGCCCTCGCGGTGCCCCCGGCCTACACCGATGTGTGGATCTGTGCCGACCCGCGCGGACATCTGCAAGCCACTGGCCATGATGCCCGAGGTCGCAAGCAATACCGTTATCACCCGCGCTGGCGAGAAGTGCGCGATGCCGACAAATACTCGCGCCTGCGGGACTTCGGCCAGGCCCTGCCGAAACTGCGCAAACAGCTTGAAGCACTGCTGGCGGCTCCCGGCTTCAGCCGCGACAAGGTCATGGCCACGGTCATCACCTTGCTCGATGCGACGCTGATCCGGGTCGGCAACACGCAGTACGCTCGGGATAACCGCTCCTACGGCCTCACTACCCTGCGTAACCGTCACGTCGAGGTCAACGGCAGTGCGATCCTGTTCCAGTTCCGCGGCAAGAGCGGCGTCGAGCATCAGATCACCGTGAAAGACCGGCGCCTGGCGCGGATTATCAAACGCTGCCTGGAAATTCCCGGGCAAAACCTGTTTCAGTACCTGGATGAAAACGGTGAGCGGCACACCGTCAGTTCCTCCGACGTCAACGCCTACCTGCAAACCCTCACCGGCGCCGACTTCACTGCCAAGGATTACCGCACCTGGGCTGGCAGCGCGTTGGCATTGGCGGTTTTGCGGGAACTGCAGTGGGAACCCGAGTCGGATGCGAAGCGGCATGTGGTGGAGATGGTCAAGAACGTCGCCAAACAACTGGGTAACACCCCAGCAGTCTGCCGCAAGTGCTACATCCACCCGGCGGTGCTTGATGGTTTTCTTCTGGGTGCATTGTCTGAGCTGCCCAGGCCACTAGCGCGCAAAGGGCTCAGGGCAGAGGAAGTCGGGCTCGCGGTGTTTTTGGAGATGAGGGCCGCAATGGCTGAGGCGACGAACTGACCCGTCTATTTTTTGCACGATCGCAAATGGCTTCTATAGTTGTTCTGAACACGAATTAGCTGCGGTGACGCCATGGAAGACATTTTCGTTGTGAAGCGTTGCACCAAGATCATCATTCATGGCCGCCGAGCCGGAGAAACCAGCCATCCACCACCAGACGCCGCCTTCTGGTATCGCATCGCCGATACTCGAACCCATGGCTTCATCGGTGACGGTTTCGATCGTGAAGAAGACGCTCAACATGAATGCTGGCATTTAAATGCCAGGTCACAAGTGACGGCCCGACAAGGCTAAGGTCACCTGCCTTTTACGGGTCTATACTGAGAAAGCTGAAGGAACAGCGACCCCATCGGCAGAAAGCTCGCTCCCAGCGGGCTTTTTGCTGCCAAATACAGGTTTCTTGAACGGAGGTGTTTGCCATGTCCGAAAAAGAGTCCATCACCACTCTGCTTACCCTGCTCGACTCCCGTCAGGCTCGCCTGGCAGCGGCGTGCAAGGAAATCGCCGACTGGGTCGATCATCAAGGCGGTCACCCGACGGCCCTCAGAATTCGTGATCGTCTGAACGACATCGAGAAAGACGCGCCACTGATTCGCAATACGCTGTCGTCACTCAAACCTGTCGACCCGCCCCTGCCGCGGTTCAGATGATTCGATCTGGACACCTTCAAGGACACGGCCTGATTCAGGACGCATGAACGGCGACCTTGTCGTCACCGTATGCGTCCTTGCCTGATCGCTTCCTGCTACATCCCCAACCCGGCCTGGCGCTGGGCTTTTTTATGGCTAAGCAGTCTATTTCACACGGCGTTCACAACTCAGGCTCTACATTGACCGGACTCCTTTGAAGAATCCCCTGGCCCGCACGCACGCGGGTCTTTTTTTGCCCATGACGCAGACAACGAACGTCACCGAACGCCGGAGGTCAAACGATTACACGTCACCAAGGAGGCGTCTGATGGTTACTCACTTCAAAGTCGGCGGGCATCTGGCCTGCGGTCACAAAGGCAGCAAACTCGTCTCAACCAGCGAACTTACCCGGGTGAAATGCAGAAGCTGCCGCGAAACCGACGCGTTCAAGGATGCGCGCAAAGACCAGCGCAACGCTGCACGCCGCGCCGCACGCAAAGCCAAAGTTACGCACACTGCCATCGACTGGCGTGCGGCTTGGGTCGAACGGCTCACCGCCATGGATGGACTGCAACGATTGCCTCGTGGTTTTACCGGTCAGCCTTTCGTTTAGCTGACAGCTTCGGCGGCTGAATCGAACTCACTCGATCCAGCCGCTGACGCCATGAGCTGTATGTCTGCTTATATCCCGATACCAGATATCACGCACCGCCCCGATTGAGATAACGGGTGTGCATTAGTTAGACGATGTTCAACTAATGCACACTGAATTTGTTGTTAGTTATCCTGTTGTTTTCATCTACTAACCAAGCCGAAACACCGTCGCTGTGCACGGTATTGCATTCCTTCCCATATTGCTGATACGTCACGCAAATCACATCATTCGCAATAGTCCAGCCTCCCTTCTGCTCGGAATCTTTAGCAATTTGTATTACCGCCATGCCGTCAGGGCTCAGGGCTCAGGGTTTCCCAGAAAGGCTGCCCCTTGGCGGTCTCGCTTTGGAGCTTACGACCAATCAAAATCTGGTGAACCTCATCTACACTCAATTGCTTCACACCTTGAGGTGCGGGAGTATGGGCATCATTGGAAGTCTGAGGCCCGGAAGAACATCCAGACAGGAATAACACTACAGCAATGGCAGTCACTGCCTTACTCACAACTTCCACCTATTTTTTATATTAAGACAACGCAATTTTGACGATTAGATAACCCCAAACTGATCAATATATTATTTGATTCTAAGCTCGATAGCGGCGTCAGTGAGGTGCGCACCTCGCCCTGCCATTTTTTGGCGGTAAACAGATTCCTCGACTAGGGTTCTATCGATCCAACATTGCGCCGACGGTGGTGGCCGCCACTCATCAAGGAGGGGACAGATGACATCAATTCGTAAAACCGAGCAAACCTATCGCGCCTGGTCCAGCCCAATCTTGCTTGAACTCAAGGAGAGAGAACACCAGCTGGACGCTGCTGCTCGCCAGGCCCTTCAAAATGTCTTGGTAGAGAGAAGGCTTGTCAATACCGGCAACCCTTCTGGCGAAGGCCGACGCGAGGCTGATCCAGCGACTAACAACCGCCATCAATAGCTGTGGCCAACAAAATAGCCGGCCAGAAACAAACAAGGGTTTGCATCAGCTTTCGCTCGCAAACCCTTGATTTAAGATGGTGCCCGAAGCCGGAATCGAACCGGCACGCCCTTACGAGCGGGGGATTTTAAGTCCCATGCGTCTACCAGTTTCGCCATTCGGGCGGTAGCGCGGTGAAGCAGTCTGAAGACTGTCAGATAACGATCTGGCAGTTCTGACGCTTGTGCAGCAGAGGGGGAAATATATACATCCCGTCTCGGCGAAGCAAGTTCGCGACTGTCCTTTTCAAGACTAAATCTTGCAGGACAGTGAAAATAAAAAAGCTCCGTAAATCATAGATCTACGGAGCTCGTTTAAAGTGGAGGCCGAGGTCGGAATCGAACCGGCGTAGGTGGATTTGCAATCCACTGCATAACCATTTTGCTACTCGGCCTCAAACATCTGATGTCATGTAGCACAACATCAAACGCGTACAAACTTGGAATCAGATACGCGATCTAACTCCTTGAAAACATTGAGCTTTTTCAGCAGTCAGTGCTTTCGATGGCGTGAATTATGTACTGATTTCCCGAGGCTGGCAACCCCTTGATTTCAAAAAAAGAATTCTGTCAGGCGGTTTCTATGTTTCAACGGGGTTGCTCAGCCCTCCCGGCTGGGATCGTCCGTTACATCTTTTACCGCGATCAACGGTTCAATGCCCCAGTCCCCATGCAGATACCAATCGTCTCCGATCATTTCGGCAGGATGCATTGTCCTGTCGGAGCCATTGCCGCACGCCAGGGAATTGGCTGGGCAGTATCTGTCGCAGCCCCAGCAAATGCGCTCGGGGTGCTTGGGGCTGATGGGAAAATTCTTGGCCATGTCGATCCCCTGTTCGCCTCTAGGATGTGCCTCCAACCTACATCGTTTGCGCAAAAATGCCCTTGATACGGATCAAGACTGAAGTCAAAAGCTCGCACTCAATGTCAGTCTTACAGCTAAGCTTCATCCTGCCGGGAAATCGGCTACGTCATAGCGCTTTTCCGGCCCCTGGGCAGCCACATAAAAACACCTGGAGATGCCTCTTATGCTGGGTAAAAAACCACCTGCCGGAGAACAGAGCCCTGTCCAATTGTCGACCTGGGATGATAAAGGCGCGAAAAAATCACTCGATGCAGAAGCATTTTCCTCCCCCCCCGACTTGACCAACGCAGAACTGGTACACCTTCGTGTTCGGGTGATTGCCCTGGAAAATCTGGTCATTGCATTACTGACACAAGGTTCGGATAAACAGATAGCCGTCGCCCGCGAAATGGCCGCCTACATTTCACCCAGACCCGGTTTCACCCAGCATCCTCTAACGATTCACGCGGCGGCTCAGATGAGCGACAGCGTTGACCGCGCGGAGCGATTTCGAAAGCGTTCCGAGTCATAGCCTTAATCACTGCAAACTTGATAACAATCATTATTATTCGTAAGAAAGCTTCCTACACTCGGGTTCCTACTCGTTAGTGCCCAGGAAGACATCATGCGTACGACCTTTTCGCTGTCACTCGCCCTGCTCTTGCTCACACCGTTGGCTCAGGCCAAGGAATACCCGATCGGCGAACCACAGCTGTGTCCGGGGCTGGAAGTCGGGGCCGTGTATTTGCAGCCGATCGAGATGGCACCTGCCGGAATGATGCGGGCCACTGCAGATTCCGATGTGCATCTGGAAGCCGACATTCGCGCCACGGCGAACAATCGACAAGGCTTTCAGGAAGGCAGTTTCGTGCCGTACCTCAATGTCTCGTTCAATTTGAAAAAACAAGGCAATGAGAACCAACTCAAAGGCGATTTCCACGCCATGGTCGCCAACGACGGTCCGCACTATGGCGACAATGTAAAGCTGCTCGGCCCAGGTAAATATCAGCTGACCTTCACCGTCCTGCCACCCGGCGGTCATGGGTCCCTTGGCCGCCATACCGATAAGGAAACCGGCGTAGCCCCCTGGTTTGAACGCTGCGAACTGCACTATGAGTTCATTTACGCCGGCATCGGTAAAAAAGGCGGCTATTGAATGAAGCGCCTGCGCATTGCCTGGCTGATGCTTGCCACAGCAGTGGTGCCATTGACGGCTTATGCCGAGTTACCCAGCTATGAGCTGAGCCTGCGCGATGGCCACTTCTCCCCCGCCTTGCTGGAGGTTCCGGCCGGACAGCGCTTCAAAATCATCCTGAAAAATATCGGTCAAGGGCCAGCCGAATTCGAGAGCACGCCATTGCGGGTTGAAAAAGTACTGTCGCCGGGAGTGACAACCTTCGTGGTCATTCATCCCCTCCGGCCTGGTCACTATCCCTTCTTCGACGAGTTCAATCCGCAACTGCCCGAGGGCGGCATCCTCGCGAAATAACCCGTTCAAATACGGAGCTTCCATGAATCAATCAATGTTCATTGTCTGGCGCGAAAGCGTCGAGGCGCTGCTGGTGATCGGCATTCTCCAGGCGTGGGTCAGCCAGCAGCATCAGGGAGATCGACTCGCGAAGTACGTGTGGGCCGGTGTCGTGCTGGGGTTGATGCTTTCGGGCCTGCTGGCGGTGTTGATTCTGTTTGCCGGTGAGGCCATGAGCGGCTCAGCCAGTGAGTGGTTCCAGGCCGCACTCGCGCTGGTTGCCAGCCTGCTGATTGTGCAGATGGTCGGCTGGATGCACCGCCACGGGCGCACGCTCAAGCACGATTTGCAACGACACGCCGATAGTCACCTGGCCCGGCAAGGTGGCACAGGTCTGTTACTGCTGGCCATGCTCGCCGTCAGCCGCGAAGGCAGTGAAACGGTGGTCTTTCTCTATGGCGCCGGTGCTCAGTTACGAGGTCCACAGCTCGGTTTGTTTGCCGCCGGCGGCGCATTGGGATTGGCGTTGTCGGTGCTGACGATTGCGCTGCTGCACAGCAGTCGCCGGTTTATTTCGTGGCAGCAATTCTTTGCCATCAGCGAAGCTGTTTTGCTGATGCTCGGCGCGGCATTGCTGGTCAGCGGCACCGAGCGAATCGGCGGTCAATTACTCGCCCTGGATTTGCCGGAGGTGATGTACAGCCTCGTTGGCGAAGCGCTTTGGGACAGCAGCGCATTACTCAGCGACAGCCATGGACTGGGTGGTTTTCTTGCCGGTTTTGCCGGTTATCGCGCGACGCCCAGCGGCACGACGTTACTAGTGCTGGCAAGTTATTGGCTGGCTGTCGGCGGTTGGCTGCGCCAGCGTGCTGCGGAAAAAGTCCCATGCCTGAGCTGAGTCGTCGCAATCAATGGCTGCAGCGCATGGGCGATGGAATGCGTCGCCATGCGCGGGTCATTCGTGCCGTGCAGTGGGCCGTTGTACTGTTCTATGCGTTGCTGTTGGTGATCCCGGCGGTGTTGCCGCTGCCGGACAGCCAGGCACGACTGCTCGACAACCTGACCCTGTTCGCGCAGTTTTTGTTCTGGGGTATTTGGTGGCCGTTCGTGCTGCTGTCGATCGTGCTGTTCGGCCGACTCTGGTGTGGCGTTCTGTGTCCGGAAGGCTCACTCAGCGAATGGGCCAGCCATTACGGCAAAGGTTTGGGTGTACCGCGCTGGTTGCGCTGGGGCGGCTGGCCAACCTTGGCGTTCTGCCTCACAACCCTTTACGGCCAATTGATCAGCGTCTATGACTACGCCCAGGCGGCGTTATTGATTCTGGGTGGCTCGACTGTCGCGGCGGTTGCCGTCGGTCTGCTGTTCGCCCGAGGCAAGCGAGTCTGGTGTCGTTACCTATGCCCGGTCAGCGGCGTCTTCGCCCTGCTCGCCCGCCTGGCGCCCATGCATTTTCAGGTAGACGAACAACGCTGGATAGAAAATGCCGCGCCGCGCCTGCCGCCGCCCAACTGCGCGCCCTTGCTCGACATCCGTCGACTGCAAGGCGCCAGCGACTGCCACGCCTGCGGACGCTGCAGTGGACAACGCGGCGCCGTTCAGCTGATCGCCCGCTCCAGCAACCAAGAGATTCTTCACGCGACCGCGCAGACGCTTTCACCGTGGGACGCGCGTTTACTGCTGTTCGGTGTAATTGGCCTGGCGATGGGCGCGTTTCAGTGGACGGTCAGCCCCTGGTTTGTCGCCCTCAAACAAACCCTTGCCCAATCGCTGGTCGAGCACGACCAACTCTGGGCGCTGCAGGACAACGCGCCCTGGTGGCTGCTGACCCATTACCCGCAGCTCAACGACAGCTTCAGTTGGCTCGATGGTTTCAGCATCGTTGCTTACTTGAGTTTGAGTTCGATGGTGTTGGGCACGGCGTTGATGATTCTTCTGCGCCTGACGGCTCGACTGGCGCAAGACCGCGCACTGTATTGGCCAATGGCACTGACCCTCACGCCCCTGGGTGGTGCAGGATTGTTTCTCGGGCTGTCGGCCACAACGGTGAAATTACTGCGCTATGAAGGGTTGCTGCTGGAATGGGTACAACCGGCCAGAGCTTGTTTGTTAATAGCCGTGATGGGCTGGAGCCTGTTGCTGGGGTGGGAACGGCTGGACCGCGAAGGCATTTCCCTGGCTCGACGCTGCGCTGGCAGCACTTGCCTGTTACTCGGCATCAGCTTGGTAGGGTTTGGCTGGTGGTTGCAATTCTGGGGCTGGGCTTGATCGCCTCAGCGCCCTCCTCCAACCACCAGGCCGGAACCCTCAGACTTTAAAACGTGCCACTGTCTGGTGCAGCGCCCCTGCCATCTGCGCCAGATCGTGACCCGCGGTGTGAGTATGTTGGGCACCCAACAAGACCTGCTCGGACAAGTTTCGAATCCCCATCAGATTGCGATCCACCTCACGCGCCACCAACGCCTGCTCTTCCGTGGCGCTGGCGATCATCATGTTGCGCTCATTGATCTGCGAGATTGACCGGGTGATTTCATCCAATGCAACGCCCGACCGTTGCGCCACTTCAAGGGTGGTCCGAACCAGGTTGCTGCTGCTTTGCATGGCCGTTACCGCATGGCCGGTATCCAGACGAATGTTGCCAATCATCTGCTCGATCTCTTGGGTGGACTCTTGGGTGCGATGGGCCAAGGCGCGCACTTCATCGGCGACCACGGCAAAACCGCGTCCGGCATCCCCGGCGCGGGCCGCTTCAATGGCCGCGTTGAGGGCCAGCAAATTGGTCTGCTCGGCGATGCTGCGAATCACATCCAGGACCTTGCTGATGTCCTGCACCCTGCCCGCCAGTTGCTCGATGCGTTGCGAGGTATCGGTGACGCCATTCGCCAGTTCGCCGATTGAAACCACGGTTTCCTGAACCTGTTCACGCCCGCGCTGCGCGGTTTGTTCGGACTGCCGGGAAGCCTCGGAGGTGCTCACCGCATTGCGCGCCACCTCGTCGACCGCAGCGGTCATCTGGTTCACAGCGGTAGCCGCCTGCTCGATCTCCAGCCCCTGCAATTGCAGATTGCTGCTGGTCTGGCTGCTGACCGCACTCAGTTCTTCGGAGGAACTGGCCACCTGGTCAACCGAGGCCGCGATGTGTCTGACCATGGCATTCAGACTTTGCTGCATCTGATGCATGTTCATCATCACGCTGCCGCCGTCACTTGAGCTCACGGGCACCTGAATCGTCAGGTCGCCCTGAGCCATTTGACTCAAAAACCGTGCGGCATCATCCGGCTCGCCACCCAGTGGCCGGGTCACACTGCGCGTGACGATCACCGCGGCGGCGATGACCAGCGCCACACAGAACAAAAATAACCCGAGCATATTGCGCCGGGCATCGCTGTACAGTGCCTGCGCCGACTGTTCACGGTCGGCGAATATTTTGCCTTGCAGCGCCATCAACTCATCCAGGCTTCGATAGACCTGGAGTTCGGCCGGCACGACTTTTTGTTTCAGCTGTGCCATAGCGTCATCGAAGGCCCCTTGCCTGATCAACACCTGCACTTGAGTGAACGCCGCAACGTAGGCTTCGCGATTCTTTTTCAGCGCGGCATAAGCGGTTTTGCCCTCTGGCAAATAGAACAACGGTTCAAGCGTTTCGAGCGCCTGAGTGATCCGTTTCTTGGTGGCGTCGATCGACTGCTGCACTTGCTGATTGTCTTTATCGATCAGCAAATCCCGGGTGTTCCTGGCGTTATCGCGCACGCCGGTGGCGATGACCATGATCGGGTCGATCTTCGGCCAGTCCTGCTTGACGATGACCACCGCCTGCTCCTTGAGCGTGGCCAGATCGTGCAATGCGTAAAACGCTATGCCCATCAGCGCCAGCGGTGCGATTGCAAAGCCGATGACGATACGATGTGCCGTACTTAATAATTTGGCCATATCAAATGCTCCCCGTTTGATACCTGCCCGATAGGCAGCGCATTTGAAAACCTAATGGTGGATGTCACCGCTAAACGTTAAACCTCAGCCTCGGTTACCCCCGTAACACGAAGGCTGGAAACAACTCGCGCATGGCCTCCCACAGCTCAGATAGCAAGGCTTGTGCCGAAACACTCGGCAACAGCGGATCGAACATCCGTTCAGTGCGAACCAGCTGCACGGCGAAGCGTTTGACGCCGAGCTCGTTCAGACGCTGTGCCAGGATCAGCAGACGCGCCGGCTCGAACAGATGCCAATGCACGGTGGTGCGACATTCATAGTCGACACCGCTGGCCAGCAGATGCTCAAGGCTGCGCCAGTTGGCGGTTCCGCTACCCTCGACCCGAGTGATGGCCTGGCAATCCTCGGGCAACGCCTTCACATCGAAGCCGACCCAATCGGCCCCGGTCAGTGCCTTGGCGAACGCTGCGGGTTTAATGCCGGCGCTGTGTAAACCGATGCGAAACCCCATCGCCCGCACCTCATCCATGGCGCCGAGCAAACCGTCTTGCAAGGTGGGCTCGCCGCCACTGAACACCACGGCATCGAGCAGGTCCTGACGCCGTTGCAGAAACGCCAACACCCGCCGCCAATCCACTTCGTCTGTGCCTCGAGGCGGGATCAACTGCGGGTTATGGCAGTAACGACAACGCCAGGCGCAACCCTGGCAAAACAACACGCAGGCAAGCTGTCCCGGATAGTCGATAGTGGTCAGGGGCACCATGCCCCCGACCCGAAGCATTGGACTCATTGGCGCCCGGCCAATGCCGCGCCTTCAGTGAAGTGCACCCGCTCGCGATGCTCCGACTGTTTACCCGGATTGAACGCCGACACAGGGCGGTGATAGCCCATTACCCGAGTCCAGACTTCGCAGCGTTGACGTTGGGCCTGGGGCAATGTTTGCGATGCAGTCATGGTGAAGCTCCTTGCAGTTGAGTGGATCGAAATCAATGAACGGTGCCGGCTTTCTGTTCTTTCAGCAGCAGGACCTCGTCGCATTTGGGGCAGAACTCGTGCTCGCCATCGAGGTAACCGTGCACCGGGCAGATGGAGAACGTCGGGGTCACGGTCAGGTAAGGCAGGCGGAAGCGGCCAAGGGCCTTGCGCACCAGTTGCTTGCAGGCCTGAGTCGAAGAAATCCGCTCGGCCATGTACAGGTGCAAGACCGTGCCGCCGGTGTATTTGCATTGCAGCTCGTCTTGAAGTTCCAGCGCCTCGAAAGGGTCTTCGGTGTAGCCCACGGGCAGTTGCGAGGAGTTGGTGTAATACGGCGCTTGCATGCTGCCGGCCTGGAGAATATCGGGGTAGCGCTTGAGGTCTTCCTTGGCGAAGCGGTAGGTCGTGCCCTCGGCCGGTGTCGCTTCCAGGTTGTACATGTGGCCGGTTTCTTCTTGAAAACGCAGCAGCGTGGCGCGCACATGGTCCAGCATCTTCAGGGCAAACTGCCGACCGTGGTCGGTGTGCATGCCCTCCTCGTCACCGGTGAAATTGCGCAGCATTTCATGCATGCCGTTGAGGCCGATGGTGGAAAAATGGTTGCGCAGGGTTCCCAGGTAACGCTTGGTGTACGGGTACAAACCGGCATCCATGTGGTGCTGAATCACCTTGCGCTTTACCTCCAGGCTTTCCATCGCCAGTTCCATCAATGTGTCCAGACGCTGCAGCAAACCGCTGGTATCACCCTTGAACACATAGCCCAGACGCGCACAGTTGATGGTCACCACGCCGAGCGATCCGGTCTGTTCCGCCGAGCCGAACAAACCGCCGCCACGCTTGAGCAACTCGCGAACATCCAGCTGCAAGCGGCAGCACATCGAGCGCACCTGATTGGGCTGCAGATCCGAATTGAGAAAGTTCTGGAAGTACGGCAAGCCGTAACGCGCGGTCATCTCGAACAGACGGTCGGCGTTTTCACTGTCCCACGGAAAGTCATGGGTGATGTTGTAGGTCGGGATCGGAAAGGTGAACACCCGCCCTTTCGCATCACCGGCCTGCATCACCTCGATATAGGCGCGGTTGAGCAAGTCCATTTCGACCTGCAGGTCGCCGTAGGCAAACGGCATTTCCTCACCGCCGATGCAGGGAATCTGCTCACGCAAATCCTGCGGACAGACCCAGTCGAACGTCAGGTTGGTAAAGGGCGTCTGAGTGCCCCAGCGCGAGGGAACGTTAAGGTTGTAGATGAACTCCTGAATCGCTTGGCGCACTTCCTGGTAGCTCAGCTTGTCCTGACGCACATAGGGCGCCAGGTAGGTGTCGAACGAGCTGAACGCCTGGGCGCCTGCCCATTCGTTTTGCAAGGTGCCGAGGAAATTCACCATCTGCCCCAGGGCGCTGCTCAGGTGTTTCGGCGGGCCGGCTTCGACACGCCCCGGCACACCATTGAGCCCTTCGTGCAACAGGGTGCGCAGCGACCAGCCGGCGCAGTATCCGGCGAGCATGTCCAGATCGTGCACATGCAAATCCGCCTCGCGGTGGGCCTTGCCGATGGCCTCGCTGTAGACCTCGTCCAGCCAATAGTTAGCGGTGACCTTGCCCGACACGTTCAGCACCAGACCGCCCAATGAGTAACCCTGATTGGCATTGGCCTGGACGCGCCAGTCTTCACGGTCCAGGTACTCGTTCATCGAGGTCGCCACCTCGACCATGGTCCGACGGTCGCGACGCAAACGCCCGTGCTGTTCGCGGTAAACGATGTAGGCACGCATAGCGAGGAAAAAACCGGCGTCCATCAACACCCGTTCAACACGGTCCTGGATTTGCTCGACATGCAGCCTCGGCAAACCTTCAAGTCTGGCCAATACCGCGTGAAGCAACCCTTCGACCTCAACCTCGCCATACTCCCCCGTCGCCTTGCCGGCGGCGATCAATGCCTGACGGATTTTGTCGGCATCGAAGGCGACCTGACTGCCATCGCGCTTGTGCAAGCGGTTACATCCTACTGCGATCAGCGTGCTCTGCATTTGGCCTCCAGACACTACATATAGATGTTTAACTGAAAATAGACACAACATGCGGTGAAGGCTACGGACAAACTGCAGATATGCAATTGATCGATATCAAGATTTACCGGCAAAAAAAACCGCCCAGATGCGGGGCGGATAAAAAATACTTTGGTCAGCGACGATCCAATGTGGGAGCGAGCTTGCTCCGGGCGGCGTTCCGACGATGACTGCAGTACATTCAACATTGATGTTGGCTGTTCTACCGCTATCGCGAGCAAGCTCGCTCCCACATTGGTTCTCGGTGTTTTACAGAATGCACAGATCAGCTCAACCGCCACTCATGTTCATGAATCGCACAATCTGCACCTCCCCGTCGGGGCTGAAGTCATGGCGCAGTGGTTTGCCACGCAGCGCTCTCTGCACCGCGTTGATCACGGGTTGGTCATCCAGCGGATAACGCCGCAGCAATCCGCGTAAATCCAGGGCATCGTCCTGGCCCAGACACAGCAACAGCTTCCCTTCAACAGTCATCCGCACCCGATTACAGCTGCCACAAAAGTTGTGGCTGTTGGGCGAAATGAATCCGATCCGGGTCTCGGCATGGCGTTCCAGACGCACATAGCGCGCCGGTCCGCCGCTGTTTTCGGTGCTGTCGAGCAACCGATGCTGGCTGGCGATCAGCGTGCGCACTTCGTCGCTGGAACAAAACGACTCGCCCCGGGAACGACCGACGTCGCCCAAGGGCATTTCTTCGATAAAACTGATATCGATGCGCTGATCGATGGCGTATTGCACCAATCCCAGGACTTCATCGAAATTGCGTCCTTTCATCACCACACAGTTGAGTTTGATCCGCTCAAACCCTGCGTCCCGCGCCGCTTCGATGCCGTTGAGCACTTGATCGAGGTCGCCGTTACGGGTGATCGCCCGAAACTTCTGCCCGTCCAGGCTATCGAGGCTGATGTTCATCCGCTTGACCCCGGCGTCGACCAATGGCCGGGCCAGACGGCCCAGCTGCGAGCCGTTGCTGGTCATTACCAGTTCGCGCAAACCGGGCAAGGCAGCGATGTTGCGGCACAGTCCGACAATGCCGGGACGGATCAGCGGCTCACCGCCGGTCAGACGGATTTTGCGCACACCCAGGCCGACGAACAGTGTCGCCAAGCGCTGCAATTCCTCCAGGGTGAGCACCTGCTGACGCGGCAGGAAGGTCATGTTTTTCGCCATGCAATACACGCAACGAAAATCACACCGGTCCGTGACCGACATCCGCAGGTAATCGATCTGCCGCCCAAAACCATCCTGCATCACAACGTTCATCACTTCTCCCGGTTTACGCAATGCTCACTGCACCAGCGGTGAGTCGGCGCCCTGTAAGTGGATGCCGCGAATGTCGGCCGCACCGATCAGGGTTTGCAGGTATTGCACCAGCGCTTTCTGCCACACGCCTTGCTGCAACTGCGTGCGGATCGCCGTCGACACCACTTCATAGGGTAATGGCATGCCTTCGATCCGCTGATCGACACTGACCACATGCCAGCCGTAACGGCTTTCCAGTGGTTTGCTGGCCAGGCCCGGAGCCAGGGTGAACAGCTGACGTTCCAGTTCGGGCACGGTCTGGCCCTTGCTGATTTGTCCCAAAGAACCGCCTTGAGCCTTCGACGGGCAGGCCGAATATTTCACCGCCAGCTCGGCAAAACTACCGGGGAATTCTTCCAGGCGCTGCAGCAGGATTTGTGCCTGATCATGCGCCAGCTCGCGGGCCTCGACATCGTCCGGTGCACATTCGAGCAGGATGTGCCGCACCGCCAGCAACGGCGCGCTGTGGAAGCGTCCGCGATTGTTTTCGTAGTAACGAAGACTCGTTTCCTCGTCGCATTGAGGCACTTTCACCTCACGTTCGAGCAGCAAGCGAGTAGCCGCTTCCTCTTCATTCTCACCGGCGCCGATCTCCAACGACACACCGAGTTCGGTGATGCGCTGCTGCAACAACTCGCGGATCACCAGTGCCTTGGCAGCCAGATAGACTGCCTCCTCACGGCTTTCGGCCGGGTGGTATTGCAGCTCCTGGGCCATCGCCTCCGGGGTGATCGACACCTCGTTGACGCTGATGATCGGCCATTCCTGTTCACTGCTGGCGATCAACTGCGCCGGGGCGTCATTGGCCGCGGCGGGCTCAACCGGCAGTGCTTCAAACTGCGCCTCTGCGACCGGCGCGATGTCGAAAACGTCCTCGGCTTTTTTTGAAGAACCGCAGCCACCGCTGCCCCCGTTACCACCACCACATCCACATCCACCTGACATGATTGTCTCCTCAGTACTTCTGACGAACGATTTGATAACGACGGCCCAGGTACCAGATCGGTGCACTGATCATGTGTACGAGACGGGTGAAGGGGAACAGCACGAACAGGGTCAAACCGAGAAACACATGCAACTTGTAGATCAGCCCGACCGGCGCGATGGACGCCGCCGCTTCCACCGGACGCAACAGCACGGTGTTCTGCGCCCAATCGGCGAGCATCACCATCACCGAGCCGTCCATGTGCCCGGTGGACGCAACGATGGTCAGCAGACCGAGCAGCAATTGCGCCAGCAGTACCAACAAAATCAGGATGTCCGAAGGACTGGAGGTGGCGCGTACTCGTGGGTCGGTGAGGCGCCGGTTGACCAGCATCAGCAGGCCAATCAGGCACAACAGACCGAAGAACCCGCCGGAAACCATCGCCAGCAACTGCTTGTTCTCAGTACTGATCACATGGTGATAAATCGATGCCGGGGTCAGCAGGCCGACGAAGTGCCCGGCCAGCACGAACAACACACCGATGTGGAAGAAGTTGCTCGCCACGCGCATACCGCGCTGGTTGAGCATCTGGCTCGAACCTGCCTTCCAGGTGTACTGCGACAAATCGAAGCGCGCCCAACTGCCAATCAGGCAAACCGCCAGGGCCACGTAGGGATAGACCCCGAACAACAACAGGTTCCATTTAGACATTGCCCACCTCCTTGGCTGGCACGGCGGCCAGCCCTTCATGCTGAAAATCCACCCAGTGCAACGGCACCGCGCTTTCTTCCCGGGCCCTGCCCGGTGCGCTTGGCAGCGAACTGCAACGGTCCTGCTGTTCGGCCTGGAGAAAGTCCACGGCCTCCTCTTCCCAGATCTTGTCGAGGGCTTCGAGGGAGTCATCGCGAGGTTCCGCCGCGACCTGCGCTCGCAGGTCGGCCACCGCTTGATGCGGCTCAGCCCCGGCAATTTGCAGCAGCGCCCGGAAGCAGCTGGCATAGGCGCTCTCGCGCTCTTCCAGACGTGCGGCGAGCAAGGCCAGCAAGTGCGAAACATCCGCCAGGCCCTCGCGGGCCTCGATGTCTGCGCGGGTGGACAGGAACTCCAGGTACAGCGGGATGTAATCGGGCAGCTCTTTGACGCCGATGGCAAAACCGGCTTCTTCGTATTGCGCCATCATGTCGACCATCGCCTGGCCACGGTCGCGGGATTCACCGTGCACATGCTCGAACAACAGCAGCGACAGTGAGCGCCCCCGACCGAACAGCGCACCGTAGTGCTCCTGCCCATCCATCAGGTCATTGGCGCAGATCAGCTCGAGCAATTCGAACAACGCACCGCGCTGCGTCGGGCTGATTTCCCGTGACTGGATGATCGCTTGCTCCAGCTCGTCGCGACCGCCAATCAGCGTCTCGGTCGGGTAATCGAGCAGCAGCGAAATCACTTTGAGAATTTGCATGCTCATTCCTCCCACAACTGGACGGTTTTCAGGATGTCGCGGCGGTTGGCTTTCTTGGCGCCGAACATGTTGGTGTCGGAGCTGCCGCTACAGCCGCTGCCGAAACTGAAGCCACACCCGGAACGCTCAGCGAAGGCGTCGCTCATGGCGTCTTCACGGTGGGCGCTCGGTACAACAAAGCGGTCTTCGTAGTTGGCGATTGCCAGGTAGCGATACATCTCCTCAACCTGGGCCACGCTCAGGCCGACATCCGCCAGCACTTGCAGGTCTTGAACACCGTCGACTTGCTCGGAACGTTTGTAGGCGCGCATCGCCAGCAAGCGTTTAAGCGCACGCTTGACCGGTTTTTCATCGCCCGCCGTCAACAGGTTGGCCAGGTACTTCAATGGAATGCGCAGGCTGTCGACGTCCGGGATCACCCCGTTCATGCCCACGGTGCCAGCGGTGGCCGCGTTCTGGATCGGCGACAGCGGCGGTACGTACCAAACCATCGGCAAGGTGCGGTATTCCGGGTGCAGCGGCAGTGCGAGTTTCCAGTCCACGGCCATTTTGTAGACCGGCGAACGTTGCGCGGAGTCGATCACCGATTGCGGGACGCCATCTTCCAGAGCCTGACGAATCACCGCCGGGTCATTCGGATCGAGGAAGATCTCCAGTTGTTTCTCGTACAGATCCTGCTCATTGGCGGTGCTCGCCACTTCGCTGATGCGGTCGGCGTCATACAAAAGCACACCAAGGTAGCGGATGCGCCCGACACAGGTTTCGGCACAAACGGTCGGCATCCCCGCTTCAATACGCGGGTAGCAGAAAATGCATTTCTCGGACTTGCCGCTTTTCCAGTTGAAGTAGATTTTCTTGTACGGGCAGCCGCTGATGCACATCCGCCAGCCACGGCATTTCTCTTGGTCAATCAGGACGATGCCGTCTTCTTCACGCTTGTAGATCGCCCCGCTCGGGCAAGCCGCTGCACAAGTGGGGTTGAGGCAGTGCTCGCACAGGCGCGGCAAATACATCATGAAGGTGTTTTCGTACTCGCCGTAGATGTCCGCCTGAATCTTGTCGAAGTTCTTGTCCTTGCGGCGCTTGGCGAATTCGGTGCCGAGGATTTCTTCCCAGTTCGGGCCCCACTCGATTTTTTCCATGCGCTTGCCGGAGATCAGCGAACGCGGGCGCGCGGTAGGCTGATGCTCGCCCAGCGGCGCGGTGTGCAGGTGCTGGTAATCGAAGTCGAACGGTTCGTAGTAGTCGTCGAGGCTCGGCAGGTCCGGGTTGGCGAAAATGTTCGCCAACACGCGGAATTTACCGCCGATGCGCGGGTTGATCGTGCCATTGGCATTGCGGATCCAGCCGCCCTTCCACTTGTCCTGGTTCTCCCATTCTTTCGGGTAGCCGATCCCGGGTTTCGATTCGACGTTGTTGAACCAGGCGTATTCCATGCCTTCGCGGCTGGTCCAGACGTTTTTGCAGGTGATCGAACAGGTGTGGCAACCGATGCATTTGTCCAGGTTCAGAACCATGCCGATTTGTGAGCGAATCTTCATCTCAGTTCTCCTCGATATCGGTCGGCAGGGGACGCGGCAGGTCATCGCCGGACGAACCATCGAGCCAGTCGACTTTGGACATTTTGCGCACCACGACAAATTCGTCGCGGTTGCAACCGACCGTGCCGTAATAGTTGAAACCGTAGGCTTGCTGGGCGTAGCCGCCGATCATGTGGGTCGGCTTGAGCACCACCCGGGTGACCGAGTTGTGGTGGCCGCCACGGGTCTTGGTGGTTTCCGAACCGGGCACGTTCACGATCCGTTCCTGAGCGTGGTACATCATCACCATGCCGTCCTTGACCCGTTGGCTGACCACCGCGCGGGCGGTCAGTGCACCGTTGATGTTGAAGCACTCGATCCAGTCGTTGTCCTCGATACCGGCGCGTTTCGCATCGTTCTCCGAGAGCCAGACAATCGGCCCGCCACGGCTGAGGGTGAGCATTAGCAAGTTGTCGCTGTAGGTGCTGTGGATGCCCCATTTCTGGTGCGGGGTGATCCAGTTCAGGACGATTTCGATCTCGCCGTTGCTGCGCTTGCCTTTCACCCCTTCGATGGTGCGGGTGTTGACGGGCGGGCGATAACTCATCAGTTGCTCGCCGAACGCCTGCATCCACGGGTGATCCTGGTAGAACTGCTGGCGACCGGTGATGGTGCGCCACGGGATCCCTTCGTGAACGTTGGTGTAGCCGGCGTTGTAGCTGACGTGATCGTCTTCGAGACCCGACCAGGTCGGGCTGGAAATGATCTTGCGCGGCTGTGCCTGAATGTCGCGGAAGCGGATCGCTTCGTGGGCCTTGGACAGCGCCAGGTGACTGTGGTCGATGCCGGTGAATTCCGACAGCGCGGCCCAGGCTTTGACGGCGACCTGGCCGTTGGTTTCCGGCGCGAGGGACAGAATCACTTCAGCAGCATCGATCGCCGTGTCGATTTTCGGCCGACCCTGGCTGATACCGGCATCGCCTTCTTTGTGATTGAGTTCACCGAGGAATTTCACTTCGTCTTCGGTGTTCCAGTTGATGCCTTTGCCACCGTTGCCGTGTTTCTCCAGCAATGGTCCGAGGGACGAGAACTGTTTGTAGATGTTCGGGTAGTCACGCTCCACCACGTGCAGGTTCGGCGCGTTTTTGCCTGGCTCCGGTGCCACGCCGGCGCTTTTCCAGTCGGTGCCGCCAAACGGTTGGGCCAATTCGCCGACGCTGTCGTGCATCAACGGGATCGTTACCAAGTCCTTCTCAACGCCCAGATGCCCTTCGGACATGCTGGAAAACGCCTTGGCGATGCCTTTGTAGATTTCCCAGTCGGAACGCGATTCCCACGCCGGGTCGATGGCGGCCGACAACGGGTGAATGAACGGGTGCATGTCCGAGGTGTTCATGTCGTCTTTTTCGTACCAGGTTGCCGTCGGCAGCACGATGTCGGAATAGACGCAGGTCGAGGACATGCGGAAGTCCAGCGTGGTGACCAGATCGAGCTTGCCAATGGCACCCTCGTCCACCCATTCGGCTTCTTCCGGTTTGCAGTCGCCGACCTGGCCGATGTCTTCGTTCATCACCCCGTTCTTGGTGCCGAGCAGGTACTTGAGCATGTACTCGTGGCCCTTGCCCGAGGAGCCCAACAGGTTGGAACGCCAGATAAACATGTTGCGCGGGAAGTTGACCGGGCTGTCCGGCTGTTCGCAGGAGAAGCGCAGCGAACCGTCCTGCAGCGACTTGACCACGTAGTCTTTAGGGTCCATGCCGGCCGCCGCCGCGTCGCGGCAGATGTGCAAAGGGTTAGTGTTGAGCTGCGGTGCGCTGGGCAACCAGCCGGCGCGTTCGGCGCGGATGTTGTAGTCCAGGGCATGCTCGGGGAACTGTGATTTATCGGCCAGCGGCGAGAGCACGTCGTGCATGCTCATTTTCTCGTGACGCCATTGCGAACTGTGGGCGTAGAAGAAGCTGGTGCCGTTCATTTGGCGAGGCGGACGGTTCCAGTCCAGGCCGAACGCCAATGGCAGCCAGCCGCATTGCGGACGGAGTTTTTCCTGACCGACGTAATGCGCCCAACCGCCACCGGTCTGGCCGACACACCCGCAGAGCATGAGCATGTTGATCAGCCCGCGGTAGTTCATGTCCATGTGGTACCAGTGATTCATCGCCGCGCCGACGATGATCATCGAGCGGCCCTTGGTCTTGTCGGCGTTGTCGGCGAACTCACGGGCAATCTGGATGGCTTTCTCGCGGCTGACGCCGGTGATCTGTTCCTGCCAGGCCGGAGTGCCAGGCACCGAGGCGTCGTCGTAATCCTTGGCCACGTTAGCGCCGCCGAGGCCGCGATCGATCGCCAGGTTGGCGGCCGACAGGTCAAACACAGTGGCGACTTTGGCCACGCTGCCGTCCGCCAGCACCACGTTGTGCACCGGCACGCGGCGGTATTGCACGGCATCGCCGGCCACGTGCTGGAAGTGCTCGTGGGACTCACCGGCAAAATACGGGAAGGCCACTTCGGCGACGTCATCACCGATCAGGCTCAGCTTCAGATCGATCTCACGGCCTTCGCCACCTTCACGGGGAAGGATGTTCCACTTGCCCTTCTCGCCCCAGCGATAACCGATGGAACCCTGAGGGGAGACCAGTTCGCCACTGACATCCAGGGCGATGGTTTTCCATTCCGGATTGTTTTCCTGGCCAAGGTTGTCGGTCAGGTCACTGGCGCGCAAAAAGCGGTCCGGCTGATAACCGGCGCCCGGAGCCTTGTCGACCATTTGCTTGAGCAGCACCAGCACCGGCAGATCTGTGAAGCGCTTGGCGTAGTCGGTGAAATAGGCGCTCGGTTTGTCCAGGTGAAATTCTTTGAAGATCACATGGTTGAACGCTTGGGCCAGCGCCGCATCGGTGCCCTGCTTGGGGTTCAGCCACAGATCGGTGAGCTTGGCGACTTCCGAGTAGTCCGGAGTGATCGCGACCGTCTTGGTGCCCTTGTAACGGACTTCGGTAAAGAAGTGCGCATCCGGGGTGCGGGTCTGCGGGACGTTGGAGCCCCAGGCAATGATGTAGTTGGAGTTATACCAGTCGGCCGATTCCGGCACGTCGGTCTGCTCGCCCCAGACCATCGGCGAGGCCGGTGGCAAGTCGCAGTACCAGTCGTAGAAACTCAGGCAGGCGCCGCCGATCAGTGACAGGTAACGCGAGCCTGCGGCATAGCTGACCATCGACATGGCCGGAATCGGCGAGAAACCGACGATCCGGTCCGGACCGTATTGCTTGATGGTGTAGACGTTGGCCGCGGCAATGATCTCGTTGACTTCCTCCCAGTTGGAACGAATGAAGCCACCCATGCCGCGCTTGCTTTTATAGGAGTCGGCCTTGGCCTTGTCCTCGACGATGCTGGCCCAGGCTTCGACCGGCGCCATGGTCTGCCGCGCATCGCGCCAGAGTTTGAGCAATGGCTTGCGAATTTTCGGGTACTTGAGCCGGTTGGCGCTGTAGATGTACCAGCTGTAACTGGCACCACGGGGACAGCCACGGGGCTCATGGTTAGGCAGATCGTTACGGGTACGCGGGTAGTCGGTCTGCTGGGTTTCCCAGGTGATCAGGCCGTTCTTGACGTAAATTTTCCACGAGCAGGAACCGGTGCAGTTCACCCCGTGGGTGGAACGCACGATCTTGTCGTACTGCCAGCGTGAACGGTAGACGTTCTCCCAGTCGCGAGACTCTTTGCGGGTCTCGCCATGACCGTCGGAAAACTCGTTTTGCTTGCGATTGAAAAACTTCAGTTGATCCAGTAAATGACTCACGGTGTAGTCCTCTCAGGCTTGCTGCGGGGTTCTGTGCCCCGCCCACGCAATGGTTGGATTCGGGTCGTCTTAGCAGGGTGTCGCCGCGCCTTTGCGCGCGTACCACCACCAGGTCACCACGATGCAGCTCAGGTAAAAGCCGACGAACATGTAGAAGGCCATCTCGGGGCCGCCGGTCTGGGCCATCGAAGTACCGAAGGATTTGGGAATGAAGAACGCACCGAAGGCGCCCATGGCGGAACTGAAGCCCAGGACGGCGGCCGACTCTTTGCCGGCGTTCTTCAGTGCTTGTTCACGTACAGCGGGTGGTTTGCCGACACAGGCTTTTTCATGCTGTGTGCGGAAGATCACCGGGATCATGCGGAAGGTGGAGCCGTTGCCGATGCCAGTGGTAATGAACAGCAGCATGAACATGCCGAGATAGCCGTAGAAGTTGCCGCCCGAGCCGTTCTGCGGCAGGAAGTGCATGACGCCGAAGACCATCACGATCATCGCCACGAAGTTCCACAAGGTCACCTTCGCGCCACCGAGCTTGTCCGCCAGCCAGCCGCCCAATGGGCGCACCAGCGCGCCAACCAACGGGCCGAGGAAGGCGAATTTCAAGGCGATGACGTCAGGGAAGGAGGTTTTGATCAGCAGCGGAAACGCCGCGGAGAAACCGATAAACGAACCGAAGGTCGCCAGGTACAACCAGCACATCAGCCAGTTGTGTTTGCGTTTGAAGATCACCGCCTGTTCGCTGAACGAGGCCCGGGCACTGGACAGGTCATTCATGCCGAACCAGGCCAGCACCGTCACCAAGACAATGAACGGCACCCAGATGAAACCGGCGTTCTGCAACCACAATTGGCCGCCATCCGGCAGTGCTTGCGGCGAGCCGCCCATGAAGCCGAACACACCGAAGGTGATCACCAGCGGCACACAGAACTGCATCACCGAGACGCCCAGGTTACCCAGCCCGGCATTGAGACCAAGGGCTGTGCCCTGCTGCGACTTGGGATAGAAGAAGCTGATGTTGGACATGCTCGAGGCGAAGTTGCCGCCACCAAAACCGCAGAGCAAGGCAATCAACACGAACACGCTATACGAGGTGCTCGGGTCCTGCACGGCGAAGCCCATCCAGATCGATGGCAACAAAAGCGACGCGGTGCTCAGGGCAGTCCAGCGACGGCCACCGAAGATCGGCACCATAAAGGAATAGAAGACGCGCAAGGTCGCACCGGACAACCCCGGCAACGCCGCCAGCCAGAACAGCTGGTCGGTGGTGAAGCTGAAGCCGATGGCGTTCAAACGTACAATCACCGTGCTCCAGACCATCCACACCGCAAAGGCCAGCAGCAGCGCAGGAATGGAAATCCACAAGTTGCGCGTGGCAGTCTGTTTGCCGCTACTTCCCCAGAACGCTGGGTCCTCGGGGCGCCAGTCATGAATGACCGGGCCTTTTTCAGGCTTTTGCAGAACGGACATGTTCTTCTCCTAGGGCAATGCTGGAAATCGGGGATGGGGTCAGCAGCGGCGCTTTACCCAGCACCGGGCTTTTGCGTATTTCGCTGAAGTACATCCAGGTGAGGGAGACCCAGACCACGCCGTACATCAACATGAAGCAGGAAGAGCGCACGCCGGTGAGGTCCACCAGGGCGCCGAACAGGATTGGCAACACGAAACCGCCCAAGCCACCCGCGAGGCCGACGATGCCGGACACGGCCCCCATGTTTTTCGGGTAGTCATTGGCGATGTATTTAAAGACCGAGGCCTTGCCGAACGCAAAGGCGATGCCCATGACGAACAGCAGCACGGTGAACAGCGCGGGATTGAGGCCGATGTGGAAGTCCACTGGGCCGTTGATCGTTTGCACTTGCAGTTGGGTCTGGGGATACGAGAGCAGGAACAGGCAGAACCAGCTGACCCACAACACCCACCAGGTCACACTTTGCGCACCCCAGCGATCCGACATCCAGCCGCCGACGGCACGCAGCACGCCACCGGGCAGGGAAAAACAGGCCGCCAGCAGCGCCGCGCTTTGCAGACTGAAACCGTACTCCTGCACGTAGTACTTGGTCATCCACAGCGCGAGGGCGACATAACCGCCGAAAACGATCGAGTAGTACTGGCAGTAGCGCCACACCGCGGGATCCTTCAGCGAGCTCAATTGCTCACGCAACGTGGCGCCGGTGGCACTGCGGTGGTCCTTGTTTTCGGCGCTGAAGAACCAGAACAACAGCGCAGTAATAAAGAGGATCGCGCTGAAGACTTTCGGCACCAGCTGCCAACTGCCGGCAGCGATCAGTGCCGGGGCGAGAAACTTGGTCACCGCGGCCCCGGCGTTACCGGCGCCGAAGATGCCCATCGCAAAACCCTGATTCTCCTTGTCGAACCATTTGGCGACGTAGGCAATCCCGACCGAAAACGAGCCGCCAGCGAGGCCGACGAACAAGCCCAGCACCAGGAACTGCCAGTAAGCGGTGGCGTGACTGATCAGGTACAGCGGCGCCACGCAGGCCAGCATCAGCAGGAAGAACACACTGCGCCCGCCAAAACGGTCGGTCAGCAGACCCAGTGGCAAACGCACCAGCGAGCCGGTCAGTACCGGGGTCGCGGCCAGCAGGCCGAACTGGGTTTCGTTGAGCTGGAGCAGATCCTTGATCGGCACCCCAAGCACGGCAAACATCATCCAGACCATGAAACAGACTGTGAAGGCCAGCGTGCTCATGCCCAGCACCAAGCCTTGTCGTACTTGCGGTTGGTTCACAATGCTCTCCAGTCAGTTAGCCATGGCGGCAGACTAGAGAGGCCAACCCCGCAAAAACTTGATCCATGTCAACGAAGCCCATGGGCGCATAGGCCTATGCTTGTGCGGTCTACCTCTAAGGAGGTAGTTCAACGAAACCCTGAAGTTGTTTGTTTATCAGCGTCTTAGGGATTTCTACCAATGTTTTTGCTGACAAGGATCAGTCGACAACTCTTTAGAGGTAGCGCGCCCGGGATCGGCGGCAAAACCCCACCCTGGAGCTCCACGTGCTCTGTTTTCCTGATTTTTTCCCGGACCTGCGCTGATGATGCGCTGGTTACGCAGCTCCTTGCCCGCTCGCGCCGGGGTGGCGGTGATCCTGATCGCCGTGCTCGCCCTCGCCAGTTCATTGAGCGCCGGACTGATCGCCTGGTTCAGCCAGGGCGATGCCGCCGCCATCAACACCGCAGGCTCGGTGCGCATGGAGACCTACCACCTGAGCTGGAAACTGGCGGCTGGCGCCACCGGCGAAGAAATTGCCGCCGTCACCGACAGCCTGCAAACCCGACTCAACAGCCAGTCACTCAAGGCGGTGCTGGAAGATGGCCCGACCACCGCGCTGCAAATCAGCTATGGGCAAATCCAACAGCGATGGAACGAGGATTTGCGCCCGGCACTTGAGCGCGGCGATGCCGCCTATTTTCAGGTCCAGGCCCTGCCCTTCGTTGAACAACTGAACCAGTTCGTCAACCTGTTGCAGCGCGAAAGCGAACAAAAGCAAGGCTGGCAACAGGTGATCCAGGGCCTGGCCTTGTTCACCACCATGATTGTCCTGCTGCTTGGGCTTTACGAGCTGCAGTGCGGCGTAATCACGCCCTTGAAAGAGTTGGTGGACGCGACCCAGCGCTTTCGTCGCGGCGATTTCAAGGTGCGGGTCAACCATCAGTCCCAGGACGAACTGGGCCAGTTGGCCACAAGCTTCAACGCCATGGCCGAGACCATCGAAGACTCGCACCGCACCCTGGAGAGTCAGGTCCAGCAAAAAACCCTGAACCTGCAACAAGCCAATGCCGCTCTCGAACTGCTGTACCAAAGCAGTCGAAGCCTGGCCACACGCCTGGCCAATGCCGAAGGCTTGGATGAGTTGATCCGGCGCTTCCAACAACGCCTGCCTGGCTTGCGCCTGTCGCTGTGTCTGCAAGGACAATTGCAGGCACCGGCCCAGCAGCTGCTCGCCTTGCATGGCGCGAACATCCGGGAAGTCTGCGCCAGCAGCGACTGCGCCACGTGCCAGAAACACCATAAAGCCAGTCCACAAACATTCAGCATCAGCAATCAGGGCAGCGAACTGGGCGAACTCAAGGCGCATTTTGTCGACGGACACCCGACGCAAGCCTGGGAAACCCAACTGATCCAGGCCCTGGCCAACCTCATCGGCACGTCGCTGTCGCTCAAACGTCAACGGGAACAGGACCATCGCCTGCTGTTGCTCGACGAACGCACCATCATTGCCCGGGAGTTGCACGACTCACTGGCCCAGGCCTTGTCCTACATGAAGTTGCAAGTCAGTCGCCTGCAGACCCTGATGCGCCGTGGCGAACCGGTTGAAATCCTGGAAAACGTCACCGCCGAATTGCGCGAAGGGCTGAACAATGCCTACCGCCAGTTACGCGAGTTGCTGACCACCTTTCGCTTGCAGATTCACGACGCGGGACTGGTGCAGGAACTCAAGGACACCGCCGAGGAGTTCTCCCGGCGCGGGGAATTTCAGGTGCACCTGCACGTCGACGCGCTGGCCTTTCAGTTATCGGCCAGCGAACAAATCCACATTTTGCAGATCACCCGCGAGGCGCTCTCCAATTGCCTGCGCCACGCCCACGCACAAAACGCCTGGCTCGAACTGCGTCAGGACGGTGAAACCGTCAGGCTCATCGTCGAAGACGATGGGCGCGGGTTCAGCGGCAACGTCGACCAACGCGAACACCATGGCTTGAACATCATGGATGAGCGGGCCCGCAGCTTGCGCGGCCAGCTGCAGATATTTTCCAGGGAGCCGCAAGGCACCCGCGTCCAGCTGGAATTCCAACCGGAGTTTCTCGGGCAGCAAACAGAAGGTAGCGTCACATGAACCCGTCCCCGCAACACACAATCCTGCTGGTCGACGACCATCCGATGATGCGTCACGGCATCCGCCAGATGCTCGAACTCGAAGATGATTTCCTGATCGTCGGCGAAGCCGGCAACGGTGAAGAAGCACTCATTCTGATCGAGCCGTTGAAACCGGATCTGGTATTGCTCGATAACAACATGCCGCAGATGAATGGCATTGAGACCCTGCGCCAATTACGGGCGATGCACTACACCGGCAAGGTGCTGCTGTTCACGGTCTCGGACGCTGAAGACGATATTCGCGACGCACTGCGTCTGGATGCCGACGGCTATCTGCTCAAGGACATGGAGCCCGAACTGTTGGTTCAGTACATCCGCGATGCCTTGAACGGCGCACTGGTGATCAGCCCGGGCCTGACCCAAGTCATGGCCCAGGCGCTGCGCTCACCGCAACGCCAGACCGTGGTGGAACTGACCGAGCGTGAGCGTCAGGTGCTGAAAACCATCGCCAGCGGTTTCAGCAACAAAATCATCGGGCACAAGCTGGGCATCACCGAAGGGACGGTCAAGGTTCACGTCAAAAACCTGCTGCACAAACTCGGCTTGCGCTCGCGGGTAGAGGCGGCCGTGTGGGCCATGGAGCATCTGCGCAATGCGGGCTGAGGGGCATGCCTCTTTGGAGGTAGGCCGGCAGAGGCATAGGTCATCCGGCCGGCGCTCTCTACTATGAGCGTCAGCGGAGGTACGCCATGCTGACCCACCCTTCCATCGTTTTAACATTGCGCCGTCATCATCTGTTCAGCCAACTGCCGGAGAAGATCTTCGAGGAAGTCTGCGGCCTGGCCATGCTCAAGCGTCTGACCTGTCACAACACGCTCATGCATCAAGGGGATCCGGCCAAGCGATTTTTCCTGCTGGTCAGCGGTCAGATCAAGTTGTACCGCCTCACGGGCGAAGGTCAGGAGAACCTGGTGGAAATCATTCAGCCGGGCCAGACCTTTGCCGAAGCCTTGCTGTTCAGCCAGGCCCGTCTCTACCCGGTGAGCGCCACGGCGCTGAAGGACAGCGTGCTGGTGAGTATCGAGGGCAACCATTACCGCAATGCACTCGAAGACCAGCCGAAGGTTTGCCTGGCCATTCTGGCGAGCATGAGCGTTCACCTGCACCTGCGTCTGCGCGACATCGACACCTTGACCATGGCCAGCGCGAGCCGTCGGGTGATCAATTTTCTGTTCCAGGAGCGCAACCCGATCAGCGGTTTGATTGTCTTGCAGGTGTCCAAGCGCCTGGTCGCCTCGAAGCTGGGTATTCAGCCGGAAACCTTTTCGCGGATCTTGCACCGTCTGGTGGACAGCGGCCTGATCGCCATGGAACGACGCAATATCAGCATCCTCGCCGAAGAGGATCTCGCGGCGTTCCAATAGACTGAATTGACCGCAGTCAATGCGCATCGCCACCGGCCTTGCACACTGAAGAAGTCCATCCATGGAGAGTGCTCATGCCCCGTTCAACCTTGCCTCTGATTTACTCCTGCTCGGGCTGCTCCAACGTCGCCCAACTGGCCAATACCCTGGCAGTGCGACTGGATCGCAGCGGACTGGCCGAGATGTCCTGCATCGTCGGCGTCGGCGGGCATGTGGCGGCGCTGGTCAACAAGGCGCGTTCGGGACGACGGATCTTCGCGCTGGACGGTTGCCCGCTGGAATGCGTCGAGAACTGCCTGAAGCAACAGGGTCTGCATGCGGATGTGCACTTGATTCTTAGCCATTACGGGCTGCGCAAACGCAATGGCGAGGACTGCACGGAGGCGCAAGGTGATGAGTTGTTTGAAGCGATCAAACAGTTGATTGCGAGTGATGCTCGGCAGCATGAAAGCCTGCAGGAAACGATGGCCTGAGGAACAACGAAAACCCATTGTGGGAGCGAGCCTGCTCGCTCCCACAGAGTGTTGCAGTGTTCAGATCCGGCGGCAGCGTTTTGGAGTGGCTGCCGGGTGGATTCAACTTAGATGCCGAACCGGTCACGCAGCGCGTAGTACGCGGCGCCCATGGCGGTGAGTGGGGCCTGGAAGGTGCGGCCGCCGATCATGGGCATGTGTGGCAGGGAGGCGAAGGCGTCGAAGCGTTCGGCGTCGCCGCGGATCATTTCCGAGATGAGTTTGCCGGCCAGGTGCGAGCAGGTGACGCCGTGGCCGCTGTAGCCTTGCATGTAGTAGGCGTTTTTCTCGATGCGGCCGAACTGCGGCATGCGTGACATGGTCAGCAGGAAGTTGCCGGTCCAGCGGTAGTCGATCTTCACGTCCTTCAGTTGCGGGAAGGTTTTGAGGATTTTCGGTTTGATCAGTTGCTCGATGTCGTCCGGTTCGCGGGCACCGTAGACCACGCCGCCGCCGTACAGCAGGCGGTTGTCGGCGGTGAGGCGGTAGTAGTCGAGCAGGTAGTTGCAGTCTTCGACGCAGTAGTTGTTTTTGATCAGGCTGCGCGCAACTTTTTCGGACAACGGCTCGGTGACGACGATTTGCGAACCGCACGGCATGCTTTTGCGCGTGACTCGGTTGTCGAGGTCTTGAGGCAGGTAGGCGTTGCCGGCGATCAGCAGGTACTTGGCGCGGACCAGGCCTTTGGCGGTGCGCACGGTGATCGGCTCGCCGTAGGTGATTTCCACTGCGGCCGATTGCTCGTAGATTTTGCCGCCGAGGCCGATGATCGCCGAGGCTTCGCCGAGGGCCAGGTTCAGCGGGTGGATGTGGCCGCCCTGCATGTCGAGCAGGCCGCCAACGTAGTTGTCGCAACCGACTTCGCGCTGGATGTCCGCCGCGTCGAGCATTTTCAGGTTCTTGTTGCCGTAACGTTCCCAGTTGCTTTTCTGCTCGGCCAGGCCTTTGAGCTGCTTTTTGTTCAGCGCGGCAAAGATGCCGCCCGGACGGTAGTCGCACTGGATGTCGTAGTGCTGTATGCGCTGACGGATGATGTCGGCGCCTTCGAAGATCATGCTGCCGAGGACTTCGGCGGTCTTGTCACCGTAACGTTCTTCGATGACATCGACGTCGCGACTGTAGGAGTTGACCAGTTGACCGCCGTTGCGACCGCTGGCGCCGAAACCGACTTTGGCGGCTTCGAGCACGGTGACGCTGTAGCCTGCTTCGGCGAGGAACAGTGCCGAGGACAAACCGGTGTAGCCGGCGCCGATCACGCAGACGTCGCAGTCCACCGCTTGTTCGAGGACCGGGAAGTCGCCGGTGAAGTTGCGGGTGGCGGCGTAGTAGCTGTTTACATGATTTTGTTTAACAGAGCTTTGTTTCATAGGTTTCTCCGATGGCCGCTGGCACGTGCCGACGGCCGCCGTTGTAGAGGTGTTAGAGCTTGATCCAGGTCGCTTTGAGTTCGGTGTATTTGTCGAACGCATGCAGCGATTTGTCCCGACCGTTACCCGACTGCTTGAACCCGCCGAACGGCGCAGTCATGTCGCCGCCGTCGTACTGGTTGACCCAGACGCTACCGGCGCGCAAGCCGCGAGCGAAGGTGTGGGCCTTGCTCAGGTTGCTGGTCCAGACGCCCGCGGCCAGGCCGAAGATGCTGTCGTTGGCAATCGCCAGCGCTTCTTCCTCGGTGTCGAAGGTGATCAGCGACAGTACCGGGCCGAAGATTTCTTCCCGGGCGATGGTCATGGCGTTGGTCACGCCGTCGAAAATCGCCGGTTCCACGTACAGGCCACCGGTGCTTTCGAGGGTACGGCTGCCGCCCGCGATCAACTGCGCGCCCTGGTCTTTGCCGACCTGGATGTAGCGCAGCACGTTGTCCAGTTGACGCTGATCGACGACTGCGCCGACGGTGGTTTCTGGATCGAGGGCGTGCCCCGGTTTCCAGGCTTGCAGTGCTTCCACCAGCAGCGGGATGAATTGCTCGCGAATCGAGCGTTCCACCAGCAAGCGCGAACCAGCGGTGCAGACTTCGCCCTGGTTGAAGGCAATCGCACCGGCCGCCGCTTGTGCTGCCGCGCGCAGATCCGGCGCGTCGGCGAACACCACGTTTGGACTCTTCCCCCCTGCTTCGAGCCAGACGCGTTTCATGTTGCTTTGCCCGGCGTAGATCAGCAGTTGCTTGGCAATCACGGTCGAGCCGGTGAAGGCCAGCACGTCGACGTCCATGTGCAACGCCAGCGCCTTGCCGACGGTGTGACCGTAGCCTGGCAGAACGTTGAACACGCCTTTCGGGATGCCCGCCTCCAGAGCAAGCTGGGCGATGCGGATGGCGGTCAGCGGTGACTTTTCCGAAGGCTTGAGGATGAACGAGTTGCCGGCGGCCAGGGCTGGGGCGAACTTCCAGCTGGCCATGATCAACGGGAAGTTCCACGGCACAATGGCGGCGACCACGCCGGCAGGTTCGCGGGTGATGAGGCCGAGTTGGTCGTGCGGTGTGGCGGCGACTTCGTCGTAGATCTTGTCGATGGCTTCGGCGCTCCAGCGGATCGCGTTGGCGGTCGCCGGGATGTCGATGTTCATCGAGTCGCTGATCGGCTTGCCCATGTCGAGGGTTTCGAGCAGGGCGAGTTCTTCCTGGTTGGCCAGGATGAGATCGGCGAAACGGATCAGGATACGCTTGCGCTCGGCCGGGGCGAGTTTGGCCCAGATGCCGGATTCGAAGGTGCGGCGCGCGACGGCGACTGCCGCATTGGCGTCGGCTTCGTCGGTGCTGGCGACGTTGACCAGGAAGCGGCCGTCGACCGGGCTCATGCATTCAAAGGTGTCGCCGCTGAGTGCCGAGCAGTATTGGCCGTCGATGAATGCACGGCCTTCGATTGTTAAGGACTGAAAGCGTTGCTCCCAGTCGCTGCGAGTGTTTGTCATTGTTGTGACTCGACGCAGAAAATTAGTGATCGTTGGAATGAATGCCCCTGTAGGAGCTGCCGAAGGCAGCTCCTACAAGGTTACTCACCAGCCGTCAGACTGTGTGCAGATACCAGTTGTACTCAAGGTCCGAGATGGAGTTCTCGAACTCGGCCAGCTCGCTTTCCTTGCACGCCACGAACACGTCGATGTACAGCGGGTCGATATAGCGCGACATGACTTCGCTGTCGGCCAGTTCGCGCAGTGCATCACGCAGGTTGTTCGGCAGGCTCTGCTCATTCTGCTCGTAGCTGTTGCCTTCAACCGGTGCGCCCGGCTCGATCTGGTTGGTCAGGCCGTGGTGAATACCGGCCAGCACCGACGCCATCAGCAAGTACGGGTTGGCATCAGCGCCCGCCACGCGGTGTTCGATACGCACGGAGTCCGACGAACCGGTCGGCACACGTACCGCGACGGTACGGTTGTCGATGCCCCAGCTCGGCGAGTTGGGCACATAGAACTGTGCGCCGAAGCGACGGTACGAGTTGACGTTCGGGCAGAGGAACGCCATCTGCGCCGGCAGGGTCTCGAGCACACCGCCGATCGCGTGTCGCAGCGCGGCGTTCTGCTCGGGATCCTCGCTGGCAAAGATGTTGTTGCCTTCTTTGTCGAGAATCGAAATGTGCACGTGCAAACCATTGCCCGCCTGGCCCGGATACGGCTTGGCCATGAAGGTGGTGTCCATCTCGTGGTCGTAGGCGATGTTCTTCACCAGACGCTTGAGCAACACCGCGTAGTCGCAGGCCTTGATCGGGTCATTGACGTGATGCAGGTTCACTTCAAACTGCGCCGGGGCGCTTTCCTTGACGATGGCGTCAGCAGGAATGCCTTGCTCTTTCGCGCCTTCGAGGATGTCTTGCAGGCAATCGACGTATTCGTCCAGGTCGTCGATCAGGTAGACCTGAGTCGACATCGGACGTTTGCCCGACACCGGCGAGCGTGGCGATTGCGGACGACCGTTCACGTTGTCCTGGTCGATCAGATAGAACTCGAGTTCGAACGCGGCGCAGATGGTCAGGCCCATTGCATCGAACTTGCTCACGACCTGACGCAGCACTTCGCGAGGGTCAGCGAAGAACGGCTGGCCTTCGAGTTCGTGCATGGTCATTAACAGTTGCGCAGTAGGGCGCTTCTGCCAAGGCTCGATGCTGAGCGTATTAGGGATGGGAAAGCAGATTCGGTCTGAGTCACCGATGTCCAGACCCAGGCCGGTGCTTTCCACCGTAGAACCATTGATGTCCAGAGCAAACAGTGACGCCGGGAGGTTGATACCTTTTTCGTAAACCTTATGAAGACTGGTGCGCTCGATGCGCTTACCGCGCACCACACCGTTCATATCCGCAATCAGAAGGTCGACGTACAAAACCTCAGGATATTTCTTAAGGAATGCGTTTGCTTCGTTGAGTTGAACGGCACGCAGAGGGACCGACATGATGCACCTATTAGCTGTTAATTATTATGTTCACTACCCTTTCACGAGCCCAGTCAACCCGAACGGCAAAGTGAAGTCAATAGCGAACACTTGGCCTTTCAACCTTTATTTTCTGGCCTTTTTAGGGCACGAGAGTGCCAGACAAGTCTTGCACGCCGCATAAACCCTCAAGATCAGACGTGCGGCGTTTAGAATTTTTTACATGAGAGTTGTTAATTAAAATCAACAAGGCTAAGCTCTGGAAAAGCTCGTTCAAGTGTGAAACTTCGAGGTGATAAAAATGGCATTCAAGCCATTGATCGGCGTTACTGCGTGCGTCAAACAGATTGGCCTGCACCCCTACCATGTCAGCGGCGACAAGTACTTGCGTGCTGTCAGCGTCGCGGCTTTGGGGCTGCCGGTCATCATTCCTTCCTTAGGCGAACTGACCGAGATTGAAGATGTGCTCGCGCATCTCGACGGTCTGCTGCTGACCGGCTCGCCCTCGAATGTGGAACCCTTCCACTATCAAGGCCCCGACAGCGCCCCCGGTACGGATCACGATCCGCAACGGGACGCCACCACCCTTCCCTTATTGCGTGCGGCCATTGCGGCCGGCGTGCCGGTGCTCGGCATCTGCCGCGGCTTTCAGGAAATGAACGTGGCGTTCGGGGGCAGCCTTTATCAAAAGGTCCACGAACTGCCCGGCATGCTGGATCACCGGGAAGCGAATCATCCGGACCTGGCCGTGCAGTACGCAGCGGCTCACCCGGTCAACGTGCAACCGGGCGGTGTGTTCGAGGCGCTGGATTTGCCGCAGGTGTTCCAGGTCAATTCGATTCACAGCCAAGGCATCGACCGGCTGGCTCCCGGCCTGCGCGCCGAAGCTGTCGCGCCGGATGGCTTGATCGAGGCGATTTCGGTCGAGCACAGCAAGGCTTTCGCCGTCGGCGTGCAATGGCACCCGGAATGGCAGGTGCTTTCGAACCCTCCTTATTTGAGTATTTTCCACGCGTTTGGCGAGGCGTGCCGGCAACGGGCGGCGCTTCGTAATACGCGCTGACTTAACACTCGATTAATCAATTTACTGCCCCCGTGAGGGGCTGGCGCGCCGTTGTGCGCCAGTCCTTCACGACAACAACAAACGCGATAACAACAAGTACGAACAGGCAGCCAGGACGGCGGCGCCGAATAAGCCCGACCGGGCTTGCAATCCACTATTAAGTCAGGCCGCGTTGGCCCGACGACTGAAACCTGTTGGGAGTTTCACATGGCAAACGCCTCCAGCATCTACAGGAAGGCTCTTGAAGGTCACCAGTCACCGAAAAAGGTACTGGTGAAAGTCGATCGCGTCACCAAGAAATTCGACGAAACCACCGCTGTTGACGATGTCTCGCTTGAGATTCATCAAGGCGAAATCTTCGCCCTGCTCGGTGGTTCCGGCTCCGGTAAATCGACCCTGCTGCGCATGCTCGCAGGCTTCGAGCGCCCGACCGAAGGACGAATTCTGCTCGACGGTGTCGACATCACCGACATGCCGCCGTACGAACGGCCGATCAACATGATGTTCCAGTCCTACGCCTTGTTCCCGCACATGACGGTGGCGCAGAACATCGCCTTCGGCCTGAAGCAGGATCGGCTCTCCAACAGCGAAATCGACGCTCGCGTTGAAGAGATGCTGCGGCTGGTGCACATGACCCAGTACGCCAAGCGCAAGCCGCATCAACTGTCTGGCGGTCAGCGTCAACGTGTGGCATTGGCTCGCTCCCTGGCCAAACGTCCGAAGCTGTTACTGCTCGACGAACCGATGGGCGCGCTGGATAAAAAACTTCGCTCGCAGATGCAACTGGAGTTGGTCGAGATCATCGAGCGCGTTGGCGTGACCTGCGTGATGGTGACCCACGATCAGGAAGAGGCCATGACCATGGCCCAACGCATCGCCATCATGCACCTCGGCTGGATCGCGCAGATCGGCAGCCCGGTGGACATTTATGAGGCGCCGGTCAGCCGCTTGGTCTGCGAATTCATCGGCAACGTGAACGCCTTCGACGGCACCGTTGTGGAAGACCTCGAGGGGCACGCGATCATTCACAGCCCGGACCTGGAGCAGAAGATTTACGTCGGTCACGGCGTCAGCACCTCGGTGCAGGACAAGTCGATTACTTACGCGATCCGCCCGGAAAAACTGCTGGTCAGCACGACTAAACCCGATACCCGCTACAACTGGTCCGAAGGCAAAGTGCATGACATCGCCTACCTCGGCGGTCACTCGGTGTTCTACGTGGAATTGCCTGGCGGCAAGGTCGTGCAGTCGCTCATGGCCAACGCCGAACGCCGTGGCGCCCGTCCGACCTGGGACGACAAGGTCTACGTGTGGTGGGAAGACGACAGCGGCGTGGTACTGCGCTCATGAAAACACTCAATCAGCAGTTTATGCGGCTGATGCCGAGTGGTCGAAAGCTCGTCATCGGGATTCCTTTCCTGTGGCTGTGCCTGTTTTTCCTGTTGCCGTTCTTCCTGGTGATGAAGATCAGCTTCTCGGAAGCGGCGCTGGCCATTCCTCCTTACTCAGAGATCTACACCTTCGCCGAGCAGAAATTTCAGCTATTGCTCAACATCGGCAACTACTCGCTGCTGACCCAGGATGAGCTGTATATCTCGGCCTACTTCGGCTCGTTGAAGGTCGCGTTTTTAAGCACGCTGATGTGCCTGGCGCTCGGTTTCCCGATGGCCTACGCGATCACCAAGGCCAACAAGGAAACGCAAAACGTTCTGCTGTTGCTGATCATGATGCCGACCTGGACCGCGATCCTGATCCGCGTGTATGCGTGGATGGGCATTCTCAGCAACAACGGTTTGCTCAACGGCTTCCTGATGTGGACCGGGCTGACCTCGCACCCGATCGAGATCCTCAACACCAACACGGCCGTCTACATTGGGGTGGTTTACGCCTACCTGCCGTTCATGGTGTTGCCGCTGTACGCCAACCTGGTCAAGCACGATCAAAGTCTGCTGGAAGCCGCGTCGGACCTGGGGTCGAGCAACTTCAACAACTTCTGGAAAATCACCGTGCCGCTGGCCAAGAACGGGATCATCGCTGGCTGCATGCTGGTGTTCATTCCGGTGGTCGGTGAGTTCGTGATCCCGGAACTGCTGGGTGGCCCGGAGACGCTGATGATCGGTCGTGTGCTGTGGCAAGAGTTCTTCAACAACCGCGACTGGCCGGTGGCATCTGCCCTGGCGGTGGTGATGCTGTTGATCCTGATTGTGCCGATTCTGCTGTTCAACCGTAGTCAGGCCAAAGAGATGGAGGGTCGGGGATGAAACGCTTCGGATTTTCAAAGTTCATGCTGATTTTCGGCCTGTCGTTTATCTACCTGCCGATGTTGATTCTGGTGATCTACTCGTTCAACGCCTCGAAACTGGTGACGGTGTGGGGCGGCTGGTCGGTGAAGTGGTACGTCGGCCTGCTCGACAACTCCCAACTGATGGGCTCGGTGGTGCGCTCGCTGGAAATCGCCTGCTACACCGCGATTGCCGCTGTAGCGCTGGGCACGTTGGCGGCGTTTGTGCTGACTCGCGTGACACGCTTCAAGGGCCGTACGTTGTTCGGTGGATTGGTGACGGCGCCGTTGGTGATGCCGGAAGTGATCACCGGTCTGTCGCTGTTGCTGCTGTTCGTGGCCATGGCGCAGTTGATCGGCTGGCCGATGGAACGTGGCATCGTCACCATCTGGATCGCCCACACCACGTTTTGTGCCGCCTATGTAGCGGTGGTGGTTTCGGCGCGTTTGCGTGAGCTGGACCTGTCCATCGAAGAAGCGGCGATGGATTTGGGCGCGAAGCCGTTCAAGGTGTTTTTCTTGATCACCATTCCGATGATCGCGCCGTCACTGGCGGCCGGCGGCATGATGTCGTTTGCCTTGTCGCTGGATGATTTGGTGTTGGCGAGCTTCGTGTCCGGTCCGGGTTCGACGACCCTGCCGATGGAAGTGTTCTCGGCGGTACGTCTGGGTGTGAAGCCTGAGATCAACGCCGTGGCCAGCCTGATTCTGTTGGCGGTATCGATCGTGACCTTGATGGTCTGGTATTTCAGCCGCCGCGCCGAAGCCACCCGCAAACGCGCGATCCAGGAAGCCATGGACCAGACCGCCAGCGAATCCTGGCAGCAACCGAAGAAGCAAAGGGTAGAAGCGACGGCCTAGGCCGTCGCGTTTTCACAGTTTTGCGTCAACGATAAAGAGAATTGGAGTTGTACCGATGAAAATGTTTGGCAGGACTCTGCTGACACTGTCCTTATTGGGCGCGATCGCCACTGGCGCCCAGGCCAATGACAAGGTACTGCGCGTCTACAACTGGTCGGATTACATCGCCCCGGACACCGTCAAGAAGTTCGAAGACGAGACCGGCATCCGCGTGACCTACGATGTGTTCGACAGTAATGAAACCCTTGAGGCACGGCTGCTCGCTGGCAAATCCGGCTACGACATCGTCGTGCCGTCCAACAGTTTCCTGGCCAAGCAGATCAAGGCTGGCGTCTATCAGGAACTGGACAAGTCGAAGCTGCCGAACTGGAAAAACCTCAGCCCGGTCCTGCTGAAAAACGCCGCCGCCAGCGACCCGGATAACGGTCATGCCTTCCCGTACATGTGGGGCTCGATCGGCATCGGTTTTAACCCGGACAAGGTCAAGGAAGTACTCGGCGCCAACGCACCGACCAATTCCTGGGACCTGCTGTTCAAACCGGAAAACGCTGAAAAACTGAAAGCCTGCGGCATCAGCTTCCTTGATTCGCCGACCGAGATGCTCCCGGCCGCCCTGCACTATCTGGGCTATCCGGTGAACTCTCAGGACAAAGCGCAGATCGCCGAAGCTGAAGCGCTGTTCATGAAAATCCGTCCTTCGGTGGCGTACTTCCATTCGTCGAAATACATCTCGGACCTGGCCAACGGCAACATCTGCGTGGCGGTCGGTTACTCCGGCGATGTGCTGCAAGCCAAGGCTCGGGCCAAGGAAGCCGGTGACACGGTAAAGATCGACTACAGCATTCCGAAAGAAGGTGCCGGCAGTTTTTATGACATGGTCGCCATCCCACGGGACGCGACGAACGTCGAGAACGCCTACCTGTTCATGAACTTCCTGATGCGCCCGGACATCATCGCCGAGATCACCAACAACATCGGCTACAGCAACGCCAACGCGGCCGCGACGCCACTGGTGGATGAAGCGATTCGGGATGATCCGGGTTTGTATCCGTCGCAGGCTGTGATGGCGACGTTGTATGCGATTCCGGACATGCCGATCGGCGTTCAGCGGGTGATGACTCGCGGATGGACGCGGGTGAAGCTCGGCAAGTAATTCACTCAGTACTGATCGTTCCCACGCTCCGCGTGGGAATGCAGCCCGGGACGCTCTGCGTCCCCTCCAGAGCCGAACGCAGAGCGTCCGAGGAGGCATTCCCACGCAGAGCGTGGGAACGATCGGTGTCAAAGATTTCCGTTCACGCAGCGCCTTACCACCGCTGCACTCCTATCTGCAGAACGGCCTCACCTGGCTTCCTCGGTTAAGGTGAATTTGGGCGCCCTCCTCGGGCGCCTTTTTTTATGATGGAACGAGCGGCCACTCGGCCAGCGCTCGGTAGCGGCCCTTATGGGATTCGAACAAGGTGAAGTGATCGGCCCGCAGGTAAAACTCGGGCGGCGTCGCGGACTCAGGCACCGGCACTCGGTAGTCGCGCATCAAGGTCAAATGCGGACGGAATTCCTTGGGTGAATCCTCAAAGCCAAACGGCAGCATTGCCTGCTCCAGGGCATACACCAGACGAAGCAACTCCGGTGATGCCTGCTCAGGCGCGAGCACCAACACCCCTGCCCTGCGCCAGACATCCAGCCGATCAAGCGCAACCCTCAAAGGCATGCCCGGCGTTCGAACATTCGCGGCGGCCGTGCAGATATCGGCAATCTGTGCCACGCCAACCGCGCCCAAAAACATCAACGTCAGGTGAAAGTTTTCCGCCGGCACCGGGCGTCCGCTCCTGAGCCCAAGTGCGCTGCGCCACCGGGCAATGGCCCGACGTTGCTCGGGTGCGCAGTTGAGGGCAAAAAACAGTCGTTTTAACGGCTCACGGGATTCGTCGCTCATACCTGGCACCTCCTGACATCCACGTTATAGTTCATGCAAACGATTCAACTGGAGGGGCCATGCGAGAGATCATCAGCAAGGAACCATGGTGGGCCGTGCCACCGAAACCCGGTCAGGATGAGTCCGAGCTGGAATGGGGTTGGCTGGTTCATTACAACGAAGGTGAGCCGCGCTTCGAGTTCGTCAAAGAGCGGCCGACAGACAGCGAGATTCGTCATCGCAAGAGTTGCAGGAACACCCCGACGCCGGAGTGATCCTGGCGTTAGCTCAGGCTTTGACGATCATTTCGAAACCGCCAAAGATCAACCGCTGGCCATCGAACGGCATCGGGTTGACGTCCTGCTGCATGCGCGGATCGGTCATGAGTTTTTCCATGCCTGCATCGCGGGTGGCTTTGTCCGGCCAGACGATCCAGGAAAACACGACGGTTTCGTCGTCCTTGAGTTTTACCGCCATCGGAAACGAGGTCACTTTGCCGTCAGGTACGTCGTCGCCCCAGCATTCAGCGAGGCTGAGGGCACCGCTTTCCTTGAAAATGGCAGCGGCTGTTTCGGCGTGTTTCTTGAATTTTTCGCGGTTGGCAGTGGGTACGGCTGCGATGAAGCCATCAACGTAGGACATGGTCATTCTCCTGCGGGGGGTAGAGGGTCGATCTGCTGGTTAGTCGATTCCGTCGGGCCCCAATCGACAGATCCGCTGGCCGAACTGACCGACGGTACTTCAGCGCTCCCCACCAGATTGCCCTCGATCTGCGCCGCCATGTACAACGTCCCGGCCATCACGCCGGTGGTCGGGTTCTGCACCAGCTTTAGCCAGGCCTTGTCGAACGTGTTGCCCAGACTGCTGCGAATCAGTGCCTCGCTGTCCGGCCGGTCGTTGGCCTGAATGATCGCGCGAATACCCGCCACACCCACGGAAATCAAGCCCCCGGCCAATTTGCCCGCGGCAGCGGCCACTGCACTGGCCGCACCTCGCGGGACCATTTCGGCTTCCATCCGCTGGCTCGCGCGCTTGGCCACCGGCGCCATGGCGGTGTCAGTCGAATCCACGCCTCGGTCGCCACCTGCCTTGTGGATCTTGTCGATCAGCGCCGCGTAGGCCGGCAGCGTGTTCAGCGGTTGCGTGTGCACGACCTGATACAGCGAGGCATTCCGGGCGGGCGGCGGGCCCAGGGCAATCGCCGGAATTTTCTGGATACGGCCGTTGAGCTGAGCCATCGGCACGCCGTGGCGCTGGGAGATTCGCTGCAGTTCTTCCTGAAGAATGTCCACATAGAACGCCGCTGCCAGGCCGAGAATCGCGTCGGGATCGATCTCCACCGCGACCGGCGCCAGCACGCGCTGTCGATATTGTTCCAGCAGATAGGCTGCCAGGCGCTTGGCCGAGGCATCCTGCTCGCCCTTGGCGCTGAGGGTGTACCAGCTGACCTTCATCGATAGCCATTCCTGGGTCCAGTAACTGCTGAACCATGGAATGAAGTTCTCTTCGGTCAGTTGATAGACTCGCGTGCGCCAGTAATCCATGGCACCGCGCGCGTAGATTTTGGTCTGCTCGGTGGCCGATTGCGATGCCGCGACAATCTCACGATCCACCCGCTGCCAGGTGCTTTGAGAAATCACCACCGGCGCCACTTCCACCGGGGCAGGCGCAGGCGTGACGCATCCCGCCAACACCACCAACACGGCGACGATCAGCGAACGCAGGTTCAAGATCGCGGTTTCCTACAGACTTGCCCGAACGGAATGTCCGGTACTCAAAGGCCTATTAATTTGAGTATAGGTGTCGGTGTTTGTTCGCTTGGGGTTGAGGGTGTTCTTTAAGAACACCCAAAAAACCGTCCATCACTTATGTCGCCTGACGGCCGTCACGCTGAGCGTATTTTCCTGGTACGTCCTGTCCGAGGAGCGCACGTCATGATGCTGGCGACTGAGCTCGCCTATTCTAACGCCCGCCGGAATCAATACTTCTGAGCAGTTGCCCCAGGCCCTCGGCAAAACAGGTCGGCGTGCTCGGGGAGAAGCACTGAAGCAGGCGGCTGTTGTCGGCGCGCGAATGCTTGATATCACCGGAACGCGGCGCGTCGTAGTTCAACGTCAGGGGCCGCCCGAGGAGTTCACTTAACGCTGCCGCCAGATCGTTAAGACTGGTAGATCGGTTAAACCCGATGTTGACCGGTCCGATGCTCGCTTTTGACGCTTTGACCGCTTGTACCAAGACCTTTACGAGGTCCTCTATGTAGACAAAATCCCTTGTTTGCTCCCCGTCACCGTAAACCGTGATGGGGAGATTTTTTTTGGCCCTTTCGCTGAAAATACTGATGACACCGGAATAAGGCGATGAAGGGTCCTGGCGCGGTCCGTAAATATTGAAAAAACGCAGAATGACCGGTTCGAGACTGTGCTGGCGTCGATAGAAATCGAGGAAATGTTCGCTGGCCAGTTTGTCGGCGGCATACGGAGTCAGCGGATTCTTGGGCGTGTCCTCGGTAATCGCCATGCCCTCGCCATTATTGCCATAGATCGCCGCACTGGACGCGTAAACCACCCGTCTGACGCCTGTCTGACGCATGGCTTCGCAGATATTCAGCGTACCGACGAAGTTGCTTTGGTGAGTAGCGACCGGGTCTTCGACCGACGCCTGCACCGAGGCCACCGCAGCCAGATGAACCACCGCACTGCAGTCTTTCATCGCCCGCTCCACCGTCGGCGCATCGGCGACATCCCCCACTACCAAGGTCAAATGGCAGCGATCAATCGGCAGATTCGACAATTTGCCAGTAGAAAGATCGTCCAGCACCCGGACGCTATAACCATTTTCAAGCAGTGCTTCGACAAGGTGCGAACCGATGAAACCGGCACCGCCCGTCACAAGAATTCGATCTGCAGTCATGATTTATTTACTCCCCGGTGCGGTGGTGGGTGTTCGATCCATCGCAATGAAGTCCCCTAATTGCTCGATGAGTTCACGGCTGTCACTGAGCATTTGTTGCCAGTCGGTCGGAAAGCGAACATTCAACGGCAGTTGATCAATTCTCCAGCGCGGCGACAGGGGGCGATCAAACCGGGCGGCGACCTGCAAGCCCATTTCGCTGGCAGCGAACGGCCCACGCAACACCGTCGGCGTGCGACCGGCGCTGTCGACGGCCTGGACAACATGGGCCGCCAACCACTCGCCATCGGGCATGCGAACGCGCAACGGCTGACCAATCGCGGCGTAGCTGATGTTCAGCGGTTCGAGATAGATCCACAGCAGGGGCTCTTCCAGCCGCTCAAGGCGCATCAACAACGTACCGGCACCGACATTTTCGCCGGGGGTGACCAATACCTCCGCAACCCGACCGCTCTGCGCAGCCTTGACCGACAACGCGGCGAGGCGCGTTTTCAACCACTGTTGCTCGGCGTTCTGTTGAATAATCTCGCGTTCAACGCTCAACGGCGACTGACGAGCCAGTTGCTCGCGGCGCTCGAACGCCAACAGGTCCGCTTTAAATGCGTCGAGTTCGGACTGGGCGGCCAGCACTTCTCCACGAGAGACGGCGCCTGAAACAACGAGGTCTTCAAGCACCTGCACGCGTTGCTCCGTCCTGCTCACTCGGGTCCTGAGTAACTGACGCTCCCGAGTGTCCAGTTTGGTGTTGGTGGCGGGCACCGTTTTGTTCGGCATCGCGGCGAGCTGCAATAGCCGCGCACGCCATTCGGGATTGTCGAGACTGACCAACGGCTGATCGATCTGGACCTGCTCCCCGGCCATGACGAACAGCTGATCGACCCGACCGGCATCCCGTGCGCGCACCTCAAGAATCGGCAGGCGCAATTGCGCCGGCGCGTCGATCATCAGCATGCCGTAGGTCAGTTTTCCTCCCAGCCAGATCAAGGGGCTCGCGACCAGGAACAAGATCAAATACCAACGCACGCGAAACGCCATGCGCTTGCCCGGAGCGTAGAGCACACTCAAACCCTGTTCCTGAGTGGGGTTCAGTTCTTTACGACTATCGAATCGAATCTTCATGACGGCTCACCGTTTTGGAAAGTCTCGCCAGGCTTGCCAGTCAATGCCGGCAATTCCTCGTGGTTGCAGCTGTTCGCGCCAGGCACGGGTCTGGTGCTGCAACTGCTCAGTCGACGCGCCGGCCCAGGATTCCGTGGCATCCAATTGCGGCTCGGTGCTTTGCGCCAGGCGAAACTGCAGATCGGGCCAGCGTTGAGCGATCTGCTCTGCCATTCGTGCGCTGTTTTTCGGGTTACGGGTGTAGATCATCAGGCTGACCTGACGCACGCCCGCGTCGGGCAGCGCGCACGGCAGACAGGTTTTTCCGGGTTTTGCCTCGGCGAACCAGCGATGATGGCTGGAAATCTCTACCGGCCAGGGGCTCGCTGCGGAGGCCGCGCGCAAGGTGTCGAGCAAGTCCTTCAAACGCTGATCCGGGACCGGTACGCCCAGCTGCTCGACTTCCAGGTCCAGGTGCAGGCTCGCGAATGAAACCCCCTTCAGCTTCGCCAATAAATCGGTGAGCTGATGGCGTTCCTGCGGCTCGATCCAGGCCGGATCGCCGAGCAACAGGCTGACCTGCACGCCCTCGCCGGCCGCATCCTGCAGCAATTGCTCCAGCCGTTGGCGCGTCGTGACAAGGTCTTTCAACTGGGCGGCCTTGAGACCAAGGTAGATCTTGTCCATCCCGGCTTTACGCAGTTGCTCAAGCTCCGCTTTACGCTGATCGGGATCGAGCAATGCTTCGCTGTCCCAGACATAACTGGCCTGGGACCATTGGCTCGACTGCACCCCCGGCGCCTGAAGCGGCAGTGGTTGTGCGGCCATTATTGTCGTTGGCAACGACAGCGTCAGGAGCAGAAGTATCGATCGCATATCAAAACCTCGTGGCTCGTTTAAGCACCCACCACGGCGCCATGGAGGTTTCTTCATGGCCCCGACGAAATATCTCGTTGAGCATGGCCACTGCGCTCCAGCACCGCAGAAATAGCATGAACAGCGGAAAGAAAGGCACCAACAACCCCAGGATCATGTCCTTTCGAGGTCGGTCGGACACCATCAACAACAGGGCGCCGAACAACAGTGTGGTGATCATCAGGTACAGCGCGTAGATCAGTGCAAACAGAAACAACAGCGTCTTGCCCGGCAGAATAAATAACGCCAGCAAGGTGTAGCTGAAGATGATGAACGGCAGCACCAGCTGAAAAAAGAAGCCGCTGAGCAGGATCATCAGAAAGGTCGGCCAGCCCAATAAGTTCGGGTTAATGTTGTGGTTGTGCTTTCTGACGTACAGAAAAAACAGGTCGCCATCCCAGCGCAATCGCTGCATCAGAAACTGACTAAGCGTCGACGGTGCATCGGTGTGACCAATCGCTTCCGGCTCGAAGGGAATCCTCAAGTCATGTCGCTTGAAGTAACTTTTGATGCGCAACGTCAGGTCCAGATCCTCTGCGGTGTGCGTGTTCCAGCCACCGATTTTCACCAGAAAGCTGCGGCGGAATGCCCCGAAAGCCCCCGAGACGTTGTTGACCAGGTTCCATTCGGCCAGACCGATTTTCGACATGTGGATGGATAACAGGTATTCCAGCGCCTGCATCGCGGTGACCCAGGAACCCCAGACATTGCGCACACGCAGGCTACCGGCGACCGCAGGCACCGACGGGTCCTCGAAATGGCGCACGATGGAGCTGACCATGTTGTTGTCGAAGGACGTGTCACCATCAAGCGCCATCACGATGTCACCGCTGGCAAGCGACAGCCCTGCGTTCAATGACGACACCCGCCCGCCCCGCTGCCATTTGGCGATCGGGCGCAAATGACGCCTGGGGTACAACTGCGGGTCCACCTTAAAACTGCGAACGGCGCTCAGCGTCGGCTGATTCACCGTGGCCCCGTCCACCACCGGAATCATCTCGATGTGGCCGGGGTACGTCTGCTCGCACAGGCTTAGCAGTGTGGTCTGAACATCCATCCCTTCGCTGTAGCAGGTAATGATGCAAGAGACCTTGGGGCGATAGACGCTGATCTTCGGTATACGAGTGCGTCGACGCGTAAACCAGCGCAATACACCCAGCAGCACCATGATCATGAGGGGCAATTCAAAGATCAGAAACAAGGGGAAAAGCATGAAAAACAATCGGCTCAATCCATCCGGCCCCATGAGCGCGCTGAGTGCGTTGAAGAGTTGCTCCATTAAGGGGCTCATGGCGTCTCACACCAACTCACTGGCCAGACGGGCCAGTAGTAATTCGCCATCTTCCTGATCGAGAAGATCGTGGGGCGCCGTGATGCTGACGACACGCAGTGAAATGTCACTGACCTCCGGTGCTGAAAACAACTCGGCGACCCGGCTCAAGCGTTGTTTGACGCTTTCCAGGCCCTTGCCATCGGTATGTGGAAGCATGATCCACAAGTACTCTTCCGTACTTCGAGAGCAGCGGTCGGTTTCCCTGACGGTTTCCTTCAAACGATCGGCCACACTGTCGATGAAGGCATGGCCGTGGTGTTCGCCCAGGCGAGACAACGTACTGGCCAGGTTGATGAAGCGCAGCCCGATCAGTGAGAAGGCAGGCAACGGATAGCGGCGCACGACTTGCATCTGCCAGGTCAGCAGATCATAAAAATCCTTGCCGCCTAACAGAGTGAGTCGACCGAAGTGATGAACCGATTGATCGCCGAACTCCTGGCGGCAGCGGAAACGTCCGGCCTCGGCCAGGCGGAAATCTCTGACCTCGCGTACTCGCAACTTGTCAGGCGTGTGTGACAGGCCGCAGTCCAGGCAGCGAGCCTGCACTTCGGCATCGACAAAAAACGCCTGGCATGACCGACAGCGATAATTCTCCATAGGGCGGTCGTAATCACTGCCGATATGGCGCAGCCGGTTCAAGCAGTTGGGGCACAACAACACCCCGTCTTTGAGAAAGGATTCCTGTGGCCCCACGTGCCCACAGGTAAAGCAGTGCAATGAAGGCTGCCGTGAAATGTCCAGCGCCTGACATTCGGCACACACATCAATGTAATTGAGCCGGCCCGAACCACAGTCCGAACAGAGGCGAACACGATCGACCAGAACCCCCTCTTCCAGCCAGTCCTGCTGCACCATCAAACTGAGCCAGACAAACGAATTGACTTGCTCGTTATCAGCCAGGGCGTCCAGCAAAGGATAGCGATAATGCTGAGGCACCTCCGGGTCTCGCAGGGCATAGACGTGGGAGTTGTCGCGCAACCACAACCAGGAAAGCACCCGACTTTCAAAACGCTCGGGGGCGGAGCCCTGATTGAACAGCCGGTAGCGTTCTTGCCATACCCCCCAGAGGGTTTTTATTTCGCTGGATTCGACAGGGCACTCACCGTCACCCAAGGCTTCACACCAGTCATTCTGATCACGGCAACAAAAAATGAGGGTGTAGCGATAAGGGGGAATCGAGCGCAACTTTCGAAGCACCCGCCCGGAATAAGCCGCTGGCAGGTCCAGCAGCAAGACATCAAATGCGGGTGCAGCCAACAAGCTGCCCAAGTCGGCGAAGTGTTCAAGCTCAGGAAGATTCAAGCTTGGAACTTTATTACCGATTATCGCAATCCGTGGAGTTGGAGTCGGCATGTCGCACGGCCTCTGCGGACAGACAAGCGCGGTTAAAAGGAGTTACAAACACTACCACCGCGTCAGAAAAGCGCCAACATTATTGTGAAGTTATTTTTTGATAGGCCGAACGCCACTATTTTGTCATTAACTTATTCGTATTCTGTCTTTAGACACTGCGCTTCAATAAGACCGGAATCCATGACTATAAAAAGTAATAATTGTTAATATTTCAAACACTTACACGCAATTATCAATTAAACCATTACCACTACGCTCACTACTTTTTAAGTACCAGTATGGACAGCGCTGGACGCAGCCAAGACCGCTATCAAATTAATAGGTTCACTGGGTTTTTATATCAAATTCGCCAATCCATATAACAATAACAAAACAACGAAACTGAACAGTTACACGAGTGAAACATGCAGTGTTTCATTAATGAACATTCGCTCAAATCTGACAACTTTTTAATCAGCACAAACATCCCGAAGGCAGCTGCGCAACCAGCGATGCACCGGATCAGCGTCCAGCCGCGGATGCCAAAGCATGGCGACGGTGAACGCCGGCAGAGACAGTGGCAGCGCAAAGCTGTGCATGCCGGTGCGCAGGTTGGCGGTGTGCCGTTCGGGAACGCTGGCGATCAGGTCGGTGGCCCGGGCGAGTGCCAGCGCAGTGGAGAAGCCTGCGACGATTGTTGCAATCTGCCGCTCCAGCTCCAGGGGCTCAAGGGCCTCATCAATGGGCCCCTTGTCGAGCCCGCGCCGAGAGACACTGATGTGGCTGCCCGCCGCATAACGCGCAGGGGTTATCTCGCCCTGGCTGAGTGGATGTCCCCTTCGCACAACGCCAATAAAACGGTCCCGAAACAAGCCCTGCGTGCGCAACTCCGGACCAGCGGCCATCCCCACCACACCCGTTTCCAGATCGACCGTCCCGTCGCGCAGTGACGTGCTGTCTTTGTCGGGTTTGTGCATGAAGCGCAGCCGCGCGCCTGGGGCTTGCTCGGCGACGCGCGCAATCAGGTCCGCGCCAAAATTCTCGACAAAGCCTTCACTGGTGCGCAGCGTAAACGTGCGGCTCAGCTGTTTGAGATCGGGTTGCTCGGCAGGCCGAAGGACCGCTTCGGCGTCCTGCACCAGTTGACTGACCCGCTCGCGCAGTTCCAGCGCTCGCGGGGTGGGAACCAGACCTCTTCCGGCCCTGACCAACAGCGGATCGCCGGTGGTTTCACGCAATCGCGCCAGTGCCCGACTCATCGCCGACGGGCTCAGCCGCAAGCGTTTGGCGGCGCGCGCCACGCTGCCTTCGGCGAGCAGCACATCAAGGGTGATCAGCAAGTTGAAATCGGGAGTGGACATGCATCGCCCCGCGGCAGAGTGATATGGCGTTGAACGCACGACTTAAGTGCAAATGGTGCGCCTTCCGCCATGTTAGGCCGAAGCGTAGATTTCTGATAGCTCCGCTTCGGGAGTGGCCAGAAATGAGGGACAGAATGAAATCAATCAGTGCAGTCGCAGAGCAAGCGCAACAGACACCGTCCGTTCGGTGGGTGTTGGCCAGTCTTTCGCTGTCGATGCTGCTGTCCTCGCTGGGCACCAGTATCGCCAATGTCGGTTTGCCGACCTTGGCCCAGGTGTTCAACGCCTCCTTTCAGGAAGTGCAGTGGATCGTCCTCGCGTACCTTCTCGCCATCACCACCCTGATCGTCAGCGTCGGTCGGCTCGGTGACATAACGGGCCGTCGAAGGCTGCTCTTGGCCGGCATCGGCGTGTTCACGCTGGCGTCGGCGTTGTGCGGCTTTGCGCTCTCGCTTTGGATGCTGATTGGTGCCCGGGCGCTGCAGGGACTCGGTGCGGCAATCATGATGGCCCTGACCATGGCCTTTGTCGGCGAGACGGTAGCGAAGGCAAAGACCGGCAGCGCCATGGGGTTGCTCGGGACGATGTCAGCGATAGGCACCGCGATGGGGCCGTCGCTCGGTGGCCTGCTGATCGGCGGGTTCGGCTGGCGGGCGATCTTCCTCATCACCGTACCGCTGGGCTTGCTGACGTGGGTGCTCGCACATCGCTATTTGCCCGCCGATCGCCAGAAACCCAAGACCGATCGTGCCGGCTTCGACCCGCTGGGCACACTGCTGCTGGCGTTGACACTCGCCGCTTATGCGCTGGCCATGACCCTTGGGCGAGGCAGTTTCGGCCTGATCAACATCGCTTTGCTGTTGGCGGCGGGCGTCGGCGTCGGCCTCTTTGTGTTCGCCGAGGCCCGCGTCACTTCGCCGTTGATTCGACTGGCGATATTCCGTGATCCGGTGCTCAGTGGCAGCCTCGCCATGAGCCTGCTCGTTGCGACAGTAATGATGGCGACGCTCGTGGTCGGGCCCTTCTATCTCGTGCAGGGACTCGGCCTCGATGCCGTTCTGGTGGGGCTGGTCTTGTCGGTCGGGCCGTTTGTCGCGGCACTGACGGGTGTGCCCGCAGGCCGTATTGCCGACCGCTTTGGCGCCCGACGCATGACCCTCGTCGGGCTCGCGGCCATGGCGACCGGCTGCTTCACGCTATCGGTGCTGCCGGAGACATTCGGCATCGGTGGCTACCTCTTACCCATGGTCGTGATCACTCTCGGCTATGCGCTGTTCCAGACAGCCAACAACACGGCGGTCATGGCGGATGTTCAGCCAGACCAACGGGGCGTCATTTCCGGCATGCTCAACCTGTCGCGCAATCTGGGGCTGATCACGGGTGCGTCCGCCTTGGGCGCGGTGTTCGCGCTCGCATCGGCCGCTGTCGACATTGCAACAGCGCAACCCGAAGCGGTTGCCAGCGGTATGCGAATCACCTTCGCCGTGGCGCTGGTGTTGGTCGCTGTCGCACTGGCCATCGCGCTGGGAAGCCGCGCGTTGGCAACGCGTCATAACCGCCGGTAACCCGACACGGCGATTATTTTTCCAGTACGACCAGTGGCGTGTCTTTCTTCACAATGTACGTCGCCAGCTCCGACGCTTTGTTCGCGCCGATATTCTTCGCGACGTGCGCAGTACCGGCGGGGATGTACAAGGAATCGCCAGCCTTGAGCGTTATCGGTGGCCGCCCCTCGAGCTGATATTCAAACGTGCCCTCAATGACGTAGGCCACTTCCACCCCCGGATGAGAATGCTTAGGGGATACCACACCCGGCTCGAAATCAACGCGAACCTGAATCACTTCACGCCCGGCGACGTCGAGATCCTGGCGCAGCAGATCGGTGCGGTGAAGACCCGCCTGCCAGCTTTTTACCGGAGGCGCCTCTTGAGCTTGAGCGAGGCCCGCGAAGGCAGTGAGTGCCGCGGCAACGGCGACGCCGAGCATGCCAGCGGAGATACGGTGATTGAGACGGGACATGGCATTTCTCCAATGAGTGCGCGGAAAGTTGCGCGCAGGTTGCCGCGGATGCGGTGGCTCTATTCAGAGGCCGCCGTGTATCGCGCATGTGTCGCCAATGCCCTGGATTTGTATGCGAAGTTAGCTGCAGCCGCGCTGGATACGTTCCGATACAAACGAATCCTGCGCACACGAAAAAGCCCGCACAAGGCGGGCTTGGAAATCGAGTAGGTGGCCGGTGCTGGTCTCCGGCTTACAAGGTTTATCAGGACTCCCACAGAACAGTTTTGTGCTGTCCTGCTTCACACGGCATAAGGGCTGGATCTCAGCGCGGAGATCTTTCTAACCGTGTACCCTTCGGAACGCGCCCCACGTTTCCTCGCCATCCGCTTGCGCATCAGTCTGCGTCTTCACCTACAACTTCAAGAGTAGTACAAAGTCCGAAGCGCAAGGTGGGCTTTTTTAGAACGATTTTGCCCTGAGGGAAGCGTGGCAGGATTGAAAGATGCTATCGCCAGTGACGCACCTCTGTGGGTCAAATGCCGAGCGCCAGCCGTTTACAGATCGGTGATTTCCTTATGGCGTGGCACCAGCGTCTTCATCACGCTCCACGCCACCAGATAGGCCACCGCACAGATGGCAAACATGATCATGTAGCCGGTATGAATATCGCCAATCAGTTTGTAATGGTCGATCACCCAACCGCCGGTCTTGGTCATCACTACGCCGCCCAAGCCGCCTGCCAAACCACCAATACCGACCACCGAAGCGATGGTTTTTTGCGGAAACATGTCGGACACGGTATTGAAGATATTGCACGACCACGCCTGGTGCGCGGATGCGCCCACGCCGATCAGCAGCACCGGTACCCAGAAACTGAGGTAACCCAATGGCTGCGCCAGTAACACCAGCAGCGGGAAGAAGGCGATCACCAGCATGGCTTTCATACGGCCGTCATACGGCGCGTCGCCGCGTGCCATGAAATAGCTGGGGAACCAGCCGCCGCCGATGCTGCCCACCATGGTCATGCTGTACAACACGGCCAGCGGCAACACGATGGCCTGGCCCTTCATGCCGTATTGCGCTGACAGATAGGTCGGCAGCCAGAACAGGAAGAACCACCACACGCCGTCGGTCATGAATTTGCCAAAGGCAAAGGCCCAGGTCTGGCGGTAGGTCAGCAACTTGAACCACGATACTTTTTTGGCAGCGGCACCCGAGTCTGTGCGGGTGAGCGCCTGCGCGCCCTGATCACTGCGGATGTAGGCCAGTTCCTGCGCCGACAGGCGTTTTTGCTCCTCCGGCTTTTCGTACAGCGCAATCCATACGCCCAGCCAAACGAAGCCCAACATACCGACCACGATGAAAGCCGCTTCCCAGCCCCACAGGCCGGCGATCAGCGGTACGCAGATCGGCGCCAGGATCGCGCCCACATTGGCACCGGAGTTGAAAATACCGGTGGCAAAGGAACGTTCCTTCTTCGGAAAATATTCGGCGGTGGCCTTGATTGCGATCGGAAAGTTACCCGCTTCGCCTATCGCCAGCACGGCGCGCGACAGCATGAAGCCTGCGATCGAGACCGGGATGACGGCAATGCCGAGCGCGCTGGATATGGCGCCGATCCCCTCACCCATCGGCACCGCAAAGGCGTGCATTATTGCGCCGGTCGACCAGATGCCGATGGCCAACACAAAGGCGGTCTTGGTGCCGATCCTGTCGACCACACGGCCGGCGAACAGCATGGAAATCGCGTACACAAACTGAAAAACAGAAGCGATGTTGGCGTAATCGGTATTGCTCCAGCCAAATTGCGTCGATAGATCCGGCGCCAACAAACTCAGTACCTGGCGGTCCAGGTAATTGACGGTGGTGGCAAAAAACAGCAACGCACAGATAGTCCAGCGGTACTTGCCGACGGCCTGGCCGATGCGTTGCGGGTTGATGGGCTCGTTCAGATTCATAGCATCACTTTATTATTGGATTAGGCTCGAAAATGGGCAATCAATGCTCAGCGACCGGAGTTGGACGTATAGCAAGTGCTATCAGGCGTTTGGCGAAACAGCCTTATGTAACGCGCAAGACTGCGGGGATGGGCAAGCAGTCAAGGTCGAGCCATAAGAAGGGGCATTCAGGGAGGCGTGCAGGCGAGTTGAATTCATGATGGGGCCGATACTCTTTTTTATTTTTAGGGTTTAATCGTCGACAATTGTCTGTCGTCGTACAACTGTACCTTTTATATCGAGTTAACTCCTAGGCTGTCAATCTGAAAAATAGCCGTTCGTCTCAACAATGACCGCCTGTTAAGGGCATTAAGCGCAGGGTATGGACGATTGGTGATTGGGCATTGTTATACGACAACGCCTTTCACAAGCTCATGACGAGAGACATCGATAGCGGTCATCTCGTCAGGGTTTCGCAGGGCCGCTTATTCAGCCGATTGGGTGCGAGAGGCCGCTCGTGTCGAGGTGTGGAGCGCGACGGCGGCGAGAATGAGCGCCTTCAAGGCTTTCTCATCAAGCGTGTCGCCCTCATGCAAATCAATGGCACGTCGGGTGTTGCCGTCGAGACTGGCGTTGAAGAGCCCTGAAGGGTCTTCCAGCGAGGCGCCCTTGGCAAACGTCAGCTTCACGACCTGCTTGTACGTCTCACCGGTGCAGATGATGCCGGCGTGCGACCACACTGGAACCCCCCGCCACTTCCATTCCTCGACCACGTCGGGGTCAGCCGGCTGGATGAGCGTTCGGACCCGAGCGAGCGTCTCGCCCCGCCAATCTCCCAGCGCCTTGATTCTCGCGTCTATCCGCTGAGAGGCCGAATCTCCCCCCTCTTCTTCCTTTGCACCGACCTGCTCTTTCTTCATGGTGGGTGTCGTCTTCTTCATGAGGGTGTCCAAAACCGGGCTCTACAGCGTTTTTTGACTGTTGCCGAGGGTCTTTGCCTTTTCGATCCCCCAGTCAAAGGCAGCCTCCATGTCCAGCAGATGCGGTTTTGGATCGTGATCCTCAAAAATAGCCGTGCCGTCCGGCCGGTACACACCGATGAACATTTCCAGCGAGCCGTCCCTCAATATCTCGGCTTTGACCTCTATCTTGCATCCGTTCGACAGCGTTTCCTTGTGGACCATATGACGTTCAGTCATTGCTGCATTCCTCTCGTTTAAGTCCGAGTAGCGCATTTACCTATGGGCCATGTTAGCTCAGTGCGGCCCACTAAAAGGCCTGCCAGGACAGCGGCGTAATGCCACCTATACTAGAAGCCACCGTCCCCACGGGGTCTGCACGCCTAACAATAAAAAGCAGAGGTGGAACATGGTCTGGCAGCAAATCTACGATCCGTTCGGCAACCCGATACTTTCAACCCTCATGGCAGCAGTGCCGGTCGTGGTAATGCTGGCAGCCCTTGCGTTTTTCCATATCAAGGCGCATCTGGCGGCATTGATGGCCCTGGCCTCGGCGCTGGTGATCGCGATTTTCGCTTTCGGCATGCCGGCGAACATGGCCGGCTCGGCCGCCCTTTACGGCGCCGCCAACGGCTTGCTGCCCATTGGCTGGATTGTGCTCAACATCATATTCCTGCATCGGCTGACGACCGAGAACGGCTCGTTCAAGGTGCTGCAGGATTCCCTGGCGCGCATCACCGACGATCGACGCCTGCAATTGTTGCTGATTGCTTTCTGCTTCGGTGCTTTCTTCGAAGGCGCCGCTGGTTTCGGCACGCCAGTGGCGGTGACCGGGGCGATTCTGATCGGGCTGGGCTTCTCGCCTCTGGCCGCGTCTGGCCTGGCATTGATCGCCAACACCGCGCCTGTGGCGTTCGGCGCGCTGGGTACGCCGATCATCACCTTGGCCAAGGTGACCGGGCTGGATGAAATGGAACTGTCGATGATGGTCGGCCGGCAATTGCCGTTCTTCTCGGTGATCGTGCCGTTCTGGTTGATCTGGGCCTTCGCCGGATGGCGCAAGATGCTGGAAATCTGGCCGGCGATTCTGGTGGCGGGGGTCAGTTTTGCCGTACCGCAATTCGTGGTGTCCAACTACCACGGGCCGATGCTGGTGGACGTGATCGCCGCGCTGATTTCCATGGCCTGCCTGACCGGTTTCCTCAGGGTCTGGAAGCCGGCCACCGTGCATACCTCCGCCGCGCTGTCCGGGCGCGTCGACAACTCCAAAATAGCCGAAGAGCATGACGAAAAACCCGTCGCCAGCGCGACCTTTGCCAGCGATGCCAAACCTGCGGTGATGCGCGCGTGGATGCCGTGGATCATCCTCACGGTGTTCGTTTTCGCCTGGGGCACCCAGGGCTTCAAAAACATGTTCGATACCCGCCCGGCGATTGATCCGGCCACTAACTCGGCCAAGCTTGATCCTCAAGGCAAACCGATGCGCGAAGCGAACCCGATCTTCGCCCCGGTGTTGACGTTCACGACTATTCACCAGCAGATCGAGAAGGTCCCGCCCGTGGTGCCCACACCAAAAACCGAGGAAGCGGTCTACAAGTTCACCTGGCTCACCAGCACCGGTAGCGGCATCCTGCTGGCGGCGATTCTCGGCGGGCTGCTGATGGGCTATTCCATCCCGCAACTTATCCACCAGTACCTGCGAACGATCTGGGTCGTGCGTTACTCGCTGATCACCATCGTCGCGATGCTCGCCCTGGGTTTCCTCACCCGCTATTCAGGCCTGGACGCCACCATGGGCCTGGCCTTCGCCGCAACGGGCATCTTCTACCCCATGTTCGGCACCCTGCTCGGCTGGCTCGGCGTGGCCTTGACCGGCTCGGATACGGCGTCAAACGTGCTGTTCGGCGGCTTGCAACGGGTGACCGCCGAGCAGTTGGGGATTAGCCCGGTGCTGATGGCCGCGGCCAACAGTTCTGGCGGGGTCATGGGCAAGATGGTCGATGCCCAGTCGATCGTGGTGGCGTCCACCGCCACGCGCTGGTACGGCCATGAAGGGGAAATCCTGCGCTATGTGTTTTTCCACTCGATCATCCTGGCCATTCTGGTCGGTGGCCTGGTGACGTTGCAGGCGTATGTGGCGCCGTTCAGCAGTATGGTTGTGGGCGGGCATTGATTGACGCAAACCTGTCAGCCATGCCCGGGTCATCGCCGGGGCATGGCGGCAATGTTTCACTGTGTGGTGAGGGAGGCCCCGCCCCGTCTTCGACGCCGCGCTGTCGCGCAGCAAACTGGTTCGACCCGCCAACAACACATAGACAGTAGAACGCCCCAAGCCAATGATGCAAGTCAGTGGTAACCGGACACAGACCTCCAATAAAAACAACTGAGGGTCGTCAACCGACTATGAACATTCTCTACGATGAACGCGTCGACGGCGTCCTGCCTGATGTCGACAGAGCTGCCTTGCTGCAGGCGCTGCACACGCAGTGGCCGGATCTGGAAGTCCTGCACCAACAGGAAGAGCTCAAACCGTACGAATGCGACGGACTTTCTGCTTACCGCACCACACCCATGCTGGTGGTACTGCCGCGCCACATCGATGAGGTACAAGGCGTGCTTCGGCTCTGCCATGAGCGGCATGTCGCGGTGGTCGCCCGCGGTGCCGGCACCGGTTTGTCCGGGGGCGCATTGCCGCTGGAAAAAGGCGTGCTGCTGGTGATGGCGCGCTTCAATAATATTCTGCACATCGACCCCGCAGCCCGCACGGCTCGGGTTCAGCCGGGGGTACGCAACCTGGCGATTTCCCAGGCAGCAGCGCCGTTTGGCTTGTACTACGCGCCGGACCCCTCCTCCCAGATCGCCTGCTCTATTGGCGGCAACGTGGCCGAAAATGCTGGTGGCGTGCATTGCCTGAAGTACGGGCTGACCGTGCACAACCTGCTCAAGGTTGACATCCTGACTGTCGACGGCGAACACCTGAGCCTGGGTTCGCAGGCGCTCGACTCTCCGGGCTTCGATCTGCTGGCATTGTTCACGGGTTCCGAAGGCATGCTCGGTGTCATCACCGAGGTCACGGTCAAACTGCTGCCCAAGCCCCAGACCGCCAAAGTGCTGCTGGCGGCGTTCGATTCCGTCGAGAAGGCCGGTCGCGCGGTGGGTGACATTATTGCCGCCGGCATCATCCCCGGCGGCCTGGAAATGATGGACAACCTGGCCATTCGCGCCGCCGAAGACTTCATCCACGCCGGCTATCCGGTCGACGCCGAAGCCATCCTACTGTGCGAACTCGATGGCGTTGAAGCCGACGTTCATGATGACTGCGATCGCGTGCGCCAAGTGCTGGAACAGGCCGGCGCCACCGAAGTGCGCCAGGCCCGCGATGAAGCCGAACGCGTGCGTTTCTGGGCCGGACGCAAGAATGCCTTTCCGGCGGTGGGCCGCCTCTCACCGGATTATTACTGCATGGACGGGACAATTCCGCGCCGCGAGCTGCCCGGAGTGCTGCAGGCGATTGCCGCGTTGTCCGCCGAATACGACCTGCGGGTGGCCAACGTTTTCCACGCCGGTGACGGCAACATGCACCCCCTGATTCTGTTCGATGCCAATCAACCGGGCGAACTTGATCGCGCCGAAGCTCTGGGCGGCAAGATCCTCGAATTGTGCGTGAAGGTCGGCGGCAGCATTACCGGTGAGCACGGCGTGGGCCGGGAGAAGATCAATCAGATGTGTGCGCAGTTCAATAGCGATGAGCTGACCCTGTTCCATGCCGTCAAAGCCGCCTTCGATCCAAGTGGTTTGCTCAACCCTGGCAAGAACATTCCGACGCTGCACCGCTGCGCCGAGTTTGGCGCCATGCACGTTCATTTGGGACAGATGCCCTTCCCTGAACTGGAGCGTTTCTGATGCGCAGTGAACACGATCTCGACGACAGCGGCGCGCTGCTCGAGCAGGTCAACCAGGCGCTGCAAAACGCCACGCCGTTGCGCATTCAAGGTTCCAACAGCAAGGCGTTTCTTGGGCGCATCGTGGCGGGCGAAGTCCTCGACACGCGTAGCCACCGAGGCATCGTCAGCTACGACCCGACCGAACTGGTGATCACCGCCCGCTGCGGCACGCCGTTGACAGAGCTTGCTGAGGTGTTGGATGCAGCGCAGCAGATGCTGCCTTGCGAACCGCCCTCCTTCGGCGACGGCGCCACGGTCGGCGGCATGATCGCCAGCGGGTTGTCGGGACCAAGGCGTCCCTGGTCGGGGTCCGTCAGGGACTTCGTCCTTGGGACACGCGTCATCACTGGTCATGGCAAGCATTTACGCTTCGGTGGCGAAGTCATGAAAAACGTTGCCGGCTACGACCTGTCGCGCTTGATGGCCGGCAGCTACGGCTCGCTTGGCGTGGTGACCGAAGTCTCGCTCAAGGTCCTGCCCAAGCCGCGTCAAGCCTTAAGCATCAGCCTGGAAATGGACAGTGATCGCGCCTTGCTTCGCCTCGCAGAATGGGGGCAACAACCGCTGCCGATCAGCGCCGCGTGCCACGATGGGCAGTGCCTGCACCTGCGACTTGAGGGTGGCGAAGGCTCGGTGGCTGCAGCTCATGAGCGACTGGGCGGCGAGTTGCTGAACTCCTCGTATTGGGTTGATCTCAACGAGCATCGATTGAGCTTCTTCGATGAGGACCAGGCACTTTGGCGCCTGTCCGTTCCTCACAACACGCCTCGACTTTCCCTGCCTGGCCGTCAGCTGATCGATTGGGGCGGTGCACAGCGCTGGCTCAAAACCGACGCAGACGCAACGTTCATTCGCTCGATCGTGGAAGAAGTCGGCGGGCATGTGACCTGCTACAGCCATGGCCTGATCGACAGCCCGTTTCAACCGTTGCCTGCCGCACTGATGCGCTACCACCGGAACTTGAAGCAACAACTCGATCCCCAGGGAATCTTCAACCCCGGACGCCTGTACGCGGAGCTTTGACCCATGCAGACCACCTTGAGCGAACGCGCACGCCAACTGCCCCGTGCCGAAGAAGCCGAAAGCATCCTGCGCACCTGTGTGCACTGCGGTTTCTGCAATGCCACCTGCCCGACCTATCAATTGCTGGGCGATGAGTTGGATGGACCGCGGGGCCGCATTTATCTGATCAAGCAGGTCCTGGAGGGCAACGAAGTCACGCAGAAGACCCAACAGCATCTGGATCGCTGCCTGTCTTGCCGTAATTGCGAAACCACCTGCCCTTCCGGTGTCGACTACCACAACTTGCTGGACATCGGCCGGGCCGTGGTCGATGCGGCGGTGCCGCGCCCACTCGGCCAGCGGTTGTTGCGCGAGGGATTGCGCAGCGTCGTACCCCATCCTGCGCTGTTCAAAGGACTGGTCAGCAGCGGCCAGGTGTTCCGGGCGTTGTTGCCCAACACCTTGAAAATAAAGTTACCCCGCCGTGTCTATCCAGCCAAGCCGCGCCCGACCACTCGCCACGCCCGGCAGGTGCTGATGCTCGAAGGCTGTGTGCAACCGAGTCTGTCGCCCAATACCAACGCGGCCGCCGCCCGAGTCCTGGATCGACTGGGGATCAGCGTCACCGCGACCCATGAAGCCGGATGCTGTGGTGCCGTGGATTATCACCTCGACGCTCAGGCGGCCGGCCTTGATCGCGCCCGCCGCAATATCGATGCGTGGTGGCCGAGCATTGAAAAAGGTGCCGAGGCCATCGTGCAAACCGCCAGCGGTTGCGGCGCTTTCATCAAAGACTACGGTCACCTGCTCAGCACCGATCCGGCCTATGCCGAAAAGGCTAGAACGGTCAGCGCGCTCGCCAAGGATCTGATTGAAGTGCTGCGCGACGAACCGCTGGAACAGCTCGGCATCCATAGCGACCAGCGCCTGGCGTTCCATTGCCCCTGCACGTTGCAGCACGCACAGAAACTGGGTGGCGCGGTTGAGGCGATTCTGACGAGTCTGGGCTTCAACCTCACGTCGGTCCCCGACGGGCACCTGTGCTGCGGCTCGGCGGGCACCTATTCGCTGACCCAACCCGAACTGTCCCGGCAACTGCGCGACAACAAGCTCAATGCGCTGGAAAGCGGACATCCCGAAGTCATTGTCACGGCCAATATTGGCTGTCAGTCCCACCTCGATGGTGCGGGCCGAACCCCTGTCAGGCACTGGATCGAACTGGTCGAAGCCGCCTTGCCATAACCGAGCACTGGAGAATTGCCATGAAAAGCAAAGCCGTACTGAGCCAGACCGAAGTCAGCCAAATCCTCGCGGCTGCACGCACCGAAGCGCAGAACAACCAATGGGCGGTAACCATCGTGATTGTCGATGACGGCGGCCACCCCCTGGCCCTCGAACGCCTCGACGGTTGCGCTCCGATTGGCGCCTACATCGCCACCGAAAAGGCCCGCACCTCGGCCCTCGGTCGGCGCGAATCCAAAGGCTATGAAGAGATGGTCAATGGCGGCCGCCACGCCTTTTTGTCGGCGCCATTACTGACCTCGCTGGAAGGTGGCGTGCCCATCATGGTCGACGGCCAGGTGATCGGCGCGGTCGGTGTATCCGGTGTCAAAGCCGAGCAGGACGCACAAGTTGCCAAAGCCGGCGCGCAATGCCTGAGCTGATCCGAGCTGAGCTGAGCTGAGCGCTGAAACAGTCGGGCCGTGTGATAAACGGCCCGACGTTCGTTCTCGATCACTGCCCTTCAGCAAGTTCCGTCTTCGGTGTCCGCAAAGCGCGCCAGGCAATTAAAATCGCCATGAGTGCCAAGCCGAACGTCACCCACGAAACCAAATTAATTCCACCCTCGAATGCACTCCCCGCCTGCGTCATCAGCGCACGTGCTTGATCTCCCGACAACTGCACCGCCACATAATTAGCACCGGATAGCGTCTCACTCGCCAGCATCGTCTGCACCTCGCTCAAAAAACCCGGAAGCTGCAATGCACCGCGATAGTAGGCAGTGACGAGACCACCGAGCACTGTCGTCCCCAAAACCACACCCACTTCATAGGCTGTCTCACTAATGGCCGACGCCGCGCCCGCCTTTTCGGGCGGTGCGGCGGACAAAATCACGTCGTTGGATACCGTCGCGATCGCGCCCACGCCAATGTTCAGCAAGGCAAAAGCCACCACCAGAACGAACAGGCTGCTGCCGATGCTGGCGACCAACAAAAACGCCGCCCCAACAAACGCCATCAGAATCGGCACCAGCACATGCACCTGTACTCGACGTGCCACAGGCACGACTGCCATTCCCACTACGATCGCCATGATCTGACCAGGTACTAACGCCAAGCTAGCCCTCAAGGGCGACATCTGAAGGACGATCTGTAAGAACTGAGTGGTGAAGAATACAAAGCCGACGAGGAACGCGAGGCTCATCAGATTGATCAGCACTGAGCCGCTGAAGGTGCCACTTCGGAACAGACTCAGATCCATCAGCGGCACAGGCAGACGTAACTGCCGACGCACAAACATCCACCCAGCAACCATGCCGATTACAAATGCTGTCAGTGCCAACCCGTCAACACCATTACTGGCGCTGTGTTTAATGCCGTAAACGATGGCACTGAGGGCAACCATCGATTCCAAGATACTGAGCGGATCCAATGGTCCTGAACAGTCTTGCTCGGACTCGGGCAACAACACCGGTCCCAATACCAATAACGGCACCAATACGGGTATTGCCAACAGGAAAATCGCCTCCCAGCTGAAAAATTCCAGCAAAACCCCACCGACCAAAGGACCGAGTGCCGATCCTACCGTCAGCGTTGTTGCCCAGATCGCGACAGCGACTCTCCGTTCTTCTCGATCCACAAATACCGAACGTATCAATGCCAACGTTGAGGGCATCAGCATCGCACCGAAAATCCCCATGCAAGCTCGCCCGGCAATCAGTTGTGTAGCCGTATCGGAGTAGGCGGTCAGCACCGACACAATGACAAAACCCAAAGACCCAGCCAGTAACAACTTACGATGACCGATTCGATCGCCCAGACTGCCCATCGACACCAGCAATCCCGCCAATACCAGCGAATAGGCATCGATCATCCATAACTGCTGACTAGCGCTCGGACGCAGGGCCTCGGCAATCTTGGGTAACGCGAATCCAAGCACCGTATTGTCCACGGTCACCAGTAGTACTGGCAGCATCAGCACGCTTAGGGCTGACCATCGTTTTGATTTTGCTCTGTGTTGTGCTGCCTTACTTACTAATGCCATCAGCCAAGCTCCTTATCACCCTCAAAAAATTCACAGGAGATTTTGCAATGCGCTGTGAAACGAACCCAGCACACTTCCATGTCGAGGACTCGGTTAGTTCAGTAATGAAAAAACGTGCTGACAATCGACAGCCCCCGAGTTCAAACGACTACCCAAAGCATTTGAAACGCCCTGTAAGTCGCGTCTGAACTCGTCATAATCTTGACTAGAGACATTATTCATCAAGCGTTCCATCCCTTCCGCCAGCGCGGCGCGCTGGTGGTTAGCCTGATCATTTTCTAGCTGTATATCCCAGTAGACTTCAGGCGGATTGACCAGAACCCGGGACAGCAACGCCATCATTGTCCGCATCGGAGGTGGCATCACCTCAAGAGCGCTTTCCAGATCAAGTGAAGACCTTGCCAACGCCAAGCCGAACCCGAGAATTGCGGCATGGGGCAACGCCTGACAGAGCGCCATGAGTTCATCGTGAGCCACGGGCGTCATTCGCTTTATCTTCATCCCCGCCTCCATCAAGTGTTGCTCGATGAAAGCCGAAGGCGAGTCGCCATCTTCAAGACAAATTGCGACGGTGCGTCCCTGAACGGAGAGCTTGGGTGAAAACATTGGGTTGACGCCGACGAAAGGCTGCTGGGACGAAGCATTTTTCAATGCTCTGTAAAATGGCTCCTGAACAGAACAAGTCGGTATGAATACAACATCGTTCGAAACGGAGCCAACAACCCAAGGTATTGCCCGGATAGCCACGCTTTCGGGCAACGCAAAGACCACTGCCACCGCTCCTTGGAAGATGTGCCCGGTATTGCTGAACGGACTTGTGACATCGACTTCATAGAAGCCACATTCCTGTTCGGAAGGCCTGCGATCCACCACCCGGACATCGTATCCATATTGCATAAGAATGCGGCTGATCAATGAGCCAACCAAACCCGCTCCCCCCAACACGACAACCGTGTCGCTCATCATGATTCGCTCCCTACGACAAAACTGTAATAAGGCACGCTAGCCTTGACCAAAGTTTCTTCAAGCTCTTGCTGTGGATCGGAGTGCGCAACAATCGCGCCACCAATTCCAAATTTCGCCTCGTTACCCTGGAGCACTGCCGTTCGGATGACAATACTCAGCTCCGCTCCACCACTGAAAGATAACCAGCCTAATGCGCCTGAGTAGACACCACGGGCGGAAGCCTCCAATACGTCAATAATTTCCATCGTGCGTTTCTTCGGAGCTCCCGTCATTGAGCCACCGGGGAAACAGGCTCGAATAGCTTCGATCGTTGAAATATCCGAGCGAAGGTGCCCACGAATCGTTGAGACAAGTTGGTGAACCGAAGAAAAGCTTTCCACTGAGAAAATCTCAGGGACATGAACGCTCCCTGGACGGCACACTTGATTCAAATCATGGCGCACCAAATCGACAATCATTAGGTTCTCGGCCCTGTCCTTTGCCGAGTTACGTAGCTCATCGCGCAATATTTGGTCCTCGGCGAATTGTTTACTACGCGGTCTGGTTCCCTTGATCGGTCTGGACTCGATCAATCCGCTGTCATCGATTCTGAGAAAGGTTTCGGGCGAAGCGCTTAATACTGAAAATCCTGCAAACGAGAGGTAAGCACCGTAGGGTACGGGGCTAGCCTGGCGCATTCGCCAATAAGCACTCAAAGGCGCACCGCTGTACGCCATTTTTGCCCTATTGGTCAGGCAGATCTCGTACGACTCCCCATCGGTGATGTACTTGAGAGATTGATTGATCTTACTGATGTAATCATCTGGCCCGTCCTCAAGCGAGAGCTTCAGCTGATCTACGGCACCTGGAATAAACGAACTGCAATGACCAGCGGACTCATCATTACGATGGAGAAAATCAGGTAAGGACGGCCAAACCACAGCATCGCCAGTCGCAGTCATCACGCATTCATAGGCCTTGTCTTCATGATGATCAAAGACAAAGAAATGCGGCGCAAACATGAATGAAGCATCCGGATAAACCGAACGGTAAATTTTTCGTCCACCCGCCAGTGCTTTCAATTCGTAACCGAGGTAGCCAACAAACCCACCCTTGAAAACAAACGGCAAGTACTGAGGGGTTGCCACATGCACAGCTTCGAAGATTTGGGCAATCAGTGTAAAAAAGTCTCCTTTGATGTTTTTTTTGCCCTTGGGGCCCTCAAGTTTCATGCACTCATCGTTGACATTGTATTCAAGCCTTATCGCTCCTTGCGCCTCCCCACTACCCATGATCGAGTAGCGGGCATTAGGTCTTTCTGACTTCTCGCTGTCTAGCCAAAAAGAAGAACGATCGTCTGCATAGAGCGTCGAGAATACTGCTAGTGGATCCGTGCATTCGGAAAACTCGCGGTAGGCAAGCTGCATATTCAGCATCCCCCCTACTGCGACGTAGGCATCTTTTGATGACGTACATTCCGTGTCGGACTCTAAGTGAGCTCTAGCACTGACGTTATGTTCCAGCGCCATGCGTACGAAGTTGCTCAATAGCGCATGGCCATATTCTGACTCGATGGATTCGGGGTGGAACTGGACACCCCAAACTGGTCTGGCGATGTGTTCGATTGCCATGACCACACCTTCAGACGTCCAGGCCGTACATTGGAGCTCTGCTGGTAGGCTTGTACACATTAACGAATGGTATCTGACCACTTCGAACTGCTCCGGTAAGTCTCGAAAGAGCCCTTTACCTGAATGAGTAATCCGACTGCGGTAGCCATGCACAGGGTTGGGAGCGTACCCCACCGTCCCCCCAAGAAATTGAGCGATTCCTTGGTGGCCTAGACAAATACCAAGCAACGGGACAGGCGAACGGAGGATGACGTCACCGCACACACCGAAATCCCCCTCCTGACTGGGGTGCCCTGGACCGGGCGACAGCACTACAGCGTCATATTTTTCGATGCCCAATTCATTGTACGGAAGTGTATTTTTGACTACATCCGCGCAAATGCCTGTCACCTCATACAAATACTGAGCGATGTTCTGGGTGAAGGAATCAAAGTTATCAATCAGCAATATTTTCATGAGGGTCGCCCCGGGGCCAGACACTGATTGATCAGGACGTCTTCCTGAGTACACGTCTCTTCTATAATCAGTTTGAATATCGACTCGGCATATTCCGGCCTCAATCCTACCGCCTCCGACCTAATCTTAATCATATCGAGCACGTAGGAAACTCGTCCGGGTTGCATCATCGCAATACCATGGATGGCTTTGAGCTGGGCAATGTCCATGCACACTTTCATTCGCTCAGAAAGCAGGTCGACAACTTGCAAATTTATCGAGTCAAGCCGCTCGCGCTGCGGCTGCAAAATGTTAGACGTGCCTGTCTGTGATAACTGTCCCTGTCGTTTCATCTTTTGCACCTCCGTTAGCCAATTTCTGGAAGAGAGTCGCCAGTCAGGCGTGATCCCGCTCATTGATAGCAGGCGTCCATAACCCCTTGCTCGTCATAGCCCCTAGAGCAGCCCCCAATAACCTGATGTCTTTGCCACTGTGGTCTGCTGAAATTGCAAAACGCAGCATCGCTTTGCCTTTGGCAATGATTGGGTAAAACACCGGAAAGAGCAGCATGCCTTGGTCACGCAGGATTCTCGCAGCCTGCAAGCCGGCCTCCTCTGTTTCAAAGAAGGCTCCTCTGACAGGTGACTGGATACCTGCGTTGAGCAACTGGTTGTCGGTGAGGGAATCTAAAAGGGCGACATTTTCCCAAAGTCGCCGTTGCAAAATATCGATCTCTTCACTGAGATGGATTTTCGCCGAGGCAACGTTCGCCGCCAACATGGGCACCATAATGGAATGACCAAATATCAGCGGATTCGCCAGGGTTCGGATAACTTCAACATCCCGTGGATCTGAAACCACGACAAAACCACCCGCGCCACCAAAGGCTTTGGAGAGAGACCCTGCCAGAATAATATTTGCAGGTAATGAGTGATCAACTGTTGAAAAGGCATATCCCGCACCATGTCGTCCGACGATCGAAATACCATGAGCATCGTCTACGTATAAGTATCCCTGTGCCGACTCTAGCTGCCGAGAGAGCTCAGCGATGGGTACAAGACCACTCATCGAACCAATTCCATCGATCAAGAGCACTGGAGTTTCACCTTTGTCGGTGCAGTCTTTCAGCGCTGTGGTCATTGATTCTTGACTGGTGGACTCAACTCTAGAAACAGGTCCGAACTGGTCCAAAATCCCCCTAAGTACCTGCATCGAAGCATGGGCGGTTTTGTCCATCAGCCAATGGATTCGTCTTTTGACCGGATACCCACCCAACGAACCACTCCCCAGCAACGGTAAAACACCTAAATGGACACTGCTGGTAGAGGTAAACACCGCAACGCCGCTACCTCTGTAAATCTGAGAAAGCAACTCTTCCAGTTGAGGCAGGTAACGTGGGCGCATTGCACTTCGAGAAGACGACAGGTGCAATCCGGAAGTTTCCATAGCCTGGTGTGCGGCATCGATCAATGCCGAGTGGGTTTCCAAGCCCAAGTACGAACAGGAAACAAACTCTATGAATGTGCCTCCGTCCTGCAAGGTAATGTGCTTACCCGCACGACTCGCAACGGTAAAACCTGTCAGCCCTTCCTCGTAAGCCTTCGCCAGTGCACCAGTGGTGTTGCCGCGACGAATGCTCATCCAGTCTTGTCTAGTTTGCACATCCATAGCTAAACTCCTTTCTAAAAATCACTGGGATTTGCATCCGATGGTCATTACTGAGCTGCCCGAGGCGTCGGACGCTTCCTTATCGATTACAGTTTGTGTATTTGTCAGCTGACTCTGCTTGAACAGTTCGCGCACCGCTTTGGCCTGCTCCTCGCCATGCTCAATGACTAGCCAACCTTCACGACTTAGTAACTGGTTCGCGAGCGAGATGATGTGCCGTATCAGTTCAAGACCATCGGTCCCGGAATAGACCGACACCCGTGGATGGTGATCGCTCCACTCAGGCAACAACTCTTGGAACTGTGGGACGTACAGAGGATTAGCGACAATCAAACCAACCTGATCTGTGAATCGCGTAAATGCCTGTTTGTCGCGAATGTCAGCCTGCAAGTGATTGACCTGCCCCCCCTTGCAGGCCAGTCGGTCGATATTGCGCTTGAGGTACTGCACCGCTATCTCATCAAACTCCACGCATGTCACTTTCAGATCCGGTCTACGTCGTGCGATCGCCAAGCCAATCGCGCCGCTTCCTGCACACAAATCGAGGACACTAGCACCCGGTCGCAGCACAGCACAGGTCTCCAGCCACTTGTGAATGATTTTGCTGTGAGGGCGGGGGATAAACACGCCGCTACCGACCACCAGCGGCATTTCGTCAAACTCCACCATGCCAACAATATGACCGAGAGGAATTCGGTTACAGCGCTCTTTAACCGCTAACATAAATTCATTGAGCGCACGACTTTTATCCACCCGTTCGATATAGCGATCTATAAGACAACTCAAATCTTCTTCCAAGTCCCAGACACCAGACGCTTGCAACATGGCCCGCGCTTGACTAATAGCAAGGTACTCACGATCCGTAAGACTCATGACCACTCCTTGTAATACTGCGCAAGTCTTTTCAAAATTGACTCATACAGATAGGAGAATGCGACCAACTCCGGCGGAGGCGTAAATGACGAGTGCAAATCATTTATAAGTTGTTCGTAATTGCGCGATAGCCCTTCATCCAGCAAAGGAAACCAGTAAGGTTTTATATCCCAACGATACTCATATCCTGTGGCAAACATCTGCTGTACCGTTTCCCTGACCGTATTTTCGCGGGCAAACCCGGATAACGGAGCACGTACAGGTTTGAAAGGGCTGAGATCTAGATCGGGAGTATCTATATCGGTAAGGCAATTAGCTATATACCGCGCCAACAATGGTGACTGGTGCAGGCCGTCTCGGTAGGTGCCTGTTGCAAGCCAAAGACCTTCGATGCCGCACTCGCCAATCAATGGAAAACCATCTGCCGGAATTGGCCTGTTGCCAACCTGTATGGAAATGATTTCAGCGCTATGAAGGTCCAGGTTCAGTTGATCAACAGCACAGTCAAGCAAAAACTGAACATCCGATATGAGAGCCTGTTGTTTAGGCCGCTCCGAAATTATATTAGTAGCTCCCAGATACAAGACTCCGTCCCCACGAGGGACACAGTGCAAGCCGCACGCAAAAGCACGATTTGGCGTCCGTATGACAGAACTCGGCAACTCAACCCCTTCTGGCATTTTCACGAGAATTGAAACGCCATATCCACTGAACAACGGTGGAATTTTCTTTACGAGCTCGTCGATATCACTAAGCAGGTCTAAAGATTGAACGCCTGCCGCAATCACAACTTTTCTTGCCCAAAGAACCTCTCCACTGCATAACTCAATGCCGGTGACTACCTCACCCTCAACCAACACGCGTTGGGCGTTCTCATTTTTCAGAGTGCCACCCTCTGAGACAAATGCAGCATCCAGTTTCTCCAGCAAAAGATGAGAATTCACGGAATGCTCGTTGGGTATGTACAACCCACGCAGAGGGCGAACCAGATGGTTGGGCTTCAGCCACTCCATTTTGCGCGGATCAACTATTTCAAACGGCTCACCATACTCACGAAGGGTTCTCTCGATGGTGTCGAAGTTAACGCTGTCCACCTCATCCATGCCGGCGGTGTTGAGCAGCACATGGGTCCCAATCGCGGTAAACAACGAACTAGAATCACCTGAAGAAATTGCCAAGCGCTCCGCCCAACTTGACCACAGGTGTTGAGCTTGTCGATCCATGTCTAATTTCAATCGACCAAAATCACTTGCCAGCAGGCCGCTTGTTACCTCCCCGAAACATCCATTCATCGCTCCGGCAGCCCTTGACGCAGCATTTGTACGATCAGTCTCACCGACTCGACAGACATTTAAACCTCGCGTGGACAACTCATACGCGATTGATCCACCAACTGCTCCTGCTCCTACAACAACGACGTCGAACTCCATGTTTTGACCTCAGACGATTGCCCGCAATGTAAGACAATAAATTTTTCTCGTTGGAAACAGGAACATTTCTATAATTTCGTTACATTACGATTCAACCGACTATTTGTTTCATATTGTATCTTCGAAATAATTCTACACATATTGCAGCGGAGCTAAAAATCTGGACCTCTGCGCTTAAACCAAAGACTGTCCAGTTAACTTTTAAAAAACAGCAGCCTATGAAAACTTAGTTAAATTTACATAATTAGTAAAAACAAAAACTCAAAAAAAATCGACCATCACAGATTGCGTGAAAACTTAGCTACCCCCCTGACGATTCGAGCTTGGCCGTAGGTGAACTGATGGCGATTGATAGCGGTAAGTTCCAGGCAGCCGCGTCCTACCCCCAAAAGCAAGCGCCCCAAACAATCTCGGGCGTTTGCTTGAGTCACCTCTCCACGTTTTCACCCAGTCTTCGAGGCCTCTTTTTTTTGAGCGGCTACGCTCGATAGGTATCGCTCACGCTGTCCAGCCGACAGAGCAATCGGCCCAAGAGGAAGCGCACAGATGACCCGTCTCACTGCGAAAGATTTTGCCCCGGAATTGCTCGAACTGTACGACTACTACGCCCACGGCAAGATCAACTGGCGTGAATTTCTGGATCGAGCGGCGTTGTTAACCTTGGGTGGTTTGACCGCCAGCGCGCGCATCACCGGCGCCTTGATTCTGGCCACATCTTTGGCGTCTGGTCGCCAGGAGTTTCTTAAAAGTTATATCCCAGGTGTGTTGGCGTCCGATAAAAAGATCGTAGCTTCACCCAGAAAACGATAACAACGTTTTTAAAGTTCTAGCGCAGCAGGTATGGAGTGTCGACCCTCCACCGTCCGCACAGTACTCAACCATTTGAACAGCCAGTTCCCATGACTTGATACTGCAGGACATGCCGTTGACCCTGAGAGTCTTCATACGTCATGTGTGCAAGGACTGGCCCGCACTGGTCGGGAATATCGGTCACTGTGATGACTTTTTTGATATCCAGTTTCGTATCGTAAGTGTACGTTTCAACAGGCAGCTTGCTGTCCGCGGCAGTTGAATGACTCTCGCCTGCAAATGCCGGCGCACCTAAAACGCCAAGTGCAAGAAACATCACAAGTTTTGAAATTTTCATCATGTTCACTTATCGTCAAAAGTCAACCTCGTGAGCGAATGGATACTTACCTATTTGCTCACGAGGTAGAGACGATACTAGGTGTTTACCCCTCCCTCAAACAGCAGTCCACTGGACAAACACTGTTGGCAGATTTTGCATGAATGGACCGCTGGCGAAATGCCTCATCAAGAACAATTATTGAATGCGAACATCTATCAATACAGCGCACATTGGTAACCAGACGAAGTAACGATTCAAAGCGTTATAACCCTATGTAACACCCGAACAGGAATAATTCACCGTCGGTCGTTAAAAGCTCATGCCAGAAAACTTGCGAAAACTTCGTGATCTAGTCTGAGTGCAAGTTCGGCTGGAGAATGATTAATGCCCTTGGCTGAAGAACGCAAACCCGAGCGACGCAAGGAGACCCGGCTGTTTCTCTTTCTTGTTGTCTGCCTCTTTCCGCTGCTGTCGGTTGCTATCGTCGGCGGTTACGGCTTTATCGTCTGGTTTTTTCAGATGTTGTACGGCCCACCTGGACCCCCTAACTAATAGCCTTTCTAAAAGCCTATTGGAGCCAGCACATGGACGAAGCCCTGCATATTGCCAGTCTTGTAGTACTTGCCAGGCCTGAATTGTTCGACGCCGTTAAAGCCAACCTGCGTTTGCTGGACGGCCTGGAGCTGCATCAGGAAAGTGCTGCCGGAAAACTGGTGGTGGTCCTTGAGGCCGTGCACGAAAGCCAGATTCTTCAACGCATCGAACAGATCAACAACCTGCCGGGCGTACTCAACGCCGCGTTGATCTATCACGAACTCCTCGAACCCGAAGGAGATATCGAATGAGCATGTCGCGCCGAGCATTCGTCAAGGCCCAGGCCGCCGCTATCGCAGCCGCCGCTGCCGGGCTGCCGATTGTTACCTCCGCCAGTAATCTGGTGACCGAAGCGGACATGGTCACCCTGGACTGGAACAAAGCGCCCTGCCGTTTCTGCGGCACCGGTTGCAGCGTGATGGTTGCCACTCGGGATAACCGTGTGGTCGCCACCCACGGCGACGTCAAGGCAGAGGTCAACCGTGGACTGAACTGCGTGAAGGGCTATTTCCTTTCCAAAATCATGTATGGCGTAGATCGCCTGACCCAACCGCTTTTGCGCATGAAGAATGGCCAATACGACAAGCAGGGCGAATTCCAGCCGATCAGCTGGGAGAAGGCCTTCGACATCATGGAGTCGAAATTCAAGGAAGCCTTGAAGAGTAAAGGTCCCGAGTCGGTTGGCATGTTCGGTTCCGGGCAATGGACCGTGTGGGAAGGCTACGCCGCCAACAAGCTGATGAAGGCAGGCTTTCGCAGCAATAACATCGACCCCAACGCCCGCCATTGTATGGCCTCGGCGGTGATGGGTTTTATGCGCACTTTTGGCATGGATGAGCCTATGGGTTGCTACGACGACATCGAAGCCACCGATGCCTTCGTGCTCTGGGGCTCGAACATGGCCGAGATGCACCCGGTGCTCTGGAGCCGGGTCACCGACCGGCGCCTGAGCCAGCCTCACGTGAAAGTTGCAGTACTGTCCACCTTCGAACACCGCAGTTTCGAATTGGCCGATATCCCCATGGTGTTCACGCCGCAAACTGATCTGCTGATCCTTAACTACATCGCCAACCACATCATTGAAAGCGGCGCGGTGAACCAGGATTTCATCAGCAAGCACACACGGTTTGCCAAAGGCACTGACGATATCGGGTACGGCCTGCGCCCTGACGATCCACGGGAAATGAAGGCGAAAAATGCCGGCAAGGCCAATACCTGGACGGATATTTCCTTCGAACAATACGCAGCGTTCGTCAAACCTTACACGCTGGAGCGAACCGCCAAAGAGACGGGGGTCTCGGCTGAACGACTCAAGGCCCTGGCCGAGTTGTATGCAGACCCCAAGCGCAAGGTTGTGTCGTTCTGGACCATGGGTTTCAACCAGCACACTCGCGGCGTCTGGGCCAACAACCTGATTTACAACATCCATCTGCTCACCGGCAAAATCAGCGAGCCGGGCAACAGCCCTTTCTCGCTGACCGGCCAGCCATCGGCCTGTGGTACCGCACGTGAAGTCGGGACGTTCTCCCACCGGTTGCCTGCCGATCTGGTGGTGACCAACCCCAAGCACCGCGCCATCGCCGAAAAAATCTGGAAACTTCCAGCCGGCACTATTCAGGAGAAGCCCGGTTTTCACGCGGTGGAACAAAGCCGCATGCTCAAAGACGGCGTGCTCAACGTTTATTGGACCCAGGCCAGCAATAATATGCACGCCGGGCCGAACATCATGCAGGAAGTCCTGCCGGGCTGGCGCAACCCGGATAATTTCGTGATTGTCTCCGATGTCTACCCCACCGTTTCCGCGCAAGCCGCCGACCTGATCCTGCCCAGCGCCATGTGGGTGGAAAAGGAAGGTGCCTTCGGCAACGCCGAGCGGCGTACGCAATTCTGGCACCAGTTAGTGAGCGCGCCAGGGGACGGCAAATCGGACCTGTGGCAGTTGGTGGAATTTTCCAAGCGCTTCACCACCGATGAAACCTGGCCCGCCGAGTTACTGGCCAAGGCTCCTGAGTACAAGGGCAAAACCCTGTTTGAAGTGCTTTTCAAGAATGGCCAGGTAGACCAGTTCCCGGTCGAGCAAATGGAAGCCGGATACAAAAACGATGAAGCCAAGGTCTTTGGCTTTTACCTGCAAAAAGGCCTCTTCGAGGAGTACGCCCAGTTCGGTCGCGGCCACGGGCATGACCTCGCCGCGTTCGACCGCTACCACAGCGAACGGGGTCTGCGCTGGCCGGTGGTCGACGGCAAGGAAACCCGCTGGCGTTACCGCGAGGGGCTGGACCCCTACGTGGAGAAAGGCAGCGAGGTGCAGTTCTACGGCTACCCCGACAAGAAGGCGATCATCTTCGCCCTCCCCTACGAGCCGCCAGCCGAAGCCCCGGATGCCGATTACCCGTTCTGGCTGAGCACCGGACGCGTCCTGGAACACTGGCACACGGGCACCATGACCCAACGCGTCGAAGAACTGTACAAAGCGGTGCCGGACGCGCTGGTCTACATGCACCCCGACGATGCCAAGGCCTTGAAGGCCCGGCGTGGTAGTGAAGTGAAGTTGATCAGTCGACGCGGTGAGATCCGTGCGCGCATCGAGACCCGCGGGCGTAACAAACCTCCGCAAGGACTGGTTTTCGTGCCGTTTTTCGATGCCAACAAGCTGATCAACAAGGTCACGCTCGACGCCACCGATCCGATCTCCAAGCAAACCGACTACAAAAAATGCGCGATACGAATCGAGTTGATCAGCGTGGCCTGAGGAGAACCGTCATGCCTTTTCGAATCCTGCCATTGCTCCTGCTCGCTGGGATTGGTGTGGTGATCGCTGCAGAAGTCGACTACCCCCTCGATGCGTCAGGGCCGGATGGGCGCCGGCCCGGTGGCACCTTGACCCAGAGCATGCCGGCCCCGCCCATTGCCAACGAAGAAAACAAAGACCTGAAGCGCGAACGCAACTACCCGGACCAGCCGCCCACCATCCCCCATACCATCCTCGGTTATCAGATCGACAAGAACGGCAACAAGTGCCTGTCCTGTCACAGCCGGGCCAACAGCGCACGGACCCAGGCGACGATGATCAGCATCACCCACTACATGGACCGCGACGGTCAGGCACTCGCGGCGGTATCACCGCGTCGTTACTTCTGTAACCAATGCCACGTGCCGCAAACAGATGTGCTGCCTCTGGTGGAAAACAGCTTCGAGACCATCGACAAAATACTTCAAAACGATGCCAACGCCGCGCAGAAACCCTGAGGAGGCAACATGAAAGCACTGTTCGCCCTGCTTAGGGACTACTGGGGCATCCTGTGTCGTCCGAGCATCTATTACAGCCTGGGCTTTCTGACGCTGGGCGGCTTTGTCGCCGGGATCATTTTCTGGGGCGGATTCAACACCGCGCTCGAGCTGAGCAACACTGAGAAGTTCTGCATTTCCTGCCACGAAATGCGTGACAACGTCTTCGTCGAACTCAAGGACACGATTCACTACACCAACCGTTCCGGCGTGCGCGCCAGTTGCCCTGATTGCCACGTCCCCCATGAATGGACCCATAAAATCGCGCGCAAGATGCAGGCGTCGAAGGAGGTCTGGGGCAATATTTTCGGAACCATCGATACACGTGACAAATTTCTCACGCTGCGGCGCGAGCTCGCCGAACATGAATGGGCAAGGCTCAAGGCCAACGACTCTCGCGAATGCCGCAACTGCCACAACTTCGAGTTCATGGACTTTACCCGGCAGAGCAAGCGCGCCGCGGCCATGCACTCGACGTCACTGGCCAAGGGTGAAGCCACTTGCATCGACTGCCACAAGGGCATTGCGCACAAGTTACCCGATATGAGTGGCGTGAAAGGCTGGTAGGCGTTCTGCGTTTCAGCGAACTCGTTCACGTCTCAATCACATCATCCGTCCAACTGATGGCCGCAACGACGGTGGGGAAACCGATCGTGCTGGTAAGTGAGATCAGCGTGTGACGGATCTGTTCTGGTGTAGCGCCCGCCTCCAGTGCCCGTCGGGTATGACTGTGCACCGCGCCCTCAGAGCGAATGGCCGCCGCGGCACCGAGCTGGATCAGCTGGACAACGATCTCCTCCAGTGGGCCGGTGTGACGCACCGCCGTACCCAGGGCTTCCACTGCGGCCAAGTAATCCGGGTACTGCTGTTCGAGACGTTGGTAGGTGTTGTGCTCTCTCTTCTTTGCCATCTTTGTGTCCTCGCGTGGGAGGTGCGAACAGAATCATCAGCCTTCGATTTCCGAAACTTGCACTCTGCGGCAGTAGGCTACGCTTACATCAGCTCATTGCTCACGATGCTCGCGTCTGCAGGTTTTGGTTTGTTCTGGAGAGCGTCTGCAACAGCTATTTCAGACAGGCCCAAACAATTCACGCAGGACTGACGTGATGACCGAGCCCTTCCTCAGCTTAGCCGAACTCAAACGTGCCGCCGCCTCCGGCGAGATCGATACCGTGCTGGTGTGCATGGTCGATATGCAGGGGCGACTGGTCGGCAAGCGATTCCAGGTCGAGTTTTTTATCGACAGCGGCCATGAAGAAACCCACTGCTGCAATTACCTGCTGGCCGACGACATCGACATGGAGCCGGTGCCAGGTTACGCCGCGGCCAGCTGGAGCAAAGGCTATGGCGACTTTGTGCTCAAGCCCGACATGGCCACGTTGCGACGGGTGCCCTGGCTTGAATGCACGGCGCTGGTGCTCTGCGATGTGCTCGATCATCACCATCGACGCGACCTGCCACACAGCCCGCGGGCGATCCTGAAAAAGCAGGTCGAGCGACTGCGCGAGCGCGGTTACACCGGCATGTTCGCCTCGGAACTGGAGTTCTATCTGTTCGACGAGAGCTACGAGGCCATCCACGAGCGTAACTACCACAAGCCGAAGACGGCCGGTCACTACATCGAGGATTACAACATCCTGCAGACCACCCGGGAGGAACCGGTGCTGCGGGCGATTCGCAAGCATCTGCAGGCCTGCGGTATTCCCGTGGAAAATTCCAAGGGTGAGTGGGGCCCGGGCCAGGAAGAAATCAACATCCGTTATGCCGATGCCCTGACCATGGCCGACCACCACGTCATCATCAAGCACGCCTGCAAAGAGATCGCGCAACTGCAGGGCAAGGCGATCACGTTCATGGCCAAGTGGCGCTATGACGCCGCCGGTTCCAGCAGCCACATCCACAATTCGCTGTGGGACAAGAGCGCCAAAAAGCCGCTGTTCTTCGACGCCAAGGCGGAGTTTGGCATGTCGAAACTGATGCGCTCCTGGGTGGCCGGGCAGCTCAAATATGCCAACGACATCACCTGTTTTCTCGCGCCCTACATCAATTCGTACAAGCGCTTTCAGGCCGGCACCTTTGCACCGACCCGGGCGGTGTGGAGTCGGGACAATCGCACTGCAGGCTTTCGTTTGTGCGCAGAAGGCAGCAAAGCCATCCGCATCGAATGTCGCATCGGCGGTGCCGACCTCAACCCTTATCTGGCCTTCGCCGCCTTGATCGCTGCGGGACTGGCCGGTATCGACGAGAAGCTCACCCTCGCGCCGCCCTTCGAGGGTGATGCCTACGTCGACGAGCATTTGCCTGAAGTCTCGAAGACGCTACGCGAAGCCAGCGCCTCGCTCCAGGCCTCGACCATGTTGCGCGAGGCGTTCGGTGATGAAGTGGTCGACCACTACGTGCACACCGCCGAATGGGAGCAGAAAGAGTACGACCGGCGGATAACCGACTGGGAACTGCAGCGCGGCTTCGAGCGCTATTGAGACCACCATGACCTCGACCATTCAACTCATCTCACCGGTCGATGGCCGGGTCTACGCCGAACGCCGCTGCGCCGATGCTGCGCAGATTGACCAGGCGCTGGCGGCTGCAGAAGCTGCCCAGGCGCAATGGAAACGTCGGCCGCTGAGCGAACGCGCCGCCTTTTGCAGCGCCGCGGTGGACGCGATGTTGGCAATGAAGGCTGACATCGTGCCGGAACTGGCCTGGCAGATGGGCCGCCCGGTGCGTTTTGGCGCTGGCGAACTGCGCGGGTTCGAAGAGCGTGCCCGCCATATGATCGCCATTGCGCCTGAAGCGTTGGCAGCGCTTGAACCCACGCCTGTCGCCGGTTTTCGACGCTGTATCAAACGCGAGCCGTTGGGTACGGTGTTGGTCGTCGCACCCTGGAACTACCCCTACCTGACGGCGGTGAATACGATCATCCCGGCGCTGATGGCCGGCAACAGCGTCATCCTCAAACACGCGTCGCAAACGCTGCTGGTGGGTGAACGGTTCGCCGAGGTGTTTCGTCGTGCCAATCTGCCCGAAGGATTGTTCCAAAACCTGCTGCTAAGTCATCTCCATACCGCGATGATCATTGCCTCAGGACGCGTGCAGCAGGTGAACTTCACCGGCTCGGTCGAAGCCGGCAAGACCATTGAACACGCTGCTGTCGGAGGTTTCCTCGGCGTGGGCCTGGAACTCGGCGGCAAAGACCCGGCCTACGTCCGCGCAGACGCCAACCTCGAACACGCGGTGGAAAACCTGGTGGACGGCAGCTTCTTCAACTCTGGGCAAAGTTGTTGCGCGGTCGAGCGCATTTATGTCGATGAAAAAATCTACCCCGCCTTTGTCGAACGCTTCGTCGCGCTGACTCGCCACTACGTGCTGGGCAACCCGCTGGACGAAGCCACCACGCTCGGTCCGCTGGTGACACCGAGCGCTGCTGAGTTCGTGCGTAGTCAGATCGCCGAAGCACTGACACAGGGCGCTCGGGCGCTGATCGATCCAAAGGATTTTCCTGCCGACGTGCCGGGCAGCGCCTACCTCGCGCCGCAGGTATTAGTGGATGTCACCCATCAAATGTCAGTGATGCGTGAGGAAAGCTTCGGCCCGGTGGTCGGCATCATGTCGGTCGCCAGCGACGACGAAGCCATCGCCCTGATGAACGACAGTGAGTTCGGGCTCAGCGCTTCCATCTGGACGCAAGACCTTGCCGCCGCCGAACACCTGGGCAACGAGATCGACACCGGCACCGTGTTCATGAACCGCTGCGATTACCTCGACCCGGCCCTGGCCTGGACTGGGGTGAAGAACAGCGGGCGCGGCGTCACGCTGTCGCGCCTGGGCTATGACAACCTGACCCGAGCGAAATCCTTCCATTTGCGCCACGAGATCTGAGCCATGAGCCTGACCGCGAACTGGAACTACCCCACCAGCATCCGCTTCGGTGTCGGCCGCATTGCCGAGCTTGCCGAGATCTGCCGCAGTCAAGGTATCCAACGACCGTTGCTGGTCACCGACAGTGGCCTGGCGCGTGCACCGATCACCACGTCAGCGCTGGATGCCTTGCGCGCCGCCGGCCTTGGCGTCGCGCTGTTCTGCGACCTTAAACCCAACCCCGTCGAAGCCAATCTGGCGGGCGGGCTCGAGGCCTGGCGCGCCGGCAAACACGATGGCGTGGTCGCCTTCGGCGGTGGCAGCGGCCTGGACATGGGCAAGCTCATCGCCTTCATGAGCGGCCAGACCCGCCCGGTCTGGGATTTCGAAGACATCGGCGACTATTGGACACGCGCCGACGAAAGCAGCATCGCCCCGATCATTGCGGTGCCGACCACGGCGGGTACCGGCTCCGAGGTGGGGCGTGCAGCGGTGATCATCGATGAGCGTACGCACACCAAGCGCATCATCTTCCACCCGAAAATGATGCCGCGCGTGGTCATCAGCGACCCGGCCCTCACCGTTGGCATGCCGGCAAAGGTCACCGCTGGCACCGGCATGGATGCTTTTGCGCATTGCCTGGAATCGTATTGTTCCCCGGGTTTTCATCCCATGGCCGAAGGCATTGCGGTGGAAGGCATGCGCCTGGTTGCCAATGCCCTGGTGCGAGCCGTACACACACCCTCGGACCTGGAGGCGCGAGCGGAAATGCTCGCGGCGGCCGCGATGGGCGCTACCGCCTTTCAGAAAGGTCTGGGCGGGATGCACGCCCTCTCACATCCGGTGGGTGCCCTGTACGACACCCATCACGGCATGACCAATGCCGTGTTCATGCCCTATGTCCTGAAGTTCAATCGCCCGGCCATCGAGGAGCGCATCACCCGCCTCGCGGCTTATTTGCGTCTGCCCTCGCCCGGCTTCGACAGTTTTCTGGCCTTCGTCCTCAAGTTGCGCAAGGACATCGGCGTGCCCCACACGCTGTTTGAGCTGGGGGTGGATGATCGGCAGGCCGACCTGATCGCGGACATGGCGATTGTCGACCCTTGCGCCGGCGGCAACCCGCTGCCATTGACCCGAAATGGCGCGGCAGAAATTTTCGCAGCGGCTTACCACGGCCGTCTGTAGGAGCAGCCTAAGGCGGCTCAGTTCGGCCTGTACCAAAACCTGACAAGGGGCACACAACATGAAGCCAGCAAGCCAGCCCGGCACAAGCGCGCCGCAAGACGATGACGTCAAGGTGCTGCACAGCATGGGCTATGCCCAGCAGCTGTCGCGACGGATGGGCGTTTTCTCCAACTTTGCCATTTCCTTTTCGATCATCTGCATTCTCTCGGGTGGTATCAATTCACTCGCCCAGGGCACCTCGGGTGCGGGCGGTGCGTCAATCGGCATCGGCTGGCCGATCGGTTGCCTGATCTCCGGGGTCTTCGCCATGGCCATGGCGCAGATTTCCTCAGCCTACCCTACCGCTGGCGGGCTCTATCACTGGGGCTCGATACTCGGTAACCGCTTTACCGGCTGGCTGACCGCGTGGTTCAACCTGCTGGGGCTGGTCACCGTGCTCGGTGCAATTAACGTCGGTACCTATTACTTCTTTTTCGGCGCCTTCGGACCGGCTCTGGGGATGGAAGACACCACCACGACCCGGGTGATTTTTCTGGCGATTCTGACCGGCCTCCAGGCCTTGTGTAACCACCTGGGTATCGGCCTGACGGCGAAGCTCACCGACTTCTCGGGGTATCTGATCTTCGCCACGGCGCTCGCACTGACCATCGTCTGCCTGATATCGGCGCCCAGTTATGAGTTCGCCCGGTTATGGACCTTCAGCAACTACTCCGGCGAGGCGGGCGGCAGCGTATGGCCACAGGTGTCGAACGGCTGGATTTTCATGCTCGGCCTGCTCTTGCCGATTTATACCATCACGGGTTATGACGCCTCCGCGCATACTTCGGAAGAGACCCGAAATGCGGCCATGTCAGTGCCACGCGGCATGGTCATGTCGGTGGTCTGGTCGTTGCTGTTTGGCTGGGTCATGCTCAGTTCGTTTGTGCTGATGCTGCCGAACATGGATGAGGCGGCCAAGCATGGTTGGAGCGTGTTTTTCTGGGCCATGGACACTCAGGTGAACCCGACGGTAAAAACGGCGCTGTACGTGGCCATTTTCATCTCGCAGTTTCTCTGCGGGCTGGCGACCGTGACCTCGGTCTCACGCATGATCTTCGCGTTCTCCCGTGACGGCGGCCTGCCCTTCTCCAAAGCACTGGCCTCGGTATCGCCTACCCTTCGCAGCCCGGTGGCGGCGATCTGGACCGGAGCCACCCTCGCGGTGTTGTTCGTCTGGGGATCGTCGGTGATATCGGTCGGTGAGACGCCGGTCTATACCATCGTGGTGTCCTGCACGGTGATCTTCCTGTTCTTCTCCTTCGTCATCCCCATCGTGCTGGGCCTGTTTACCTACGGGACTTCGAAGTGGCCCACCATGGGGCCGTGGAACATGGGACGCTTCTGGTACTCCGTGTTTGCCATCCTCTCGATCCTCTCGATGGTGATTATTTTCGTTATCGGCATTCAGCCGCCGAACGATTGGGCGTTGTATATCACCATTGGGTTTCTGGTTTTGACGGCTATTGTCTGGTTCGGCTTTGAAGCCCGACGCTTCCAGGGTCCGCCGATTGGCGACATGATCGTCAAGCGGCAGGCTGAAATTGCGGCGGCTGAAGCGGCGTTGAATAAACAGGCGGGAAGCTGATTGCTACAGCCTTGAACAGCAAACTGTGGCGAGGGGACTTGCCCCCAATCGCCACAGCGGACTGCAATTACGCAGGTGGGTCGATTTGATCCAGCACTCGTTTCGCCGTGATCTCTGCCAGCATGATGCTGTTTGAAATGCCCAGCAGGGCATTGCGCGCCCCACCGTCTAGATGATCCACCAAGTAATGGACCATGACGTCGACCGAGGACAGCGTCTCGCACAAATAAACCACCAGGGTTTCGGTGGTGGCCTCTGGGTCGACGAAAAACAGGGTGCTGGGTGCGCGCGAGGTGGCTTTGATGTCGGCAATCGACGGGAAGTGGAAATCGAGCGCCCGCTCGGCGGCATCGTGACCTTCCGCACTGGATGAAGTTTTTTGAACAACCCGGTCAGGTTGCCTTTATCGCGGCAGTAGGCCAAAAACCAGTGGGGTTCATCACTGCCGGCCTGTCATCCAGCAGCGGCTCGCTGATGCAGCCCCTCGATTCGGTGCGGATTGGGTCAGTGTGCGTAGACGAGCAGTTCTGGGGCAACGGTATCGGGCGCGAGCTTATACGACGGGTTCGAGACTGGGCCATCGAAAATGGCGCCAACGACCTGAAGCTCACCGTGTGGGCATTCAATGCACGGGCGGCGTCTGTATACAGAACTGGGATTCGAGACCCGTGCCTACCGTGCCCTATTTCTCAGACATGCTCTTCCACGCGCTCAACCCTGTGCGTTTCTTCGCGCCATTGCATCGCGTCCGCGCAACAGAAGGCGTGTCGCCCATTGATTTCCAGCGCAGAGGTGAAGAAGAACTGCCCCGCCGTTAGCTCGCCGACCGCATAAATCTGCCGTGCCAAGCCCGTCCGGCCCTGAATGCGGTAGGTATCCGGGTCGACGCAGATGCCACCCATCGGATGACAGGTGGCCGTGCCGTTCTTGATCAGCGAGCCCAGCAAGGTCGACTCAATGAGGTTCGCATCTCGAGGAAAGCCAGTTGCGTAGATCACCCGATCATAGACATGCTCCCAGCCAGCCCCGCGAATGCTCAGTCCCGGCACATCAACTGGCTCGGGCGCGGCGAACGCACCGGGGACGAACTCCAACTGGCCGCTTCGCAGGTAACCGAGGATCTTGCGCGCGTTTTCCGCCGGGATGGAGACGCGGTAAGCCATGAAGAAGCTGAAATACTCGCTCATGAACCTGGCTTGTGCAGTGTCGTCCAGCGCTTGCCAAAGGTGTTCGATAAAGCCGTTGGTTGCATAGAGGATGGCCTGCCAGATACGCGGAGCTTGCGAGACATTGATCTCGTTCTCGATGAAGCTGATGACGTCGGCCGGCGGTGCTGGCAGTGGGATCACGGCACTTGTCGAGGCCGGGTCGTGGGCGGCCAGTTCCTTGCGAAACAGTGCGACCAGATCACTGATCTGCAACGGCCCGGTTTGCGCGACCAGCGCGCGAACGCCCTCGCGGGTCAGGTGCTTGAGCTCGACGCGCTCCTGGGTTCCGCGAACCACGGGGAAATAGCCGCTGCGCGAATGCATGCGAATCAACTCGCGATGCCCGCCTTCAATCAGCGCGACCACCGTGTCGATGGCGCTCAACCGCGCACCGATTATGGCCACCCGTTCGTCCGGGGAAATTGTCTTCAGCAGGCGCGCAACCGGATAGGGTGTCGCCAGGACGCGCTCGTCGTGCTTGTCGGGATCAATTTTCGTGGCCAACGGCCCGCAGAACAGCAAGACCTTATGCGCGGCGATACTCAGTCCGCATCGCGTCCATACGGTCTCCATTCCGTCAATCAGATTGATAGCGCAGACCTCGGCATTCATCAGCACCAATTGGCAGCCGAGCGAGGCGCCACGCAATACGATCTTCTTGATCTGGTCCTGCAGGTAAACGCCGAACAAGGCCCGCGGAGCAAAGCTCTCCGGGGTCGGACGAAACTCGGGAAAGGTATGCCGCCACGCCCCTGGATGGTCCTCCAGCCAGCGCTGGAAATGACCAGGGAGATGCGGATAGGGCGTAATGAAACCGGTCTTGGTATTGAGAATGTTGCTCTGCAGATCAGCCTCATAAGCCGCACCGCGCCCGAAGTCTTCGCGTTTTTCGAAGAGGTAAATGGTCCCGGCCGGTGCGTTGTATGCAGCGACGCGATCCAGGTGACGTTGCAGGAATGCGATAGCCGTCGCGCCGCAGCCGACGATTGCAAAGGCATTTTTCATCAAAGTACTTCCTTATATAAAACCGCTTCCCTTACGTGTGCTTCAGCCCGGCAGCAGACGTGAAGTGACCAGCCACTCCCCGCTCCAGAAGAACGCAGAGCAGCTCGCGGTTAGCCGAATCAGGTCACTTCAGCGTCGCCAAACCTCGCCCATGCCAGACCGGTAATCACGAAATGGCGGACAGGAACTCTCTCAAGCGCGCGGCCCCGGACCTGACCTGCTCGGCATCGCCGGAGTACGACAATCGCGCATGACCCGGTGTGCCAAAAAAGCTGCCGGGAATCAGCGCAACGCCGTATTCCTCCAGCAGCAAGGCGCAAAATGCCTCGTCATCGGCGATCAATCTGCCATGCAGGGATTTGCCCAGGGTCTGGCTGATATCCATGAACAGATAAAACGCCCCCGCTGGTTGGCAGAACCTCAGGTCTGGCGCCCCCTGCAAGTCGGTGAGCAATGCCTGGCGCTGGCTGTGCAAGCGGTCTCTTGCTGCGTAGGAGAACGCCTGGTCACCGCTGAAGGCCGCCGCTGCCGCTGCCGCCGGGATCGGTGGGATGTTCGAGATCGAGTTAGAATTGAGCGTGGTGACTGCCGCGGCAATCCGTTCACTGGCCGCCAACAGGCCGACCCGCCAGCCCGGCATCCCATAGAGCTTGGATACGCTGTCGATCTTGATGATGCGGTCGCTCAGATCCGGTGCGACCGAAAGCAGACTGGGGCAGCGATCCATGTCGTAGACGAATCGCTGATAGACGTCATCCGAAATGATCCAGACATCCTTTTTACGCAGCACCTCGGCCAACGCCGCGAGTTCCCCGGCGGAATACACGGCGCCGGTAGGGTTGCCCGGCGAGTTCAGCATGACCACCCGCACCTTGTCGGATAAGGCATCATCAAGGGCTTGCGCCGTCATCTTGAAATCGGTTTGCGCCGAGCAGGTGACGTTGACCACGCCCGCTCCGACCAGATCGGCAATGTCGAAATAGGTTGGCCAGCAAGGGGTGGACACGAGGACATCGTCGCCGGGGCGGATGATCGCGCGTAGCACGCTGAACAACAGGTGCTTGGCGCCGAGGCCGGCCACCAGATTCTGCTCGCGATAGTGGGTGAACCCCTGTCCGTGCAGGTAACCCAGATACGCGGCCAGCAGCGCTTCATCTCCGCGGCTCGAGCCATACCCGCCGGTGTGTTCGCAGGCAGCCTTGACGGCCGCCTCGACGATATGCGGCGCCGGAAGAAAACCCGGCACACCGACACCGAGATCGATCACTGGATGCCGCATTTCCCTGACCTTCTGAACGACACCCAGGATCGGGCAAAACCGTGCAAATTCGAGATCTGGCGAAAGAGTAGGCATAAAAGTCTCTCCGTTACGCTGAGTCAGGCTGCGCGTTCGGTCACGCGGCCCCGGGCCATGAGCGCGGCCATGTGGGTTGCGGTCGCAGTGATGATGTCGAGGTTGCCGGCGCTTGGATCGAGAAAGTCCCCTGCCCCTTCAACGCGCACCATGGTGAACAAGCGTCCCTCGCTGTAATGCAGATCGACGATCACCTGATACCCAGGCACGGCAGACTGCACCTGGGTCACGGCACGTTCCACTTCACGGCGGGTGGCGGCCAGATCAACCGTCTCGATCAGCGCCGAAATCGCGGTCTGCATAAAGACGTTCGGCTTGGCCGGATTGATGTTGAGGATCGCCTTGACGTCTTTGCAGCCGGTGAAATGGCTCAACGCATTCTCGGTGGTAGTGATGTAGTTGCTCAGGTTTCGCCGAGTGGCCGGGCCGGCGCTTTCGGCGCTGATCGAGGACACCACTTCGATGTAGCGCACGCTCGGATTAGCCCGGGCGATCGCGGCCGCAAGCGGGATAGAAGCCTGGCCACCACAGGTGATCATGTTGATATTGCTCGCCTCGATCAGCTCCGCGCCGTTGAGGGACGGCACGCACAATGCGCCCAGAGAGGCCGGGGTCAGGTTGATGATCGCTTTCCCGGCCTCGATCAGGCGCGGTGCGTGGGCTTCATGGTCGGCCGCCGAGGTGGCATCGAACACCAGATCAAATTCGTTGATCCGGGCAAACAGGCCGTCGATGCCGTCCGCGGTGGTGGCGACCCCGCGCTCGCGGGCGAACGCAAGGCCGGATGAGTGCAAGGAGCGACCGGCAACCAGCGTGCAATCCAGATCCGGATGGACGAGCACCTTGCACAGGATGTCGCAGCCGATATTGCCACTGCCGATGATGGCGGTTTTCAAAGTCATTTTTTCAGTTCCAGAGTCAGGCGACGACGGGTTGAGAAAGGCGGCTGGCCACCGAGATGATCAGGTCTTCCTGGCCGGCCACGGCGTTGCATCGCGCAAGCTCTTCATAGATTTTTCGCGGCTCGACGCGAAATTCCGCCGCCGCGCGCGCGACGTGCTTCTCGAACCCGCTGCAAACGCCGTAGAGGCCTCTGATCAGATTGGCAGTCTTCACCACCGTGGGAGTCCTGACCGGCGCGAAGTCCTCGAGGCTCTCGACGGCGCGGCAAAGGTCAAAGACCTTCACCCCGGTCTCGAACTTGTAGCGCTCGAGCACCGCGCACAGCACCTCCAGCTGGGTATTGCCGGCACCCGCGCCGAATCCGCGCATGCAGCCGTCAATGATGGTCGCCCCGGCCTGGGCGGCAGCCAACGAGTTGGCGACCGCCAGTCCAAGATTGTTGTGACCATGGAAACCCACGGGAATGGCGAGCTCCCTGACCAGTAGGCCGATCTTTTCGCGGGCGCTGTCCGGGTCAAAGTGCCCCGCCGAATCCATCAGAACCAGGGCATTGGCGCCATAGCGCTGCTGCTTCAATGCTTCTTCGAGCAGCGTCTCGGGACTGGCCATGTGGGTCATCATCAGCACGCCCTGGACGTACGCGCCCTTGGCCCGCGCATGTTCGATGTAGCTCTCGGTCAGGCTGGCCTCGGTGCAATGGGACGCGATGCGCAGCACGTCGACGCCGATCTGCAGTGCGGTATCGATGTCGCTCAGCCTGGCAAACCCAGGAATCATGTGGATGCCGAGTCTGGAATGCGTCAGGTTGGCTCGCGCTGTTTCGAGCATCTCGCTGTCTTTGTAGCGCGCAAGTCCGAGTTGCAGGGAGGACGCACCCAGGCCATTTCCGTGGCCGACTTCTACAACGCTGAGGCCGCAGCCATCGACAGCCTGGCAGTAGGAGGCAATATCCTCCAGGCTCAGCGAATGGGAGACAGCATGATTTCCGTCGCGCAGCGTTGGGTCGTGAATAGCAATACTCATCGAGATCAATCCTTGTCATTCGAAGTTTTTTGCAGCAATTACTGTTCAGGCTGCGGGTTTTCCTGCAGCAGCCGTTTGGGCAGGAACGCCGGCGAAATATGGATGATCGACATCCGCACCACGTGATTGAGCATCACGAAGGCAGGATCGAGCTTGAGTAGCAAAGCCGCTGCGGTCATCACCTCAACACCACCAGGAACCCACGACATGAACAGCGAAAGGAACGGCTTGCCGGTCAGCTTGCTGAACGCGAAGGCAACCAGCAGTGTCGTGCAGAACGTCAGGGCAGTAACCACCAGACCGGCGCGGATGTAGCGCACGAAATCCTTGAGCGTGATGTCCTTGAGGCGAATGCCGATCAGACCGCCGAGCAGGATCAGCGCAACGATCGCCAGTGGATCGGGAACATGCAGATGGACTTGAGGAAAACCGACGTTGACCGCGGCGGAGCAAATCAGCCCGGTCAACATGTAAGGCGCGGGAACATCGAAGCGCTCCAGCAGATAACCGGCGACCACAGCCGCGATCGCCGGAGGGATCACGCCAAGGTAATCATCAAACGAGCCCAGCACCGGCGCCGCGCTTTCGGCGTGCCCACCGGCAATGATCGTCACCACCAGCAACAGCGCGAGCAAACGCACAATGTGCACGAACGCGATGCGCCCGGAGGCCGGGCCCTCCTCTCCCGAGACCGTCATCACCGCCGCCATTGCGCCGGGAATGGACCCGAGCAGGCTTTCTAAATGCCCCCAGCGCTCCATGCGCCGCAGCCAGTTATAGCCGACGAAAATTTGCGTGGTCATGCAGATGAGCAGACCGACCAGAATGCTGAAATCCGTCAGCTCGTGCATCATCGAGGCGGTGACGATGGAGCCGACACTGACCCCTAGCAGCAACTGCACGGTAGCCACGAACGGATACGGCATGCGCATGCGCACACCCATTTTGCTGAGCGCCGTGACCAGGCAGATCGCGCCGATCAGCTCACCAAGCGCAAGCCCGGTCATGTAACCGAGCCATGCGCCCAGGGCCGCCACGGGAATCGGGATAAGGCTTTCGAACACAGTCTTCATTGGATATCCACTTTTCTGCGGGCGTGACGATTCCGTCCAGCTCAGGAAGGTCAGCTCAATTAATGTCGAAAGGTTGTGCGATAAGGTCTATGTCGCGGCGGCGATTTCGCTGCCCGACCAGTCGCAACTCTCGTGGAACCAGGCTTCGACCTGATGCAGCTTGTCGCGCAACTCGGCCTCATCCTGGCCTGCCACGATGGCGTTGAGGATTTCCGAGTGGGTGAATTCCATGCCGCCATAGGAGGTCATCTTCCTGGCGGAAATTCGGTACTCCAGGACACCGTTGAGCGGGCAGGTTTGCGGAACGTCGCGCAGCAGACCGACCCGCGGCGGGATGCTGATATGCCCGACCATCCGCAGCGGCGCGGCCATTGGCTCAGGGCGGTAGAACGGATCATGCAGCGCGCGCAGGAAGCTCATCCGCGGATCAATGCCCCAGGCGTGGGTCAGCTCCTGGTTGAAGAACACCCCGCCCAACCGCGAGGCGATTTCGCAGAGGACGATCTCGTCATTTCCATCCACGAAAAGTTCAAGATGAAACAGCATGGTCGGATCGGATGGCAGCACATCTTCGACCAGCGAACGCGCATAGCGAACCAGCCTGTCGCGCATCGGGTTGTCGGCGTCGAGCATGTGCAGGTCATGTGATTTGCCGCCGAGGAAATCCAGCGCCGAGGTCATGACCCGAACCGGTGAAACCAGGATCGGACGGCCATCGATGTACAGACCATTGACGATGTAATGGCTGCCACGCACATAGCTCTCGATCATCAGGTTGTGGAACGTGCTTGAAGTGCGCCCGGCCAGCCATTCCCGCAGCCGCTGCGAGTCGTCGAGTACCTCCACGCCGTTCGAGCCGCGGCCATCGCGAGGCTTGATGACCACCGGGAAACCGAAGCGCTCGCTGAAGCGAACCGCTTGCGTGGCATTGCTGATCGATGCCATTTCGGCGATGGCAAACCCGCAGTCCCTCGCGCGTTGCTTCATCAGGAACTTGTCCCGGTAAAACAAGGCGCGATCCTCGGCACCCAGCGTAATCCCGAGCCGATCATTGATGCGCGCCACCCGCAGCACATCGATCTCGGCCAGCGCCACACACAGCGGCGCATGGAGCTCCCGTGCAAGCTCATAGACATCGATCTCGACCAGCGCGCTGTCGTTAAAGTTGTCGAAGAGCTGGAAGCGAACGGTATGGCCCAGATGGGCCGCAATCTCTTGAGATCGCGAGGCGCAGCTCAACAGCATGCCTCCCTGGCCAAGCGCGGCAGACCAGCTCGCGGCAGAGTGCTGGAGAAGAATTTTCGGCGGGCAAAAAACAATGAGCTGCATACGGCTTTCCTTGCAATCTTCCATAGTTTGTAAATCTCCACCCCAGGCACATCAAATCCACGCCGGATCCGGAGCTTCAGTATCTTGATAAAAACCTGAAGTACAGGCCAATACCGATTCCGTCGTTATTGATACTTTCCCAAGCGCTGTTCAGGTCGTTGTCTGTCAGTCCAGGTATTGGCCGCACTCACGCATCACTGCAGCCTTGCGCTGCAGGTATTGGCCGAAGATTTCCTGGGCGGCGGACTTGACCACCTCGATGCCCATGACATCGACGAACTCCTCGACCCCTGCAACCGCGTGGGCGAAGTGATTGCTTTCGGTGCCGCCGGTGTGCACGGTGACCCAGGCAACAGTGGCCCGTACCTTCGCGGGCGGCACGCCCATGTCGCGTTCGAACCATAGCTTGAACAGCGGATGAATGAACTCCACTTCACCGTGGGTGTAGACCTCGTGAACCAGGGTGACCAACAGCCCCTGCAACAGGTCGCGGTCACGCAGGCGTCGCGCGTCCGTCCAGTCCTTGAAGGCCTGCGCCGACGGCAGGCAGTTGTCTTTCAGCGGCCACTGATCGTCACCGCAGATCGGCGTTGCCATGTTGTAAAAAAGCTCGGAATGCAGCGTGTTGCTCAGTGCGCCGAGGTCCTCGTCGGTGATCCGTTGCAGACTGCCGCAGACCCGGTAGAGCCGTTGCGCCGCTTCGCCCCACTGCTCGGAGCGCGCCAGCAGCGTGATGCGGTTGGCCAGGCCGGACACACTGGCGGCCGAGTTGTTGGTTTTCGACCAACTGCCAAAGAACTTGCGCAACTGCGGCGCAGCATGGCGGCGCGAGGTGAGCGTCTGGAACGTACTTTCGATGTCCAGCAGTTCCGATTCCTGGCTTCGAAACGCATCCACCAATGCTTGCTTCAGAACCCCGGCCGGCATCAGCTCCAGCACCGGCGCTATCACGTTCAACAACTGGCTTTTCAGCGTCAGCAGGTTACTCACGGCCATCTCACTTTTTTCCTTGTTGGATGATGATTTCAGGCGAATTCACGGGCGCGGGAGCGGCGATGACGGCAATGGGGAATACTTCCAACCACCCCGCACGATCAGCAGCGGCAGCAACTGGAAAACCGCGATCAACGCGATACAGCCAGGCCAGCCCCATTGCTCCCACAGCACGCCAGGCACAAAGGCGCCGAAGCTGCCGCCCAGGTAGTAGCAGGTCAGATACACGCCCACGGCGCCGGCCTTGTTTTGCCGGGCATGGGCGGTGATAAAGGCATTGGCCGCGGACTGGGCGAGGAATACGCCGGTGCAACTGAATGCCAGACCGACAACGATCAGCCACAACGATGGCCACAGGGTCAGCACCGAGCCGCTGACGCCCAGCCATACCGCCACCCTCACCAATTCACTGCGAGGCCGGGCCTTGCTCATGCGCCCGGCGATCGGCACCACCACCAGTGCCAGCAGGAACACCGCATAAATCGAACCGAGCGCAGCGGTGCCCAGCGCAAACGGCGCCCGACTCAGGTGTATTCCGACATAGGTAAACGTCGCGACCTGAGCGAACAGCACGCAGAAACCCACGGCGTAGGTGGCCAGCAACGGCCTGCTTAGCAATTCGCTGCGCATTGCCTGGCGATCGGCAGGCGTTTGTACGGGTGACCGAAGGTTGCGCGGCAACAGCAGGAAAATCCCCAGACCGATGATCAGGTTCAAGCCGGCCAGCACTGCCAGCGCCAGACGCCAATCATCGAACGCGGTCACCAGGCCGGTCAAAAAGCGTCCGCTAAAGCCGCCCAGAACCGTGCCGGCGATATACAGGCTGGTCATTTCCGTCACGTCACCGCCGCTCCAGCGCACGCCGATGTAGGCAACGCTGGTGGCAAACACCACCGGAATCAGCGTGCCTTGCACCGCTCGCCAGAGCAGAAGCTCGCTGAAACTGCCCGAGCAGGCCACCATCAGCGCAGGCAGTGCCAGCAATATCGCGGCCACGGCGACGACCCGGTGCTGCTCGCCCCGCGCAGTCAACCGGCCGACAAAGGGGGCGGTGATTGCCACGGCCAGGGTGGTGACGGTGATGCTCCAGCTCGCTTGCCTGGCGGAAATGTGAAACGCCGCGGCCAACTCGTTGAGCAGACCTTGAGTGGCATAAAGGTTGATAAAAGCGGCGCACCCAGCCAGAAACAAGGCAACTCGAGGACAACTCACGCAATGATTCCCAAGATTGATTGTAATTTTTTTAAACAACTTTATAAGATAGGCCGTCGAAAGGATCCAATACCTATTTCTGACCGATTGATACCTCAAGGATGACGATGATTGACCTCCGCCGCTTGCGCTACTTCCTGATCGTCAGCGACGAGTTGCACTTTGGCCGTGCCGCGGCACGCCTGCACATCGCCCAGCCGCCACTGACGCGGCAGATTTCGGCACTGGAAGCGGAACTGAGCTTTCGCCTGTTCGATCGCAGCACCCGCAACGTCACGCTCACCTCCGAGGGCCGGTATTTTCTGCCCTACGCCCGGGCGGTGCTGGAGCAAGTCGATCTGACGGCGAGCATTACCAGCAAGCTCGCGGCGGGTTCCGCTGGCCATCTGGCGGTGGGCTACGCCAGTTCGATTGCGCTGTCGGACATCTTCAGTCAGACCATTCAGGCCTTCTGCTCGGCGTATCCGGATGTGCAACTGACCGTGGAAGAAGGCGCGTCCAGCACCCAATCGTCGCAGCTCATCGAGGGACGTCTGGATATCGGCATGAGTCGTATGCAGCCGCCCGCCGAAGATGCCGAGATTCAAGCCATCTGCCTGGACAACGAGCCGCTGGTCGCGGCCATTGCCAGTGACAGCCCGCTCGCCCGGCAAGAACAGGTGACACTCGCCGAGCTGAGCGCCTACCCGTTGATCGCCTTCCCGACCGACTACGGTTCCGGATTGAACGAGATCATCAAGGCGCTATATCGGCGCCAGGCGCTGACCCCCCTGCCCGCACCGAAGGGCAAGCAGATCACCTCGATCATCGCCCTGGTCGCCGCAGGCCGTGGCGTCGCCGTAGTGCCCCAGTGCACCCAGACCTTGGTCAAGCGCGGCGTGACCTATCGGCCCTTGGCCGAACCCGGGGCCACCGCACCCTTGCTGGTATTGACGCGCAAACGCGAGCGCAGCCCGCTGGTCAAGGCATTTGTCGAAATCATCGAGCAGACCCTGCGAGCCAAGTGAATGATTTGAGTGGTGGATGCACGGCCGGACACACAATCACCGCCACTGGAAATCTGCGCTCACCGGACAAAATTGCCATCCCTCTTGCTCTCCTCTTTCGCGTTTTTCTTATCAGAGTCAACACGCCACAATACGTCCAACAACTCCCGTCAGATCACCCGTGCAGACGTTCACCATGGGACGGTGGGCAGGCGAACTGGAAGACGTCTACACGCAAAAACTGATCACCGGCGCCAAATTCGTGGATGTCGTCGCCTGCAACCTGTCCGGCCCCCTTAACTACACCGACACCGGCGAACAAGGTTCGGCGCTCGTCGGCCCGCTCGACAGCCTCCTGACGTCGGCCCTGGTCAGCGCCGCCTACGGCATGCACATAGTCACCGTGGGCTGCCAGTACAATGCGCGCGAAAATGCGCTGCCCTTCCTGCAGGAAACCGACCTGTCAGCAGTGGGTTACGCGATTGCCTCTCAATCATCGCTCAATACGGCGGTGCTACGGCACCAGATCTGTGGAAAAACCTGATCGTCGATGGCGCGTTCCCAAAGGTAGAACGACCAGATTTTGTAGCTCTGCTCATGTCTCTGGGCGAGAACGAGCTAATTGTCCAAGAGCGCTCGGGATTGCTGCTACCGGGTAGCGGCCATTCCCCCACGCCAAGGGCTGCTTCGGGTTGTGGGTTGAGCCAATCTGTTGCGTCGAAGAGTGGAATTCACAGCCGATGCCTGCCTGTTCTGCCCGGCAGTGATGGGTCGAATGCAGTCCTTCCTTTACCGACAGCTTTTGATACGGTCACTCGACAAATGCTTTAAGGCGCATCTCTAGATGGGTTTCGGTAAGCACGCATTTCTATCTGTTTTTAGGATTTACGTTAGGCGGGCATAAGCGTTAGCAGCCTTATTGATAGCAACAAGCCATGATGCGCAAGAAGTTGCGCAACTGTTTCGGTGAAAAGCCCTCCCGCAACGCTGGACGCCAGGTTTCTCAAGCCCTCCAGCCAAGTGCGCAAGCGATCTCTACCGAAATGCTCCGCGAGGTTTAAGAATCCACAACCAACTGATTTATATAGCCTTAACCGTTTCTGGCACGGACCTTGATAACAGTCAGGCACCCACCGGGCGATACCGCCTTCCGGGCACCCTCACTTATTTAGTAAGGAGAGCATCCTACACGTTGTAGCCGACGATTCCCGCGCCGCGCGTCATCATGGAACGGGCGTCTGGATCGGTCAGTGAGGCCTGTTTATCCGGCGACTCGTTGAGCTGAACTTCAATCGCTTGAAGCTCTTTCATTTGCGTCTTCAGCTTGGCGATTTTCTCTTCCCGCCGCACGGCGTTGGGCTTGGAGGCGGTGGGTTCTTGTCGATCGGCAGCATCGAGCACGGTCAGGCAACGGCTGATGCTCGATTCAATTTCTTCCATTCATCGTTTCAGTTTCGCGCTGGTGAAATTGCGGTCGAGGTTGTTGACCGCTTTGAACTTGCTGCCGTCGATGGCGACCAGATTTTCTCCAAACAGCCCCAACTGCTGACACAGCACGACGAACGGGCGACAGACGCCTCGGATGGCCTTGCTGTTGTCTTTTCGGAAGTTGGCGATGGTTTTGAAGTCCGGAATCAACCGCCCGATCAACCACATCAGCTCGACGTTGCGCTGGGCTTCTCGGTCCAGGCGCCGGCTCGACTGAATGCGGTTCAGATAGCCGTAGATATAGATCTTCAGCAGGATCGCGGGGTGGTAAGCAGGCCGGCCTGTGTCAGCTGGAATAGCGCCGGCAAAACCTAAGGAGACCAGGTCGAGTTCATCAACGAAGACATCGACTACGCGCACTGGATTGATATCGCTGACGTAGTCATCGAGGCTCTGCTTTGGCCTCGATGTTCACCTTGAATAAAGCGCTTCATGGGCGATCCCTGCGATGAAATCCTCAGAAATCATAGCAAGTGTTCGCGAAGGCGTTTTTACACACTCTGGGCCTTCAGTCAGTCCCTTCCCGCGCCAACCGTCTGACCTCAGCCTGTATGGCATAAGCCGGCGCCTCCACCGCATTGAAATCTTGCGTATAGCGCTGGGCAAATCCTTCTACCCCCCATTCCTGAAACTGCTGCACATGCTTTAGTTCGTGAGCCCAGAGCGCGGTGTTCTGTTCTGCGGTTTGAGCGTCCCGGAAGAGGATGATGTCAATCAGCGTCACGGCACCGACATCGGGGTTTTGCAACATGGCAGTGGCGGCACTGAATTGGCCGTTGTCGCTAACTTTGTAGTGCGCGGTATCGAGGATGCTGGGGTCGTACCAGCGCAGCAGTTGCTCCTGGATGTGCGGTGGAATGGGGTGGACGCTGGCGTTGGCTGCTTCAGCGCGGGCTTGGGTCAGCCACAGCGCCAGGGCAGGTGCCGCGATCTGGGAGATGCCATCAGGCAGGGGGCCGAGCATCAGTCCAAGGTCCGGCAGGCAGATGCAGCCATCCAGGCACACTTGTTTCTCGCCAGCTGGGCAGGCGCTGTTCTGGGCTGGCACTTCAAGAGTCAGGCAAAGAACAAACAGCGCCACCAGGCGCGTGGTGATGGGCGGCATTGGGCGCTCCAGGGACGGACGCAGCGCGAACAGTGGTTCACAATTGATCGACGACCCGCATAGCTTTAGCGTAGTCCCGAACTAAGCGGCCCCAGGATAATCGCAGGAAGCGACAGACTGCCTTTCCTGCGAATCCCCCACTTTAGTAGACATGCGTCCGCGGCAGCTCTTGGCTGGTAACAGCCCGTCGCGACAGGCAGCTATCGGCCAGAAGCGGACCGTTCCCACAAAACTTTTAGGTCCGCCTGAATACGCGAGCGCGCTGGCAGCCTCATTCAATTTGATGAAGCACTGTTCAGTATTCCGCCGATTAGTCGATAATTGAAACACTCCTTAGCTATCGGCACGCCCAGATGGATCAGATACTTTCTCTTCTCTCCGATACCATTCCCAAAGCCCAAACCCTAGAGCAGCTTACGCGCCCCTTGCTGACGCTGCTTAGCCAGGTAACCGGTATGGAGTCGACCTACCTTACGACCATTGATATCGACGAGGGTGTCCAGCGTGTTGAGTTCGCACGCAACATCGGTGACATGGTGATTCCTGAAGGGCTGGTCGTTCCTTGGACAGATACTCTGTGCAAGCGGGCGCTGGACGAGAATCGCATGTACTCGGATAACGTTGCCGAATGTTGGAGTGACTCGGAGGCCGCCGCGGCCTTGGGCATCAGAACTTACGTGAGCGCTCCAATCAGAGCCCAAGATGGGCAAGTACTGGGGACGGTATGTGCCGCCAGCTCGGATCAGGTGGCCCGCGCTCCTGAAGTGGAACCCTTACTGATGCTGCTGTCAGGGTTGCTGGGATATTCCCTTGAACGTGGGCTGCTGGTGGAGCGACTCCAGGCTGCCAACGCCGAGTTGACCAAGCTGGCCCTGACAGATCCGCTCACCGGCCTGTCCAACCGGCGTGCCATTCTAAACGACGCCGCGCGCCTGTTCGCCCTGGCCCAACGGGAGAACAAGTATGTATTAATGGGTGTCATCGATTTGGATGGGTTCAAGTCCATCAACGATACCCATGGTCACCTGGCAGGAGACCAGCTACTGCGCGGTGTGGCGGCCCAATTGCAGCATGGTCTTAGAACCAGCGACGTCATCGGGCGTACTGGAGGTGATGAATTCATCGTGATCGCCTTGGGTACTCCATCCGAACACTCGGACTTGGCAAAAGACATGCGACATGCCGCCGAACTACTTCAGGATCGCCTTTCCAAAGCGACTATAGGGCGCTATGAACTGGGCCACGGTCTTGGTGATATTCACTATACCGGCGCGAGTGTTGGGGTAGTGGCGGTGATACCGGGCAGCATGACTGCGGACGAGGCCACAAAGCTGGCAGACCGCGAGATGTATGAGGTGAAACAGCAGCGAAACCGTCAACGGTTGTAGGAACGCCGAAGGTCAGCTTTGGGTCGATTTCAGCCCATCGTGACAGGCAGCAATCGGCCAGAAGCGTTCAATGGGCAACGGGATCGCTTGTCATCGGATGTATACAGAGTCGCTGAGAGGCTGTTGAGCTACTGGCGCTCTCGCTCTTCATACCACTGCATGAACGCTTCGGCGCTTACCAGTCGGCAGACGTGAGAACTCTGGGCCATGTCGTAGCGGTAACCGCCCAGCGCATCGAGCACGTCGGCTGTTTCTACGCCTTCGGCGATGACCGCCAAGCCAAGATTGTGACCACGATCGACAACGCTCCGTACGATTAGCTCGTTGGCTTGATCGCTTTGCATGGCCAGGGAACCGAGCTATTTACAGAAGCAGGATTAAAGATACTCATCGCTAAAGGATGAACATACCCTGGCCCTGCCAGTTTTCTTCGCCAAGTAAAGTTGCTTGTCCGCAGCTTCTATCAACGCCTGGAATTCAAAGTCGTCAGTGGGCGTCAATGTGGCGACGCCTATAGAAAGAGTCACCACACGATCTACATCAGAAGCAGAATGCTCAATACCCAGCGCCCGGATATGCTCTTGCATTTTTTCTGCAAGTTGGACCGCTCCGCAAAGACCTGTATTGGGTAGGATGCAGGCAAACTCTTCGCCACCATACCGAGCGACCAAGTCGTAGGGGCGTCTAACCGTTTCAGATAACGCTTGGGCAACAGATCTCAAGCAGCCATCTCCAGCCTGGTGACCATATTGGTCGTTGTAGCGTTTGAAAAAGTCAACATCCACCATAATGAGCGACAGCGGCTTTTGCTCTCGAAAGCACTGGCGCCAATCCGCCAATATGTCCTCATCGAATTTGCGTCGATTAGCCACTCCCGTAAGGCCATCCATTAATGCCATGGAACGCAGCAGATCGTTCTGTAGTTTCAGGGTCAGGTGTGTTCGCACACGGGCTCTAACAATGATTGGATTGATGGGTTTGCTGATGAAGTCGACCGCGCCAAGTTCCAGACCCAGTACCTCATCCGACTCCTGCTGCTGTGCGGTAATGAAGATGATGGGGATGTCCTGGGTCGCAGGGTCAGCCTTGAGTCGACGGCATACTTCATGCCCGTCCACGCCCTCCATAACCACGTCCAGCAGAATCAGATCGGGTAGTTGGGTCTGGCATACCGCGATCGCCTGCTCACCGCTGGTCGCCATGAACACATCACAGTCCTCACGAAACAACTCATGGAGTACCCGGATATTAATCGGCTGGTCGTCGACAATGAGGAGTTTTGGACGGTTATGGGGGTGTGGTAACCAGGTTTCCATCGATTGTTCCATCAGGCAAATCTCAACAGTTCACGACCCATCGGCATCGCAGCGGAAAAGTTTAGCGACTGCACCATGACAACCAGTTCGTCGAACTGTGGGCGCAGGGATTGCGGCGTTCTTGACGCCAATGCGTCTGCCAGCGCTATAGCTTGAAGGTTGCCCGCTTCCAGCAACAGCAAAATCTCCTCAAGGGATTCTCGCCATTGCGTGAGCGCCATCAATTCGGAGTCAACACAGACCTTTGCGATCGGGCTCTGACCAAAGTCGACATTCATCTGCTCAAGGCTTTGTTGCAGTAACCTGCTCAATTCATCAAACCATGTTGCGTCAGCAAAAATGCGCGCTACAGACTCTGCATCGCCGTGTTTTAGTGTGTGCTCCAAGTCGCCGGCCAGCAGCGAGAGCGCCTTGGCACCCATGGTGCCGCTGCTACCTTTAATTGTATGGAGCACAAAAGCTGCCCCAGATACGTCTTGCCGCTGGATCTGATCGTGCAACCGGCCAAGCAGTTTTTCTAGCTCGGGGCCAAAGTTACGCAGCACGTTGCGGATTAAATCGAGGTCACCTCCAAAACGATCAATGATCGATGCACGAGACTCGATCACGCCTTCTCCTGTATTGGCTTGGCCCGAGCCTGGAGATGCCTGGCGATCCTCAAGGCCCACTTGAAAAAGCAATGTTGCGACGAGTTGTTCCAGATCTATGGGCTTGCCGACATGCTCATTCATCCCCGCAGCAAGACAGGCCTCACGGTCGGTATTGGAGGCATTTGCGGTCATCGCCACGATCGGCAGCGCTGCAAAACGTGGATTCGATCGAATGCGACGGGTCGCCTCCAAGCCATCAATATCCGGCATCTGGATATCCATCAACACGGCGTCGAAGGGCACCTTCTCAGCCATCACCCTGCTCACACCTTCCAGACCACCTTCAGCCAGCGTCACTTGAGCACCTTCTCCTGTCAGTAACTCATCGGCAACCTGCCGATTAAGCATGTTGTCTTCCACCACCAATAGCCGCAGCCCAGCCAGGCGCTGCGGCCTGTCAACAGTTGACTTGGATGGGAGTGACTGCGCAAGGCCATTACCGTTGAGTGCTCGCTGAACAGCGTCGGCTAACTGCTTGGGCGTGACAGGCTTGGTGAGAAACCCCACGAAGGGAGCGTCTCCCATCTCGCTTGCGTCGGCCAACACTTCACGGCCGTAAGCGGTAATCATAATGATCATTGGAGGCGGTACGCCGTTGCCCTGCTGATGGATCAATTGCGCAGCGCTCAGCCCATCCATATCGGACATCCGCCAGTCCATCAGTACCACGTCGTAGGCTTCGCCTCTCGCCTGGGCGGTTTTCACCCATTCCACTGCTTGCGTGCCACCACTCACGTGGTCGGCCTCCCACCCTAATGCATGAACGGTTCGCAACAGCAATTCACCCGCCATGGCGTTGTCGTCGACGACCAGTATCCGTATGGACACATCGACTCCAGGACTGTCAGAACTCAGCAGCGATTTCGGCGCTACATCCAGAGTGATATCGAACCAGAAGCGACTTCCCATCCCCTGCTGGCTCTCCACCTGAAGTTCACCGCCCATCAAGCTGACCAACCGCTTACAGATCACCAAGCCCAGACCGGTGCCGCCAAAGCGACGGGTGGTTGAAGCCTCGGCCTGAGTGAATCCTTCAAAAATGCGCTGAAGTTGCTCCGGGCTGATACCGATACCTGTATCAGAAATGGCGATGCGCAAGCTCACAGTGTTTTCCGTGCGCATCAGTTGCTCGACGCTGACCACGATCTGGCCTTCCATGGTGAACTTGAGGGCGTTACCCGCCAGGTTGATCAGCACCTGTTGCAGCCGCAGGCTATCGCCTATCAGGTCGTTGGGTAGATTGGAGTCCAGGTCGAACATGACCTCGACTTCTTTCTGGCCCTGGTTGCCGGCCAGCACAACGGAGAGGTCACGCATGAGCGATTCGAGTTCGAATGGGTGCACATCGAGTTGCAGCTTGCCGGCCTCAATCTTGGAGTAATCAAGGATGTCATTGAGCAACCCCAGCAGTGATTTCGCAGCAGACTGTGCTTTGGTCACATAGTCGAGTTGGCGACCATTCAGGTCAGTGTTCTGCACTAACTGCAACATGCCCAGCACGGCGTTCATCGGCGTGCGTATTTCGTGGCTCATGTTGGCCAGGAACGAAGATTTGGCCGCACTCGCGGTATCGGCCTGTTCCTTGGCATACAGCAGATTTGACTCCAGCTCGCGCTGGGAGGTGATGTCCCGATTGATACCCGTCACACGCAAAGCCGCACCGCTCGGACTGCGTTCGACCTGCGCGCCTGCCTGTATGAAGCGGATCTGGCCGTCCGGGCGAACGACACGGAAAATGGTGTCGTACACACCCCTCCCCTCGACTGCGGCACTCAGCTTTTCAGCCGCTGCCACCGCATCGTCGGGGTGAACTCGCGAATACCAGTGCTGATAACCCAGACCATTATTGCGCAACGTCAGTGGCTGACCGTAGAACTCGAACATGCGGTCATTCCACTGCAAGGCATTGTCGGCCAACGTCCAGGACCAGATGCCCAGTTCGGCTACCTCAGCAGCCATCACTAACTGGTCGTGCACCGCCATCAGTTCACTACGTTGTTTCTGCGTCGTCTCCAGGCTCGCAGCCAGCTCCCTTTCCGCCGCTTTGCGTTCGGTGATGTCCACAGCGATGCCTAGATAGCCGCTCAATTCCCCGTCATCATCACGCATGGAGGTGACCACCAGCGTGACAGGAAGCCGCGAGCCATCCTTACGTATGTAAGTCCACTCCCGGGTTTCTGCACCTTCAAGCTCAGGTTTATAGGTAAACACACGGAAACCATCGATTGCCTGAGCGTACTCCTCGCTCAGTTCAACGCTACGAGCAGCGATTTCCGCTGGCACATGTATCGATTCAGGTGTGCGCTGACCCAGCAACTCATCGGCGTGATAGCCCAACAAATGCTCGGCGCCTTTGTTGAACACACGGATAACGCCATCGAGATCCGTCGCAATGATTGAGACCTCAGTGGCCGAGCGCAGCACGGTGCCTAACAATAGATTGAGATGCCGCAACTCGGAAGTTCGCTGCGCAACCTGCTCCTCCAGGTTTGAATTGAGTTCAAGAATTCGGGCTTCTGCTACTTTTTTCGCCGAGATATCCCTTAACGTCTTGGAGACTCCAACCACGCGACCACCCTCGCCATTAATGGGTGAGATGCTGGCGGAGATATCGATCAGCCGGCCATCTTTACGGCGGCGCTGGGTATCAAAGCCAGTGATACTCTCCCCGGCCCTTATGCGCGCAAGGATATGGGCTTCTTCAGCTACAAACTCCTCAGGAACAACCAGACTGACCAGCGTCTGGCCAACAGCCTCCTCGGCGGTATAGCCAAAAAGGTGCTCGGCCCCCTTGTTCCAGTTGGTGACGATGCCATCGAGTGTTTTTCCAATAATGCCATCGGCCGAGCTTTCGACGATGGCGGCCAGCCTTGCCTGTTCGGCCAATATCTGCCGCCGGCGTTGACGGCTGACACTCACGACACCCGCCAGAGTAGCCAGTAGAAGCGTGAGCAAACCACCCATCAACAGGACGACTGTTGGTGAAACCTGATGCAGGTGCTGGATGAACAACGGATGCGCGCCGAGTTCGATTTGCCATCGCCTCCCGTATACCTCGCGCTCCACCTGATGGTTCATCAGCGTTTCACGGCTGGCCGAATCGTCGGTGCTTTCATAAAACAGCTTCTCTTGCCCAGGGACAGTGATATCCCTTAATCGCAGATGCACCGTCTCGTTTTCTATGCGCAGGTCTCTGAGTACCTCCTCTGTCCGCAACACGACATAGCTCCAGCCAAAAGCTGCGGCCTCTCGTTCAGCAGCGGTCGCCGGAGTCACACCGCCGCGAAAGATAGGCATCAACACCAGGAAAGACTGCTGCGGTTTCGCTGTACTCTGTATCAAAGTGATGGGCCCGGTTATCCGTGCCACACCGCTTTGTATCGAGGATAGGGCAGCCTCTCGCCGCGCAGTTTCCGACGCTATGTCCAAGCCAATTGCAGCCTGGTTACCCTCAGCCGGTTCGACATACTGGACAACGTAACGCTCGCCTGAATGAGGTGAGAATTGACGAATGGAGAAATCGGCTTTGCCATCGGCCCGAGCGTATTTGAGAAACTCGCGTTCATCGCGCTCCGATACTCGCCTGATAAAGCCCAAAGCACTTGCGCCGGGGAACTCGGCAGCGAGGTCGCGCGTTTGGTGATATTGACCAAAAACTTCGCGACTGATGCCATGCTCACCCGCTGTCAGCACCGCTCCACGAGCGCCACGCAATCCGTATTGGTAAAGATCGAGGCGAGTTATAACCAGCTCTGCCGCTTCTTCGGTAGCCGCGGCGATCGCCTCTTGGGCCTGCTGCTCGTTGATGCGTTCGAGGATCCAGCCACCCAGAATGCTTGCCCCTAACCCCACCACCAGAGTGATAGCTACGCCCCAACTCAATGCAAAAAACTTATGTTTTCTCACCCGCATTGTCCCATTGCAGAAGACCTTCAAGCCTTCAATATTAAAGTTTGAACCCTGTTGAGAGCGTCTGTAACTTAGTTCGTATGCATCACATTAACCATGAACCCCGTGGATAAAAATGTGCATATTTGAGTAAAGGGAACAGGACGGAAATATAGATAAACGTCTTGTCGCACATTCCTTCGGCCCTCGCAAATCCCTTGTATTTAAAAACAAAAAATCCTCGCCCGGCTTTTCTGCGGTGAGATGCCCTGTCGGTGTCCCCGAATGCGCTCAGGCCAGGCCCGCCCATCGTTGAAGTCTTTCGAGGTCCGCTTCAGGCTCTCCATTAGTCCTGCAGCCCTTAGCCCATCCTGAATAAGTCCGAAGGTTATCGGTGCTCATAAGTCAGGGTGGACATAAAATTCCGATCAGCCGCTGACGCAGCTATGCTCGCTAGGCATACAAACATAGATCAGCTCCTTTGGCAGACTCCAAGCCAGCCGTAGTGGTGCGCTGCAAGGTGCTCGTGACGCAGCCATCAGGTCAAGAACTGCGTCGGGAGTACTCCCACCCTCATCACTCCATTCGTCGAGGGCGTGTCATGCAAGGAAACATGGACAGTCATTGGACCCACGTCTTCTTCCGGTTCTGGCGTCTGCCTGCCATTTACTATCGCCAGTGGAGCGAATCACGTCGTAAATTCGAGTACGAATCACTGCTGCGCTCGGAGTTGTTCAGCGCCGAACAGATGGCCAGCCATGGAACGCTACTCGCCCAACAGCACCGTATTAGCAGCCGCACGACGAAAGACTCGCTGCTGGCGCGCTTGGCCGACAACGAGACGACGCTAGCCAGTAGCTGCAAGGCGCTCACTGCGGCACCGTTGTCCGCCCGGCGTGCAACACCGGCAGCGGAATGGTTATTGGACAACTATTACCTGGTCGAAGAACAAATCCGCACCGCCAAGTCTCACCTGCCCCGAGGCTACAGCCGTGAGTTGCCGCAATTGGCCGATGGCCCGTCGGCAGGATTGCCACGGGTCTACGACATCGCTCTGGAGACCATTTCACATGGCGACGGCAGGGTCGATGAGGAGAGTCTGAGCCGTTTTGTAGTGTTCTATCAGACGATAACACCACTCACACTCGGCGAATTGTGGGCGATTCCGATCATGCTACGCCTGGCTCTGATCGAGAATCTGCGGCGAGTAGCTTCGCGAGTCATGGCTAACTGGGATGACCGCAACCTGGCCAATGACTGGGCCGATCACTTGATCGAAACCGCCGAGCGCGATGCCAAAAGCGTGGTCCTGACGGTCGCTGACATGGCGCGCTCGGAGCCGCCGATGACCTCATCATTCGTCGCTGAACTGGCGCGACGGCTACAAGGGCAAAGTGCCGCGCTGATACTGCCATTGGCCTGGATCGAGCAGATGCTCAGCGAGTCAGGACTCAACATCGAGCGCCTGGTGCAGGTGGATGCCCAGCAGCAAGCCGCCGATCAGGTGTCCATCAGCAACAGTATCGCCAGCTTGCGTCTGCTGTCGGCCATCGACTGGCAGGAGTTCGTCGAACACCTGAGCCACGTCGAGCAAGTGTTGCGCACAGACCCGGCAGGGATCTACGCGCGTATGGATTTCGCGACCCGAGATCACTATCGGCATGTGGTCGAACGCTTGGCCAGGAATTGTGACCAGGCTGAAAATAGCGTCGCGCAAGCGGCCATCGCCCTGGCCGATACCCGGATAAGGCCTCCGCCCGAGGGTGATGTGGCTGGACATGTGGGTTACTACCTGGTGGGCCCCGGACTCAATCAGCTCGAGCATCGAATCGCCGCTCGAGTGCCCTTGGGCGAGCAATGGCCACGCCTGCTGCTTCGCGTACCGCTGACCTTCTACTTGGGTCTGGTGATGATCCTGTCAACGCTGTTCGCCTGGCCTTTCCTTGAGGCCGTTTATCGCGACGCAAGGCCTGGATACCTGCTGGTATTGCTCGCGATACCCACGCTGCTGATGTCCAGCCGCCTGGCCATCGGGCTGGTCAATTGGCTGATCACTCTCACCCTGCCCCCCAGCTTTGTTCCCCGGCTGGATTACAGCCAGGGTATCGCGCTGCAAGCGCGCACGTTGGTGGTCATTCCCACCCTGATAGCCCATTGCGTGGATGTCGAAGAGTTGGTCGAAGGCCTGGAAGTACGCTTCCTGGCCAATCGGGATGCCAATCTGCACTTCGCCCTGCTCACCGATTTCATGGACGCCCCCACCCAGGAGCTGGAGCAGGATGCGAGCCTGATGTTGCTGGCACGGCGGTTGATTGAAGGGTTAAATCAGAAATACCCCGACCCACACAATGACCGCTTTTTCCTGTTGCATCGACCAAGACGCTGGAACGAGGCCGAGCAGACCTGGATGGGCTATGAGCGCAAACGCGGCAAACTCGCCGAGCTCAATGCCCTGCTGCGAGGCCGGGGCCAGGAGTACTTTTCACTGATCGTGGGCAATATCCAGGCACTGACTGCCGTTCGTTACGTGATCGCCCTCGACACTGATACTCAATTACCGCGTGATGTTGCACAGCGATGCATCGGCGCGATGGAGCACCCGCTCAACCACCCCGTGTTCGACCCGCACAAGGGCCATATCAGCAGCGGTTATGCGATTTTGCAACCGCGAGTGGGCATCAGCCTGCCGAGCACTGCACGCTCTTCCTATGCCCGGCTGTTCGGAAACGATGCAGGCGTCGATCCTTACACCCGCGCTGTTTCGGACGTCTATCAGGATCTTTTCCAGCAAGGTTCATTCATTGGCAAAGGCATCTACGCCGTGGATGCTTTCGAGCACGCCCTGGAAGGATGTTTCCCGGAGAACCGCATCCTGAGCCACGACCTGATCGAGGGTTGTTATGCCCGCTCGGGGTTACTCAGCGACGTGCAACTGTTTGAAGAATACCCCGCCCGTTACAGCGCCGACGTCAAGCGCCGGCATCGCTGGATTCGCGGGGACTGGCAGTTGCTGCCTTGGGTCATGCCCTGGACGCCCAAGGCAGGTGGAGGGCTGGAGCGCAATCGTCTTTGCGCCGTGGCGCGCTGGAAAATTTTTGACAATCTTCGGCGCAGTCTGGAGCCGAGCGCTTTCCTGATAATGTTGCTGTGGGGCTGGCTTGGAGCAATGGAGCCTCGTTCGTGGACCTTCGCGGTGCTTATCCTGGTACTGATCCCACCGCTGTCGAGCGCCTTGCACGAGCTCATGCACAAAACCGTCGACGTTCCGATCGAGCAGCATTTGACCGCGGCCCTGGGCACCTCCAGCCAACACTTTATGCGGGCGGTCCTTCCTCTGGTCTGGTTGCCGTTCGAAGCGTTATACAGCCTGGATGCAATCGGCCGTACGCTGTGGCGCATGCTGATCAGCAAGCGTCGTCTGTTGCAGTGGAACCCTTCACGGGAAGTGGAACGCAGCGACAGCAACACGCTATCCGAGCTGTACCGCACAATGTGGATAGCCCCATTGCTGACGACGGTCCTTTTTGTACTGTTACTACCCACTCCGAACGTGCTCGCCTTGGCCGGACCATTTTTGCTGCTGTGGCTGACGAGCCCGGCTGTCGCTTGGTGGCTCAGCCGGCCTTCCCCCCGGGCGAAGTTCAATCCTTCAGCGCAGGAGCTGCGCTTCCTGCGCTCTCTGGCGCGAAAAACCTGGGCGTTCTTCGATCAATACGTCGGTCCGGCCGACAACTGGCTACCCCCTGACAACATCCAGGAGCAGCCCCACCTTGCCATTGCACACCGTACATCGCCGACCAATATGGGCATGGCGCTGCTGTCCCATCTGGCCGCGCACGATTTTGGCTATCTGAGTGGCGAGCGGCTACTGGAGCGCCTCGATCAGTCCTTGTCCAGTATGGCCGGCCTGGAGAGCTACCGCCGGCACTTCTACAACTGGTATGACACCTTGACGCTCAAGCCCTTGCCACCGCTCTACGTATCGACGGTAGATAGCGGGAATCTGGCAGGGCTGCTATTGACCTTGCGCCCAGGGCTGTTGGACCTGATTGATGCGCCACTGTTTGATCTGCGGGTGGTCAATGGGCTGATCGACACCCTGAATGTGCTGCAAGACACCCTACTCGCCGCGGGCCTGGACGACGCCGAGGTACGAACCCTGCAAGACGAAGCGCTCGGGGCGCAGGCCCGGATTGTTTCGAACCCTGACGACGCCCCCGAGACGCTCCTGACCTTGCTGGAGCGCATGAATGCACCCACTGCCCTCAGCGGCTTGGCGACGGTCGGTGAGGCCGCTTTCTGGCTCAAGGCATTGTGCGCGCAATGTCAGGATCTGCAGGCCGAGCTGCTGCGCTTTAGACTGCCGCCCGCCATCGACAGGACAGAGCCGTTGGCACTCAGCTGGCGCCAATTGGCGCAAATCGATGTCGCTCGCTGGTTGCCGGCTCAGCAGGCTCAAGTGACGTCCGTGCAGCGCCTGGCTGTGCAGCGCATTGCCTCGGTCACCCGCCTGGCCAATCTGGCCGACACCATGGCGAACATGGACTTCACTTTTCTCTATGATTCCCGGCGCAATCTTTTCGCTATTGGCTATAACGCCAGCGAGCACAAGCTGGATACGGGTTACTACGACTTGCTGGCCTCGGAGGCGCGACTGACCAACTATGTGGTTATCGCTCAAGGTCAGTTACCTCAAGAAGGCTGGTTTAGCCTTGGAAGACTGCTCACCAGCAGCGGCGGCATACCCGTGCTGTTGTCATGGACTGGCTCGATGTTCGAGTACCTGATGCCCATGCTGGTAATGCCCAACTACGAAGGTACCCTGCTCGACCAGACCTGCCGCGCGGCGGTCGCCTTGCAGATAGAGTACGGCAATCAGTTGGGCATTCCCTGGGGGGTTTCCGAGTCGGGTTACAACATTCAGGATGCTCACTTCAACTACCAGTATCGCGCATTCGGTGTACCAGGCCTGGGTCTCAAGCGAGGCCTTGGCGAAGACACCGTTGTCGCCCCCTATGCCAGCGCCCTGGCGCTGATGGTGGCCCCCGAGGCCTCGTGCCGGAACCTGCAGCGACTGGCCGCGCTGGGCCTGGCCGGGCGCTACGGCCTATATGAAGCCGTGGATTTCACCGCGGCGCGCTTGCAACGCGGGCAGCGTTGCGCAGTCGTCTATTCCTTTATGGCGCATCACCAGGGCATGAGCCTGCTCGCGCTGACTTTCTTGCTACTTGACCGTCCGATGCAGCGACGTTTCGAATCCGACCCGCAATTCCAGGCGACCACCCTGCTGTTGCAGGAGCGTGTGCCGAAGACCGCCGCACAGTACCTGCATGCCGCGAGCGCGCCGGCTGCGGACCGGGCATCACGAATACATGAAACCAAGCTGCGAGTCTTTTCCGATCCTGACCGCAAACGCCCTGCGGTGCAGTTGCTCTCCAACGGCCGCTACCATGTGATGGTCAGCAGTGCCGGCTCAGGTTACAGCCGCAGCAACGAGATTGCTGTCACCCGTTGGCATGAAGACTTCACCTGCGACAACTGGGGTATGTTTTGTTACCTGCGCGATGTTGCAAGCGGCACGTTCTGGTCCGCTGCGCACCAACCGACGTTGCGCCATTCGGAAAGCTACGAAGCCATCTTCACTGATGCCCGTGCCGAATTCCGTGTGCGTGAGCAAGACTTCGACACGCATACCGAAATCGTCGTATCACCGGAGGACGACATCGAGTTGCGCCGCTTGCACATCACCAACCGCGCGCAAGCGCGCCGCAGTATTGAACTCACCAGCTACGCCGAGGTAGTGCTGGCTTCGGCCATCAGCGATGCGATGCACCCAGCCTTTAGCAATCTGTTCGTGCAGACCGAGCTGTTGCACCCGCTGCAGGCAATCATCTGCACGCGTCGGCCACGCTCCAGCCAGGAAACAGTGCCCTGGATGTGTCATTTGCTGGCAGCGCATGGTGTACATGTCGATGCGCTCTCCTACGAGACCGACCGTGCGCGCTTTATCGGCCGTGGGCGCAGTGTCGTGGCCCCGGCGGCAATGGACGATGAGGTCGAACATTTATCAGGAACCGCCGGCCCGGTACTTGATCCGATTGTAGCGATACGTTGTCGCATCACCCTGGACCCCGGTCAGACGGCGACCATCGACCTGGTGACCGGCCTTGCCGACAGCCGTGACAACTGCCTGCACCTGATCGACAAGTACCGCGACCGTCATCTGGCCGATCGCGTCTTTGACTTGGCCTGGACCCATAGCCAGGTGCTGCTGCGCCAGCTCAACGCTTCATTGAGCGACGCCCGTCTGTTCGAGCAAATGGCCGCGTCGATCATCTACGCCAACGCTGCATTACGGGCCGAGAGCAGCGTACTGGTGGCCAACCGGCGTAACCAGTCCAGCCTCTGGGGTCAAGCGATATCGGGTGACTTGCCCATCGTGCTGCTGCAGATCAGCGATCTGGCTAACATCGAGTTTGTGCAGCAGGTGGTCAAAGCTCATGCCTATTGGCGTCAGAAGGGCCTGTCGGTCGATCTGGTGATCTGGAACGAGGATCAGGCCGGCTATCGCCAGCAACTGCAAGACCTGATTATGGGACTGGTTACCTCGGGCAGTGAAGCGAGCCTGGTCGACCGTCCTGGCGGGATTTTTGTGCGCCAGGCACAACAGTTGTCGGGCGAGGACCGGACACTGATGCTATCGGTGGCCCGCCTGGTACTCAATGACGGCCACGGCAGCCTGGCCGACCAGGTCCATCGGCGCCGCGCGGACCCTCTGCTCCCCAGGCTCGAACCGAGTCTTGTACGAGTGGAACAACCACCTGTGGTTTGTGCCGCACAAACCGACCCTGCCTTGATATTGAGCAATCCCTACGGTGGCTTCAGCCCGGACGGTAATGAATACGTAGTGACCCTGCGACCAGGCCAACCCACACCCGCGCCTTGGGCCAATGTGCTGGCCAATGCGCACTTCGGCACGGTGATTTCCGAAAGCGGCGCCGCTTACACCTGGAGCGAGAATGCTCACGAATATCGTCTCACCCCTTGGCATAACGACCCAATCTCTGACCCCAGCGGTGAGGCGTTGTACCTGCGCGACGAAGATACCGGCCACTTCTGGTCGCCGACCCCACAACCCTGCCCAGGTAGTGGCCTTTACCGTACTCGCCATGGTTTCGGCTACAGCGTATTCGAGTATGAAGAGGACGGCATCCATACCGAGTTGTGGGTCTATGTGGCGCTGGATGCACCGATCAAATTCTCGCGCCTGAAAATTCGCAATACCAGCGGCCGGCCACGACGTTTGTCGGCAACGTGCTATGTGGAGTGGGTACTGGGGGATTTGCGGAGCAAGTCGGCCATGCATGTGGTCACGGAGGTGGACCCATTCAGTGGCGCGCTATTCGCGCGCAACGCCTTTTCGATCGAGTTCTCCGGGCGCATCGCCTTTCTCGACACGGACTCGACGGGGCGCAGTTTTAGCGGTGATCGTGCCGAATTTATGGGTCGCAACGGAACCCTGCAAACGCCTGCAGCACTGTCTCGTGCCCGACTGTCCGGACGGTGTGGTGGTGGTTTCGACCCGTGCGCAGCGATGCAGGTCGCACTGGAACTGGCGGACGGCGAAAGCCAGGACGTGGTGTTCCGTCTCGGCGCCGGGCAGGACGCCAAATCAGCCACCCACCTGGTGCAAAAGTACCGCGGCGCCAAGGCCACGGCAGGTGAACTGGACGCTGTGCGCTTGCATTGGCGCACGACCTTGGGGGCCATACAAATTCAGACGCCCGATCCAGCCATCGATGTGCTCGTCAACGGCTGGCTGATGTATCAGGTCATCGCGTGCCGCTTCTGGGCGCGTAGCGGCTATTACCAATCCGGCGGAGCCATTGGCTTTCGTGATCAATTGCAGGACAGCATGGCAATGATCCATGCCGACCCGGCTGCCGCGCGCCGCCACCTGCTGCTCTGCGCCGCGCATCAGTACCCCGAAGGCGACGTACAACACTGGTGGCATCCACCGCAAAGTCGGGGTGTGCGAACGGGCTGTTCCGACGACTTTCTTTGGTTACCCCTGGCAACCAGCCGCTACGTGTCCATCACCGGTGATCGTAGTGTACTGAGCGAAGTGGTGGGTTATATCGAGGGACGCGCACTGAATGCTGGCGAAGACTCCTACTACGATCTGCCCGGCACTTCGCAACTCCAGGAAAGCCTCTACCAACATTGCGTGCGCGCCATTGAGCATGGCCTCAAGCGCGGATCCCATGGGCTGCCGTTGATGGGGGGCGGGGACTGGAATGACGGAATGAATCGAGTTGGCGAGCAAGGCCTTGGTGAGAGCGTCTGGCTTGGCTTCTTCGGCTACGAGGTGCTGCTGCAATTCGCCAGTACTGCGCAGCTGGAAGGCGATAGGGTCTTCGCCCAGCGTTGTACCGACCAGGCGGCAACCTTGCGTGTGAGCCTGGAAAATCACGGTTGGGATGGCGCTTGGTACCGCCGCGCTTACTTCGACGACGGCCAGGTATTGGGCTCTGCGAGTAACGAGGAATGTCGTATCGACTCCATAGCGCAAAGCTGGTCGGTGCTCAGCGGGGCTGCATCGCAGGTACGGCGCCGAACGGCCATGGATTCACTGGATCTGCACTTGGTCCGGCGCGATACCGGCGTGGTGTTATTACTGGACCCGCCGTTCGACAAGGGTGCACTGGATCCCGGCTACATCAAAGGCTACGTCCCTGGTGTACGCGAAAACGGTGGCCAATACACGCACGCTGCTGTCTGGGCAAGTATGGCCTTCGCCCGTCTCGGCGACAGCCACAAGGCGTGGGAGCTGCTGCGCATGATCAATCCCGTCAGCCGTCGCAGCGCTGCACAAATCGAAACGTACAAGGTTGAGCCTTACGTGATGGCCGCCGACGTCTACGGGGTTGCGCCCCACACAGGACGCGGCGGATGGACCTGGTACACCGGATCGGCGGGCTGGATGTATCGCCTGATCGTCGAATCACTGCTGGGGCTGAAACGCTGCGCCAACTCGCTGCGCATTGAACCGGTGCTGCCAGCCGATTGGCCGGGTTTCACCCTCCACTATTGGTTCGGCGCAACCCTCTACCACATCGAGGTGCGCCAAAACGAAGACGCAACACACACCCTCAGTCTGGATGGCAAGCTACTCAACGATGCGACGTTAGGATTGCTGGACGATGGGATAGAACACCGTATTTTGGTGACCTGCCCGAAATCTGCGGCAGTTAATGAGGGGCGCGTCACATCAACTTCTTAACGACCGTTGTAACAGGGGTTCTGAGCGTAGCGCACAGAGCCCCTGCTTTGGACTAGTCTGAGGGACAAAGTCATTCTCTGAACGGTGGCGTTATATGTTCGATGCATTTAGGTCACGACAGAACTATCGACTTGCCGCACTCCCTGTTATGGCAACGGAGTGATCTACCCCAAATCGAACAGGTCAAATGTATAGTGTCGGACACCCGATAATCAGAATTCATCTTCGGCAAGATTAAAGGTGGTCATAGTGCCGTTTTTGACTTTATACAGCGTCAGCGTGAGGTGACTGTATTGCGTACCTCGAGAAGTCTTTTTTTCTTCAAGCGTGAACTGTTCAGAGCGTGACAGACTGCCGGAAACTAGATCCCTATAGCGCACATCATAACCACCAGGTGTAACTGCTTTGACCGTAAAGCGTCCGTGTGCAGGAATGAACACGAAGCGGGCCGGCTTGTCGTGATTTCCGTCTAGGGATACTAGCTTTACAAAGACGTCCGAATTGTTCTGGCCGTTGTCGATGGTGACGGTCGAATGCCCCTTAGCGTTGGTTTGAGGGAACCCCTTCAAATAAGAGGCCAATCTCGGCCAAGGTTGCCCGTTTGGTGCTTTCGGTGGCCTGACCCAGGCTTGTTTGACGACCGGAGTGCCAGCGTTCGTCGAGTACGCCTGAGCCACAGGTTGGCGCGTTGAGCTTGTCCCCGCCGCATTCGGAGAAGGTATCCCGGCGGTTGAAGTCTGCTTGCCGTGGTCGACATTCGCCATAGCTTCAGCTACGTATAGCGTAGGGCCTCGCGGCGGAGCATAAGTGTTCGTCTGCGCGTTCAGTATCACTGAGGAGATGCCAGCGGCAATTACAGCGACTACCCCTAATTGCACAAAAAACCGACGCTGCGTGAGTTTCCACGCGTTCCTAAGGCGGACACTACTGCCGCTGGGCGCGTCTAAAAACGCTTCAATGTGTGCGCGTAACTTGGCCCCTTCGTCATCGACGTAACTACCGTCGGACTTTTTCTTGCGAGGAATTTTTTGCGCCAAGCTAAGCGCATCCAAGGCAACTGCGCGCGCCATATCGGGGCGGCCTGTGGCGGCGAAAAAACGGGCCTGATGGGCAGCCAATCGCGCGTTAGGCAACACCGGTCGCTTGCCTCCGAGCATATTGACCCATAGGGCCTGGATGGAATAGATCGGGCCCCACGGAAAACCCCACCACCCCAAGGCCCAGGTAATCGCGGTGGCCTGAAGTGCCTTTTTTTCGGCACAAGGGCTGCAAAAAACCCCTTGGGTCATTGAGCGTACTGTGAAAACCAGGAAGCTCTTGGCTTTTAAGAAAATCACGTAACGAGGCTGGGCAGAGACTTTGCCGCAACATGAGCAGACGATTGGCTTGGGCGCCTCGAAAGCTTCGGCGCAGACCTCCTCGGCTGCGTCGACCGACATCGTGTCATATTCGGCTCGAGACTCTGGTTCGGAGAGTACGGCGTAGGCTTCATTGAGGTGCTGAAATTGGCTGGTCGCGCCTGCTGACGCGCTCCGATCAGGATGTAGTTCCATTGCCCGACGACGATAGGCGGCTTTGATCAACGCGCCATCAGCGTCGTTATCTACCCTGAGAATGGCATAGTAGCCTTTCGGATCTCTACTCCCCATAGCTCTCGTCCCTATCTTATTCTCATGCTGCTTGCGTGCCTGATCTAACCATCTATTGCGTTCGGCTAAAATCTCAGCCTTTCGAGTGGTAACGTTTTTCAACGTTTACAAGGTTTCGGACTTCGCTTGCAACAACAGAACAGGCTAACTCTAGGGCAATACGCCACTATTCAGAATAGCAAATTCTATTCCCGTGCCATAAGCCCAATTCTGCGCAGTCTGCCAATGAGGAAGTGGCGCACACGCTTAGCGGTGGACATCCCTGTCTGACCTTCGCACCAACTACGCGATTGACCCAGCGAGCCCTTCGGGCTTGAGTAGGATCAAGGCAACCCGTGGTCATAACGTCACGACAGTGCCAGTCGTAAACCTCGGCTCAGATGGCGACTATCGTATGAAGTTCAACAGCCAGTTCTACCGAACCCACCGAGTCATCCGGCATGCCTTAGCCAACTAGACGAGGCTTGGCTTCCTTGACCTTTCGCAGGGATTCATCGACTCGATACTGACCGGGCGTCATGCCGAACCAGCGAATGCAAGCTTTGTGGAAACTGCTGTGGTCGTGGAACCCGAGCAGGTGAGTCACGTGCTTCATATTGAAATGGGAATGACGCAGGTAGAAGTCGGCCAACTGCCGACGCACGTCGTTCAGCACGTCCTTGAACTGGGCGCCATCCTTCTCGAGTGCTCGTTGCAACGTTCGCTTGCTGATGTTCAGCGCGGAGGCTATCGATTCCATATCACACTGCCCTTGCCCCTGACTCAGGCGCTCGGTGATCAGCCCACGAATTCTGCATACAATGGTGAAACCGTACAATAGGTCCAGCTGAGCTTCGGCAAAACTGTCATGGAGTACAGCCAACGCCTCGTTGGCCATGCTCAACGGACGCAGAAGCTCTTGGCCATCGAACAGGATGCTGTCATAGGCCGCACCGAAACGCAGCTCACAGCCAAACAACCGCTGATGCTCCGAGATGTCTTCAGGTTCGGGATAGGTGAACTCCACGCTTAACGGTTGCGGCAACTTGCCACCGGCCAGCCAACCACAGAATCCCAGCAGCGACGCGAGTCCGGCGTCGGTGTACTGCCGTGGCTTGACCGAGTCGCACTGGTGATCCAGCCCGGCCAGTCGATAATTCTGCTCTTCTTGACCCAAAAACAGACTAAGTCCAGAGCTAATCAACGGGCTGAAACGCACGAGGCGTTCCAGCGCCCGCTTCAGATTCAAGCTGGACATCATCGTGTACCCTACAATCTGGAAGTTACCCGGGTGTACATGCCCGTAGGCTTTCAGACCAATATTCGAATCGCCAGACGCCTGCGCCGCCAATTCCCACAGACGGTAAATAACACTTCGTTTGTAGAAGGCTTGCTGCTGACTCAGCAGCATCATATCCAGCCCGGTTTCCCGGGATAAATTGATCACATCCAAACCTTGAGCCGAGAGCGTATTCACCAACACACTGGTATAGCCTGTACCCACTCTATACATGACAACCTCAAAGACCTGTTGAACCAAGCATCCTTTAGTGAGCCATTGCGAATTCGCTCTGAAATTCATACTAACGGCCATTCATTACAGGGTCGTTATGCATGCTATTAAAGACAATCCACGGCGAGCGTAGCCCCCGAGATCTTGCTGGCGTCTTCAAAGAAACGGGTGTAGCTCATTGGTTCAAAGCGGGGCACGGGTTCGCATGAAGCGAACGACACTCCTGCTACCGATTGGTCGTCCATGGTCGCGAACCGAACTTCCGGACTGGGACAATGGCAGCCTGTCCTGACAGGCAGCAATCGGCCACAAGCAGTCAACCGTTTCACAACGTTGCATTCTCCTCAATGAGCTAGATATACATCCCGGTCCCGGTATGATTTTCCTCATAAGGCCATTGGCCTCTACGAATAAGCTACCATAGCTTAACCGTGTTTTTTCAGGAGAAGATTATGCATCGATTGGTGAAACCGTCGGATTATGTTCTTCAGACTGTGATGGACAAAATGGTTTACATTCTTCCTTGGGAACGACGACATTGTCCGGGAAATCCAACGGATGAACCCGAGCAAGGCGCTCTGCTCTATAACAAATACATCCTGAATTTCTTAAATGGTGTAACACCGCGAGCACCAAGCGAACGAATAATTGAAATTGCGCAATGGTGTCTGGCGTTAGCCGGAGAGCCTGCTAGGGCGTTGGCAGATGATTTGTCTGCGGCCTACCTGAGTCGATACAGCTTTGTGCTAGCTGACATTTCAAAATACGATGATGAATCGAAAGAATCCCGGGGGCACTTGGCGCTCTGTTCTGACGAAATTAAAAAACTGCCACCGAATCTCGTGATGGCTTTGCGGGCTCGAGCTGCAGGCCTTTTGTTACGCTGACGCCTGGGACAGTGGGATGATCCCTTTTCAACAGAGGATCCTCCGCCTTCTTGTGTCATTCATAGAAATGACGAGGTGAGAAATGAAAGCTGTCGTATTTCATGGCGTGGGCGACATTAGGTTGGATGAAGATTCTTTGACCATTCGCAAAAGCGGTCATACGTAAATCAGTGGGTGTTGCTCTGAGACCTAAAGCTCTGGAAATCCGATAACGGAAAGGGCTCTCGTAGGGCCCTTTGCTTGTACCCAAACCAAATCACTTGGTCAGCCAAGACTCGACAGTGTCGGAGCCGTATTTCGCTTTCCACTCTTTCAGAGTTTTGTGGTTGCCGCCTTTGGTTTCGACGACTTCGCCAGATTCCGGGTTTTTGTAGACCTTCACCTGACGTGGCTTGCGCGTGGCAGATTGCGACTGGGCAGCTGGAGCACGACGACCGGCCTGTGGATCAAGCAACTTAACGACGTCTTTCAAGCTGTAGCCGTACTTGGCAAGCAGGGCGCGGAGCTTGGTTTCGAATTCGATTTCCTGCTTGAGCCCGGCATCCCCCTTCAGTGCTTCGAGCGCTTGGAGCTGTTCGGCAAGGTGTTTTTCAAGTTGACGGAATTCGGCGAGCTTGGACATGGAAAACCTCTTTGTGATTAGTCTCCTAACGTTACACCAAAAACTCCGATTTGCCTGAAGTAAGCGTGTTTACTTTGCTCATTAAGTCGCATCAATTACAGGATTTGCACTTGCGCAAACGTCGATCAATCAACGTTTGACGACGAGAGAAGGTTCGTAAAATCACAACGGACATTAGGTGCGATGGCGCGGCCTCTGAAACTGGTGCGGAACGGAACTGAGCGCCAAGGTGTCATTTGTATTAGGCACCTAGGTGTCACACATCCCGTTGAGATAGAGAGGTCGTTTTTATGAACAATATCATCTACATCGTTGGGGCCGTTGTCATCGTCCTGGTTATCCTGTCGTTTGTCGGTCTTGTATAGACTGCCAGCTTAGAATCGTTTTGTGACCGGATGCGGTCTAGTACGAACCAAGCCACGGCACTTGAAATAACAAGGCATTTCCGACATGTAGGCAACAATCCCTAACGATAGCTACTTTGTCGTCAAAGGGCCGCTGTGGCGTTGCAGCAACCTCCCAACTGCAGATGCCCGGCAGCGTCTCGTCGACGAATTCATGGACGCGCGATGTGAGGTAAAGGCAGCGAAACCCCTGGCAACGCTACGCAGTTAAAGGCAGCCAGAGCATGCGTTCAAACGGCCAAGGTGCGCTTGGGGAGCGCGGGCCAGTTAGGTGGGACGACGGTTGCCAAGACTTCAACAGGTGCCGAGTGGTACCGCTCCTTGACCAACGAAATCTCCACAGGCATTGTCCCTCCTGAGTTGACAGTCAAACCGTTTTCACCCTATTTTTCCCCTTCTCGTAGATCATTAATCTGAGCCCATGTTGAACGACGCCTTTAACCCACTTCGATAAAGGATTTCACCATGAGCAACGCCCCTTACACCGCCTGAACAAAGACGACGCTATAGTCCTGATGATCGACCATCAGACCGGTCTGATCTCGCTGGTGCAGGACTTCGAACTGCCGACCATTCTCATCACCAGTTTCGAACAACGCAACCTGATGAACAGCGACTCGGTATTAGCAGCGCGCCCAGCTTAATTCGGCTTTGCAATTCCGAAAGCGCATGCAACAAAGCGCCCTCGAAGGACCCTTTTGTACTCAAACCAACATCACTGGACAGCCGAAACTCTACGTTGACGGAGCTGCCATGCGTACCGACGCCAAACATACGGTTAGTTCAACCAGCCCGCCAAGTCGCAGGCGGTCAGTCACGCGAACTTGATGGCACCGCCCTGAATGTCGTCGCGCGCCAATCGCAGGTCATCGGCGTCCTGATTGAGCAGGTGAACCAGGTTGAGCAAACGTTGCCGCAACACCTCGTCCGTAAGCTGCTCAGTTGCACGCATAACATCCAGCGCCGCGTGCTCATTGTTGGTCGCGACGGAGTCGAGCAGTTTGCGCATGCTTCTTGATGGCCGATTCATCTCTAGTACCTCGGATTCCAGTGAGGCGAATCATACGGCCAGATTATTTCGCCAATGTTTCAACTGCGAGGGCTGGCTCTGCGCCGCAGACACCGGCTGAGTTGTTGTTGGAAACCCTAAACCATTGGATCTAGCTAACGGTTTCAAAGCGATCAGCAGGGTAAATATGGTTTCCACATTGCGTTCAGGCCCGGACATCAGCGGGGTCACGTCCGCGCAGCGGCCCTAGATCATCGGCGAGCCACTGACCACACGCAGTGCCAATCCTTCATAGGCATCCAGCGTGATGGTGAATTCGCCCTCAGGCGTGAGATCGCCTTCGACCCGCTCATTGATAATGTCGACCACCGGCTCCCACGTAGACCATGATCAGCAGCCCCGAGTGCTGGACATCCGGAATCAGGATTTGGCGACTGGCCGCGATATCGTAGGAGCGGCGAACAGCAAGGATTTTCTTCAGCTGCGAAGCAAACGAATCCGGGTCTTTCAACAGCCTTGACGGCCCGTCAGGAGAGAAAGACTGCAGCAAAGGAATTTTATACCGTGGCGCTGGAACTCCACTTTTCTCTGGACGAAAAAAATGGACCTCTTTTCAGAGATCCATTTTTTAATGCTTGGAGCGGGAAACGAGACTCGAACTCGCGACCCCGACCTTGGCAAGGTCGTGCTCTACCAACTGAGCTATTCCCGCGTCTTGGTGTGGCGCATTCTATAGAATCCAGAAGCCTCGTCAACACCTTGATTCAAAAAAGTTTATTTCTTTTCCACATCGGTCTTCAGGTGCGGCCAGGCAGCCCGCAAGTATTGGACCATGGACCACAACGTCAGGCCCGCGGATATCAGCAACAAGACGTACCCCACCAACACCCAGAACGTGAAATCCGACGGATTCGCCAGCAGAATCACCAAGGCCAGCATTTGCGCGGCGGTTTTCCATTTACCCAGGTTCGACACGGCGACGTGAGCGCGGGCGCCGAGTTCGGCCATCCATTCGCGAAGTGCCGAGACGACTATCTCGCGACCGATGATCACAGCGGCCGGCAGCGTGAGCCACAGATTGCCATGTTCTTGTACCAGCAATACCAGCGCAACAGCGACCATCAGTTTGTCAGCAACGGGATCTAGAAAAGCCCCGAACGGCGTGCTTTGTTCCAGTCGGCGGGCCAGATACCCATCGAGCCAGTCTGTGGCGGCAGCAAATGCGAAGACCGAGGCGGACGCCAGGTAGCTCCATTGATAAGGCAGGTAGAACAGTAATATGAAGATCGGAATGAGCAGGACGCGTAGTACGGTAATCAGATTAGGGATATTCATCGGCACAACTGGCTACGAGGTGAGGGGGCATTCTACTCGCTGTGCAGATTTGCATAAATCAACTCTGCGAGCTTTTTACTGATCCCGGGGGATTTGGCGATTTCTTCGATGCTGGCACGAGACAGCTCCTGCAATCCACCAAAATGTTTTAACAAATCGCGGCGACGGGTCGGTCCGACACCGGCGACGCCCTCAAGTGTAGACGTTCGACGGGTTTTCCCACGACGTGCGCGGTGCCCGGTAATCGCGAAACGGTGAGCTTCGTCGCGTATCTGCTGGATCAAATGCAGTGCGGGAGAATCGCCGCGCAAGGTAAACTCGTGGGCAGCATCGTTCAGGTACAGGGTTTCGAAACCGGCCTTGCGCGTGGCGCCCTTGGCCACGCCCAGCAGAATCAGGTCAGGCACCGCCAGCTCATTGAGCACGTCGCGGGCCATGGACAACTGCCCCTTGCCACCGTCTACCAGCAGAATATCCGGTAGTTTGCCCTCCCCGTCCTTCAGTTTGCTGAAGCGTCGAGTCAGGGCCTGATGCATCGCAGCGTAGTCATCGCCTGGGGTGACGCCTTCAATGTTGTAGCGACGATAGTCGGACTTGATCGGACCTTCGGGGCCGAACACCACGCAGGATGCCACGGTCGCTTCGCCGCTGGAGTGACTGATGTCGTAACACTCCAGACGCTGTGGTGGCTCGTCCAGGTTCAGCACTTCTGCCAGCGCATCGAAACGTGCGGCAACGTGCTGACGATTGGCCAGGCGTGCACCCAGCGCCTGTTCGGCATTGGTGACCGCCAACTGCTGCCAGCGTGCTCGCGTGCCACGAACCCGATGACTGATGGTCAATTCGCGACCGCGCAACTCTTCGATGGCCGCGATCAGGGTCGGGAAGTCTTCGTGAACCACGTTGACGATCAGTTCGCTCGGCAAGTCGCGTTCTGGACTGGTGATGAAATACTGGCCGAGAAACGCCGCCATGACCTCGGAAACGTCTTCGTCAATACCCACCTGCGGGAAGAAGTTCTTGCTCCCCAGCACCCGCCCGCCGCGCACACTGATCAAATGAACGCAGGCACCACCCGGATTGACAAACGCCGCGATCACATCGACATCGCCGGTCCCGCCTTCCATGCTCTGCTGGTCCTGAACCCGGCGCAGTAATGAAATCTGATCCCGCAACTCAGCCGCACGCTCAAACTCGAGGTTGATCGCCGCCTCTTCCATTCCTGCGGACAACTCATCCGTCAGTGCATTACTGCGCCCCTCAAGGAACATCACCGAGTGCCGCACATCTTCGGCATACACCTCGGGCTCCACCAACCCGACACAGGGCGCCTTGCAGCGTTTGATCTGGTATTGCAGGCAAGGACGCGTGCGGTTCTTGTAATAGCTGTCTTCGCACTGGCGAACGAAAAACGTCTTCTGCAGCAGGCTCAGGCTTTCACGAATCGCACCGGCGCTGGGATAAGGACCGAAATATTTGCCCTTGGCCTTTTTCGCGCCGCGATGGATGCTCAAGCGTGGAAACTGGCCGTCCGAGAGAAAGACGTAAGGGTAGGATTTGTCGTCACGCAGCAGGATGTTGTAGGGCGGACGCCACTCCTTGATCAGCGTCTGCTCAAGCAACAAGGCTTCGGTTTCATTGGCCGTAATCGTCGTTTCGACCTGAGCGATACGTGCCACCAGCGCAGCCGTCTTGGGCGCAAGACCGGATTTGCGGAAGTAACTCGACAGACGACTCTTGAGGTTCTTGGCCTTACCGACGTATAGCAGGCGTGCCTCGCTGTCGAACATGCGATACACACCGGGACGCCCACTGACTGTCGACAGAAAGGCGCTGGGATCGAAGGCTTCAGTCATGTTCAGAGGCTAGCATCAACCATGCCGTGACGAACCGCCAACAGCGTCAACTCGACATCGCTGCTGATCGAAAGCTTTTCGAAAATGCGGTAACGGTAGGTATTCACTGTTTTTGGTGACAGGCAGAGCTTGTCGGAAATGATCTGGACTTTCTGACAGCCGACAATCATCAACGCGATCTGGATTTCCCGCTCCGACAAGGCGTCGAAAGGCGAATCATTGGTCGGCTGGAAGGATTTGATCGCCAGCTGCTGTGCAATCTGCGGACTGATGTAGCGTTGCCCGGCGAATACCAGGCGGATGGCCTGGACCATTTCCGGCAGCCCGGCACCCTTGGTCAGATAACCCGCGGCACCCGCCTGCAACAACCTTGTAGGAAACGGATCTTCTTCACACACGGTGACTGCGACGACTTTGATATCCGGATGGCTGCGCAATAGTTTGCGCGTGGCTTCAAGACCACCGATACCGGGCATCTTGACGTCCATCAGCACCACATCGGGTTTCAACTCACGCGCCTTGAGCAAGGATTCTTCCCCTGACTCAGCCTGGCCGACTACTTGCAGGCCATCGATGTCAGCCAGCATTCGTGTAATGCCTGTACGAACGAGATCATGGTCATCGACTACTAGCACCCTAATCAAGCAGACACCTCGCGATATGGTCTTATTGGGTTGCCGACACCTTAGCAAAAAGCGACTGGCAGACCTAGCGGCAAGCGTCATATAAAAAGTTTCAATACATCTTGAAAGGCTTGTCGTATGCGTGTTTCAGCCAGGCAAGGCATCGATATCGCGCTGCATTCTCAGGAAACACTCGTCCGTGCCGACTACCTTCAGGCCCTTTCTCTCATACAACCCTTGCGCGGGGTTGTTTTCAAAAACCGTCAAACGCAATGCCGGACGCCACTCCTTACACGCCATGGCAAATACCTGATCGATTGCCCAGGAACCGGCGCCCTGCCCTCGAAACGCTTCGATGACATGCAACTCGCGGATGTACAGGGCGTTGGCATCACGGCTCAGACTGACGTAGCCCAGCAAGGTCTCGTCGCGCACAATCAACCAGTTCTCTCGCCCTGCCCAGCCCACATCGAAACCTTCGTCCTGCCACAACAGATCGTGCTGGATGTAATAGCGCAGCATGTTTTGGCGGGTCAGTTCACGAGCGAAGTCGAGGTCCCGGAGCGTCGCCGGGCGTAATTCAAATGCCATCAAGCCTCCGCAACAGCCACTATTTGCCCCTTCCAACCGTCAGCATCGCGGCGAGCCACGACCAACAGGTTGCCTGTACCCGGTGCGGCCGCAATCAGCGAGCCGTCCGACGACCAGATCGCGCTGCGCCCTGCCGATTCCCAGCCCCCCGTTGCACCGCCATGGTTGGCCATCAGGACCGCCATCGAATGAGCGCTGGCGTAGCCCTTCAACAACGTGGTATCCGGGGCGTAGCCGTTTTCCGTGATTAGCACGCCCGCGGCATAGAGATCGGCGCCTTGCTGCGCCGCCGCGGCGGCATGACTGGCGTGAGAGAAATCCGCACACACCGCCAACGCGACAGTATCGGCACCCATGGCCAGGGTCGAACCGCCGGTGCCCGGTGCAAATGCCACTTCCTCGCCCGGATGCAGATGCTGCTTGCTGTAGATCCCGAGCGAACCATCGACGCCCAATACCAGCGCCCCAATCAATACTGGCGAATCCTGCGACAGCCGAATCGGCATCCCGACGACAGCCGTCACACCGACTTCCCGCGCGAAATCCCGCAGCGGCTGCAGAACCTCGGCGTGCGGCACAATGGCCAATTCAGCCGCCAGTCCACGCTCGTACCCGGTCAGCGATAACTCAGGGAACACCAGCAATTGCACGCCTTCCTCTGCGGCAACGTGCATGAAGCGCTGATGCCACACAATGTTTGCGGCAAGGTCACCGGCGATGGAGATCGATTGAGCAGCGGCGATGATCAGTGGCGTCATGATTCGTCCTTGTGACGTTGTACGTGAGCGAAGCACAAAGTGTGTCACAACCGGCGACGCACTCAAGCGATAGAAAACGCCGCCGGTGATCGATAGCATTTTCTGATTGAATCCGCGTACCGGCCTCGAGTAAGCTCGGTTTATACATCGGAGAAAGTCCATGCTCAACACCCTCTCACCGCTTCACACCGCCAGCGCCCTGCGCTCGGTTGCGGCTGCCCGGGTGAACGACATCGGTGCTCCGGTCAGCTTTTATTTTGGGTATTGGTTTAGCCACTGGCGCGCCTGATACCCACACGGCGCCCACTTTAAACGGGTCGCCACCAGAGAATTTTCAACCCCCGGTCGGCTTCCCGACCGGGGGTTTTGTTTTTTCAGCCCCGCACATTTTTAGCGACACGCCAGACAACCAGAGGATTCAAAAATGAACTACGCCACTTATTACCGTTACGACAGTTTTACCGCCTGGCGATTTACCAGCTTCCGCTCGGGACAGCCTGCCGCCTCCGATCGGTCACCTACAGGTGGCAAGCACACACACGCAGCCAATCCGGCCAATTGTCGAACACCCCAGTAGGGCCGAGTGCGCGGGAACGAACCCGCCGCCAGCCCAGGAAGCCCGAATATGAACTCGTCCGTCTCTGCTCTGCCGCTGTCCACCTTGAGCCCTGCCAATGAAGCACTGACCTTGCGTCTGCCCAGCTCATTGCAACTCAAACAGCAATTACCACTCAGCAACGCCCTGAGCCAGCAAGTCGCCGCCCACCGCCAAGCGGTTCGCGCGATCCTCAACGGTGAAGACTCCCGTCTGCTAGTCATCGTCGGCCCCTGCTCGATTCATGATCCAAAGTCCGCCCTCGAATACGCCGGCAACCTCGCCCGCCTCGCCGCCGACGTCAGCGATGAAGTGCTGCTGGTAATGCGCGCTTACATCGAAAAACCCCGCACCACCGTCGGCTGGAAAGGCCTGGTCTACGACCCCCATCTGGATGGCAGCGATGACATGGCGGGCGGTTTGACGCTGTCCCGCGAACTGATGCGTGAAATGCTTCGCCTGGGACTGCCGATTGCCACCGAACTGCTGCAACCGATGGCCGTCGGTTACTTCGACGACCTGCTGAGCTGGGTCGCCATTGGCGCTCGCACTACCGAGTCGCAGATCCACCGGGAAATGGCCAGCGGCCTGAGCATGCCGGTCGGCTTCAAGAACGGCACCGATGGCGGTGTCGGTGTTGCCAGCGACGCCATGCGCTCTGCCGCCCATCCGCACCGGCACTTCGGTGTCGATAGCCAGGGCTACCCCGCGATCATTCAGACCCCGGGCAATCCCGACACGCACCTGGTATTGCGCGGAGGCCATCGCGGGCCGAACTACGACCGCGCGAGTGTCGCCCAGGTGCACAGCGATTTGACCGAACTCAAGATCCCGGCACGGATCATGGTCGACTGCAGCCATGCCAACAGTGGCAAAGACCCGTTGCGTCAGCCGGCGGTGTTCAACGACGTGCTTGAACAACGCCTGCAAGGTGACCGATCGCTGATCGGCATGATGATCGAGAGCCATCTGTTCGAAGGCTGCCAACCGCTGAGCCCGTCAATGCGTTACGGCGTGTCAGTCACGGACGGCTGCCTTGGCTGGAGCGGGACGGAACAGCTGTTGCGCCAGGCAGCCGACCGGCTCAGAGCGTAGAACCGGGATCAACAACCGGCGTGAGCCACACCCTCGTCCAGTCCTCGATAGAGGACTGGAAGTCGGAATCGAGACACGATGAACAGGCAAAAGGTTTTCCCGAAGTAGGCCATCGCAGAAAAACGCTCTGTTACAGATAAAAAGATGTCCAAATATTCCGACCAAGAGCTCATCTACTTTCGAGCTTTCGTACATTTTCTATTCCGTTTTCATCAGGTTACAGCGGCTTTTTCATACAACGTCGAGCTGCTGGTGTGCTTTAGAGTGAGCCCATCAACACACCGCTGAACGACTGCGAAAAAGGAAAGAACATGCTACGGAATGCAACTACTCAATATCCGATCCTGTTGATCCACGGGCTCTTCGGCTTCGATCGCATCGGCAAGATCGAACTCTTTCATGACGTCAAGCAGGCCCTCAGAAGTGCAGGCGCAAGAGTGTTTGTCCCGCACGTGTCGGCTACCCATAGCAATGAAGTCCGCGGCGACCAACTCCTGGCGCAGATCGACCGCGTGCTGGAAGGCACCGGTGCGAGCAAAGTCAACTTGATCGGTCACAGTCAAGGCGCACTCGCCGCACGTTATGCGGCGGCGGTTGCACCGGAGGCAATCGCTTCGGTGACGTCCGTCAGTGGACCGAATCACGGCTCGGAGCTGGCTGACTTCCTGCGCAAGGCACTGACGCCCGGCCGCCTGCCAGAGCACGTCGCCGAGACGGTTGCCACCTTGTTCGCAGACTTTCTGTCATTGCTCAGTGGCAACCGCCAGCTACCGCAAAACGCTATCGCCGCGCTGAATGCCCTGACCACCGAAGGCGTCGGCGCATTTAACGACAAGTACCCCCAGGGATTGCCGAAAACCTGGGGTGGCAAGGGTCGCGAACGGGTCAATGGCGTACGTTATTACTCCTGGAGCGGCACCCTGCAGGGCGACATCCTCGACAAAGGGCTCGATGCCCTGAATCCACTGCATGGGTTTCTCCGCGCCTTTTCCCACTACTTCACCACCGAAGCCGAGCAGAACGACGGTCTGGTTGGCCGCTACAGCTCTCATTTGGGCAAAGTCATTCGTTCCGACTATCCGCTGGATCATCTGGACAGCCTCAGCCAGACCGCCGGCCCGTTGCGTAAGGGCATCGACCCGATTGCCCTGTATGTGCAGCATGCGGAGCGCCTGAGAAATGCCGGCCTATAAAGGCATGCCATACCGGCCTGCGCGGTCTGAACGGAACTTTGAGAAGAAATAGACCACTGAATCCGGTAGGCTCCGCATTTTACTGAACATTGAAAGGAGTATTTTTCCATGCCTAAAGCCACTGCCCGTCACATCCTGGTTGCCTCGGAAGCCAAGTGCAACGAACTCAAAGCCCAGATCGAGGGCGGCGTCGATTTCGCCGAAGTCGCCAAAGCCAACTCCATGTGCCCGTCCAGCCGCCAGGGCGGTGATCTGGGTACGTTCGGTCCAGGCCAGATGGTCAAGGAATTCGACACCGTGGTCTTCAGCGCACCGATCAACGTGGTGCAAGGCCCGGTCAAGACCCAGTTCGGTTACCACCTGCTGGAAGTGACCAGCCGCCAGGACTGATCAACCCTTACGTTTTCTGCACAACGGCCTGCCTTTTTGGTGGGCCGTTGTGTTTGGGATACGTGATACGGCTGGCGAGGGACGCGCCGCTAGCGTACAAATTGCGGATATTGACCACCCGGCTCTAAGGCTGACAATGCGACTGGCTTTCTCTACTTTGTTGTTCACTGCCGTGACCCTGTTGTTGGGCGTCACCGGTGTGAATGCAGCACCGCAACATGCGTTGACCGTGTACGGTGAACCGGCGAAGTATCCTGCCGGCTTTAGTCATTTTGCCTATACAAACCCGCAAGCCCCCAAGGGTGGCACGATGCGCCGCTCGGCAATCGAAATCGGTCATTTCGATCATATGTTGCCTTACATCGACAAAGGCATTGGCGTCACACAGATAGACGGCCTGCTTTACTCCCCCCTCGCCCAGCGCTCGCTGGACGAGCCTTACACCGTGTACGGTCTGGTGGCTACGATGATGGAGCGCTCGGACGACGGTTTGTTCCTGCGTTTCTACCTGAACCCCAAGGCCCGTTTCGCCGACGGCAAACCGATCACAGCCGAAGACGTGCGCTACACTTTCGACCTGCTGATGACCCAGGGCAGCCTACGTTATCGCACCCAATTCGCCGACGTCAAAGGCGTCGAAGTGGAGTCGCCGCTGACGGTTCGGTTCGACTTGAAAAGTAATCAGAACCGTACCCTGCCCCTCGATATCGCGACCTTGCCGGTGTTTCCCGAGCATTGGTGGAAGACTCGCGACTTCGCCAATGGTGGCGGTTACGAGCCGCCGTTGGGCAGCGGCCCCTACAAGGTGAGCAAGGTTGACTCCGGTCGCAGCATCACCTTCGAGCGTAATGCCGATTGGTGGGGCAAGGACCTGCCGGTCAGCCGCGGCCTCTACAACTTCGATCGTTTCAGCATCGAGTACTTCGGCGATACCGACGTCGCCCGCCAGGTCCTGCGGGGGGGTGCCTACGACTACAACCGCGAATTTTCCGCCACCGGTTACTCCATCGGCTACGACAGCCCGGCCCTGAGCGACGGGCGCTTGCAAAAGGCGCATCTGGCAACACAAGCCCCCCAACCGGCCCAGGGTTTTGTGTTCAACCTGCAAAACCCGATGTTCCAGGACCGTCGAGTGCGCCAGGCGCTGGTCATGCTCTGGGATTTCGAGTGGAGCAACCGGCAGATGATGCGCGACATGTACATCCGCCAGCAGAGTTTCTTTTCCAACACCGACCTCGCCGCCCGACAACTGCCGGACGCCGGCGAGCTGGCGATTCTCGAACCGTTGCGCGGGCAGATCCCCGACGAGGTGTTCACCAAAGTTTTCGAAGCACCAAAAACCGATGGCAGCGGCCTGATACGCGACAAACAGCTGCAGGCACTCGACTTGCTCGAACAGGCCGGCTGGAAACCCGATGGCGATCAACTGGTCAACGCCGAAGGCAAGCCGCTGAGTTTCACTTTCCTGGTCAGCCAGAACGGCATGGACCGATTGCTGCTGCCTTATAAGCGCACCCTGAAACAGATCGGCATCGACCTGAACATCCGTCGCATCGACTCGTCCCAATACGTAAATCGCCTGATGAGCCGCGATTACGACATGATCGTCACCGGCTACCCGGTCACGACTTCGCCAGGCAGTGAACTGTTCAATTACTTCGGCTCGTTCTCGGCCAACGACCCTGGCGCCAACAACTACATGGTCCTGAAGAATCCGGCCGTCGACACACTGGTCACCGGGCTGGTTCGCGCCACCACCCAACCCGAGATGCTGCGCTACGCCCACGCGCTGGACCGGGTGCTGCAATGGAACTACTACTGGATTCCCAACTATTACCCGCCGGGCACCTCCACTGTGTGGTGGAATCGTTTCGGCAGGCCCAACGAGCAAGCGAGCAATGACGAAGCCATCGAGAGCTGGTGGGAAATAAGCACCACGCCATTGACCAACCAACAGATGACGGCTGAGCAAATCAACCGTGGCAAACCCGGAGGGCCGCGCTGATGTGGGCTTATATACTGCGGCGTCTGCTGTTGATCATTCCGACGTTGGTGATCATTCTTCTGGTCAACTTCATCATCGTCCAGGCCGCACCGGGCGGCCCGGTGGAACAGGCCATCGCTCGGTTGCAAGGCATCGGCGGGGCGAGCGTCGGCGGCGGTTCCGGCGAAACCATGTCCGGCACCTCCCGATCCAGTCGCGGCCTCGACCCGCAGCTGATCAAGGACATCGAAAAGCAATACGGCTTCGATAAGTCGGCGCACGAACGCCTGTGGCTGATGCTCACCCGTTACGCGCGCCTGGACTTCGGCAAGAGTTTTTTTCGCGGCGCGACCGTCACCGACCTGATCCTGGAAAAAATGCCGGTGACCATTTCCCTCGGGCTCTGGGCGACGCTGATCACCTACCTGGTGTCGATTCCTTTGGGCATCCGCAAAGCCGTGCACCACGGCAGCCATTTCGATATCTGGAGCAGCACCGCGATCGTCATCGGCTACGCCATGCCAGCGTTCCTGTTCGCGATGTTCCTGATCGTGGTCTTTGCCGGTGGCACCTCGCTGAACTGGTTCCCGGTGCGCGGGCTGGTCTCGGACAACTTCGAGTCGCTGTCGACCGTGGGCAAAATCGCCGATTACTTCTGGCACCTAATATTGCCAGTCACCTCGCTGGTGATCGGCGGGTTCGCCACGCTGACCATTCTGACCAAGAACTCCTTCCTCAATGAAATCACGCGCCAGTACGTGGTCACCGCCCGCGCCAAGGGCCTGAGCGAACGCCGAGTGCTTTACGGTCATGTGTTTCGCAACGCCATGCTGTTGGTTGTTTCGGGGATTCCCCAGGCGTTTATCAGCGTATTTTTTGCCGGTTCCCTGCTGATCGAAGTGATTTTCTCCCTCGACGGATTGGGCCGCATGAGCTACGAGGCCGCGGTTTCACGGGACTATCCGGTGGTATTCGGTTCGCTGTTCATCTTCACGCTGTTCGGCCTCTTGATAAAACTCGTCGGCGACCTCTGCTACACCCTCGTCGATCCGCGTATCGACTTCGCCGCGAGGAACGCCTGATGTTCAAGCTCTCGCCGTTAGGTCGTCGTCGTTTCGAGCGGTTCAAGAAAAACCGTCGCGGCTGGTGGTCGCTGTGGTTGTTTGTCGGCCTGTTTCTGTTGACCCTCGGTGGCGAGCTGATCGCCAACGACAAGCCGCTGATCGTCAGCTATCAGGGATCCCTCTACTTCCCGGCCCTGAAGCGTCATACCGAGCAGGAGTTTGGCGGCCAGCTGCCGTTCCAGGCGGACTACCGCAGCGACTATGTGCAGAATCTGATTCACAAGGACGGTGGCTGGATGCTGTTCCCGCCGATCCCCTTCAGCGACGACACGCCGAACTATGACCTCAATCAACCGACGCCCAGTCCTCCGACGAAGGTTAACTGGCTGGGCACCGACGACCAGGCGCGGGACGTGTTGGCTCGAGTGATTTTCGGTGCGCGGGTGTCAATCCTGTTTGCCTTGATGCTGACGTTTGTCAGCGCACTGATCGGCATCGCCGCCGGCGCCCTGCAAGGCTACTACGGCGGCTGGGTCGACCTGATCGGTCAACGGTTGCTGGAGGTTTGGTCGGGGCTGCCGGTGCTGTATTTGCTGATCATCCTGTCGGGTTTCGTCGAGCCTAATTTCTGGTGGCTACTGGGGATCATGGCGCTGTTTTCCTGGCTGGCCCTGGTGGACGTGGTGCGCGCCGAGTTTCTACGCGGACGCAACCTGGAATACGTCAAAGCAGCACGGGCACTGGGCCTGACCGACCGCAAAATCATCGTCCGGCACATCCTGCCCAACGCGATGAACGCGGCCCTGAGCTATCTGCCGTTCATTCTGACCGGGGCGATCTCGACCCTCACCGCATTGGACTTCCTCGGTTTCGGCATGCCCGCCGGCAGTGCATCGCTGGGCGAGTTGATCGGCCAAGGCAAGCAGAACCTGCAAGCGCCGTGGCTGGGATTGACAGCGTTTTTCACCCTGGCGCTGATTCTTTCTTTACTGGTGTTTATCGGGGAGGCGTTACGTGATGCTTTCGATCCCCGATCTTGATCCGAGATCATGATGCGGACTGTTGATATGAGTAACAACCTGATCGAAATCCGTGACCTCAGCGTGGCCTTCAGCGGCCAGACCGTGGTGCGCAACCTGTGCCTGGACATCCGCCCCGGTGAATGCCTGGCGCTGGTGGGCGAGTCGGGCTGCGGCAAATCGGTGACCGCCCACTCGATCCTGCAACTGCTGCCCGAGAGCGGCACCGAAACCACTGGCAGCATCCGCTATCGTGGCAAGGAGCTGGTCGGCGCTTCGGCCAAGGTGCTGCGTGAATTGCGCGGTAACCGCATCGCGATGATCTTTCAGGAGCCGATGACCTCGCTCAATCCGCTGCACAGCATCGAAAAACAGATCGGCGAAACCCTGCTGCTGCACAAGGGCCTGACCGGCAAAGCGGCGCAAGCGCGGATTCTCGAGTTGCTGCATCTGGTGGGCATTCAGAAGCCCAAAGAGCGGCTCAAGGCCTACCCCCACCAACTGTCCGGCGGCCAGCGGCAACGGGTGATGATCGCCATGGCCCTGGCCTGCGAACCGGAATTGCTGATCGCCGACGAACCGACGACAGCGCTGGACGTGACGGTGCAGCGCAAGATCCTGCTGCTGCTCAAATCCCTGCAACAGCGACTCGGCATGTCGCTGCTGCTGATCAGCCACGACCTCAATCTGGTGCGCAGCATTGCCCAGCGAGTGTGCGTGATGAAGGCTGGGGAAATCGTCGAGCAGGCACCTTGCGAAACACTGTTTACCGAACCGAAACACCCTTACAGCTGCGTATTGCTGAACGCCGAACCGGAAGGTGAAGCTCTGCCCCGGGACGAGCGCGAGAACGTGCTGGAAGTGGACAATCTACGGGTGCAGTTCGCCCTCGGTGGCGGGCTGTTTCAGCGCAAGACTTATCTCAAGGCCGTGGACGGTATCAGCCTGAATATTCAGCGCGGCAAGACGCTGGGCATTGTGGGCGAATCCGGTTCCGGCAAGTCGACGCTGGGTCAGGCGATCCTGCGTTTGCTCGATTCCGAAGGCAGCATTCGCTTTCAAGGTGAGGCGCTGGACGGTCTGACGCAGAAGCAGCTTCGACCATGGCGCAAGAAAATGCAGGTGGTGTTTCAGGACCCCTTCGGCAGCCTCAGCCCACGAATGTCCGTGGCGCAGATCATCAGTGAAGGCCTTGAGGTGCATAGCCAGTTGACCGCTGACGAATGCAAAGCCGAAGTGATTCGGGCATTGGAAGAAGTTGGCCTCGACCCGCAAAGCCGCCATCGCTACCCGCACGAGTTCTCCGGTGGCCAACGCCAACGCATCGCCATCGCCCGCGCGCTGGTGCTGAAACCGGCGCTGATCCTGTTGGACGAACCGACTTCGGCGCTGGATCGCACGGTGCAAAAACAAGTGGTCGCCCTGCTCCGCCAACTTCAGGAAAAACATGGCCTGACTTACCTGTTCATCAGCCACGACCTGGCGGTGGTGCGCGCACTGGCTCACGACATGATCGTGATCAAGGACGGCAAAATCGTGGAAAGCGGCGCCAGCCACGACGTGTTCGATTCGCCGCAGCATCCGTACACCAAAGAGCTGTTGGCGGCGGCGCATCCTGGGGCCGTTCGATGAACACCACCGACAGCCTCAAGGACTACCAACGCGTTCGCCTGCTGGCGATCCGTTCGTTGTTCGAGATCATTGAGCAGTCGAGTGAAGGCACGGTGATTGTCGACCGCGATGCCAACATCGTCTGGATGAACGAGCGTTATGCCCGACGCTTCGGCCTGGAATCGGCGGAAGTGGCCATCGGCAAGGCCTGCGAAAGCGTGATCCCCGGCAGTCTGTTGCGCGAGGTGGTGCGCACGGGGCGGCCGATTTTGCTCGACATGCAGGACACCCCCAAAGAGCCGCTGGTGGTGATGCGCCTGCCGATTCACGACGACGCCGGTGTGGTGATCGGCGCCATCGGTTTTGCGCTGTTCGACGAATTGCGCAGCCTCTCGCCGATGCTCAAGCGCTACATGAGCATGCAGGAAGAACTGGCGTCTACCCGCTCGCTGTTGCGAGCGCGGCAGACCAAGTACAACTTCGCCCATTTTATCGGCACCAGCGCCGCCAGCCTGGAAGTCAAACGCCGCGCCCGACGCAGTGCCAGCGCTGATTCACCGGTGTTGTTGCTGGGTGAAACCGGCACTGGCAAAGAGCTGCTGGCCCAGGCGATCCACGGCGCTTCGCCGCGCGCGCACAAAGCCTTCGTCAGCATCAACAGCGCGGCGATTCCCGAATCGTTGCTGGAAGCGGAATTTTTCGGCACCGCGCCCGGCGCGTTTACCGGCGCCGATCGCAAGGGCCGCGCCGGCAAGTTACAGATCGCCCAGGGCGGCACACTGTTCCTCGATGAAATCGGCGACATGCCGTTGCCACTTCAAAGCAAATTGCTGCGGGTCCTGCAGGAAAAGGAATTCGAACCGGTGGGCTCCAACGAGGTGATCCAGAGCGATGTGCGGGTGATCGCCGCGACCTCCACGGATTTGCAAGCCGCGATTAAACGCGGCGAATTCCGCGCCGACCTGTATTACCGCCTCAACGTACTGCCGATCCAGGTCCCGCCGCTTCGTGATCGACTGGATGACCTGCCGGCCCTCAGTGAAGCGATCCTTGAGGAACTGCGCAGTCAGCACGAATTGAACCGTGAATCGCTGGAGCTGTTGGGTCAGCACGCCTGGCCGGGGAACATACGCGAACTGCGCAATGTGCTGGAGCGCGCGGCATTGCTCAGTGATGACTTGATGCTGAATGCCACAGATATCCGCGCGGCGATTGGTACGTTCACACCGGTAGAGCGTGTCGCACCAGTAACGATTGAGCCGGTTGCGCAGGAGACTTTCAGTGCGGCTCGGGAGCGGTTTGATCGACAGTTGATTGAGGCCACCCTCGCGCAATGCGGCGGGAAGGTTGTTGAAGCGGCGGCGCGATTGGGACTGGGGCGGTCGACGTTGTACAAGAAGATGGTGGCGTTGGGGATTGCCGAGTCTCTATAAAGAGACATCGATCTCTATTGGTAGATCGGGCCTCTTCGCGGGCAAGCCTCGCTCCTACAGGTCAGGGAGTTCGCGATTTATCGGCTGGCCACAAACCCGTAGGAGCGAGGCTTGCCCGCGAAGGCGTCCGCACGGCCACTAAAAATCTCAAAACAGAGACAAACATACGCACCCCCACATTAAATACAAATAATTTATTTATATTTCAATGTCTTACACGGATGGCACGAAACTCGCTATAGCCCTCTCCCACAAAAGATTCACCCTACAAAAATAACAATCCAGGAGACACACCATGAGTGTGATCATTGCCTTGGCAGCCCTCACGCTGCTAATGCTCGCGGCCTACCGTGGCTACAGCGTTATCCTCTTTGCCCCGATTGCCGCCCTCGGCGCCGTTCTGCTCACCGACCCTTCCGCCGTCGCCCCTGCCTTCACCGGGGTGTTCATGGAGAAAATGGTCGGCTTCATCAAACTGTATTTCCCGGTGTTCCTGCTCGGTGCGGTGTTCGGCAAGCTGATCGAACTGTCAGGCTTCTCGCGCTCCATCGTCGCAGCGGCGATTCGCCTGCTCGGCACCCGTCAGGCGATGCTGGTGATCGTGTTGGTCTGCGCCCTGCTGACTTACGGCGGCGTGTCGCTGTTCGTGGTGGTGTTCGCGGTCTACCCGTTTGCTGCTGAAATGTTTCGCCAGAGCAATATCCCCAAGCGACTGATTCCGGCGACCATCGCCCTCGGTGCATTCTCGTTCACCATGGACGCCCTGCCCGGCACCCCGCAAATCCAGAACATCATCCCCAGCACCTTCTTCAACACCACCGCCTGGGCCGCGCCCTGGCTGGGTGTGATCGGCGCGATCTTCGTGTTCTGCGCCGGCATGCTGTTTCTCCAGCGCCAGCGCAACAAGGCGCAGCACGCCGGGGAAGGGTATGGCACCGATCTGCGCAACGAGCCGCAAACCGCTGCCAACATCAAACTGCCAAATCCGTGGATCGCTGTGTCGCCGCTGCTGGCCGTCGGCATTATGAACCTGCTGTTTACCCAGTGGATTCCGCAGTGGTACGGCAAGACCCACAGCCTCGCGCTGCCGGGCATGGCCGCGCCGGTGACCACCGACATCGCCAAGCTCACTGCGATCTGGGCGGTTCAGGCGGCCTTGCTGGTGGGCATCATCATGGTGTTGGTGTTCGGCTTCCAGGCGATTCGCGGCAAGTTGGCCGAAGGCAGTCGAAGTGCGGTCAGCGGTTCGTTGCTGGCGGCGATGAACACCGCGTCGGAATACGGCTTTGGTGCGGTGATCGCCTCCTTGCCGGGCTTCCTGGTATTGGCCGACTGGCTCAAGAGCATTCCCAATCCGCTGGTCAACGAAGCGATTACCGTGACCCTGCTGGCTGGCATCACCGGTTCTGCATCGGGCGGTATGAGCATTGCGCTGGCGGCCATGGCCAATGACTTCATCGCAGCCGCCCATGCCGCCAACATCCCGCTGGAAGTGCTGCACCGGGTGGCCGCGATGGCCAGTGGCGGCATGGACACCCTGCCGCACAACGGCGCGGTGATTACCTTGCTGGCGGTCACGGGCCTGACCCACCGCGAAGCCTACAAAGACATTTTCTGTATTACGCTGATCAAGACCCTGGCGGTTTTTGTGGTGATCGGTACTTTCTACGCCACTGGCATTGTGTGAGGTATTCATGACGACTCTTTCGGGCAAGACTGCACTGGTCACCGGTTCCACCAGCGGCATCGGCCTGGGCATTGCCCTCAGCCTGGCCAAGGCTGGCGCCAATCTGATCCTCAACGGTTTCGGTGATGCGTCCAAAGTGATTGCCGAGGTCGAGCTGCTCAATAACAAAAGCGGTGGCAAGGTTGGCCATCACCCGGCCGATGTCAGCGACCCGGCGCAAATCGCCGACATGATTGCCTACGCCGAGCGTGAGTTCGGCGGCGTGGACATCCTGGTCAACAATGCCGGCATCCAGCACGTGGCGTCGGTGGAGGATTTCCCGGTGGAGCGCTGGGATTCGATCATTGCGATCAACCTGTCGTCGGTCTTCCACAGCACCCGTTTGAGCCTGCCAGGCATGCGCGCCAAGGGCTGGGGACGGATCATCAACATCGCTTCGGTGCATGGCCAGGTCGGGTCGGTCGGCAAGGCGGCATACGTGGCGGCCAAGCATGGGGTCATCGGCTTGACCAAGGTGGTGGGTCTGGAAACGGCCACCACCAACGTCACCTGCAACGCCATCTGCCCGGGTTGGGTGCTGACGCCGCTGGTGCAGAAGCAGATTGATGATCGCATCGCCAAAGGGGTCGACCCGCAGCAGGCGCAGCATGATTTGCTGGCCGAGAAGCAGCCGTCCCTGGCGTTCGTCACGCCGCCGCAACTGGGCGAGCTGGTGCTGTTCTTGTGCAGCGAAGCCGGTAGCCAGGTACGCGGTGCGGCGTGGAATATTGATGGTGGGTGGTTGGCGCAGTAACCCACAGATGATCGTTCCCACGCTCTGCGTGGGAATGCAGCCCGGGACGCTCCGCGTCCCAAAGCGGACGCAGAGCGTCCATTGAGGCATTCCCACGCAGAGCGTGGGAACGATCTGATACCAACAAGAAGAGGCAAGCCATGTCCGACATTCTCTGGCAACCCAGCGCCAAGCGCATCGGCAAGACCCGCATGGAGGCCTTCCGGCGCTTCATCAATCAGCGGCACAACCTGCACGTCGACGACTACCCTGCCCTGCACCAATGGTCCATCGATCAGCGCGAAGCGTTCTGGCAGGCCATCGTCGATTTTTTCGACATCCGTTTCCACGATCAACCGGACGCTGTGCTGGTGGAAGGCGCGCAAATGCCCAGCGCCCAATGGTTTCCCGGCGCCACCCTGAACTTCGCCGAGCACCTGCTGCGCCGTCGCGACGATGCCGTGGCAGTGGTGGCCATCGGTGAAAACGGCCAACGCGAACAGCTGACCTGGGCCGAACTGGCAGAGCATGTCGCCGGTTTTCAAAATAGCTTGATCGCCGCTGGCGTCGTCGTTGGCGACCGAGTGGCCGCGTGCATGCCAAACACCTGGCAAACCCTGGTGGCCATGCTCGCCACCACCAGCCTGGGGGCGATCTGGTCCTGCTCTTCGCCGGACTTCGGCACTCAAGGGGTGATCGATCGCTTCGGTCAGATCGAACCGACCGTGCTGATCACCTGCGCCGGTTACCGCTATGCCGGCAAAGAGATCGAGCAGGCCGCCAAGGTCAACGAGATCCTCGAACGCCTGCCGTCCTTGCAGCAACTGATCGTCGTGCCTTACGCCCGGCCACAGGCGCGCATCGAGGACTTCTACACCCGGGCCAACGTGACGCTCTGGGATGATTTCTACGACGCTGGCGGCGAACCGGATTTCGTTCCCGTGCCCTTCGCGCATCCGCTATACATCCTCTATTCCAGCGGCACCACGGGCGTGCCCAAATGCATCATTCACAGCACCGGCGGCGTATTGCTGCAACACGTCAAGGAACATGGCCTGCATTGCGATCTCGGTCCCGGCGACCGTTTGTTCTACTACACCACGTGCGGCTGGATGATGTGGAACTGGCTGGTCTCGGCACTGGCCGTGGACAGCGCGGTGGTGCTGTATGACGGCTCGCCGTTTCATCCCGCCACCGAGCGCCTGATCGATCTGATCGACGACGAACGCATCAGCGTCTTCGGCACCAGCCCCAAGTACCTCGCGACCCTGGAAAGCAGCGGCGTCAAAGCTCGCGAAAGCCATGACCTGAGCAGCCTCAAAACCCTGCTCTGCACCGGTTCCGCGTTGTCGCCCCAGAGTTACGACTATGTCTACCGCGACCTCAAGGCTGACTTGTGCCTGGCCTCGATGTCCGGCGGCACCGACATCGTTTCGTGTTTTGTGAACAGCAATCCGCTGCAACCCGTGCGCCGTGGCGAGATACAAGGCAAAAGCCTGGGCATGGCGGTGGAAGTCTGGAACGACGACGGCCAGCCTGTGATCGGCGAAAAAGGCGAGCTGGTGTGCACCCGGCACTTTCCGGCAATACCCATCGGGTTCTGGAATGACCCTCAGCAGGAAAAGCTTCGTGCCTCGTATTTCAGTCAGTTCCCCGGTGTCTGGGCCCAAGGCGATTACGCTGAACAATTGCCCCATGGCGCGATGATGATCCACGGACGCTCCGACGCCGTACTCAACCCCGGCGGCGTGCGCATCGGCACGGCGGAAATCTACCGTCAGGTGGAGAAGGTCCCGCAGGTACTGGACAGCGTGGCCATCGGTCAGCAATGGCTGGATGACGTTCGGGTCGTGCTGTTCGTACGTTTGCGTGACGGTGTCGAACTCGACGAGGGACTGGAACAGCAGATCCGCCAGGTCATCCGCGCCAACACCACGCCACGGCATGTGCCGGCGAAGATTGTCGCGGTGACGGACATTCCGCGGACGATCAGTGGCAAGGTTGTCGAGTTGGCCGTGCGAAATGTGGTGCACGGGCAGAAGGTAAAGAATATCGATGCCCTGGCCAATCCCGAAGCGCTTGAACAGTTCCGCAACCGACCGCAATTGCAAAGCTGAGCGGGCCTCAGTCCATCAACCCCCATTCACCCGGTGGTGCATGGGGACCCGGTGATGCTTCGGCGTGCAGCTTTAGCCGCAAGCGCAAGTTGTTCACCGAATCCGCATGTTTGAGCGCTTCTTCCTCTTCAATCGCCCCCTCGACGACCAACGCGTATAACGCACCATCAAACGTCTGCATCCCCAGTTCCACAGACTTCTCCATGATCCCCTTCAGCTCTGAAAACTCATTGCGCCGGATCAGGTCGCCGATGGTCGGCGTCCCGAGCATCACTTCTACCGCCGCCCGTCGCTTGCCGTCGCGGGTGCGCACCAAGCGCTGGGAAACGAAGGCCTTGAGGTTGTTGCCCAAATCATTAAGCAGCTGCGGCCGGCGCTCTTCGGGGAAGAAATTGATGATCCGGTCCAGCGCCTGATTGGCGTTGTGCGCATGCAGGGTGGAAATGACCAGATGGCCGGTATCGGCAAATGCCAGCGCGTGCTCCATCGTCTCGCGGTCACGGATTTCGCCGATCAGCACCACATCCGGTGCCTGGCGCAGGGTATTTTTCAATGCAGCATGAAAACTGCGAGTATCGACGCCGACTTCGCGCTGGTTGATGATCGACTGCTTGTGCCGATGGATGTACTCGACCGGGTCTTCGATGGTGATGATGTGGCCACTGCTGTGGCGATTGCGGTAGTCGATCAATGCCGCCAGCGAAGTGGACTTACCCGAGTCGGTGGCGCCAACGAACAGCATCAGGCCTTGTTTGAGCATCACCGTCTCGAGCAGTACCGACGGCAGGTTGAGGTCTTCGAAACGCGGAATGTCGAGTTTGATGTTGCGCGCCACGATCGACACATCGTTGCGTTGTTTGAAGATATTGACCCGAAAGCGCCCGACACCTGGCAAAGAGATCGCCAGGTTCATCTCCAGCTCCCGATCGAACATCAGACGTTGTTCGGCGTCCATGATGGACTCGGCAATGGCCGCAATTTCTCCCGGTTTGAACGGCTGATCGGCCAATGGTTTAAGCACACCGTCGAACCGTGCGCTGGGTGGCGCGCCGGTGGACAGGTACAGATCGGAGCCATCCTGATTGGCCAGGAGCCTCAACAGCGAATCGATTTCCATGGCAAAAAGCACCCGCGAAGCATTCAATGAACAGAAATGACCCAAAATGGGTCATTCAGCGTCTACTGCCTTAGGATAGTTGACGCCGCCACACCGACTTAAGTGCAGGACATCTTGATGAACGCATCACCGACCGGCAGCGATGCCCAGGCCTTGATTGCCCGACTGGACTGGAGACGCAGCCCGCTGGGCGCGGCCAGTACCTGGCCGCAGAGCTTGCGAACCGCCGTGGACATTGTGATTCATTCGCCGATGCCCATGCTGTTGTTGTGGGGTCCGCAGCTCACGCAGATCTACAACGACGGCTTTGCCCTGCTGGCCGGCAGCAAGCATCCACACGCTTTCGGACAGCCGACGCACCTGATCTGGCCAGAGTTAAAGGAATTTACCGACCCCATTTACAGCGCCGTCCTACAAGGACAGGTACGGACCTACAGCGAACAGCGCTTCACCTTGCAGCGCGACGGCCATGATTCCGACTTCTGGCTGGACCTGACCTACAGCCCCATCCGCGATGAAAGCGCCCAGGTCGCCGGGATTCTGGTCACCGCCATCGAAACCAACGAACGCCGACGCATCGCCCTCGAACTCGAACAGCGCTCGGCCGCCAGCCTCAAGGCCCAGCACGAGACCGAGGAGCGTCTGCAACTGGCGCTCGCCGCCACCGACGCCGTCGGCACCTGGGACTGGGACATCGGCGAAGATCGCTTCATTGCCGACACCCACTTCGCCCAATTGCACGGCATCGACCCGCTGCTCGCCAGCCAGTTGCCCATCAGCGCCTACCTCCAAGGGGTGCACCCGGAAGACCGCGCCATGGTCACTCGCAGCATCAAGCACTCCATCACCCACGGCACCGAGTACGCCGAGGAGTATCGCCTGCTGCAACCCGACGGTCAGCTGCGCTGGGTGTTTGCTCGGGGTCGTTGCTACAAGGACCACCATGGCCGGCCGATTCGTTTCCTCGGCGCTGCCCTGGACCTGACTGAACGTAAACACACTGAGCAAGCCTTGCGGCAAAGTCAGACCGAGCTGCAACTGATCATCAACGCCATGCCGATCCTGATCAGCTACGTGGACAGCGAGGAGCGCTTTCGCCTGAACAATTCGGCCTACCTCGACTGGTACGGACTGACGCCTCAGGAGCTCTTTGGCAAAACCATCCGTGAAGTACTGGGTGAAGAGGCCTATGCCTTGCGCGCCGAACACATCGCCCTGGCACTGTCCGGCAGGTCTTGTTGTTTCAGCATCAGCACCCCGCACCGTGACGGCAGCATCCGCCATGCCCTGATGAACTACTTGCCGCGCCACGGTGCGGATGGTGCGGTCAATGGTTTCTACATCTTTGTGATTGACGAAACCGAGCGCAAACAAACCGAAGAAGCCCTGCGCAATCTCAACGAAACCCTTGAGGAACGAGTCGTCGCCCGCACCCAACAACTGGCCGAAGCCAACCAGCGGCTGCAGAACGAGATGTTCGAACGCGAGCGCGCCGAAGAGGCGTTGCGACATGCACAGAAGATGGAAGCGCTCGGCCAGCTCACCGGCGGCATCGCCCATGACTTTAACAATATGCTCACCGGGATCATCGGCAGCCTCGATTTGATGCAGCGCTACATCGCCGACGGGCGCGCCGCCGAGGTTGGCCGGTTCACCGAGGCGGCAGTGTCCTCGGCCAACCGTGCCGCCGCCCTGACCCATCGCCTGCTGGCGTTTTCCCGGCGACAGTCACTGGATCGAAAGCCGCTCAACGCCAATGATCTGATCCATTCCCTGGAAGACCTGCTCAGCCGGACCAAGGGCGACCACATCGAGCTCCAACTGCAACTGGCCGATGACGTCTGGCCGGTCAGCACGGACGTCAGCCAGCTGGAAAACGCCCTGCTCAATCTGGTGATCAACGCCCGGGACGCCATGCCCGATGGCGGTGAGTTGCGGATCGAAACGGCCAACGTTTACCTCGACAGCAGTGACATCAACACCCTGGAACCGGTCAAGGCCGGGGATTATCTGATGATCGCCGTCAGCGACAACGGTACCGGCATGACACCGTCGGTGCTGGCCAAGGCCTTCGACCCGTTCTTCACCACCAAACCCATCGGCCAGGGCACCGGTCTCGGGCTGTCGATGATCTATGGTTTTGCCCAGCAGTCGGGCGGGCATGTCAGCCTTTTCAGCTTGCCGGGCCAAGGCACCAGCGTGCGTCTGTACCTGCCGCGACTACACGTTTGCGAGCCGGTCAATACCCTGATGCCGGTCACGAGTGAGGCGCCGGCCGCCATTGCCGGTGAAACCGTGGTGTTGGTGGAGGACGATCCGGCGGTGCGCATGCTGGTGCTCGACCTGCTCAACGAGCTGGGTTACCACGCCCATGAAGCCGAAGACGCGAAGACCGCCCTGCCTCTGCTGGAATCCGATCTGCGGGTCGATTTGCTGGTCACCGACGTCGGGCTGCCGGGAATGAACGGACGGCAATTGGCGGAAATCGCGCGCCAGCACCGCCCCGAACTCAAAGTGCTGTTCATGACCGGTTATGCGGAAAAAGCCGCCGAGCGCCAGGGCTTCCTGGAGGAAGGCATGGACATGGTGGCCAAGCCCTTTTCAATTGACCTGTTGGCCAACAAGATTCGCGCGATGATCGGTCAACCGGACTGAGTTAAGGCATAATCGCGCGCCCCCCGCTGGCACCAACATAGCCACCACCGTTGCAAGGTACTGCCATGAAAGCTCAAGCCCGCCATATTCTGGTGAAAACCTCGGAAGAAGCCGAACAGCTCAAACAACGCATCGCCAAGGGCGAAGCCTTCGATGTGCTGGCCAAGAAGTATTCAACCTGCCCGTCCGGCAAACGCGGCGGCGACCTCGGTGAAGTACGGCCCGGGCAGATGGTCGGGGTCATCGATGCCGTGATCTTCAAAAAACCACTGCGCGTGGTGCACGGGCCGATCAAGAGCAAGTTTGGTTATCACCTGGTGCAGGTGTTTTACCGGGATTGATGCATCGTGTTTTCAGTTTCGGGGGATCAGTGCCCCCGGCACCTGAATCACCCGACTCGCCAAACGATGCCCCGCTTCAGCAGCCTCAACCGGACTGCCGCCCTTGAGTCGACTGGCCAGATACGCCGCATTGAACGAATCCCCCGCCGCCGTGGTGTCCACCACTCGCTCAACGACCTGAGCCGGCACTTCGAACGACTCCCCGTCACAGCGAATCAGACACGCCTCGGCGCCACGCTTGAGTACCACTTCAGGCGTGCCGATCTGCTCGTAAGCAGCAAACACCGCCTCGCAATCGGAAAAATGAAACAGCGCCTGCTCGTCATCGACGGTCAGCAACGCCAGGTCGACAGAGGGCAGAACGCTGCGATAGGCCACTCGTGCCTCTTCAACCGACGCCCACAAACGTGGCCGGTAGTTGTTGTCGAACACGATCCGCGCATCCCGCTGCCGGGCTTCGATCAGGGTTTCCAGCAATTTCTCTCGCCCCTGCACACCGAGTACCGCCAGGGTGATGCCGCTGAAATACAGCACATCGTAATCCGGCAGTGCCGCCAGGATTGGCGCGGCGGCTGGGGTAGTAAAGCAATCACGGACGGCCGCTTCATTGCGCCAATAGAGAAAACGTCGCTCACCGGCGGCGTCAGTCTGGATGCAATACAAGCCGGGCAAGCGACCGGGCAAGCGCTGGACCCTGCTCAGCCCGATGTTTTCGTCGGCCCAGCTCTGGCACATGGCATCGCTGAAAGTATCGTCGCCCAGGGCGGTGACGTAATCCACCGTGCCGCCCTCGCCCAAGGCCCGGGACAGGTAGACCGCCGTGTTCAAGGTATCGCCACCGAAACTCTGTTGCAGGCTGCCGTCGGCGCGTTGCTGCAACTCGATCATGCACTCGCCGATCAGGGCGATGCGCGGGGTGTTGGGGCCGAGGGTGCTGATGGTGTTCATTAATTGAATTCTCATGTTGACCCGCTCACGACTGCTGCGCAGCCGGACGTAGCCTTCGGCAACCGCTACAAGTGCGTGGCGAACGCGCTTTATGTAGCAGCTGGCGAAGCCTGCGTTCGAGCGCGAAGCGGTCGCAAAACGGCCGGACGCGAATCAAACCCTAGAAACAGGTTTCCATGGTTTCGATGACGTTCAGTTGCTCATCCACCAGGCACCCGGTGCGCCACTTGTCGAACGTGAGGCACGGGTGCGAAGTACCAAAGGAAATAATGTCCCCCACCCGCAACTCAACCCCCGGCGCCACGGTCATGAACGCATGCTGGTCCATCACCGCCGTCACCTTGCAGGCGCTGACGTCATCGCCCGTCGCCGGCACTACACCGGCTTTGTAGCGCAACAACGGCACCGGCAGACCGGCGTCGTAGGCCACGTCGCGTTTACCCAGGGCGATCACCGCAAACCCCGGCTCCGGCAACGACTGCACATGCGCCCAGACTTCCAGCGCCGGGCGCAGGCCCTCGTGCAGATCACTGCGGCGGTCCAGCACGCAGCATTGCGCTTCTTTGTAGATGCCGTGATCGTGCGCCACATAGCTGCCGGGACGCAGCACACTGAGGAACCGCCCACCGGCGTTCTGCGCTTCGAATGATTCAGCGATCAGGTCGTACCAGGCCGAACCCGACGCAGTGATGATCGGCTTGGGAATGGCGAACGCCCCGCTGTCCTGCAGCTGCACAGCCAGGCGCACCAAAGAAGCAGCGAACGCACGGATGCCGCTCTCCGCGTGATCACCGTGAATCACCCCTTCGTAACCTTCGATCCCGGTCAGCGCCAGGGCCGGTTGCGCAGCGATGGCCTTGGCCAGCGCAACCACTTCCTCTTCCGTGCGGCAACCGCAACGACCGCCGACCACGCCGTACTCGACCATCACGTTCAAGCGCACACCGCGCGAGGCGAAATACGCACCCAGGTCAGTGACGTTGTCCGGGTGATCGACCATGCAATGGAAGTCGAAAGCCGGATCGGCCAACAGATCAGCAATCAGCGCCATATTCGGCGTGCCAACCAATTGGTTGGCCATCAGCACCCGACGCACGCCATGGGCATAAGCCGCTCGGGTTTGCGTGGCGCTGGCCAGGGTGATGCCCCAGGCACCGGCGTCCAGTTGGCGCTGAAACAGCGCCGGGGTCATGCTGGTTTTGCCGTGGGGCGCGAGCTCGGCACCGCTGTTGCTGACGAACGCCTGCATCCAGCGAATGTTGTGTTCCAGTGCTTCGCGGTGCAGCACCAGCGCCGGCAGGCTGACGTCGCGCACCAGGTTGGCGCCAGCGTGGGCGAAGCCCTTTTCCACGGTGGCAGTGTTTTTGGCAGAAGACATGGTCGAACTCCTCACATTCGCGGCCGCAGGCAGCCGCTGTTACTCGTTGATGCGACGGGCCAGGTTGTTGGCGCTGTCGATCAGCACCCGGCGATAGTCGTTGTAGTTGCTCTTGGCATCGGCCCGCGGGGCAACGATGCACAGGGTCGCAATGACCACGCCGTTCGGGTCTTTGACCGGGGCGGCGAAGCAATGGGTAAACGTGTCGGCGACGCTATCGAAAGAGAAGAACCCATCGATACCGGCCTGACGAATTTCCTGGAGAAACTGTGCAAGCGGCAGGCGCTCGCCGCTGGGCAGGATGAAGTCGTCGTGATCGATCAGGTCGACGATTTCCTGGTCGCTCAGGTGCGCCAGCAAGAGGCGCCCGGAAGCGGTCCAGGGAATCGGCGCGTTCTCGCCGATGTCCGAGGAAATGCGGAAATGCCGCTCGCCCTCTTTCATCAATGCCACGGTGTATTTGCGTCCGTTGAGCAGGCACATCTGCGCGGTTTCGCGGGTCTGGCTGACGATCTCCTGCAAGGCGTGACCGGCCTCGCGGGTCAGGTCGAAATGGCGCAAATGCGCCTGCCCGAGGAAGTACAGCTGACGGCCGAGGTAGACGTGACCGTCCTTGCCCACGGGCTCGAGAATCCGCCGGTCCAGCAGGGAGGCAACCAACTCGTAGACCGTAGATTTCGGGCTGCCAATGCCGCTGGCGATTTCGTTCGGGCGCAGAGGCTTGCCGACTTCCTTGAGGAAATCGAGGATATCGAACGCCCGGTCCAGACCGCGAGCCCGGCGCTTGATGGTGTCTTCGGTCATGTCTTCAGGTTCCCATTCAAAGTGCCGGGAGTTTACCGCCAATGATCGTTCCCACGCTCTGCGTGGGAATGCAGCCATGGACGCTCTGCGTCCAAAAAGCGAACGCGGAGCGTCCGGTGAGGCATTCCCACGCGGAGCGTGGGAACGATCAGCGGTGTTGGTCAGGCCTTTTTCTTGTACGCGACACAGTCAATCTCAACCTTGCAATCGACCATCATATTCGCCTGCACACACGCCCGCGCCGGTGCATGTTCGCTTTTGAAGTACTCGGAAAACACCTTGTTGAAACTCCAGAAATCCCGCGGATCTTCCAACCACACGCCGGCGCGCACCACGTCTTCGAGACCATAGCCGGCTTCTTCGAGAATCGCGACCAGGTTCTTCATGGTCTGGTGAGTCTGCTCGACGATGCCGCCCACTATGATTTCGCCATCCAGCGCAGGCACCTGGCCGGACACATGCAGCCAGCCATCGGCTTCAACGGCGCGGGCGAAAGGACGGGGTTGGCCGCCACCGGCGGTGCTGCCGGTGCCGTAACGAGTAATGTTCATGAGGGTTTCTCCTGATTGAATAGTGATAGGTCAAAAGCGCGTGTTCTTGAGAAATTCCGCCAGTCGTGGCGATTGCGGGCGTTCGAACAGTTCCTTGGGCGGCCCCTGCTCTTCGATCCGCCCCTGATTCATGAACACGATCTTGTCCGAGACTTCGAAGGCGAAGCGCATTTCGTGGGTGACCAGCAGCATGGTCATGCCGTCCTCGGCCAGGCCCTTGATCACGCTCAACACTTCGCCGACCAGTTCCGGATCGAGGGCCGAGGTCACTTCGTCGAACAGCATCAGGCTCGGGTTCATCGCAATCGCCCTGGCAATCGCCACGCGCTGCTGCTGACCACCGGACAACTGACCGGGGAAGTGATCGCGCCGTTCCAGCAAGCCGACCCGTTCCAGCCATTTTTCCGCGAGGGCAACCGCTTCATCCTTGTGCAGCTTTTTGACCTTGAGCAGACCGAGGGTGACGTTCTGCAACGCCGTGAGGTGCGGAAACAGGTTGAACTGCTGGAACGCCATGCCGGTCATGGCCCGATGCCGGGCGATGACTTTTTCCGGGTGACGCACGCGCTTGCCGTTGACCTCGTCATAACCGATGGACTCGCCATCGAGCATGATCTGCCCGCCCTGAAACTCTTCAAGCATGTTCACGCAACGCAGCAGCGTGGTCTTGCCCGAACCGCTGGAACCGATCAGCGTCACGACGTTGCCGCGCTGCATCGTCAGGTCAACACCCTTGAGCACTTCGAGCGGCCCGTATTGCTTGTGCAGCCCGCGGATGTCCAGCAGCGCCTGATTCTGTATCGAAACTTGAGGTTGAGTCATGGCAAGGCCACCCGCTTTTCAATGTGCCGGCCGAGTAATTCGATGGCGTAGTTGATGACGAAAAACAGCAATCCGGCGAACAGGTAAAACTCGAGGGTCATGAAGGTCCGAGCGATGATCTGCTGGGTGCTGAGCAGCAACTCAGCCACACCAATCACCGACAACAGCGTCGAAGCCTTGACGATCTCGGTGGACGAGTTGACCCAGGTCGGCAAGATCTGCCGCAGCGCCTGAGGCAACAGCACGTAGCCGAGCGATTGATAAAACGTCAGGCCGATGGCCTTGCTCGCTTCCATCTGACCGCTGGGCAGCGCTTGCAACGCGCCGCGAACAATCTCGGCGACATGGGAGCCGCAAAACAGCGTCAGCCCCAACGCGCCGGCCTGAAACGCACTGATCTGCCAGCCCAGCGCAGGCGCCATATAGAAGCAGGCGAGCACCAATACAAACACGGGCGTGCCGCGAATGATGTCGACGTAAAAACGAAACGGCGCGCGCATCCAGAACTTGCCGTACGTCAGCACCAGACCAGCGACGATGCCGACTATCGTGCCCAACAGAATGGCCAGGGCCGAAACCTGCACACTGGTCAGAAAGCCTTGCCACAGGACTTCCCGCGCCACCCATAACTCATGCAACCAACTAGGGGATTCGTACATGTCGTCTCCTATCGGCGAAGCGCCAGACGCTGCTCGAGGTAACGCAGCATCATGGCAATGAGGTAACAGGCCGCCACATAGAGCGCGGTGGTCACCATCCAGGTTTCAATCACCCGGTAGCTCTCGACATTGATCTTGCGCGCGTAATAAGTCAGCTCCGGCACGGCAATCGCAGCCGCCAGCGAGGTGTCCTTGAACAGCGAGATAAAATTGTTCGACAACGCCGGCAGCACATTGCGCAGCATCACCGGCACGGTGACGTAGGCCTTGACCTGCCACTCGCCCAGACCGATTGCCAACCCGGCTTCACGTTGTCCCTTGGGAATGCTCAACAACCCGCCGCGGAAGACTTCGGTCAGATAGGCCCCGGCATACAGCGACAGCGTGATGATGAACGACGGGATCTTGTCCAGTCGGATCCCCAGGCTCGGCAAGGCGAAGTAGATCAACAGAATCAACACCAGAATCGGCGTGTTACGGATGACCGTCACATACACCGACGCCAGCACCCGCAACGCGCGGTGCTTCGACAACAAAGCAAACGCCATCAGCAGGCCGATCACGCAGCCGATGGCGATCGACACCAGCGCCAGCTCAAGGCCCAGACCAAGCCCCGCCAGCAAGGTGTCGAAATCGCGCCACACGGCGGCAAAGTTCAACTGATAGTTCATGGTCAGCAGTACCTTGACCGGGGCGTTTTATGACCGCCCCGCTCTCACGGGATCATTTGAATTCGACGGGAAAACCGATGGCCGGGGTTGGGAGATCGACACCGAACCACTGCTTGAACGACGCCGCATAGGTCGGGAACTCAACGCCGCTCATGGCTTCATGCAGGGCGGTGTTGACGAAGTTCAACCAGTCTTGATCGCCGCGTTTGACGGCGCACGCGTAGGTTTGCGGGCTCCAGGCGTAAGCCGGGCTGCGATAGCGACCCTGGTTTTGCACCATCAGGTATTTCACCGACGATTGATCGGTGGCAGCGGCATCGGCGCGGCCGGAGTTCACCGCCTGATACATCAGGTCCACGCTGTCGTATTGATCGACCTTGGCTTTTGGCAACGCTTGATGCACCAACTCTTCGGCGTACACGTTCTGCAGCACCGCCACGGTGACGCTGTCGTTGGCGGCTTTGAGGTCATCGATTTCCTTGTACTTGCTGTTGGCCGGCAACAGCAGGGCGACACCTTCGCGGTAGTACGGCAGCGTGAACGCCACCTGCTGCGCACGGCTGGCGGTGACGGTAATGAACTGACAGCTCATGTCGACCTTGTCGGTCAGCAAGTTGGGAATCCGCGCATCGGACGACTGCACCACGAACTCGACCTTGCTCGGGTCGTTGAACAACCCTTGGGCCACCATCCGCGCGATATCGATATCGAAACCCTGCAACTTGCCGTCCGCCCCCTGGAAGTGCCACGGCGCATTGGTACTGCCCGTGCCCACAATCAGTTTCCCGCGGGCCAGCACGCTATCGAGCTTGCTGTCCGCCGCCTGGGCCACGCCCATGGCAGCAGCCGAAGCCGCAAGAACAAAAACACACGCTTTAAACAAGGTAGGTCGGTGATGCATGGCAAGCACTCCAGGGTGTTGTTTATTCCGCTATACCGGACGTTGGTATGTAACAACGGAATAGACAGCAGAAAGTGTGCCACAGGTCGACGGTAAAATCACAAAGCAACTGAAATTCGAACTGAATCAACGGGATGCAAATGCACGAAAAAAACGTCTCCCAACACAGCACAGCGCGAGCGCTACCGAAGGCCACGGTCGATGGGTAATTGGGCACCAATCGAGGGCGAGTGAGCACCATGGGTGACACGAAAACCGACAGCCCGTGGCGGCACTCGCTTTTCACTGTTGTTACACGGCACCCTGAACCGCTAGCATATGGCCACCAGCCCACCACTCCGGTGGGCCAAAATAGGGACGTTTTACATGAGTGCGATCGGCAATTTTCTCTGGTTCATTCTTGGTGGTGTGGTCATGGGCCTCAGCTGGTGGCTGTTGGGCGTCCTGGCGTTTGTGACTGTCGTCGGTATCCCGTGGGGCCGCGCGTGCTTTGTCATCGGCACCTTTTCGTTTTTCCCGTTCGGCAAGGAAGCGGTCAATCGCAAGGACCTGTCGAACAAAGAAGACCTGGGTACCAGCGGCCTGGGTGTGGTCGGCAATGTGCTCTGGTTCCTGTTCGCTGGCGTCTGGCTGGCCATCGGTCATGTGATCTCGGCGCTACTGTGCTTTGTCACCATCATCGGCATTCCATTCGGCATCCAGCATTTGAAACTGGCCGGCATCGCCCTGGCGCCAATCGGCAAAACCATCGTCAGCAAGGACTTGGCCGCCGCTTCGCGCAAACTCAATGCCGAAGAAATGGCCATGAAACTGCGTCAGCCAACCTGATCACCTAGGGAAAGGCCGGCAAGTGATCGTTCCCACGCTCTGGGAGCGATCAAACAAAGTGAATCAAAAAGATGCGCAAAACACAGGCAACAGCGCTCTACCTGTAATTTCTGACAGTAGACTGATCGCGGCTGACTCCTTTACCGTCAACAGGCACTCGATGCACTGTGAAAAAGGAGATTTCAATGAGCTCGAAAATCGCTCGCGAAGCGCTGGCCCCGGTCTATCACAAGGCCCTGAACACCTGGCGCCCAGTGATTTTGTACTTCAGCAGTCAACATTGTCCCGCCTGTGAAATGGCCGGACCGATCTTTCGCCAGATCGCTGAACCGTATCGGCATCAGGCCCAAATCTACATGTTGAACACCAGCGAATCGCCTCGGCATCCGGACGTCACCGGTACACCCACCGTGCTGTTTTACAAGAATGGAAAGCTGCTGAAGAAGCTCAAGGGAATTGGCACTGAACAAACCCTGCAGGAAGACTTCGCCAGTCACATTGGCCAGGTGAAGCCCATGTACGCAGCACGGAAACAAGGCCATGACCTGGCGTGGCTGCGTCGAACGCTACGGACCCTGTGCACTGTACCTCGGGCACGCACGTTGATCGGGGTTTGAGAAATCTACTGGTTGACAGACCGCTATCGTCGGAACGCCGCCCGGAGCAAGGTCGCTCCCACATAGACCGTGTCTGTCCGCCCACCCCTTCAAGTCTAAACATACAAGCGAGCTTGATCGCGATGGATTCTTGAGATCAGCGAAAAACTAGAAGATCTATTTTTCCGTTCACTCACGATTTTTGACCTGCTCGATATACCGGACTACCGCCGCGGACTTCTCGAATCGCCGATGGACTAACGACAACCAGGAGCTCGCCTCACACCCTTTGATCGGCCGGTACAAGACACCGGGCAGACTGACATGCCCGACCACCGATTCCGGCACGACCGCCACGCCCTGCCCCAACGACACCAGCGCTATGACCGCCACCAGCCCGCCCGGTTGCGCCCCCAGTTTCGGCGCAAATCCACCCTCGGCGGCGACTTGCAAAGTGCCGCTGATTTGCTCCGGCAGGATGAACGTCTCGTTCAGCAAATGTTCCGGGACAATCTCCGGCAGACGGCACAGCCAGGACTCGGCAGGCACCGCCAGCACAAAACCTTCTGCATCCAGGCGAATGGCGTCCAGGCCGTCAGGCAGGGTCATGGGTGAGCGGACATAGCCAATGTCGAAACGCCCCTCGACCACCATCACCGGCAATGACGCCATGGGACTTTCCCGTACGTTCAGGCTGACGTCAGGACACTCGCGACTGAAGGATTGCACCTGTTTCTGCAGCAAACCCGAATACACCGCCGAAGCCACGTAACCCAGTTCGATATGGCCAATATCCCCGCGTCCGGCACGCTGTGCGTTGTACTGAGCGTATTCGAATTGCCGCACCGTCGCCTCGGCCTCGATCACCAGCGCGGCGCCGGCCTCGGTCAGGCTGACTTCACGTGTTTGGCGCACGAACAATCGCGTGCCGAGTTCGTTCTCCATGTCCTGAATCTGTCGAGTCAAGGTCGGCGGTGCGATACCGAGTTGTTCGGCGGCGCGGGTGAAGTTGCCTTGCCGGGCAACGGCCAGAAAATAGCGGAAATGGCGAATATCCATCGGTGCGTTAGCTCAAAGGTCATGAAGTGACAAGGCGTGCCTAACAAAGAAAGCACCAACCGGCGATAAGCTGCACTGTCTTTTACAGTAGAGAAACGCTGCCATGTCCGTCGAACACAAGGTGAGCCCGCGACTGACGTTACTCACAGCCTCAGGGAATGCGCTGTTCCTCGACACCGCGGGCGATCAAGGGTGTCGGTGCAGCATTGCTGCTGACCTCGGCCCTCGCCTCCATCGGCCACACGTTTCACGATGAAGTGGAACGAGCCAAGGCTCTGATGCGTAATCCAATCCCCGTCCCCTCGACTGCTACCGTCGGCGTTAAGGCTTAAACGACGCCAATACACGCTCGACATTCGCTACCAGCCCCGCGAGTGTGTTTACCGTCCGGAAAAACGCAATCTGGATAGCTGACGCAAATTCCCGTCGAGGTAATAGTCATCGGTCCAGCTGTCATCCGCCGCCAACGGCTGGACCTGTTTGAGCGCGAGTTTCTTGGCGAAATAGCGAAAGCGGTAATGCTCGTAAAACCGCAGCAGCTCCAGACCATAACGGTCCGCCAGATCGGTATTGCCGCGAATGATCAAGTAGTTCTCGTCATTGCCATTGCTGGCCGCGGCACTGAGGTTATGGCTGCCGCTGATGATTGTCGGCGCATCGCTGGTGAAATCTGTCACCACGGCTTTGGTGTGCACCAGCAGGTTGCCCTTCTGGCCTTTCATGTTCTCTCTGAGCCAGCCTTCCAGCCCGGTGTTGAGCAGCGCGGTGGCGGCGAATTCGGCGGTGCGGTCGGCGTGGAAACCGGTGATCCGGCTGGCGGTGTTTTGCAGGCCGTAACGCAAAATGTCGTCGTGGGGCTGGCCGAGCAAGGCGTTCAGGATGTCGTCGGGCAAGGCGAACGCGGTGACGAACAGCACGTCCTTTTTCGCGGCGTTGATGATCTCGACAAACTCATCCAGATCCCCTTTACCCGAGCGCGGTGAGAACCCGGCGAACACCGGTTGCAGCGGATCCATCGGGTTGTTTTGCGTGAGCCACTTTCGGGTGGCGCCGACATCCGCCGGGTTAGCCCAGACCTGCTCGAAGGTGCGCAGATAGCTGGCGCTGACTCGCGTGTCGTCCAGCACATGCACCACGTTGGCCTGGCGGTAGACGCCGTTGGGCGTGAAATTGGTGCTGCCGCAAAGCACCGCTTCGGGCTGCCGCTGTCCCGCTGCGTCGAGCCGGCTCAGCAGCATGAATTTGTTGTGGAAGATGTTATGGGTGACCCGTCCGCGCTTGTTCTCTGCCGGGATGTTTTCCAGGCTGGCCTCGTTCATGGTGGTGTCTTCATCGTCCGGCTGGGCGTGATACAGCACGCGAACGTTTACCCCACGTGCGAACGCTGCATTGACGGCATCGACGATGGCCTGCAATTCATACTCGTAGATGGCAATGTCCAGCGCCCACTGGCCATCTACCGCACGTTCGATAAAACCCAGCAGACGCCCGAGCAAACCGTTTTCCAGCCATTGCCGCGGGGCATCCGGCCAGGCTTCGATGGGCAGGTTCTTGTTGGCGGTGATCAACGCGTCGAGCTCGGGAAATTTACGCTGGAACGCCTGGCTGGCGGCGACCGCACGGTTGAAGATCACGCTTTGGTTATTCGGCAGGCCATTGTCGGAGGTGACCGTCACTTCCAGAAACTCACCCAGTTGCGGCGCATCAACGGTGCCGTAGGCCAGGTGGATTCGGTAATGGATCGTCATCCCCGGATTGACCGCGTAATCGGCCCAGCGAAATTTCTGCAACGGCGCGATATCGCTGGGGGTGGCGTGAAACTGGGGAAACGTATGCACCTTACCGGGGAAGGTCAGCCTGTTGAACAGGAACAGCCAGGGCTTGGGGCCTTGCTGTTTTTCGATGGCGAAACCCAACAGGCCTTTGCGGCGGGGCTCGGCCAGGTCCATGGCCAACAGCACGCCATTGGTGCCGGCGTAGGCCTTGACGCGGAAATCATCCTGATGGTTTACAGCTAGAACACGCATGCTTCACTCCTGTGATTTTTTCGGCTCACGCCATATCATCGATATGTCGATACTCGGCCTGCAACTCGGCAGCCATCACCTTAGCCCGTCCAAGCCGAATCGGCCCGCGTTCGATGTCGATCAGCAGCCCCGGACAATCAAGCGCCGACAACCTTGACCAGTCCTTCAATCGGCCATCGGTGACCAACAACAATCGCTGCTGTTCCGCCGGAAAGCGTTTTTGCCGTGCTGTCAGCCATTGCCCCGCCTCTCCCAGCGCCGCCAGTAACGGCGTACCACCCCCCGCTCCCAGGCCATCAAGCCAGTTGCGTAAACCGGCGGAGGCTTTCAACCCTTGCACTTGCCATTTCGGTAGATTGCCACTGGCGGTCAGCAACGCCAGGCGCGCACGCTGGCGATAGGCCTCGTCGAACAGCTGCGCCAGCAAGCCCTTGGCATCGCTCAACGCTTGATGGCGGCGGGTCGAGGCCGAGGCGTCGACGATCACCAGCCACAGTTCGTGGGGCGAACGGGTGCGCAAGTGAAACAAGACATCGTCGCGATGGCGCGGGCGGCCATTCAGCAATGTGCCGGGCCAATTGATCGAGCCGTTACGTGCCGCGTGACGTTTACCCTGTTTGCCATTGTCCAGCCGTCCGGCGCGGAGTCTGGCATTCGCCCCCGCGTCAGATCGAGGGCGAATGCCTAGGGCTTTTTTGGCCAGCTCGGCACCTCACGTCGTGCGCCGACCGGTAACGCCTGGGCGGGCATTTCCCCCCATTGGCCCTGGCCTTCACTCGGGTTGGTATTTTGGGTCGAGGGCGGCTGACTGTGTTGCGGCGCCGGTGGCGACGGCTCGCGGCGGCGATGGCGCAAGGCAAATTCGGCGACGGCGTCGATATCTTCCTCGGCGATTGCGCTCGCCCCGCGCCACGCTGCATGGGCACGCGCCGCGCGCAACCAGACCAGGTCGGCCCGCAAGCCATCGACGCCAGCGGCAAAGCAGCGCTCGGTAATCTGTGCCAGCGCATGATCGTCGAGAGGGACACTTGCCAGCGCGCTGCGCGCTTTCTGGCAACGTTCGCGCAGAGACTGCTGCTGGCTTTCCCACTCAGCGCAGAAGCTGTAGGGATCGCTGTCGAAATCCAGCCGACGGCGGATGATCTGACCCCGTTCGGCTGGTGCTGTGTGACCACTGAGGACGACGTTCAGGCCAAAACGGTCGAGCAGTTGCGGACGCAGTTCGCCCTCTTCCGGGTTCATGGTGCCGATCAGCACGAACTTCGCCGAATGCCGATGGGAAATGCCGTCACGTTCGATCAGATTGGTGCCGCTGGCGGCCACATCCAACAGCAGGTCCACCAGGTGATCGGGCAATAAATTGACCTCATCAACGTAGAGCACACCGCCGTCAGCCTTGGCCAGCACGCCGGGGGAAAACTGCGCGCGCCCCTCGCTCAGGGCAGCGTCCAGGTCGAGCGTGCCCACCAACCGTTCTTCGGTGGCGCCCAACGGCAATGTCACGAATTGGCCGCTGGCCAGCAGGTCCGCCAGGCCTCGGGCCAGCGTTGACTTGGCCATGCCGCGGGGGCCTTCGATGAGTACACCGCCGATTTTCGGGTCGATGGCGGTCAGGTAGAGGGCGAGTTTTAGATCGTCGGCGCCGACCACGGCTGAGAGAGGGAAATGGGGGGTGTCGGTCATGTCGGGTTTCTCATCATGGTCGGTAGCGGGATCGTTCCCACGCTCTGCGTGGGAACGATCAGCTAACGATCCGTTAGCTGTCTTCTTCTATGTCGAGCAACAAATTTTCTAGCGCTTCGCGATACTCACCCGGCTCCTTCCACATCCCCCGCTGCTGCGCCTCCAGCATCCGTTCAGTCATATCACGCAGCGCATGCGGATTATGCTCACGAACAAAATCCCGGGTCGCCGGGTCCAGCAAATACGCCTCCGCCAGCAATGCATATTGGTGATCGTCGATCAGCTGCGTGGTGGCGTCGAACGCAAACAGATTATCAACCGTTGCCGCCAGTTCAAACGCGCCTTTATAGCCGTGGCGCTTCACGCCGTCGATCCACTTCGGATTGGCTGCCCGCGAGCGGATCACCCGGTTCAGCTCTTCCTTCAACGTGCGGATCTTCGGCAAGTCCGGCTGACTGTGATCGCCATGGTAACTGGCCGCGGCTTCACCACTGAGGCTTTCTACGGCGGCGAGCATGCCGCCCTGGAACTGGTAATAGTCGTTGGAGTCGAGCAAGTCGTGCTCACGGTTGTCCTGGTTTTGCAGCACGGCTTGGACTTGGCTCAGGCGCTGAGCGAACTGCTCTCGCGCCGCAGTGCCTTCGTCAGAACCGCCGTAAGCGTAGCCGCCCCAGTTCAGATAAACGTCGGCCAGGTCATCGCGGCTTTGCCACAGACGACCCTCGATGGCGCCCTGCACGCCCGCGCCGTAAGCACCCGGTTTGGCGCCAAAGATGCGCCAACCGGCCTGACGCCTGGCTGCGTCTTCATCCAGCCCCGATTGCATCAACGCTTCGCGCTCGGCGCGCACCTTGGCGGCCAGGGGGTTGAGGTCGTCCGGCTCGTCGAGGGCGGCGACCGCTTGCACAGCGGCGTCGAACAGACGGATCAAGTTGGCAAAGGCATCGCGAAAGAATCCGGAGACGCGCAAGGTCACGTCCACGCGCGGACGGTCCAGCAGGCTCAGCGGCAAAATTTCGAAGTCGTCGACCCGCTGACTGCCCGTCGCCCAGACCGGGCGCACGCCCATCAGCGCCATGGCCTGGGCGATGTCATCGCCGCCGGTGCGCATGGTCGCGGTGCCCCACACCGACAGGCCGAGTTGGCGCAGGTGATCGCCGTGGTCTTGCAGGTGTCGTTCAAGAATCAGGGTGGCCGACTGGAAACCGATGCGCCACGCGGTGGTGGTCGGCAGGTTACGCACGTCCACCGAGTAGAAATTGCGCCCGGTCGGCAGCACGTCGAGTCGACCGCGACTCGGCGCACCACTGGGGCCGGCCGGCACGAAGCGACCGCTGAGCGCGTCGAGCAGACCGCGCATTTCCGCCGGACCGCAGGCGTCCAGCCGAGGAGCGACGACTTCACGCAGGCTGTCGACGATGGCTTTCACCTCTGACCAACATGATTCGTTCAGCAGCTCAACTTCAGCGCTCAATGCCTGCTCGATCAGTTGCGCCGCGAACAGTTCCAGACGTTCGCGGGTATCACCGGCTGTACGCCAGGCTTCATCGGTGAGGGTTTGCAGTTCAATCGGACGCGGCCCGGTCCAAGGTTCGGCGAGCGCGCAATCCAGCGGATCGAAGCCCAACGCGAACGCCTTGGCCAGCGCCCGCAGCAGACTTGATTGGGCGCCACGCCCATCGCCACGCGGGATACGCAGCAAGGCCAACAAGGTGTCGATGCGCAACCGCCCGGTCGGCGACTCGCCGAACACATGCAGACCGTCGCGGATCTGCGACTCTTTCAAGTCGCACAAATACGTGTCCAGACGCGGCAGCCAGATCGCCGCATCGGCATCACTGTCGAGCTTCTCGTCCAGTTGCAGTTCGCGGTCGATGTGCGTCTCGCGCACCAGTTGCAGGATGTCGCGCTGCAATTCCCGGGCACGGCGCGGATCGAGCAATTGCGCTTCGTAATACTCGTCGGCGAGTAATTCCAGGTTGCGCAACGGGCCGTAGGTTTCGGCGCGCGTCAGCGGCGGCATCAGGTGATCGATGATCACTGCCTGGGTGCGGCGCTTGGCCTGGGCGCCCTCACCCGGGTCGTTGACGATAAACGGATAGATGTTCGGCAGCGGCCCGAGCAACGCATCCGGCCAGCAATTCTCCGACAGCCCGACGCCCTTGCCCGGCAGCCATTCGAGATTGCCGTGCTTGCCGACGTGGATCACGCCGTGGGCACCGTAGGTGTTACGCAACCAGAAGTAGAACGCCAGATAACCGTGAGGCGGCACCAGGTCCGGGTCGTGATACACCGCGCTCGGATCAACCTGATAACCGCGTGCCGGTTGAATGCCGACGAAGGTCAGGCCAAAGCGCAGCCCGGCGATCATCATTCGCCCGCCACGGAACATCGGATCGCTTTCGGGCGTGCCCCAGCGTTCCAGTACGGCCTGGCGGTTGGATTCGGGCAAGGCGTTGAACATCAGCAGATAGTCGTCCATCGCCAGGCTTTGCTGACATGGACGCTGGTCAAGGGTGTCGAGGTCGTTGCTGACGCCACCGAGCAATTGCTGGATCAACGCGGTGCCAGTGTCCGGCAACTCCGCTGGTAGCGGATAACCTTCGGTGTGCAGCGCACGGAGGATATTCAGCGCGGCGGCCGGGGTGTCGAGGCCCACGCCGTTGCCGATACGACCATCACGAGTCGGGTAGTTGGCGAGGATCAAGGCGATGCGCTTCTCGCCATTGGGCACGCGCGCCAGATCAATCCAGCGCCGCGCCAGTTCGGCGACAAAATCCATACGTTCAGGTTGCGGCCGGTAGCAGACCACGTCCGACTGGCTGCGCTCGCTGCGCCAGGCCAAGTCCTTGAAGCTAATCGGCCGGCTGATGATTCGGCCATCCAGTTCCGGCAGCGCGATGTGCATTGCCAGATCGCGTGGACCGAGGCCCTGTTCACTGGCGCGCCAACCGGGCTCGTTGTCCTGGGCGCAAATCGCCTGAATGACCGGGATGTTGCGACGAAACGGTCGCCGGTGCGGCGCTTCGGGGCTGGATTGAGCGAAACCGGTGGTGTTGAGAATCACGCCGGCGTCGACTTCATCCAACCAGTCCTCGACCGCCGTCAGGCAGCCGGGCTCTTTCAAACTGGCCAGCGCAATTGGCAACGGGTTCAACCCCGCCGCTTGCAAACGCTGGCAGAAAATATCGATGAAACCGGTGTTCGCCGCTTGCAGATGCGAACGGTAAAACAGCACCGCCGCCACCGGTTGATCGGCCTGCCAGTCGGCTTGCCAATCGTGAAGGGCTGCGGGGCTTTTTTGCGGAAGGTAGATCGCCGTGCGCGGCAGAGTTTGCGGCTCGGCCCAGGCGTAGTCGCGATCCAGCCAACGATTGGCGAGGCAGCGGAAAAAATCCAGGGCATTGCTCATGCCGCCCTGACGCAAAAACTGCCAAAGCCGATCGCGGTCGCAGGCTGCCACGGTGCTGAGGTCGCTGAGTTCCGGGTCCGGGCGGTCATCGCCGGGCACCAGAATCAGCTGCACGCCGCGCTGGGACAACGCCACCAAGCGCTCCACGCCATAACGCCAATAGGCGATGCCGCCGTGCAGCGAGATCAGAATCACCTTGGCGTGGCGCAGCACTTCGTCGACATACAGGTCGACCGACGCATGATTCTGCACCTGCATCGGGTTGGCCAGGCGCACGCTCGGGTAATCGTCAGGCAACTGCTGCGCCGCTTCGGCGAGCAGCGCGAGGCTGGAGTCGCCACTGCACAGGATCACCAGCTCGGCGGGGGTTTGTCCAAGGTCGGCAATGTTGTCATCCGACACGAAACCGCCGGGTTGGGTCCTGAGCAGGTGCATGGCTTAAACGCTGAGCGCAGCGCGCAATTGCGTTTCGAGTAGAACTCCGTCCAGTTCCTGGCCGATCAATACCAGGCGCGTGGTGCGCGCTTCGTCGGCGCCCCACTGACGGTCGAAATGCTTGTCGAAACGTGTGCCCACGCCCTGGATTAACAGGCGCATTGGTTTGTTCGGGATGGCGGCGAAACCTTTGACACGCAGGATGCCGTGCTGAACCACCAATTGAGTCAACGCGTCCAGCAGCAGGCTTTCGTCTGCCTGGGGCAGTTCGATGGAGATCGAATCGAAAGCATCGTGATCGTGATCGTCCTCACCTTCATGGTGGTGATCGTGATGGCTGTGGCGGCTGTCGATGTGTTCTTCGGAACCGGCGCCGAGGCCGATCAGCACGTCCAGTGGCAGACGACCGCTGCTGGCTTCGATGACTTTTACGGCAGGCGGCAACTCTTCGGCAACTTCCAGGCGCACACGGGCCAGGTCTTCAGGGCTGATCAGGTCGGCCTTGTTGAGGATCACCAGGTCGGCGCTGGCCAGTTGGTCGGCGAACAGCTCGTGCAGCGGCGATTCGTGGTCCAGGTTCGGGTCGAGTTTGCGCTGGGCATCGACCTGGTCCGGGAAAGCCGCGAAGGTGCCGGCGGCGACCGCTGGGCTATCGACCACGGTGATGACCGCGTCAACGGTGCAGGCGCTGCGGATTTCTGGCCACTGGAAGGCTTGCACCAGCGGTTTTGGCAGGGCCAGACCCGAGGTTTCGATGAGGATGTGGTCGAGGTCGCCGCGACGGGCGACCAATTCGCGCATCACCGGGAAGAATTCTTCTTGAACGGTGCAGCACAGGCAGCCGTTGGCCAATTCGTAAACGCGGCCGTTGGCTTCTTCTTCTGTGCAGCCGATGGAGCACTGCTTGAGAATTTCGCCGTCGATGCCCAGCTCGCCGAACTCGTTGACGATCACCGCGATGCGGCGGCCCTGAGCGTTGTCGAGCATGTGCCGCAGCAAGGTGGTTTTGCCCGAGCCGAGGAAGCCGGTAACGATGGTGACAGGGAGTTTGGCCAGTGTTTTCATCGGATGCCCTTTGGCAAGGTGGCGGGCATACGGGACGACGACCGGCAACGCGGACGCGCGTGCCTGAAGAGTTCGCCACCGGATCACCCCGCCCGGTTGAAAGTGAGAATCTGTGTCGAGGCAGGTCTCCTGGCTGACGGCTTGCCAGTCGTTCGACTGACGTTGGCTGCGCCTTCCCGCGGGCCCGATAGACAGGGCTTACAGTGGCGTGGCAGCCAACAGAACCGTTCACAGTTGCGGGGGCAGCCGCGGCATCGACCGCGTTCCCTTCTTAGCTTCGGCAGACGCCGAAGAACCTCGAAAGCGCAAGGCTACGCATCGTCTCGGGGCGGGTCAATGTTCACTTGAGCTCGCGAAGGGCGCGACTCGGCATCCAAGTGAGAACCCTTGCCAATTGACGCCCAACCCCCGCCCATGCTCTCCTACACGCCTTGTTACGGGTGCCCTTCACAGGGTGAAACGGGAAACCGGTGAATCATGTGCTTTACTCTAAAGCCATGTCAGTCCGGTGCTGCCCCCGCAACGGTAAGCGAGCGAAGCGTCAGATCCACTGTGCCAGCAGTTCGGCATGGGAAGGTGATGTTTGCAGGTCAAGGCGAAAGCCAGCGCCCCTCGTGAGCCCGGAGACCGGCCCGCAACACAAAGTGACCATTACGATCACTGAATAACAAACCCGCGGTGGGCGGGCGCTGTTTGAACCCCTGCGCGCCCGACTCGCAGGGGTCTTCCATGCGCTCTATTCACCCGCTGACAGACCAGAGGGAAGCGCCATGTCGATCATCAGCAGTACCGGCAGCAACACCGATAAGAGCACCGCCAGCACCACCACGCCCCTGACTCAACGCCTGACCGCCGCTGTGTGTGCGTCGATCCTTGGCGCTAGCCTGGTGTATTTCGCCGGTTTCTCGCACATCGAAGCGGTGCACAATGCCGCGCACGATACCCGCCACAGCTCTGCATTCCCGTGCCATTGAGACCTGTTTACATGATCAAGCGTATTGCGCAAACCGCAGGGTTCACCGGGCTGCTGGCCGCCCTGTTGCTGACCGTGCTGCAAAGCTTCTGGGTGGCTCCGCTGATTTCGCAGGCCGAGACTTACGAAAAGTCCGAGCCCGCCGCTGTTGCCGTTCACGAACACGCAGCAGGTGTTGTCGCTGCTCACACTCACGACGCCGGAGCCTGGGAACCGGAAGACGGCTGGCAGCGCGTGCTGTCGACCACGGGCGGCAACCTGGTGGTAGCGGTCGGTTTCGCCCTGATGCTTGCCGGTCTTTACACCTTGCGCGCGCCGACTCGTACTTCCCAAGGCCTGCTCTGGGGCCTGGCCGGTTATGCGACGTTCGTGCTGGCACCCACCCTCGGCCTGCCACCTGAGCTGCCGGGCACTGCTGCTGCCGATTTGGCGCAACGGCAGGTCTGGTGGATCGGCACAGCCGCCTCCACGGCGGTCGGCATCGCCTTGATCGTGTTCAGCCGCCACTGGTTGATGAAAGTGCTCGGCGTGGCCATTCTGGCCGTTCCTCACGTGATCGGCGCACCACAACCGGAAGTCCACTCGATGCTGGCTCCAGAAGCCCTGGAAACTCAATTCAAAATCGCTTCGCAACTGACCAACGTGGCGTTCTGGCTGGCCCTGGGCTTGATCAGTGCCTGGTTGTTCCGCCGAAAAAGCGATGGTCAATCCCACGCATGACTGACACCAGCGCAGCGCCGACCCTGGTAGTTGGCCTGGGCTGCCAGCGCGGCTGCCCCGTCAGCACGCTGCGGGCGCTGCTCGATCAGGCGTTACAGGCTCATAAAATCGAACTTCACCAGATCAAGGCTCTAGCCAGCATCGACCTGAAGCGCGAAGAACCTGGTTTGATCGAATTGGCCGAACAGCTAGCACTGCCACTGATGTACTTCAGCAGCGAACAACTGGCCGGCTATCAACCGCAACTCAGCCACCGCTCGGACATCGCGTTCGAACGCACCGGCTGCTACGGCGTCGCGGAAAGTGCCGCCCTGGCCCTGGCCGAACAGTTGGCCCAGGCACCGGCAAAATTGCTGATTTCACGACAAAAATATGCCCAAGCCACCTTGGCATTGGCCTGCGTCGCCTGAAATCCTCAATAATCCCCGTCTTTGATCATGAGCAATCTTCATCTGAAGCTTTGTCCAGCCCCTTTTTCTCACAGGAACCGACGATGACCGTCTACTTCATTGGCGCAGGTCCCGGCGACCCGGAACTGATCACCGTCAAAGGCCAACGGCTGATTCGAAGCTGCCCGGTGATCATCTACGCCGGCTCCCTGGTGCCCGCCGCCGTGCTGGAAGGCCATCGCGCCGAACACGTGGTCAACAGCGCCGAACTGCATCTGGAACAGATCATCGAGCTGATCAAGACTGCCCATGCCAAGGGCCAGGACGTGGCTCGTGTACATTCCGGTGATCCGAGTCTTTACGGTGCCATTGGCGAGCAGATTCGTTACCTGCGCGAACTCGACATCCCTTTTGAGATTATCCCCGGCGTCACGGCCACGGCGGCCTGCGCGGCACTGTTGGGCGCCGAACTGACGTTACCCGATGTGTCGCAAAGCGTGATCCTGACCCGCTACGCCGACAAGACCGCCATGCCCGCGGGCGAAGAACTGGGCAGCCTGGCGCAGCATGGGGCGACCATGGCGATTCATCTGGGGGTCAATCATCTGCAGAAAATCCTGGTTGAATTGCTGCCGCACTACGGCGCGGACTGCCCAATCGCGGTGATTCACCGAGCGACCTGGCCGGATCAGGATTGGGTGGTGGGGACGCTTGAAGACATTGCCGCGAAGGTTGAAGCCAAGGGGTTTCGGCGCACGGCGTTGATTTTGGTGGGCCGAGTGTTGGGCAGTGATCACTTCAGTGAGTCATCGCTGTACCGCGCTGGGCATGCGCATTTGTATCGCCCATAAAAAAACGGCACTCACGGGGCGCCGTTTTTTTATGTTTGCAGCGAACACCTTACTTAGTAGTAGGCGTTTTCTTTCTGCGTGTGGTCGGTGACGTCACGAACACCCTTGAGCTCGGGAATGCGCTCGAGCAACGTGCGCTCGATGCCTTCGCGCAGGGTGACGTCTGCCTGGCCGCAGCCTTGGCAACCGCCGCCGAACTTCAGTACGGCGATGCCGTCTTCGACCACATCGATCAGGCTGACCTGACCGCCGTGGCTGGCCAGCCCCGGGTTGATCTCGGTTTGCAGGTAGTAGTTGATGCGCTCGTTGACCGGGCTGTCAGCGTTGACCATCGGGACTTTGGCGTTTGGCGCCTTGATGGTCAGCTGGCCGCCCATGCGGTCGGTGGCGTAGTCGACTACCGCATCGTCCAGGAAAGCTTCGCTGAACGAGTCGATGTAAGCGGTGAAGCTTTTCAGCCCCAGCGCCGTGTCTTCAGGTTTTTCTTCGCCCGGCTTGCAGTAAGCAATGCAGGTTTCGGCGTACTGAGTGCCAGGCTGGGTGATAAAGACGCGGATGCCGATGCCTGGGGTGTTCTGCTTGGAGAGCAGATCAGCCAGATAATCGTGGGCGGCGTCGGTAATGGTAATAGCGGTCATGGAAACTCCTCGCAGGCTTGGGCGCAGTTTACGCCAATCATCGCGCCGCACAAAGTCCTAGTATTTTTGTCGGGAAAGATGCGCCTGTCGATGAACATCTGATCACCGCAACCCCTGTAGGAGCGAAGCTTGCTCGCGAAAGCGGTCTGATAGTCGACATCTATGCTGAATGTCAGCCCCCTTTCGCGAGCAAGCTTCGCTCCTACAGGGGTTCGGCGGTGCGTGTTCAGGCTTTCAATCAAAGATTCTCGTACCGGTTCATGTCCAGCACGCCCTCTTCCACCGGATCGGTCTCGTGGACGTACCGGCTCAGGTCATGGAAGTAGAACCAGAACTGCGGATGGCTGCGGCGAATACCCCAGCGCTCGACGATTTTTTCGAAGCGATGGGCGTCTTTGGCGTTTTCCATCTCGCCCACAAACTCAGGCACTTGCTCCGCCGGGATGTTGAACATGAAGTTCGGATAGCTGCTGAGCACACCCGGGTAAATGGTCACGGTGTCGAGCCCTGGCTGATACCGCAGCGACTCACCGAGCAGGAACGCCACGTTACTGTGCGCGCGGTTGCGCAGCAGGCTGTAAACCTCGCGTTTGCCGCTCTGGGTTTCGATGCGCAGCAGGGTCGCTTCCGGCAACTGATCAATGACCTTCAATCCGGCCGCCGGACGCGAAGTCAGGCGACTCAAGGCCTGCTCGGCGCTCTGCAATGCCGGATCGATGTTCGGCCGCGAGCAATAAGCGCCGTCACACCGGTTGATCGGATCAGGCTTGGCGTTGAGGTCGCCGTAACGGGCCAGCAACTGCATGGCGAAATCGCGTTTCGGGTCCTTTTGGTCCAGCACCAGCGCCGTCTCTTTGTCGTTATCGATGGACTCGTAGTCCAGCCACATCTTGAATTTCCCGCCGCTCTGGTACCAATCGTCGAGGTAATCATCCCGCGAATCGGCGGGCATCAGACGCAGGAAGTTTTGCTCGGCGCCGTTGCGAATCAAGTCGAAGTACAGGCGCGTTTGCGCCTGATGGGAGACGTTGCCGAACACGTCGAAGTTGACCGCCAATTGATAATAGGTGCGCTCCAGCAGCGGAAAGTCGAACAGCCACATCGTTTGCGGCACGTCACCGATCAGGCCCTTGTTCACCGAGGCGCTGTCGAAATGCCGGAAAATGCTCAGCAGCGCGTTGTCGTCGCCGGCCCACAAGGTCGACCAGCTCGGGGCTGGCGTATCGGCGTAACTGTCACGGCGCAGCGCCTCGTACTCGTTACGCTTGTCGCGATATTCATGCCACAGGCTCAGGACACTGCCGACATCATCGTTCTGCCCCGGCATCGCCAGCAACGGCGTGGCCTGACCGCGGTAGTTCGGATCGATGATGTAGAGGTCGTGCTCTGGCGCCTGGAACAGTGCCCAGAAATTATCGCGGATCACGTCGGTGGCGATCTGACCGCGGCACACCGGGCCGCGAATGAAGGTGCGCACGAAGTATTCGGCGTTATCGAGCATGAACTGATAACGCGCCTGGGCCGGGATCGCCTCGAACGTGCTGAACGGATTGGCCCGACGCTCCGGCCCATAGCCTGGCAACGCGTTGACCTGCCAGTTGCCGTTGTAGAAGAGGCTTTTGATCCGCGCCATCTTCGCCGCGCTCAACGGGTAAGTGATGTGGGTCTTTTGCACAATCACGCCTTGCACCGGCCACAAGCGGTAATACACCTGAGTACCCGGATCGTCATTCGGGCGGCGTGTGTTGATCAGGTCGATCGGCTGGCCGGTCGGCGTGCGTGAACGTACCCACTGAAAGAAATGCCCCGGCTCGCCGTCCTTGAAATAGAGATGAGCGAGAAACCAATGCTCGAACAACCAACGCCCCACCAGGCTCTGTCGCGCGCCCGGTGCGTTGAGCAGGTTTTCCCACTGCACCACCTGCAACGCTTCTTTGGCACTCGGTACAAGGCCTTGCTCGTCAATCGGCGCGCCGGACGCCAGCCAGCGTTGCAGCGTCTGGTATTGCGGGTCGGTCAGGCCGGTGACCGCCAGCGGCATGCCCTCTTGGGGGTGTGAACGGGCGTAGCCGTCGAACTCGGCCGGCATGGCGCACCTGTTTTCCCGGTTAAGACCAAGGACGATGTCTTCCGGCAACCTGGCGTTGGGTTGCAATGGGGTTTTGTGGCCCTGCTCCAGCATCCGTGCCATCAGCGATGCTTGGCTGCCTTGAGCGTCGAGCACCGAATAGAAGTCCTTTTGCTGCCAGGCACGTTTACCGAAAGCGTCATAAAACAGCCGGGTCGGCGCGGCAGCCTGGCTGCGTTCGCCGTCGTAGACCGGGACCTTGGTCGCGCCCCGAGCAGCCCCTTCACCACTGCCCAGAATGAGCTGACAGGCGGAGTCATAGCAGGCGTGGCAGGCCACACACTTTTCGGTGAAGATCGGTTGGATGTCGCGGCTGTAGGAAATCGCAGAGGAAATCACCGGACCTTGCGCGGCGGCGTCCCAGCTTAAAAGCAGCATAAACAGGCTGGTGATGACGCGATTCGACATGTCCCTGGTCTCAATCATGAAAAGCGTCGCGATTCTACCGGTCTGGCCCCCACACCATCATGAGCGATATTCATGCAAAACCGGGACATGCTCTAAAACCACGCAGGTTTGCTATTATCCCGCCCCTTCGTCATGGTCTTTCCGAGTAGTTCAAATGTCCGATCGCAGTGTTCGCCTTCAAGCTCTCAAGCACGCCCTCAAAGAGCGCATCCTGATTCTCGATGGCGGCATGGGCACAATGATCCAGAGCTACAAGCTCGAGGAGCAGGATTACCGGGGCAAACGCTTCGCCGACTGGCCAAGTGACGTCAAGGGCAACAACGACCTGTTGATCCTGACGCGCCCGGACGTGATTGGCGCCATCGAGAAAGCCTACCTGGATGCCGGCGCCGACATTCTGGAAACCAACACTTTCAACGCCACTCAGGTTTCCCTGGCCGACTACGGCATGCAGGGCCTAGCGTACGAGTTAAACGTAGAAGGCGCTCGGCTGGCGCGCAAGGTGGCCGATGCCAAGACCCTGGAAACACCGGACAAGCCGCGGTTCGTCGCTGGCGTGATCGGGCCGACCAGCCGCACCTGCTCGCTGTCGCCGGACGTGAACAACCCCGGCTACCGCAACGTGACCTTCGATGAACTGGTGGAAAACTACACCGAGGCCACCAAAGGCCTGATCGAAGGCGGCGCCGACCTGATCCTGATCGAAACCATTTTCGACACCCTGAACGCCAAAGCCGCGATCTTCGCCGTGCAAGGCGTGTTCGAAGCGTTGGGCATCGAACTGCCGATCATGATTTCCGGCACCATCACCGACGCCTCCGGCCGAACCCTGTCGGGCCAGACCACCGAAGCGTTCTGGAACTCCGTGGCTCACGCCAAACCGATCTCGGTCGGCCTGAACTGCGCCCTCGGCGCCAGCGAGTTGCGCCCGTACCTGGAAGAGCTGTCGAACAAGGCCAGCACCCACGTGTCGGCGCACCCGAACGCCGGCCTGCCGAACGAATTCGGCGAGTACGACGAACTGCCATCAGAAACAGCCAAGGTCATCGAAGAATTTGCCCAAAGCGGTTTCCTGAATATCGTCGGTGGCTGCTGCGGCACCACGCCGGGCCACATCGAAGCCATCGCCAAAGCCGTGGCCGGTTACGCACCGCGCGAGATTCCGGAGATTCCCAAGGCCTGCCGCCTCTCAGGCCTGGAGCCGTTCACCATCGATCGCAGCTCGCTGTTCGTCAACGTCGGCGAGCGCACCAACATCACCGGTTCCGCCAAGTTCGCCCGCCTGATCCGTGAAGACAACTACACCGAAGCCCTGGAAGTCGCCCTGCAGCAGGTCGAAGCCGGCGCCCAGGTGATCGACATCAACATGGACGAAGGGATGCTCGATTCGAAGAAGGCCATGGTGACCTTCCTCAATCTGATTGCCGGTGAGCCGGACATCTCCCGCGTCCCGATCATGATCGACTCTTCCAAGTGGGAAGTGATCGAAGCCGGCCTCAAGTGCATTCAGGGCAAGGGCATCGTCAACTCGATCAGCATGAAGGAAGGCGTCGAGCAGTTCATTCATCACGCCAAACTGTGCAAGCGCTACGGCGCCGCCGTGGTGGTGATGGCCTTCGACGAAGCCGGACAGGCCGACACCGAAGCGCGCAAGAAAGAGATCTGCAAGCGCTCCTACGACATTCTGGTCAACGAAGTCGGCTTCCCGCCGGAAGACATCATCTTCGACCCGAACATCTTCGCCATCGCCACCGGCATCGAAGAACACAACAACTACGCTGTGGACTTCATCAACGCCTGTGCCTACATCCGTGACGAACTGCCCTACGCGCTGACTTCGGGCGGTGTGTCCAACGTGTCGTTCTCGTTCCGTGGCAACAACCCGGTGCGCGAGGCGATTCACTCGGTGTTCCTGCTGTATGCGATTCGCAACGGCCTGACCATGGGTATCGTCAACGCCGGTCAACTGGAGATCTACGACCAGATTCCGGCCGAACTGCGTGACGCCGTGGAAGACGTGGTGCTCAACCGCACGCCGGAAGGCACCGACGCCCTCCTCGCCATCGCCGACAAGTACAAGGGCGATGGCAGCGTCAAGGAAGCCGAGACCGAAGAGTGGCGCGGTTGGCCCGTCAACAAGCGTCTGGAGCATGCACTGGTCAAGGGCATCACCACGCATATTGTTGAAGACACCGAAGAATCCCGTCAGTCGTTCACCCGGCCGATCGAAGTGATCGAAGGCCCGCTGATGTCCGGCATGAACATCGTCGGCGACCTGTTCGGCGCCGGCAAAATGTTCCTGCCGCAGGTGGTGAAATCCGCTCGCGTGATGAAGCAGGCCGTGGCCCACTTGATCCCGTTCATCGAACTGGAAAAAGGCGACAAACCGCAAGCCAAGGGCAAGATCCTCATGGCGACGGTAAAAGGCGACGTCCACGACATCGGCAAGAACATCGTCGGCGTGGTGCTGGGCTGTAACGGCTACGACATCGTCGACCTCGGCGTGATGGTGCCGGCCGAGAAAATCCTGCAAGTGGCCAAGGAGCAGAAGTGCGACATCATCGGCCTGTCCGGCCTGATCACGCCTTCGCTGGATGAAATGGTCCATGTGGCCCGTGAGATGCAGCGTCAGGACTTCCATCTGCCGCTGATGATCGGTGGCGCGACCACCTCCAAGGCGCACACAGCGGTGAAGATCGAGCCCAAGTACAGCAACGACGCGGTGATCTACGTCACCGACGCCTCTCGCGCCGTGGGCGTGGCGACACAGTTGCTGTCCAAGGAATTGAAGCCGGCCTTCATCGAGAAGACCCGCCTGGAATACATCGAAGTCCGCGAGCGCACCGCCAACCGCAGCGCCCGCACCGAACGCCTGAGCTACCCGGCGGCGATTGCGAAGAAGCCGCAGTTCGACTGGAGCACGTACGAGCCAGTGAAACCGACCTTCACCGGCGCCAAGGTGCTGGAGAACATCGACCTGAAGGTCTTGGCCGAATACATCGACTGGACGCCGTTCTTTATCTCCTGGGACCTGGCCGGCAAATTCCCGCGCATCCTCACGGATGAAGTGGTCGGTGAAGCCGCCACGGCGTTGTACGCCGACGCCCAGGAAATGCTTGCCAAACTGATCGACGAGAAACTCATCAGCGCCCGCGCGGTGTTCGGCTTCTGGCCGGCCAATCAGGTGCGTGAAGATGACATTGAAGTCTATGGCGATGACGGCAAGCCGATTGCCAAGTTGCATCACCTGCGCCAGCAGATCATCAAGACCGACGGCAAGCCGAACTTCTCCCTGGCCGATTTCGTGGCACCGAAGGACAGCGAACTCACCGACTACGTGGGTGGTTTCATCACCACCGCCGGGATCGGCGCCGAAGAAGTGGCCAAGGCCTATCAAGATGCCGGCGACGACTACAACTCGATCATGGTCAAGGCACTGGCCGACCGCTTGGCCGAGGCTTGCGCCGAGTGGCTGCACCAGCAGGTTCGTAAAGACTACTGGGGTTACGCCAAGGACGAGACACTCGACAACGAGGCGCTGATCAAAGAGCAATACACCGGCATCCGCCCTGCCCCGGGCTACCCTGCCTGCCCGGATCACACCGAAAAATCCGCGCTGTTCAAGTTGCTGGACCCTGAAGCCGCAGAAATGAAAGCCGGCCGCAGCGGCGTGTTCCTTACCGAGCACTACGCCATGTTCCCGGCGGCAGCGGTCAGCGGTTGGTACTTCGCTCACCCGCAGGCGCAGTATTTTGCCGTGGGCAAGATCGACAAGGACCAGGTGCAGAGCTACACGTCGCGCAAGGGTCAGGAGTTGAGCGTGACCGAGCGGTGGTTGGCGCCGAACCTGGGTTACGACAACTAATAGAGGCAACTCGGTCCGATCGTTCCCACGCTCTGCGTGGGAATGCAGCCCGGGACGCTCCGCGTCCCAAAAGCGGACGCAGAGCGTCCATTGAGGCGTTCCCACGCAGAGCGTGGGAACGATCTATCGCTGCAATATTGTCTATGCTTACGGCTCACACATACGTGACGAGGGGTTTATGGACGATCCAGTCGACAACAAACCGCCGACGTTCTGGCAGATGCTGCACAGCATCATGGCCGCGGCGTTCGGGGTGCAAAGCGGGAAGAACCGGGCCCGGGACTTCACGCACGGCAAGCCGAGTCATTTTGTGATTCTGGGGATTTTGTTCACCGCAGTGTTTGCATTGACGCTGTTCGGCATCGTGCAGCTGGTAGTGCACTTGGCCGGGGTTTAGCGCATCAAGGTTTGCAGAGTGAACGGATAGCGATACGACGCCGGCTGGCCCTTGGCTGAAAGACGACGGAAGTTCACACCGTAATCCGGTGATGCACCCATGGCCAGCAATCGCTTGGCCTGTGCCTTGTCGATCAGTTGCAACAACGGGATCTGCCGGTCACGGCCGCCGTACTGGCTCAGGTCCACGCCCTGCTCAAGGTCATGCAACGCCACCAGTGCCCAGCCGCCCAACGTGAAGTGCCCGCCCAACAACACGCTTATGCGTCCGTCGACCGTCGCCTGCAACGCTGCTGGCGAGGTGTTGACCGCACTGAACAACGCGTCCTTGCCGGGCATCCCGCCCATCTCCGAATACGCCTGCATGGCGCCAAACGCCATTTCGTCATTGGCTGACCACACCAACGAGACCTTCGTGTAACGCCGGAACAGCAGTGTGGCCTGTTCATACGCCCGATCCCGGGTCCAGCCGCTGTAAACCAGCTGGCGCAAGCGCACTTCAGGGTGCTCGGCCAAGGCCCGCATCATGCCTTGCTCGCGCAGTTGCGCCGAAGGTGTGATCTTCAGGCCGGAAAACGCCAGCAACTCGATGACCTGACCGGGGGCCACGGGCGGATGCTGGCGAATCAGTTCCTTGAGCATCAGGTAGCCGCCCTCCTCATCGTTGGGCACCAGGCTGCCCAACCGATCAGCGCGATCCCCCAGCAGACTCAGCTGATTGGCCGTCAACGAAGCGTTGACCATAAACAACTTCACCCCGCTGCCCTCGGCCAGACGCAGGATTTGCGGCGCGACGTACTGTTCGTTGACGAAAACCAGATAGTCCGGACGATTGTCACCCTGCAGCGCCAGGCGAGCTTGCGCCAGCGTGAGCTCGGGCATGCGCTGGGAATAAAGAATCTGTAGGTCAATGCCCAGATCCCTGGCCGCCGCCTGCATGAATTGCGAATAGCTGACCCAGAAAGCTTCCTGAGTGGCTCCGGGATTCAGGAACAGCACTGATTCCGCCCGCGCACCGGGTCCGTAAACCGCGCCGCACATCAGCAGGAATGAGTAGAAAAACTTCAACATTGATCGTCCGAGCCCCCGGCAATTCGCCGCGCATTATAGCCAGCGAAGTCCCGGAAAACGCTTTTATTCGGGTTATTGTCCGACAATCGTCGGAATCGGGTCCGGACGGGGTCGGTTATTGATGGCTGACCCAGAATACCGCTGTGCCCACGACCAGAATGATCAAAAACAGAATGGCCCAAGCATCGACCGTGCTGTCAGGCTTTGAAACTTTGGAAGGGTTGCTCATTGCATCGCCTCTTGTCGGTTTGATCGGTGATTGCAGAAAGACTCGAGCACAGTTAAGACGATGATTGCCCGCACCACAAATGTGGGTTTTACCGTGTTGCTCCTCATTAGTCGTTTTGGTTCTTTACATATACTCAAACATCACTTTTGCGCATAACTGCAAACTGGTATCTTGCCCCGGCTCCGTTGGGAGTGCGCGGCCGTGCGCGCAGAATTGCCGAGGCAGCATCGGAGACTTCTAGGCGAAAAACGCAACTGGATCCGACCGGCCCAAGCCTGAGAACAGGACTTATATGTACGTATACGACGAGTACGATCAGCGGATCATCGAGGACCGCGTCAAGCAGTTCCGTGATCAGACCCGACGCTATCTGGCAGGCGAGCTGAGCGAAGAAGAATTCCGCCCCCTGCGCCTGCAAAATGGCCTTTATATCCAGCGCTTCGCGCCGATGTTGCGGGTGGCGGTGCCTTACGGCCAGCTCACTTCGCGCCAGACGCGAATGATGGCCAGGATTGCCCGTGACTATGACAAAGGCTATGCCCACATCAGCACCCGGCAGAACGTACAGTTCAACTGGCCGGCGCTGGAAGACATCCCGGACATCCTTGCCGAACTGGCGACCGTGCAGATGCACGCGATCCAGACCAGCGGCAACTGCTTGCGCAACGTCACCACCGACCAGTTCGCCGGTGTCGCTGCCGACGAGTTGATCGATCCGCGCCCATGGTGTGAGATCGTCCGTCAGTGGACCACGTTCCACCCGGAATTCGCTTACTTGCCGCGCAAGTTCAAGATCGCCATTAACGGTTCGACGTCCGACCGTGCGGCCATCGAAGTCCATGACATCGGCCTTGAGCCGGTGCACAACGCTGCGGGCGAGCTAGGCTTCCGTGTGCTGGTGGGTGGCGGTCTCGGCCGTACCCCGGTGGTGGGCGCATTCATCAATGAATTCCTGCCGTGGAAAGACCTGTTGAGCTACCTCGACGCCATCCTGCGGGTCTACAACCGCTACGGCCGTCGTGACAACAAGTACAAAGCGCGGATCAAGATTCTGGTCAAGGCCCTGACACCTGAAGTCTTCGCGCAAAAAGTCGACGCAGAAATGGAACACCTTCGCGGTGGCCAGACCACGCTGACCGAAGCCGAAGTGCATCGCGTGACCAAACACTTCGTCGACCCGGACTATAAGGCTCTGGACAACCAGACCGCTGAACTGGCCGAGCTCGACAAACAGCACCCTGGCTTCGCTCGCTGGCGCTCCCGCAATACCCTGGCCCACAAGAAGCCAGGTTATGTGGCCGTGACACTGTCCCTGAAGCCAACCGGTGTTGCACCGGGCGACATCACCGACAAGCAGCTCGATGCCGTTGCCGACCTGGCCGATCGTTACAGCTTCGGTCAGCTGCGCACCTCTCACGAGCAGAACATCATTCTGGCCGACGTTGAACAAAGTCAGTTGTTCGCGATGTGGGGCGAGTTACGTGAACAGGGTTTCGCCACGCCGAACATCGGCTTGCTGACCGACATCATCTGCTGCCCGGGCGGCGACTTCTGTTCCCTGGCCAACGCCAAGTCGATCCCGATTGCCGAATCAATCCAGCGTCGCTTCGAAGACCTGGATTACCTATTCGATATCGGCGAACTGGACCTGAACATTTCCGGTTGCATGAACGCCTGTGGTCACCACCACGTCGGCCACATCGGCATCCTCGGGGTGGACAAGAAAGGCGAAGAGTTCTACCAGGTTTCCCTGGGTGGCAGCGGAAGTCGCGACGCCAGCCTGGGTAAAATTCTCGGCCCGTCCTTTGCCCAGGACGTCATGCCTGATGTGATCGAAAAGCTGATCGACGTGTACATCGAACAACGTACCGAAGACGAGCGTTTCATCGACACTTATCAGCGTATTGGCATTGACCTCTTCAAGGAGCGCGTCTATGCAGCGAATCATTAAGAACAACGAAGTCGTCGACGAAACCTGGCACCTGTTGCCCAAGGATTTCAACATCGACGAAATCACCAATTGCGACGACTACATTGTCCCGCTACAGCTGTGGCGCGAACACAGCCGTATGCTCAAGGCCCGCGACGGCGGGTTGGGTGTGTGGCTGGACGCTGACGAAGAAGCCGAAGAAATCGGTGAAGACGTGGCAGACTTCAAGGTGATCGCCTTGAATTTCCCTGCCTTCACCGACGGCCGCAACTATTCCAACGCCCGTTTGCTGCGCGACCGTTACGGTTTCAAAGGCGAGCTGCGGGCGATTGGCGATGTGCTGCGCGACCAGCTGTTTTACCTGCATCGCTGCGGTTTCGACGCGTTTGCCATTCGCGCCGATAAAGACCCGTACGAAGCCCTTGAAGGTCTCAAGGACTTCTCGGTGACCTATCAGGCCGCCACAGACGAACCGCTGCCGCTGTTCCGTCGCCGTTGATCGTGATGCCTTGAACCTCCATCCGGAGGTTCAAGGCGTTCTCCCCTCCCGTCAAGGCACTGGATGCTCTCCTAGCGGAATTGGCCGTCCCATGGCTATCCAGTTGCTGTAAAGGCGCGCCCGATCTTCCAGCACGGTAAACAACCTGAACGGATTCTCCGCATCGGCGAGTGTCGTTTCGACACATTGCCGCAGCCAGCCCCACAACTCCTCTGAAGCATCCGCTTCACGCAGCAATCGCCATACCCGGGCTTGCAGCAACCAGTAACCAACGCGGAAATCCGCCGTCAGGCTTAACCCGTCCATGCCCCGCAGAAACGCAGCACCCGAGGGTTTTGCCGCGAACCGCTGCCAGATCTCCTGCCGGGATGTCCGCAATAGCTCGTCACCTTCCTCCAGCCACGGTATCGCGCTGCCATAATCAACGCCCGGCTCGCTCAGCCAGAGATTGATGCCGGTGCGCTCCCGATGTTCGACCAGTCGTATCAGCGTATCCTCATCCGTGAGCGGGTTGCCCCAAAGCCGTATCCGATCCTTGGCGACAGCCTGATTCAGTATCGCGTCGGGAACCCGAGTGATCCGGTTGTCGCGCAAATCCAGCGAAGTCAAATACGGGTCATTGGCAATGCCCACCGGGCATCGGGTAATACCGGTGTTTCTCAGGTTCAGAACGCGCAATTCGTTCAAGCCCAGCACCACAGGCGGGACGGCCAACGGATTATCACTCAGGTCCAGCGTTTGCAAACTGAGCAGATCGCAAAAATGCCCGGCGGTGTCTTCTTTGAACGCTAGAAACGTGGCGTTGAGATTCAGTGTTTCGAGCCGGTTCATTTGCCGAATCGTCGAGGGCAGCTCACCCTCCAGCACGCCAGCGGCGTTGAGGCGGCGCAGGTCGACATTTTTCAGATTCAGGGAATGCAGGTTCGGGAAACTCTCCAGAAACGCATTCAGGCTCTCGCGCTCGAGCAGGTGCAATCCGTGCATCGACAGTTCGATGACCTCGTCGAAACGAACGTTCATCGCCGGCAAACGGTGATAGTCCTCAAAATCCAGATTGAGTTTGTAACCGGCAACCCCTTCGCCAGAAAGGACGCGATCGGTGTCAGCCGAACGCTTTTGCCAGATGGCGATCAATTCGTCGGCCAGTTCGTTGCGGGTTTGGCGTTCGTAGTCGATCACGTGCTGCAACATTTCAACATTGTGCGCCGCCACCTGTTGAGCGTTCATGCCTGCAGCGTCTTCATCGCCCAGCGTGAGGAAGTCCAGATCCATATCATCGACATCCAGCAACGACTGATCGACCCAGTAGCGCAGATCAATGCTCAATTGCTGCAACTGTAACTTCAGACTGTCCAGAAGCGCTTGAGCCCCAACGCCCGCCGCTCGAAGCAGTTCATCAGCTTGGGCGTTGGTGAAATCCGGATAAAGATCCTTGACCTGCAGCCGCATCATTTCATGGGTCAGCGCCGCAGCTTGCGGGGTGTGCGGAAATCCGCCGCCGCGCAAACCCTGGGATTCAAAAGGCAATCCGCTATCCATTCGATTCAACCCGAGCATCAGCTCGGAACGTGTGATCGCCTGCTCACCGAGGCGAAGCCGTAATTCGCCGGCCTGATCCAGCGAGCGCAAGGACAACGCCTCGCGCTCCTCGGCAGACAACGCACCGAGTAGCGCGCAAAACAAATCCGACTTTGCGGTGGCGGTATCCGCCGCTGCAGAATTTCGATAGCGGTTACCGGTCTTGATCAACCGACGGCAGTCCGGCGAATCGAGCGGGCCGCAGCGATCCAGTACCCGGCCACTGATCGAACCCTCAAGCACTTCGATTCGCAAGCGCCTGGGCCAACCGGGTAAGCGCCCAAGTGAATGCAGGGCGAGGATATCGGATTCGGGGTGATCGATCGAGTGCAAGTAAAGACTCTCATAGGCGCGATTGAGCCTTACGTGGCCTTGATACTGTCGGGCCTTGCCGTCCAGGCGCTTGAACACCTGAAGCGCCTCGACAGCATCGACCGGCCGCACGATTTCGACGCCCGAGCGGTCCAGGATCTGCTCCACGACGGCTTTCGGCAAACCGGGATACTCCCGTTGAAACAACCGAACCCATTCGTGCTCCGACTGCTGGAGTGCCTGATAACGCGTATTGAACAATTGCGCTCGCGCTGCCGGGTCGACAATCGCTTCAAGCGCCTGATCGAGCTTGAATCGGCTGATGGTGTCGACCAGCAGCGGAGTCGGCGCACGCCCGACCTGCATCAGGCGCAACATGTCGTCGACGGTACTGATTCTGGCGATTTGGCCCAGCACCTCATCACTGAACGAAGCAAACGGGGCGCACACACCACGGATCAGCTCCAACCGTGTCAGCACCGACGGTGGCGCTTGCCCGGGTGTGAGGAGAGCCGTCGCGTCGGGCAGAAGCTCGGTGCTCGGTTCGCTGACGGGCTCCGAGGACTCGTGGAGTGTTTCAGCCACTCTGCCCGCGCTTGCGCCTTCGCCCTTGAGAGCCGCGACAGCCCCGGCCAACGGTAGCGCATTGAGCAAGCCGAACACGGTGCGCGTCACGCCTTCGGAACGTTTTTCGGCGGTTTGGCCGTTGACTGCCTGATTGATGCCGTAGCCGGCATCGATGAGCCCGGCCAGCGCCAACAACCCTTCGCCACCGGGAACAAACAGTGCCAACGGACCAAACTGGTTGATCCACCGCACCAGCGGTTCAACTACCGCACTCAGATTGTCTCGATTGACCTGAGCATCGTCACGGATGGATTTGACGCTGGCCATGGCCGCCCGCTTCATGGTCAACACCAGTTGCGCAAACGGATCGACTGCGGCAGACGCACGCTCAACGTCGATGTAGTCCTGCGGCTCCCAATAGCCGTCATCGTTGAAGAAACCGGCGTTCTTTGTCAGCCTGTGCTTTCTCGGGTAGATCGCCATCCCCTCCAATGCAGTCAAGACACCCGCATGAAAGGTGCCGTCCTCACGGTCATCATCATCAAAGTGCGCGGCCAGGGCTTGTTTTGTGTCAGCCCCCTTTGCTTGCGCCACGACCCATTCGCGCAAGTGGTGGACGTCGACAAACTCATGCAACGGCGAAGAGTTCGCCGGGATGTACAACAAGATCCTGGTGCCCGCGCGTTGGCGAAAGCACCAGATATCAGTCGAGGTGTGGCGATAGATCGTCAGGCGACTGGCCTCGACTTGCGCACTGACGCGGGTCGGGGTTTGCAGGTCGGTGGTGGTCAACGTGCTCCAGGCTTGATCCGCCGGCAATCCGCTTGCCTGCATCGCCAGCGCCAGGCCCTCATGGCTCAGACTGCCTTCCTGATATTGCAGGCAGGCACTCATGATAAACGCTGCCTTGACCGACGTTCTCAGCGCGTACGGTTCGGCCCGCACGATCCGCTCATCAGCGGGCCAGGCAAGATCGAGATAATCCTGAAAGTGAGTCTGCAGATCCAATGTCCACACCCACCGCTTGAAATCGGCTGGTCTGAGGGCGATTTGCGTGGTGGGGCCGAAGGCTTGTGGCACCGTCTGACGGTAGATGCCTTCGTAGGTTTCGTGGTTGCCGCTGCCGTGGTAGGCAAACTCATCGACATTGGCCACGATGTGGACGCAAGGGCCGATGTCGGGCGGCGTGTACAGGCCGAATGCGGTTTCGCCGAAACGACCGTCGCCGACGGTTTGATAGTTGGACAGCAGCGCCTGTAACAGTGTCTGCGAGTTTACCACCCGACCTTGCTGGCTACCGTCCTGATAGGGATGCCCATGGTAGTTGTAGTCGAGCGTTACCAACAAAGTCGTCTGCGGCTCAATGCCCGGCCCCCATTTCTCCTTGATCAACTGTGCGCCGAACTGTTCGGGAGATTGCGGCAGCGCTGTGTTCACTGTCGACCTCAGTTCTTCACCCATCGGCAGGACGGGCGAACTCGGCACACTAACGTTGTCACGCAGATGGTCATTCATATGCATTCCATTGCAAACATAAGGAATAGCACCATAAGCCGCTATTTTTGGATCGGCAGCAGGAAGGATCGTCTGCGCACTTAGGAGAATTCGCTGATGGTTGAGGGCAGGGGGTAATTCGAAGATGACAGGACAAAAAAACCGCGGCGCACGCCACGGTTTCATTTGTTTACGGACGCGCAGTGAAGCTTTACCAGAAGCGTTGTTGAGTCAATCGACTCCACCCGCTCAGCAGCACGCGATCCACCGAGCCACTGGCCGCCATGCCGATGCGCTCTTGCAAGCTTTTGCGTTCGGCGTAGTGCAGGTGATAAAGCTCGGATTTTTTCGCCCGTTCGGCGAGGTACTCATCGCTGGTCTTGAGTTCGTCCACCAATTGCTTGTCCAGCGCCGCGACACCGAGCCAGATTTCACCGGTGGCCACTTCGTCGATGGCCAGTTGCGGGCGATAGCGGGAAACGAAGTTCTTGAACAATTGGTGAGTAATGTCCAGGTCTTCCTGGAACTTCTCGCGGCCCTTCTCGGTGTTTTCGCCAAACACCGTCAGGGTGCGCTTGTATTCGCCGGCGGTCAGCACTTCGAAGTCGATGTCGTGCTTCTTCAGCAGGCGGTTGACGTTAGGCAACTGCGCAACGACACCGATCGAGCCGAGGATTGCGAACGGCGCACTGATGATCTTCTCGCCGATGCACGCCATCATGTAGCCGCCGCTGGCCGCGACCTTGTCGATGCACACGGTCAACGGCACGCCGGCATCACGGATGCGCGCCAGTTGCGAGGAGGCCAGGCCGTAGCTGTGAACCATGCCGCCGCCGCTTTCCAGGCGCAGCACCACTTCATCCTTGGGCGTGGCGAGGGTCAGCAGCGCGGTGATTTCATGACGCAGGCTTTCAGTAGCGGATGCCCTGATATCGCCGTCGAAATCCAGCACGAACACCCGAGGTTTGGCTTCAGGTTTTTTCTTTTGCTTTTTCTCGGATTTAGCCTCGACCTTGCGCAGCGCCTTGAGCTGGTCCTTGTCGAGCAAGGTTTGCTCCAGGCGTTCGCGCAGCCCTTTGTAGAAATCATTGAGTTTGCTGACTTGCAACTGGCCGACCGACTTGCGCCGACCTTTGCTGCGCAACGCCGCGAAACTGGCCAGGACCACCAGAATGGCGATCACCAGTGTCACGGTCTTAGCCAGAAAAACTGCGTACTCGGCAAAAAACTCCACAGGGACTCCTTTAATACGATGCGCTGCAAAAACGCGCGCGGGATTACCTCCAGCATACCCATGCACCGGCTCGGCGGCCAGCCGTGAAACCTCTGGCAACATGCCTGTAACGGGCATTTCAAACAAGCGTATGTTTTTTCATTGACAGCTCACCGTCATCCTCATAACCTCGCCGAACCTTCAACGTACCGGGATGACGCGGACGTGGGCAGTATCTATTTGATTCGACATGGCCAGGCCTCCTTTGGTGCAGACGACTATGACGTCCTGTCGCCGACCGGTATTCGCCAGGCAGAAGTCCTCGGCCAGCACCTCGCTGAGCTGGGTATCAGCTTCGATCGCTGCCTTTCGGGCGACCTGCGCCGCCAGCAGCACACGGCCAACAGCGCACTTGAACAGTTCGCTGCCGCAGGCCTGCCGGTTCCAGCCCTGGAAATCGATTCCGCTTTCAATGAGTTCGACGCCGACGCGGTGATCCGCGCACTGCTGCCGGCCCTGTTACCGGACGAACCCGAAGCGCTGCACATCCTGCGCAATGCCGCGCAAAACCGCGGTGAGTTCCAGCGCATCTTCGCCCTGATCATCGAGCGCTGGCTCGCCGGCACCTATGACACACAGGGGCTGGAAAGCTGGCTGGGCTTCGTCGAGAGAGTGCAAGCCGGTCTGCAGAGAGTCCTCGAAAGCGCCGACAACACCCAGAAAATCGCCGTGTTCACTTCCGGCGGCACCATCACGGCCCTGCTCCACCTCATTACACAAATGCCAGCAAAGCAGGCGTTTGAACTGAACTGGCAAATCGTCAACACCTCGCTCAACCTGCTGAAGTTTCGTGGTCGCGAGGTGGCTCTGTCTTCTTTCAACAGTCATGCGCACCTGCAACTGTTGAAGACCCCGGAACTCATCACGTTTCGCTGAGTCCGGACTATTGTGACCCTGGCTGTATTCACCCAGCTCTAATTACCCAAGAAAGGATCGAACCATGACCTCCGTAGCTGATGCCGTACAAGCAATGAAAGCCAAGTTCAACCCAGCCGCTGCTGCCGGTCTGGACCTGGTATTCGGTTTCCGCATCGACGACACCCAGAACTTCTCGCTGATCATCAAAGACAGCACCTGCGAGCTCAAGGAAGGCGAAAACCCGGACGCCCAAGTCACTCTGGTGATGGACGGCGAAACCCTGAAAGGCATCGTCGACGGTTCGACCGACGGCATGCAAGCGTTCATGGGCGGCAAACTGCGCGCTGAAGGCGACATGATGCTGGCCATGAAACTGTCCGAGCTGTTCCCGGCCTAAGCGCGCCGCTCCCGGCCTTCGGGGGCACGTCTGGCTGCAAACGAATCCCGCCTCTCGAGGCGGGATTCGTCGTTTTTCGGTCTCGGAAAACAGCTACCTGTGGATTTGCCGTCTATATTCCTTCTGGCCGCCTGCGTCAGACATCGGCTGTTTGCCCTCGCTTCTTTTGTGAAGAGCCTTTGCGCGGAGCACTGCCCATGAGCCCACCTGACGACCACGACGGAATTAATCGCCGACGTGTATTGCAAGGCCTTTCGGCAGGTGCCGTCGGTGCCTGGATCAGCCCGCTACCTGCAGGGAGTAAAACCATGCCCGACGCCCCCGCCGACCTCATCCTGTACAACGGACGCCTGCACACCGTCGACCGCAAAAAACCTCAGGCCAGTGCCGTCGCGATCAAAGACGGACGCTTCGTGGTGGTCGGCAGCGATGCCCAGGCCATGGCCCTGCAGGGCCCTGGCACACAGATTATCGACCTGCACGGTCGCACGGTGATTCCCGGCCTTAACGACTCGCACCTGCACCTGATCCGTGGTGGCCTCAACTACAACCTCGAACTGCGCTGGGAAGGCGTTCCCTCACTGGTCGATGCGCTGCGCATGCTCAAGGACCAAGCCGATCGCACACCCACACCGCAATGGGTGCGGGTGGTCGGTGGCTGGAACGAATTCCAGTTCGCCGAAAGACGCCTGCCGACCCTCGACGAACTGAACAAGGCTGCGCCGGATACCCCGGTGTTCGTCCTGCACCTCTACGACCGTGCCCTGCTCAACCGTGCGGCGTTGAAAGTGGTCGGGTATACCCGCGACACGCCGAACCCGCCGGGTGGCGAAATCCAGCGCGATGCCAATGGCGACCCGACGGGCATGCTGATCGCCCGCCCTAACGCGATGATTCTCTACTCGACCCTGGCCAAAGGGCCGAAACTGCCGCTGGAATATCAGGTCAACTCGACCCGCCAATTCATGCGTGAACTCAATCGCCTCGGTGTCACCAGCGCCATCGATGCCGGCGGCGGATATCAGCATTATCCGGACGACTATCAAGTCATCCAGCAACTGGCTAAAGACCAACAGCTCACGGTGCGCATTGCCTACAACCTGTTCACGCAGAAACCCAAGGAAGAGCTGACCGACTTCAAAAACTGGACCAGCACCTCCCACTACGGTCAGGGCGATGACTTTCTACGGCACAATGGTGCCGGGGAAATGCTGGTGTTCTCGGCGGCAGATTTCGAGGACTTCCTCGAGCCACGCCCCGACCTGCCGCAAACCATGGAGCAGGAACTGGAACCGGTGGTCCGCCATCTGGTGGAACAGCGCTGGCCGTTCCGTTTGCACGCCACGTACAACGAATCCATCAGTCGCATGCTCGACGTGTTCGAGAAGGTCAACAGCGACATTCCGTTCGATGGTTTGCCGTGGTTCTTCGACCACGCCGAAACCATCACCCCACAGAACATCGAACGGGTGAAAGCCCTCGGCGGCGGCATCGCGATACAGGATCGCATGGCATTTCAGGGCGAATACTTCGTCGAACGTTACGGCGCCAAGGCTGCCGAAGCCACGCCGCCCATCGCTCGTATGCTCGCCGAAGGTATACCGGTCGGCGCCGGCACCGATGCCACGCGTGTGTCCAGCTACAACCCCTGGACCTCGTTGTACTGGCTGGTCAGCGGCCGCACCGTCGGTGGTCTGGCGCTGTACCCGCAAGGCTTGAGCCGCGATACGGCGCTGGAACTCTTCACCCACGGCAGCGCCTGGTTTTCCTCCGAGCAAGGCAAAAAAGGCCAGATCAAGGTCGGACAACTGGCGGACCTGATTGCGTTGTCGGCGGACTACTTCCACATCGAGGATGAAGCCGTCAAATGGATCGAATCGGTACTGACAATCGTCGACGGAAAGATCGTCTACGGCAGCGTCGAGTTTGAAAAACTCGGGCCGCCTCCAATCCCAGTGGTGCCTGAGTGGTCGCCAGTGACCAAAGTACCAGGCCATTGGAAACCACTGGCGCCGCTGACGGCGCAGGTTCATCAATGTGTCGGGGCTTGCGCGGTGCATGCCCATCGCCATGAACGGGCGCGGTTGTCGTCGGCGCCGGTCAGTGACTTCGCCGGGTTCTGGGGGGCCTTTGGCTGTTCGTGTTTTGCGTTTTGAACTGAGCCGCTAAAAGATCGTAGCCTGCGGCAGCTCCTCGATCCCTGTAGCAGCTGGCGAAGCCTGCGTTCGGCTGCGTAGCAGTCGTAAAATCGGCACATGCGGTGTGTCAGGAAGACCGTGCAGCAGGATTCACGACTGCTGCGCAGCCGAACGCAGGCTTCGCCAGCTGCTACATGAACTGATCCGGCGGTATCCGTTTACAATGCCTGCACTTCCCCCTCCGGCCGCCCCATGGACATCGACCTCGCCCGCACCTTTCTGGAAATCGTCCGCCACGGCAGCCTTGCCGCCGCCGCCGAAAAACTCCACGTCACCCAGACCGCGATCACAGCGCGCGTGCAGAAACTCGAGAGTCAACTGGGCAGCACGCTGTTCGTGCGTAATCGGGCCGGCGCCCGTCTGACGCCTAACGGTGAAGCCTTCGTGGTCTACGCCAATCAACTGGTCGAAACCTGGGAAGCGGCGCGACGGGACTTGCCGTTGCCCGAGGGTTACCGCGACGTGTTGCACATCGGTGGCGAAGTCAGTCTGTGCAACCCGCTGATGCTCAGCTGGGCTGGCGAGTTGCGCGAGAAGATTCCCAGCCACGCACTACGGATGGAAATCCGTGACGGTGAAAACCTGCTGCGTCAACTGGAACTGGGGGTTCTGGATGCGGCGCTGGTCTACCAGCCCGAGTATTGGCCGCGCCTGCAAGTCGAGCAGGTACTGGAAGAAAAACTCGTCCTCGTCCGGCTGGCCGCACGTCCCGATCCCTACGTGTACATCGACTGGGGCCCGGACTTCCGCCGCCAGCACGATGCGGCCCTGCCGGAAAAAGCCAAAGCTGCGTTGAGCTTCAACCTCGGCCCACTGGGCTTGCAGTACATTCTGGAAAACGGCGGCAGCGGCTACTTCCGCACCCGGGTGGTCCAGAGTTATCTAGAAAGTGGTGTGCTGGAGCAAGTGCCCAAAGCCCCGGAATTCAGCTACCCGACCTATCTGGTTTACTCCCGCGACCGCGATTCGGCGACCCTGCAACGAGCCTTCGACTTGCTGCGAGAAGTGATCAAGTCCGACGATGACTGGTCGCAGCGCTGGAACCCGCTGACCTGAGTCCGGTTTGCACCGGATCATGGCGCTTGCGACCTGCTGGTTCAGCCCGCCTGAAACGTCGGGATCGTCTAATCTGCTGGAGATAACAATAACCACAGGTGAACGCAGTGAGGCAGACCACCGAAGCATTCCGCGCTCGCTACCGCGCAGACATTCATCCGCTTTACAACCCATGGCTACACGGCGCCTTTGTGCTGCTGTTCGGGTTGCTGGCCATTGGTGGATTCTGGAGCACCGTGCATCAAGTTCAGCCATTGCAATGGCTGGCAATGCCGCTGGCCCTGCTGTTCTTCAACTTTGGCGTTTACAGCGTGCATCGGCACCTTGGGCATCACAAAAAAAGTTTCGCGCGGATGTTCTACGCCCGCCACGCGGGCGACCACCACAGTTTTTTCGCCCCCGGCCACATGACCTACGACAACGCCAGGGACTGGCGGGTAATTCTGTTTCCGGCCTGGCTGATCGTATTGCACACGGTTGTCATCACCCTGCCCATCTGGTGGCTGCTTAAGCAGTTCGACGCCAACGTCGCCGGAATGTTCGGCGGCTGCCTGGTCCTCGGATACCTGACCTATGAAGTGTTCCACGCCTGCGAGCACTTGCCACCCGCGAACCCCGTCACACGTTTACCGTGGATCCGCCAGATGCGCCGCCTGCACGAACTGCATCACCGTCGTGAGCTGATGCAGGAACGCAATTTCAACATCGTTTTTCCGCTGATGGACTACCTGTTCGGCACCCTCTATTGGGAACCGGAGCCGACCGACCTGCACTTGACGAGAACGCCCATGACGCGCATGCAGCATCAGATCGACATCGCTGGAAACCCGATTGACGTGCTCGCCTACGCCAGCACCGTGACCCGTTGGCCGGAGTGGCATCCATCGTCGCTCAAGGTTGATGGCCAGAACGGTCCGCTGCATGCCGGGGCGCGGTTTGAGGAAGACATCAAGGCTGGCGGGCGTGAGGGACACTTGATCTGGGAGGTTAACGAATACCTGCCAGGACGCCGCTGGAGTGCCTGGGCCCGAGGCGATCACGGGTTGTCTTTAGTGGTGACTTACGAGTGCGAAGCCTTGGGCGACAGCACACGTTTTGTCCGCACCCTGGAGTATCAGTTCAGCGGCCTGGCGATGCGCCTTGCCAACCGACTGCTGCTCAAGCGGCGTATCGATCGTGAGTCGGCAGCGTCGATGCTGGCGTTGCGCGAAATGGCGCAAAAACAGTGGGCCCCGGCAGGAGTCAGCGCGTGAGTCGAACCGTCAAGTTTCGCCATGTGGTGTTGCTGGTGATCGTTGCCATCGGTGCCTTTCTGCTGCTGATGCCGACCAAGGTTCAACCGGTGGCCTGGGCCCCGCCGCCGGCGCCCTCCCTCACCAGCGGAATCTACGCCGACAATCAGCGACTCAAAGGTGTGGAGCGCGTCGGCGCTACGGATATCGACGGGCCGGAAGCGTTGCTGCTGGAGGAAAACGTCCTCATCACGGGTTTGCATGACGGCCGACTAATACGTACAAGCCTCGACGGCAAGGTCACCAAGGTCCTGGCCGATACGGGCGGCAGACCCTTGGGCCTGGCCCGTCACCCCAACGGTCTGCTGGTAATTGCAGATGGGGTCAAGGGCTTGCTGTCACTGGACGCTCAGGGCCGATTGATTCCATTGACCACGACAGCCAATGGTGTGCCTTTCGGTTTCACCGACGACGTGGCCATCGACAAGTCTGGGCACTATGCCTATTTCAGTGATGCTTCCAGCCGCTTTGGCTATGGCAGGGACGGAGAGGCGATCATCGAGCACGGCGGTGACGGCCGCTTGCTGCGTTATGACTTCCAGACCGGCAAGACGGCGGTCTTGCTGGATAGGCTGGAGTTCGCCAACGGCGTGACCCTGGGACCGGACGATGCCTTTGTGCTGGTCAACGAAACGGGTGCCTATCGCATCAGTCGTTACTGGCTGAGCGGGCCGAAAACCGGCACCCACGATCTGTTCATCGACAACCTGCCAGGGTTGCCGGACAACCTCGCGTTCAATGGCCGCGACCGCTTCTGGGTGGCGCTTTATGCACCACGCAACGCACTGCTCGATGCCACCGCGCCGCATCCATTCGTGCGCAAGATGATCGTGCGAGCAATGACTGTCCTGCCTGAACCGGTGGAGAAACGCGCCTTCGCGTTGGGCCTGGATCTGGACGGTAAAGTGATCGCCAACTTGCAGGACGGCAGCCGCGACAACTATTCGCCGATCACTACTGTTCGCGAGTATGGGGAGTGGTTGTATTTCGGGTCGTTGAAGACCAAACATATGGCGCGATTGCCGTTGAGCAAGGCATTGCAATAAATGCAGGAGCGAGCGATTGCCATTACCGCGAATCCACCCTGCTCTTCACTGGAGAACTTTTCTTTGCCGGGGATGAGTGGATCGGTCATGGGGCACCTCGCATGGAGCCGTAAATTCGGACTCTGAACATTCGAGGTGCCGGTATTTATCGCCGTTCCAATTGTTCAGTCACCGATCGTCGGTGACCAGACAGGGCGCGTCAGGACGGCGTCTGGAGCCGATCAACGATCTGTTGCTTAACCAGCACGCGCTTCTCCTTGAGTTTCTTCAGTGCGTCATCGCTGGGCGCATCCGATTGGGCGGTTTCGCCCTTTACGACCTCGGCGTCCGCCTGCGAATACTTGTTGATCAGTGAATCCAGTAACGGATCCTTGGTGCGTTTTTGCTGGATATCTTCCTTTGAAAGTTTGAGATCCTGATAAAGGTCGTGTGGCACCGGCATGGAACACCTCCGTTTGTTGATCGGAGGCAAACGCGATCAATGGCGTTCACCAACCATCAGAATGGCCTTGGTTAGCGGGTTCTGTCGACCGCCTATCAGACCAGCGGTGCCCGTTCGTCGCCCTACCGCAAACGCAATAAAACCTTTGCCCACTCGTCGGCCTCCACAGATTAACGATCACTCGATCACCCATGAAAACCTGTGTGGAGAATAACCAATGGACGGATTTACCCTGCGCCACCTCACGTTGGCCGTTGCCTTGAGTACCAGCATGGGCACGGCTTTCGCTGCCACTTCCAATGACTTCGTCGACAGCGCGGCCGCGGGCGGTATCGCGGAAATCGAAACGAGCCGATTGGCCCTGGAAAAAAGTTCATCGGCGGACATCAAGAAATTCGCCAACATGATGATCACCGACCATTCCAAGGCCAACGATGAACTGGCGGCGCTGGCAAAAAAAAATGACATCGAAGTGCCGGACAACACCACGCTGGTCAAGCAGGCGAAAGAGAAAATCCTCGACATGCGCGATGAATCCTTCGATGCGGCGTACGCCAACAATCAGGTGAAGGCTCACGAAGACACCATCGAGCTATTCAAGAAAGAAGCCAATACGGTGACAGACGACAAAACCAAAGGCGCCACGGAGCTGAAAGGTTTCGCGCAAAAAATGCTGCCGGCGCTGGAGAAGCATCTGGATATGGCGAAAAAGCTCCAGGCTGCGCACCCCAGCAAATAACGCACCCACAAAAAAGGCCGCATCGTTTGATGCGGCCTTTTCAATGGCTTGACTAGCCGCCATCAGTGTCGATATCGGCATCGGTCTCATCCCCAGATTTTGGCCGATCGGGACTCGGCTTGAAACCCGGACTGAACTCATTATCGTTATCCGTGTGGATATTCTTCTGGTCAACCGCTTTGTCTGCGCTTTCGGGTTCGGCGGTTTTTGCGTCTTCTTCAAGACCACGGTCATCGTTCATAAGTACCTCATTCGTCACTGCAAATGCGCGGCTGAAACAGTCGCGCTTTGTAGATTCGAAACCTCCCCGGGGACAGGGTTCCATCGCAAAGGAAATTCAAGGTCAAAAGCCGCAACCCTTTGACTATGCTCAAGTGACGGACACTGACTGATCATCTCACCCTGGAGCCCGTCGATGAAGCGTGACATCCGTTTGCTGATCGTCGACAACAACGTCGCTACGCGCTACGCCCTGCGCCGGCGCCTGGAGCGCTACGGCTATGAAGTGCTCGAAGCCGGCACGGGTAGCGAAGGCCTGGAGCTGATCGAAAGCGTAGCGATCGACGCGCTGATCCTCGACGTCAATCTGCCGGACATGAGCGGTTTCGACATCGTGCGCAAACTGCGCGCCGAACCCGCCACCGCCCTGCTACCGGTGATTCACGTATCGGCGGCCTCGATCCAGACCGGCGACATCATCACCGGCCTGGACGCGGGTGCCGATGCCTACCTGATCCACCCGGTGGATGCGGATGTACTGCTCGCGACCTTGCGCACCTTGCTGCGGGTGCGTGAAACCGAAAATGCCCTGCGCGAAAGCGAGGCGCGGTTTCGTGAAATCTTTGTCAATGTGTCGGCGCCCATCGCGGTGCTGGACGCTGAGTTAAAGGTGCACGAATGCAACCATGCCTTCACGCAGCTGATTCAGGACAACCTCAACCCGGACGCCCTGCGCGAGTGCTTTGCCGAAGACCAGGACGCCGTCATCGAGGAACTGCGTCTGCGTCTGGCCTATGGCGAGCGCTGGAAAGGCACGCTGAGCATGCGGGTCCACGGCGAGGCTCGCGAAACCGAGTGGCAAATTTCGCCGTACCGCACGCCGGAACTGAGCCTGGTGTTTGTCGAGGATGTCACTGAACACCGTCACCGCGAACGCTCGCACCTGGCCCGGCTTGACGACGCCACCACCCAGTTGGCCAAAGAAGTCGCCGAGCGGGCGCGAACCGAAGCTCAGCTGCTGCAAGTGCAGAAAATGGATGCACTGGGCAAGCTGACCGGGGGCATCGCTCACGACTTCAATAACTTGCTGACCGGCATCATCACCAGCCTGGAATTGATTCTGAAACGGATCGCCGCCTCACGCACCGACAAGGTTCAGTTTTACGCCGAAGCCGCCTTGAACTCGGCCATGAGTGCCGCGTCCCTGACCCATCGCCTGCTCGCCTTCGCTCGCCAACAGCCACTCGATACCCGGCCCGTGGACATCAACGAGCACGTGCGTTCCCTTGAGGAACTGCTGGTGCGCACCATCGGCGAGCGCATTGCCCTGAAACTCGAATTGACCTCTAAACCCGCCATCGCCCTGGTCGACCCCATTCAGCTCGAAAGCGCGATGCTCAATCTGGTGATCAACGCTCGCGATGCCTTGCCCCAGGGCGGCAACATTTGGGTCAGCACCTATGCCGCCTATTCCCATGGCGACCCCAATCTGGCCGACGGTGCGTATGTCGCGTTTTCTGTGCGCGATGACGGTACCGGTATCGAACACAGCGTGATCGACAAAGTGTTCGACCCGTTTTTCACCACCAAGCCGCTGGGCCAGGGCACAGGACTGGGGTTGTCGACCCTCTACGGTTTCGCCCGGCAATCGGGTGGCGATGCGCACATCCGCAGCGTCGCCCGGCGCGGCACCGAAGTCACCCTCATGCTGCCGGCCAGTTCCGACTTCACGGCCGACGACGCCGAGTCAACCACCGTCGATCATCAGGGTGACGGCCAACATGTGTTGATCGTCGAGGACACGCCGTCGGTGCGCATGTTTGTGGCCGAAGTGTTGGTGGATGCCGGTTACCGTTGCACGCAGGTGGGCGACATCGAAAGTGCCCTCGAACGCCTGCAACACGACGACTCCATCGACCTGTTGCTGACCGACGTCGGTTTGCCACGCATGAGCGGCCGCGAGTTGGCCGATGTGGCACGGGGCTGGCGCGAAAAGCTGCCGATCCTGTTCATGACCGGTTATGCCGAAACCGCGATCAACCGTCAGGTGTTCCTCGGCAATGGCATGGAAATGCTGATCAAGCCGTTCCAGATCAATGAACTGCTGGACAAGGTTCGACGCACGCTGGACGGTTCGTGACCGATCATCAACCGAGGGTTCTGGCCAAAAACGGTGCGGTCCGGCTCTTCTTGCTTTTGGCGACTTTCTGCGGCGTGCCTGCAATAACAATCTTCCCGCCCTGATCCCCCGCCCCCGGGCCAATGTCGATCACCCAGTCACTCTGCGCAACCACGCGCATTTCATGTTCGACGACGATCACCGTATGCCCCGCCGTCACCAGCGTATTCAACTGTTCGAGCAAGCGATCGACATCCCTTGGGTGCAATCCGGTGGTGGGCTCGTCGAGCACATACAGCGTGGCCCCACGCTGGTTGCGTTGCAGCTCGGTGGCCAGTTTGATCCGTTGGGCTTCGCCGCCCGACAGCTCGGTCGCCGGCTGACCGAGGCGCAAGTAACCCAGGCCGATATCGCGCAGCACCTCCAGCGAGCGGTGAATACCCGGTTGTTCGGCGAATACCGTAACCGCTTCATCCACCGTCAACTGCAACACCTGGGCGATGTTCAAGCCTTGCCAGACGATCGCCAGCGTCTCGGGGTTGTAGCGCGCGCCGTGGCAGGTCGAGCATGGCGCATAGACGCTGGGCATGAACAGCAACTCGACGCTGACAAAGCCCTCACCTTCGCACGTCGAGCAACGGCCCTTGGCAACGTTGAAGGAGAACTGACCGGCGTCGTAACCCTCGGCCTGCGCCTCGGGAGTGGCGGCGTACAGTTTGCGCACGTTGTCAAACAGCCCGGTGTAAGTCGCCAGGTTTGAGCGCGGTGTGCGGCCGATGGGTTTCTGATCGACTTGCACCAGACGCTTGATCGATTCCAGCCCCGTCGTGACCTGACCGCCGCTGACTTGCGGTGCGTCGTCCTCAAGGCTCAACGCTTGCGGCTCGCTGTCACTTGCCGCGCGCCCGAGATGAGCGCCCACCAGCTCCAGCAACGCCTGGCTGACCAAGCTCGATTTACCGGAACCCGAGACGCCCGTCACCGCGGTAAAACAGCCCAGCGGAAACTCGACGCTGAGGTTGTTCAGGTTGTTGCGGGTGATGCCTTCCAGCCGCAGCCATTCGGTCGCCTGGCGGCTGGCTCGGGGCCGGGTGGCCTGCTCGGCGAACAGATAAGCACGTGTCTGCGAGTTCGTCACATCAGCCAAGCCTGGCGGCGGTCCGCTGTACAGGATCCGGCCGCCATGCTCGCCAGCCGCCGGGCCCACATCGATCAACCAGTCGGCGCGGCGCATGGTTTCCAGGTCATGCTCGACCACGAACAAGGTGTTGCCAGCGGCTTTCAAGCGTTGCAGGGCTTCGAACAGTGCCTCGCCATCCGCCGGGTGCAGACCGGCCGACGGTTCATCCAGCACGTAAATCACCCCAAACAACTGCGAACCCAATTGCGTCGCCAGGCGCAGACGCTGCAACTCACCGGACGACAGCGTCGGTGTGCTGCGGTCCAGCGCCAGGTAACCGAGCCCCAGATCAGTTAACGTACTGACCCGCTCCAACAAGTCTTGAGCGATCCGTTGCGCGGCCAGGCGTTTCTCCACAGACAGATTCGGTGTGTGGCGCACATCCGGCGCGTTGGCGTGGCCACTGGCGCCGTGGGCGACTCGCTGCTCACGGGCCTCGCGGGTCTGGCTGTGCGTCAACACCTCGCCCGCCTCGTCGGCCTGTTCGAGGTAACTGTGAGCGGCCACCGGCTTCAGCACTTGCGCCACTTGCAGCAACGGCATCTGCGACAATTCGCCGATGTCGTAACCGGCAAACGTCACCGACAACGCCTCGCGCTTGAGCCGTTTGCCGTCGCACAGCGGGCACGGGCTGCCGAGCATGAATTGAGAGACGCGCTTCTTCATCAGCGCGCTTTGCGAATGGCTGAAGGTGTGCAGGATGTAGCGCCGGGCGCCGGTGAACGTGCCCTGGTAACTCGGCTCCATCTTGCGTTTGAGCGCGACGTTGGTTTCTTCGGGGGTGAGCCCGGCGTACACCGGCACCGTCGGTGTTTCTTCGGTGAAGAGAATCCAGTCGCGCTGCTTTTTCGGCAGATCGCGCCAGGGTTTGTCGACGTCGTAACCCAGGGTCACCAGAATGTCGCGCAGGTTTTGTCCCTGCCAGGCGGTGGGCCAGGAGGCGACCGCGCGCTGGCGAATGGTCAGGCTCGGGTCCGGGACCATCAGGGCTTCGGTGACTTCATAAACCCGTCCCAACCCATGGCATTCCAGACACGCGCCCTGGGGCGTATTGGGCGAAAAGTCTTCGGCATACAGCATCGGCTGCCCCGGCGGATAACTGCCGGCCCGGGAGTAAAGCATGCGGATCAGGCTCGACAACGTCGTCACGCTGCCCACCGAAGACCGCGTGCTCGGTGTGCCCCGTTGTTGTTGCAGGGCCACCGCCGGCGGCAAGCCTTCGATGGAGTCGACGTCCGGCACCCCGACCTGATCGATCAGTCGCCGCGCATAAGGCGCCACGGATTCGAAATAGCGGCGTTGCGCTTCGGCGTAGAGGGTCGAGAACGCCAGTGACGACTTCCCCGAACCGGACACGCCGGTGAACACCACCAGGGCATCCCGGGGAATGTCGACATCGACGTTTTTGAGATTGTGTTCCCGGGCGCCGCGCACCCTGACCATGCCTGAGGGAGGGTTGGAAGTCATGGACCTGCCTTGGTTAAATAGCGGAAAGAACTCTGACGTTTGATCGTTCCCACGCTCCGCGTGGGAACGATCAACGATCAAATCGGGTTAGCCATTGAGCACCGTGCGGACCATCTGTGTGAGCGCCTCGGGACCATAGGGTTTGCTCAGCAGCCAGGTGTCGGGGCTGAGTTGGTGATTGCGCGAAATAATGTCACGGGTGTGGCCCGAGGTGAACAGCACGGCCACCGGCGGCGTCTGCACCTTGGCCCAGGCGGCCAGGTCCGAGCTTTTGATCAGGCCGGGCATGACCACGTCGGTGAAAATCAGGTCCACTGCCGCGCCCTCCAGCAACATCTGCATGGCGACGTCACCGTTGGCAGCCGTCAGGACTTGATAACCTGCTTCGCTCAGTAATTCCACCGCAGCGCTGCGCACCGCCTCGTTGTCCTCGACCACCAGAATGGTTTCGTGTCCGCCTCGTTGTTGCGGATCGTGAAGTGTCGTTTCGCTCTGCATCGGACGCAGGCTGCGAGGGAAATACAGTTGCACCCGAGTGCCCTGCCCGACCACGCTGGAAATCTCGATATGCCCGCCACTCTGCTTGACGAAACCGAACACCATGCTCAATCCAAGCCCCGTGCCCTGGCCGTCGGCCTTGGTGGTAAAAAACGGTTCGAAAGCCTGTGCGAGTACCTGCGGCGACATGCCGACACCCGTGTCAGCCACCGCTGCACAAACATAGTCACCGGCGACGATGCCCTTGCCTGCACAAAACTTGCTATCCAGGACAATGTTCTCGGCGCTCAGGTTAATGGTCCCCTCGCCTTTCATGGCGTCCCGGGCATTGATCGCCAGATTGAGGATGGCGTTTTCCAGTTGATTGCGGTCCACGTAGATGTGCCAAAGGGCTTCATCTGCGCAGACATTGATCTGGAGGGTTTCCCCCAGCGCTCGCTGCAACAATTCACCGAGTCCGTCAAAGACCTGCCGCAGATCGCAGACTGCTGGCGACAAGGGCTGACGACGGGCGAACGCGAGCAATTGCGAAGACAGTTTGGCGCCGCGCTCGACCGCGGCAATCGACGCACTGACCCGGCGCTGCACGTTGGCGTTGTCCGGTTCATGCCGCGCCAGCAAGTGCAGGTTGCCGGCGATCACCTGCAAGAGGTTGTTGAAGTCATGGGCCACGCCGCCGGTGAGGCCGCCGATGGCTTCGAGTTTCTGGGATTGACGCAGTTGTTCTTCAGCGGCCAGCCGCGCTTCGACTTCGTCGGCAACGCGTTGCTCCAGGTTGCGGGTGAACTTGAGCAAGGATTCTTCGGCGGTCTTGCGTTCGTGGATGTCGATCAACACCCCGGGAAAACGGAACGGTTCGCCCTGTTTATTGAACTCGCAGCCACCACTCGCTTGCACCCACAGATAACTGCCACCAGGGCGCTGGACCCGATACTCGGCGTTAAAGGGTTCGCCGGTTTCCACTGATTGATTGATCTGTTCCTGCACCCAACTGCGGTCATCGGGATGGATCTGTGCTTCGGCGATGTCCGTTGGCAAGTCGGTCAGGTTTTGCTCGGGCGGGTAAGAAAAGGTGCGGGCGAAACGCTCATCGCCGGAGAGCACATTACCCTTGATGTCCCAGACGAACGAGCCGAGCAAAGCCCCGGCATTGAGCGCCAGGCGCACCCGTTCGTTGTCGGCGTGATAGGCGTCCTCGGCGGCCTGACGACGGCGTTCGGAAATCACATGCTCGGTGGTCTCGACCACCATCGCCATGACCCCGGCCGGTTTCCCCTCATCATCAGCCACCGGGCTGTAATAGAGGTCCAGCCAGACGTCTTCGGGTATGCCGTCCCTCAAAAGCACAAACTCTTTATTGCGATAGGACAATGTGCCGCCGGCCAGGCAGGTGTCGACCACATGCCGATTGAACTCGGCGACTTCCGGCCAGCCCAGTTCCACCGGGGAGCCCAACAGGTAAGGATGTCGGCCACCGGCAAACGTCGAGTACGCATCGTTATAGATCATGTAACCCGCACGACCCCACAGCATCACCATCGGCAGTGGGGACGCGAGCATCAACTGCACCGCGCTGCACAGGCTTGCGGGCCAGGTGTCCATGCCCCCCAACTCAGTCACGCTCCAGTCGAACGCGCAGATACGCCTGGCCATTTCACCGTTCCAGCCGGCACACCTGTGGCTATCGTCTAGAAACTGCATCGACTGATTGTGTATCCCTGTAGATGAGCTGGCTTGAGGGATTGCAACGGCATGTGGACGGTGCGTGCCCGTTTGTTTCGAGCATTGCGGTCGCCAATGGTTTCATAGAGGTTAGCTGATTCTTCACCAGCAGATTTTTGTGGATTTTCCTGAGGAAAACCCTGTAGCAGCTGCCGAGCCTGCGAGGCTGCGTTCGCAGCCTCGAGGCTCGGCAGCTGCTACGGATCCCACCCTCACACCTCGATCAGGTGCTTGAGCGGGTGGTAGCCGGTTTTCAACGTGGCGGCGACGTCGAGGATCGCTTTCTCAATGCCATTCAAATGCATGCAAGTCAGTTCGATCGCGGCACTTTGATTGCCCGCTTCGATGAACTCGATCAGCCGCAAATGTTCATCGTCGCGGCAGGCTTCATGGCTGTCGTCATCCAGCGCGGCGGCGTACAGCGAGGCGCGGGATATCAGCTTGCGGAACCAGTCCAGCAGCACCGGGTTATTCAGGCTTTGCGCGAGTTTGATGTGGAACTCGCCGAGCAGATGAATCAGCCGCTCATGGTCGCCACTGCGGTGCGCTTCATCCTCCAGCAGCAAGTGATCACGCAAGTCCTGGGTCACGGCGGAATCACGCCGGCGGCAGAGTTCGGTGACGATGCCGATTTCGATCAGACGCCTGGTTTCGAACAACGAACGGATTTCTTCATCACTCGGCAACGACACCGACGCGCCTTTGTTGGGTTCGGTGGTGACCAGCCCGTCGGCCTCCAACTGTTTGAGTGCAGCACGAACCGACGTCCGGCTGACATTAAAAAGTTCGGCCAATGACGCTTCGCCAAGCTTCATGCCGGGACGCAATGAACGTTTGCTGATTGCCTCGTAAACCCCTTGGTAGACACGGTCGACCGTGGTCTCCAGTTTTTTCTCGGACATCTGAACACTCCTATTGCGCGAAACAACCGCCCCCTGGCGATGAGCAGCCATTGAAAAAGGGGGTTGCGCGAGCAGGTTAATCCGGGTATTTCTAAATTGCATCCAGATATTGCATACAATAATTAGAGGAATGCACCATTATGGGTCGTCCAGTCGCAATCGAAGTGCGTAATGTATCTAAACGGTATTCCGACGATCCGGGGTTGGCTCCAGCCCTCGACAACGTTTCAGTCGACATTACCGACAACGAATTCTTCACCCTGCTCGGCCCTTCCGGCTGCGGTAAAACTACCTTGTTACGCACCATCGCCGGTTTCGAACAGGTCAGCGAGGGCGAGATTCGTCTGGCCGGCGAACCGGTCAATGACTTGCCGCCGTTCAAGCGCCGGGTCAACACAGTGTTCCAGAGCTACGCGCTGTTTCCGCACATGAGTGTCGCGCAGAATATCGCCTTCGGCCTCGAGATGCAGGGTCTTGATCGCAAGCTCATCGCGCAACGGGTCGATGAGATGCTGGCACTGGTACAAATGCAACACCTGGCCAAGCGCACACCGGCCGAGTTGTCCGGTGGCCAGCAGCAGCGCGTGGCGCTGGCTCGGGCCCTGGCGCCGAAACCCAAAGTGCTGTTGCTGGATGAACCGCTGTCGGCGCTGGACTTGAAGCTGCGCAAGGAAATGCAGGTCGAACTCAAGCGCGTGCAGAAGGAAGCCGGGATCACCTTCATTTTCGTCACCCACGATCAGGAAGAAGCCCTGACCCTGTCTGATCGCATTGCCGTGATGTCCGCCGGCAAGATCCTGCAGATCGGTACGCCCAACGACATTTACGAACGCCCGCAGCATCAGTTTGTCGCCCAGTTCATTGGCGACATCAACTTTCTCCCCGGCCATCTCAAGCGCGGTCAGCAGAACGAAAAGCTCTTCGTGCCCAATGGCATGCCGGTGGAAATCCCCTGCCCGGCCCAAGGCTTCGACGGCGCGGCCGTGCAATTGGCCTTCCGCCCGGAGCGTTCGCAACTGGTCGACCCTACGCAACCGCATCACCTGCGCGGCGTGATTGAAGCGGTGTTGTATGTCGGCACCGCGACCCTTTACCAATGCCGATTGAACAACGACATCAAAGTCATGCTGCGCGAGAACAACGAAGGCCTGAACCGCGGCCGGGTGGTCGGTGATCGCGTCGCGGTCAACCTGCCGCCCCACGCCTGCCTGTTGATGGAGGCCTGAGATGAGCGTCAGCAGCACTTCTCCCGCCCTTAACCGTGCGCTGTTGCTCAGCCCGGTGGTTTTGACTTTGCTGGCGCTGATTGCCATTCCGCTCGGCATCATGGGCTACATCAGCCTATTGCCACGCAACGTTTACGGTGGCGTCGACTGGCAGGCCAACTGGCAATTGCAAAGCTACGTGCAGCTGTTTTTCCAGGAAGGTTTCGACGGTGAACTGGAACTGAACTGGGTCTACGCCCAGGCGCTGTTGCGCTCGGTGTTCCAGGCCGGTGGCACCACGTTGCTGTGTTTTCTGTTTGGCTTCCCGGTCGCCTTGTGGATGTCGAGCCTGACCCCGCGCCGGCGCAACCTCATGGTGTTGCTGATCACCATTCCGTTCTGGACCAACCTGCTGATCCGCAATTACGCCTGGCTGATCATCCTGCGCGAACACGGCTGGGTCGCCCAAAGCATTAATGCACTGTTCCCCCAGGCCGGTGGCATCACCCTGCTCTACAACGACTTCGCCGTCAGCGTCGGGCTGGTCTACAGCTTCCTGCCGTTCATGATTTTGCCGATCTACTCGACCCTGGAGAAACTCGACTGGCGTCTGGTGGAAGCGGCTTACGACCTTGGCGCCAACCGCTGGCACGCGTTGCGGCGGATCATTCTGCCGCTGTCGATGCCCGGCGTGATTGCCGGTGCGCTGCTGGTGTTCGTACCGAGCCTCGGCGCCTTCATCACCCCGGCGATTCTCGGCGGAGGCAAGACGCTGATGATCGGCAACCTGATCCAGCAACAGTTCGGCACCGCGCGCAACTGGCCGCTGGGCAGTTCGTTGTCGTTCCTGCTGCTGGGGATTCTGCTGCTGTCCCTGGTGCTTTACGCCCTCTATAGCCGCAAGGCCGCCAAGAACCTGCGTCGGGGAGCCACCGCATGATCGCCCTGCACTTGAAAAAACTGCCACTGACCCGTGAATTCAGCCTGTTGATCCTGGCCTACCTGTACGTGCCGATCTTTGTGCTGATCGCCTACAGCTTCAACGCCAACCGCTCGGCAACGGTGTGGACCGAGTTCTCCTTCGCCTGGTACGGACGGATTCTGGCGAACCCGTCGATCCAGACCGCCGCGTTGAATTCGATCATCGTCGCCAGCATCGCCACGGTCTGCGCCACGGCCATTGCGTTGCTCGCAGCGCTGGCGACCTATCGGCCGTTTTACGGACAGAAGATGATCGAGGGCGGGATCAACCTGCCACTGATCCTGCCGGAGATCGTCACCGCCGTGGCCACCCTGCTGCTGTTCATGGCGCTGGGGATCAAGCTCGGTTTGCTGACGGTGATTGTCGCGCACATCGGCTTCTGCATTCCCTTCGCGTACCTGCCGATCCGCGCGCGGCTCAATGACCTGGACAAGAGCTTGCTGGAGGCGGCGAACGATTTGTACGCCAACCCGTGGCAGGTGTTTCGCCGGGTCACCTTGCCGCTGCTGTGGCCAGCGGTGTTGTCCGGGTCGGTGTTGGCGTTCGTGGTCAGCCTCGACGATTTCATCATGACCTTCTTCGTCGCCGGCCCCGGTTCGACAACGTTGCCGGTGTACATCTTCTCGGCGATCAAGTCCGGTGTCACGCCGGAGATCAACGCGATCTCGACCCTGATGCTGGTGATTTCCATCGTGCTGGTGGTGCTGGCCTTCTGGCTGGGACAGCGCGGCAAAAACCAATGAGTCTGGAGCCTGCTGTTATGAATAGAAAGCCTATGAAACTGAAAAGCATGCGTTACGGCGTCGCCGGTCTGGCCCTCAGTTGCTTCACCGTTTTCACCGCACTGGCCGCCGAGCCCAAGCAATTGTTCTTCTACAACTGGACCGACTACTACCCGGTGGAACTGCTGGCCAAGTTCGAAAAGGAGACCGGGATCAAGGTCACCATGGACGGCTACGACAGCAATGAAACCTTGCTGGCCAAGTTACAGGCCGGTGGCGCGGCGTACGACGTGATCGTGCCGTCGCAGTCGATCATGCGCACGTTGATCAACCAGGACCTGCTGCTGGAAATCGACGCCGCGTCCCTGCCCAACTTCCAGTACGTCAAACCGGCGTTCCGCAACCCGAGTTTCGACCCGGGCCGCAAATTCTCCGCACCGTACCTGTGGGGCACCACCGGGTTTTCCTATGACAGTGCGCGGGTGCCCGGCGGCAGGCTGGACGATTCGTGGAAAGAATTCTTCGAACCGCGCAAGGAACTCAAAGGCCAACTCGCCGCACTCGACACCTCCAGCAGTGTGATCAACGCGGCCAGTCATTACCTGAACGTCGACGAATGCAGCGAAAACCCGCAGGACGCCAAGCGCATTCTGGAGCTGCTGCAAAAACAGAAACCGCACTTGAAGATGTACAGCTCGGACAACACCGTCGACCGCATGGCTTCCGGTGAGGTGATCATGATGCAGAACTGGAACGGCTCTACCGCCCGGGCCACGTTGCAAAAAAGCACCATCAAGTACGTGTACCCGCGCGAAGGCCTGGCCATGTTCCAGGACAACTTCGCCGTGCCGAAAAGCGCCCCGCACCCTGGCAACGCGAAGATCTTCATCGACTGGATGATGAAGCCGGAAAACGCCGCGGCCGTGTCCAACGCCATCGCCTACGACAACGGCATTCAAAGCGACAAGTTGATCGACGCCAAATGGCGGGTCATGGACGCCATCAACATGCCCGACGAGTTTGCCTCGCGCCTGCGCCCGGAAAAAGAGTGCAGCAACAAGGCGCGTGAGCTGCAGGATCGGATCTGGTCGAAGCTCAAGGGTTGATTGACTGGCTTGAGACCGAGTCGCGGCCTTCGCGGGCAAGCCTCGCTCCTACGGGATTCGGGTTGAATCACAACGTTGTGATCGACAACGAACTGTAGGAGCGAGGCTTGCCCGCGAAGAGGCCAGCGAATACACCACCCAATTTGAGGCTTGATATGACCCAACCCCGCTGGCTGCGCAATGTGCGGCCCTACGGTTCAACCGCCAAAGACCTGCTGATCGAAAACGGCCTGTTCAAGCAACACCGCCCGGCATCGACTGCGGTCCTCACCGCCACCGACATCGACGGCCAAAACCAGCTCCTCACCCCTGCCCTGGTTGAAAGCCACATCCACCTGGACAAAACCCTCTGGGGCCAACCCTGGCGTGCGAACAGCGCCGGGCCGACGCTCAAGGATTACATCGCCAACGAGCGCCGCGTGCTGCGTGAAGTCGACGCGCCCATCGCTCAACGCGCCGGCGCGCTGCTGGAAAACTGCATCGCCCGTGGCTCGCTGACGATGCGTTGTCACGTCGATATCGACCCGGAATTCGGCCTGCGCCATGTCGAGGCCATGCAGCAACTGCGCGAAAGTTACCGCGACCTGATCGACCTGCAACTGGTGGTGTTCCCGCAAACCGGCCTGATCAGCCGCCCCGGCACCGCCGAACTGATGCGCGAAGCCATGGCCCTGGGCGTTGAAAACGTCGGTGGCCTCGACCCTTGCGGCATCGACAACGACCCGATCGCGCAGCTCGACTTCGTGTTCAAACTGGCCAGCGAATTCGAGCGTGGCGTCGACATTCACCTGCACGACAAGGGAGAACTGGGCCTGTGGCAGATCGCGCGGATCGCCGATTACACCGAGCGCTTCGGGTGTCAGGGTCGGGTGATGATCAGCCACGCCTACTGCCTTGGGATGTTGCCGTGGAGCCAGGTTAAACCGGTGGCCGAGCGTCTGGCGGCACTGAACATCTCGTTGATGAGCTCGGCGCCGGCCGATTGTGCGGTGCCGCCGTTCCTCGCCCTGCGCGAGGCCGGGGTGAATGTCTGTCTGGGTTCGGACGGCATTCGCGATGCCTGGTCGCCCATGGGTAACGGCGACATGCTGGAACGGGCGATGTTGTTGGCGTTCCGGTTCGACTTGAACAAGGACGATGAACTGGCGGCGGCGTTCGAAGCGGCGACGGTGAATGGTGCTCGGGCGTTGGGTTGTGAAGGGTATGGGGTGGAGATCGGCCAGCCGGCGGACTTTTTGCTGATGCCGGTGCAAACGCTGGGTGAGGCGGTGGTGTCGCGGCCGGTGCGCCAGGTTTATCGCGGCGGCGAGCTGATCGCTTCCGGCGGCCAACTGCTGGACAGTCGCTTGTGAAACGGATTGCTTTGAAAGCCCGCTGCGTGGTCGGGTTCGACGGCACACAGCATGTGCTGTGGCGCGACGGCGAAGTGGTGTTCGAAGGTTCGCACATCGTGTTTGTCGGTCGTGATTATCCGGGCCCGGTGGATCAGTGGATTGATTACGGCAACGCGTTGATCGGTCCGGGTTTTATCGATCTGGATGCGCTCGGGGATCTTGATTCGACGGTGCTGACGCTGGACAACGGCGATGAACGCGACATGGGTCGGATGTGGTCCGAGGACTATCTGGCGAGCGGTCCGCGGGAGAGTTACACCGCGGATGAAGAAGTCTTCAAGTACCGCTATGCCTTCACTCAGTTGATCCGCAACGGCATCACCACCGCCATGCCGATCACCTCGATGTACTACCGCGAGTGGGCCGAGACTTACGACGAGTTTTCTGCGGTGGCCGGTGTCGCTGCCGAGTTGGGGCTGCGAACTTACCTCGGTCCCTGCTACATGAGCGGCATGAGTTACTGGCGCGCTGACGGAACCTTGGGGCACCACTGGGACGAAGCGCGTGGAATGGCCGGGCTCGATGCGGCTGTTCGGTTTTTCCATGACTTCGACGGTGCTCACGAGGGTTTGATTCGCGGCGCGCTGCTGCCGGACCGCATCCAGACCTGCACCCCGGCCCTGCTGCAACGCACCGCTGCGTTGAGTCGGGAACTGAACGCGCCGATGCGTTTGCATTGCTGCCAGGGGCTCGGTGAAGTGGCGATGGTCGAGCAACTGCGCGGCGTATCGCCCCTGACCTGGTTGCAGCAACTGGACCTGTTGACCCCGCGCAGTCTGTTACCCCACGGCATCTACACCTCTGGTGATGACGATCTGCAACGCGTGGTGGATGGCGGCGCGAGTCTGGTGCATTGCCCAGTGGTGTTTGCCCGTGACGGCGAGGCGCTGAACTCTTTCGGTCGCTATCGGGCCAAGGGCGTCAACTTCGCCTTGGGCACTGACACTTGGCCGGCGGACCTGCTGGAGAACATGCGCCAGGGTCTGAACATCGCGCGATTGATGGAGGGCGATGGTGCTTTGACCAGTACGTTGGACTTTTACAACGCCGCCACGCTCGGTGGCGCCAAAGCCTTGGGCCGAGACGATCTCGGCCGTCTGGCGCCGGGGGCCAAAGCCGACATCACGGTGTTCAGCCTTTGCGGCCTGCATTTGGGGCCGCTGTTCGACCCACTGAAAAACCTGGTATTGGCCGGGCGCGGTGACGATTGCATCGCCAGCTACATCGACGGCCGCTGCGTCATGCAAAACGGTCAGGTTCAAGGCGTCGACTACCCCGCCCTGCAACGCCAGGCCCAACAACAATTCGAAAAACTGATGCGCAGCCACAGCGACCGGGCCTTCGGCCAACCGGACTGGAAAGGCCTGTTCAAACCGGCCATCCCGTTCGCTGATGACTACAGCGCACACGCGCCGCTGAGCGCGATTGATCCACTTCTTTAGAGAGTTCTGCCCATGCAAAGCTTCGACTTCAGCCAATTGAGTCCGCGAGACAAGTACAAGATTCTGATCGGCAGCGTGGTGCCACGGCCGATTGCCCTGGTCACCACCATCGACGGTGAGGGTCGGATCAACGCCGCGCCCTTCAGCTTCTTCAACGCCCTCTCGGCCGACCCGCCGATCCTCGCGCTAGGCGTGGAAAACTACGGAGACCAAAGTCCCAAGGACACCACTCGCAATATCCAGCTCAACCAGGAATTCACCGTAAACATCGTCAGCGATGCCCTGGTGGAAGCCATGAATGTCTGCGCCGTGCCGTTTGCCCCCGGTTTCGACGAGCTGACTGCCGCCGGCCTTACCGCCATTCCCGGCACCACGGTCAAATGCCCACGAATCGGCGAAGCACCGGTGGCTCTGGAGTGTCGGCGGATGATGGCGCTGTCCATCGGGCAGTCGCGGGAGATTATCTTTGGCGAAGTGCTGATGGCCCATGTGCGGGATGAATTGATCGACCCGAAAACCCTGTATATCGATCAGCTGGGGCTGGATGCGATTGGGCGGATGGGTGGGCATGGGTATGCGCGTACTCGGGATTATTTTGACTTGCCGACACGGTCGTTGCAGGCGTGGACGGATGCCCCGGGGGGTGGGGAGCGGTTTTGGCCTTTGGGTAAATGAGGGCGTGATCGTTCCCACGGCTAACGAAAATCCCGGCTGCGCACACTGATGCCGTCGAGCAATGGACTCAGGTCGCTCAACCGTCCGGCAATCAAATGCCGCACCTCGCCTTCCTTTTCCCAGCGCCCATCAACCTTGAGCAATTGCGAGCCGACCAACACCTGGCGCTGCCGGTCGGCCAAGTCGCGCCAGACCACCACGTTGACGTTGCCGAACTCATCTTCAAGGGTGACAAAGGTCACGCCACTGGCGGTACCCGGCCGTTGCCGACCGGTCACCAGCCCGGCGACGCTGACCGGTCTTCCATGCTCGACATCCAGCAGCTCCTTCGAACTGCGGCAACGCCGGGCCTTCAATTCACCCCGCAACAACGCCAGCGGATGCGGACCGAGCGTGGTGCCGACACTGGTGTAATCGGCTAGCAGGTCCTCGCCCACGGTGGGTTTGGGTAACGACACCGCGCCCTCCTCCTGACTCGGCAGACCGGTAAACAAGCCGAGCTGTTTCTGTACACCCGCCACTTCCCAGCGCGCCCGATGACGGTCGCCGGCCAGCCCACGCAGCGCACCGGCATCGGCCAGTTGCTCCTGGGCGCGGGCATCGAGTCGTGCCCGCTCGCCGAGGTCGGCAATGTCGACAAACGTCCCCTTCGACCTCGCCGTTTCGATGCGCCGGGCATCGTCCTCGCGAAAACCCTTGATCATCCGCAACCCCATGCGAATCGCCGGCTGGGCACCGGTGATCGGTTCGAGGCTGCAATCCCAGTCACTGGCGCGCACGTCCACCGGGCGAATCTGCAAATGATGCCGGCGCGCGTCCTGCAGAATCTGGTCCGGGCTGTAGAAACCCATGGGCCAGCTGTTGATCAGCGCACAGGCGAAGGCCGCCGGCTCGTGGCATTTCAACCAGCAACTGGCGTAAGTCAGCAAGGCGAAACTGGCGGCGTGTGACTCGGGAAAACCGTAGCTGCCGAAGCCTTTGATCTGCTCGAAGATCTGCGCGGAAAATTCTGCCGTGTAGCCGTTTTTCTTCATCCCGGCGGCCAGGCGATCCTTGTGCGGTTCGAGCCCGCCGTGGCGTTTCCAGGCCGCCATGGAGCGGCGCAACTGATCGGCCTCGCCGGGGCTGTAGTCGGCGGCGACAATCGCAATCTGCATGACCTGTTCCTGAAACAGCGGCACACCCAGCGTGCGCTTGAGCACGGTTTCCAGTGCCGGTGACGGATAGACCTCGGGTTCTTCCTTGTTCCGGCGTCGCAGGTACGGATGCACCATCCCGCCCTGAATCGGCCCCGGACGGACGATCGCCACCTCGATCACCAGGTCATAGAAGGTCCGGGGTTTGAGCCTCGGCAGCATCGACATCTGCGCCCGGGACTCGATCTGGAACACGCCGATGGTGTCGGCACGACCGATCATGTCGTAGGTTTGCGGGTCTTCGGCCGGGATCGTCGCCAGGCTCAGGTCCCGATGGCGATGGCGGCGCAACAGATCGAAACAGCGGCGGATCGCACTGAGCATGCCCAACGCCAGAATATCCACCTTGAGCAGCCCGACCGCGTCGAGGTCATCCTTGTCCCACTGAATGATGGTGCGCTCGGCCATGGCGGCGTTTTCCACCGGGACCAGGCTGTCCAGAGGCTGCTCGGAAATCACGAAACCGCCGGGGTGCTGGGACAGGTGTCGAGGGAAACCGATCAGCTGCCCCGTCAGGCTCAGCACCCGGCGCAATACCGGGCTCTCGGGATCGAACCCGCCTTCAAGCAGGCGTTCCACGGGCGGTGTTGCATCACTCCAGTGGCCACAGCAATCGGCCAGGGCGTTGATCTGATCCGGCGGCAACCCCAAGGCCTTGGCCACATCACGCACCGCGCCGGCCGCGTGATACGTGCTGACCACCGCCGTGAGCGCCGCGCGGGTCCGGCCATAACGCTGGAACACGTACTGCAAGACTTCTTCGCGACGCTCATGTTCGAAATCGACGTCGATGTCCGGCGGCTCGTTGCGTTCCCTGGAGAGAAAGCGCTCGAACAACAGCGTGGTGCGATCCGGATCGATTTCCGTGATCCCCAAGGCAAAACACACCGCCGAGTTGGCCGCCGAACCACGGCCCTGACACAGGATTTTTTGCTCACGGGCGAAACGCACAATGTCGTGAACCGTCAGGAAATAGCTTTCGTAGCCCAGCTCGGCGATCAGCTCCAGTTCCTTGTCGATCTGCGTCAGCACCTTGGCCTGCGGGCCTTTTGACCAACGCCACGCGATGCCCTCTTCGGTCAAATGACGCAGCCAGGACGTGGCAGTCTGGCCTTGCGGTACCAACTCCCGGGGATATTGATAACGCAACTGACCGAGGTCGAAGGTGCAGCGTCGGGCGATGTTCAGCGTTTCGTCGAGCAGTGTTTGCGGATAGATCGATTGCAGCGCATCGAGACTGCGCACATGCCGCTCGCCATTGGGATGAAGACGCAACCCGGCCTCCGCCACCGGCACGTGATGACGGATCGCAGTCATGGTGTCCTGCAAGGCGCGCCGGCCGCGAGCGTGCATGTGCACATCGCCGCTGGCCACTGCCGGGATTCGCAGTTCGCCCGCCAGGGTCAGCAGCGCAGCCAGCCGTCGTGTATCGTCCTGGCCGCGATGTAGCTGGACGGCCAGCCACAGGCGTTCGGCGAAGGTCTGCTTCAGCCAGTGGCCCTGTTCAACGTCATCGACAGCGTCCGGCACCCACAACGCCAACAGCCCCGGCAGGGGTTCGCTGAAGTCTTCCCGCAGCACTTGATACTGGCCTTTCTGCGTTCGGCGTCGGGCTCGGGTAATCAGTCGGCACAGGGTTTGGTAACCCTCGAGGTTTTCCACCAGCAGCACCAGTTTCGGGCCGTTCTCGATCCGCACTTCGCTGCCGATGATCAACGGCAGCTCCACGGATTTGGCCGCTTGCCAGGCGCGGACGATACCGGCCAGGGTGCATTCATCGGTGATTGCCAAGGCCTGATAGCCCTGTTTTTTCGCCCGCTGAAACAGTTCGAGGGCACTGGAAGCACCGCGCTGGAAACTGAAGTTCGACAGGCAGTGCAGTTCGGCATAGTCGATGCTCATGCGAACCACCCCTGCAGCCACAACCGGCCGTCCTCACCGACCGCACGATAGGCCCAGCCCTGCTGGCCGGAGCGGGTTTCAATCAGGAAATAATCGCGGCGCACATCGTCACCGTCCCACCACCCGGACTCGATGCGTTCCGGCCCCATCAGGATGCGTGTCGAACCTTCGTGCACCGCCAGCGGTTCAGTCAGCAGCCAGCCCGGTCGTTGCACTGCAGGCAGCCCGCCACAGCGCTGACTGTCGACACTGGCCTGCCACGCGCATTCCGGCCGGTGATCGGCCTGGAACCGCAAACCCTGCACCGCGCCATCTCCCAACCGCGCCCGCAAGCGTTCGCGCAGTTGCTCCCAGGGCAAGGACTGCTGCGGACGGTCGTCGAACAGCTCCTGATACTGGGGAACGAAGGCCGGCAAGTCTTCGGCGCGCAGACGAAAACCGCGCACCGGGGCCTCGACCTGAACCTGTTCCAGCCGCCCTCGGGCCAGTTCGAAGAGCATCGCCGGATCACGTTCGGCGCTGAGCAGGCCGACCTTGATGAGGGTGTCCGGCAACCCGGCATGCTCCAGGTGCAGGTCGAAACGCTGCACGCCGCTGTCCCGCCCGCAAAGAAACGCCGACAGGTCACCGGTCAATCGGCGTAACGGAAACAGCAGCGCCTGATGGGACTGCACATCGAAGTTGAGCTCGATGCGCACATCGAAGCGGTCCGGCGGCAGATAGAACGCCAGCGCCAGCTGCCGTAACCCGAGCAAGGTGTCCAGATGCTTGAGCACCTGGGCCTCGAAACGCCGGGCCAGACTATGGCGAGGCAACGCCTGAACCTGACTCAAAGTGCGCAGCCCCATGCGCGACAACGCCGTGGCGACGCTGGTCTCCAGCCCGATCCGGTCGATGGGCAACTGCCCAAGATGATGGTGCAAGGCTTGATCGTCGGGCACCACCAGACCGTCATACGCGTTGGCCAGCACCCGCGCGGCCGCCGGGTTGGGCGCGGCAACAATCCGATGGCGAAACCCCAGTTCGCCGAGCTCGGTCCGTAACCGCGCCTCGAATTGCGGCCAGGCGCCGAACAATCCCAGGCTGGACTCGATTTCAAACACCACCGCACGCGGGTAATGCACGCTGACCTGAGCGCTGAAGCGGTAGGCCCATGCAGCCAGAAACTGCTGCCAGTGTTCGATCTCGGCGGCATCGTATTCGGCCGTGGCAAACCCTTTGCTCAGCGCCTGCGCGGCGGTCATCGACTGGCCGGGACGCAAGCCCAGCGCCCGCGCCGAACCGTTGACCGCCTGCAACACCCGACGCTGGGCCGGGCCGGTCAACAGCGCCAGCGGCGCATCGGGATCGGAGCGCTGACGCAGTACCGCGTCCAGCGCCAATTGCGGGAAAAGAATGCAGACCCAGCGCATGGCAACCTCAATGCCCCACGGGAAAGGCAATCGGCGCCGAGCGCGCCAACCCGCCCCGGCACTTGAGCACTCGCAATTGCGCAGGCCTGGCGTCGATGGCGATGCGCAAAGCGGCTGGCGAAGGGTTGATGGCTTCATTGATCGAGCGATAGGCGAACGCCAGGGTCGAGCCGGTTTCCGCCGCCACCTGCAAGCGCCGCAGCGCCCGGTCATCAGCCTTGTGCGGCCAGCACAACACCGCACCGCAACTGCCCGAACGCAGGCATTGTTCGGCCGCCCACAGCGCATCGCGCTCGCTGGCCTGGATGATCGACAACTGGCGCAGATCGACCCCGGCGTTCTGCCAGGCCTGGGGATACGGCACGTAAGGCGGTGCCACCAGCACGATGCGCTCGCCCGCGGCCGACAACCGCGCCAACGCCGGCCACACCAGTTGCAATTCACCGACGCCCTGCCCGGCCAAAAGGATTTCGGTCAGCGCCGCTTCCGGCCAACCGCCAGTAGGCAACGCCGCATCCAGCGCGGCATGCCCGGTGGGTTGCGGGCTGACGGCCGGTGGCGCAGGCCGGCCCTTCCAGACCTGGCCGCCATTGAACAGCGTATCCAGCGCAACGACGGCGCCCATCACCCTTGCCTCACCAGGCCGCAGAACACCCCTTCGATGGCCAGGTCCTGATCGGCGTCGACGATGATCGGCTTATAGGCCGGGTTGCGCGGCAGCAGTCGGACAACATCGCCGACTCGCTCGAAACGTTTGATGGTGACTTCGCCGTCGAGTCGCGCGACGACGATCTGGCCGTTGACCGCCTCGGGATTGCGGTGCACGCCCACCAGATCGCCGTCGAGAATGCCGTCCTCGATCATCGAGTCGCCCTGGACCCGCAGCATGTAATCCGGCACCCGCGAGAAGATCGACGGGTCGAGCAGCAAGCGGCTGTGAACCTCGGCATCGGCACCGATCGGCGCACCCGCCGCCACCCGACCGAGTACCGGAATATCCAGCAGCTCGGGCCGCGCCGGTTGCCCGAGCAAACGAATGCCCCGGGCCTGATGCGCATTGACCTCGATGAAACCGGCTTCGGTCAGCGCCAGCACATGCTTGCGCGCCACGCTGCGGGAGGCAAAACCGAACGCCTCGCTGATTTCAGCGAGGCTCGGGGACTGACCGTGTTCAGCGATTCGATCGCGGATAAACGTCAGGATGGCGGTACGGCGGGGAGTTAAAGTCGTCATGGAGTACATTTGTACTCTTTTGCTTTTTTCCTGACAAGGACTTGTAGGAGCTGTCGAGTGAAACGAGGCTGCGATCTTTTGATCTTGCCTTTAAAAATCAAAGTCAAAAGATCGCAGCCTCGTTTCACTCGACAGCTCCTACAGGGGGAGCCAGGTCAGTGACGAGAGTGGCCGGCGTCATCATTCAAGTCACGAGACGCCAGAAAACCTGCGATGTAATCGATGAAAGCCACCACTTTGGCGGTCGCCCGCCGATGGCTCGGGTACACCGCCAGAATGTGCGCGCCAAAGCTGTCCGGATCGATGTCGTAGTCGGCCATCACCCGCACCAGTCGACCGTCGGCCAGATACGGCGCGGCACTCCACAGCGGCGTGTGCAGCAACCCGCGCCCCGCCAGCGCATTGGCCAGCAGCAGGTCGTAATTGTCGCTGCGCAAGCGCGGCGCCTGCGGTTGCGGCAGGCTCAACCGCTGGCCGTCGCGCTCGGCCCACCAGAATTCGCGGCTGAGCAACGGATGGCGATACAGCAACCATTCGTGGTCATCGAGGGTTTGCGGAGTCACCGGCAGCCCCTTGCGCGCCAGATAAGCCGGGCTGCCGCACAACGCCAGACGGTTACTGCCGACGACGCGGGCGATCAACCCCGGCAAGTCGTCATGACCTTCGCGCAACGCCAGGTCGTAGCCACTTTCCAGCAGATTGACGAACTCATCGCACAGGTCCACTTGCAGATTGATCTGCGGGTATTGCTCCAGAAATCCACCACACACCTGATCAAGAAAGGCCTGCCCATAGGCCAGCGGCGCGGTGATTTTCAGACTGCCGCGCAGGCCATGCTGCATTTGCTCGATTTCCTCGCCGGCCTCCTCCAACCGTTGCAATACCTGACGCGCGGTTTCCAGGTAGAGCCGCCCCACTTCCGTCAGCAGAATTCGCCGGGTACTGCGCTCGAACAGCCGGGCGCCAAGCTCGGCTTCCAGGTGATTGACCGCTTTGGTCAGGGCCGAAGGCGTCTTGCCCAGTTGCTCGGCGGCGCGGCTGAAACTGCCCAGTTGCGCCGTGACCACGAACATTTTCAATGCACCCAACTTGTCCATTCTTTTTCCATTCAGGCAAAAACGTTTTTCGTGAGCGAGGCGTTCTGCTTGCCGTGACAAGCCACTAATCTGGCCATCAGACGCAATAACAAGGAAACATTCAATGAAAAAATTCATCCCGAATCTATTGATGGTGGCAGTGTGTTTTGCCTCGTTGGAAGCCATGGCAGCGACCGATCTGGTGTTGCTGAACGGCAAGATTTTCACCGCCGACCGCAGCCAGCCCAAGGTTCAGGCGTTGGCGGTGCAGGACGGCAAAGTGTTGCAGGTCGGCAGCGATGCGCAGATCAAGGCCTTGATCGAGTCGGGAACCAAAGTCATCGATCTGGGCGGCAAGACCCTGATGCCCGGCCTGATCGACAGCCATTCCCACGCGATTTTCGGCGGTCTGGAAATGGCCTCGGCCAACATGGGAGACGAGGTGGTCGACCTCGTTGAGCTGGAAAAACGCCTGCGCGCCTGGCGTGACGATGGCAAAGCGAAACAGGGCGATGTGCTGAGCGTGGCCGGCATGAGTTCCGCTTACTGGGCCCAGGCCGAGGCCTTCGGCAAGACATTCAACACAGGGGAATGGGCCGAAGTGCCCGTAGTGTTCACCGGCAGCGACCACCACACTGCGTGGGCCAACGACGTCATGCTCAAGCGCGCCGGCGTTGATGCGGCGCTGCTGAAAAACCTGCCGGACGCCGAAAAAGACACCATCGGCAAGCGCGCCAATGGCAGCCCCAACGGGTTCCTGGTGGACGCCGGCTGGGATCGCGCCGCGTCAAAAATGCCCGTACCGAGCGCCGCCGACATGCTGAAGGCCGCGCAAACCGCGGTGCGCTACAACAACAGCCAGGGCATCACCGCGTGGATGGACCCCGCCGCCAACGCCGCCCCCGGCGAGCCGGTATTCGCCCTCACTCCCACGGAAAAAACCGTCGGCGTGCTGCCGGTGTACAAGGCGCTGTCGGAAACCGGTGGCATGACCGCTCACGTCGCCGCGCTGCTGGTGGCCAATTCGAAAAGCGTACCGGCCGACCTCGACACCCTGGACAAAGTCCGCCAGCAATTTCAGGGCATCCCCAACCTGACCCTGCCCGGCATCAAGATCTTCGCCGACGGCGTGATCGAATACCCGGCCCAGAGCGCGGCGATGATCGATCCCTACACCAACTCGCACAAACAGGGCGAATTGCTGATCGATCCTAAGCATTTCGGCGAACTGGTCAGCGCCATCGATCAACGCGGCTGGCTGGTGCACATCCACGCCATCGGCGACCGCGCGGTGCGCGAATCGCTGAATGGCATCGCCCAGGCGTGCAAGGATCGCCAGAGCGGCGTGACGCATTCGATCACGCACCTGCAAATGGTCAACCCGAAAGAGTTTGCGCGGTTCAAACCGCTCAACGTCATCGCCTCGATGCAACTGCTGTGGGCCAGCGCCGACGAATACACCCTGGACATGATCAAGCCGTATGTCAGCGCACTCGCCTTCCGCTATCAGTACCCGGCGCACTCCTTGCTCAAACAGGCCGCGACCATCGCGGGCGCCAGTGACTGGCCGGTGTCCTCGCCCAACCCGTGGAACGCCATGGCCCAGGCCATCACCCGCGACGGTCCGCTGGGTGTGCTGAACGCCGATGAACGCATCGACCGCGAAACGATGTTTTACGCCTACACCCTGAACGCCGCCCGTACCATCGGGTTAGAGAAGCAAATCGGTTCGTTGAGCCCCGGCAAGCAAGCTGATTTCATCGTGCTCGACCGTGACGTGTTCAGCGTCGACAACAAAGCCCTGCACGACACCCAAGTGCTGCAAACCTGGTTCGCCGGGCGCGAAGTTTACGCACCGACTTTCTAAGAACAATCACCTGAAACCACTGCCCGCCCCGCGCTCATCGCCGGGGCTCGGCAAGCCTTGCCCAAAAAAACTGCCCATAACAATCACAATAACGGGACGCACCCCATGAAAGCTTTCACCCTGTTCGCCCTCGGTTCTTTGAGTTTGCTGCCTTTGAGCAGCCAGGCGATGCCCTTGAATGACGATTTCTCCGTGCTGGTCGACCTGACTCTCGCCAGCGACTACCGCACCCGCGGCATTTCGCAAACTCAGAACGACCCCGCCGTGCAAGCCGGCGTAACCCTGGCCCACAGCACTGGCTTGTACCTGGGCGCATGGAGTTCAAACGTCGACTTCGGTGGCGGCCTGAAAACCCGGCAGGAAATCGACTACTACGCCGGTTGGCTCTGGCAAGCCACCGACGCCGTCAGCCTGGACGTCGGCTACCTCAAATATGCCTACTCAAAAGAAGGCCAGTTCAACCAGAGCGAGGTCTACGGCATTCTCAACGTCTATGGCGTGAAACTCGCGGCCTATTACTCCGCTGATGCGCCCGGTATCGACAGCAAACAGAGTTCGCTCTACCGCTACGTCGGTTATGAAACTGAATTGCCCTATGGGCTGGGCCTGAAACTGCGTTACGGCGAAATGGATTTCAAAGACCCGCGCCTGTACTCGTCAAACGGTCACGCCGAGGACGCGTACCACGAATGGGAGGCGAAATTGACTCATGATTTGGCCGGCGTGTTGGTGGGCCTCAGTTACATCGATACCGATTTGTCGAAAAGCCAATGCATCAGCAACTACGGGTTCGGCGACGTCTGCACCGCGACGGTGGTGGCGAGTATCAGCAAATCCTTCTGACGACCACTAACCATTGTGGGAGCGGCGATGCGGCGATCCGGTCCCACTGGATGAGCAGGCGTCTCTGGTTTTGATCAACGCATCGAGGGCCGGGACGTAACGCAAACGACCGAGGCTGCGGGTGGCTGCGCCAGCAGTCGTATACCCTGCATGCAAAGTTACCCTGACACACCGCACTACCTGATTTCACAACTGCTGCGTCCGAACGCAGCCCGAGCCGAACGCAGCCTCGCGGGCTCGGCAGCTGCTACATCGGCGGGGCATTCAGCCATGCGTTAATCGCGCTTGAGGATCTGGTCCATCACCCAATCGGTTTTCAATGCCTGTTCGGCCACGGCCGGATGCTGCGCTTCACCCCGAATGTGCGCGTTCATGCCCAACACGTGATGCCACTGAATGTGCGGGTGATTGTCGATGTGCAGGCTGAGTTTTTCATCGGCTTCAAGCTGAACCGGATGTTCATCGAATACGGAAAAGGTAATCCGGCCTTTGCTACCGATCAGTTCGACCCGATCTTCGCGGCGATCTGCAACAAAAATCCAGCAGCCCATACCCAAGGCCCCGCCAGCAAAACGCCAACTGGCGCTGACGGCGTCTTCAGCGGCATACAAACCGGCTTGCCGAGCGGTAAATCCGGCGACTTCGACGATGTCACCGAGCAAGTACTGGAACAGGTCGAAGCCATGGCTGGCCAGGTCGGCGAAATAACCACCACCAGCAATTTCCGGGTCGGTACGCCAGTTATCGGTGCCATCCTGATCCGCCGCCGATGGCGCTTTCGTGAGCGTCCAGGTCAAGTGCCGGACCTCGCCGATCCGCCCCTCTTCCAGCCATTGCCGCACCTGCTGGAAGCGCGGCAGTGAGCGACGGTAGTAAGAAACAAACAGGTGCAGCCCGGCATCGGCAAAGACCTTTTGCATTTCACGGCTTTGCCCGGCATTCAGCGACATGGGTTTTTCGACGCAGCAATGTTTACCGGCGGCGGCCACCCGCAAGGCGTAAGCGTGATGACTGTCAGGTGGTGTGGCGATGTACACCGCGTCCACTTCGGGATCGTTGATCAGCGCTTCGACATCGGTGTGGACCCGAGCGATGCCGTGGCGCGCGGCGTAATCCGTCACCGCTTCCAGACGCCGGCCCATCACCGCCACCAGCGCCGAGCCAGGCACCTTGTAGAAAGCCGGCCCGCTCTTGCGTTCAGCGACGCTGCCACAACCGATCATGCCCCAGCGCACCACGTTCATATTCACTCCCTGATGGTTAGCCGACGCCCAGTGCGCGCAGGTCAAGATGGCCGTCCTTGAGCGGCGGGCACCAGTAGTAGCCGCCGGTGATCGGTCGGCTGATGCGGTACAAACCGTCGGTGATGCCGTCTTCCAGACCGCTCATGCGCCGCAGTTGAGCTTCGAAGGCGTCGAGGGAGAAACCGAAGGCCAGGAACATCAGGCCGGCGCGGTCGCCTTCGATCCAGGGCATGGAACGGCGCACCACGAATGCCTCGGGGGCAAAGCTTTCCTGGGCGGTGCGTTTGACGTGCGCGGAGATCGGCGCGTCGTCGATCTCTTCGTTGTCGCTCAAACGACGGCCCATGATGTTGTCCTTCTCATGGGACGGCATCGCGTGGAAGCCCTTCAGGTCGTGCTGCCACTGTTGGATCGCGGCGAAGCTGCCGCCGACCCTTCCGTCAGCGCCGTCACTTACCAGCGCGGCGGCGACCGCGGCTTCGTCGTGAGGGTTTTCGGTGCCATCTTCGTAACCGGTCAGGTCATGGCCGGTGAGGTGGCGGAAGGTTTCGTTCATCTCCACCAGGCGCAGGGCGGGTGCCAGCGCGGCTTCGATGGCGTTGCTGCGATTGAGCAATTCGCCACGGTCGACACCGTGCAACCAGCACCACAGGGCGTGCTGGGTCGACGGGTTGTCAACGCCGACACCGGTCAACGCTGGAAAGGTGCGCAGGCCTTCGATTTGCCCTTTAAGGGCCTTGACCAGGGATTCACCGAAACCGGCCACTGCCGACTTCCCGTCTACCAGCCCCTGCAGATTTTCCAGCGCGGCCGGCAATGCAGCGGCGGATTGAAGTGCGAAGAACATATGACGGGCTTGAGGCGGTACTGGGGTGGCGAGAATGCCCGGCTGGTAGTAACTCATATGAACTCCTTTAGAAAGAGCGCGAAGTTTAACCGCAGCATCAGCCGTTGTGTGTTTTAAGGCCCTGCCCAAATGCGCTAAATCCGCTAAACCGACCCAAGGGCAGGCGCAACACGGTCTAATCTGAGTGGAACACGACCACAAACACGCCTCTAGCCTCTTGATAATGGGGAAATGGGATGACCGGAAAAACAGCGCGCCAATGCTCGTCATGGTTCCTACCCTCCCTGCTCGCCATCAACCTGGCGCTGACAGCAGGATGTACAGGCAAAGCTGCCACGACTCGCTATTTGGCCCCAAGCACAGGCTCAAGCTGCTTTGCAAAAGCGCTACCCACTGCTGGCGAGGGCGGCCTGGCTTGGGGCTCCACCTTGAACATGGCTCGCAAAAAATCCCTGGATAATTGCATACGCTACGCCGGCCGATCCGGCGGCACGCCGAATACCTGCAAAGTGGTGTTGGCGGAGTGCAGAAATTAGTAGAGCGCCAGTGAGGCGGACGCCCACGTCAGGGAAAATCGAACACAAACGAGGAACAAAGTGGCCTTCGAACCTATGCAAATCCGAGGAACGACAGGATAACCACGACGACCACAACTAAACCGACGATGTAGATGATGTTGTTCATGAAATCCACCTTCCAACCAGAACAGGTTTGCGGCACGAGGGCGTTACAAATACAAAGTACTGCACCTTTGCTCGCAATTCCATACGGCAACACGCAGAGCCCCATTCCCTCATTCGCAATCTTCCCCAGGGCACAAACCCTCAGATGTGTCTACGAATCTGAGGGCGATTCATATTGGCCCTCGCTTCGTCTCAGGCTCAAGCCAGCAGCTCGGTGATCCACCGGGCCTGTCGGGCGACGTCCCGCACCTTCTCCTCGGGCACGGCCTGCCGTGCCCGGGCGAAGTGGGTCAGGGTCTGCTGCTTGTGGCGCAGCATGCGCTGCCACTTGACCAGGAACGCCGGGCTGCGTGCCTGCATCTGCAGCGGGCCGAAGTACAGCTCCTCGGCGGTGTACATCACCGGCCCGGCGCGCTCGGCGACGATGATTTCGTAGTCGAAACGGTTTTCCCGCAGCACTTCCTCGCAGAGGATGCGGTAGCCATTTTCCATTAGCCATTGGCGCAGTGGCTGCTCGCCGCCGTTGGGCTGCAGAATCAGGCGCTCCTGGCCGCGCAGGTGCGCCTTGCCGCTGTCGAGGATGTCGCGGATCGTCTCGCCGCCCATGCCACAGATACTGATCGCCGTAATCCCGTCTCCCGGCTCGATCGCCGCCAGGCCATTGGCCAGGCGCACGGTGATCCGTGGGTCCAGGCCGTTCGCGCGCACGGTACGTTCGGCCGAGCGGAACGGCGTCAATGCCACCTCGCCGGCCACCGCCGCCGCGATGGCGCCACGGCGCATCAACGCCACCGGCAGGTAGCCGTGATCCGAGCCGATATCGGCCAGGCGCGCACCTGCTGGCACATGCGCCACCACGCGCTCCAGGCGCATGGACAATGTCTGTTCGTTCAACTGCCGTTCCTTTTTCAGTGTCCACATCAGGTCAATATCAGCAGGTCGCGAAAGGCGCAAGCACGTACCCCAGCCGTAAGCGGACAGAGCGCGCCAGAACCGGCCTCCAATAACAACTTGAAGTTCCCTGTGATTTTGCCACGCCCACGTTAAGAGAAATCCCCCATAAATGGGCTGTATGACCCGCATCCTATTTCAACTTTTTTGCTGGAGCACTGGCCACAGAATCAGGCTGCCCCGCAAGCGGGGAATTATAGGCTGTTCAATTTTTTGGCATAGAGAATGCTGTGCGTTCACTAGCGCATTAATTGCGAGTTTGAAGCTGTTACCACTGGAAAAACAGCTTTCCTGGGGCACTCCTTGTACAGGCAACCGTTGCCTTGAAAAACACCTGCGCCGAAGATCAGGCGCGCATTGCTAGCCCTTCTGAGGAGTTACTTTCATGCGCATCGAGCCGCTAATCCTCACGCTGGTTCTCATTCTTTTCATTTTTTCGATAGGGGCAGCCTGGAGTCTTATCGGCTTGTTCAGCAGTTAAGAGTCAGTGGGAACCATTCATCACGTTTGGGTGACAGGCGGCGGGTGTGTCGAAAACCGATTAAAAAAAGGGAGGGCGTCCATGCCCTCCCCTCCGCTTTCCAAGCGTCTGCAACAGTACTGATCAGGACCTCAAGTGGCGAGAATGAAGTCTGCGGCAGTGACGGTTGTTGCATCGGCCACACCGACCAGGCGGATGGAGTCAGGTCCTGCGTAGCTGAGCAAGGTATCCGCACCGACATCGGTGATGATGACGCTGCCGGCAAAGGTCGCAGCAGTGACGCCGAACGCGGAAATATCGAGCCGGTCCTGGCCTCCCACCGCGTCGGCATCGAAGCCGATGATCTGATCGGTCCCGAAGCCCGCTGCGAACATGAAGATATCGTTGCCACTGCTGGCAACCATCATGTCGTTGCCGGCACCGCCAGTGACCGTATCGTTGCCAGTACCGCCATCGATAAAGTCATTGCCAGTGCCACCGTTCAGGGTATCCGTGCCAATGCCACCGAACAGTTGGTCGTTGCCGCCGCCACCATTGAGGGTGTCATTACCCACCCCGCCGGTGATGACGTTGTTCAACCCGTTACCGTTACCGACGAAGTTGCCGACTCCGGTGTAGGTCAGGTTCTCGACATTACCGCCCAGCGTGTGGCTGGCCAGCGAAGTCTGCACGGTGTCCGTACCGCCACCCGCCACCTCGACTACCACGTCTAAGGCTGCATCGACGACGTAGGTATCGTTGCCGGCGCCCCCCAACATCCGGTCAGCACCTGCACCGCCATTGAGGAAGTCGTTACCCACCCCGCCGGTGATGGTGTTGGCCTGCGCGTTACCGGTACCGGTGAAGTTACCGGCGCCCGTATAGGTCAGGTTCTCGACGTTGGCACCGAGCTGGTAGCTCGTCAGGCTGGTTTGCACCAGATCGGTACCACCACCCAGCGCCTCGGTGACAAGGTCACCGACGTTGTCGACCACAAACGTGTCGTTGCCAGCACCGCCGTTCATGGCATCCGCGCCGAGCCCACCGTTGAGGGTGTCGTTGCCGTCCTCGCCATTGAGGACGTCGTTGTCGTCTCCGCCGTTGAGGATGTCGTTGCCAGTGCCGCCAAACAACTGGTCGATACCGGCGAGGCCATTCAGCGTATCGTTCCCGCCCAGGCCAAGCAGCACATCGTTTCCTGGGGTGCCGGTGAGGGTGTTCGCCAACTCGTTGCCCTGCAGCACCACGCCCAGTGCCGCAACCGCCACCGTCGCCGCCGAGGTCACCGACTCCAGCGTACCGAAGCCATCGGTGTAGCGCACGATCACTCGCAGTTGCAGATTGACCTGCGCCGCACCAGGGGTGAAGGTCGCAGCGGTGGCGCCGTTGATGTCGGTGAAGGACGCGCCGACACCTTGCTGCCACTGGAAGCTGAAGGTGCCCAGCCCATCCGGATCGGCAATCCCAGCCGTCAGCGCGGTCAGCACCTGCCCTTGATCCGGTGTCGTATCGCTGATCAGCAACGCGCCTGTCGGTGCATCGTTGACGTTGGCCACTGGCCCCAGGATGTTGGAGGAAACGCTTTCGGCCGCACCGAAGTCATCCACGTAACCGACCACCACGCGCACTTCCTGCCCGACCTGAGTCTGGCCAAGCGCGAACGTGCTACCGGTAGCGCCGTCGATGTTGACGAAGCCAAGCCCGTTGCTCGCCTGCCACTGGTAGGTGAACTGCGGATTGCTCAGGCCATCAATGTCGATGATGCTCGCCGGGTCAGCGGTCAACAGCTGGTTCTGCACTGCAAGCCCAGTTACGGTTGGCCCTTCAGTCGGTGCATCGTTGACGTTGTCCACCGGCCCCAGAATGTTGGACGAAACGCTTTCGGCCACACCGAAGTCATCCACGTAACCCATCACCACGCGCACTTCCTGGCCGACCTGAGCCTGGCCAAGCGCGAACGTGCTAGCGGTAGCGCCGGCGATGTTGACGAAGCCAAGCCCGTCGTTCGCCTGCCATTGGTAGGTGAACTGCGGATTGCTCAGGCCATCGAGGTCAATGATGCTCGTCGGGTCAGCGGTCAACAGTTGGTTTTGCACGGTAAGCCCGGTTATGGTCGGCCCTTCGGTCGGTGTACTGTTCCCAGACGAGTCGACGATCTCCAGCGTACCCTTGGCATCCTGGTACACCGCCCGAACGCGGATGTTCAGACCCGCCACATCGTCCGTCACCCGGTAGGTGGTGCCGCTCGCCCGCGATGCCTCGCCAGCGGCGACGAAGGTGATGTCGTCATAGATGCCCGAGCCGGCAATGGTTTCGACCTGCCAGTAGTAAGCCACCCCACCGGTCACCGCGCCGGTCGGATTGGTCACGCTTTGGTTGTCCGCGTCGTGTACCGCCCGATCACTGACGCGCAACAACTGGCCAGCAACCGGCGTTTCGTCACGCACACCGGTGGCAGCATCGAGGATTGCCAGATGACCCGAGGGGTCGTTGTTTTGCGCGGTCCCCACTCCGGACAACTGCGCAACGTCAGCGAACTGCAGTCGCTCGATGCCCGTCAAGCGATCGACGCCATCACGCCCCGCCACCGAGTCGGTCACAATGACCGTGTCGCCATCGATCTCGACGCTGTATTCCCCTGCATTACCGGAGAACAACGCAGTGTCGAAGCTGTCATTGCCGGTCAGAATCTCCCGCACGATGACCAACTGGCCCGGGTTGTAAGTACCGTTCAGCATAAACGGCACCAGTGGCTCCATGCTGTTGAACGTGGCGATTTCCGCGCCAGTGCCGTCAGCGTTCGCCCGTACGCTGATGCGTACGTTCAGCCACTTGTCACCGTCAATAATGTCGTCACCACCGCGACCTTCGATCAGGTCGCTGCCGCTACCGCCGAGGATGATGTTGCCGCCGTCGAAGAACGTCGCTCCGGCGGGCAGCAAATCAGCCAGGCCGTCGATCAGGTCAATGTTGGTCAACACACTGCCGGTTGCACCCGCAGTGGGCAGCGAGGTGGCATCTTCGTTATCACCGCGCAGGAAGTCACCGTGCGATGACCCCGACAGACCTTCCATGATGTCGAAACGCACCTGCGCCGAAGCACCCGAACCCGGTACCGGCGGAACATTGAAAAAGCGGTCGGTGAAATCGATGGTCACGCCCTGGGCGAGCCCCTTGAAGGTTGCCCAGTCATAGCCGGAGCCGCCGATATAGCGGTCACCGAAGCCGAGACTGCCGACCATGATGTCGTCGCCGCCTTCGCCGTTGAACTTATCGTTCTCGTTACCGCCGATGAACACATCGTGGCCGATGACAGGGTCGTTGCCGAGCGGGTCGAAGTTGTCGCCAGGTGCACCGTCCGAGGTGCCCTTCTCGATCCAGTCGTCGCCTTCGTTGCCCATGTCCTGTTCGTTGGCTTTGCTGCCCAGAATGAAGTCGTTGCCGTGGCCACCAATGGCCTCGGAAGCGTCTTCACCGGTCACGATGAAGTCATTACCGAACCCGCCAATGATCAGGTTGACGCCATTGCCACCGTGCAGCACGTCGTTGCCGTCGCCACCCTGGATGTTATCGTCGCCACCGCGGTCGGTGATGATGTCGTCGCCGGCGCCACCGCGCAGTTGGTCGTTGCCGTCACCCCCTTCGATGCGATCGTTGCCGCCGTCACCCCAGACCGTGTCATCACCTTCACTCGAAACGAGGATGTCTGCGCCGTTGGTACCGCCTAGCACGATGTGCTCTTCACCCGAGTACCGGATGTAGTTGGCGTCCGGCCCCGCCGTCAGCGGGTTGTCGCGGAACACCACCTGCTCGCCATTCTCGCCAAGCGGATCGGCGTTGCCCAGGCCATCGTTGTACTGCTTGCTCTGGTCCCTTTCCAGATAGAACCCTGGGTCCGAGAACACCAGCCCCGGCAAGTGCGTGGCCGAGGTGTTGGCCATGATCAGCTTGGCGAACGAGTTGCTTTCCAGTTCGGCATTCATCGACAGGCCAGCGGTACGCTCCAGATAGTAGAAGCGGTCACCGTCCTGCAGTTTTTCCAACTGGTTCTCGAACACGAAGTTGAAGGTCGAGCCGAGCATGCCGCCGAACGGAGTTTTCTCTTCGGCCAGGCCGCCGATCCAGAGGTCGATGGCATCGACGCCCGTAACGGTCACACCTCTCAGATCGTCGGCAGTCCCCAGCACCCCATCCTTGCCGGCCCGCGTCACGTTGGCCCAAGTGCCAGTGCCGTTGAGGAAGTCCAGACGGTCAGCCGGCGCACCCGTACCACCCAATACCAGCGCCAGGGCTGCAGCGCGTTTGCCTTCCAGCGTGGTCGCCGCCGTGATCGTGTCATGAGTGCCATAGGCCGCGATGAAGTTGATCAACGACTCTGGGTGTTTGAGGTGCTGCACCAGGTCGACCCAGCTGGTGTACGGCTTGAGTTGGGTATCACCGGTTTGGCTGTAGATGTCGCGGCGGACCGCATTGAGCGAAGGAATCCCCACGTCGCGGCCACGGGCGATATTGATCGCCGGCAGGTCAAGCGGCAGGCCGAGCAGGTTACTGCGCAGCGCCTCGGTGACGAACTCGTCGATTTCGTTACCGGCTTGCCGAGTCATCCCACGCACGATCGCACTGGTCGCATCCTCGGGCGTTACGCCACTGGCGGCGTACGCCAACGGGTTGAGGAACGCCGCGATCAGGCCGAGTTGCTGATCAGGATTAGCACTGTTCGGATCACCGACCACGTTGAAATCGACGTCGAAGCGATCGACGGTCTCGGTCAGCATCGAGTGGCCAAACCGGTACACGGTGTGGGCGAACTCGGCGACGATCGAGGCATCGAGGTCAACGTCATAGACCTGGGTCGGTGCAAAGAACAGGTCGACGTTAGGCTGGATGGTCCGGGCAAACTCCTCGAACACCAGATGCTGATACTGCATCTCGGTGCCGAACTTGGCAGCCTGGAACAGGCGCTCGCCATTCCACACCAGCGCATCGATCTCCGTCTGGTTGGCGGGTAAACCGCTCACCGGGGTCAGCAGCCACTCGTTGAGGAAGGCCAGGTCACCCGAATCGAGCACGGTGTCCTTGGTCTGCGCGACCAGCCGATTGTGCTCGGAGTGGAAAATCGCATGGACCGCGGTCAGGCCAATGTTCTCGTTGACCCGGCCGTCGCCAGCGATGTAATGCGCATCGAGCAACTCGTTGTCGTAGGCCAGGTTGGCCCCGGTGTGCGGATTGGCCGGCACTGCGTTGCCAATATCGGAATCCGCGTCAGGCACGAGCACGCCACTGCTGAACACCGGCGCTGCATTGTGGGCAATGTCGGCGAGGAACTGGTGACCGGTGCGCACCGCATTGGTCAGGCTAATGGGGGAAAGCGGATTGCCTTCGACCAGAACGTCATCAGCCGTGCCGCCCAGACCGTCAACCCCCTTCATCACGACCATCGGGAAGCCGTTCGGCCCCTTGATGAAATTGCCATAGGCGTCGGTCGCCAACAGCGGCGAGTTATTGACGTCGGCATCGGTCAGGCGGATACCCAGGATGTCGTTGGCCTGCGCCTTGACCACCTTCCAGGTCGCCATACCACCGATTTCGCTGTCGTCTGCAGTCCCAAACTTGCCATCCGCCCCCAGGTCACGGTTAGTGATCAGTCTGCCGGTCGCGATGGGGCCGTTGTCGGTCAGCTCATAACCGCGCAGGAACACCTGGTGCGACGGGTGCGAGCTGTAGGTCTGGTTTTGGTCCACGAATGGCGACGTGGTGTTGGTGTGTTCATGGATGTCGTCGGCCGTGCCGAGAACGCCGTCCGCCCCTGGCAGGTTGGTCGCGCGGGTCAGCACCATGAAGTTGGTGTGGCCACCTGGCACATACAGCGGATCATCCGGTTGCAGCGGGATGAAGATGGTGCCCGAACCGCCTTTGGTCAGCAGGTCCAGACCATGATCGAAGAACTGCCCGAAGAAGGTCATCCAGGCGTTGAACGGCGCGGACAACCCTGCATCCGCCGTGGTGTTCTCGAACAGGTACACATCGTGGTCGTCGGCAGTACCGAACTGACCATCCATGCCGGGGCTGGCGACTATCCGTGTGCCATCCTTGAGCACGTCGTCGTTATCCTCCGCGCCGAAGTTGAGCACACCGTCCGCACCCGGGTCGTAAGCCGTGGCGTAGGCCGCCGGGTTGTTCGACGTCTGGTCGACGATCAGATTACTGATGGTGCGCGGTTGCGAGTCAAACACGTAGCCGCTGGTCTGCTGATACGACGATCCCGGAATGGCCGGCGAGCCGGGGCCGAAGAAGCCGGCAGGCGCACCTTCCGCGGGATTGAAGACCGGATCGGTCACGCGCGGAAAGACGTTATCGGCGGCACCAAACTCGGTGTTGTTGATGCCGTTGAGGTTCATCAGGTTGTTGTTCGAGCCATCGACCGCACGCAGGCCCAACGGCGCGCGGATATTCGGGATCAGCGAAAGGATGTCCTGACCCGCCGCGTTCGCCTCGGCAATCTTGATCTGATCAAGGATGAAGTTGAGGTCGGAGCGGACCATGTGAAGGCCCTCGCCGCCCTCGGTGGCGTTGACGACGGGTGTCTGGGCCGTCGGCACAACCGGCGCGCCGGGTTCCACCACGGCAGTCGGCTGCGAGAACAGCACTTCAGTCGTGCCATGACCATCCTGATAGATCGCCTTGACCCGCAGTGACAGCCCGGCAAGATCAGGCGAGACCTTGAAGGCGGTGCCGTCCGCGCTCTGGAATGCCAGGTCACCGGCAGGCAGCAGAATGATGTCTTCGAAAATGCCGGTGCCCGGGTCGGCTTCGAACTGCCAAAAGTAGGACACCGAGGCGTTGTTGATAAAACCCTGCAGATTACCCACCGCGATGTTGTTCGCATCGCGCACCCCGGCCACGTTCACCGTCAGCGTATCGCCCACTGTGATTGCGCCGCCGTTTGCATCCGTGACGGTTGGCCTGCCGAGCGGTTGTGCATTCAGCCCCGGCACCAGCACTTGCTGGGTATCGGCAAACTGCAGGCGTTCGATATGCAGCAAGGTATCGGTGCCGTCGCGACCCACTTCGGTATCGGTCACCGTCCAGACATCGTCCGCTACATCGGCCGTGCCGCGGGTGTCACGCGTCACCACATACTCGGATTGAAGCCCGGAGAAAATGGCGGTGTCGAAAGCCGCCCCGCCCGTCGAGCTGCCCGGCAGGATTTCCCGCACGGCCTTGAGCTGACCCGGGTTATACGTGCCATCGATCATGAACGGAATCATGTCGACCATGCTGTCGAAGGTGGCAATCTCGGGGCCGGTATGATTGACGTCACCGGCGTCATAGACCGCAATCCTGACGTTGAGCCATTTGTCGCCATCAATCAGATCATCACCACCGCGGCCCTCAATCAGGTCACTGCCATTGCCACCCAGGATGATGTTGCCCGTGGCAAAGCCGGTGGTCGGCAAACCGGCGTCGGCCAGAAACTGCTCCAGTCCGCGGATCAACGCCACATTGGTCAGCGCACTGCCCGTGGTGCCACCGTGGTCGACGATAGTGACCGCATTAACATTATCGCCCTTGAGCACATCGCCGAATTGCGAACCAGACAAGCCTTCGACCTCGGCAAAACGGTCGAGGATCGAGGCCGGCGACGCGCCGACCGGGTTGAACGGCCCGTTGTTCTGGTTTGGCGCGTTGCCGTGTGGCTGCGCCAGCGCGGCCATGGTCAGGTCAACGGTCACGCCGACCCTGTCATTTTTGTGGGTTACCCAGTCGAAACCGGACATGCCGTCCATATTGTCCTGGGCATCGCTGCCGACAAAGATGTCATCGCCACCCTCGCCGATCATTTCGTCGAAGCCACCACCACCGACAAAGATATCGTTGCCGATCGTCTCGTCATTGAGCAACGGCGAGGCGTTATCGCCAGGTGCACCGTCCTGGGTGCCCTTCTCGATCCAGTCATCTCCTTCGTTGCCGGTGGCTGGCAGGTTGGTCTTGGCGCCGAGGATGAAATCGTCACCCTGACCGCCGAAGGTGATGCTGACGTCTTCGGTGGTGATGATGAAGTCCTGGCCATCGCCCCCCAGGATGAGGTTGCCTCCCACCAGCATGCTACCGGCGACGATCACATCATTACCGGCGTTGCCTTCCAGACGGTTGTCGCCGAACGAGTCGGTGATGATGTCATCGCCCGCGCCACCCAGTACCGCATCGTTCCCGGCGCCGCCTTCGAGGCGATCGTTGCCGCCGTCGCCGTAAAGGGTGTCATCGCCATCACCGGAGACAATGATGTCATTGCCGGCGGTGCCGCCCAGGACGACATGGTCTTCACCGGTGTATTGCAGATAATTACTGTCCGCACCCGCGGTGTTGGGGTTGTCGCGGATCACCAGCGGCACGATTTCCACGCCGTTAATCATCAAGCCGCCCGTCGGATCGGCTTTGCCGCCCGCGCCAAGGTTTGTGAACTGATTGGCCTGATTCACTTCCAGGGTGTACGTCGGCGTCAGGAACACGGTGTTCGACAAGTGAGTGACATCGGTGTTGAGCATGATCAGCTTGGCAAAGGAGTTGTTCTCCAGCTCGGTGCCGAAGTTCAGCCCCGCGACGCGCGACAGATAGTAGAAGCGGTCGCCGTTCTGCAACGCCTCCATCTGGGTCTCAAACACGAAGTTGAACGACGAGCCGAGCATCCCGCCGAACGGCATCTTCTGCTCGGCGAGGCCCCCGACCCAGAAGTCGATGTCGTCGACGCCCGTGATCGTTACACCCGTCAGGTCATCTGCGGTACCCAGTACCCCGTCCCTGCCGGCCTTCGTTACGTTGGCCCAGGCACCGCTGCCGTTGAGGAAGTCCAGGCGGTCAGCCGGCGAACCGGCACCACCGAATACCAGCGCCAGGGCAGCATCGCGTTTGCCTGCCAGCGTAGTCGCGGCCGTAATGGTGTCATGCGTGCCATAGGCCGCGATGAAGTTGACCAACGACTCGGGGTGTTTGAGGTTGTCCGCCCAGTCAGCCCAACTGATGTACGGCTTGAGTTGGCTGTCACCGGTTGATTGGTAGAACTCACGCCGCGCCTCATTTAACGTGGGGATGCCAGTGTCGCGACCACGCGCCAGGTTCAGGGCCGGCAAATCGAGGGGCAGACCGAGCAGATTGTTGCGCAACGCTTCGGTGACGAACTCGTCGATCTCGTTGCCGAGCTGGCGGGTCACACCGCGAATGATCGCGCCTGCCGCTTCGTCCGCGGTAGCCCCGCTGCCGGCGAACGCCAGCGGGTTGAGGAAGGCCGCGATCAGACCGAGTTGCGAGTCCGGGTTGTTCGGGTCCGTGAGGAGCGGATTGAATTCGGGGTCGAAGCGATCGACAGTCTCGGTCAACATCGAGTGACCGAAGCGGTACACCACGTGGGCGAATTCGGCGAGGATGGCCGGGTTGATCGAGGTGTCATACCCGTTGGGGGCAAGGAATTCGTCGATCTGCGGCTGAACGGTCCGCGCGAACTCCTCGAACACCAGATGCTGGTACTGCATCTCGGTGCCGAACTTGGCGGCCTGGAACAGCCGTTCGCCGTCCCACACCAATGCTGCGATTTCGGCGGGTGTAGTCGGTATCGCGGCCACGTCGTCGACCAGCCACTCATTGAGAAACGCCAGATCGCCGGCGGCAAGGAGGGTGTCCTTGGATTGCTGGACCAGGCGGTTGTGCTCGGAGTGGAACACATGGTGCACGGCGGTCAGGCCGATGTTCTCGTTCGCCCGGCCATCGCCGGCAATGTAGTGAGCGTCGAGCAGTTCGTTGTCGTAGGTCAGGTTTTTACCGCCCGCGCCAACGGGCTGCGCATTGCCGATATCGGCGTCGGCATCCGCCTGCAGAACCCCGCCGACGACTACCGGCGCGGCATTGTGGGCGATGTCGTCGAGGAAGCCGTGCCCGGTGCTCACGGCGCTGGCCAGACTGATCGGAGCATCCCGGTTGCCTTCGACCAGTTGCGTGACGTCATCAGCCGTCCCGGCGATACCGTCAGCGCCGTTACTGATGCGCATCACCACCTGCGGCATACCGCTCGAGCCCCGAATGAAGCTGCCATACGCATCGGTTGCCAGCAACGGCACGTTGTGCACATCGGCGTCGGTCAGGTTGATGCCGAGAATGTCACGGGCCTGGGCCTTGACCACTGCCCAGGTCGCCATGCCGCCATTTTCACCGTCGCCGTCGTCGGCAGTGCCAAACCTGCCATCGGCGCCGAGATCGCGGTTGGTAATCAGGCGCCCCGTTGCAACAGGGTCACCGGCCGCGTTGAGGACGTACTCACGCAGGAACACCTGATGCGACGGGTGAGAGCTGTAGGTTTGGCTTTGATCTACGAACGGCGAAGTGGTGTTGGGCTGGCCATCATCGGTAGTGCCGACAATTCCGTCCGCGCCAGCCGTACGCACTGCCCGTGACAGCACCATGAAGTTGGTCGGGCTGCCCGGCACGAACAACGGATCGTCCGGCTGCAAAGGAATAAACACGACGTCGGTACTGCTCTTGCTGAGCAGGTCGAGGCCGTGGTCGAAGAACTGGCCAAAGAAGGTCATCCACGAGTTGAAGCCGGCGGTCAGACCAACGTCCGGCGACTGGTTGGGGATGAAGAACACTTCCTTGTCGTCGGCCGTGCCGAACACACCATCGAAACCTGGGCTGATCACCGGGTCTGCACCGCCGTTCGCCGCAACCGCGGCCGGGTTGCTGGCGGTCTGATCATTGATCAGGTTACTGATAATCCGCGGCTGCGGGTCGATCACCGACCCGGTCCCGGCATAGGCCGCTCTGTAAGAGGCATCCAGCAGGCGCAGGAAAGAATTGTCCGCGGCGCCAAATTCGGTTTGCCCGGCGACCAGGTTGTTGTAGCTGCCATCGACGGTACGCAGGCCGAATGGCACCTGACTGTTGGGTAGCAAATCACTGAGGCTGGCGCCGTCGGCATGCGCTTCTGCGATGAAGATTTGCTTGAGGATGAATTCCAGGTCCGACTTGTTGAAATTGGCCATTTAGATTGCCCTCGATCTCTGTGGGGAGGACACGGGACGATAAGAATCCTCCCGCGCCCAGCCAGGTGCTGGCTTGCGCAGTGTGTTGGTTGTTTTTTGGGCGAGCGCTGTCGCGGGAAGGCAAAGCCGTTACACGGCCCCCCGGGATGCGCGCCTGGAATTCGCGAAAGAATGGTTCGCTGAGCGATTAGGCAGAGCGAATCCGAGCCCTGGGTGGGCCATGGAAACTTGAAGAAAAGGCGAATTCCCGGAACAGCCCCTTCACTCTGCAGAAGAACGAAATAATCGACATGGTGTGCTCCCTCGGGAAAATCATCGCGCCTTGCGTTGCCAAAAAGTTGACAGGCTTCAGGCGGGTGGTTCCCTCAATGGATAAGACTAAAGGTGCATAGTGAAAAATTGTCAATTTTACGACGCGCAAACCAGACGATTGGTAATTGACCTCTCAACCAACTGTTTTTTAAAAACTTATAGGCAGTTAATTGCAGCATTAGAGCGAAATGTTATTTCAGATTGTGTCGCCGCCACCTACGCTGCTGCCTAGGAAAAGTTCCGCAGAGATTTGCAGGAGATTCGCCCTAGAGCGACCACCCTGCGTATCGATCAGCTGCCTGCGGATCTACATCTGTTAGCTGTTGCGCCGCAAGGGCAAACGGCTTTTCGAAGAGGGGTCACCCAAATGCACAAACAGTCGAGCAGTCGATCCGAACTGGCTGACGCGCTTTTTCGACTTCGCCGCAGTTTTTACTCGCTGGCAGGGTTCAGCGGCGTCATCAACGTCATGATGTTGACGCCTGCCGTGTACATGCTGCAGGTTTATGATCGGGCGTTGGTCAGTCGCAACGTCACAACGTTGACGATGTTGACCATTCTGGTGATAGGCCTGTTCTTGCTGATGGCCACGCTGGAAATGTTCCGCACCCGCGTGCTGATCCGGGTCGGCAACTGCCTCGACATGGACCTCAATCGACGCATTTTCACCGCAGCATTCGAGCGCAACCTGAACCGCGCCGGAGGTAATCCGGCCCAGGCCCTGCAGGATCTCGCGCAGGTGCGTCAGTTCCTCACCGGCAATGGCCTGTTCGCTTTCTTTGATGCGCCATGGACGCCGATCTACCTGCTGGTCGCCTATCTGATCCACCCGCTGCTCGGACTGATCACGCTGATCGGCTCGCTGATTCTGGTGGGCCTGGCTTATCTCACCGAGAAGGCGACGCAAAAGCCGCTGGCCGAAGCCAATCAGGCCGCCCTCTCCTCCGCCAGCTACGCCAACAACAACCTGCGCAACGCTGAAGTCATCGAGGCCATGGGCATGCTGCCGTCGATCGGCAAACGCTGGTACCAAAGCCATTTGCGCATTCTGGAAATGCAGACCCTGGCCTCCGACCGTGCCGCCCTGATCAGCAGCACCGGGCGCTTCGTGCGTATCACATTGCAGTCGCTGATCCTCGGCGCCGGCGCGCTGCTGGCGATCGAAGGCAAGATCACCCCCGGGATGATGATTGCTTGCTCGATCCTCACCGGCCGCGCGCTGGCCCCGGTGGAACAAGTCATCGCGTCGTGGAAGCAGCTGCTGGGTTGCCGTTCGGCTTGGGGCCGGTTGAACGAGATGCTGAACGAGTATCCGCGCCGGCCACCGAGCATGTCGCTGCAGCGGCCGCTGGGCATGCTGGCGGTGGAGAATGTATATGCCGGTGCCCCCGGCACCAGCAACACGATTCTGCGCGGGGTGAGCTTCAATCTTTCCCCCGGCGAAAGCCTTGGCATTATCGGTCCATCCGCCTCGGGCAAATCCACCCTCGCCCGCCTGTTGGTCGGCGTCTGGCCGGCACAGGCCGGCAAGGTGCGCCTGGACGGTGCGGACGTATTCACCTGGAACAAGGGCGAACTTGGCCCCTGGCTCGGTTACCTGCCACAGGACGTGGAGCTGTTCGAGGGCACCATCGCCGACAACATAGCGCGCTTTGGCGAAGTGGACAGCGACGCGGTCATCCGGGCCGCCAGGACGACTGGAGTGCACGAGATGATCCTGCGTTTAGCGCAGGGTTATGAGACCCGTCTGGGCACCGATGGCAGCCCGCTTTCCGGTGGCCAGAAGCAACGCATCGCCTTGGCCCGCGCGCTGTATGGAGAACCCAATCTGATTGTGCTGGATGAGCCGAACGCCAACCTCGACGACGTCGGTGAAAAGGCCTTGGTCGATGCGTTGGCCCAACTCAAAAATCGCGGCGCCACCGTCATTCTGATTTCCCACCGTCCCAATGTGCTCTGCGCCGTCGATAAGGTGCTGATGCTGCGCGACGGCGGCGTGCAGATGCTCGGCACTCGCGACGAAGTATTCGCAGCGCTGCGCAAGGCCACTGTGATGCCTGCAGGCGCGTCGACTCCGCTGGCCTCCGTCAAAGCACGGGAGTGACTGATCATGCAAATGAGCCAACAAACCGAGATGATTCAGATCGATCCCAGGAACGAGGTGGATCTGGACGTCGGTAAACCCGTGCGCTGGGGCATGTTGCTGGTGCTCGCCGGCTTCGGCGGCTTCCTCCTGTGGTCCTGGCTGGCGCCGCTGGATGCCGGCGTGGTAGCGACCGGCACGGTCAAAGTCACCAGCAATCGCAAAGCCGTGCAGCATCTGAGCGGCGGCACCGTGGAGGCCATTCTTGTTCGCGAAGGCGATGCCGTGAAAAAAGGCCAGGAGGTGGTCCACCTCGACTCGCTGCGTGCCGTTGCCGAACAGGGTGCGGTCAGCGCCCAGTACATCGTCAGCAAGACGGTGGAAAACCGCCTGGAAGCGGAACGTGACGGCCGGGATGTGGTGAACTACGATCCTGAATTGCTCAAGCGCTTCGGGAATGACCACCGCCTGGTGGCCGCCATGGATCTGCAACAACGCCTGCTGGACACCCGGCGCGCCGGCCTCGCTGGCGAAATCAGCATCCTGCAGGAAAACCTCGCGGCGTCGGCGGTGCAGCTCAAGGGACTGCAGCAGGTCTATGGCTCCCGCGCCTCGCAGATCAACTTCCTCAACCAGGAACTGAAAGGCACCCGCGTGCTGGCGGCCGAAGGCTATGTGCCGCGCAACCGCCTGCTTGAGCTGGAACGCAGCAATGCCGACCTCTCCGCCGGCCAGGCCGAGAACCTCAACAACATCGCTCGCGTACGTAGCCAGACCACCGAAATCAAGCTGCGCATCCTGCAGCGCCAACACGATTACCAAAAGGAAGTCGAATCGCAGCTCACCGACACCGCCAAGGAAAACACCACCCTGGCCGACCGCTTGCGTGCGCTGGACTATGAAGTGACCCACACGGTAATTCGCTCGCCGATCGATGGCATGGTCCAGTCCCTGAGCATTGCGACCATCGGCGGAATCATTCAGCCCGGCTTCAAGATCATGGAAATCGTTCCGGACAATGAACCGCTGCAGGTCGACGCGATGATTCCGGTGCAGGCGATCGACAAGATGGTCCCCGGCCTGGCCGTGGACATTGCCTTCCCGGCCTTCAACCATTCCCAGACGCCGAACATACCCGGCCGCGTGAAAACCGTTTCCGCCGACCGCCTGCTCGACGAGGAAAGCAAGGAACCGTTCTACCTGGCTCAGGTAGAAGTCACTCCCGATGGTATGAGCCTGCTTGGCAGCAATCACATTCGTCCCGGCATGCCCGCCAGCGTCACCATCAAGACGGGCGAGCGCAACCTGATGAGCTATCTCCTCAAACCAATGCTCGAACGTGTCGACAGCTCCTTCAAGGAACAATGAAATGGACCGTCATTGCCTGTTCTTCTGCCTGCTGGCGCTGTCCCTCCCGGCCAGCGCCATGGACCTCAAACAAGCCTGGGATCTGTTGCAGTACCAGGGCCCCGTCTACCGCGCCGCTGTGCATGAAAAAGACGCCGGCCTGGAAAACCGCGCCATCGGCCAGGCCGGCCTGCTACCGCAGATCAGTGCCTCGGCCTACGACAACAAGGTCAATGGTACCCAGCGCCAGAGCGGCGTCGAAAGGGATCTCGACTACGACTCCAAGGGCGCTAACGTGCGCTTGCGCCAGCCACTGTTCAACAAACAGAAAATGGCCGAGTACCGCCAGGGTAAACAGCGTGCGGACTACAGCGTCGCGGTGTTCGATGCCAAGAGTCAGGACGCCGCGGTGCGCCTCGCCGAAAGCTATTTCGACGTGCTTTTGGCCAGCGAAACCATCGTCCTCGCCAAGTCCAAGCTGAGCGCCTTCGATGAGCAACTCGCCTCGGCGAAACGGCGCATGGAGCTGGGGGCCGGCACCGTCACCGACATCGACGAGTCGGTCGCTCGCCGCGACCTCGCCGCGGTTGAGCTGATCGAAGCGCAGGACAACCTGGTCAACGCGCGCCGCAAGCTTGAGGAATATATCGGTGAAACCCCCGAATCCCTGACCACCTTGCGTCCGAGCTTCAATACGCCACCGCTGCTACCGAGCAACCTGCAGGACTGGTTGGTCAAAGCCCAGAGCGACAGCCCGCTGATCCATGCGCGCCGTCATAGCAGCGACCTCGCCGAAGAAGAAGTGAAACGCGCCAGGGCCGGCCACTGGCCAACATTGGATTTCGTTGCCGGCTACACCGCGGGCGATAGCCAATCAATCTCCGAGCTCAATCAACGCAACCGCTACGGCTCAATCGGGCTGGAAGTAAACTTCCCGTTGTACAACGGTGGTGGCACCAGCGCGTTGACACGCCAGGCGAGTGCCAATAGCTATAAGGCCCTGGACGAACTCGACGCCACGCGCCAGGAAGTCATCTCCGGCACCACCCGTGAGTATCGCGGCGTACAGAGCGGCGCCACACGTATTCAAGCGCTGGAGAGGGCCGTGGAGTCCAACGAACGCTCGCTGACTTCGACACGCAAAGGCTTCAAAGAAGGAGGCACCAGCACCAACTCGGATGTCCTCAATGCCGAAGAGCTGCTCTTCGTTGCGCGCCACGATCTGTTCGAGGCCAAGCTGCGCTACTTGATGTCGCGCCTGCGCCTGGCCTCTTCGGTGGGCAGTCTGGGCGACGACGATATCGACCACATCAACGACTACCTCGGCCCGGAACTGTTGGTCACCCACTGACGTTCACAATCTCAGCATGAGACCTGGGCCGTTTTCGAGCAGCTCGCTCAGGGACTGAAAGTTCGCTACCACGGCGCAGGGCTGCCCTTGCGTTGCGACAGATACCAACAGGATCGCGGAGTTGGCGTTGATTGCTGGAACGTGTTGATCCTGGGCGATCTTGCCGTTGCCCACCAGACCGAGACGGATCGGTTGCTTCAATGACTCGCGACCGATCAGCGCAGTCGTCAATCGCCCAGACAATCGCGGATTTGCGCGGCCAACACGTGCTGAATACCAGACACAAAAAAGCCCACTGACCGCTACCGGTTCAGTGGGCTTTTCGATTACGCCTCTAGTTACAGAGCCATATCACGAGCAGCATTAGCCTTCGGCGCCTTAGGCGCTTCGGCCGGAGCAGCAGTCGGGGCTACCGCCCGACCCATCACCGGCGGCGGAGTCAGCTGCAACACCTTGGCGGTGTAAGCCCACTCCTGTGCAACCTTCTCAGGACTGCCATTGAGCTGAGTGCCATAACTCGGCACGATCTGATGCAGCTTTTCCTGCCAGGCAGGCGATGCAACCTTGTCCTTGAACACTTTCTGCAGCACGGTCAGCATGATCGGTGCAGCAGTCGAAGCGCCCGGCGATGCGCCCAGCAAACCAGCAATGGTGCCGTCTGCGGAAGCAACGATTTCAGTACCCAACTTCAGCACGCCACCGGCAGCTTCATCACGCTTGATGATCTGCACGCGCTGGCCGGCTTGCCACAGGCGCCAGTCTTCAGCCTTGGCGTTCGGGAAGTATTCTTTCAGGGCGTTGAGGCGGTCTTCGTCAGACAGCATCAGTTGGCCAGCAAGGTACTCGACCAGCGGGTATTCCTTGATGCCGACTTTGGTCATTGGCCAAACGTTGTGCGTGGTGGTGGTGGTCAGCAGGTCCAGGTACGAGCCTTCTTTCAGAAACTTGGTGCTGAAGGTCGCGAATGGGCCAAACAGGATGACGCGCTTGCCGTCCAGGACACGGGTGTCCAGGTGCGGAACCGACATTGGCGGTGCGCCAACGGAGGCTTTGCCGTAGGCCTTGGCCAGGTGTTGCTCGGCGAGGGTCGGGTTTTCGGTGACCAGGAACGAGCCGCCCACCGGGAAGCCTGCGTATTCCTTGGCTTCAGGAATGCCGGACTTCTGCAGCAGGTGCAGTGCACCACCGCCCGCGCCAATGAACACGAACTTGGCGTCGGTGTCGGATTTGCTGCCGTCTTTCAGGTTTTTGTAGCTGACGCGCCAGCTGCCGTCGTCGTTCTTGGTGATGTCTTGCACTTCGCTGGACAGTTTCAAGTCGAACTTTGGCGTGGTCTGCAGGTGCGCAACAAACTGGCGGGTGATCTCGCCAAAGTTGACGTCGGTACCGACCGGACTCCAGGTGGCCGCGATTTTCTGGTTCGGGTCACGCCCTTCCATCATCAGTGGAACCCACTGCTTGATAACAGCCGGGTCTTCGGAGTACTGCATGCCGGCGAACAGCGGGCTCGCTTGCAGGGCTTCGTAACGCTTTTTCAGGAACTTGATGTTGTCATCGCCCCACACAAAGCTCATGTGCGGCGTGGAGTTGATGAACGAACGCGGGTTTTTCAGCACGCCCTGCTGAACCTGCCAGGCCCAGAACTGACGGGAGATCTGGAAGGCTTCGTTGATTTCAACGGCTTTCGGGATCTGAACGTTACCCTTGTCGTCTTCCGGGGTGTAGTTCAGCTCGGCCAGGGCGGAGTGACCGGTACCGGCGTTGTTCCAGCCGTTGGAACTTTCCAGGGCGACGCCGTCGAGGCGCTCGATCATTTCCATCGAAGTGCCGGGTTCCAGCTCGTTGAGCCAAACACCCAGGGTCGCGCTCATGATGCCGCCGCCGATCAGCAGCACATCGACTTTCTTTGCCTCTTCCGCGTGAACGGACGTGATCCCCATCGACAAAGCCAGCCCCAGCAGGGCCGTGTTCATTTTTTTAAACATGTGTAGCACCTATGATAAAACGCCATCCGCCCTTCCATCTTCACTTACGAGCCCCTTGTTTACGGCATTCAGGCAGGATGTCGTGGGTTCTCGCACATGACGATTGGAGGGTGGGCACACAAGGCCGACGTGTCTCCATCGACCTCAGTTTATATGTCCCTACTGAACTGACTTTTTATCATTATTGGCTTCAGCTACTTGAGCGACAGTGATTCTGTTGGCGCGTCTCAAGGACGCGCAAACTGAATAGGTCAAAGCAAGTTGAGGCGAAGAATATCACGACCGGACAAACCCGCGCGTCTGTTGCCGACTTGATAGTCCGGGCACGGGCGCCGGGTCCACTATACTGATTCTGATTTTTCTCGATGAGCCGGTGAGGAGCAGTCATGAGCGACAAAGACGATTTGCGCAAATATTCCTCCCAAGTGGTCGACGGCGTGGAACGCGCGCCCGGCCGCGCGATGCTGCGGGCCGTGGGTTTCACGGACGAAGATTTCAAAAAACCGCAGATCGGCATCGCCTCCACATGGGCGATGGTCACGCCCTGCAACATGCACATCGACAAGCTGGCCATTGAAGCCGAAAAAGGCGCGAATGCTGCCGGCGCCAAGGGCGTCATTTTCAACACCATCACCATTTCCGACGGCATCGCCAACGGCACTGAAGGCATGAAGTATTCGCTGGTGTCGCGTGAAGTTATCGCCGATTCCATTGAAGTCGTCGCCGGCTGCGAAGGCTTTGACGGTCTGGTGACCGTAGGCGGTTGTGACAAGAACATGCCGGGCTGCCTGATCGGTATGGCGCGGCTGAATCGCCCTTCCATCTTCGTCTATGGCGGCACCATCCGGCCGGGCGCCGGCCACACCGATATCATCTCCGTGTTCGAGGCCGTGGGCCAACATGCACGCGGGGATATCAGCGAAATTCAGGTCAAGCACATCGAGGAAGTGGCGATTCCCGGCCCCGGTTCCTGCGGCGGCATGTACACAGCCAACACCATGGCGTCCGCCATTGAGGCGTTGGGCATGAGCCTGCCCGGTTCCAGCTCTCAGGACGCCGTCGGCAGCGACAAGGCCTCGGACAGCTTCCGCGCTGGCCAGCAGGTGATGGAGCTGCTCAAGCTGGACCTCAAACCGCGCGACATCATGACCCGCAAGGCCTTTGAAAATGCGATTCGGGTGGTGATCGCCCTCGCCGGCTCGACCAATGCCGTGCTGCATCTGCTGGCCATGGCGCATGCCGTGGATGTCGAGCTGACGCTGGATGATTTCGTCGAGCTGGGCAAGGTTTCCCCGGTGGTGGCCGACCTGCGCCCCAGCGGCAAATACATGATGAGTGAACTGGTTGCCATCGGCGGCATCCAGCCGCTGATGAAGCGCATGCTCGCCGCCGGCATGTTGCATGGCGATGCGCTGACGGTCACCGGCAAAACGCTGGCCGAAAACTTGGAAAACGTACCCGATTACCCCGAGGATCAGGACGTGATCCTGCCCTTCGACCAGCCGATCAAAAAGGACTCGCACTTGGTGGTGCTGCGCGGCAACCTCTCGCCCACCGGCGCGGTGGCCAAGATCACCGGCAAGGAAGGCCTGCGCTTTGAAGGCACGGCTCGTGTGTATCACGGCGAGGAAGGTGCGCTGGCCGGCATTCTCAACGGCGAAGTCAAGGCCGGCGATGTGATCGTGATCCGCTACGAAGGCCCCAAGGGAGGGCCTGGCATGCGCGAAATGCTTTCGCCAACGTCAGCGGTCATGGGCAAGGGGTTGGGCAAGGACGTTGCGCTCATCACCGACGGCCGTTTCTCCGGCGGTTCACATGGGTTTGTGGTGGGGCATATCACGCCCGAAGCCTTTGATGGCGGGCCGATCGCGCTGATTGAAGACGGCGATAAGATCACCATCGACGCCGAAACACGGCAGATTACGGTCGATGTCTCCGACACCGAACTGGCCGAGCGCAAAACCCGCTGGGTGCGCCCGGAATCCAAGTACAAACGCGGGGTGTTGGCCAAGTACGCGAAGACCGTGTCCAGCGCCTCGGAAGGCGCCGTCACGGATAAATACCTCTAACGCCTCAAAGCCGAAACCGATCCACCGACTGCGAGAGTTTGCCCGCCAGGGTGGACAGCTCATCGGTGGTGGTGGCGGTCCGGCCAATGACCTTGCTGTTGTCTTCGGACATGCCAGCAATCATCTCCACCTGATGGGCGATTTCGTTGCTGGCCAGGCTCTGCTCACCAATCGTGCGGGTGATGTCATTGACCAGTTGAGTGGTGTTCAGCGTGGCGTCGAGGATTTCGCGGATGGCGCGCTCGACGTCGGCGGTCACGGCCATGCCTTTGTCGACCTGCGCCACGCCCGCCTCCATGCTGGTCACCGCCTCGCGGGTGCTTTGCTGAATGCGTGAAACCATCGTGGCAATTTCCTGGGTGGAGGCGCTGGTGCGTCCCGCCAGGCTCCGTACTTCATCGGCCACCACGGCAAAACCACGCCCTTGCTCACCGGCGCGAGCCGCTTCGATCGCGGCGTTGAGCGCCAGCAGGTTGGTTTGATCGGCGATGCCCTTGATCACCTGGATGATGCTGAAAATCCCCTCGGACTCCTTGTCCAGCGTGCGGATCACCTGGGCCGATTGCTGCGCCGAACGCGCAATACCGTCCATGTCGTTGACCACCTGATGGATCACCCGACCGCCATCCTTGGCCAGTGCCTCGGCCTGATTGGCCATGTTCAGCGCCCGCTCGGCATGCCGGGTGATTTCCTCGATGCTCGCGGTCATTTCGCTGGCTGCAGCGGCCATGGTGCTGGCCGCTACGCTTTGCTGCTGGCTGCTACCGGCCACTTCGTGACAGCCACTGCTCAATTGCTCACTCATGCCACTCACGCCGTGGGCGTTGCTGCGCACGACTTCGATCATGCCGCGCAGGTCGCGCTGCATGGTCGCCAGGCTGCGAATCAGGGCGCTGGCTTCGTCCTGCTGAGTCGGCTCGACAATCGGTTCGCTCAGGTTGCCATGGGCGATGCTGTTGGCGATGCGGCTGGCGGTCTGCAACGGGCCCATGATGCTCAGAATCACCCAGCGGCCTTGGGCGAGCAGCAGTAACAGGCTGGCGATGAGTACGCTGCCAAGGGTGAAGTTGGCGTTGCTGATGACTTTTTGAGTGCCGGCGCTGGTCTGTTGGGTGTTGGTTTCGATCAGTTCACTGAGGGCGGCCATCTGGTCTTCCAGCTGGCTGAACGCAGTATTGAAGGTGCCCAGATCTTTTTGAGCAGCCTCCGGATTTTCCAGCGCCAACCCGACGATCCGTTCGGCTGCGCTGATGTAGTTGTCGAGGCTTGGCTTGATCTTGTTCAGGCCCGTTTTGATGGTGTCGTTGACCGGCAGTTTGAGGTTTTCACCGAGCATGTTACGAAAGTGCGCCGCATGTTCCTCGATGGAACTGCGCACCTCGGCTTTGCTGCTGGTGCTTTTGCCCAAGCCCACCACCATCGCGGACAGCACGTCGGCGCGTAACGCGTCGTGCATCATGTCGGCTTCGAGGTGATTACGCAGCGCAGTCATGCTGACCTCGTTGTCATTCACCGCTGCAGCCATCTGGGTGTTTCCCAGATAACTGACCAGGCTCATGATCAATGCGGTGAGCAGGCCGGTGCCAATCAGCAGAATCAAACGTAATTTTATGGACACTCTGTGGATCCTCTCTCGGCACGTTTGTCAGTTGCGTAATGCCAACTGCGGATTGGTTTGCTGAAGAGGCTATCGGCTGGCGCGAGCGGTTATTTAAGCGAATTTCCATACGCGCATGTCTTTACGACATGCGGTATTTCTTGCCGGTTTTGATTGCCCCCTGATCAAGCAGCAGAGAAGAAGTATCGCGTGAGGTGAAAGAAGATCGGCGCCGCGAAGCAAATCGAGTCCATCCGGTCGAGCATGCCGCCGTGGCCTTTGATCATGGTCCCCCAGTCCTTGGCGCTCAAACTGCGTTTGATCGCCGACATGACCAACCCACCCAGGAAACCCATCACCACGATGACGAACGACATCATCAGTGACTGCCAGGAGCTGAAGGGGGTCATCCAGAACATGCACCCGCCAATCAGTGTTGCAAGACAGGCCTCCACCCACCAGCCCCTCCACCGTTTTTGACGGACTCACCAGCGGCGCGACCTTGTGCTTGCCGAAGAGCTTCCCAAACACGTACTGCAACACGTCACTCAACTCGCCAACCCCCGCACCAGACCGCTACAGTGACGCGACCGACACCTGAGAAACGATGAACATGGATGGACTTCACCAAGGAAGTTGCCTGTGCGGCGCAGTAAAATATCGTGTGGCCGCCGAGCTGAAAGCGGTTACCCATTGCCATTGCAGCAAATGTCGCAAGGGCCACGGGGCAGCGTTCGCAACGTATGCAAGCGCGCTCAGGTCAGCGATTACGGTCATTTCGGGCGTCGAAACGCTGAAAACCTATCACTCGTCTGAAGGCGTCGCCCGACAGTTCTGTAGCGACTGCGGCTCTTCGCTATTCTGGTCTGATTCCAAGGGCGCATTTTCGGAGTGGATGTCAGTGGCTATAGGCACGCTGGATACGCCGTTTTTGAGTGAGAAACAGAAACACGTATGTGTCGATTCAAAAGCGCCGTGGTACGCAATCGAAGATCAGTGGCCCAGGACGGGGTGAGCGCATCAGCCAATCAGCTCAGGGGTTATCTGCGGGCCCTCGACACGACCTGGGTGTTGGGCATGGCTGATTGGGAAGCGCTGGACCGCCGTGTTGCTGAATCGTGGTTATGATCAATGCGGCGAAGCTAAATTCACTGATGGGAGGGACCGTACTATGACGACGCGAACTGAAACTGCCATCCTGGCCGGTGGTTGCTTCTGGGGCATGCAGGATTTGCTAAGACGCTACCCCGGCGTGGTGTCCACGCGGGTAGGCTACTCGGGCGGTGATGTGCCCAACGCGACTTACCGCAACCATGGCACACACGCGGAAGCGATCGAGATCGTGTTCGATCCGGACCAGATCACCTATCGTCAGATACTCGAATTTTTCTTCCAGATCCACGATCCGACGACGAAGAATCGTCAGGGTAACGATGTGGGTATGAGCTACCGCTCAGCACTCTTCTATCTCGACGACGAACAGAAACAGGTGGCCGAGGACACAGTGGCCAACGCTGATGCATCCGGCCTCTGGCCCGACAAGGTCGTCACTGAAATCCTGCCCGCAGGCCCGTTCTGGGAAGCAGAGCCGGAACATCAGGACTACCTCGAACACTATCCCAACGGTTACACCTGCCATTTCATTCGGCCAGACTGGAAACTGCCCAAACGAGGGTGATGGTGAGGTCAAAAGCGGTCCCGCCGACGGCTGTCGGCGAGACCGTTGCTGCCCCGGGTGATTTGTAACGCTCTGTATTTTCGTTGGCGATCTTACACAGCGATACATAACCCCCGGATCAGGACACATACGCAGTACATGAAGGTGAAAAAGTGGGTGGCGTCGCAAACCTGCAGGCGCGCCTCAATGTAAGCCTTCCGGGCCTGGACCCTGCTGTCGCACGGGCGGTGGTGGATGGCGCCCACCAGAGGTGCCCGTACTCCAAAGCGACCCGTGGCAACATCGACGTCACGATCACTCTGGTTTAACCAAAACACCCTGTGCGGCCTGCCTTCCCGGCAGGCTGTGCTGGCAATTGCTGCAAGCCGCTCAGTCGTCCTCATGCAACTTGATACCGCGAGCGTGAAGCAGATGCGGGACCACCAGCACCAGCAGCGTTAGCGCGAGGAACGAGGCTGCAATGGGTTGCGTCACAAATACCAGCCAGTCTCCCTCGCTGATGGACAAGGCGTTGCGCAGCTGCTTCTCAGCCATGGGCCCGAGCAGCATGCCGACGATCACGGGCGCGACGGGAAAATCGAAACGGCGCATCAGCACGCCGCCCCAACCAATCGCCAGCATCAGCAACAGATCGAAGGAAGAATGGCGCATGCCGTACACGCCGATGGTGGCAAACACCAGAATGCCGGCGTTCAGGTACGGCCGAGGAATTTGCAGAAGCTTGACCCAAAGGCCCACCAACGGGAGGTTCAACACTAACAGGATCACGTTGCCGATATACAGCGAGGCCAGCAGGGTCCAAACCAACTCCCCCGACGTCTGGAAAAGCATCGGCCCCGGTTGCAGGCTGTAGTTCTGGAACGCGGCCAACAGAATCGCCGCAGTGGCGGACGTCGGTATGCCGAGCGTCAGCAGCGGTACCAAAGAACCCGTCGCGCTCGCGTTGTTGGCCGCCTCGGGACCGGCAACCCCCTCAATCGCGCCCTCGCCCTTGCTGCCAGCAAACTCTTTCGGGTATTTGCTCAGTTTGCGTTCCGCCGAATAGGACAGGAACGTCGGAATTTCAGCGCCACCAGCCGGAATCGAGCCGAATGGAAAACCGATCAACGTGCCCCGTAGCCAGGCGGGAACCGATCGTTTCCAGTCAGAGCGCGTCATCCACAGCGAGGTCAAGCGGTGCCGACCGGTCGCTTCTTCCTTTTGATAAAGCAGGCTGTACAAGGCCTCGCCCACTGCAAACAACCCGACCGCCACGAGCACGACTTCGATGCCATCAACCAACTCCGGCACCTCCAAGGTGTAGCGGGCAATGCCCGAGGTCGAGTCCAGGCCAATCAAGCCGATGGTCAATCCAATCCCGAGCGAGGCGAAACCGCGCAGCATTGAAGCGCCGAGTACCGCAGACACCGTCGTGAAGGACAGCACCAGAATCGCGAAATACTCTGCAGGACCAAACTTGAGCGCCAGCGTGGCGACAATGGGGGCAAACAGGGTCAGCAACACCGTCGCGATGGTGCCGGCCACAAATGAGCCTATCGCAGCCGTTGCCAAGGCCGGCCCCGCCCGACCATTGCGGGCCATGAGATTGCCTTCCAAGGCCGTGACCATGGAGGAAGATTCACCGGGCGTATTGAGCAGAATAGAGGTGGTGGAGCCGCCAAACTGCGCGCCGTAATAGATACCGGCGAACATGATCAAGGCGCCCGTTGGATCGACCTTGGCGGTAATCGGCAGCAGCAGCGCAACGGTCAGCGCCGGTCCAATACCCGGCAAGACACCAATGGCGGTGCCGAGCAAACAGCCGATAAAGCCCCACATCAAATTGATCGGTGTCAGCGCAGCGGAAAAACCAATGGCCAGGTTCGCGAGAGTTTCCACCTTGTTGACCTCCTTCGGCCCGGGTCAGATCCAGGCGTTGACAAGGGGCGGCAGGGAAACCCCTAGCCCGGCGTTGAACAGCCAGTAAATCGGCAGGGTCAAGGCCATGCCAATGGCGAGGTCGCGCACCGGACGGCGACTGCCAAAACCCCGTGCCGAACAGGTGAACAGCAGCGCGGCCGCCAAGACGAACCCGATGAGGTTGATCAGCATGGCCACCCCCACAAGCCCCGCAGTTACCCAGGCTGCGCCGAGTTTGCCGCCGGGCAGCGCTTTGGCAGATTCGTCGCTGTGGTCTGCCAACTCGCGCAAACCACCGGTGATTGCCTGATAACACAGCAACAGACCGACGCCCCCCAGGAACACCGCGACGGCGTACGGATAGACGTGGGCCCCCAGGATGACGAACCCCATTTCGGGAGGAAACCGAAACGCGCCGAACGCCAACATTGCGCTGATGGCTATCACTGCGGCGCCGATCGCCAGTTGTACCGGCACTATTGCGCGAGGCTGGGTCATTTCGAGATCAGCCCGACTTCGACCAGCATCGCACGCAGCCGCACGTGCTCTTCGTCGACAAATTTGCCGAACTCATCGCCGGTCAGAATGTTGGGTGACCATTTGTTGGTGTCGATATTTTCTTTCCAGACCTTGCTGTTGGCAGCGGCCACGACGGCGTCGGTCACTGCTTTGCGCTGCTCAGGCGTGAGATTCGCGGCACCGTAAACACCACGCCAATTGCCGATGGTCACGTCGTAGCCTTTCTCCTTGAGGGTCGGTGCATCGATGCCTTCAATGCGTTCCGGCGCGCCGATGGCGAGTACACGGAACTGGCCGTTTCGGATGTATTGGCCCAGCTCGGCATAACCACCGGTGATTACCTTGATCTGCCCGCCCAAGGCCTGAGCAACGACTTCACCCCCACCCGCGAAGGCGACGTAATTCACCTTGTTGACCGGAACACCTATTTTAGCGGCCAACTCGGCAATACCGATGTGATCGATCGACCCCTTGGAGCCACCACCCCAGGCGATACTGGTCGGCTTGTCTTTGAAGGCTTTCAGCAAGTCCTCCAGGGTTTTGAACTCAGACTCCTTACGGACGGCAATCACGTTGTATTCGGTAAAAAGCCGGGCAATCGGCGTCACGTCCTTCAAGGTAATTGGCGGCTTGTTCTGTTCAATGGCAGCGACCATGATCGCGCCGACAACGAGCAGCGCATCCGGATCGCCCTTGGTGCTGTTGGCGAACTGCGCCAGCCCCAACGTCCCCCCTGCTCCGCCCTTGTTCTCGAAGGTCGTGGATTTGGCCGCGTTGGCCTCGATCAAGGCTTTCCCCAGGACCCTGGCGGTCTGGTCATAACCGCCACCCACAGAACCTGGGGCCATGAATTTGACGGTGTCCAGCGCAAAGGCCGGTGTCACGAGCGCAGCAACGGTAACGGTAACGGCCGTTGCGATGCAGCGGCTGAATCGACGGAACAAAGCGGACATGAGTTGTCTCCCGATTGCATTGTTTTTATAGGTGCCGGGGGAACGTCGATCAGGAAAAAAAACCTGCTCAATGAACATTGGCCTGCGGATAAGCGTAGGCCATGGTTAGGGAGACGGCATTCTACGAATTCGCTATCGTCATTCGACTATAGAACCGGACCCGTTCAAACCAGGAAGGCGAGTACATGGCCAACACTTATGCCAATGACCGCAGCAGCGCGTGGTCGGTGTTTCTCATCTTCCTGGACCTCACCTGAGCCACTCATACCCAAGGATGAGGCGTTAATACCTAGATGTTCGCGTAAACAACCTTCGCATAAGTGACGGGAGTTTTGAGCCCATTAAGACGCCGCATCGCCCCGTTGGCGCGCGAAGCGCCCCCCCCAAAATCTGCCACCAAGGTGTGCCTGATACACCGCATGCAATGGTTTTACGACTGCTGCACTCGAGCGCGGACCGGCGAACGGGGGCAAGCCCCCTCGCCACAGGATGTTCACCAGACTCAAGATCTACGTTAGCGGACTGGAATCAGCCACCCAGCGCACCCTCAGTCATCAGGTATTGGTTTTCAACTTGGTCCACAGACGGGTAGTCAACCGTGCAATGGCAGCGGGGAGTTCCTCGACGGTGAACAACTTGTCCAACACATTCGTCGGCGGGTAAATCGCCAGGTCCTGCTTCACGGCCGGAACAACATACTGATCCGCCGCAAGGTTGGGGTTGGCGTAATGGATGCTGTTGCTGATGTTGGCAATGACTTGAGGCGTCAGCAGGTAGTTCATGTAGGCGTAGCCATTCTTCTCGTGCGGCGCGCTCTTTGGCATGACCACCATGTCGAACCACAGGGTGGAGCCTTCGTCAGGGATGGAATAGGCGATGTCGATGCCGTTGTTGGCTTCCTTGGCGCTGGCGGCCGCCTGCACGATGTCGCCATTGAAACCGATCACCGCGCAGACATTGCCGTTCGCCAAATCGCTGATGTACTTGGAGGCGTGGAAATACTGGACGTAAGGTCTGATCTTGAGTAACGCCTGCTCGGCTTTCTTATAGTCCGCAGGCTCATGGCTGTGGGAAGGAAGGCCCAGGTAATTGAGGGTGATCGGCAGGACCTGCGTTGGGTTATCGATAATCGCCACACCGCACTGGCTCAGCTTTTTAATGTTGTTTTCATCAAAAAACAGATCCCAGGAATGGGTGACATCGGTGTTGCCGAAGATCGCCTTGATCTTCTCGACGTTGTAGCCAATACCCGCCGTGCCCCACATGTATGGATAACCGTATTGGTTGCCCAGGTCATTGACCTCGAGTTTTTTCATCAGCGCCGGGTCAAGGTTTTTCCAGTTGGGCAGCTGGCTTTTATCGAGCTTTTGAACGGCCCCGGCTTTTATCAATCGCGACAGAAAATGGTTCGAAGGGCTCACCACGTCATAGCCGGTGTTGCCAGTCATCAGCTTGGATTCCAGCACTTCGTTGCTGTCGTGAATGTCGTACGTTGCCTTGATCCCCGTTTCCTTGCTGAACGTGGGCAGGGTGTCGTCGGCGATGTAGCCGTTCCAGTTTGAAATATTGACGACTTCGTCGGCGTAAGCGGCTGCCGAAAATGTTGCCAGCACGACCATCAGGGAAATGTTATTGACGCGCATGTTCAATCACCGTGTGTTTGATGAGTTTTTATTGTTTTTTGATCGCCGGGGTTTCTAGATTTCTGTTTTGGCCCTGACCGCCTCCACGCGCATTCGAAGCATGGCACCGATATCGAGCAAGGGACGCGGCGGCAGCCAGCCCGGCTGAGCCCTGCGCATCACCGATTCGAGGATGGACGAGCTGGCACCCGACGCCAGTTCGGCGAGCAAGCGCCCCCAAAGGGTGCCGCGTGCAACGCCCGAACCATTGCAGCCGGCCACCGCAAACACGCCTTCGTCGACCTTGGCAAAATACGGTTGCCCGGTGCGCGAAGCGCTCAAGTGTCCGGTCCAGGTGTATTGAATGTCCTGCTCGGTCAACCACGGAAAACGGCGTTGCAAGCCGAGCACATGGTGTTTGCGACGGTGCAGAAGCTCACTGTCGGATAAATCCCGAGAGCGGTATTCCGCGGTGTTGCGGATCATCACGCGGCGGTCCGGGGTCAGTCGCACCGTGGCGCCCAGTGGCCGGGTGGACAGCACGCCCCAAGGCTCAACTGCACCGAAGGACTTGAACTCCGCATCGCTGAGTGGTCGTGTGAGGCTGGCGCTGAGTTCCATCGGGAACGTCCCGCTGTCCTCTATCCCTGAGCGCGGGATGAACGCGTTCAGGCACACCAGGACTTGCCTGGCCTCAATGCTTCCATCGATGCCATTGGCGCGAATACGCCCTTTACCCAAACGCTCCAGGCCGGTGATATCGGTGTTCTCAAACAGGGTCACCGTGTCTGGCAGCGTATCCAGCAGGCCTTTCACGTATTTCGCGGGTTGCAGCAGTGCGTTGCCGTTGCCGCACCAGATCGCCGCCCGGTAATGCGCGGTGCCCAGTCTTTTGCTCAGCGACTCACCTTCCAGAAAGTCCGCAGAGGCGCCGACAGCGCGTAGCGTTGCCAGTTTGGCCGCGACATCGGTCAGCTTGCCAGGATCGTTGACGGCGAAGTAGTATCCGGATTCACTTAATTCGCACTCAATGCCAAGACGAGCGATGCGCCGGCGCACTTCGTCACTGGCGGCACGGGAAATCGAGGTATCGACTTCAAAACCGGCAACCCCCGGGTTGCCGATCAGCTCATCCTTGACCGGATGCTCGTGACCCACCACGAAGCCCGAATTGCGCACCGAAGCCCCCTGTGCAGCCCGTTGCCTGTCGACAATCACGATCCGCGTCTGAGGATGCATTTCCGCGAGTGTGTGAGCAGCGCACAGCCCGGTGATACCAGCACCGACAATCAGCCAATCGGCTTTTTGCGGGCCTGCCAAAGTTGAGCGAGTTCTATCGAAGTCATCCGCAGGTTTCGCTGTCGATCGAAACCGTGGCCACGGAAGTGGTCGAGCCGGCCATCGACAGCGACGCCTACATCCTCTATCTGCCCGAGCCGTCCAGCGATCCTGACTGCCTGACTTTGTTCGAGGAGGCGCTGGTACCGGCTGCGCCCCCGGCCTGGGCAACACGGCCCAGCCGTTGGAGTCGGTGGCAGACCTCGTACGTTTCCCGCTGTTGCATCGCTCGGCGGACAAGCACGACTGGGTCCAGTGGCTGTCAGCCAATGGCGGCAAGTCACTCGAGGACTACCGCCACATCCCTTTCAACCTTGACGAGTTGGCGCTCGATGCCGCGGCGCGAGGGCTGGGCGTTGCCATGACTGACCTGACCCTGGCAGGCGAATCAATCGAACGAGGCGTGCTCGTCGTTCCGTTCGGCAACCCCTTGAAGACCCGGGGTATTTACGCCTTGAACCTGCAACCTTCCGCCACCTCTCATCCAGCCTGCTCGCTGATCATGCAGTGGTTCGCCCAACAGGCCGAACAGCAAGCCAGAGAAGTTGAGCACTAGGTGCCTCGTCCCAACCCCTCTGTCGCATTTGCAAAAGCCGCGCTCGCCGCTTGAACCAGCTTGCGCCATTCAACGCTGTTGATGAGTCCGGTACGTTCCATCTCATCGGCGGCCTTGAGCAATTCGTCGTACTGCTCTTCAGCATCCATCCGGATTTCGGGCTCTTTCAGGAGCTGGTACCAGGCCGCGAGGGCTTCCCTCTTTTGATCATCACTCATGCTCGAACTCCCAAAGACAGTCTTCGTTTGGAAGTTTTCTCATGGGTGGCCGTTCCTCGATTCCGACGTACGGCAGTCATGCAAACACGCGAGCCATGCATTACAACCGTGTCGTTGCGTTGTCAGCGTAGCCAGCACCCTTACTTCCTCTGCCTGATCCCGCCAGCCTGTTGATGCTGGGCACCGGTTCCGCCATGGCCAGCAGCATCGCGCCGGTCAAGGCCAACAACGTCGTTCTGGTGTACGGTTCCTGGGCCGATGGCCCGAGCTGGTCGGACGTGATCACCCGGTTGCAGGCCGCCGGCTTGCACGTCACGGCGGTGCAAAACCCGTTGACCTCGGTCACCGACGACGTCGCCGCCACCCAACGCGTACTCGATCAACAAGACGGCCCGACCGTGCTGGTCGGCCACTCCTACGCTGTCACCGTGGTCAGTGAAGCCGGGGTCATCCGAAAGTCAGCACATTGGTTTACGTCGCGGCCCGGGCACCGGACGCTGGCGAGGACTTCGTCGCGCTGTCGGCCAAATACCCGCGAACGCTCGGTCCACTCCAATGGCCTGGGCCTGTCGATCGTGGCGACAATCATGCAGCTGCACAATGCGGTGTTCAGGTGGATCTAAAATCTACTTCATCTGAAATGGCAAAAAACACCACCCCCCTTGAGCAGTTTTGGCATAGGCCAATAACGTTGCCGACTCTAGACTCGCCCTACAATAAACGTACTGAAACACAATCGAATCCAGGACTGTTCCAGGGGAACCCGCATGAATCCATCCGACATTTTTGTTATCAGCGCCGTCCGCTCGGCCATCGGCAGCTTTGGCGGTTCGCTCAAAGATGTACCGCCCATTCAATTAGCGACTGACGTTTGCCGCGCCGCCATTGAACGATCAGGGTTGGCCCCTGAACACATCGGTCACGCAGTGATGGGCCATGTGATCCCGACGGAAGCACGTGACGCCTACATCTCGCGCGTGGTGGCGATGAACGCCGGCCTGCCGAAAGAGACGCCAGCCTTCAACGTCAACCGCCTCTGCGGTTCTGGCTTGCAGGCGATTGTCAGCGCCGCGCAAAGTTTGATGTTGGGTGATGCAGGTGCTGCATTGGCCGGTGGCGTCGAGTCCATGAGCCGCGGCGCGTATCTGTTGCCGCAGGCACGCTGGGGCGCACGGATGGGTGATATGCAAGCCATCGACTACATGCTCGGTGCTCTGCACGATCCGTTTGCCGGTTTCCATATGGGTATCACCGCGGAAAATATCGCCGAACGCTATGGCATCACTCGCCAGGCCCAGGATGAACTGGCGCAGGTCAGCCAACAACGGGCTGCCCGGGCCATTGCCGAAGGCCGGTTCATCGAGCAGATCGTGCCGATCGAAGTGGCGTCTCGCAAAGGTACTGTAACGTTTGCGACGGACGAGCATGTCCGGGCAGATGTCAGTGCCGAGCAATTGGGCAAGATGAAACCTGCGTTCAAAAAAGACGGCAGCGTCACCGCCGGCAACGCGTCGGGACTAAATGATGGTGCCGGCGCACTGATCATGGCCACAGGTCAGATGGTTCGCGAGCACGACCTCAAGCCGATGGCCCGACTGGTCGGTTACGCCCATGCCGGTGTTGAGCCTGAACTGATGGGATTAGGACCGATTCCCGCGACCCGCCTGGTCCTCAAACGCGCCGGCCTGACCATTGCCGACCTGGATGTCATCGAGTCCAACGAAGCATTCGCTGCCCAGGCGTGTGCCGTGGCACAGGAACTGGGCTTCGACCCGGAGAAGGTCAACCCCAATGGTTCGGGGATCTCGCTGGGGCATCCCGTGGGTGCTACCGGCGCGATTATCGCCACCAAGGCCATTCACGAACTGCACCGTGTTCAGGGCCGTTATGCTCTGGCGACCATGTGCATCGGCGGCGGCCAGGGCATCGCCGTGTTGTTCGAACGCGTCTGATCGACCCAAACGCTGACGGCGCCCATTGCGGGCGCCGTCTCGTTTTACCACGATGGAATCAGTGCGCAATGCACACCGATTCCAGCTCGGTATAAGCCTCAATGACCGCACGCCCACGGGCAGGGCTATTCGGTTAGGTTGTGCGCAAGTTAATAGACCGGTGACACCACCAAACGCTTTTAAACAAGCACTCCCGAACACCCAGTGATCGCTGCGCGCCCAGCCTCTCTGCGAATAATCCCGACCACTGACAGAGCACTGACGGCAGACGCCGCGGTGGGCCTTGCCCATTGTCTTCTCAAGCGTTAGCGACAGTCTTGAACTCTGGCGTCAAGCCCCAGCAGCTCGACGTTTCGCAGAAGGTTGACTGAAACCGTGTCGATTGAGTGAATGATTGCACAGTGGTGCTAAAGTGAGAGCACGTCACCAGATTCTCCCAAGTCTGCTAATTTCGATGGTGAAGGGGCTTATCAAAAGTATGAGTAGCTTGCCGGTGACGATAACGCTATCAAGCGTGGGCAATTCAACTGATTCTCTTCATCATTGAGCGCGAGGGAAAGCAAATGAGGTCTGAAAATGATTTTTGAGCCCAACAGTACCCGTTCCGTTCTCCAGCGAAGAAGCAGTACCAGTATCGTTGTTCAGGCCGGTCTCGATTGCGTTGCGGTGACCGGTGTTGCGTGGTTTTTGATCAATTATCATATCGGCTTTATCACGCAGGACTACGTCATCCTGCTCCTGTTGCTGCTTGGGGCGTTGGCCGTGGTGTACGACCACTATGCTATTTACCACAGTAATGTTGGATTTACCGTCAAGGCCTTCAAGCTTTTAAAGGCTTGGACTGCCACATTTGGTTTTCTAGTTGCCATGGCCTTTCTTACCAAACAAAGCGAACAGTATTCGCGTTTGTTGGTGGGGGAGTTATTTGTTATTGGATATTTTGCTCAGCTGCTTTTGCACCTGGCAACACGCGAAATGCAGAAGAAGTTTTTGGCCCACCCGACGCAATTGGAAAATTCGCTTATCATTGGTTCGGGCGAGTTGGCCAACTATCTTCACAAGAAAATAAGCAACAATCCCTGGCTGGGTGAACGTATCGTCGGTTGTGTGTTGATTGGCGCGGACGATGATCGAGGAAAGGAAGTTGTGGAAGGCGCACAACGCCTGGCGATACTGGGTGATATCTCAGACCTTGATGACTTAGTCATCAAACACGCCATTCGTACCGTCTATTTCGTGACCCCTCTGGGCGGCTCAGAGGTTATCCAGGATGTTTATTTAAGGCTGTTCGATAAACACATTTCTGTTAACTGGGTGCCTGATATTTTCTCGTTGCGCCTGATCAACCACAGTGTTCGCGAAATTGCCGGCATTCCCGTGCTGACCTTGTCTGAAACTCCGCTGATGGGGATGCGTCTGTTTTTGAAGAATCTCGAGGACAAAGTCCTGGCCTTTCTCATTTTGGTTCTAGCGACGCCATTTCTGGTAGCAGTCGCCATTGCCATCAAAGTCGATAGCCCCGGGCCCGTGTTCTTTCGTCAGAAACGCATGGGATGGAGTGGAGAAGCTTTTCGGATATGGAAGTTCAGAAGCATGGTCGACCATCAGCCGGAAGACGGCATCGTCAAGCAGGCGCAAAAGAATGATCCGCGCATGACCAGGGTGGGAACCTTTATTCGGCGAACCAGCCTGGATGAGCTACCGCAGTTGTTCAACGTTTTGATGGGGGAAATGTCTCTGGTGGGGCCTCGCCCGCACGCTATTCAACACGACGTACAGTACTCGCCCGACGTCTCGGGCTACTTTGCGCGTCACAACATTAAACCGGGCATCACGGGCCTGGCTCAGGTACGTGGCTATCGTGGTGAAACGAGGGATATAGATCAGATGATCCGGCGTGTTGACTCGGACATTGAATACATCAACAACTGGTCGCTGTGGCTCGATTTCGTCATTCTTGTACGGACTGTGTTTGCCTTCTCCGGCAAACATGCTTACTAGCCCGACATTACTCAGAACACCGGGGTGGCATGCTGCCCCGGTATGAATTCAATAGCTGTCATGACGGAAATAGATCTAGCGTACGTTCAACCTCATCGGGGTCGATACTAAAGCCATTGCCCTCTGGCGTACCGACCACAAAACCAAAATTTTGGTGATCGCGATCCGTTAGATATTTGAAAAAACAGAGGAAGCGATTAGGGGGCTGTAACACTAGCAGCGAACCTCCTGGCCGGAGCACATTAACGCCGTGTATAAGATGACTCCCCTCAATCCCTACCACGGTTCTTGCGCCGGCACAGGCCGCCACGATAGTCGGAACATCGGATTTCGCAGGATCGATAATGCGAAAACCTCTGCGTTCACGCAGACGTTCTGCAAGTTCTATTTCATTGCGTAATAATCGCAATTCACCCGTGCCACCCCGCAGAATGAACACGCCTGGGTGATCGCAAATTTTTACGTGTGAGAGCAACTTTTCACCCATCACACGAAAACGCATGTGCTTATGTCGGTTTTGACATAGATCGTCAAAGATCACGAGCTCACGAAAAAATGCGTTACGTAAACGAACCGGCGTCATACCAAGCAAGTCCTCATATCCGGGGGCGTGAAGTATGCCGGTTGTAACGGTGGAAACAAGGTTGGCAGACAGTGCCGTCGTCACCGGAACGCCTTCGTCGCATGCTATTGGATAGGTTATACAATCATCCATTAACCACGAGCCAAACCATTTGTTCCCTCCCGCCGTACAGTACATCGCACCGCGATCAATTTCGTTTTCTACACGAATCTTTGGTAACCATCCAGCTCTAGGCGACAACGAAGATTTGGCAGTACCTTTGTAGAGGGTGCCATCAATTAACCAGACATCTTTAAGCAGGTAGCCTCGTGTTGGCCCATGTTCAACACACCCGACTCCTTCCATTGTGCGACGGGGATGCTCGTAAGGATAAAAAAGCTCCCCTGCCCATCCCGTCACACGTTCGAGCTGATCGGGAAGGAAAAAAGCGGGTGGAGCCATCGAGATTTCGCCTGGAGCAATTTCCCACGCTTTCACGGCTAGACTTTGCAGCGTTAACGACGGTTTCCGTATAAGTCGTGTTTTAAGAATGTGTTTATACGCAGCAAGGCTCCACTGTGATTGGCCGCCACGGGTCAATGCATTACATTCCGACATATCCACCCCGCCATAATGTGGTTATACAAAAACAGCGTTCAAGGCCAAACACGTCAACCGCACTTCTTTAAATCAGCAACCTATTCAGGTGGATACAATAGTTTCCAGGACAGGGAGTAATGTCAGATGAGCGTAGCGGCTGCGCAAGGTGTCGAGAAGTACCTCTTCCGGTTGTCTGGAACAATGAAGGTATATTTTGAATAGTCCACCAAAACCCATTTCACGATATCGCCCCGCGACCTCCTCATCACTCGGCCCGTCCGGTAACCCAAGATGAAGTGTCAGCTTTTTGCCTTCGACAGCAAATAGAGGTGTCTCCCAAAGAAATTGGGCTGCGCCCTCCTTGGGCAGTCGAACAAAGAAATAGCCGTGGTTGCCCAGCGTATCTACATTACCGCCACGCCGTCTTTTCCACTCGAGAAGTCCGTCGTCCGGGCGTGCCAGGCAAGTTCCGATATCATAATAATCAAAACCATTTTCTATCGCCCACTCAAGCGCCATGAACGTGGTAATCGAGTTAATTTCACGTAACTTTTTAGCATCTGAAAATACAACATTGGGATAGCCGAAACGGACCGTGCTCCAGTAGCGTTTTCCTGCCCGGGTAATTACGCACCCAAGATGGCACGCAACAATTTCATCCTCCAACAGAACTAGATCGAGCCGCCCGGCATTTTTTGCCACCCTTTGAACCTCATGCGATTCAATTTGAGAGGCGGATGCTCCATGCCTGGCGCTGGCATAGGGCTTAAGCATTTCCCGATCTGCGATTTCAATTTCGTCATCGTTCAAGGCCTGTTTCATACGATAGCGCAGCCGATTCTTGCGCAGATTTCGACGTAACTCGGTATTGTACCTGGCCGTAATATCCTCAATTGACCTGCTCAGCGGAACGACAGCACTCAAATATTGAGGGACGTACAATGCACCCAAGGTCGGCATTTCACTGACCCACACCGTCCGGTCTGAGTTATCCAACTTGAACGGGCTATCAACCGCTTGAGATTCAGCGCCCAGTAGAACCTTCACAAATTCCCGCTGTGTTTTCCTGCCCACATAGAGAATGTCATGGGTGCTGTCTTCTCGCAGTTTGAACCTGGCAACTTCCCAGCGCCAAAAACATGCCCTCCCACGTATATCTCGCAGCCAGGCGACAGCTTTCCTTAGCTCAAAGCGAATTGAAGGAGATATTAACTTACGCATGAATGCTGTTATGTATTTTTTCATTTGGTTATCAGTACAATTCAAGGAAGGGCCATTTGAGTTTACAAATCAATAACCTAACTACTCGAAATGAAAGCTCGACAGCTGAGTACCCGTCAAGTCGATAATTCCAACCTGAGTAAAGGTGCAACGCCGGGGTTTTGCAAGATACTTCAGACGTGTTTTTTAAGGCGCCAGCCAGGCGTCAAATACCTGTAACGTCAGGAATCCCTGTAGATCAATGTGCGCAACAAGAACATCGGATTACCCACCACATAGCGACTGAATAATCGCTTTGGTTCACCGATTAGCCTGAACACCCACTCACAACCGAGACGACGCACCCATTGCGGAGCACGAGTCACCTTGCCGCCGAGAAAATCCAGAATCGCCCCTCCGCACACGACCAGACATGGCACGCCGCTGGCGGCTAACCTGGCAGCAACAGCTTCTTGCTTGGGCATGCCCATCCCCAGCACCACCAATTCTGGCTGCAACTGCCGGGCAAGGTTTATGTAGGCATCCACCTCAGCAAAACCATGGTGAGCAGAGACGACATTTACCGCAAATATCGCTTCGCTACGCTGCACCGCATTGGCGAGAAAGGGCTCTTCAGTACCCCAGAAAGCCACGCGCCGGCCCTTGAACGCTGCCAGTAATTTGGGGATGAAATCGGTGCCATTCATATTTAGCCCCGGCGCTAAGCCGAATCGACGAAACAGGATCGCCATGCCAGAGCCATCCCGTAATAACACGTCAGCAGCCGACAGCGCGTTATAGTAATCAGGGTTACCCGCCACCAAGTTCATGGCATGGGCATTGACGAATCCAAGCACCGTCGTCGACTCAGTCTTGGATAAAGCGTCAATCAATCCTTGTTCATCACCCACATCACTGACCACCCTAAGTTTCTGGATAATCGTTTGCCAGTTGTGCCGCCAAGCCAAAACACGCATTAAATGTCATCTCGCTTGGACCGCACCCATTCAACTTGGCGCTTAAGCACAAAACCTATGTACAGAGGGATTTTCTTCAGCGCGTAGAACGGCGCATACAACAAGGCCGAAAAAGAGATGATCCCGCGACCAAATTGGCTCCAGGCCAACAAGATAGTCACGCTCAATATTGCCACCCCGACAGAAGCTATCAATGCGGGCACCAAAGCACCGCCGAGCATAAATACTAGCCATGACAGGCTAAAGAACGCCCCCAACACTAAAGTCAGTAAGGCCAATGGAGGCACCCATAAATCCACCGTCATAGCCAGCAGGCTCCAGTTACGCCGAGTAATCGACTCTACTACCAGCTTTGGCGCATCACCAAGAATGACCCCTAGATGACCATGTTCCCAGCGCGTACGCTGAGTAGTTAAGCCTTCATCGCTGCGCGGAAAATAACTGGTCACCAGAGCATCGGGGCAAAAAAAAGGCGGCTTGCCGCTTCGGCAAAAATCCAGGCCCATCTTCAAATCTTCAACAATGTGGCCACTGGCTAAATTGATCAAAGTCAGATCCCGCCAGACTAAAGCCATTCCCGTGCCCATTAACTGACAGGGCAAACCAAGCCTCGTCCAACCATGCGGCCGCACCCGATTCTTCACACACCAGGCAAACTCGGCAAGCCGGACTTTTAACCCGGAACCTGCTGGAGCACGCATTAAATTAAGTGCTTGCGCTGGCCGCCCTGAATCGATGCAACAGATTGCCAAACGCTCGATAGAACCCTCAGCCACCTGGCAATCCGCATCGATAACAATCATGACGTCCGGCGCGTCGCTCGCTAAATGATGCACCCCACAGTCCAGCGCATAACCCTTGCCACGCTGCTGATCATTGCTGCGCTCCACCACCTCGGCGCCCGCCGTGCGGGCCAGCGCGGCCGTGTCGTCAGAACAATTATCCGCCACCACCAATAGTCGATCACCCAAAAGCAGCTGCGGCCGAATGCTGTTTAATGTCGCGACGATGATCGAGGATTCATTGTGTGCCGGTATCAACACCGCCACCCGAGGTCGCGATCCTTGCGCCGACGAGCGCGATCGCGCAGGCAGGCAGGCCATCAGCACCTGCACAAACAGCACCAACACCGGCAGGAGGATGAGTATCAGCAGTGAGCTGAACAGCCAACTAAGTAACGTGATCATGCTTGCGCCCTAAACAAATTAGCCAACTTGGCCACTTCAGTATCGATGTCGTGGCGCTCCAGCACTCTCTGATAAGCCGCCTCGCCCATCCGCTGCAACACCTCGACAGGTTGCGCGAGGCAGTTCGCCAGCGCCGCCGCCAACTCATCGACAGCTCCAGCGGGAAACAACCAACCGTTCTCACCCTGTCGCACTAACTCGGGAATGCCCGCCACATAGCTCGTCAGCACAGGTCGGCGCAACGCCATGGCTTCCATGATGACCACCGGCAAGCCCTCGGCGAAGCTTGGCAACACCAAGGCCCGCGCCGCAAGAATTTCCGCACGCACCTGTTCGCTGCTGATCCAGCCGGTAATTCGCACCTGCGCCTGCAAGCCATGCTGTGCAATCAGGGCTTCGATTGGCGCACGCATTTCCCCATCGCCGGCCAGTACTATCTCGAACTCCACGTTTTGCGCTGCCAGGATGCGGGCGGCCTCAAGCAACAACAGTTGTCCCTTCTGCTCACACAAACGACCCACGCAAACCAACCGCGGCGCGGATGGGACGGCAACGGCCGGCACATCGTGAAACGCCCGCTCCAGCCCACAGTGCACCACCTTTACCCTTGGCCAGTGCGCGTGAGCCACCCAGCGAAACAGCTGGCTGCGCCCATAAGAACTGATCGCCGCGACAAAAGCCGCGCGCCGGACTTTCTCGCCCAAATGAATGAACTGTGGTTTGTCGAACTCTTCCGGGCCGTGCACGGTAAAGCTGTACGCTGGCCCGCCGAGTGCATTGGCCAGCATCACCACCTCGGTTGAGTTAGTGCCGAAATGCGCGTGCACATGCTCGGCGCCGAAAGCCTGCAACCAAGACAGCACGCGACATGCCTCAAACAAATAGACCACATGGTACGGCCAGGGTCGATCGGCACGCCGGCCCATGCGTAGCGCCAGCCACAGCGCCGAAAAAAAGCGTCGCGGCTGGGCGCGCAGCACCTGCAGCGCAGGCACTAACAGGCCTTTGACTCCGCCCTGCAGCACATAACACGTTTTACTGCGTTCGGACACGTCCTCGGCATCCACCAACTCGGCATCCCAGCCACGCAGAGCAATGCGCTGCACCACAAAGCCCAGACGCTCTAACGCCAAAATCTCGCGACGAATGAAGCTATGGCTGACCTTGGGGTATTGATTGATGAAATACGCGATACGCATAGGAACCAAGCTTAGTTGTCGTTGCGGTGGATTATTACTGCAGGTAATCCCACAGCAGTACAGGTAACAGGAACATCAATTCGCAACACGGTGGCTGCTATAACTGCCTACCAACACGTTGTCTATTTTTTTAAAAGTATCATCTAGAAGTTCGTAACGTCTGCGGTACATGGCGCGTTTTTTTGAAGGAATACTTTCAAGCGCCTTCTTGGACGGGACCATGGGAATCTCAAAAAAATCTTCGCGCTCTGACGGAGTCGCTCCATGCTCCAGCCAGATCAAATCATAATTGGCCGCAAGCTCTTTAGCTTTTTCAGCACCGAAGTACGGATGACGATGATGACGATACCCATCCCCTACCGCATAAATCCTCCCAACACCAATATTGATTGCAATATATTTAATCACTTCAATCAGAAAACTTCTTGGCCGAAGACCTTCAAAATCTTTTGTCAGGTCCCTATAAATACTCAAGGACCGATCACTCTCCACGCCTTTGTGTATTCCTTGAACTGCACCGATAAAAATGCACAACTCAGTGTCCGTGCGACACAAGGTGAATGCTATTGATGCAATACGTAAATCGCCCTGAAACAGGTTCAACACCAACTCCCCTTCACGCATGAACCATACCGGACGATCCAGAACCAAGGAACAACCCGCCGCGAACGCCGATAAATCGCTCAACATCAAACTTTTATTTCGCCCCAGCAGCAACAGCTGCGGACAGCTTTTGGTGACGACTTCGTAATGCGAGGCTAATACGCTAAGTTTATTCTGAGAACTCCAGCTTCTACTGATGTATGGCCAATGAACAACACCCACACAATCCCCGCCCAACTGCTCAACACCGGACTTCCCAAGAGCGTTCGACATGCGCCAGAAAAACAATTTTAGTTCAGACCAGTTTTTTACGACTAAAATCAGCATTTTAAACTTATTATTCAACGCTCTTAACGAATACCCTGCATGTAAAAACAATACGCTTTTTAATATCACCCAATTATTCATCGCAGTCTCACTTGTATTCGATCAACGCCGTCTTGCCGGCGCCGAATCTGTTCAAAAGAAACTTGACTTGCCCGAGCATCTCGGGAAATTTCCCCAGCACGAGAAAGAAAGCCCGCAGCCAGTTTTCGCGCGTGGATCTATCGCCCCTGCGGGCCAAGCGCGCGACCTGCAATGGATAGACCAGCAGCAGAGGCAGCCCAAACCACCCCAACATCAAACTCGCGATAACAGTCGCCAGCGGGACACCTAATCCCCAGAACCAGGCACGGCGCGACTCACGTAACCAATGCTGCTCTGGTGCCGCCCCATGCAAAAATGCGCCCTCGGCATAGGCGTAACCACCGCGCAGGGTACGCTGCCACCATTGGCCGAACCGGGTCATGGTGGCATCGTGCAAAGTCATTTCCTCACCCAGACGCCAGACCTTCCATCCATTCCTACGCAGACGTATACACAATTCAGGCTCTTCCCCGGCAATGAGATCCGGTCGAAACCCGGACGCTTCGGCGAAGGCGTCAGCCCGCATCAGCGCATCGCCACCACATGCCCTGGCCTCACCTACCGGCGTATCCCATTCGAGATCACACAGTAAGTTGTAAACCGAGTGCTGTGGAAAACGTTCGCGGCGCCGTCCACAGACCACCGCGACGTCAGGATGTGTATCAAGAAAGGCCTGTGCCTGGGGCAGCCAGCCACCGACAACCTCGCAATCACCATCGACAAACTGCACATAACGCATCGCTGGCAATAAGCGTTGCACACAGGCGAATCCTTCATTGCGCGCGCGCGCAGCCGTAAAGGGAATCGTCATATCCAACTCGACCACGGCGACCCCAAGCGCCAAGGCAATCTGCACTGAACCATCCGTTGATCCAGAGTCGACATAAACGACCTTCTGCGCCGCACCGACCAGTGAAGCCAGGCAACGTTCCAGACGTGGACCTTCATTGCGACCGATAACAACGACACCCATACCCGTAGCCATGGCGTTCACTCAGCGACGCAATTGAAGTAATCCATCCGGTGGTTCATGTGCATTCCCTCGCTTCTGCGTACTTCCTTTTCTTGATAGTCGCAGGCACACCCACTGCCACCGAGTCGTCTGGCACATCGGTCAGCACCACAGCATTGGCACCAATCACGACATTGTTACCAATGCGGATATTGCCCAGCACCTTGGCCCCTGAACCGATATCAACATTGTTACCCATCACCGGGGCAATCGGCTCATTCACATTCTTAAGGCCCACGACGACGCCATTGCGAATACGGCAATCATCGCCAAACTGCGCATAGCCACTGATCACGATTCCGCCGAAATGATCGATGACGAAGTTACGCCCGATCACAACCTCACACGGCAGCTCGATACCCGTGACGATCTGCACCAGTTTGAAGAGCACTTTGTATATAAAGGAAAGCAATTTACGCAACAGCGCTGGGCGCACACCGTAGCGCCAGCGCCCAAAACGATAAACCACCATCACCCAAAACCCCTGAGCCCCCCAATCTCCCGCGTAGGCACGCAAGTCAGCACGTATGTTTTCGAACATAAATTGCTCTACCGTGTGGGTTGGCTAGCGAATTTGGTATCACGCAGCAACGCCCAGGTCACACGAGCATGCTGCCAACACGCCCCTATGGCAGCCCAGTCGTGGCCTTTCACTATCGCCTTGAGCGCCAAAATCAGATCACCCAGACTCACCAACACCATATGTGCGGCCAAACCCACTAGACCGTGGTGCTTGCGGAAGTACAAAAGCTCACTTTCGATTTGTAATGTGGGCAGCTGGTGACAAATCGCATTGAGTTTGTCAACAGACTTGGCACTTTCACCGCCGATATGCACCACCGTGGTATGCGGGTAGTAAACCACCTTCCAGCCCGCCTGTTTAACGCGCTTGCAGTGATCTACCTCCTCGAAATAAAGGAAGTAGCGCGGATCGAACAAGCCAACCTGGTCGATGACTTCACGGCGGATCAGGTAATAGCACCCGGGCACCCAGTCGCACTCACGCACCGAAGCATGATCCCAAGCCATGTCGTCGACCCTCTTCACCCCAGGGAAAAAGCGCTCAAGCCCTGTGCGCGAGAGGAAGACATTCAACGGCGTCGGAAAATAGCGGCAGGAGGCTTGCAAATCTCCCTCTCGTCCAACCAACCGAACGCCCAGGACACCACAATCAGGATGAGTCTCCATATAGTCGAGGGTCGTGCTCAGCGTATCCGCAGCAACGAAGGCATCGGTATTGAGGAGCAACGCATACTTGCCCTGCAGGTGTTCAACCAATTGATTGTTGGCACGCCCAAAGCCAACATTATTTTCATTGGCCAGCTGCAACGCTTCTGGACAAATAGTTGCCAGACACTCCAGCGAATTATCGGCAGAGGCATTGTCCACCACCAAATAGCGTGTGCGGCCCACACTATGAGACTGGCGTAACGCATTAAACATCGGTTGCAACAGAGCCGCTGTATTGTAGTTAACGACCAATACATCAAGGGGAGCACTAACCATTGGGCTGCTCGCCAAAAAAATGTTGTACTCTCATTGCTTTAAGCTTTGGTTCAACTTCCGGGTCATATAAACCATTGCGCTGCCTGATGAGGTCAATCCACGGATAAGTGGCGCAGCGCTCTTCGACTTTCGCCAACAGCTCTTCCAATGTACAGATAACCTTGGCTGGATTTCCCCCAACCACTACCCCAGGCGGAACATCTTTTACTACTACAGCACCGGCGGCGACAATTGAATCTGGACCAATAGTCACACGCGGCATGATGATAGCGCCATAACCGACAAAACAATTATCACGTATGTCGATAGGGCCGACAGAGTCAAGTTTTGTACCAAAGCGTACATCGAGCAAGCCGACTATGCCATCGTGGCCGAACAGCGTGCAATCAGATAAACCTACATTATTTCCGAGTCGCACTAGCGTAGGATCAGTTATGTTGCACCCAAGATTGATCCATACGCCTTTGCCGATGGAGTGCAGAGATCCCCATCGAGCGAGGTGCTTAGCCCATTCATACCCGTCCGGTTTACAGAATTTTTTATAGAGCGAGGTTCCACGCCCCGTGGTTTTGGCAATATGAGCAATAGTACGCTTTAGTAGACCAATCATCCTGTCAGCCTCAATAATTCAGCGATATACATCTGTGCCAGGGTTAGATACACCCTGATTCTTGATTACCACTACCCTAAGCGTAGACGTCTCCCTGAAATTCAACACTCAAAAAAACCACAAATGCGTCCACTCAGGAATACCTGCCCACCACCGGGCCCATTTGATGGTTAAGATAATCCGCCAGCCGTAGAGCAAGCTGCAAAAGAGGCATCGTGGGGTTACAGGCACCGCCTGTAGCGAAGACACTGCTGCCCGCAACGTAAAGATTCTCGACACCGAACACTTTGCAGTTCTCGTCGACAACGCCAAACTCAGGCGACGTCGACATCCGTGTGGTCCCCATATGATGAGCATGGGGATTGACCTTCAGGCGCAAATCGACGTCATACACGCATTCTTCCAACTTGACAAAGCCCAGCCCTGTGTCAGCAAAACACTTTGCCACTTCGAGCCCGATGGACTTGATGGTATTTCTGTCTTCGGGGCTTAGTTCCCAATGAACGTTTACCTTTCTCATCCCTAACGCATCTCGCTCGTCCAGCAACGAGAGGCGGCTATTGGGGTTGGGAAACTGCTCGATCAGCGTGCCGAGCACCCCATCCCCAGGGCAATTGAACTTGGCAATAAATTCAATCTTGTGCGCCGCACCCACTTCGCAGACGAGGTTCTCGAAAAAGCTCTTGATGGCAGCCATTCGCCCATAGGATTTCACTTCAGCTACAAGCGAGGCCGTCACATTCCCTTTACCTGACCTGTGCTCCATCACGAATGCATCGGTCGTGAAGTACTGTCGAGCATCGGTACCCTGCCCGTCTTTCAGGATGAAGGTACCCAGATCGACGTTCAGATGTTCCATGAAACATCTACCCGCGTAACCATCCTTGCTGACGATACCGCCAGCTGCCAGGGACTCACTGTTGAGCAGTTGCCTGGCATTCTCGATCGCGCCCGTCGCCAAAATGAATTGTTTTGCCGTGACTCGCTCTCGATGCAGTTCGTAGTCCGAGACGACCACTGTCGCTATGCTGCCGGTCTTGCTGTCAAACTCAAGATCGACACAGTTGCAATTGATGAAGACATCAAGCCCCTCGGTCTCATTAAGTTCCTTGGCATATTTTTGTGCAAATCGCGTCGGCGGGCTTAGCAGGAAACGATCAGCTTCAAATTCGACGCCGTCCAAAGTCGCATTGATAGCCTTGAATCCAGAGAGCGGCGGAAGATCTACAATATCCATGGCCGCCGGCAGATTACGCTCCATCTCGGAATACGCGATGGGCCAACCGGGTAAGCGCACCGGAGGGCCCACGGTAAAGTCGGACGGTTCAAAGGGACGGCATCGCCCGGCCCAGTGATTGGAGGTCCCGCCAAGAAAGCGCAAGCGTGTTTCCTCAGCGTAGACCTCGAGGCCTGACGATGAGACCTTGTAGAGGTTTTGCGAGGCCGGTGAATACTCGTGCCCACCGCCCTCGACAAGCACCACACGCCGACCATTACCGGCTAAACGCAAGGCCAGCGTAATGCCGGCTGGGCCCCCACCTATGATGCAGACGTCATAGTGGTCGCGGAGTTCTTTCTGCGATTGGTAGTCTTTGATCATGCTTGTGTTTGCCGAAAATGCTGGGCAGGCAGCACCCATCCGTTGATTACAACAAACTCGGATTTAGCAGCAGAAGACCGAGCAACGGCTTTGGAAAAGCCGAACATAAACCCCCCAAGACTCAACAGGACAAATGCCTGGAGGAAGCCTCTGCGACCGTTCACAGAGGTATTCAAATCAGTTTCTCTCATGATTCAAAGCTCCACGACATCGAGATTACGCTGGAAATTTCAACTGCACATCAAGGTCACATTTTTTTGGCGGCCGCCATCAACACCTCAATGGCGACGCTGTGCCACAGCTTTGGAAACATCAAGAGAAATAGATCAAATCAAAGCCAGTTAGCAATACTCGTCAACAACTCCCCACACAAAGCCCCCACCGCCAGCATTGGCAGCACTACCAGTTCACGCTTGAGATTGAACAGCCCCAGACGACAATTGACATAAAAAACCAGGATAAGCGTAGGAAACGTATATAAGGCTGCGCCCCAAATCGCATATTCGACCCCGCCAATCGCCAGCAGCAGAGGCAGCAGCACCCACAACGCGACCACGCGAATAATGTTATCCATGGCCTGGTATTTTGTGTGCCCCAAGGCAATCCAGACCTGATGCGCCAGCATGTAGCGCATTGTGAAAAAAGAGAGTGAAAGAATGGCCATCATGTTCCCGGCCTGGGCGTAACGCTCATCGTACAAAACGCTGATGAGCAGTGGACTGCCAGTCAAGAACAGCCCACATAAAAACAGACAGGCAAGATCGATCATCAATTTCAAGCGGTAGTACAAAGCCTGGAGCCGTACGGTGTCATTAGTTCTTGAGGCCTCACTGAAGGCCGGCAAGGCCACGGCCCCGAATATCTTTTGCAACCCAAGCTGAACAGCTCCCAAGATCAGCACGGCAATGGAGTAAACGCCCAGTTCACTGGTCGTCATGCTGCCGCCGAACCAGATACGATCACCGTACATGGCCAATACGCCCACTGCCGACGACAACAGTATCCAACGGCCGAAGCCGACTAATTCCTTGAGCGCAGAACGTTCCCACTGCAGACGGTTAGGCGGGCCCTCGAACCAGAAATGCCCCACCAGCGTGCTGACCATCGCTGAGACCAGACCCGCAGCCACCAGTGACCAGATGGACCTGGTGAAGTAACCGATGCCCAGCATCACCAACAGCCCGGTGAGCTGGGACGCAAACTCGGTGAGTACCACTTTCTTTTGCTGGAAAGCGCGCACTGCCAGGTCGATTTTCGTCGACTGAAAACCAGTGATGATTGCCGAGAAACTGGTCACGGCCAACACCAGCGGCAACTCGGGTGCGGCGTAGGTGGAATTGACCGGCCACAGATTGTGGGTCTGTGCAAACCAGGCGAGGGCCGCGAGGAGAAGTGTCGAAGCAAAAAGGATAAAGCCGCGCACGATCTGCACGGTCCAGATGGTATTGAGAAACACCGGATCGTCGCCACGCGGACTCTGAATAATGTTCTGGCGCAAGCCGACGTCGGAAAGCAAGTGCAGAACCAGCGAAACGGTGATGGCGATCATCATGATGCCGAACATCTCCGGCATCAGCAGACGGGCCATTATCAGGTTGCCGCCCAAGCGAAAGGCTTGAGACGTAACCAGCGCCCCGAGATTCCATGCCCCAGCAGAGATCGCTCGCTTACGAAGGCCCAACGATGGCGACAAATCAACTAACGACATAACATCATCCCCGGACTCAATGGCTCAAAAGGAACTATAGTCGCCTTTGGCCATTCCACTAGCCGTCGCTCATCAATCAATAAGTCCAATCATCCATGCCTGAGCACTTCCGAGCGTTAATCGTCATTCTGGTCCTTGCCGGCATCGTTTTTGCCATGGCACGTCGACCAGCAGCAGACCTGATTCCCGACCGTGATTTCACTCGTCGGCGCAATCTGTGGTTCGTATTGACGCTACTGGCCTTTGTTTCGCACAGTTTCTGGGTGTACGCGGGCATTGCCGCGATCGTTTTGACCTTCGCACGAAAAAGCGAACGCAATCCCGTGGCGCTATTTTTCCTTCTGCTGTTTCTCATCCCGCCGGCCCCGGCAGAAATTCCCGGCTTCGGCCTGATCAACTATTTTTTTACCCTGAACCATGTTCGTCTACTGGCACTGTGTGTGTTGCTTCCGGCTTTTTTCGCTCTGCGCAGGCGAGCAGACACGGTCCCTTTCGGGCGCACCTGGCCTGACAAGCTGTTAGCCGCCAACATCGTGCTGACGAGCCTGCTTTACCTGCGAGACACCACGGTCACCGACACCTTGCGCCAAATGCTCTACCTGTTCATCGAAGTTTTTTTGCCTTACTACGTTGCCAGCCGGGCGCTGAAGAACCTCAGCGACTTCAAGGACGCTCTGTTCGGTTTTGTACTCGCCGCCATGGTGCTGTCGCTTATAGGTCTCTTCGAATTTTCCAAGCACTGGCAGCTGTACAGCGCGGTTGTCAACGCCATGGGCATGCAATGGGAGTCCGGCTACTTGAGTCGTGGTGGCTCATTGCGCGCCAGCGCCACCACCGGCCAGGCCATTGCGCTGGGCTTCGTCATCAGCGTGGCCATCGGCTTTTACCTGTACTTGCAGGAGGATGTACGTAGCAAATTGCAGCGCAGCCTCGGCGCGCTGTTGCTCGCCGGTGGTCTGTACGTGCCGCTGTCGCGTGGACCCTGGGTCGGCGCAGCCGCCATGATCGTCGTGTTCATCGGCACCGGCCGTAAAGCGGTCAAACGCCTGATGCTGCTGGCGGCTGCCGGGGTGCTCGCCCTTCCCTTGCTGGCCGTCGCGCCGGGCGGGCAAAAAGTGCTTGATCTGCTGCCGTTTATCGGCACGGTGGAAGTAGAAAATATTACCTACCGGCAGCGCTTGATTGATAACGCCGTGATCGTTATCCAGCGCAACCCTTGGCTGGGTTCTTTCGATTACCGCAGCACACCGGAAATGCAGTCCTTGACTCAAGGCCAGGGGATCATCGATATCGTGAACACCTATATCGGCGTAGCGCTGTCGTTCGGTTTGATTGGTTTGACGCTTTTCGTGGTTTTTTTCGTCAGTGTTCTGCAGGGCATCCGCAAGGGGATGCGTTCGTTCCCCAACGAAGACGATGAGGCACGCCGACTCGGACGTGCACTTCTGGCGACGCTGGCCGGGATCCTGATCACCATCGTTACCGTTAGCAGTATCACGGTGATCCCTGTGGTGTATTGGTCGGTGGCTGGACTGGGAGTTGCCTATGCTCAGATGGCGCGCAGGCTCAAGCACACTTCAACTGCAGTCACTGCGAGTGCCAACCTTCAACTCAGGTAATTCCAATGACCACTCTGTTTCGCCGCACTCCTATGCAGCTCCTGGTTCTCCTGTGCCTTGTTGTTTGGCCGTTCAGGACCTGGGCGTCGGACTGGGTCGTCAGTGTGGATGAGCGCAACGGCCTGCCAATGCTGGTGCGTGGTGGCAGTCCGGTAGTTGCTACGACATTCTCGTTCTTTGGGAAGAGCTGGGACTGGACGTATTTGCAGACCGAATTCAAGGTCAACACCCCTTATCGATACTCCCTTGCAGGCAAAAACAAAGCGCTGGATTTCGACTTGACTGCGCAGATTCAGAAGCAAGACGAGCATAAGTTGACCTGGAACTTTACCCTGGATGCACACAGCATGAAGTGGGGCGTGTCAGGTGGCGGCATCGTCTTCACGTTCGACCCCGCCCTTTTCGCTGGAGAAATGGGCGAGCCCACTTTGCTACCCGACAACCGCGGCTGGTCCTGGGGCAATGCACAAGGGCGACGCATCGAAATGCGCTTCGAGCCCGCACTGGCGAGTGTGTACTTTGAACCGGGCGATAAATCCGAGGTGCGTGCTTTTTTCTACAAGAACACGATCAAACCAGGCCGCCAGGATTTTACAGCCACCTTGAGCGTTTCTGGCGATGTAGCGCTCGGCCCAACCAATACCGAGCGCTTCGGGCTGTCGGACCCAAAGAGCTGGCCGACTGACAAGCTCGACTGGAAAACCTCGCCGGTCGACCTGTCCTTTCTCAACGCTCAGGAAAAACCTGCAGGCAAGCGCGGTTTCATCAAAGCCTCCGGCGAGCAATTGCTATTTGCGGACAACACTGCGGCGCGTTTCTGGGGCACCAACCTTTCGGCCTACACGCTGTTCCTCACGCCAGACGATGCAATCAAGCTGCAGGCCAAACGCCTGTCGGCACTGGGCTTCAATCTCGTACGACTGCACCACCATGACTCGCCATGGGTCTTCCCGAACATCTTTGGCGACGGCAGGGTCACGCGTAACACCCAGCAACTGAGCCCGGAATCGCTGAAAAAAATCGACTGGTGGATCAAGTGCCTGAAAGACGAAGGCATTTATGTGTGGCTTGATATGCACGTCCAGCGAGTCTTTACTGAAAACGACAACATTTATGGCTTCGATGAATTGCCAAAAGAAGAGCAAAATTTTGCCTATCTCAAGGGCTATTCCTATGTGAATCTCACCATTCAGAAAGCCATGAAGCGCACTACCGAAGCCTACATGACCCATGTAAACAGCTATACCGGTCTCGCCTACAAAGACGACCCGGCGATCGCCGCCGTACTGATAACCAACGAAAACGACGTCACCCGCCACTTTGGCAACGCCCTATTGCCAGACAAGAACGTACCAAAGCACAACAAAATCTACATGGCCGAGGCCGAGGCCTTTGCCAAGCAGCACAATCTATCGGCAGACCAGACCTGGCGCGCCTGGGTGCCAGGCCCCTCCAAGCTGTTCCTTAACGATCTGGAGCGACGTTTCAACGTCGACATGATTCAACACCTGCGTGGAATAGGCGTGAAGGTCCCCATCGCCACGACCAGCAGCTGGGGCGGCGATAGCCTGAACTCCTTGCCGGCCCTTACCGCCGGCGACGTAATCGACGTCCATAGCTACGGGGGCTCGGGACAGATAGAGAAAAACCCGCTCTACAGCGAGGGCATAGTGAATTGGATTGCCGCCGGCCAGGTCACCGGCAAACCCTTGACCGTCACCGAGTGGAACAATGAGCCCTTCCCGACACCAGACCGTCACTCGCTGCCACTCTATATCGCCGGCACCGCCCGCCACCAAGGCTGGGATGCACTAATGCAATATGCCTACAGCCAGGAGCCACTGGGGGGCGAAGGGATGAGTGCCGACAACTGGCACGCCTATAACGACCCTGCAATGCTGGCCACTCTGCCCGCCGCCGCCTTGCTTTACCGCCGTGCAGACGTTCGCGAAGCAACAACGACCTACGTCTTCGCGCCGACGCCAAGCACCCTGTTCAACCACATGATCACACCGGCCAACTCTGCTCTACTGCGCACAGCCATGGAGAAAGGCAAGCTGGAAATCGCGATGCCACAGACGCCGGAATTGCCCTGGTTGCAACAGAGCGTTATCCCAAGCAATGCACAGGAATTTCATGACCCTGACCAGTCGCTGCTGGACGCCAATGCCAGCGAGTCCACGACAGACACGGGTGAGCTAAAGCGCAACTGGAAACAAGGCATCTACACCATCAATACACCGCGTACCCAGGCCGCTACCGGCTGGATCGGCGGTGAGTCGATCAGCATTGGCAACATTCAGGTTCAAGTGAAGACCGCCAACGCCAGTGTGGTAGTTCAGAGTCTGGACGACGCGCCTGTGGGCCGATCGCACGATTTACTGATTTCGTTAGGCACCCGTGCCATCCCCCAAGACGACAAAAAAATACCTTTTTACGTTGAGCCCCTCGAGGGCACGCTAACCATCCAGGCGCCGCAAGGCTTGACACTGTTCACCCACGGCATTCTGGGACAAATGAAGAAGCTGCCCGCGACCTACCTTGATGGCCGCTATACAATCAAGTTCGACGGCTTGCAGGCGTCGAACTGGTTGTTTTTGAAAAAAGGCGTCACGCAAGCACAACCTTAGGCGACGCGCAGCCGACCCCTGCCAATACAGCATCATCACGCACGCCGGCGAGCCAGTAACTAGCCCGAGGGTTGCTTAATAGGTGTCAAAATCAAACGATGGAACATAGCCTGCGCCGAGCAGATGTGGACATTTCGACGATACAAAATCATCACTTAATAAATCATCCGAACTTTTATACTTGCTCGTGAAAACCCCTGTGATATTTAAAAGAGTATGAGGCAAGGATGATATGCTGATTTTCTGACTTTCTCTTTCCCTCAGCTTTAAAAGCTTGAGCGATTGCGGGCTTGAAATATTATTGGATGCCCAGATAAATGCCGAAACCGGGAGGTCATATTTATTGCCAATTCCATGACCCAAGAGCCCTCGACTGTCATCCATCATGTTTTCACCATGATCCGACGAATAAAACAAGACAGATGGTTTTTTGCTTGACTTCAACTGATCAATAATTGTGCTCAATAGCCAGTCCGTATACAAAATACTATTATCATATTCCGCGGTGATTTTGTCTTTGAAGCTGTTTGTTGACGGCTTGAATTTATCGAAATGTTCTGGATACCGGCGTGAATACTCGAAATGACTACCCTTGACATGAATAAACATGGCTTTCTTTTCTGTATCGCTTTTCTTTAGTATTTTTTTATATTCTGAAATCAATGCTCCATCATAGCTTCTCTCAAAATATTGACGGTATTGTGCCTCTGCTGCTATTTGTGGAATTATTCCGCCAAAGCTATCAACCTCCTGTACAGACAACCAATAGGTCATGTACCCGGCTGCGCGATATATACTCACCAATGATTTGGTTGACGCAATGGCGTCCCAATCCGATATAGGCTCAAGGCTCAGCATTGAAGGAACCGCGAACGAGGTATAGGGGGCTGTCGTGCAGATATTATTAAACTTGAAAATCCCCGCCTGCTTACCGAGATTCGGGGTTGTTTCCTTGTTATAACCGTAGAGGGACCAGTTGTGCGGCCGTGATGACTCACCGATCACAAAAACAATGGTTTCTATATTTGATTGATTCGACAGGCTGGTTATTTCTACATTAGATTCTCGACGGCGCTTGATAAGTTTCTCCGTCCCCAAATACAAGTCTGCAGTCAGGCCAATTTGCGATAAATAGCCTATTGGCGTGCTTTGATCTTTTGCAAGGAGATCCATGACTGCAGATTTCCCGAAAGAATTAAGCTTGACGGTTTTATAAAAATACGCCCCATACCCCACTAGCAAGGCGCTAACAACCAGAACAAAAATACCTTTGTTTTTATATAATTCGCGCTTATGCAGGCCTATTAATCCAGCCCCATAGCAAAATATGAAAATCACCAAAACGATACTGATGGACCGCCAGTAGGTCGGTAGAAACTCGCTTGCCTCCTGATGGTTTGTCAAGCCAATAAACATATAGGCAGCTGTTAATCTCGAATCAAAATTTAAAACCAAAAAAAGATCAATAGTTGCTGCCAAATAGAACGGCAGTAGAAGGATGTGAACCTTGAATTGATTGGATGAAATAAATCTAATTGCCAAAAGCCATAACACCGACATGCCAAGGGTGTAAAAGACTAACAAATCAATTTTAGAGTATTGATAGTTTGTTAGCGTTCTAACAGTCAACGGTGATAGCAGATATGACCACAATACTAAATTTGGCCATTCTGCTTTGAATATTTTCAATGAGTAATCGATAATTTTGGTGGAGTTTTTCATTTGATCGTTATTCTCGCAGGATACCCATATGCTTCCTCAAGGGTAGCTCCAATTGGCGCGCTCGCTGTATCTTGTTCAAAATATTCTCTCCTTTGGCGTTCCAAACGTAGCGAGTCTCGGCTATTAATGGTCAGGCGGATCGCACTGACGTTGCAATTTGGGCTTGCACAGCAATAGTGTCCAGGAAATCGGAGATCAGGATGAAATTTTTGGTGGTGGGTGGCGCGGGCTATATCGGCTCGCACATGGTTAAGCAGTTACTGCGCGCAGGTCACGACGTGGTGGTGGCAGACAACTTTTCCACAGGCCATCGCAGCGCCTTGGCGGGCGGAAAATTGGTCGAACTAGACATAGCCGACGCGCAAGCCCTGGACGTCTTGTTTGCCTCGCAACACTATGATGCCGTGTTTCACTTCGCCTCCTTTATACAGGTGGGCGAATCCGTGACTGAACCTGCCAAGTATTACCAAAACAACTTCGCCGCCACCCTGACGTTGCTACAAGCCATGGTTCGTGCGGGCGTTAAAAACTTCATTTTTTCCTCGACCGCCGCCGTCTACGGTGACCCGGTGTACGTACCGATCGACGAGGAGCATCCCAAGGCCGCGATCAACCCTTATGGACGCAGCAAGTGGATGGTGGAGCAGATGCTTGAAGATTTCGACCGCGCATATGGACTGAAATCGGTCTGCCTGCGCTACTTCAACGCCGCTGGAGCAGACCCTGAAGGACAGTTAGGTGAACGCCATGAACCGGAAACCCACCTGCTACCCTTGATCCTCCAAGCAGCCTCCGGACGGCGCGCAACCGTCACCGTCTATGGCCGTGATTACGACACGCCCGACGGCACTTGCATTCGTGACTACGTCCACGTTGTCGATCTCGTTGCAGCTCACGCACTTGCCGTGGATTATCTGCTGGCAGGGGGTGCAAGCACGGCGTTTAACCTCGGTAACGGTCAAGGTTTCTCAGTACAGCAAGTGATAGATAGCGCGCGCTACGTGACCGGCCGGGATATCTCTGTCAGCGAAGCGCCCCGCCGCGCTGGCGACCCACCACGCCTTGTGGCCAATCCCCAGAGGGCCACCACATTACTTGGCTGGCAACCGCAGTTTGGCTCACTTGAACAGATAGTGGCGCACGCCTGGAGCTGGGAGCAGAAGTACCCTTGGCAATGAAAGTCGGCGCTAGTCAATAGCGCCGATCTCCTGAGGGTGATGCTCTAGTAGTAAGAGCGGTTTTCGGGCTCGGCTTTGTTTAACACCGTGCCAATCAGATTGGCTGTCCCAAGATGATGCAGACTTTCCTCGATCTCTTTCTTGCTGTTCAATCCATTAGCGACCACGAGCAGGACGCAGTCGAACTTGGGCAGGACGTTAATCACATCATCCGAGCTCAACAACGGCGGCAAGTCGAAAATCACGATGCGTGAGTTGTAGCGCTCACGCAGATCAGCAATCAAATGGCTCACTGCGGGCGATGACAGCACCTCGGTGGAGAGAGGAATCGGCTCACGCGTCGGCAGGACCACAAAGCGCGGCAAGGTCGGATTGACCAGTACATCTTGCAGATCAGCTTCATCTGCCAACAATTCATTAAGCGATTTATCCATCGGCAGACCCAGATACTCACCCACCTTCGGACGACGCAAGTCGAAGTCCACCAGTAACGCCGTCTTGGTCGTGTGATGCGCGATACTCATTGCCAGGTTTATAGCCAACACCGTCTTGCCTGCCTCCGGAGTCGGCGAGGTGATGGCGAGCGTGCGCCAGCCATTTTCTTCCATGATTTTTAGAACTTGTGTACGCAGCAGATCGAAAGCCCCGCCCATAGTCGAGTTCTTGTTGTAAGCCACAATGCGGTTGCGCTCAAGGTGCTCTGGCCGCAAGGGTACAACCTTGGTTTGCACATAACTGAGCGCATTCAGACCTGTGGACTGCGCGGTCGGTGTCATGGCTTTTGACGAGGTCTGTTGCTCGGCTTTTTCGGTATCGGGCTTGATTATTTCCATGGCTATATTCCTTATGCAAACCGGCCCAGAGCTTTAAACATCAGAAGATCCAGAGGCATGTAGAGCACGTGCAGGAGCACCAGAAAGATCGCGATTATCGCGACTCCACAGACGATCAATAACGTTCGCCACTTCCTGCGGCGTGCCAGTTCAGCCTTGGTCTGAATATAGGGAATGGAAACCAATACGCGTCTGCCCAGCACGCTGGCCAAGGCCGCGGCACCACGCACACGCTGACTCATCATCTCGAGGAACATCACCAGTGCGCCAGCACCCACCGGGGCAAGCAGGAAGCCCATGGCAACCACTTTTTTACGGTTCGGCCGTACCGGCTTTTCGGGCATCAGCGGTAACTCTAGAACAACAAAACGCTCGGCTTTGTTTTCCTGCTCCAGGCTTTCTGAAATTTTCGCACCCATTTCCTTCGTGCGAATCTCCTCATATTTTTTACGCGCGTTTTCATGGTCACGCATCACCGTGACCAAGCCGCGCTCGACTTGCGGCGTCTCAAGAATCTGCGCCTCGTAGTCGGCTATTTTGTTGAGTATTCCCTGCTTTTGATCGGCCAGCGACTTGATACGTGCTTCTGCTGCGAAGATCCGCGCCTGGGCCTTTGCAACGTCCAGACTGACCGAAGCCGCTGCACCACCAGCACCAACACCTTTGCCAGCCCGAAGTGCAGCAATTTTGCGTTTGACGGCACGCACGTCGGGGTGAGCTTCCGTATACAGCAACAGCAACCTGGTGTACTCCGCTTTGAGGCTACCCAGATCCTGTGGTTTATCAACTGCCGCACCGGGCGCTCCAGGCTTGGTCGCTAGCCCGGCATTCGCGGCGGAAAGCTCCAACTCATTGAAGCGCAACTCCTCACGGGCAGTTTTGTAGTCACGGTCGACCTCTTTAAGCTCGGTTTCGGCGCGCGACAACATATTCATGCGCAGCTCCTGATGCTCGGGCAGCGCGTTGCTGTGTGCCTGCTTGAAGTCCGCCAACCGGTTCTCCAGGGCTTCCAGTTCCACCCTGAGCTTGTCCGCCTCCTGCGTCAGAAACTCTGTGGTTTCACTGGCGCGTTCGGTGCGCTGCTTGATGTTTTCATCCAGAAACAGCGTTACCAGCTCGTTGGCAACTTTGTTCGCAATCTCTGGCTGCCTGTGCTCAAAGCCAAGACGGAAAGCAATCGTCACCTCTCCGCGCCCCTTAACGACAGCACTGACCAGGGAGACTGTAATCGCATTGCGCATTTCATCGATCTTCTCGGTAACGCTCAGATGCCGGCTTTGCGTAGCAAAAAGATTGTATTTGTCGATGATCCCTTCCAGATGCTCACGGGTCATCACGCGCTGACGAATGACTTCGATGCGCTCATCGGCAAAGGTATTGTTGTTGGCCGCCACCAAGTCGGGCGAAATCTGCTGAGACTCCACCAGAATCGTGCCGGATGACTCATAGGTAGGTGGGAGAGATATCGCGACCGCTATGCAAACGCCGAGTATGACCACGAAACTCAGGATCAACAGCAGCGCATGGTGCTTGATGATAGCAATGTAGTCGTTGACCGACATTTCGTATTCAGAGGCCATATTTCTCACACACCTGAATTTCAGAGACCGGGATAACTATAAGTCACCGTCAACCCGACGACGTTTGCAGTGGCATCCGGCAAGCCATCTTGCTGGCGTTGTTTGTATGTGTAGGATAGGCGCGCAATCCAAAAAGGCGAGAGTTCTTGGCTAAACCAGGCACTGTAATTTTGCAGGGTATTAGGCGTCTGGCCTTTGGCGTCTTGCCAGGAGGCATCGAAGCCGAGGCGTCGGGTCTCGTCGACGGCATAACTCCATGTACCCCTCAGGGCATCAACCTCGACGAAACCACCGTCCCCGCTGGCGAGAGTGCTACGACTGGCGTCGATGCTGGTATCAATACGCTCACCGGCATATTGCAACGCAACACCGCCCTGGCCTTTGGGGCCGCTACCTGTGCCGGAGACTTGATTGAGACCCGCGTAGACTGTCCCCCTAAACCGCTCGGAGAGTTGGAAATTCAAGCCCGCCGTGGGGGTGTAGCTGTTTGAGGAACCCACCGCAGCCCCCTCCTCCGGTTCATAGCGCCTCACGCTAAAACGGGTGAACAGCTCGACCTGCTCACTCCATGCATAGTTCCAGCTAAAGCGGGTCGCCAGCTCGTCATAGTCGGTCAGTGAATCAACATCGTAAGTGACATGAGTGTAGTCAGTCTCGTTAACCAGGGTACTTCGCTCGCTGAGAGCAGTGCTCCAGTTGCCGCCCAGCAAATACATCTTTTGCGTGCCATCGGAGGCAACTACGCCGGTTTCCTGAACCACCGTGGAAAGCGTAGAGTTTTCTTCATATCTCGCCGTTAGCCCAAAAGCTCCCGTTTCGGTCTCGCGCTGCCACCCTAACTTTAATCTGGGGTCTTCACGGTCCGAAACGATGGACGTATCCGACGAACGCACGATATTTAACCCGAGACCGAACTGGAACTCATCCCGCCCGGAAGTACCCACGAGGCTGTAATCGGGAGCGATGATGGTACGGGTCACGCCCTTCTCGCCACTTGTAAGAAGCGTCGGGTTGCTGTCGTACTCGACCGTCGAAGGTACCGCTATTGCTGATTTCCAGGTGGCAGCATAGGCCATGTGCGAATACGACAAAGCCAGGATTGCCGTAGCAACCCCGGTCGTTCGAAATCCAAGCAAGATAATCCCTAGTGCCTCGCGCAAGGCTACGGCACGACCAGCGTATCGCCGGCCTTAAGTAGAAAATTGGTGGACATGTCATCCCCTGACATCAACTTGCTGTAGTTGACGTGCAGGATCTCCTGTTTAGTCCCATTGAGTCGCACGACCTTAATGTCATCCGTGTCGGCGAATTTGTCGAGCCCGCCCGCCATGCTTAATACCTGCAGCACTGACGTTTGACCTGGCATATGCACGGTGCCGGGTTTCGCCACTTTACCCTGAACGTAGACGAGATTACCTTCGGTGCCTGTAACGACAACGCTCACTTGCGGATCAGGTATAAATTTCTCAAGCTTGGCAGCGATTTTCTCCGCGACAGCGGTGGTATCAAGCCCCTTAACATCGACTTGCCCTGCCAGCGGGAAGGTAATGCTGCCATCGGGGAGTACGCGCACATCCTGTTTGAGCTTGTCTTCGCCCCAAACGGAAACAGAAAGATTATCACCCGGACTCAGCCGGTAAGTCGCGTCGTTTTCGACGGCACTGGAAAGGCTGGGCCAAACGGCCAGCGTGCAGAGCACAGGTATCAATGAACGGAACATCGGAATCCCTCCGCCTAAGTAGCCATGCAAGGAGTTTAGAACAAAAAACCGAGCCAAATCACTCTATCCTAATTTCACCCCAAAGAAACGACTAAACAACAATCACCTAGAGCGTCTGGGCGGCCCATTCCGCCAACGCAACTCACCCGCAACCAGCAGGGCACCCATGACAGCAGAAAAACGTTATTTAACAATAGCTTGGATTAAACAAATCGCCCCCAATGCTTACCGCGCCAAAGTTAACTACATCATGCCAGTTAGAACTGACTCAGCCAAAACACTGCGAACCTATGATCGCTGCCGATGCCCGCACAACTAACCGGCCTCAATAATTACCAACTAAGCATCATTGCAAGACAGGCAAACATCCGCAAAAAACGCCCCCTATACCTTCCGCCGGTTGGCGACCACAATAAAACCAAACAACGCGGAAGAAAATAACCATGCTGCTGCCTGAAGCGGTACGGCATTCGGCTGATTGATATAAGAATCAGATCCACCAGCCAACTCTTTATCCACTAACGGGTCACTGGTAACCGCTGCCATTAAACCGTCGCACGAAAAAGTATTGACGGTACTACCTGCACCCGAGCCAGCATCCATCATGCTGTTGGGCTGGTCCTCATCCAAGATAGCGGCGATCGAAGAAGCCAACCGTAGGCCACTTCCAACCGTTAACGGCGCGCCACTCGGGTGCTCTTCGAGAGCCTTGCCAAGTTGAGAGCCGACCCCTTCGCAAGCTTTGCTTATGCGATTAATTTCATTGGGCAAACTGGTCGCCTGAACACTAGCAACGGCCGTGCCATTGAGGATCACAGAAAACAACACGAATTTAATGACAAGTGTTGGGCGCATAACACCGCCTCCTTGCGTAGGGGGGTTATTCTTCTGTCGGGTGAAGGAATCTTTATCGGCTAAAATGAGCGTATGTGCACATCGCCATTACGTCAATAGCTCGTCACCATAATAAATCGAAATTTAATTTTACGGAGGATGGCGTCAAAATAGCGACACACCAAACACGCTAGTTAAGTAAATCTATCCGTATGAAATAGCTCGCCTCCGACCTGGCGCAGCGCCATGCACCGGGCGATGAAGCACCGTCGGCAACGTTCTGAAAGCACCCGGCGGGTGAGATTTTTTTTGGTGCGGGTTCCCGGCATGTCGCAGTCCGTGCTGAAGAATGCGTAACTGGCCTTACAGCGCCGAAGAAGTTTCGGCGCTGCACCAGGAAACCCTGCTTAATCTCCCAGGCACCTGCGCCGAGCGGATCAAGGCAAGGCGCGCAAAAGGCATCACGCTTGAAGACGGGATGAATGACTGACTTACTTCGGTTGCGCCACCGTGCGCAAATAAGGTTTCACCGTCTTGAAGCCATCCGGGTATTTCTTCTTTGCGTCCTCGTCGGAGACCGACGTAGGAATGATCACGTCCTGACCCGGACGCCAGTTCACCGGGGTAGCGACAGTGTGCTTGGCGTTTAGCTGAATAGCGTCGAGCAGCCGTAACACTTCATCGAAGTTGCGCCCGGCACTCATCGGGTAGACCAGCATCGCCTTGATCTTTTTGTCCGGGCCGACAATAAACACCGACCGCACCGTGGCGTTGTCCACGGCAGTACGAGCGCCCCCACTGGCATTCGGGTGAATCATGTCGTAGAGCTTGGCCACCACCAGGTTCTCGTCACCAATCATGGGGTAGTTGACCGCATGACCCTGTGTCTCTTCGATGTCTTTGGCCCAGGTCTGATGGTTACCGACGGGGTCGACGCTGAGGCCGACAATCTTGGTGTTGCGTTTGTCGAACTCTGGCTTGAGCCCGGCCATGTAACCGAGTTCAGTGGTGCAGACAGGGGTGAAGTCTTTCGGATGCGAGAACAGGATGGCCCACTTGTCGCCGATCCATTCGTGGAAATGGAGCGTGCCTTCGGTGGTTTCGGCGGTGAAATCCGGTGCTTCGTCGCCAATACGAATGGTCATGTGCGTTCTCCTCGTTGTGAAGGGTAGGAAACTCTCGGAACGAACCAGTATAGGAGACCTTGAAGACTTCGCTCTGCACCCCGCCGTAGGGACGCGCGCCGATTTACGAGACCAAAACCTCTTCAGGAAATGCTGCTCTATACTGCAATCCGGGGTCGATACCGCCTGTCGGCAGTGCATACCGTACGATTTTTTCCGAATTCTGCGAGCTCCCCAATCCAACCGCCCTGATTGTCTGCGCTGAGGACCTGACAGATGAATGTGATCGACTATTTTGATGGAGCAAGAATCATCAATATTTCATCAAGAAAGGATCGCCGTTTAGAAACAGTAGAAGAATTCGCTCGCTACGGCTTTCACATTGATGATGAAAAAATAGGCTTTTTTGAGGCTGTTACGCCCAGTGAGGAAAATGGCTTCCCGAGCGTCGGGGCCAGGGGCTGCTTTTTGAGTCATCTGGGGGTGCTGGAAGAGGCAATGCGCCTGAATCTGAAAAATATCTTGATCATGGAGGACGACATACAGTTTTCCAGACGCATTCCTCAATATGGGAGACAGGCCATCGAGTCTCTGAAAGGTATGGAGTGGGACATCGTCTATTTTGGGCATCCGTTTGAAGGAAATTCAAACTTGCCCACTTGGAAAGAAGTCGACCGCCCCATACATTTGTCCCATTTCTATGCTGTAAACGGAAAAAGCATTGGGAAATTGAGGGATTTTTTATTACAGATTCTGGAGCGGCCGCCGGGTCATCCTGACGGAGGTCCGATGCATTATGACGCTGCTCTCAATACGCTTATTCACAAGAACAAAGAGATTATGGCTTACTATTTCACCTGGAATTTCGGCTACCAACGGCCCTCGCGGACGGACCTGCATGAACTTTCCATCTTTGACAGGACACCTCTCCTGAGGCCGGTAATGGATATGCTTAGGAGGTTGAAGGCAAAAAACCTGAGAAGAACTCGATAGTGTTCTGTTACTGCTCTCTCCTTAGGGAAGGTCTGATGTATTTACCCAGCCCGGCATGGCGCAGGAGCCGTGTCCGGGTGATGGTAGCGGACCGCACCTCGTCATTTGCGCGCCAACTTATACCGGACGCATTCCTCATAGAAACTCTCGCGCAAGGCTGCGGGCTTCATCCGCGACTGACTGTCATAGGTCTGCTCGGTAATGCCCATCGCCATCATGTGCATCCACGGCTTGCTGAACTTGTAGGTATGTAACTTCTGCCGTGCTGCATACAGTGAAACCCCGGACAGTTTGAGTTCCTGAGCTCTCGCCGCGGTACCTGCGCCCCAACTGCAAAGGTAGCGATCATTCGATGCCAGTTCTTGGGCCTGGACAAAGGCAGCAACGCTCGCCAGGCCTAACGAAATCAGCGCAACCATCACATTCCGCATTTGCATTCGATCCTAACTATCTGAAAATAAATTGATTTTGGTCAAAAGCTTCAGACTTCGGGGCCAGCAAAATGCCTTAAGTGAGCTATAGCCTGTTTTCTCAGTGCCTTACGGACATTTCTTGCGGCATTCCAATCCTTTGCTATAGCTAACTCTCTCTCGCCAACTACTGAGGCAACGGATGTCAGTCGCAAAGAAAATGACCGTGGGGCAACTGACGATGTTGACAGCCGTCAACATGTTGGGCTCAGGCATTGTGCTGCTACCCACAAAACTCGCCGAAGTCGGCGGTATTTCCATTCTTTCCTGGCTGATCACGGCCACCGGCTCCCTGGCGCTGGCCTATGCCTTTGCGCGCTGCGGGATGCTCAGCCGAAAGACCGGGGGCATGGGCGGCTATGCCGAGTACACCTTCGGCAAGGCGGGCAACTACATCACGAACTACACCTATGGGCTCTCGCTGTTGATTGCCAATGTGGCGATCAGTATTACGGCGGTCGGCTATATCCAGGAACTGTTCCACATCAAGCTTGATTCACTGCAAGTGGGTCTGGCGACCATCGCTCTGTTGTGGATCACCACGTTCGCCAACTTCGGCGGCGCACGGATTACCGGCCGGATCGGTGCGATCACGGTTTGGGGGGTAATTGCGCCGGTGGTGCTGGTGTCCACCATAGGCTGGTACTGGTTCGACAGCAGTGTCTACGCCGCCGGCTGGAACCCGCACAACATGGGCTGGTTCGAAGCCGCAGGCGCTTCGGTGGCGATCACCCTGTGGGCATTCCTGGGTCTGGAGTCGGCGTGCGCCAACACCGACGCTGTGGAAAATCCGGAGAAGAACGTACCCATTGCGGTACTTGGCGGCACCCTCGGCGCGGCGGTGATCTACATCGTCTCCACCAACGTCATCGCCGGTATTGTCGATAACCCTGCACTGGCCGCCTCCACCGCCCCCTTCGGCCTGGTCTTCGCCAAGATGTTCACCCCGCTGGTCGGCGACATTGTGATGGCCGCGATGGTACTCGCCTGCATCGGTTCGTTGCTGGGTTGGCAGTTCACCATTGCTCAGGTGTTCAAAAGCTCGGCGGACACCGGTTACTTCCTGTCGATCTTCGCCAAGTCAAACAAGGCCGGAACGCCGATTGTCGGCATGTTGGTGCTGCTGGCCGCGCAGACGGCACTGGGCTTTCTCACCATCAGCCCGGACCTGAGCAAACAGTTCGACACCCTCGTCAACCTCGCGGTGGTGACCAACCTGGTGCCGTACATCCTGTCCATGGCCGCCTTGATGACCATGCAGAAGGTGTCCAACGTACCGGCAGGCAAGGCGCTGGTCACCAACATCATTGCGTGGGTGGCGGCGTTTTATAGCTACTTGGCGCTCTACAGTTCGGGCGAGCAAGCGTTGATGCTCGGCGGCGTGGCGACCATCTTCGGTTACACGCTGTTCGGCTTCGTCAACAACCGCCTGATCCGCCTCGAAGCGCTCAATAACAGCGTACCGACGCAGACCGTCAGCGCTCAGCACCTCACGGGCAAACCGGTGCCGGTCAACAACTTGCAAGCAGTCACAGTGGAGGCTCAATCATGACGGAACATCGACATACGCTCGGGATGCTCACGCTGTTGGTCAGCAGCCCGCCGGACAAACGCACCGTCTTTGGTCGCGCCCTGAACCAGTTGGTCAACGATGTGGAGGAACGCGCCGTCAGGGTGCTGGCGTCGGAAACCTTGAGCGACGCCACGTCGATCCTGCGGTCGGACCCGGCCATTCAATGCGTGCTGCTCAGTTGGGAAATGGATAAAAGCGAAGGCCACGAGGAATGCATCAAATTGCTGGTCAGCCTGCGTGCGCGCAACACTCGGGTGCCGGTCTTTTTGATCAGCGACCGCAGCACTGCGGCGAGCATTCCGCTGGTGGTCATGCAGCATGCCGACGACTTCATCTGGCTGCCCGAGGACACCAGTCGCTTCCTCAGCGGGCGCATCCTGGCGGCCATTGAACGCTATCGCCAAGCCGCGTTGCCCCCCATGTTCGGGGCGCTGGTGAAGTTTTCCCGGACCTATGAATACTCGTGGCACACCCCCGGCCATGCTGGCGGCACGGCATTTCTCAAGAGCACAGCGGGCCGGGCATTCTACGAGTTTTTCGGAGAAAACCTGTTGCGTTCCGACCTGTCGATTTCGGTCGGCGAACTCGGTTCGCTGCTAGATCACAGCGGCCCCATCGGCCAGGGCGAGCGCTACGCCGCCAAGGTCTTCGGCGCGCACCGTACCTATTACGTCACCAACGGATCGTCAACCTCCAACCGTGTCATCCTCATGGCCAGCGTCACACGCAATCAGATTGCCCTGTGCGACCGCAATTGCCACAAATCCGCCGAGCACGCGATGACTCTGTCCGGGGCCATTCCGACGTACCTGGTGCCGACCCGCAATCGCTACGGCATCATCGGCCCGATCCTGCCGCAAACCCTGAGCAGCGATGGCGTCAAAGCCGCCATCGCCAACAACCCCTTGGTCAAGGAAGGGATCGACCCGACACCGATCCACGCCATCATCACCAACTCCACCTACGACGGCCTGACCTACAACGTCACCCGCGTCGAAGAGCTGCTGGGCCAGAGCGTCGACCGCCTGCATTTCGATGAAGCCTGGTACGGTTATGCGCGTTTCAACCCGTTGTATCGCGAGCGCTTCGCCATGCACGGCAATCCGGACGATCACGATGACTCGAAGCCGACCGTGTTCGCCACTCAATCGACGCACAAGTTGCTGGCAGCCCTGTCCCAGGCATCGATGATTCACGTGCGCAACGGCCGTAACCCGATCCATCACGGGCGTTTCAACGAGTCGTTCATGATGCACGCCTCGACCTCGCCCAACTACGCGATCATGGCCTCCTGCGACGTCAGCTCGGCGATGATGGAAGCGCCCAGCGGCCAGATTCTGACCACCGAATCCATCGAAGAAGCCATCAGCTTCCGCCAGGTCATCTCGCGCATGCACAACGAGATGCTGAGCAAGGATGAGTGGTTCTTCACGTGCTGGCAGCCACCGTCGGTACCGGTTGGCGCGGTGTCAGTGCCGTTCCATGAAGTAGATCCGGTGCTGTTGAAGACCGAGCCGAACTGCTGGGTGCTTCACCCCAACGAGGTGTGGCACGGTTTCGGTGACATCGAAGAAGGCTACTGCATGCTCGACCCGATCAAGGTCTCGGTGCTGAGCCCCGGCATGGGCGACGACGGCAACCTGCTCGACTCGGGCATCCCCGCCTGCGTGCTCACGGCGTACCTCGGACGTCAGGGCATCGTCGTCGAGAAAACCACCGACTTCACCATTCTGTTCCTGTTCTCGATCGGCATCACCAAAGGCAAATGGGGCACCCTGGTCAACGCGTTGCTTGACTTCAAACGTGACTATGACGACAACGTCGACCTGGAGCTGTGCCTGCCTGACTTTCTAAGCGCCAACCAGCAGCGCTACGCCGGCATGGGCCTCAAGGACCTGGCCGACGATATCTTCGCCGCCATGAAACAACACAAAACCACCGCCACCATGGCCCAGGCGTTCGGCATGCTCCCGCAAGCCGAATTCAGCCCGGTGGAAGCCTACGAAAAGCTGGTCAAGAACGAAATCGAACGGGTCACACTGGAAGAAGCCGCCGGGCGGATCGTTGCGACCGGGATCGTGCCCTACCCACCCGGTATTCCACTGTTGATGCCGGGTGAAAACGCCGGGCCAGCGGACGGTCCGTTGCTGGCCTATCTCAAGGCGCTGGAAAGCTTCGACAAATCCTTCCCGGGTTTCACCCATGACACCCATGGGATCGAAAGCGAGGGCGGGGTTTATCGCTTGCTGGTGTTGAAGTGAATTAAAACCTGTCCTCTATGGCCGTCCATCACGGTGATGTGACGGCCGTTGGTAGTTATGATCCCGGCATTACCGCGGCCGCATGGACGTCGCCCTGGCGATCACCGCCACGGAGCCACCCAATGTGTTCAACCATAACCTGGAGACCGTTCCGCGCCTGTACTAAGCCTCGCGCCCGGGGTCGGATTTCGAGTGGTCGCTGGTTCTGCTGCTGAAGTTCAAGTTATTGGTCCCGCGTGTACCGACCAAATCCGGCCTGATGCTGGGCCTTGGCGAGACTGGCGAGGAAGTGATCGAAGTCATGCAGCGAACGCGTGAACACGATGTCGACATGCTCACCCTCGGCCAGTACCTGCAACCGTCGCGCAGCCACTTGCCGGTCCAGCGTTTCGTGCACCCGGACGTGTTCGCCTGGTTCGCCGAGGAAGGCACCCGGATGGGCTTCAAGAACGTTGCATCCTGTCCTCTGGTGCGCTCGTCCTACCATGCTGATCAACAAGTTCAAGGGGTAATTGGAAAGACCTGGCGAGTCTGTCGTTGTTGCATGAGCCAAACGCTCGGCAGCCCGCCCAGTGGCGGCCGCTCGTTGAGCGGGACCGCCGGATAAGTCTGCAGATTCAGCCCTTGGCCGCCATCGCGGTGACTTCCACGCGCATGCCTTCGACCGCCAGGGCGGCGATGCCAACGGCGGCGCGAACCGGCCAGGGCTTGGCGAAGAAGCGCTGGTAGACTTCGTTGAAAGCGGCGCGGTCAGCCATGTCGGTGAGGTAGATGGTCAGATGCAGAACCCGGTCCATGGAACTGCCGGCGTGCTCCAGCGCTACCTTGAGCGCCTGCAGGGTGCACTCGCTTTGCTCGATGATGCCGCCCAGTTCCAGGCTGCCGTCGGCGCGGGTGGGGATCTGAGTGGAGACCAGCAGGCTACCGAAACCGGCGACGTCGGAGGAGATGGATTCCGGATCGGGGAGGAAGGTGATGTCGTGGTTTGCCATGGGGATCTCTTGCTTGAGGGGGTAAAGGGGGTCGTCGAGTATAGAGCGGTCGGCCCGACATGTTTAGCAGGCTGGGCCAGCCTTACGGTCCTTTGCATCGACCATGACTGACCCGACTTCGCCGGATTTGTACTTAAATCCCCCCGACTCAAGGCGCATTGACCACGACATAAGTCACATCGCTGCCCTGATACTGCGGTTGATACCAGGTTGAACCGCCTTGCATGTACGCCGTGTTGTATTGGATGACTTGCACGCAATGGGTGGGCAGTTGCGCAGGCGTGAACATGCACCCGACCACCGCCGTGGCGATCGGATGGTTTGGCTTTCATTGATCCCGCTCCTGGCCTGTGCACGTGCTTAACGCCCCGGTACCAAGGCTGATTATCAAGCCTAAACGCGGCGTGACCCGTTCGCCAGAAGGGCAAAAAACCCTATGGGCAAACCCGAGCGGAGCACTCTATGATTGAAGCCCATGACGACCACCCCTCCGATTCGCCAACCCTGCCCGCCCGGCGCCTGCGATTGCGGGCGTGACCCGCTGCTGGAAACACCGGGTGCTGACGTGCGCATCCTGTTTCTGACTCGTTCAGAGGAAAAGCGCCTGATCGAACGCCTGGAAAACCTCCAGAGCCTGAGTGACCTCGAGCGTCTGCAACAGCGGATGTACGAGCAGTTGGGTATCCGCGTGAGCATTGCCCCCGGTTTCAACGAAGTACGCACCATGCGTGGTATCGGTATTAACCTCGGCGAACAACCGGGGTTATGCCGCAGAACCCGTCAGTCGATCCCGGCCGCGATTCGCCGCGCACTGGAGAAGCGTCCAGAGATTGCCTACGCGCTGCTCAATGCCAACGACCTGTTGCGCGATGCGTGAAATCAGCCCGATGAACCTTGTTTCGCGGGTGAAACACGTGTCATCCACGACCCTGTACAAAAGCAACGAAACAGGATCAGCGGTCATACGCGGAGTCTGAGCCGCTGCTATGCCTTCTCATGGGAGAAACGGTTTCAAGCCAGTCAAGGATGAAGCTGGAAATACACGCGTGACCGTGGTCCCGGCGCCAGCCAGGTGCGCGAAGAGAAACAGGTGCCAATCCGTAGCAGGAGGTGGCAAATGTTATTCATGGTCAGTTGGTCCATCAGTCCGGAAAATCGAAACACCGTGATCAAGCGCTTTCTCGAAACCAAAGGTGCTCCACCCGAAGGCGTCAAGATGTTGGGGCGCTGGCATGCCGTCGGTGGTTCGAACGGTTTTGGCATCGCGGATGCCAGTGATGCCGTACAGATTCAGAAGTGGGTACTGCAATGGAACGACCTCATGAACATGGAAGTCCATGCGGTGTTGACCGATGAACAGGCGGCGCCGCTGCTGGCCGCTGCTGTCGGCAAGCAATAGTCGTTGGAGCGGCGAGCCAGCTCGCCGCTCCATGCCTGCATATTGGCAACCGAACGTTTACCGTGCCCATGGGCGAATCCTGGCGTTGCGGCCGGAGCCACCTATGCTCTGAACCGGGGTACCGACATCAATCCATGGAGCACACACCACAATGAACCTGTCCCGAAAACTGTTTATTGGCGCTACGCTGGCCAGCCTGCTCCTCGGCGGTTGCACCTCGAAAGTCACCGAGCGTGAGCAGTATTCCGGCTTCCTCTCCAACTACAACAACTTGCAACAGGTCACCACCACCAGCGGCGAAACAGCCATGCGCTGGGTCAGCCCGTCCTGGAATCCTGATGCCTATAACACCGTGACCTTCAACAAGCTGGAGCTCTACCCGGCGCCCCAGCCCAATGAGCGGGTCAATCGGCAAACCCTGGACGAGTTACAGAGCTACATGACCAGCAAGGTCAAAGGCGTGCTGGGCCAGAAATACCGGGTGGTGTCGAGCGCAAAGTCAGCGCCAGCCGGTTCAAAAACCTTGATCATGCGCGCGGCGATCACCGGGGTGAATGCCGAAAACGAGGGCATGAAGTGGTATGAAGTGGTTCCGGTCGCCGCTGTCGTGGGGGGTGTTTCCGCTGTCAGTGGCCATCGCGATCAGGACTCCACACTGTTCATCGAGGCTGAGTTTATCGACGCCAGCAACAACCAGACTGTGGCCAAAGTGGTGCGCAAAGTCTTTGGCAGCACACTGTCAAACGCCAGCCAGAAGATCACCACCAAGGATTTCAAAGCGGCGATCGATAAACTGGGCACCGATTTGCAGGCGTTTATCAGATAGTTCGATTGCTTTTTGTAGGCGCACGGCTTGCCGGCGATGACGTTCTCAAGGGCGCTATCGCCGGCACGCCGTGCTCCTACAAAGGTGTGTATGGCTACTTCTTTATCCCTACCCGTCGCCGCATCTCGGCGGTGATCGACTGCCGGGTTTGCTTCAGGTCCGCCCAAGGTTTATCACCGACCTCGGCCAGGCGTTCATGCACAGTGTGCACGTTCCATTGATTCCCTCCCTTGAGCTCACCCACCTCCTCCCGAAAGATCGGCACTGACACCGGCAGTCCTTCCCGGGTGCGCGCGGCGTAGGCGCAGATGGTCGTGGCGCCCAGACCGTTGCGCAGGTAATCGATGAAGATCCGCCCTACCCGGTTCTTCGGTCCGGACACAGCGGAAAAACGCTCCGGCAGCAACTTGGCCATGTGGCTGACAATCGCGTGGCTGAAGTCCTTCACCTCGTCCCAACCGAGCTTGCGGGTCAGTGGCACCACCAGATGAATCCCTTTGCCGCCGCTGGTCTTGAGGAACGCCTTGAGCCCCAACTCATCGAGTACCGACAGGGTCAATTGAGTCGCCTCCACCATGCTTTTCCAGGGCAGCGCCGGGTCCGGGTCGAGGTCGAGGACGAAGCGGTCGGGTTTGTCGAGGTTGTCCGAGGTAGCGTTCCAGGTGTGCAGTTCAACGGTACTCATTTGCACGGCACCGATCAGGGCTTCGGCATTATTGATGATCATCACCGGTTGGCCGGTGAGTGCCTTGTCCAGGGTGGTGATCCCCGGAATGGCCAGGCGCTCGGCGTTTTTCTGGAAAAACAGTTCGCCGGCGATGCCGTCCGGGGCGCGAACCAGCGCCACTGGCCGGTCCTTCAGTTCGGGCAAAATCCATTCGGCGACGCTGGCGTAATACTCGGCCAGTTGCACTTTGGTGGTGCCGCTGCTTGCATCGATCACCCGGTCCGGGTGAGTGATGCGCACCTTGCCCGCGCCGAGGCCGATTTGTGATGGCGCGGGTGCGGGTGCGGCTTGGGTGGTTTTCTTTTTGGTCGCGGCAGAGGGTTTTTCTGCGGGGGCTTTTTTAGCGGCTTTGGGCTTCACGGCTTTTGGACGCTCCTCGGTAATGTCGTCGGCAGGTTTGTCGTCACGCAGACCATGGAACACCGCATGGCGGACTGAACCTTCTTTGGTCATTTCGGCAAAAGCCACCTCGGCCAGCAGCGTGGGTTTGAGCCAGTGCACACCCTTGGCGTCAAAACCGGTCGGTGGATTGACCACTGAACTCTTTTTGGTTTGCAACGGTTTCAGTTGCTCGTAGATGCGCTTGAGCGTCGTCTCGTTGAACCCGGTGCCGACCTTGCCTGCGTAACGCAACTCACCGCTGTCGCGGTCATGCAGTCCCAGCAGCAGCGCACCAAAGGCATTGCGCAAACCTTTGGGATCTGTGAAGCCAACGACGACGAACTCCTGCCGATGCTTGCACTTGAGTTTGATCCAGTCGCCGCTGCGCCGTGAAACGTAAGGCGAGCCCAGACGCTTGCCGATCAACCCTTCCATCTGCATTTGGCAGGCACTGTTGAGCAACGCTTCCGGTTCTTCACTAAAGGCATCGGAAAAGCGCAGCAACGGGTCTTTATTGGGGGTGAGCACCGTCGACAGCGCAACCCTTCGCTCCTCGACAGGCACCTCGCACAGGTCCACACCGTTGAGGTAAGGCATGTCGAACAGGTAGTAAACGATGTTGCCGCTGCGGCCCGAGTCGAAGGCGTTTTGCAAGGACTGAAAGTCCGGCACGCCCAGCTCGTCGGCGACCACCATCTCACCGTCGAGCCAGGCGGATTCGAGACCCAGCGAAGCCAACGCCTCGGCTTGTTTGGGCAGTTTGTGGGTCCAGTCGTGACCGTTACGGGTGAAGAGTTTGACCTCGTCGTGGTCGATGCGGGCCATGATCCGATAGCCATCGAATTTGATCTCATAGCTCCACTCGCCGTCCCGGGCTTTTTCGACCAGCGTCGCCAGTTCCGGTTTGAGCAGGTCCGGCAATTTGGCTTTGCGGGCGCCCGTCAATGGCGCCGACTGTTCCTTGCGCGCCGCGGCGGCGGGTCTTTTGATGGGTTTGGGTGTGGCAGCGGTCTTCGGCTTTTTGGCCACGATGGTCCGATCACTGAGCACGCTGTCGGGCTCGGCGGCGACCACGTCGTAATCGCTTTCGGGTTTGGCTGCGCCGTCCTGATGCTTGATCAGAAACCATTGTTCCTGCTTGCCCGGCATGTGCGTGCGCACCAGGTTCCACAGGCCGCCGAGCTTCTCGCCTTGCAGCTCGAACTTCAGCTTGCCCTTGGCGTACGCCTTGGCCGGGTCGTCCTGAGGAATCCACACCCCTCGGTCCCAGACAATCACATCACCGGCGCCGTAATGCCCCTCGGGAATGCTGCCCTCAAAGGTCGCGTAATCAATCGGATGGTCTTCGACGTGGACCGCCAGGCGCTTGACCTTGGGGTCCAGTGACGGGCCTTTGGGCACCGCCCAGCTTTTCAGCGCGCCATCGAGTTCCAGGCGAAAGTCGTAATGCAGGCGCGAGGCGTCGTGCTTCTGGATACAGAACTGCAAGGCATGGTCTTTCGCGTTTTTTTTGCCCCCACGTTTGGCAGCGGCCGGTTCAGAGGTCGCCGAGAAGTCGCGCATGCGGTTGTAATCGTCCAGGCTCCTGGTCATGGCGCACCGGCTGACGACGTAACGGGTCCCCCGATACCTGCGCCGATGCGCGTGACGATCAGGGCGACGACGGCAATTCGTTCCACCCGCTGATAGCCAGGGGTCAACAGTTCTTCGCCGAACACATCAGGGTCTAGTTCGTGGTAAGTCCAGCCGAACATCGGCGATTCCAGACGCGGCGTCACCGCGTCCAGAAAAGGATCGAGACCATCGATCATCGCCACGCCGGTGTACAGCACCAAAGAGCCACCGGGGGCCAACCGATACAGGGCTTGCTCGACAATGCGCAACGACAATTGCGCGCCGAGCGCCCCGCCGCCATGCCGGTAAGCACGCTCGGCCGGGTCGGCCATGTAGGGTGGATTGGCGACGATCAGGTCGAAGTTGCCGTCGACGTCCTGCAGCACATCGCTGGCCTCTATGCTGACGTTAGTCACCTCGGCGAGCGCGGCGTTGACTGCCGTCATGCGTAACGCCGAAGGGTTGATGTCCACGGCCAGCACTTCGGCTTCACGGCGAGCGCGGGCGATCACAATCGCCCCAACGCCCGCACCGCAGCCGATGTCCACGGCGCGCCTGATCGGCGCGAAGCTCTGTTGCAGATGGGCGTGAATCAGCCGGGCAAAACGGTAGGTGTCAGGTCCGAAGAACACCGCATCAGCGGCATCGGTGGGGTAGCCCGAATGCACGAACAGCAGGTCATCGAGGCTTGACCAGCGCACATGACTTCTCAGTCGACCATTGCTTTCCCCGAGGACGCCCGCCTGTTGCAACTGCCGCTGTTCATCCACCGACAACAGATCGGGCTCAAACGGCCGCGACCAGCCGAATACTTCGCGCAGGGTCCGGGCGCTTTGTCCGAAGGCGCGATCATTGACCCGCTGGTGGGTCAGCGGCGTTGGCGTAATGAATCGGTAACCGTCGGCCTGCAAGCGGCGCCCCAATTGCAGTAAGGCCAGGTCGGCAGCGCTAAGCTGTTCTTCCTGATTCATGAAGGGCTCCCTATCGAAATCCGGATTTGAGTTCGATGAACCGTCGCGTGGCCATCAGACCAGCCGGGTGAGCGTGCCGATGGGCAGACAGCCATGGGATCAACACTTGCATTTGCTCGTCGGCGGAAAGCCCATTAAGTGTAGCTTGCAGGCGTTGGACATCCGGGTCATTGGCGGGCACTGGCGGTTCGGTCGCGACGCTGGTGCCACGTCGAACCGCTGCCGGCGATCGCTCAGGTCGCCAGTCTCCGGCGATCCAGTCGTGCAGCAGCTGTTTTTCGTAGGGGCTGAACACCCCGAACATGCCCGCGCCGTCGCCATCGATCAGTTGCCAGAAACGGCTGGCGTGCGGGTCCTGATGACGTTTGATCCAGCCCTTGTTTTCAAGGGCGCTAAGGAAGCCCGGAAACTGCTCCGGCGACGACAACCATTGATTAACGGTATTGCCTTCAAACCGGCAGTAATCGGAATGCATGTGCTGACCAAACGGGCGCTTGCGTTCAAGCATGTTCAGCAACTCGCCGTACACGTCGAACGACTCGATGATCGCGCGACTGCCCTGCCCCAGATCGTTGAGACGATAACCCAACGCGACCCTGCGCAGAAAATCTTCACGGTCGGCTTCCACTGGCAGCAATTGCAGCACCGACTGCACGGCCTTTTGTGCGTGGCCAGTGCTGGCATTGTCGATGGTCACGTGCAGGGTGAAGTAATACGGATCGATACCCAGCTCGCTGAGTTCATAGGCGCTGATCAGCAAATGCAGCGGCAGCTGTTCATAGCCGAGGTTGTAGCCGATCACCTCCGGCAAAAAATCGTCGCTGCAATAACCGAGCGCCAATTGCACCGCACCTTGCAGGTAACGCTCGTCTGCGATGAAGCCGTTGTCTTGCAAACCATGCTCGGCGAGCAGCTTGCGGTAGATCACCACATGATTTTGCGCCGGGTTGCCGTCGCCCAACTCTTCCAGATAGGTGCAAATCAGGCCTTCGAAACGAGGGTCATGCCAGTGCTGCAACAGGCCATACAGCCATGCTCCGTCGACCAGTTTGGTCGGGGCAACGGCTTGCAGGAAAAACAACGCGTGCGCCTTGTTAGTGAAGAACTGCCGAGGCCCGCCGTCCTTGCGTTTTTGCAGGTAGTCGGCGTATTGGCGAGCGACCTCGGCGCAGTGCTGTTCGACAAAGATTTGCAGTGCCGACAGGTCTTGCGGTATGTCCGCGGGCAGGTCCGCTGCGTGCGCAAGTTGAGCCTCGAGGAAGGTTTTGCCGAGTGCGCGCTGGTGTTCGGTATCGCCGCTCAGTAATAACTGTTCATAGATAAGCTTCATGCTGCCGGCGGTCGGAATCGAGCGTTCGTGGGCCGGCTGGGATTCAATTCGTGTCAGGGCAGTCATGGGTACGTCTCTCGGTCTGAGGCCAGTGGCAGGACGCTGAATCAGCACGTCTCTTCATCAGCAGAGCGACACGCCCGGAAAAAAATTCCATCGGCGTTGAAATCGCCCAGACAGACGGGCTAGTGGCGCGGCACCCGGCGCCACATCAAGTGAATATACTCAGCGGGTGTTGACTCATCCTTCGGAGAGCAATCATGCGCACGGTTCATGTCATCGAGCCCGAAAAAACCCCCGACCCGGTCAATGTCGTGGGTGAGACCATCACCATTCTCGCGGGCGGGGATCTGAGTAAACCTTTTGAAATGCATATCCAGGAGGGCGTGCAAGGGGGTGGGCCGCCCCCGCATTTTCACCCTTGGGACGAGGCGTTCTACGTCATTGACGGGCAGGTGGAAGTAACGGTTGCGGGCAAGTCCACCACCGTTTCGCCTGGGGGTTATGTGCATATCCCTGGTGGGTCCATTCATGCTTACAAGAACGTCAGCGCCACCGCGAAAATGATCGGTGTGGTGTCTGATCCGCGCGGTGGTCAGTTCTTTGCGGCGGTGGATCAGCTCAAAGTGCCGGAGGATCTGCCGCGGATACTGGAGATCGCCGAGAGCTTCGGGGTTACGTTTCTGGTGCCGAAAGCACCTGAAGCCCGGTAGAGGCCAGGGTTTCAGCAGCTTCAGTCAGTGTGATGGCGAGCGATCATTAAGCCACGCCACCTTGGGCCTGTTGCTCCAGGTGCACTCGCAGCTCTGGATCGATACTCAACGCCGCAGCCAGTTCATAGTTGGTGCCACCACCTGACCGGGTCTGGGTCGAACCGCCCACGACTGAGCCACCGCCCAGCAGACCACCGAGCAAACTACCCAGGCCGCCGGCCCCGGCACTTGAACCGGCGCCACCGCCCAACAGGCCGCCGAGCAATCCACCGAGGCCGCCTTGGGCCGACGCGCCCCCGCCACTCTGTTGCGCCATTGAGCCTTGGCCGGCTCACAGAAGTTGTTCGAGCAGATCGCTGGTGTTCATGACGATGTCCTCATCAATGGGAGTGATCCAGTCAGGCAACAATAGTCCTCGCCGGCAAATGCGCCACCACCGTTTGGCTGACCCTGATGACCATCGGCTGCGAGTGTTCTACCCTCGCTAACCCGATGCCCACAGGATCAACGAACACATGGACCGCACTCAGATTGTTGTCAGCGACGTTATCGAACCTGAAGTCGAGCAAGTACTCAGCGCCGGGTTGAGTGCCTTCAATGATCAGATGACCGGAATCAACGACCGCCAGTCGCTGGCGGTAACCGTCCGCGACCCGGAGACCCATCAGGTGCTGGGCGGTATTACCGGGCGTACGTCGCTAGGCCTGCTGTTTCTCGATCTTTTCTACTTGCCCGACTCACTGCGTGGCTCCGGGCTCGGCTCTCGACTGCTCAAGGTGTACGAAGACGAAGGTCGTCGTCGCGGTTGCCGCTCGGCGGTGCTCTATACCCTCAGTTTCCAGGCCCCGGAGTTCTATGAAAAAAACGGCTGGCAGCGATTCGGGGAAGTGCCGTGCGACCCGCAAGGCACGAGTCGGGTGTTTATGAGCAAGGTTCTGTAAATGAGCCTGTCTGCACCGGGTCAATCCGGAGATCGCCACGTTTGAGTAAAAAGATCGCCCTGCGCCGATGTTTCATTTAACACCCCGAATTTATCCAGAGTATTTTTTTGCCGCCCAGCTAAGATTTACAGTTGGTGAACCTTATCCCCGGATACCCGGTCGATACATGCAACCTGACTTGGTTTGCCGACACCCCCAACTGAAGGGGTGATAACAGGCTTGCTTCACTTTCTGGAGAACGCCCCCGTGATATCGACCCTACACATCGCCAGACTCAAAGCATGGGGCGCCCATGGTTTTACCGCCACTGGCGTGGTCACCGCCTTCCTCGCAACACTCGCCTTGCTGGAAAACCAGGCCACAAACTGCTTGCTGTGGCTGGGCGTCGCCCTGATTGTCGATGGCCTGGACGGCGCGTTGGCGCGCAAGGTCAATGTCCAGTCGGTGCTGCCAGGTTTCGATGGCTCAATCCTCGATCTGGTCATCGACTACCTGACGTATGTGTTTATCCCAGCGCTATTCATCTATCGCTACATACCTCTGCCGGACTACACGCTGCTGCTGACCGTGTCGCTGATTCTGGTCTCGTCGCTGTTTTGCTTCTGCAACGTCAACATGAAGAGCAAAGACAACTACTTCCAGGGCTTCCCCGCCGCCTGGAACGTGGTAGCCCTGTGCCTGTACATCATCGCCCCGTCGCCGTGGATCACTTTTCTCACCGTCATCGGCCTGGCGCTGTTGACCGTGACCCGGATGAAGTTCCTCCACCCGTTCCGCGTGCGCAAGTTCATGCCGATCAACATCGCCGTGACGGCGATATGGCTGCTGTGCAGTTTGTCGCTGGTGGTCAACCATCCGGTGATCAACCCGATGGTGATGGGGCTTTGGCTGCTGATGTCGGCTTACTTCCTGGGGATCTGCATCTGGCGCACGGCGCTGGAGTGGTTCGAAAACTCGCGCAATTGAAGGCTCCAGAGCGCGGCCGACTGCTCCCGCACACCGCAGAGGTCGGCCATACAGGCTTGAGGGGAACACATCCACCATGCCCATCCATATCGTGCAACTCGGCTCACCGCGCGCCGCCAATGAAGGCCTGCGTCTGGGTACGGTACGTCGCCCGCCGCGTGGCGTGCCGAAGGCCGAGTTTGCCAGTCGTGATTTTTATGACGTGTGGCAGCCGCTGCTGTCTCCCAGTGCAGAGTTGGTCGCAGAAGCCAAAGCGGCGGAAGACGCCAAGGCGTGGGAAGCCTTCAAGCGCAAATTCAAGACTGAAATGAACCACCCGGCGCCCAGCCAATTGCTCGATTTGTTGGCTGCGTTGTCCCATCAAACATCAATGGCCATTGGCTGTTATTGCGAGGATGAAGAGCATTGCCATCGGTCGGTATTGCGGAAGTTGTTAACGGCGCGCGGGGCGCAGCTCAAATAGAAGCTGGCGCAGGTACTCCGACATTGACCGCTCAAGATCGGGCTAAAGGATTGCGGTAAGGACACAAGGATTGGGGTCTTCAAATGAATAACCAGATACGACTCGCCACCCCAGACGATGCGGCAGCCATAAGCCAGGTCATCATTCAATCGCTGCGCAAGTCCAATGCCCTGGACTACCCGCCCGAAGTCATCTCGCAGGTAGAGAAAAGCTTTTCTGCCGAGGCCATCCGCGCGTTGTTGAAACAACGCTCGGTATTTGTCGCAACCATCGATAAGCGCGTGGTCGCCACGGCCAGCCTAGATCAAGACGTTGTGCGCAGCGTATTCGTCGAGCCAAGCCATCAGGGGTGCGGGCTCGGCAGGCAACTGATGGCGATGCTTCAATCTGTCGCCCTAGGCGCAAAAATCGAGGTACTGCGCGTCCCCTCCTCCATTACCGCAGAAGCCTTTTACTTCAAGCTGGGCTATCGAAAAGTCCGCGACGAATTTCACGGTGCCGAGCGCACGATCATCATGGAGCAGCGTCTGACACCCATTGTCGACGCCTCGAACTAATGGCTCATACGTGATTGACCTGGATATCTGAGGCAACACGGCCCTGCGTCCTGGAAGCTGGCTGCAGAAAACCGAGCAAGGCCTGCCGAGTGTCATGCCAGGCCGCCGGGTGTTCCATATCGAGGAAGTGCCCGGCATTCTTGATGGTATGGAACTGGGACTGAGGGGCATGATCGGCAAAAAGCCAGGCGTCTTCTACCGAGGTGTACTCATCCCATTCGCCGTTGACAAACAGCAGCGGGATGTCGATGGCCCCGGCACAGGCGACGTAGCAATGGGTGTCTTGGGTCAGCACCTCATTGACGTGGAAATGCATCTGCCTGTACTCGTGTTCGGCCAGACTGCGGATATGGCGGTCATTAAAGCGTTTGAACAGCGATGGCAGGTGCTTGCCGATCGTGCTGTTGATCAAGCGACCGACATTGAGGCGGTCGCAGGCCTGGAGATGACTCAGGCCGCTTTCCAGGTAATCGCGCATCGGCGTATTGATCCGCGCTGCGAATGAATTGATCACCGCCTTCTCGATTCGTCGCGGCCGCTGGGCCAGCGCCACCAAGGTAGCCGCGCCGCCCCAGGAAAAGGACAGCACGTGGTGCACACAAAAGTGTTCGATTAATTCCAGCAGTATCGCTGCCTCGTCTTCCTTTCGGATCGGTTGGCCGTGGAGATTGTGTTGCCTCGACTGACCGGCGTAGGGCTGGTCGTAGAGAACCACATTGAATCGCGGCTGCAGATAACGCACCGTTTGGGCAAAGGATGCGGTTGTTGCCAGCGAGCCGTTGACCAGAATGATGGTCTTGTCAGCTGCAGTGTTGAGATAGTGCTCGGTATAAACCTTGTACTTCCCGCAGATCTCGACGATGGCAGTTTTCGGCATCATGTCATTTTCTTCCTTGAACCCATTGGACTAAGCGCACAGCGTGAGGGATGCCCACAGGGCCCTATCGCAGAAAGCACAACACGTGGACCTGACAGTGAAGTGCCAAGCCAATACATTAATAACTCAGGGTGGTTTTCAAGCGTCAACGCATAGGCCTCCTCGGGCTTAACCTGGCAACACGAGCAAGCAACAACAGCGTAAGGGTGCTCCGATGGCTGACGTGACCAATGAGTCACTGACTGACCATCGATTCAGAGTTAAGCAGGGATTTCTCCGTCTGCAAGAACGCAGACGAGTTATTGCGTCGGCCCCTAAGCCCTGAACGGGCTCAGATCCCGGAATTACAGTTGCAAAAAAACCGCCCGTAGGCGGTTTTGGCCGTGTGCCCTGTTGCAGAGGCGTTGGAGCGCGGACAACGGGTCAGAGCCGGTGGCCGCGAGTGGAGCACGCAGCTTGAAATACGCTCCTGCTGTGCCAAAACCAATCAAAACCCGACCATGTTGAAGCTATGGAAAACCCTGGAGATAGCTTCAAATTACGCACAAACCAAAACGCCGCTCAAAGAGCGGCGTTTTGGCGTATAGAGCGGGAAACGAGATTCACCTGTTGTTGTGAGCCTCAGGTGTTTCAGCTCCAGGGACGGTCTCCATTCTCATCCTTGATGCGGGTTGGCAGGCCCATCACGTCCAGCGCCTTGAGGAACGGCTCAGCCGGCAGCTCTTCGACGTTGACCATACGCTGCACGTCCCACTCGCCACGGGCGACCAGCAAGGCTGCAGCCACGGGCGGCACGCCAGCGGTATAGGAAATGCCCTGGCTGTCAGTTTCTGCGTAGGCGTCCTCATGATCGGCCACGTTGTAGATGAACACCTCGCGCGGCTGACCATCCTTGGTGCCCTTGACCAGATCACCGATGCAGGTCTTGCCGGTGTAGCCGGGGGCCAGCGAGCTCGGATCAGGCAGCACGGCCTTGACCACTTTCAGCGGCACGACTTCCAGGCCTTCAGCGGTCTTGACCGGTTGCTCCGAGAGCAGGCCAAGGTTCTTGAGTACGGTGAACACATTGATGTAGTGCTCGCCGAAGCTCATCCAGAAACGCACGTTGGGCACGTTGAGGTTCTTCGACAGCGAGTGAACTTCATCGTGGCCGGTCAGGTACAGGTTCTGCGCCCCTACGACCGGCAGGTCGTCAGTGCGTTTGACTTCGAACATCGTGTTGCTCGTCCACTGGCTGTTCTGCCAGCTCCACACCTGACCGGTGAACTCGCGGAAGTTGATTTCCGGGTCGAAATTGGTGGCGAAATACTTGCCATGGGAACCGGCATTGACGTCGAGAATGTCGATCGAATCAATGCGGTCGAAATACTGTTGCTGCGCCAGCGCTGCATAGGCGTTGACCACACCCGGGTCGAAACCCACACCGAGAATGGCGGTGATGTTCTTCTCTTTGCACTCCTCGAGGTGGTTCCACTCGTAGTTGCCATACCAGGGCGGCGTCTCGCAGACTTTACCCGGTTCTTCGTGAATGGCGGTGTCCAGGTAGGCCACGCCGGTATCGATGCAAGCACGCAGCACCGACATGTTGAGGAAAGCGGAACCGACGTTGATGACGATCTGCGATCCGGTTTCGCGGATCAGCGCCTTGGTCGCTTCGACATCCAGGGCGTTCAGCGAGTAGGCCTGGATATCAGCGGGCACTTTGAGGCTGCCCTTGGCCTTGACGCTGTCGATGATGGCCTGGCACTTGGAGATGTTGCGCGACGCGATAGCAATACGACCGAGTTCATCGTTGTGCTGCGCGCACTTGTGGGCCACCACCTTGGCGACACCTCCTGCACCAATGATAAGCACGTTCTTCTTCAATTTTTCTCTCTCTCCTTCTCAGCCAGCTTACGAAAGGCTGGACATGTAGTCGTTATAACCAAACTCACGAACCACCTCGACACTACCGTCGAGTTGTTTCACCACGATGGATGGCATTTTCAGGCCGTTGAACCAATTCTTCTTGACCATGGTGTAACCCGCGGCGTCGATGAACGACAACCGATCGCCGATGGCCAGCGGGCGATCAAATTGATACTCACCGAAAATGTCTCCGGCCAGGCAGGATTTGCCGCACACCATGTAGGTGTGCTCGCCTTCGCTGGGCGCCAGCTTGGCATTCAGGCGATAGATCAGCAGATCGAGCATGTGTGCTTCAATGGAGCTGTCCACGACCGCCAGGTGCTTGCCGTTGTAGAGGGTGTCGAGCACGGTGACTTCCAGCGACGCGCTCTGAGTGATGGCGGCTTCGCCCGGCTCCAGGTAGACCTGCACGCCGTATTTCTGCGAGAAGGCCTTGAGGCGCGCGCAGAATTCGTCCAGCGCATAGCCTTCACCGGTGAAGTGGATGCCGCCACCGAGGCTGACCCACTCGACCTTGTGCAGCAGATGACCGAATCGCTCCTCGATGGTGCACAGCATCTGGTCGAACAGGCCGAAGTCGCCGTTCTCGCAGTTGTTGTGGAACATGAAACCAGAGATCTGGTCGATGACCTGCTCGATCTTCACCGGGTCCCACTCGCCCAGACGGCTGAACGGCCGCGCCGGGTCGGCCAGCAGGTAATCCGAGCTGCTCACTTGCGGATTGACCCGCAGACCGCGCACCTTGCCTGCTGACGCCTCGGTGTAGCGCTGCAATTGGCCAATGGAATTGAAGATAATCTTGTCGCAGTTCTCGAGCATCTCCTCGATTTCATCGTCGGCCCAGGCCACGCTGTAGGCGTGAGTCTCGCCCGCGAACTTCTGTCGACCGAGTTTGAGCTCGTAGAGCGACGACGACGTGGTGCCGTCCATGTATTGCTGCATCAGGTCGAACACCGACCAGGTGGCGAAGCACTTGAGTGCCAGGAGGGCCTTGGCCCCGGACTGTTCGCGCACATAGGCGATCTTCTGCATGTTCGCCAGCAGCTTTTGCTTGTCGATGAGGTAGTACGGCGTTTTGATCATTTCGAGGCGCCTCCGGCAAGGCCAACCAAAAAAGGATGCGCATTGTGCCTTCACTGACTGCATATCGAAAGAGCAGAAAGCCCAGCTTGCAGAGTCAACCTGAATGGGACTGAGGAGCATGTTGCACTGTGGGGCGTCGAACAGGGCGCTGCCTTTGCCATTGAACCCTCTCCAGAGGGCATGACGAAAAGACTCATGCCTCTCAATGGTGGACTAGTAATCTTAGCCGACGGGTAGCCGCTCTGTTCAGGCCTGGCTTTCAAGCAAACTGAACAGCTTTACGAATTGCCGGGTCAGCTTGTGTTGCGGTTCCAGATAGATCAATGGCTTGCTGGCCTGGTGTGACTCACGCATCTTCACCGAACTCATCAGATACGCAGGCAACACCGGCATGTTCTCGGCGATCAGTTCGTCGAGCAGTCGTTGCGGCAGTGCGTTGCGAGCCTGGAATTGGTTAACGACGATGCCCTCGACCTCCAGCCTCTCGTTATGATCACTTTTGATCTCCTCGATTTCTCTCAGCACACCGTAAATCGCTTGGCGAGAAAAGCTGTCGCAATCGAAAGGGATCAAACAGCGGTCAGCGGCAATCAACGCCGACACACTGTAAAAATTCAGACCCGGCGGCGTATCCATATAGATCCGCTCATAGTCTTCATCGAGCCTGTCCAGCAGCTTGCTGAGTTTCTGAATTTTGTAGCGTGTCTCGAGCTTGGATTGCAGATCACTCAGCTCCGACGAGGCCGCGATTAAATGCAAGTTGTCGAAGGGGGTTTCATGGATATTGGCTTGCGCCTTCTTCGATGCCGGGCCTGGGAACAGTGTCTGTTTGAAGAAGTCGGCGATCCCGAGGGGAATATCTTCGCCGCTCAATCCCGTCAAATAGTGAGTAGCATTGGCTTGGGCATCCAGATCTATCAACAAGGTGCGATAGCCCTCGGAGGCACTAATGGCGGCGAGGTTACACGCGATACTGGATTTACCAACGCCACCTTTTTGGTTAAAAACCACACGTCTCATGAAATGTCCGAAAAATTAGCAGTGGTGGACATCATGTCTTCCCTGAGTTTTATACACTTACGCTCTGTAAAGCGGGTTCCTGCTCTGCAAGGTTGCCATGGGTTGATCAGTGTTTACACATCAGTCCATGAAGAACACCGAACCTCAAGCCCGGCTCGGAAGGCGTCATATGCGAGACACCAAACACCTTGAATGCCGCCAGCATGAGCACCAGACCGCCAGGCAAGATGCTCAGTCGATGGCTTTGCAAACCTGCCAGTCTGAGCTGTTTGACATGCCCCACTTCAAGCAGGCGCAACGACAAGCGTAACAGGCCGCTGTAGGTGATGCCGCTTTGGCCATAGTCGTTCAACCCGTTGGCCTTGAGTACTTTGGCCAGCATTCGTGCGGTGCCTGAAGAGCCGATAACCTGCTGCCAACCCACCGCACGATAACGACGCGCCACTTTTTCAAATTGCAGAGTGGCTACCCGCTCAGCCTCCAGAAGCGTCTGAGCCGTGATACAGCCCCCCTGAAAGTAACGCGCGCCGAAGGTGCCGCTGCCGATGGCAATACTCTCGGTCAACAGGGGTTGAGCGCCCTGCCCCAGAATCAATTCGGTGGAGCCGCCACCGATATCCACGACCAGTCGCCTGTTTTCTGTACCGGGTATCGTATGGGCAACACCGGCGTACACCAGTCGGGCCTCTTCATGCCCAGAGATAACGTCAATACGAAAGCCCAGGTGCCGCTCCGCGCTGGCTAAAAACAGTTGAGCATTGTCGGCTTCGCGCACGGCACTGGTCGCCACTGCCCGCACACGACCGGCCTCGAAACCGCGTAACTTTTTGCCAAATCGCGCGAGCGCTTGCCATCCCCGATCCAGAGCCAACTCGTCTAGCGCTCCGCCTTGAGCCCCTTCCGCCAAACGGACAGGCTCACGCAAGGTTTTTACTTCCTGGATCACAAACCCCTGATTCCGTCTGACTGACTGGCCGATCATCATGCGAAACGCATTAGAACCAAGATCAATGGCTGCAAACAGGGAGGCGTCTCCTTTCATAGGGATTCCTTGCAAATTCATCAACCCGCAGGTGGAAACCTGCTGAGCGCTCTAGACGGTTTGCGAGGATCTTGCCATGGGTTCGATGACGCTAAGATGACGCCCTCTACCCTTTACTAACTATTATGGACGCGTACTCAGCCCGTTTTGCCCCTTCCTGCGGCGCCCCGCCGACCAAACACATCTACAAAACGATACAACCCCTCGCCGACCCCTTGCCCAATAGTCACGCCTAGACTACTGTACATCCAGACAGTATTAAGGTTCAACAGAGCAACACCCGACATCAATGGACTGAGGCAAAAACCATGACTGTAGACATCAGCAACTTCACCATCGCTACCCCGCTTCCAATCTCCGACACCAACCCGATTGCGCTTGAGCTCATTGGTTGGCGGGCGCTAATCGAATGCCCCGATGTCGTCAAGATGCTTGACGATGGTTCGCTGCAGATGACGGCGCCGACACTCGGTGCCTCCAGCAAAAGCACGAAGCGGACTCGCTGTGAATGGAAGGAGCCGGGGTACTGGCTGTTCTCCAGCGCTGCAGACCACTGGAATCGCCAAGAAATGCGGCTGACGAAGGTCAACTCGCTGCAGAAGGTCGTAATCGGCCAGATTCACGTGAAAGATTCAGAACGACCGCCTGTGAAGGTTTTCTGGAACAAAGGCAAAATCACCATGGGGTTCCGGTCGAGCTACCTGCAAGACAATCCGGTGAATTCCACAGTGCTGGAGAACGTGCCCCTCGGTGCACTTTTCAAAATCAATATTCACGCCAATTCGAGCGGCGCTGTCTCCGTATCGGCGAGCTGTAACGGCGTCAAATCGACTTCGGCGATCATGCGCCTCGACAACACTTGGGACACGAAAACACTCGCCTTCCACGGTGGCGTGTACAACCAGATCGATTACTCCGAAACCACGGACCCGGAAGACGGTTCAGTCTGCGTCATCAGCGATCTGTCCATCACTCACGCCTGATACCACCTACTCGGCCTGACTAGCGACACAGGTTGCAAGGAAGCAAGGGTGTAGCGGGATGCGGAAAGGATCAGCCTGCGGAAACGAAAGGGGATCAATGAGCCCAATGCCTTGGTGCGCGAGCAGTTGGCCAAAGTCGCTGTTACTTATCCCTGTATCGGCAATCAGACTCATTGATCGTTGCCCAGCGCAATGTTGGGCGATTTCCATTTAACTGAAATGGCGATGCATTGGCGCGTAAACAGCAGCCATGCACTATTTTTTAGCAAAACAACGGCTGCACGTCTAATCACCTTTTCCCCCGGCCTTATAGGCTCAGGAAATATCCGAGCTAAAGGAGGCGAAAGCCAATGGCAACCATTCGTCGCATGAGAAACGCGGCGCGAATTTATTGACTATTCCTGGCGTAAGGATTGCAAAAGACGCTCGTAGCGGCCCCAGAGCGACGTAATTCTGACGCGGCGGCACTTTAATTAACGCTTAAGGACTCCAGCGAAGCGCTTGGTCAGTCACCGGGGGATGTAACGTGTCAACTCTCAATGAAATCGCAGCGAACCACGCGAGAATGGCTAAGGCTCTTGCAGAAGAGTCGACCGGGCTGAGTGAGCGCCACACCCAAATAGTGGAAACTTTCGAAGTCCCATCCATTGATGCGCAACACGTGCCCCTGCACCTCATCGCCGGCGTGCAGGACAACCACTTCGGGCAAGCAACTGGCTACTGACACTCACCGCGCTGGATCCGGGAAGCCTGTCGCGCAGGCGGTAAGAGTCTTCTTGCCGTCGCGGTAGTCGTCGACCAGCACATCCTGGCCTAAACTCAACTGACTACCAGCCCGTTGGGGAGCTGCGGGAGAGGTATTCCCATGCTCGAAGCTATCGAGATGCCGCGCGTGAAGCGCTTCGCCGCAAACGTTGCCGGCCGAGATTTCGTGGTCGGTGACATTCATGGCCATTTCACTCGGTTGCAGGCCGCTCTGGATGCAGTCGGGCTCAATCCCTCAGTAGATCGCCTGTTCAGTGTTGGCGATCTGATTGACCGTGGACCCGGGTGCCGTGACGCGCTCGACTGGCTGGACAAACCATGGTTCCACCCGGTGCGGGGCAACCATGACGACTACGTGGTGTGTTTCGACACCTGCGACCTCGACAGCTGGATCGGCAACGGCGGTTCATGGTTCACGGACCTGTCGCCGTTCGAGAAGCAAACATTCGCGGCGCAGTTCGCCAAGCTCCCTATCGCGATCGAAGTCGAAACAGCACACGGCCTGATCGGCATCGTGCACGCCGACTGTCCATTTCCATCATGGGAACAGTTGCGTAAGGAACTGGAATCGCCAGAAAGCAACGAGCAGCTGCAGGCGGTCCAGCACGACTGCATGTGGTCACGAAGGCGGATCGATCAGATGCAAAAGCATGGCGTTGATGGCCTACGCGCACTCGTCGTAGGGCATACGCCGCTTCTTATGCCGGTCAGCCTTGGCAATGTGATTCACATCGATACGGCTGGCTGGAGGCCGGACCGTGGCTATTTCACCCTGTTGAATCTCGAAACGCTCGAAACCATCCCCGCCTCCTGACTCAATACGGATCGGCCAATGGAGTTCACTTAATAAAAAACCCGGCCTCATCAGCCGGGTTCTTTAATTTGCTATTTAGATGGCATCACTGCCACCGACCCTCAACAGCACTTCGGCCCACCCTTGCCACCGTAACGAGCCTCCTGGCGTTCCCGG
>NZ_JASBRE010000040.1 GCF_029960815.1 Pseudomonas sp. AL03
GCGACTACGATCCAGAGGGCGTTGATCGCTTCGCCGCGGCGCAGGGCCACGACACTCAGCGCAAACGCTCCCAGGACAGCCACGGCAAACCAGGCGAGGTGTTTAGCCAGACGGGGCATAGCGAGTCTCCTGCCGACAGCCAGTGGGCTGCGGCGGTAATTTTTATAATTGTGTCCGCTGTGCGGAGCTGGCCCAATATCCCCGCATGCCGTCTACAAATAAATCCGCGTTACTACGTACGCCGTGTCTACGTAGTTCTACGTAGACGGTTGGTCATCCCGTCCAGCACCGCTACTGGACGCGCGTATCTTTGGCATATGATGCCGGGCCTTCGCCTTCCCTCGGTCCGGACAGGAGCAGAGATGCAGCTCAAACATAAAATCGTCGCGCTCGGGATTCTGCCGCTGGTGTTGGCCATCGCCGTCATCTGCGCGCTGGTGATTTCGATGAACCGTCAACTGGGTGAACAACAGGCGCAACTGATCGAAGACAGCATTCTGGCGAGCAAGCGCGCAGAACTTAAGAACTATGTCGAAATGGCGCAAAGCTTGATCGAGCCGCTGTACGACGACGGCCACGGTGACGAACACGCACAGCAACAAGTCCTGGAAGAACTGCGCAAGCTCAGCTTTGGCATCAATGGCTACTTCTTCGTCTACGACCACGAAGGTCGCAGCCTGATGCACGCGCGCCAGTCGGAGTTGGTGGGCAAATACCTGTGGGACATGAAGGACCCTCACGGTTTGCCAGTGATCCAGGCGTTGCTCAAAAGTGCGCAATCCGGCGAAGGCTTTCAACGCTACGCCTGGAACAAACCCTCTTCCGGCCAAGTGACCGACAAGCTCGCCTATGTGGTGATGCTGGATCGTTGGGGCTGGATGCTCGGCACCGGCATTTACCTCGAAGACGTTGAGCGCGCGACCCAACAGGCGCGTGACGAAGTGGCCCAGGGCATTCGTAAAACCATGCTGGCAATTGCCGCGGTGGCCCTCGTGGCGGTGTTGTTTGTCTTCGCCAGCGGCATGACGCTCAACGTCAGCGAGCATCGTCTGGCCGACAAAAAGCTTCAGCGCCTGACTCAGCGTATCGTCAGCTTGCAGGAGGAAGAGCGATCCCGGGTTTCCCGTGAACTGCACGACGGCATCAGCCAGCTGCTTGTCTCCATCAAATTTCAGTTCGAACTGGCCAGCCATCTGCTCGAGAACGGGCAAGCACAGGACAAGGGTTTGAGCACGCTGAGGGACGCCACGGAACGCCTGGGGGAAGCGATTGGTGAGGTTCGCAGCCTCTCTCACGACCTGCGCTCGTCGCTGCTCGACACCCTGGGCCTGCCGGCGGCGATCGGTCAACTCGCCGCTGAATTCGAGCAACGCAGCGGCTTGGTGGTGACCTACAACGACAACGAATTCGACTGTCATTGGGTCGATGGGGCAGCGGTCGCGCTGTTCCGCATCGTGCAAGAAGGTCTGACTAATATCGAACGACACGCCCAGGCTAAAAACGTCTCCATTACCCTGCACGGGTCTGAGGAGTCCGTACGGTTGACGGTGGTCGATGACGGTATCGGTTTCAACGTCGCTCAGGTCGAACGTCGTCATGCGGGCATTGGCCTGCGTAATATCCGTGAGCGTGTCGAGCATTTTGGTGGACGATTCGACCTGATCTCGATGCCGGGAAGAAGTGAGCTGGACGTTCTGCTACCGATGAAAGTGCCCGGCGCAAAACGCTGACGCGCCCCACAACAACTAGAGTGAATGCCGCGATGAGCCTGCCCTACCCGATCCGCGTCGCCCTGGTCGACGATCACGCCCTAGTCCGCGACGGCATCAAAGCGCTGCTGGCGGTCATGGCCCCCCTGGAAGTGGTGGGCGAAGCCGAGAGTGGCGCGCAGGCCATTGAAATGGTCGGGCGCTGCCAGCCGGACCTGTTGCTGGTCGACATTAGCCTGCGGGACATGAACGGGCTTGAGCTGACCAGGGTGTTACGCAGCCAGTACCCGTCGCTCAAGGTGCTGGTGCTCAGCATGTACGACAACAATGAATACGTGAGCGAGTCCGTTCGCGCCGGTGCCAGCGGCTATGTACTGAAAAACTCACCGTCGCGGGAAATCATTGCGGCGATCGAAGCGATCGCCAGTGGCGGGACGTTCTACAGCGCCGAGATCGCCCAGCGGCTCATCGCCGATAAAGGTACCGACAACGAGCTGACACCGCGCGAAAGCCAGGTGTTGTACAAGATGGCTCAGGGGCTGAACAACAAGGAGATGGCCCGCGAACTGGACATCAGCGTTCGGACGGTAGAAACCCATCGCCTGAGCATCCGTCGCAAACTCAACATCGACAAACCGGCGGCCCTGGTCAAATACGCGATTGATCACGGGATCATCTCTCGGTAGCAGGCACTCCTCGTTCCTTTACCGTAGATTCGCTACTATGTTTGCCCGCGTTCCTTGTCTGCGGATTTCTTCATGCTGGAGCTCGAATGCCTAGTCAAAAGGACATCGCCGCCGAAAGCGGCGCACCGATGATTCCTGAACAGCGCCGTGAATTGATGTTGCGGCAGTTGCGCAAACGTCAGGTGCTGAGCGTTCATCAATTGATGGACATGTTCGACTGTTCGCACATGACCATACGCCGCGATATCGCGTTGCTTGAACAGGAAGGACGTGCTTACTCGGTAACAGGTGGGGTGCGAATCGCCAGCCAGCTTCACAGTGAGCCCAGCCATCAGTTCAAGGCGGTGGTCGAGTTGCCGCAGAAGCAGGCCATGGCCAAGCTCGCCGCCCGGCTACTGCATGCCAATATGACGATTTACCTGGATGCGGGAACCAGCACGCTGGAAATCGTCCCCTACATTAAGGCGCTGTCCGGCATGACCGTCGTGACCAATGATTTCGGCATTGTCCAGGCACTGATCGAAGCCCCCCAAGTCACGGTGATTCATACCGGCGGGCAGCTGGATCACTCCAATCAATCGTGCGTGGGCAGTCTGGCGGTTGCCACCTTGCGTCAGGTCGTCACCGATATCGCCTTCATATCGACCAGCTCCTGGGATTTGCGTCGCGGCCTCACCACGCCGTCGGCGCTTAAGGTGGAGGTCAAGCAAGTCGCGATGCAATCGGCCTCGCAAGTAGTGCTGGTGGCCAGCAGTTCGAAGTACGGCACGTTCAGCATGTACAGGATCGCCGGGCTCGAACAGTTCGACATCATCCTCAGCGACGACGCGTTGACCCCTGCGGCGGCCGACAGCATCCGCAAGCAGGGGGTCGAGCTGTTGCTGCCGTCTGACAATCCCCCGGCGTGAAACAACGGGCTCCTGCATCCAGCAGAGCCCGTCGCTCCCTCTTCTGTAGCGCTTAGCGCGCCTTCCAGTCACGCAACCACTGCAAGCCGGCCGAGGTGTTGCCACGCGGTCGGTATTCGCACCCTACCCAACCGTCATAACCCAACTGGTCGATCAGTTCGAACAGATAGGGATAGTTGACTTCTCCCTGGTCCGGCTCATGTCGGTCCGGCACGCCGGCGATCTGGATGTGGCCGATACCGTCGAAGTCCCGACGCAGTTTAGTGGCCAGGTCGCCCTCGACGATTTGGCAGTGGTAGCAGTCGAACTGAACCTTCAGGTTACTGGCGCCCACTTCCTTGCAGATGGCCTGGGCCTGATCCTGCCGGTTGAGGAAAAAGCCCGGCATGTCCCGCGTATTGATCGGCTCAAGCAATACCGTGACACCTGCCTTGGCCGCCTGGGCGGTGGCGTAGGCGAGGTTGTCCAGATAAATGGCGTGATGCCGTGCCCGATCACTTTCGGAGGGCAGCAGGCCGGCCATGACATGGATCCGTGAGTTGCCCAGTACGCCGGCGTATTCCAGGGCGCGATCAAAACCGCTACGAAATTCACGCTCCCGACCCGGCAACGACACCGTGCCCCGCTCGCCCGCCGTCCAATTACCGGGCGGCGCGTTGAACAGCGCCTGCACCAGGCCGTTGTCGCTCAAGCGTTGTTTGAGTGCTTCAGCGCTGTAGTCGTAGGGAAACAGATACTCCACCGCTTCGAAACCATCAGCAGCCGCGGCGGCAAAGCGATCCAGAAACGCATGTTCCGGGTAGAGCATGCTGAGGTTGGCAGCAAAACGAGGCATGGTAGCTCCTGAGATAAAGAGTTAGACAAAGGGCCAGATCAGCAGGGCCATATGGTTCGGGGGGAGATTAAGGGTCGCAATCAGCGGGCTGATGATGCCGGCAGTGGTCACCAGCGCCACCGTGGTCGAGCCCTGCACCGCGCGCAACAGCAGGGTCAGGAGAAAGCCCAGCGCCAGCACCGGCAGACCGGTGGTGCGCAGCATATCGGAGACCACGGCACCGATTCCGGTATCCACCAGCACCTTGCCAAACACCCCGCCGGCACCGGCAATCAAGATCACCATGGCCACACCGGGCAAGGCCGAACCAATCACGTCCGACACCTGAGTGCGACTCCAGCCCCGACGCGAACCCAGCAACCACGCACACAGCAAGGTGTCGATCAGCAGTGCCACCAGCGGCGCGCCGAGCACGGTCATGATGCCGCGCAGGATCGATTCGGCAGGCAGCAACGAGGTGGACAGAGTCCCCAGCAGAATCAGAATGATGGGTAGCAGGATCAGGCTGACGATCAGGCCAAACCCCGGTGCGGGTGCCGGCGGCAACTTGGAAACGATGCTGCTGGCGGACTCTTCCAGGCCCATGTGCGACACGGCCACAGCCGCTCGCTCACTGCGCTTGTCGTTGCCATTGGACCAGGCGGCCAGATCATCGTTGGTGACATGCGGGCCATAGACCTCGGCACGAATATCGTCGGTCATCGGGTACACCCGACGGGTCATGCGTGCGGCCACGCGGTAGCCGACATAGCAAAGGAACGCAGTGATGGGCAGACCGAACATCAGCACGCGGCCCAGGTCCGCGCCCAATTGACTGGCCGCGGCCACTGCGCCCGGGTGCGGCGGCAGAAAAGCGTGTACGGTCAACAAGGCAGCGCACATCGGCAGCGCAAACACCAACAACGGCTTACGCGCACTGCGCGCAATACCATAGGCCAGCGGCATCAGGATGATCACGCCGACCTCGAAGAACACCGGCACCCCCACCATGAAGCCGGCAATCGTCAACGCCAGCGGCGTACGTCGGTTGCCGAAACGAGTAATCAGCGACTTGGCCAGCGCCTCGGCACCGCCTGAGAGCTCGATGATCCGCCCGATCATCGCGCCCAGGGCAATGATGATCGCAATATGACCCAGGGTCTTGCCCATGCCACCTTCGATGGTGGCGACCAGATCGGCCGGCTTCACCCCGGCCACCAGCGCCACCAGAATGCTCACCAGCATCAAGGCCACGAATGGCTGAAACTTGTACTTGAGCACCAGGAACAACAACAGAGCGATCCCGAGCCCCGCGGTAACCGGCAGGATTAACGGGCTCATTTCCCACACCCTCCACGCCGGGTGAACGATAGGGTTGCGCCACTGGATCTGAACATGCCGCAATGAAGATGAGTCATGCTTGGTTTAACTCTTGTTATTGTATTTTTTGGCAAGCCTCGGCCATCGAGAGTCGCTGCGCGTCTCCCGGTCAGGGCCTGCGTTATCGGTCTGTCGTGTTAAGCCAACGCCTCACCAGTGCGCACCAAAAGTCTCTCGCAGCTCGTCCAGCGCTGCCTGATCGAGCGGTTCAGGCTTGGGATTGCTCATCAGCCAGAGCCGCGCGGTTTCCTCGAGTTCCTCCAGGGCGTAGCTGGCCCTGGATACCGAACTCTCCCAGACCACCGGGCCAAGTCGTTCAAGCATCACGCCACGAACGTTGTTGGCCAGCCGGGCAACCTGTTCGGCAACCGTCGGCGAGCCGGGTCGCTGGTAGCTAATCAACGGGATATGCCCGACTTTCATGACCTGATATGGCGTCAGCGGCGGCAGAATGTCGTCCGCCTGCCAGACACCTGCCAGCGTCAACGCCACCAGATGGGTGGAGTGGGTATGCACCACGCCGCCGACATTCGGGTTGCGGTCGTAGACCTGGCGATGCAGCGCCAGGGTCTTTGAAGGCTTGTCACCGGACACCCATTCGCCGGCGAGGTTGACCTTGGCGATGGTCGCCGGATCGAGGCGTCCGAGGCAGACATCAGTCGGTGTGATCAACCAGCCGTCGTCCAGGCGCGCGCTGATATTGCCGGCGCTGCCGACGGTGTAACCGCGCTGGTAAAGGCTGCGGCCGACCTCACAGATTTCTTCGCGCAGGGCGTTTTCGTTACTCATTGCGCACCTCCGGCCTGGGCGAGTTGGTTCAAGGCTTTGCTGAAGAAGTCGCGACCACCGAAGTTGCCCGATTTGAGTGCCAGCGCCAAAGGTTCGTCAGTAGTGCTGACGGTCGCCGGCACACCCGGATCGATCTGCGCGCCGATCTGCAGCAGCTGTACGCCCAACGCCTGAACAACAGCGCCCGAGGTTTCTCCGCCAGCGATCACGAAACGGCGCACACCGCTCTGGCGCAGACCTTGTGCAATGTCGCCAAAGGCTTTTTCCACCAGACTTCCAGCCTGCTCGACACCCAGTTGCTGTTGCACCGACTTGACCTCATCCGGTGAGCTGGTGGCGTAGATCAATACGGTTCTTTCGTTATCACGGGCGAAGGTCAAGGCTTGCGCCACCACCGGTTCACCCGCAGCCAAGGCCAACGGATCAATCCGCAGGGCCGGTCGGCCGGCTTCGAGCCAGGCAGCCACTTGCCCATTGGTGGCGATCGAAGCACTGCCGGCCAATACCACTTCCCCACCGAACACCGCCGGGAGTTTCGACGCGTCGAGGTCGCGCAGCTTGCCGGCACGACGGAAATTTTCCGGCAAGCCCAAGGCCAGGCCCGAACCACCGGTCAACAACGGCAGATCGGCACAGGCGGTACCGAGGGTGTGCAGATCGCTGTCCGACAAGGCATCAGCGATGGCCATGCCGACACCTTGAGCCCGCAACTCGGCGATTCGCGCACGCACCTGATCAGTGCCGCCGGCAATGGTGTCGTAGCGCAACAGGCCGACATTCAGGCGGGTCTGCGATTGCAGGACCCGAACCAGATTGGCATCGGTCATCGGCGTCAGCGGGTGATGCTGCATGCCCGACTCGCTGAGCAGCTGATCCTGCACAAACAAGTGGCCGCGATAGTTCGCCCGGCCATTCTCCGGGAACGCCGGGCAGGCCAGAGTGAAGTCGCTCCCCAGTGCGGCCAGCAGCGCTTCGCTGACCTGGCCGATATTGCCGGCCGCAGTGGAGTCGAACGTCGAGCAATATTTGAAGAAGATCTGCTCGCAACCTTGGTCACGCAGCCAGGCCAGCGCTGCGAGGGACTGCTCGACCGCTTCGGCCACCGGCGTGGTACGCGATTTCAGAGCAATGACGATCGCATCGGCGTCAAGCCCGGCGGCAACTTCCGAGCTCGGGATACCGATGCTTTGCACGGTGCGCATACCGCCGCGCACCAGCATGTTGGCAAGGTCCGTGGCACCGGTGAAATCGTCGGCGATGCAGCCCAACAGCGGGCGTGCGGTGGAGGTAGTCATGGGGTGTTCCTCAAACGGGCTCGGGCTTCAAACGGACTGGGGCTTGGCAGTCGGCAATTCGATGCCCGGAAAAATCTTGATCACTGCCGAGTCGTCCTCACGGCCGAAGCCGGCACTGGACGCCTGCATGAACATCTGGTGAGCGGTGGCCGACAGCGGCAGCGGGAATTTGCTGGCCCGGGCGGTATCCAGCACCAGGCCCAGGTCCTTGACGAAAATATCCACCGCGGACAACGGTGTGTAGTCAGCCTTGAGAATGTGCGGTACGCGGTTTTCGAACATCCAGGAGTTACCGGCGCTGTGGGTAATCACCTCATACAAAGCATCGGCATCGACCCCTTCACGCAGGCCCAGCGCCACGGCTTCGGCAGAAGCAGCGATGTGTACCCCGGCGAGCAACTGATTGATGATTTTGACCTTCGAACCCAGGCCATGGACGTCACCCAGGCGATAAACCTTGCCGGCCATGCCCGCAAGGATCGCTTCGGCCATGGCATAAGCGTCAGCCGGGCCCGACGTCATCATGGTCATCTCGCCGGCGGCAGCCTTGGCCGCGCCACCGGAGATCGGTGCGTCCAGATACAGCAGGCCTTGCTCGGCCAGACGCTGACCCAGGTCCACGGCGTAGGTCGGGGCCACGGTGGCGCAGCCGATCAGCAGACTGCCAGGACGCAAAGCGGCAACGGCACCACCCTCGCCAAACAATACGGTCTGCGTCTGCTCGGCATTCACCACGACCGTAATGATCACATCGCACTCGGCGGCCATGTGCGCGGGCGAAGCGCATGCCACGCCGCCCTCGCTGGCAAACTGTCCCGCCACCGCCGCTCGCACATCGCAGGCATACACATTGAAGCCGCTACGCAACAGCGAGCGGGCAATGCCCAGGCCCATCGCGCCCAGACCGACTACACCGACATTCTTGTTATTCATGGGTACTCCAGAGGAAAGCAGCGGCTTTTTTCAACGCCAGCAAGGCGCGTGCAGGTTGAGCAGATAATCCTCCAATGATCATAAAATGTGAAGTTTTTATATTAATATCATTTTTTAACATCGCTCTTGAACGGCCGCTCGGATGTATAGACGGTATTATGGTATACCATCAGACGCACAGACACTCTTACCCCACACAGAGCAGCTCATGAGTTTCGAAATCCGCAAGATCGTCAGCTACGTCGAAGAAACCTTTATCGAAGGCGGCAAGGCCACCAATACGCCCGTCACCATGGGCGGTCTGGCCGTCGTGATGAAACACCCTTGGCTGGGCCGCGGCTTTGTCGAAGACCTGAAACCGGAAATTCGCGCCAACTGCTCCGACCTCGGCGCACTGATGGTCGAGCGTCTGGTGGGCATCATCGGCGGCGCCGAGAAGATCGAGGCTTATGGCAAGGCCGCTGTAGTGGGCGCCGACGGCGAAATCGAACACGCTGTACAAGCGGCGCAGACGGCTTTCGACAGCGCGGTCTGACCGCCAGCGCCTTCAGTGCGCTGTCGATCGATCCGGCACTGGTGCTGTTCTGCCCCAACTATGCCTCTGACACTTACCCGATCCTGCGCGACAGCAAGCAGTTTGCGATTCACTTGCCACAACGCCAAGAATATCGAATGGCACCTCAGCGCACTGGGCAACCCGCTGCTGGGCAAAGCCACGGCGATCATCGAGTGCGAACTGTGGCGCGAGTAAGACGGCGGTGACCACGCGATTATCGTCGGCGCGGTGAAGAATCTGATTCTGTCCGACCCGCCGGTGACGCCGATGATCTATCACAAAGGCAAGCTGGGCCCCCTGCCCGCCCTGGCCTGACAGGATTATTCAAAACCTGTGGGAGCATAGTGATGAGCACTGAGAAGTACGAAAAAGGCCTGAAAATCCGCACTCAAGTGCTGGGCGTAGCCTACGTGAAACGCGCCATCGAAAACGCCGACGACTTCACTCGGCCGCTTCAGGAAATGGTCACGGAGTACTGCTGGGGCCATGTCTGGGGCCGTGAGGGTTTGTCGCTTAAAGAGCGCAGCATGATAAAGTTGGCCATGATTTCGGCCCTCAATCGGCCTCACGAACTCAAGCTGCATGTGCGCGGCGCCTTGCGTAACGGACTGACTCGTGAACAAATACGCGAAATTCTGCTTCAGGTCGGTATTTATTGCGGTGTCCCCGCTGCCGTAGACAGTTTCCGGCTCGCCCGTGAAGCGTTCGCCGAGGCCGAGGCCTCCAGTTAACCCTTGGCTGTTTGATCTGACCGAGCACGGAGATTCTTGCGATCGAAGTGCTCTTTTTGCATGGACAGCCACACTCAGAGCGGACCCCATGAAACGCCTGCCACTCGACGACAGCTTCAAGGTCAATCGCAACCCCGTTACCCTGCGCGAAATCGTACTGGATAAACTGCGAAGCGCCATCATGAACTTCCAGCTTCTGCCGGGAGACCGTCTGGTCGAGCGCGATCTGTGCGATCGCCTGGGCGTCAGTCGCACGTCCGTACGCGAAGCGTTGCGTCACCTGGAATCCGAAGGCCTGGTGGAATTCGCCGACGCCAAGGGCCCACGGGTTGCGATCATTACCCTGTCCGATGCCGGCGACATCTATGAGCTGCGTTGCGTGCTCGAAGGCCTGATCGTCCAGCTGTTCACCCTGCGCGCCAAGGCCAAGGACATCAAGGCCCTGGAAAAAGCCCTCGAGGAAAACCGCAAGGCCCTCAAGGACGGCGAGTTGCAACAGGTCATCGATTCGGTTCAGGGTTTCTACGATGTACTGCTCGAAGGCTCCGGCAACCATGTCGCGGCCACTCAGCTGCGTCAGCTGCAGGCACGAATCAGCTATCTGCGGGCGACGTCGGTGTCCCAGGAAAACCGTCGCGGCGCGAGCAATCAGGAAATGGAACGCATGGTCGAAGCGATCAAGAGTGGCGATCCCCTTGCCGCCCACCAGGCTTGCGTCGACCACGTGCGCGCCGCCGCGACAGTCGCTCTGGACTATCTCAAGCGCAAACAGGAAGAGACCGGAAAAATCCCCGACATCACCCTGCCGATCACGCTTAAAGAACCACGCATAGGTCGCTAAACATGTTCAGTCGAGCTTTTGTCCGAAGTGCGGTGGTAATGACCTCAGGCTTCAGCTGCCGCCGGGCGATACGCACGAGCGCCTGATGTGCTGCGGTTGCGGCTACATCCATTACATCAATCCAAAAATCATCGCCGGCTGCATCATCGAGCAGGACGGCAAGTAGTTGCTGTGTCAGCGCGCGATCCCGCCGCGTCCTGGCACCTGGACGCTGCCGGCCGACTTCATGTAAGGCGGCGAGACCACCGAGCAGGCGGCGCTGCGAGAAGTCTGGGAAGCGGCGTGCGCGCGGATATTCTCTCGCCGTACTCGATCTTCAGCGTGCCGAAGATCAGCGAGGTGTACATCATCTTCCGCGCCATCGCGTTGGAGATCACCGGCCAGTGCGGGCCGGAAATCCTCGACTACAAATTCTTCGCACCCGAGGACATCCCTTGGGACAGCATCTACTACCCGGCGATCCGGCAGATCCTCGAACGCTATATCGAGGAACGCCAGGCCGGAGTTTACGGCATCTACATCGGCAACGACGATACCGGCAAGATTCACTTCATTCGCTAGCTGGCTTGTTGGTGATGGTGGCTCTTTTTTTGATTGTGTACATATCCGTTGTTGCGGTAACGGCGACTTAGGGTTCCGCCCTTTCGTTCGGTGCCTCGAGGAGGTGGAGCATCAAGCGAGCAGCCAGATCATCTCCAGCGGCTTGCCATTCCACGTCCTTGTCCCGCTTTTTGACCTGCCCGTCCAGAAAGTTGAAGTGCTCATGCAGCGTCGTCAGAATTTTCTTGATGGGCTCAGGAACTGCACTCGTCTCAAGCAGCGCCGGCAGATCGTTGATTGATTTGAAGCCTGGGGTCAGGCTGACGCCAACCTCCAGAAGGGCGGCGACGGTACAAGGTTCCAGGTTCGCCAGGTGTTGAGTGAGCGTCACGCGAGTAACCTTTTTGCAGTAAAGCTCATGACCACGATCATCTTGCGCATGCAGATGGAAGGTGTGTTTTCCCAAGTCGATGGCGGCAATAGCTACTTTGTTCATGGCAACGGTTTCCGATGAGCCCCCTGCGAAAGCTTAGTGGGCGATCGCAGGGAGCGGCGGCGGGAGCCATTTCATTATTGGTGTGAGGATGGCCGCCGGATGAATCGAGTTGCACCGAACGTTGAGACCTTGCTCGGCGCAGTAGAGAGCCCCCGTTTTTGTGTGATTGCGAACTGCGCCGCGAATGGCGTACTTGCAACCGAGCAATACGCCGTCGAGATTGGTTTGATCCACTGCGTGCCAGTCCACCCGACGCGCATGTTCCGGGTCGTGCCGCACGGCGCTTTGCTCAAATCCGGTAATACCTGCGTTGTTCACTAAGGAAACTCTGAAAAAGACTTCCAGATTTGGTGAAATACGCACCTCACATGAACAGAACGTGTCGAGTCCCGATGAAACAGATGTCCTTCGCCGATGCCGAGTATGCCAGCAGGCGTAAGCAGACCCGCCGCGAGCGCTTACCGCGGCTGCTGAACCCGGTACTGACGAGGAGATGACCATGGAAAGAACCCGCGCCTGGAGATGCACACAGGCCCGAAAGCGCGGCAATGACAAAGCGGTTCGTCCGCTGAAATTCAAGCCGGAAAAGGACTGGAAGCTGATGTACACCCGTGCCGACAAGCTTGTCAGGGCACGCCAACTCGGCATGAGCTATCCCATCCGCACCACCCGCCAACTGTTGGATCAAGAGTGACAAACCTCCTGTTTGTCTGCAGTCGTAACCAATGGCGTAGTCCCACGGCGGAAGCGATCTGGACGCACGCAGACCCATGGGCCCAGCGGATATTCGCTGGGCCGATGTCATTTTTGTCATAGAACGCAAACACCTGAATCGTCTGCAGGCCGAGTACGCCCGTCTGCTTGAACACAAGCAGATTCACTCTCTGGATACTCCCGACCACTTTCGCTACATGGATCCTGAGCTGGTGGACATGTTTGAAGACGCAGTGAACCCCTCTCTCACTACCTAGGCTTCGTGCGCAAACCTCTGTCATCATTCAAGAACGCACAAGCCGAGTAGAAAATATGAATCGTCGTAAAAAAATAAAGCAGTTATTAAAGGCTCACGCAAAAAAGGCCAGTGCCAAATTGGCACCGCCAAGTAAGTCTAAATACATTAGTAAAGCTGACCGATTGAAACTAGCTGCTGAACCCAGTCTAGACTCGATCATTACCCCTGAGAGCTGATCTGTGTATCTGAAACACCACCAGAATTTACAAGTCTGTTTGGCCTAGGTATTCCGACGACACGTACCGCGGGACGCGGCCTGACAATGCACTCAACGACGCTCTCTTTAGTTGCTGGACGCTGCGCGATAAAGCCGCGTAGCACCGACTAGCTCTACGTTATCCAATGCCTGCAATGGGTCGAATGCGGCCCTTCGCGACGGGCCGCAATCGCTCAACAGCGGACATACGCTAGTGCGTCGACCAACGTCAGCTCTGCATACATATTCGTCCAAAGTTTCATGGCTCTTTCAAGTCATGCGAAGGGATCCTCAGCCCCACCCTCAAACGGGTGACTGAAACGGGGTTAGGCTCTGCGGGTGCAGCGGGCCGTGCGTTGCTACTGTCACTGACTCAACCCATCGCCTGATCTGGCTTGAGAGCCAGCCTCTTTGGAGCATCGCATGCGCCCTCTCTGCAACATCCTGCCCCTGCCCTCCTCGACACTGTTTCCGCTTCGTTCGCGCAGCCTGCTCGAGCGGCCCTGGCTGCAATTGGCCCTGTGTCTGAGCATTGTCGTGCCCTGCATGGCCGGTGCAGAGACACGATCCAAGAACATGGTTTATTTGCGTACGATTGATCCGGGCATCGAGCAAGACATTCGCTATGCCAGCGCGCACAACTTCACCGGGCACCCACTCGACGGTTACGGCGCCGGGGAGTGTCTGTTGTCGCTGGAGGCTGCCAAGGCCCTCGCTCGGGTACAAAAGGCATTGCAGGCGCAGGGCTATGGTTTGAAGGTGTTTGACTGTTATCGACCCAGCCGTGCCGTTGCCGATATGGGGCGCTTCGCGACGGAGCCCGGTGACCCACGCAAGGCCGAGTTCTATCCGCGCGTGGACAAGCAGGACTTCTGGCGTCTGGGTTACGTGGCGCGGGTGTCGAACCATTCCAAAGGCTCAACCGTGGATTTGACACTGACCGGTCCGGATACGCTGCCCGCCGATGTCTGGACACTTTCAGCCAAGCAAGTCGATTGCACGGCCCCCTATGGCCAGCGTTGGCGCGACGGCGCACTCGATATGGGCACCGGTTTCGATTGCTTCGATGAGCGAGCGCATACCGACAACCGGATGATCAACGCTGCCGCCAGGGACAATCGCCAGACGCTCAGCAGGGCCATGGAGAAAGAAGGGTTTACCGGGTACTCGAAGGAATGGTGGCACTTCACATACAGTAGAGAATCAACGAAGAACATCATGGACTTCCCCATCGTGCCGCTGGGTGCAAGCGACGTTCTCGACATCAGCCATCAGCTGATTGTGGTCACCACCAAAAACTGGACTGACATCCAGGGCACTGCCCAGCGCTATGAACGGCACGGAAACACCTTTCGAAAATACGAAGCACCGTTTTCGGTGGTGGTCGGCAAGAGCGGGCTGGCGTGGGGCAAGGGTCTTGGCAGCGTTGAACAACGCGAAGGTCCGGTCAAACGTGAAGGCGATGGCAAAGCACCTGCCGGGGTATTCAAGCTTGGAACGGCTTTTGGCTACGACGGCACGGCCGACACCCAACTGCCTTACCTTGCGCTGACATCGACCATCGAATGCGTGGATGACAGCCACTCCGCACGCTATAACCAGCTTGTCGATGGCGCGACAATTTCGAAAGATTGGAACAGCTCCGAACGTATGCGTCGCGATGACGACATGTACCGAAAAGGTATTTTCATCGAGCACAATACGCCGGCGTCCCCCGCCTCGGGCTCGTGCATTTTCTTCCACATTTGGCGTGGCCCCACCTCGCCGACGCTGGGTTGCACCGCCATGGATTCAGCGAATATTTCTCGTTTGTTCCATTGGCTGGATCCTCGCCAGTCCCCTCTGCTGGTTCAAATGCCCGAAGCGCAATACGAGAAAATACGCGAAAGTTGGACCCTCCCCGAACGTTGATAGCGTCGACGCCCACCTGCGCGATGGCTGGCAGACGGTCGCCCCGATTGATACAACACCGTTACGCGGGCTGTTACTTCATGGTTTGCACCGGTGCCAATAACCTTCCTGACTGTAACGCCAAGACACTTCGCCGCGCTGCGCGACCCGCCTACCGTAAAGCCGTCAATGTGCGTACAGGGTCGTGACACATCATCGGCACCGCCCGCCTCCCAACGGGAGGCACGGAAGAACGTCACGGGTGCAGCCGATCGCTGGTCGGATTCGAAGCCCGCTGCCCATTGATTGCCCAACACTCAACCAAGGAAGAGGGAAACCATGAGTCAGTCAAACGCAGTAAGCAAACAAAGCCAGCAACTGCACAAAGACGTGCAAGAGGCATTCAAGTCGTTCCAGAACGTCGCCCCAACGGCCCTGAAAACCACTGACTACAGCAAGGTGCTGACGTCGACCCTGGCGGCCACCCAAAAGTCGGTCAAGATCCAGATCGCCACCGGTGATCTGACCCTGCTCAAACAATCAGGCTACAAGCTGTGCTTTGCCAAGAAGGTCGGCAATGAAGCCTACAACGTGGTCTGGCAGTCTTACGTCCAGTACCTGAGCAACAGTACTTTCAGCTGGACGCCCCAGTATCAGTTGTTCGGCGCCAACTCTTTCCAGGCCAACGTGCAGGTAGATGTGTCGACCAATATCGTCAATATCGGGCTGGGCCAACAGTCGATACTCGACAATGCCGGCCTGCTGGGTTCGGCGACAAGTGGTGGCCCCGACACTTCCATCACCCTGGTGAACAACTACGGTGCGATCCACCCCGGCATCAGCCAATTGTCCACGGGCATCGATGGCAAGCAGATCAGCACGGCCATCTACGTGGCCTCGGCACAAGTAGTCACCGGCCAGACCGTACTAACCCCCGTCGAGACCATTCTGGTGTGGTTCGAACAGAACGTGCAGACCAGCACCATGTTCAGCACCTCGCGGTCCCAAGCGGTCGAAGTGGACCTGACCTTCGATAACAGTGCGACCCGCCTCTACTCTGGCGGTAGCTGGACTGTCGTGTAACGCCAGCATCCAGGGGCAACCTTGCGGTTGCCCCTCTGCTCATCAATCGTCACTGTCACCCCGGGCGAAATACCCCGTCAACGACTGACAGATGGACTCGGCCAGATCTTCCTGAGTGGCGATGCCATACGGTCGATTGCGATCAAACTGCTCTGACCAGCGAATGCGACCCTGAGCGACATCAATCAGGCGTACCGAGGCCCGGACACGAGCCGGCTCCACCCGCACGCTGCCTTCCAGCGAATAGCTGCCTCGCCCCGTCCGCCCCTGGGCCAGTGTTTTCACGCTGCTTCGCGGCACCTTCATCAGCACATGACTGGCGCGGGTTTGCGTCTGTTCAAACGACTCGAACAGCCTGCAGCTCAACTCTTCGCACAAGCCCCGGGTAAAGTCGTCGCCGTCGCGGGTGATGCAGGTAAACGGCTGGAGTTGCAGGACAGGATGGCGAATAGCGATGCCTTTGAGTCTGAGTCGCTGGTACGCCAGCCGATAACAACCGGCCGGGATGCTTAGACGCACCGGATCCTGTTGGCCAATCGTGGCGTAATGACTGGCGAGCTTGCGCCGCAATCGGCCTATCTGCACCCGCACTACCGGATCATCGCCGGTGCAGTAGACCGCCGGATCACGGCGAAACACCGCGATGCCGATGGCGTGCTCGGTAAGGGGGATGTCCGAGAACTGAAGGTCGTGCTCGACCATAAAGCGCAGCAAGCTGCTCATCCGCCTGGACTTGGCGAACAGCGGGCTGGCCAATAACAGCGCGAGCACCCGCCCCACCTCTTCCCGAGCGAGAGGCTCGGGAACGATGTCTGCACTTGCATTGCCAATGTGCTTGATCACCACAGCCTGCCTCCTTGCAGGTAACCGCCTGTCGCCCGCCACCTCGATGGCCATGAACGACTCAAGCGCTGCCAGAACGTAGCGTAGCAGTTGCAATGGGATCGGGAAGATATTGCAGTGGCTGGAGATCCTGGTCATCGACGAAGGAACACCCAAGGAAAATTCGTATACCCTATCTGCAAATCATTGCGAACGATCACGACCGTGGCCCTGACTAAACTCAACGCTCCCGACCTTGGCAATTCGCCTTCGACGTCGGAAATCATCACCCGTCATCTGCGTGACGCCATCGTCGCCGGGCATTTCGCCGAGGACGAGCCGATTCGCCAGGACGACATCGCCCGCCAGTTCAACGTCAGCAAGATTCCGGTGCGCGAAGCCCTCAAGCGCCTGGAGGCCGAAGGCCTGGTGATGTTCCAGCGCAATCGCGGGGCGATGGTCACGCGGGTTTCCGATGCGGAACTGGCGCAGATGTTTGAAGTGCGCATGCTGCTCGAAGACAAGGTGCTGCGCCTGGCCATTCCCAACATGACCGAAGACACCTTCGCTCGCGCCGAACGCATCTGCCAGGAGTTCATCGGCGAAGATGACGTGGGGCGCTGGGCCGAGCTCAACTGGGAATTGCACGCCTGCCTCTATGAACCGGCGCAGCGACCGTTTCTGGTCAGCCTGATCCGCTCGGTCAACGACAAGCTGGAGCGCTACCTGCGCATGCAGATGAGCCTTTCGGCCGGCAAGGATCGCGCCGACCACGAACACCGGGAAATCCTTGCGGCCTGTCGCGCCGGTGACGTGGACCTCGCGGTGAAGCTGCTCGACGAGCACATTGCCGGCGTCTGCAAGACCCTGTTCGAACACCTGCCTCACAGCCACTGACCGCTCAAACGTCTGTGCCGATTTCGTCATCGGCACTGGATAAAACCATCAAGCCGGCAAGCCCCCGCACCAGCCACTCTTGCGTTCACTCATCTGAACGGACGTGGCCCTCCCATGAAACGCATCACCGTGATCGACTCCCACACCGGCGGCGAACCGACCCGCCTGGTGACCGCCGGTTTTCCTGACCTGGGCAGCGGCAGCATGGCCGAACGTCGACAGCGGCTGGCCGAACAGCATGACCACTGGCGCGCTGCCTGCGTGCTCGAACCACGGGGCAGTGACGTGTTGGTCGGCGCCCTGCTCTGTGAGCCGGTGGACCCGTCCGCCTGTGCCGGTGTGATTTTCTTCAACAACAGCGGTTACCTCGGCATGTGCGGCCACGGCACCATTGGCCTGGTGGCCTCGCTGGCGCACTTGGGTAAAATCGGCCCTGGCGTGCACAGCATCGAAACCCCGGTCGGCACGGTGCAGGCGACGCTGCACGAAGACCATTCGGTCAGCGTACGCAATGTGCCGGCGTACCGTTATCGCAAAGCGCTAGCGCTGCAGGTGCCGGGTGTCGGCCAGGTGGTCGGCGATATTGCCTGGGGCGGTAACTGGTTCTTCCTGATCGCCGAACATGGCCTGGACATTGCCGGCGACAACCTTGAGGCGCTGACCGCCTACACCTTCGCCGTGCAGCAAGCACTGGAAGTTCAGGGGATCCGCGGCGAAGACGGCGGCTTGATCGACCATGTCGAGCTGTTCGCCGATGACGAGCAGGCTGACAGCCGCAACTTCGTCCTCTGCCCCGGCAAGGCCTACGACCGCTCGCCCTGTGGTACCGGCACCAGTGCCAAACTGGCGTGCCTGGCGGCCGACGACAAATTGCAGCCGGGACAGATCTGGCGTCAGGCCAGTGTCATCGGCAGCGAGTTCGAGGGTTCCTATGAGCTTCAGGGCGAGCGTATCGTGCCGACCATTCGCGGCCGCGCCTTTATCAGTGCCGAAACCAGCCTGATCATTGAACAGGACGACCCGTTCGCTTGGGGCATTCGCCCGTGAGCGAGGGCCGGGTGGCCGATGTGATCGTGATCGGCGCCGGCATCATCGGCGCTGCCTGTGCCCAGGCGCTGGCGGGTCGCGGCTTGCGCGTGCTGGTGCTGGACGCAGGCCTGCCGGGCGCTACGGCAGCGGGCATGGGCCACTTGCTGGTCCTCGATGACAATCCGGCCGAACTGGCCCTCAGTCAATATTCCCTGCAACGCTGGCGCGAACTGGCGCCGGCCCTTCCCGATGGCTGCGCGTATCGCCGCAACGGCACGCTCTGGCTGGCGGCCAATGCCGAAGAAATGGCCGTCGCCCACCGCAAATACCTGAATTTGCAGGCCCTAGGCGTGGCCTGCGAATTGATCACCCGCAGCGACTTGCGCCAGCGCGAACCGCAATTGCGCGAGGGTCTGGAAGGCGGCCTGCTGATCAATGGCGACGGCATTCTTTATGCCCCGGCGACGGCCAATTGGATGCTCGACACACCGAACATCAGCCAACGCCGGGCACGGGTCAGCGAAGTCGACGGCAACCGCGTGCGGCTCGACGACGGCCACTGGCTAAGCGCCGAAGCAGTGATTCTGGCCAACGGCATCCAGGCCAGCGCGCTCTGCCCCGAATTGCCGATCGAGCCGAAGAAAGGCCACTTGCTGATCACCGACCGCTACCCCGGCAAGGTCACCCATACCCTGGTGGAACTCGGTTACGTCACCAGTGCCCACAACGCCAGCGGTCCTTCAACGGCTTGCAATATCCAGCCCCGGCCGACCGGACAGTTGTTCATCGGCGCCTCGCGACAATTTGGCACCACCGACCCACAGGTCGAGGGCTGGATGCTGGCGAAAATGCTCAGACGCGCCACCGAGTACATGCCGGGGCTGGCTCAGCTCAACGGCATCCGCGCCTGGACCGGTTTTCGCGCCGCCAGCCCCGACGGCCTGCCGCTGGTGGGTCAGCACCCGCGACGCAAAGGCTTATGGCTGGCGGTCGGTCACGAGGGCCTCGGCGTGACGACCGCCCCCGGCACCGCCGACCTGCTGGTCGCGCAATTGTTCGACGAAGTGCCGCCGCTGGCCGCGCAACCGTATCTGCCGCAACGTTTTCTCGGAGAGCCCGTTTATGCCTGAATTGATGCTGGACGGACGTGCCCTGCGGGTTGCCGAGGGCACCAGCGTCGCCGCTGCACTGGCCCTGAGTGGCGACGGTTGCACTCGCACATCGGTCAGTGGCCAACGTCGCGCCCCGCTGTGTGGCATGGGCATTTGCCAGGAATGCCGGGTGACCATCGACGGTCGCCGGCGTCTGGCCTGCCAAACGCTCTGCCGTGACGGCATGCACGTGGAGACTCAAGCATGACCGAATACGCCGACCTGCTGATCATCGGTGCCGGCCCCGCCGGCATGGCCGCCGCGCTCGCAGCGGCGCCAAGCGGTGCACGCATCGTCCTGCTCGACGACAACCCATTGCCGGGTGGGCAAATCTGGCGTGACGGGCCTCAGGCCAACCTGCCGAACCCGGCGCGTCAGATGCGCGAGCGACTCGAGGCGTGCAGCAACATCTGCCGCCACTCCGGCACTCGGGTGATCGCCTGCGCCGGACCGAAACAGCTGCTGGTAGAAAACCCCGATCATGGCTGGTTGATCAGTTACGACAAACTGATTCTGTGTACCGGCGCCCGCGAGTTACTCCTGCCCTTCCCCGGCTGGACGCTGCCCGGCGTGACGGGGGTCGGCGGCCTCCAGGCACTGATCAAGGGCGGCCTGCCAGTGCAGGACGAGCGCGTTGTGATTGCTGGCAGCGGACCGTTATTGCTCGCCAGCGCCGCCACCGCAAAACATAACGGCGCCCAAGTGCTGCGCATCGCCGAACAGGCCTCCACAGTCGCCGTCGCCAGATTCGCCGCTCGACTGCCTCTCTGGCCCAACAAACTGATGCAGTCGGTCACGTTGTTCGACCACCATTACCGTACCGGCACCCATGTACTGGCCGCCCTGGGCAATGGGCGGTTGGAAGGTGTGCGCCTGCAACAGCAAGGAAAAATCGTCGAATTGGAATGTGATCGCCTGGCCTGCGGTTTCGGTCTGATCCCCAACACCCAACTCGGCCAGGCCCTGGGCTGCGACCTCGACGGCCAGGCGCTCGCGGTCGATACCTGGCAGACCAGCAGCCGCGCCGACCACTTCGCGGCGGGTGAATGCACCGGTTTCGGCGGCAGTGAACTGGCGTTGGTCGAAGGGTCGATCGCGGGACATGCCGCGGTCGGTGACGTTGATTCGGCCCGAGCATTGTGGCCTCGTCGGACGCGCTGGCAGGGTTTCGCCAACGCCCTGAGCAAGGCATTCACCCTCGACCCGCAACTCAAGTCGCTGGCGCAACCCGACACCCTGGTGTGCCGTTGTGAAGACGTGCCTTACGGGCTGCTTGCCGGGCACGTTGACTGGCGCGGGGCAAAGTTGGCCAGCCGTTGCGGCATGGGCGCGTGCCAAGGCCGGGTGTGTGGCGGCGCATTGCAGCACCTGTTCGGCTGGCAACCTTCGGCACCACGCCCGCCCTTCAGTCCGGCGCGGATCGAGACTTTGTTGTGCCTGGACGACACCCCACCGGCCTGAATGCCGGCCCGGGGCTTTCGAGTCCGCTGCCGAGTCTCTATGATCCGGGGCATTGCCACCAGACGCCCAGCGCCATGTATGCCTCGCTCACTACCTTCAAACCCTGCGACCTGCCGACCCTGCTAAGCAGTCTGCAGCCGATCGCGGCGTTGCTCGATACCCTGTCGGACGTGGTGTTTTTCATTAAGGACAGCGAGGCCCGCTACGCCTTCGTCAACCAGACCCTGGCCCGGCGCTGCGGCTTCAAACACACTGACGAGTTGCTCGGGCGCACCGCCGACAGGGTCTTTCCCGAGCGCTTCGGCCCGCTGTATACCGAGCAGGATCGGCGGGTGCTGTCCACCGGCCGCGAGCTGGCTGACCAACTCGAACTGCACCTGTATTATGGCAACCAGCCGGTCTGGTGCCTGACCCACAAACTCGCGCTGCGCGACCTGCAGGGTCATGTGGTCGGCTTGGCCGGCATCTCCCGCGACCTGCAACTGCCACAGTCCAGCCATCCGGCCTTTCAGAAACTCGCGGCGGTGGACGCGCATATCCGCAGCCATTTCGCCCGGCCCATTAGCCTCGCCGAACTGACTGCGATCGCCGGGCTTTCCGTGGCGCAACTGGAGCGCCACTGCAAACGCGTGTTCCAACTCACCCCACGGCAGATGATTCATAAGGCGCGTCTGGAAGAAGGCTCGCGGCTGTTGCTGCACACTGACCTGCCCATCACCGAGATCGCCCTGCGCTGCGGTTACACCGATCACAGTGCCTTCAGCCGACAGTTCCGCGCCTTGACCAGTCTGGCACCGAGTCAGTATCGCGAAAGCCGTCGCTGAACCCGGGCGAGTGTTCCTTTAAGGGGCGCCCGGCGTCCCCGCTGCTCCCTTCTGTAACACCGCCGGATACAGGTCATCGAGGCGCTCTTCTCCTGCGCCTTATTCCCACCCTCTTGCAGGACGTTTAACTCAAGGCTTGGCGAATAATTCTCGCCGCTGTTCGGAAACAGGCACACTCATTGCTAATCTAATATCGTATACGAAATTCTCAATACGCTATCTAACAGCACTTTCCGACCACGAGGCCTCTATGAAAAACCCCGCATTTGCCGTAGCCCTCAGCGCTATTCTCAGTACTTCCTTCATCGCCACCGCCCAGGCCGACAAGCTCGACGAGATTATTGGTTCGGGCAAGCTGCGTTGCGCCGTGACCCTGGACTTCCCGCCCATGGGTTTTCGCGATGAAGGCAACAACCCGGCCGGTTTCGACGTGGACTATTGCCGCGACCTGGCGAAAATCCTCGGGGTCGAGGCTGAAGTGGTTGAAACGCCGTTCCCCGATCGAATTCCAGCGCTGGTCTCGGGGCGCGCCGACGTGATCGTCGCCTCCACGTCCGACACGCTCGAACGGGCCAAGACCGTCGGCCTTACCGTGCCGTACTTCGCCTTCCAGATGGTGGTGCTGACCCGCGACAACACCGGCATCAACAGCTTCGCCGATATCAAAGGCAAAGCCCTGGGCAACACCAGCGGCACCTATGAAGCCATCGCTCTGGAAAAAGACGTGAAGAGCTGGGGCACCGGCACCTTCCGCGCCTATCAGTCGCAGAACGACACGCTGCTGGCAGTCGCCCAAGGCCACATCGACGCCACCGTGGTCACCAACACCGTGGCCGCCGCCACGATCAAGTCGGGCAAATACAAGAACCTGAAAATCGCCGGTAACGCGCCTTACACCATTGACTACGTGTCCCTGGGCGCCAAGCGCAACGAGTATGGTCTGCTCAACTACCTCAATCTGTTCGTCAACCAGCAGGTGCGCAGTGGCCGTTACAACGAGCTGTTCACCAAATGGGTCGGCACCGAGATTTCACCCGCCGACCTGACCGTGCCTAAGGTCTATTACTGAGGTGTCCGGCATGCCTAGGCCAACCTCTCTGACCGGTCGCAGCCTGGTCGCCGGCGCCGCACAAGGCGCCCTGCTGTTTGCCGATGTGGCCTTGAGTTTCTGGGGCGGGGTCGACCCGTACAGCGGCGAGGTCATCGACCGCCACCACCCGCTGAGCGGCGAATACCTGGCCGGCCGGGTGCTGGCCATTCCCAGCGGCCGCGGCTCGTGCACCGGCAGCAGTGTGCTGATGGAATTGATCAGCAACGGTCATGCGCCGGCCGCACTGGTGCTGGCCGAACCCGATGAGATCCTGACCCTGGGCGTGCTCGTGGCACAGACCCTTTTCGAGCGTTCCCTGCCGGTGCTGTGCATCGGCCGGGAGGCCTTCGCCACCTTGCGCGGCAAGACCTTTGCTCGGGTCGAAGCTTCAACGGTGACCGTGTTCGAACGCCTGCCCGGTGATGCCTGGCAGGCACTCGACAGTCCGTTGCAGACAGCAGAAAAAAGCACCTCTATCGAACTCACCGAACACGATCAGGCGCTGCTCGACGGCGAGCATGGCAAGGCTGCCCAGGTGGCCATGCAGATCGTCCTGCGCATGGCGCAATTGCAAGGTGCGCGCAACCTGGTGGATGTCACCCAGGCACACATCGACGGTTGCATCTATACGGGACCTGCGAGCCTGCGCTTCGCCGAACAACTGGTGCTGTGGGGAGCAAAAGTACGGGTGCCGACCACGCTCAATTCGATTTCCGTCGACCAGCGCCGTTGGCGCGAGTTGGGCATTGATCCGGCACTCGGTGTGCCGGCCAGCGCTTTGGGCGATGCGTACATGGCGATGGGTGCACAGCTGAGTTTTACCTGCGCGCCCTACCTGCTCGACAGCGCGCCGAAGGCCGGCGAGCAAATCGTCTGGGCCGAATCCAACGCCGTGGTTTATGCCAACAGCGTGCTCGGCGCACGCACCCTGAAATACCCAGACTACCTGGATATCTGCATCGCCCTGACCGGCCGCGCGCCCCTGATCGGCTGCCATCTGGACGCGCAACGTAAAGCGAGACTGCAAATCGAATTACCGGTTTTGCGCGAGTTGGATGATGCCTTCTACCCCCTGCTCGGTTACCACATCGGTGCCCTGGCCGGCAGCCGGATTCCGCTGGTGCTGGGGCTGGAACACAGCACGCCAAGCCTGGATGACCTGAAAGCCTTCGGCGCTGCTTTCGCCACCACCTCCGCCGCGCCGCTGTTTCATATCGCCGGGGTGACGCCGGAAGCACTCGACCCGACGCAGGTGTTGGAGGCGGATGCCGATGTGCCGGTGGAAAAAATCCGCCTGAAGGAGTTGCTGCTCAGCTGGCGTGAGCTCAACAGTGCCCGCGACAACCGGGTGGATGTAGTTTCGCTGGGCAACCCGCATTTCTCTCTTAGCGAATTCGCGCATCTGGCGCGGCTGTGTCGGGGTCGACACAAACATCCCGAGGTCGTGCTCGCCATTACCTGCGGTCGCACGGTGCTGGAGCTGGCCCGTGAGGCCGGACATATCGCGGTGATCGAAGCCTTCGGCGCGACCCTGGTCACCGATACCTGCTGGTGCATGCTCGGCGAACCGGTGATCCCGCTGGCCGCCAAAACCTTGATGACCAACTCGGGCAAGTACGCCCATTACGCACCCGGCCTGGTGGGCCGCAAGGTGCACTTCGCCAACCTCGCCGAATGCGTCGACGCCGCCTGCAGCGCCACGGCCAGCGGTCGTTTGCCGGCCTGGCTGCAATCGGCCGCCTCTCTGGAGAGCCACGCGCATGTTTGATTACACCTTCCAATGGCGCGCGACCCTGCGCGCCCTGCCGGACATGCTGGCCGGCGCCTGGGTCACCTTCGAGACCGCTGCACTGTCGATGATTTTCGGCGTGCTGATCGCCCTGGCCCTGACGGTGATGCGCGAAACCAAACAACCGTTGTTGCGCGGCATCGGCAACGGCTGGGTGTCGATCGCCCGCAACACCCCGTCGCTGTTCCAGATCTACGTCCTCTACTTCGGCCTCGGCTCGCTGGATTTGCATGTCAGCTCATGGTTCGCGCTGCTGGCCGGGATCACCTTCAACAACGCCGGTTACCTGGCGGAAAACTTTCGCGGCGGCCTCAAGGCTGTGCCCGGCACACAAGTGCGCGCCGCGCGTTCGCTGGGCATGAGTGCCTTCCAGGCCTACCGGATGATCATCGTTCCGCAGCTGTTGCGGATCGTGTTCTACCCGTTGAGTAACCAGATGGTCTGGGCGGTGCTGATGACGTCGCTGGGGGTGATCGTCGGGCTGAACAATGACCTCACCGGCGTGACCCAGGATTACAACGTCAAGACGTTCCGCACCTTCGAATACTTCGCCATCGCCGCGGCGCTGTATTACCTGATTGCCAAGGCAATCGTCGCCGTCGCCCGGCTGATGGCCTGGCGGCTGTTCCGTTACTGAGGAGGTGACCATGTTGACCACCAGTTTTTCCGGGAATGACCTGCTATTCCTGCTCAACGGCGCCTGGGTCACGCTGCAACTGACGTTCTGGTCGATCATCCTCGGCTCCTTCGCCGGGATGCTGTTCGGTTTGCTGCGGGCGCTGTTGCCGCGTGCCAGCCTGCCACTGGCCTGGGTGCTGGACGTGTTTCGTAGCGTGCCGCTGCTGATCCAGTTTGTCTTGTTTAACTCGCTCAAGAGCATCGTCGGTTTGAACATCAGCGCCTTTAGCGTTGGCTGCATTGTGCTCGGGGTCTACGCCGCCGCGTACTTCACCGAGATCGTGCGCAGTGGGGTGCTTTCGGTGCCGTTCACCCTGCGTCGGGCCAGTCGTTCGCTGGGCCTGAGTTTCCTGCAGGACCTGCGCTGGATTGTCCTGCCGATGGCCACCCGGGTGGCCTTTCCCGGCTGGCTGAACCTGGTACTCAGCGTGATGAAAGACACCGCGCTGGTGATGTGGATCGGCATCGTCGAACTGCTGCGCGCTTCGCAAACCATCGTGACCCGCATTCAGGAACCGCTGCTGGTGCTGTGCATCGCGGGCCTCATCTACTACGTCATGAGCCTGGTGGTCGCTCGCCTCGGCGCTCGTCTGGAAAGAAGGTGGCAAGAAAATGATTGAGATCGACAACGTACACAAATCTTTCGGCGACCTCGAAGTGGTCAAGGGCGTCAACCTGACGGTGAGCAAGGGCGAGGTGGTGTCGATCATCGGCGGCTCCGGCTCGGGCAAGTCGACCCTGCTGATGTGCATCAACGGCCTGGAACCGATCCAGAAAGGCAACATCCGCGTCGACGGTGTGGAGGTCCACCACAGCGCCACCGACCTCAATCGCCTGCGGCAGAAGATCGGCATCGTCTTCCAGCAATGGAACGCGTTCCCGCACCTGACCGTGCTGGAAAACGTGATGCTGGCGCCACGCAAAGTGCTGGGCAAGAGCAAGTGCGACGCCGAGGAACTGGCGGTGAAACAACTGACCCACGTCGGTCTGGGTGACAAGCTCAAAGCGTTTCCCGGCAAGCTCTCCGGCGGCCAGCAACAGCGCATGGCGATCGCCCGTGCCCTGGCCATGTCGCCGGACTACATGCTGTTCGACGAAGCCACTTCAGCCCTCGATCCGCAATTGGTGGGCGAGGTGCTGGACACCATGCGCATGCTTGCCGAAGACGGCATGACCATGGTCCTGGTGACCCACGAAATCCGCTTCGCCCGCGATGTGTCCGACCGCGTGGCGTTCTTTCGCAATGGCCTGGTGCACGAGATCGGCGCGCCGGATCAGGTTATTGGTAATCCGGTGCATGCGGAGACTGCGGCCTTCCTCAAGTCGGTCAAATAGGAGCAGACAATGCGCTCATCGAAAGTCATCCATGTAGTCAGCTGCCACGCCGAAGGTGAAGTCGGCGACGTGATCGTTGGCGGCGTCGCGCCACCGCCCGGGGCCACCGTGTGGGAACAATCGCGCTGGATTGCCAAGGATCAGACCTTACGCAACTTCGTCCTCAACGAACCTCGCGGCGGGGTGTTTCGCCACGTCAACCTGCTGGTACCGGCCAAGGATCCTCGGGCGAAGATGGCCTGGATCATTATGGAGCCGGCCGACACACCACCGATGTCCGGCTCCAACTCGCTGTGCGTGGCCACCGTGTTGCTCGACAGCGGCATCCTGCCGATGACCGAACCACAAACCCGGCTGGTGCTCGAAGCACCGGGCGGGTTGATCGAAGCGGTTGCCGACTGCCGTGACGGCAAGGTCGAACGGGTGGAAATCAAGAACGTGCCCTCCTTCGCTGACCGCCTCGATGCCTGGATCGAAGTCGAAGGCCTCGGCTCATTGCAGGTCGACACCGCGTACGGCGGCGACAGTTTTGTGATCGCCGACGCCAAGCGCCTGGGCTTCTCCATTCGTCCTGATGAGGCGGCTGAACTGGTCGAAGTCGGGCTGAAAATCACCCGCGCGGCCAACGAACAATTGGGCTTCGTCCATCCGCTGAACCCTGAGTGGTCGCATATTTCTTTCTGCCAGATTGCCGCGCCCATCGTCGTTGAAAATGGCATCGCCACCGGGGCCAACGCGGTGGTGATTCAACCCGGCAAGATCGACCGTTCACCGACCGGCACCGGCTGCTCGGCGCGTATGGCGGTGCTGCAGGCCAAGGGCTTGATGCAGGTGGGCGAGCGTTTTATCGGCCGTTCGATCATCGGCTCCGAGTTCCACTGCCGCATCGACTCCCTGACCGAAGTGGCGGGACGCCCGGCGATCTACCCATGCATTTCCGGACGGGCCTGGATCACCGGCACCCACCAATTGCTGCTCGACCCTAGCGATCCCTGGCCGCAAGGCTATCGACTGTCTGACACCTGGCCTGGGGCCTGATCACAGCCTTACAAACCATCGCTAAAAACGCTGATAAACGGCTGGCAAAAAAACCTACGTAACTGAAAAAAGTATTGGCCGAGTGCTGTCACTTGCAATATCGTATACGAAATACAATTACTCAACCGGAGGCAACAATGAGCAAGCGCATTAACTGGAGTGGCGTCTTCCCCGCGGTGACCACTCAATTCAACGATGACTTCACCATCAACCTGGAAAAAACCCACCAGGTGATTTCCAACGTGATCCGTGACGGCGTGTCGGGCCTGGTGGTGTGCGGTTCGGTGGGGGAAAACACCTCGTTGACCGCCGAAGAAAAAATCGCCGTGACCGAAGTCGCGGTCGACGCCTCCCGCGGCCGCGTACCAGTGATCTGCGGTGTGGCCGAATTCACCAGCGTGCAAGCGGCCAAGGTCGCCAACGCCGTGCGCCGGGTGGGTGTCGACGGGGTCATGCTGATGCCGGCGCTGGTCTACGGCTCCAAGCCGTTCGAGACCGCCGAGCACTACCGCTACGTGGCCAAGAATGCCGATGTCCCGCTGATGGTTTACAACAACCCGCCGATCTACAAAAACGACGTCACCCCGGACATCCTGATTTCCCTGGCCGACTGCGACAACGTGGTGTGCTTCAAGGATTCATCCGGCGACACCCGGCGTTTCATCGACGTGCGCAATGAAGTCGGTGACCGCTTTGTGCTGTTCGCCGGTCTCGACGACGTGGTGCTGGAAAGCATCGCAGTAGGCGCCGAAGGCTGGGTCTCGGGCATGTCCAACGTGTTCCCGAAAGAAGGTGAAACCATCTTCCGTCTGGCCAAGGCCGGTCGCTTCGCCGAAGCCATGCCGATCTACGAATGGCTGATGCCGATCCTGCACCTCGACGCCCGTGCCGATCTGGTGCAGTGCATCAAGCTGTGCGAAGCCATCGCCGGTCGCGGCAGCGCACTGACCCGTCCACCCCGTCTGGCCCTGCCGGAAGCCGATCGCGTCTTCGTCGAGCAGATCATGGCCAAGGCCTTGGCCAATCGTCCGGAGCTGCCGGACGTCGGTCTCTGAGTGATTGCCGGGTGGGTCTTGGAGGACCCGGCCCGGCTGCCTGTCTTTGCGCCTCTACAGGAAACGTCAGCATGCCCAATCCTCACAGCATCTCCCGCGCAACCACACCTTCGGGACTCAATACGCGACCTGTAGCAGCTGCCGCAGGCTGCGTTCGAGCGCGTAGCGGTCGTCAATACTGGCGACACGGTGTGACTGAGACACCGCGTTGCGGTTTTACGACGGCTTCGCCGCCGAACGCAGCCTTCGGCAGCTGCTACGGGTCATGCGCTGCAGTCTGGCAACGTATTTGGCCTCACATTCCGACAGGAGTTTTTTCATGCCCCACATCATCGGCCACCACTACATCGGCGGTGCGCGCAGCGCCGCCGGCAACATCACCGTGCAAAGCCATGACGCCAGCACCGGTGAAGCGCTGCCCTGGTCGTTCATGCAAGCCACCGTTGAAGAAGTCGACGCCGCTGCCCAGGCCGCCGCGGCAGCCTACCCGGCCTTCCGCAACTTGCCGGCGAGCCGGCGCGCGGAGTTTCTCGAGGCCATCGCCGCGCAACTCGATGCGCTGGACGATGAGTTCGTCACCCTGGTAACCCGCGAGACGGCGCTGCCGACCGGGCGCATTCAGGGTGAGCGCGGTCGCACCAGTGGTCAGATGCGCCTGTTCGCCCAAGTCCTGCGCCGTGGCGATTTCTACGGTGCACGCATCGACCGGGCCATGCCCGAGCGTCAGCCGCTGCCACGGGTCGATCTGCGTCAGTACCGGATCGGTGTCGGCCCGGTCGCGGTGTTTGGCGCGAGCAATTTCCCGCTGGCGTTTTCTACCGCCGGTGGCGATACCGCAGCTGCCCTGGCCGCCGGTTGCCCGGTGGTGTTCAAGGCCCACAGCGGGCATATGGTGACTGCCGAGCTTGTGGCCGATGCGATCCTTCGCGCCGCCGAGCACACCGGCATGCCCAAAGGCGTGTTCAACATGATCTACGGCGCGGGGGTCGGTGAAACGCTGGTCAAGCATCCGGCGATCCAGGCAGTGGGTTTTACCGGCTCGCTCAAGGGCGGTCGCGCCCTCTGCGACATGGCCGCCGCGCGGCCACAACCGATTCCGGTATTTGCCGAAATGAGCAGCATCAATCCGGTGCTGGTGTTGCCCGAAGCCCTGAAGTTGCGGGGCGAGAAAATCGCCCGCGAACTTGCCGCGTCAGTGGTGCTCGGCTGTGGCCAGTTCTGCACCAACCCCGGATTGGTGATCGGTACTCGCTCCCCTCAGTTCAACGCATTCATTGAAACGCTCAGCGCAGTCATGTCTGAACAGCCGGGGCAAACCATGCTCAACGCCGGCACATTAACCAGCTACGCCAAGGGCGTGCAGGCCTTGCGCGCGCATCCGCAAATCACCCACCTGGCCGGCCGCGAACAACAGGGCAAGCAGGCCCAGCCGCAGCTGTTCAAGGCCGACGTCAGCCTGCTGCTCAACGGCGACCCGCTGCTGCAGGAAGAAGTGTTCGGCCCCGCCACGGTGCTGGTGGAAGTAGCCGACAAGGCTGAACTGCAACGAGCATTGCAGCGCTTGCACGGTCAACTCACGGCCACGCTGATTGCCGAAGCCGGTGACCTGAAAACCCATGGCGAGCTGCTCTCGCTGCTCGAACAGAAAGTCGGCCGGGTACTGTTCAACGGCTACCCGACGGGCGTCGAAGTCTGCGATGCGATGGTGCATGGCGGACCCTACCCGGCCACCTCCGATGCCCGTGGCACCTCGGTCGGCAGCCTGGCCATCGAGCGTTTCCTGCGCCCGGTGTGCTACCAGAATTGCCCGGATGCGCTCTTGCCCGAGGCGCTGAAAAACGCCAATCCGCTGGGCATCGCTCGTCTGGTCGACGGCAACAGCCATTGCCAACCGCTGTAAAGCCAAACGGGCGCCACTGGCGCCCGTTTTCACTTTAATCCAGCAGTGCCTTCAAGTCGTTGTACAAGGCTTCGGGAATCTGCATGCCTTCCACCAGACTGCGTGCTCGCGCCTCGTAACGCCGTTGCGACGGCAAGCGCGCGCCCTGCCCTTGTATGCTCTGGAACATCACTTCGGCACGGGCCAAGTGCTGCTCGGTGCCCTCGCCAAGAAAGCGCCGCGGATCGAGGGCGATGGGATTAGTCCCGAACACCGGCTGACTGCCTCCCGCCGGCGCGACCCAGGCATGGCTGGGATTACACGCCAGCGCCACCAGACCGGCAGCGGTCAGCTGCTCTATCTCGACCCACAGGGCGGAAAAATGCACACAGCGATTGATTGCTAACGCCGCAATCCCGTTTGCCCGGGTTTTCTCCTCCAGCAGTGGCAGACCCGCCTGGAACGCCAACTGGGAGAAACCACCCGCCGCATCGACCCGCACGATCGAAGGCGCCTGGTCGATCACCCGCGGCTCGGCATCGGCCACCCCCTTGCCAGCCCGGAGCGAATTCACGCAGCCCAATACCTCCCCGGCTTTCGTCGACTTGATGAGATTGTTGCGCAGCTTCACGATCGCCTGCTGCATGTTGGTGAACTCGTCGAGCGTGAGGCCCGTCGCGTCGGAGAGGCCCATTTTCGGTTGGCCTTCGCGCAGCTGTCGACCGTTCTTCGTCAAACTGATCCGTACCTGGCGCTCGTCTTCGGGATCGCGCTGCCTTTGCAAAAAGCCCATCGCTTCCAGCTTCTTCAGGATCGGGGTGAGCGTGTTCGATTCGAGAAACAGCTTTTCGCCCAGGCTGCCGACGGTCTGATTGTCTTCCTCCCAGAGCGCAACGATGGTGATGTATTGCGTATAGGTCAGGGATTGAGCCTGCTAGCGAATCTGGACATTTTCGCGCGCGAACTAGCGCAACGCCTCATCCCGCACCACCCCGCGCTCTTCAAGCAAGCGCACAAACATGGTCAGACTTTGTGAGACCGTCCCCCGGCGCCACACCAACCATGTGTGCAAATAGCGGAACGATTCCGACAACGGCCAGACGCTCACCGTGGTGCATCCGGGCATGCTGTCGAGCATGCTGCGGGGCATCAGCGCCAAGCCTGCACCGGCGCTGACGCACGCCAGCATGCCGTGATAGGACTCCATTTCGAAAATCTTGCCGGGCACCGCCGCGTCCTTGGCGAACCAGCTTTCGAAGTGGTGGCGGTAGGAGCAATTGGAGCGGAAGGCATAGATGTTTTCACCATTAACATCCCCCGCGCGATGGATCGGGGAATGGTTGAGCGGTGCGATCACCACCATTTCTTCCTCAAACGCCGGCACGCCTTCCAGTGCCGGGTGCAGAACCGGTCCATCGACAAACGCTGCCGCCAGTCGGCCAGACAACACCCCGTCGATCATGGTCCCCGAGGGGCCGGTGGACAGGTCCAGCTCGACCTTGGCGTGCTTCTGGTTATAGGCGGCCAGCAGCTCAGGGATACGCACCGCAGCGGTGCTCTCCAGTGACCCTAAGGGAAACGATCCCTGCGGTTCTTCGCCCGCCACGGTGGCGCGGGCCTCCTGGACCAGATCGAGGATGCGCCGTGCATAGTCCAGGAAACTCCAGCCGGCCGGCGACAAACGCAGGCGGCTCTTCTCGCGGATAAACAGGTCAACGCCCAGATCCAGCTCCAGCTGCTTGATCCGCGTCGTCAGGTTCGAGGGCACCCGGTGGATGTGCTGAGCGGCCGCGCTGATGCTGCCGTGCTCGGCGACGGCTTTGAAAATTTCGAGCTGAACCAGATCCAAGTCATTCTCCAAACGTGAACGATATGCTCAGTATTATTCAGTTTCCAGAAAACAAACACCACCGTAACCTGAGCGCACTCCCACCTCGCAGGACGGTGCCATGACCCAAGTTTCCAGCCTTACCCATGCCATTTCGATCAACCCCGTCAACGGCGAGCAGATCGGCCACTACCCTTTCGAATCCGCATCGGCACTGGACGCCGCCCTTGCCCGCGCCGCTGCCGGGTTCCGCGTCTGGCGCAGCAAACCGGTTGACCAACGCTCGCAGCTGTTGATCGCCCTGGCTCAGGCATTGCGCGACAACGCCGCAGCAATGGCGAACATGATCACCCTGGAGATGGGCAAGCCGATCACTCAGGCGCGCGGCGAAATCGAAAAGTGTGCGCAGCTCTGCGAGTGGTATGCCGAGCACGGCCCCGCCATGCTGAGCGCTGAACCGACGCTGGTTGAAGGTGGAAAAGCGCGCATTGAATATCGCCCGCTCGGTCCGATTTTCGCCGTCATGCCGTGGAATTTCCCGATCTGGCAGGTCCTGCGCGGCGCCGTTCCAGCGCTGATCGCCGGCAACACCTACGTGCTCAAACATGCGCCAAACGTGATGGGCAGCGCTTATCTGTTGCGGGAAGCCTTCAATCGCGCCGACTTTCCCGAAGGTGTGTTCGAGGTCATCAATGTCACGCCGGACGGCGTCTCCACCGCAATCGCCGATCCACGCATCGCGGCGGTGACCCTCACCGGCAGCGTGCGAGCCGGCATGGCCATCGGCGCTCAAGCCGGTGCGGCGCTGAAGAAGTGTGTACTGGAACTGGGTGGCTCCGACCCCTTCATTGTGCTCAACGATGCCGACCTCGACGAAGCGGTCAAAGCCGCCGTGATTGGTCGTTACCAAAACACCGGGCAAGTCTGCGCGGCCGCCAAACGCCTGATTGTCGAGCAAGGCATTGTCGAGGAGTTCACGCGCAAGTTCGTCGACGCCACGCGCAAACTGGTGGTCGGCGATCCACTGGCCACCGACACCTACATCGGCCCCATGGCCCGCTTTGATCTGCGTGATGAACTCGATCAACAAGTGCGCGACACCCTGGAAGAAGGCGCGACGTTGTTGATGGGCGGGAAGAAGGCTGAAGGCCCCGGCAACTTTTACGAGCCTACGGTCTTCAGTGATGTCACTGACCAGATGACCTCGTTCAAACAGGAACTGTTTGGCCCGGTGGCGTCGATCATCACGGCGCGAGATGCAGCGCATGCACTGGAACTGGCGAATGACAGTGAATTCGGCCTCGCCTCAACCCTTTACACACGCAACGTCGAGCTTGCCCAACAGATGGCCGGTGAGTTGGAAACCGGTGGCGTGTTCATCAATGGTTATTGCGCATCCGACCCGCGTGTCACCTTCGGCGGCGTGAAGAAAAGTGGCTTTGGCCGTGAGCTGTCGCATTTCGGTGTGCGCGAATTCTGCAATGCCCAGACGGTGTGGCTGGATCGGCGCTGATCGCATCAAGCTGCCTGGGAGTCTTGGGCTCCCAGGCGCTCGCGCTCTATTCGTTCAAGTAATACAGCTCTGAAGATGTCGCTGACGCTTTACTACAATCCGCTGTCATCGTTCTGCCACAAAGTGCTCATCGCGCTCTACGAAAACGCTGTTGAATTCGAAAAGCGGATCATCGATCTCGCGAACGATGCAGACAGAGCAGCGCTGCAAGCGCTATGGCCGATCGGCAAATTCCCGGTCATCCACGACCACGCTCGCCAGCGCAACGCGCCTACCCCACCACGTCAATCAACTGCTCGCGTTGCGCCCCCGTCAGCATCGGGCCGAACCCCGCACCGGCATTTTCCGCCATGTAACGCGGGTTGCCGGTCCCGGGGATGACGCAAGTCACCGCCGAATGAGACAGCAGGAACTTTAACGCCAGTTGCGGCCAGCTATTGACCCTCACATCCGCGGCCCAGCGCGGCAATGGCTTGCCCTTCAAGCGGGCGAGCAAATCACCGCCGCCGAATGGCCGATTGCAGATCACCGCCACGCCCCGCTCACGACACAGCGGCAGGATGCGTTTCTCGACACCGCGATCGTCCAGTGCATAATTGATCTGCAAAAAGTCCAACGGCTCAGCCTTGAGCACCGCTTCCACCTCGTCATACGCCGACGCCGTGTAATGGGTGATGCCGATGTAGCGAATGCGCCCTTCTTCTTTCCATTTGCGCAGCGTGGGCAAATGGGTTTTCCAGTCCAGCAGGTTGTGAATCTGCATCAGGTCGATACGGTCGGTCTGCAACAATTTGAAAGACTGTTCCATCTGCGCGATGCCTTCTTCGCGGCCACGGGTCCACACTTTGGTGGCCAGAAAGGCTGGCGAGCGCGGCTCATGAATCGACAGCAGTTCACCGGTCGTCTGTTCGGCGCGACCGTACATGGGCGAACCGTCGATCACCGTCCCGCCCTTCTCGAACAGCGCACGGAGAACAGCTGGCAGCTGCTTGTAGGCGGGACTTGAAGGCTCGACATCAAAGCCGCGATACGTCCCCAGCCCGACGATCGGTAATGGCTCGTCGCTGGATGGAATGGCCCGGGTCAGCATGTTCTTGCCTCCTGTTTCCGTCGACGGCGTGGATGCTGCAAAGGCCGGATCGAAGGTGAAAACCGCCGAAACACCGGCAACCAGCGTGAGTATTCTGCGACGCGTGTACCCATCAGTGTGGCTCATGGAATTGCCTGCTATCGGTCTACTACACTCTGACAGCGATCAAGCGATAGCCGTCTTCCGGCCAGAGCCGCCAATGCCACCCACTAAAGTTAGCCGAATGTCACGAACACTGGTGTCCCTCGTCGTCATCATTGCCGCGGTGTATCTGGTGCTGTGCGCTGCGCTGTTCATCTTCCAACGCACCCTCATCTACTTCCCGCAACCCCGCGCTGTCGGCACATCGGCAACGTTGCTCACGCTGTCGGTCGCCGACGCGCAGGTGCTGGTATCCGTCAGACCGCACGAGGGGCCCAAAGCGTTGCTCTATTTCGGTGGAAATGCCGAGGACGTCTCCCGGAGCCTGCCTTCGTTTTCCAAAGCCTTTGCCAATCACGCCCTCTACTTGCTTCACTACAGAAGCTACGGTGGCAGTTCCGGATCGCCCTCCGAGGAGATGATTTCGCGCGACGCCATGACCTTGTTTGACCAGGTCTACGCCACCCATCCACACATTACGGTTGTCGGTCGCAGCCTGGGCTCGGGCGTCGCGGTGCGCCTCGCCAGCCAACGCCCGGCGGCGCGTCTGGTGCTGATCACGCCCTACAACAGCCTTGAAGAACTCGCCGCCCGGCAGTTCCCCATTTTCCCGGTGAAGTGGTTGCTCAAGGACACCTTTGAATCCTGGAAGTACGCCGCCCACATCACGGTGCCGACGCTCTTGATCGCCGCTGAGCACGACGAAGTGATACCGCGTACCAGCACCGAGCGGCTCTTCACGCATTTCGCCAACGGGGTGGCGTCGCTGAGGGTCATACCGGGAACGGGGCACAATTCGATATCCGAGAGTCCCGAGTACCTCAAGGTGTTGGGCGATGGTTTGTAAGTGGCCGCTTTTCGGCCACGCGAGTGAAAACCGCAAGTGCGCGCCTTGCGACTTAGCGCATCGATCGGAACGCCGCGCGAAGTTCCTCGGTAAAGAGCTGCGGCTGTTCCCAAGCCGCGCAGTGGCCGCCCTTGTGGGCCTGGTGGAAGTAGATCAGGTTGGTATAGGCGCGCCGGGCCCATGTTTCTGGGGCAGTAGACATCCTCTGGAAGCACGGTGACGGCCACCGGCAGCGAAATCTCGGTGGTCTTCTGTGCGACCGAAGAAAGCGGGCTTCGCCCCCTGTTCTCCCAGTAGAGCCTTGCTGCGGAGGCGCCGCTATTCGTTAGCCAGTACAGCGTGATGTCAATGGAGACGTCCATCATCGCTGCGTGATGCGCCATCCCGCCCACCCGAGGTGTGAACTTTGGCGGTGTACAGTACTTTTTCGATCATGGGTCATGATGATCTCCTGATTGAAAATGCTGGATTAAAAAGATTGCCCTCCGTCAGCGTATCGACCAGGCAAGCAAGCATTGGGATGTACGAGCTGATTGTTGGCCCCATCTAACACCCGGATTAAGTCAACTAATTAGTTCTCCAATGGTTAAATCAACAACTCCCAAACTACTATTTAAATCATTAAATTCAGCCCGCTATATTATTAATACCTGATCAATTCAGACAGTATTTCAGCCCGAAAAGCGACCGATTACGTTAGCGACCGGTTCCCTGAATGCAACCCAATCAACAAAGAGCCAATAACTTTACGCTCGATCATTAGCATCGCGCTTCCCCATGCGTGCTAATAAAGTGAACGTTTACTGAAAATCAATCCTCCAACAAAAGCAGCACACCTGTTTTTCAACAAAACCGATGACCGACTAAAATAATCAACTGTGCAGTGATGAGTTTTGCCTGAACGACAAATTCAAACTTCATAATATTCAACACGATGCCTGTTGGATAAACCGGGGCGGGTCATTCGAATCTGCTTCTTTGTCTGAGGAGACACTGATGAAAAGTATTCTTGTTCCACTGCTGGCCTTGGGTGCCGCGCTGACTTTGCAGTCAGCTCAAGCCGTTGATGGCGAGGCGCTCTTCAAGAGCAAAGCTTGCGTGGGCTGCCATATGATCGACGCCAAAATGGTCGGTCCAAGCTACAAGGAAGTTGCCGCCAAGTACGCCGGCCAAGCCGATGCATCCACCACGCTGACCAAGAGCATCAAAGAAGGCAGTACAGGCAAATGGGGGCCAATAGCAATGCCGGCCAACCAGGTGACCGACGAAGAAGCAAAGACCTTGGCCGACTGGATCCTGACGCTGAAGTAAGATTGCCCAAATAAAAAACACCCACACCGCAGAAGCGAGCCCGCTCTCTTCTGCGAAACGGGTCGCTCGGCTACATCGTCGGGGTTTGCTGTAAAAGCGTCAGATCGATTTCCTCAAAACGCAACACCCTGCCGCCCTGCTCACTGGCCAGTTTGCGTGCGGTGGCCTCCTCGGAAAATGACGCCAGAACAACACCCATGGAACCTTTAAGCCGAGTGCCGACGACATAGTAGGCTTTGGTTGCGTCAATCAGATAATGGTCGTCGGGTTTCTCCCAGGCACTTTTCCCCATGTCGTGCACATACAATTTCGCATCCGTGTGGTGATTCTCCGGTTGAAGCCACCACCCGAGCATTTCCGCGGTGGAGCAGAACTTCTTGACCGTGCCTTTTTCCACGACCTGACCTTTGGGGCCCGGAAAGTCGGCGATGACCATCCCACAGACATGACATTCGTCACTTTGATGGAAGGCCACGGGCCCAAGGGTTGGCTTTTCCTCTGCGCGATCGTTGCACGCCGCTAACCCCAAACAAGTAATGATGACGACCAGGACACGGGCCCCGGCCAGGTACAGAGTGTTCATATCAATTGTCCCGAGCGTAAAAAAATCAAGTCAGCCGACCGCGAAACATCCAATAAGCCAACAGCAGCGAAACCCCTACCCAGAGCAGCAAACAGAGCCATAGCAACGAAGCCGGCACCGGTAAATCGCTGCTCAATGCCATAAGGCCGACGGCATTACCGCTGCCTTCGAAACCGGAGAGGTTGATCAAGCGATAAATGTCGGTCGGGTTGAGCAGCAGCAACCACGGCAATAGATCCGGGTTGAACGTGCCTTTACTGAGCACAAGCAACGCCAGCAGCGCCAGGTCGAATACCAGCACGAAGAGAAACCACACGCCCAAGGCCATCCCGGCTGCGCTGGATTTTTCGCTGGCCTTGCTGCTCAGCACGTAGGCCAGGGCCAGGAATACCCAGCCCAGCAGCGTGGAAGACACCATGAAGCGGCCGAACGCCCAGAGCAGCATTCCCACATCGACATCATCGACCAGCAAGGCAATGGCCACGGCGGCACAGCCAAACCCGATCAGTGTGGCCAGGGCCAGGATCAGACCATGACCGACAAACTTGCCCAGCAGGATTTGGCCACGGCCCAGCGGATAGGTCAGCAATAGCATCAGCGTGCCGCCCTCGTCCTCGCCAACGATGGCATCGTAGGCCAGCAGCAGCGCAATCAGCGGCATCAGGAACGTCGCCAGGCTGGCCAGACTGGCGATGGTTGCCGGGATGGAAGTGAAACCCACTTGCCCGGACGCCGCCGCGCCGAGCCAGGCGATACCCACCGCCAGAATGGCGAACAACAGACTGATTGCCAGCAGCCAGCGATTGCGCAGCCCGTCACTGAATTCCTTACCTGCGATATTCCAGATCTGCATCATGGATGAATACCTTCTGTGCCGGTGGTCGCACGACTCATGTAATAGCCGTAGAGGTCTTCGAGGGACGGTTGCAGTATCTCGATATCCTGCGGTTGATCCTCGTGGAACAACTGGCGTAGCAGATCAACTTTGTGGCCATTGACAGCCATCACCTCGACCCCGTTGCCGCCCATGGCCGTGGCGGTGTGCCCGGCGGCATTCCAGCGCTGCAACCACTGCTCGCGTCGGCAAAGACCACTGGCCCGGATCCGCGCCGGCAAGTCGGCGTCTTCACGCAGTCTGGACAGACTCCCGATCGCCTGTAAGCAGCCATTGGCCAAGATTGCCGCACGGTTGATATGCGCTTCGACGCCTGCCAGCACATGGGAGCAAAGGATGATGCTCGCGCCCTGTTGGCGCAGACGGTCGATCAACAGGTAAAGATCCTGGGTAGCGATCGGGTCCAGCCCGACAGTGGGTTCGTCCAACAGCAGCAGACGCGGCTGGCCGAGCACCGCCTGAGCCAGGCCCAGCCGCTGGCGCATGCCCTTGGAATAGGTTTTCACCCGTCGGTCTGCGGCCCCCGTAAGCCCGACCTGGTCGAGCAATTCGTCCGCTTGCGTCAGTGCGGCTCCCTTGAGGCGGGCGAAATACCGAAGGGTTTCGCGGCCACTGAGTTGCGGGTAGAACGTCACGTTTTCCGGCAGGTAACCGAGTTGGCGACGCACGTCGGCTTGTGCGGGTCGGCAACCGAGTACGCGCACCTGACCAGCGCTGGCATTAAGCAAGCCAAGGATCAGTTTCATCACCGTGGTTTTGCCCGCACCATTGTGGCCAAACAGTCCCAACACCTCGCCTTCTCCCAGACTCAGTGTCAGATCGTGCAACACGGTCATGCTTGCGTAACGCTGGCTTACCCCTTCGATCTCGACGGCGTTCATAAGGTCGGCCGCTGTGTCTGAGGCATCGCCGGAAGGTTCATCAACGGGTAACTGTCTTTGACCCCCGGCGATTTCGTCACGGGGAAACTGCTCTGAACCCAACGCAGTAATTGAATGCTCGGGCTATTCATCAACAGATGGACCTGTGGGTACAGCCACAGCAGACGGTCGACGTTGTCGTTGGGTTCGTAGATCACGTCGCCCACCGCATCGTTATTGCGATCCCAGCCCAGGTAATCGCTCCAGTAATTGCCCCGCCCCTCGGCTGACCATTCCTGTAAGCGGGTGGCGACGTATTTGACTTGCTGCTGATTGTCGACGAAGGCGTTGTCGGCGATCCGGTTGTCTTCGGAGCCAGCGGTAAGGTGAATACCCACGGCGCTGCGCTCGAAGTGATTGTGTTCAATGACATTGAACAGCGAGTTGTAGATGAACAGCGCCTTACCCTCGGCACCGCTGACCATACCGCCATCGGCGGAACCGCTGCGCACGTCGCTGACGACGTTGTCGCGAAGCTCGGAATAGGTAATGTAGTTCATCAGGATGCCATAGCTCTCGTCCTGCTCGGAACGGTTGCCAATCACCGTCAACTTGCGGCTCTGCATCAAGGCATAGCCGGTGCGTGTACGGCGGGTGGTGTTGCCGAGCAACTGGTTGTCGTTGGCGTACATGTAATGCACGCCGTAGCGCAGGTCTTCCAGGGTATTGCCCTGCAGCAAGTTGCGGTTCGAGGTGTCGATGTAGATCCCGTCGCGGGTCTGTCGCACGTGATTACCGATCACCTGGGCGCCGTGCACGGCAAACAGATGAATCCCATTGCCGCGATCCTGGGAGCGAATGCTCGGGTCGCCTTCGATGTCATTGTCAATCAGGCTGACGTCGTGGGTGCTGTCCACCCAGATGCCGAAACCTGGCCCTTTCATGCGGTTGTCGCGTATCACCGCCCCCTGGGCTTTGGGACCGATGAAAATCGCTGCGTTCATAGCCGTCATGTCCCGCCCCCAGTCGACCAATGTGCAGCCCTCGATCCGCACGTCGGGGGCGCTGATGAACAGAGCGTTGCCCTGCCCCTGCGCATTGATGACCGCACCTTTCTCGCAATCGATCTGCATCGGCTGATCGACACTGAACTGCCCTTGGTACTCTCCGGCCGGCAGCTTCCAGTGGTGATCGCCATCGGGTTGCAGGGGCAGCTCGGTGATGGGCCGTGGCGACGCCTGGGCGAATGCCGATAGAAACACCAATACCAAAAGTGCCGTGCCGTGTAGTGAGTCATTTGCCAGGGGTCTGAACACTGCGTTCACCTTTTCGCGGCCCTGATACGCCCAGCCGCTCAAGCCTTCTCGACGAGCATTCGGCCGACCATTTCCATGTGCAACGCATGACAGAACCAGCTGCAGTAATACCAGTGCAACCCCGGCTTGTCGGCGACAAAGGTGATCGAGGACGTCTGCTGCGGGCTGATTTCCATGCTCACGCCATGGTTGGTCATCACAAAGCCATGGGTCACGTCTTCAATCT
>NZ_JASBRE010000041.1 GCF_029960815.1 Pseudomonas sp. AL03
ACTGCCACCGTGGCGCATTGACGCCTCGGCTTGGGCGAGTCCATCCAATTACAGGTTGGGAGTTTTGCCGATCATCCAGAGCAGACCACTCGATTTGGCCCGCTCATGACACAACCCCAACACCTTGCGCCGCTCCTCGTTGTCCATCCGGCTCCAGCACGTGATCTCTTCCACCGTGCGCTGACACCCGGTGCAAACATCATCCTCGTCCAGCGCGCAGATATTCACGCAGGGCGATCGAACCGGGCGTTCGGGGGTGTTCATTCTTCCTGCTCAACCAGATCGCGGGCATAACGTTGCGAGTTATGCACATAGTGAGCAGCGCTGGCCTCCAGCATTTTTTTCTGCGGCTCGGTCAGTTCGCGCACCACTTTGCCCGGCGAGCCCATGACCAGCGAACCGTCTGGAATCTCCTTGCCCTCACCGATCAGCGAGTTGGCGCCAATGATGCAGTTCTTGCCAATTTTCGCGCCGTTGAGGATCACCGCGTTAATGCCGATCAAGCTGTAATCGCCCACCGTACAACCATGAAGCATGGCGTTATGGCCGATGGTCACGCCGGTGCCGATGGTCAGCGGGTAACCCATGTCGGTGTGCATCACCGTGCCGTCCTGGACGTTGCTGTTCTTGCCGATCAGGATCAACTCGTTGTCGCCCCGCAGCACGGCGTTGAACCAGACGTTGGCGCCCTCTTCCAATTTGACCTTGCCCACCAGCACGGCATTGGGTGCGACCCAGCTCTGCGGATGGGTTTCGACGCGGGCGTCGCCCAGGCGATATTTCATCTTATTGTCCTCAAGGCCAGGCAGGCTCACTTGAAAAAGCAGGGTTCAGGCCATACGAGCGATGGCTTCAGGTGTCGATAAAAGTATTGGGCGGCTGATGCAGGCTGATTTTGGTGTCATAGAGCAGGTTGATCAACTCGACGATCATAATCGCCGTGAGGCCCCAGATTTTGTACTCGCCATAGCGATAGCTCGGCACGTACCAACTGCGGCCCTGGTAATCGATGCGATGGGTGTGTTCGCGCGGATCCTTGCGGAAGAACTCCAGCGGTACGCTGAAGACTGCGGCAATCTCGGCGTCGTTGGCCTGGTACTCGACAAAGTCCGGAATCACACCGACATAGGGGGTGACCTTGATGCCGTGCAGGGAGATCAACGGGCTCAGCGGGCCGATCACTTCGACCAGCCCCGGCGGCAGGCCAATTTCTTCTTGGGCCTCACGTAGCGCAGTGAAAATCAGGTCAGGGTCTTCAGGGTCACGTCGACCACCGGGAAAGGCCACTTCACCGCCATGGGTCGAGAGCCCGCTGGCGCGCAGGGTCAGAACCAGTTCAGGTTCGTCACTGCGGGTGATGGGCACTAATACCGCGGCTTCGGGGAAACGTCGGTCGGTTTCCAGGGTTAGCGGCGTGTGGTTGCTTACCCGGTGAAGTAGCTCGTCCAGCATGAGTCTTCTCGATTTGTTCTCTACTTTGCATCATGCACCAATCGAACCGACCGCCCAACCCCATAACCGCTGCATGTCGCTAAACGACAACTTGCCGACAGACACCGCCGCACGCCAAGATAGGCGCAGCATTCAGGAACCCAAGCATGAAATTTTGCAGTCAGTGCGGCAACCCGGTGACCCAGCGCATCCCAGAAGGCGATTCGCGCCTGCGTTTTGTCTGTGACAGCTGTCAGGCGATTCACTACCAGAACCCCAATATCGTCGCCGGTTGCGTGGCGACTTGGGGCTCCAAGGTCTTGCTGTGCCGACGCGCCATCGAGCCTCGGCTCGGTTATTGGACCCTGCCCGCCGGTTTCATGGAGAACGGTGAAACCATCGAGCAGGCGGCCATTCGCGAGACGGCCGAAGAAGCCTGCGCGCGGGTACGCAACCTGACCCTCTATACGTTGATCGACGTGCCGCACATCAGCCAAGTGCATGTGTTCTTCCGCGCCGAGCTTGCGGACCTGGATTTTGCCGCCGGTCAAGAGAGCCTGGAAGTGCAGCTTTTCGAAGAAGCCGACATCCCTTGGTCCGAGCTGGCTTTCCGCACAGTGGGCCGTACCTTAGAATGTTTCTTCGCTGACCGGCGGACCGAGGTCTACCCCGTGCGGTCCGAGTCGATCCCGCCGCTTGCTCAGCCTGCCATCTCATAACGCTCCTGGTTCTAAAATCACCTATAACTTAATAGTCGCGACACCTCTTAGGGATATCGTTTCAATGCGCTGGCTGCTTGCCCTGTTTTGCTTGTCATTTGTCGTTATCTCCCAGGCTTCCGTTGCGGAAACCCTGGACGGCAAAGTCATCGAAAAAATCCTGGTTCTCAAATCCGCCCACCAATTGCAATTGATCAATGACGGCAAACCGCTCAAGACCTATCGCATCTCATTGGGAAAAAGACCCGTCGGCCCGAAACTCATGGAAGGCGACAAACGCACGCCTGAAGGTTTTTATTGGATGGACTGGCGCAAGACCAGTGACCGTTTCAACCTGTCGATGCACATCTCCTACCCGAACATCAGCGACTCCGCCCGCGCCCGGCGCGAAGGCGTCGAGCCCGGTGGCATGATCATGATCCACGGCACCCCGGACACCGAAGAAAACCCCGAAGACCTGTTCCACACGCTGGACTGGACCGACGGCTGCATCGCCATGCGCAATATGGACATGCGCGAAGTCTGGAATCTGGTGCCGGACGGCACGATGATCGAGATTCGTCCGTAACGGCTACCTTCGGTCGCTCATCGAAAAAAAAATCAAAAGATCGCAGCCTGCGACAGCGCCTACCGGGTAGATACCAATTTCACCCGTAGGCGCTGTTGAAGGCTGCGATCTTTGCTTTCGAAATCCCCACCTCTAATACCACTTCAAGCCAACAACCCTTCAGCCTATCCAACTGGGCAGGCTTTCCCGCGACCAAAGCAAAGTGGTGGCATTGACATGGTATTTAAGTGGTATTAATTTCTTCTCACCACCGAGCGACAACAAACCTATATCCGCATCGGACCAAACCTACATGAATGACCTCCAGGCCCTACGCCCTGACGACACCCAGCCCACGCCGTTGTACCTGCAACTGGCGCGCAACCTGGAAGCGGCGATCCATGCCGGCCAGTGGAAAGCCGAACAGGCCATGCCGTCGGAGCGCAACCTCAGCGAAATGCTGGGCATCTCCCGTGTCACCGCGCGCAAGGCGTTGGAAGTGCTGTTCGAACAAGGTCTGATCCGACGCAACCAAGGTTCCGGCACGTTTATCACCCCACGCCTGGAACAACCGCTGTCGCGCCTCTCGGGTTTCAGCGAAATGCTGCGGCTGAAGGGCTTCGTCCCCGGCTCCCAATGGCTGGAACGGGAAATCACTCCGCCGACCCACGAAGAACTGATCCGCCTCGGCCTCTCGCCGAATGATAAGGTCGCGCGGCTCAAACGTCTGCGTAAAGCCGACGACACGGTCATGGCGATCGAGATGAGCACCCTGCCCGCCTCGATCATTCCCAAGCCGCAAGCGGTGGGCGACTCCCTCTACGAATACCTCGACGGCATCGGCAAGCCGATTGTCCGCGCCCTGCAGCACATTCAGGCGATCAACGCCTCGGATGAATTCGCCGCCCTGGTGGGCATCGCCCCCGGCACCGCCATGCTGCTGATGACCCGTGTCGGCTACCTCGAAGACAACACGCCGATCGAAGTCACCGACACCTATTGCCGCAACGACTACTACGACTTTGTTGCAGAGCTGCGCCGCTGATCAGCCACGCCGCTAAACGAGAGAACCGATCATGTCCGAAGACAACATCCTCACCGCCCACGGCTGGGTTCGCGGCCGGCTGATTCATGAACACGGCAAGGTCGTGTCGATCGAAGGCCAACCGTGCGATCCGGCCGACAACGACCTGTCTTACCTGCTGCCGGGTTTTATCGACCTGCACGTTCACGGCGGTGGCGGCAAAGACATCATGGAAGGCGCAACCGCCTTCGAGACCATCACCAGAACCCACGTGCGTTTCGGTACCACGTCGATACTGGCGACCACCATGACCGCGCCGAGCGAAGAGATTTCCAGCGTGCTCAAAGCCCTCGGCAAGTTCTGTGAGTGGCGGCCAAAAGGCAGTGCCCGGGTACTGGGTGTGCACCTGGAAGGCCCCTACATCAACCCCGGAAAACTCGGCGCCCAACCGAACTTCGCCCACACCGCGTTGATGGCCGAAGTCGAAGAATACCTGGCCTTGGCGCCGATCCGGGTGATCACCATCGCCCCGGAAATCGCCGGCCACGATGCGTTGATCCGCGCCCTCAGCGCTCGCGGCGTGCGCATGCAAATCGGCCACACGCTCGGCAGTTACGAGGAAGGCGTGGCTGCGCTTGCGGCCGGCGCCAGCAGTTTCACCCACCTCTACAACGCCATGAGCCCGCTGCATCACCGCGAGCCAGGCATCGTCGGCGCGGCACTGGCTCACGCCACATACGCCGAATTGATTCCGGATTTACTGCACGTACACCCCGGCGCCATCCGTGTGGCCTTGCGCTCGATCCCATGCCTGTACTGCGTCACCGATTCCACCGCCGCCGCCGGCATGCCCGACGGCGAATACAAGCTTGGCAGCCACACCGTGACCAAATGCCTGGGTGGCGTGCGCTTGCCCGACGGCACTCTCGCCGGCAGCACGCTGACTATGGATCAAGCCCTGCGCAATCTGGTGAAGATCGGCTTGCCGATCGCCGAGGCCTCGCAACGTCTTTCGCAATTCCCCGCCGACTACCTCGGCATCACCGAACGCGGGCGCCTGCAACCCGGCAGCTGGGCCGACTGCGTGCGGCTCGATCGCTCACTCACACTGACCGCCGTCATGGTCGAAGGAGAAGACATTGACTTCAAAAATGCTTGAAGAGGCGCTGTCCTCGAGCGAGGCCGTGCACGCCCAATTGCAACAACTCGACCCACAGATGATCGAGATCGCCGGGCGCCTGCGTCGTCAGCCGCCGCAAGTGGCGATGACTGTCGCTCGCGGCAGCTCCGACCATGCTGCCAGTTACTTCGCCTACCTGACCATGCAGCAACTGGGCATTCCGGTGGCGTCGTTGCCGATGTCGGTGGTGACCATGCAGCAAGCGCCGTTGAAGGTCAGCGGCCAAGTGGCGTTCGCCTTCTCGCAGTCCGGGCAAAGTCCCGATCTGGTGAACAGCATGCGTCTGCTGCGCAAGCGTGGCGCCCTGAGCATTTCGATGGTCAATGCCGAGAGTTCGCCGCTGGAGGCCGCCTGTGAGTTCAGCCTTCCGCTGTGTGCCGGCACCGAAAACAGCGTCGCGGCGACCAAGAGTTTTATCGCCACCCTCAGCGCCAGCGCCCGTCTGATCGCCCATTGGAAAGAGGATGTGGAATTACTGGAGGCCGGCCTCGCGCTGCCGGAAGGTTTGCGCGACGCGGCGAAACAGGACTGGAGCGTGGCCATCGACGCCCTGCGTGATTGCCAGCACCTGATGGTGATTGGCCGTGGCGCCGGTTTCGCCATCGCCCAGGAAGCCGCACTGAAATTCAAGGAAACCTCGGCGATCCAGGCCGAAGCCTTCAGCAGTGCCGAGGTCCGTCACGGGCCGATGGCGTTGATCGACGAAAATTATCCACTGCTGATCTTCGCCCCACGCGGTGCCGAGCAGGCCGGTTTGCTGAGCCTCGCCGCCGACATGCGCCAGCGTGGTGCTCGCGTCCTGCTGGCCGCGCCGGATGACGTCGTCGAACGCGACCTCACCCTGAGCCGCGCCGAACACCCGATGTTTGATCCGATCCTGGCGATCCAGAGTTTCTACGTCATGGCCGCAGGCCTGGCTGTCGCCCGTGGCATGGACCCGGACCAGCCGCGGCACTTGAGCAAAGTGACCCGCACCCACTGAGTGGAGAACCCTGTAGGAGCTGTCGAGTGAAACGAGGCTGCGATCTTTTGATCCTGCGTTGAAAAGATCGCAGCCTCGTTTCACTCGACAGCTGCTACAGGGCGAGTTGCTCCGAATCGTAGTTTTTATTGATGAGACCGAGCCATGCACAACAATAATAAAGAGCTGACCCTCAGCGCCCCGCTCAGCGGCCCGGTGCTCACGCTCGCCACAGTCCCGGACCCGGTGTTCGCCAGCGGCGCCATGGGTGACGGGATCGCCATCGATCCGCTGAACGACACCCTGCACGCACCGTGCGCCGGCGTCGTGGTGCACGTCGCCCGCACCGGCCACGCCGTCACCTTGCGTGCGGATAACGGCGCCGAATTGCTATTGCACCTGGGCCTCGACACCGTCGAGTTGCAGGGCGAAGGCTTCTCGATGCTGGTCAAGGAAGGTGCGCGAGTCAGCAACGGCCAACCGCTGTTGCGCTATGACCTGGACAAGGTCGCGCAGCGATGTAAAAGCCTCGTCAGCTTGATGATCCTGACCAACAGCCAGGACTTTCAGGCGCGGCCTATTACGCTGAAATCAGTGAAGGTCGGCGAGCCATTGCTGCACATCATTCGTCGACACGCACCCGATGCGCTGACTGAAATGGAGTTGTCGGGAGAAGAGATTTACGGCCACATTCGCATCGCCCACCGTGGCGGTCTGCACGCCCGGCCGGCGGCGCTGATTCGTCAGACAGCGCAAGGGTTCAAGAGTAAATCGCAGCTGCATTTCGCCGGCAAATCCGCGACCTGCGACAGCTTGATCGGGCTGATGGGTTTGGCCGTCGGCGAGCAGGACGAGGTTCAAGTCAGCTGCCAGGGCCCGGACGCCGAAGCGGCATTGCAAGCGTTGCTGATCGCCTTGTCCACAGCGCTGGCCGAAGACAGCCACGTCGCGGCGCCGACATCGATTTCTCAGCGTAATAGGGCAGCCGAAGCCGGTGTGCTGCACGGCGTCTGCGCCGCTCCCGGCTTGGTGGGTGGGCCGTTGTTTCGCTTGAACGCCATCAGCCTGCCGGTGGACGCCGGCCACCATGATCCCGAGCAACAACTGAAAACCCTCGCCACTGCACTGACCGTCGTGCGCAGCGAAATCGACCACACACTGGCCCAAGCCAGGAAACATAAAAACACCGACGAAGAAGCGATCTTCGCCGCCCACCTCGCCTTGCTCGAAGACCCGGCGCTGCTGGACGCCGCCAACACTTCCATCGACCAAGGCATGGCCGCGACCCACGCCTGGAGTCAATCGATCGACGTGCAGTGCGAGGTTCTCCAGCAACTCGGTAGCCCGTTGTTGGCCGAACGCGCCAACGATCTTCGCGACCTCAAACAACGCGTGCTGCGCGCCCTGCTCGGCGAAATCTGGCACTACGACGTACCGGCCGGCGCGATCGTCGCCGCGCATGAACTGACGCCGTCCGACTTGCTGCAATTGAGCCAGCAAGGTGTCGCCGGGTTGTGCATGGCCGAGGGCGGCGCAACTTCTCATGTCGCCATTCTCGCTCGCGGCAAAGGCTTGCCGTGCCTGGTTGCACTGGGTTCGACGCTGCTGGATCAGCCACAAGGCCAAGCGGTTGTGCTGGATGCCGATGGCGGTCGTCTCGAACTGATGCCAAATGCCGAACGGTTGGCCGAGGTGCATCAGGTGCGACTCGATCATCAACAGCGCCGCGCCGAGCAGCAGGCTCAGGCTCACACGCCGGCGCTGACGCTCGACGGTTTGCAGATTGAAGTTGCCGCCAACGTGGCCTCCAGCGCTGAAGCGGCAGATGCCCTGGCCAATGGCGCCGACGGCGTCGGCCTGCTGCGCACCGAGTTCCTCTTCGTCGACCGCCACACAGCGCCGGACGAACAGGAACAGCGCGTCGCCTACCAGGCCGTGCTCGACGCCATGGGCGACAAGTCGGTGATCATCCGTACCATCGACGTCGGCGGTGACAAGCAACTCGACTACCTGCCGCTGCCGGCCGAGGCCAATCCGGTGCTGGGCTTGCGTGGCATTCGTCTGGCTCAGGTCCGCCCGGAATTGCTCGATCAGCAACTGCGCGCGCTGCTGCATGTCAGCCCGCTCTCCCGGTGTCGGCTCCTGTTGCCGATGGTCACCGAAGTCGATGAGCTGCTGCACATCCGCCTGCGCCTCGACGCGTTGTGCACTGAACTCGGTGTGAATGAGCGCCCTGAGCTGGGCGTGATGATTGAAGTCCCCGCCGCCGCATTGCTGGCCGAGCAACTGGCCGAACACGCGGACTTCCTGTCCATCGGCACCAACGATTTGTCCCAATACACCCTGGCCATGGACCGCGACCACGCCGGCCTCGCCTCGCGGGTCGACGCCCTGCACCCGGCATTGCTGCGATTGATCGCCCAGACCTGCGCCGGTGCTGCGGTGCATAACCGCTGGGTCGGCGTCTGCGGCGCACTCGCCTCTGATCCGCTGGCCACGCCGGTCCTGATTGGCCTGGGGGTCAGCGAGTTGTCGGTCAGCCTGGTGCAGATCGGTGAAATCAAGGACCGCGTGCGCCACCTCGACGCCACCGAATGCCGCCGCATCAGCCAGGACCTGCTCAAACTGAGCAGCGCCAGCGCGGTGCGTCACGCCTGTCACCAGCAATGGCCTCTGAGCTGAACAACTACAACAGCTCTAAAACAAAAAGAACACAGGGAGAACCGCCATGTACCAATACTTCATCGAAGGCCTGCAGCGCCTCGGCCGCGCGCTGATGCTGCCGATCGCGATCCTGCCGATTGCCGGTCTGTTGCTGCGTTTGGGTGACACCGACCTGCTGAACATCGCAATCATTCACGACGCCGGCCAGGTGATCTTCGCCAACCTGGCAATGATCTTCGCCATCGGCATCGCGGTCGGTTTCGCCAAGGACAACAACGGCACGGCAGGCCTCGCCGGAGTGATTGGCTACCTGGTGATGATCTCCACCCTCAAGGTGCTCGACGCGAGCATCAACATGGGCATGCTCGCCGGGATCATCAGCGGCTTGATGGCTGGCGCGCTGTATAACCGATTCAAGGACATCAAGCTGCCGGAATACCTGGCGTTCTTCGGTGGTCGGCGCTTCGTGCCGATTGTCACCGGGTTCGCCGCCGTCGGCCTCGGCGTAATCTTCGGCCTGATCTGGCCACCGATCCAGCACGGCATCAACAGCTTCGGCACGTTGATGATGGAGAGCGGCAGCTTCGGCGCGTTCGTCTTCGGCGTGTTCAACCGCCTGCTGATCGTCACCGGGCTGCATCACATCCTCAACAACATGGCGTGGTTCGTCTTCGGCAACTTCACCGACCCGACCACGGGCGCCATCGTCACCGGCGACCTGTCGCGCTACTTCGCCGGCGACCCGAAGGGCGGCCAGTTCATGACCGGAATGTTCCCGATGATGATCTTCGGCCTGCCCGCCGCGTGCCTGGCGATGTACCGCAATGCCTTGCCGGAGCGCCGCAAGGTCATGGGCGGGATCTTCCTGTCGATGGCGCTGACGTCGTTTTTAACGGGTGTGACGGAACCGATCGAATTCGCCTTCATGTTCCTCGCACCGCTGCTTTATCTAGTGCATGCGTTGCTGACTGGCCTGTCGATGGCGATCACCAACCTGCTGAACATTCACCTCGGGTTTACGTTTTCCGGTGGCTTCATCGACATGATTCTCGGCTGGGGTAAATCCACCAACGGCTGGTTGGTGGTACCGGTTGGCTTGGCGTATGCGGTGATTTACTACGTGGTATTTGATTTCTGCATTCGCCGGTTCAATCTCAAGACGCCGGGGCGCGAAGAGGTGCCGATGGGCGACAAGGTTGTGGTCGCCGAGAATGAGCGGGCCGGGGCTTACATCAAGGCGTTGGGTGGTGCGCAGAATTTGATCACCGTAGGTGCGTGCACCACGCGGCTACGGCTGGACATGGTGGATCGCAACAAGGCAAACGATGCGGAGCTGAAAGCACTGGGCGCGATGGCGGTGGTGCGGCCAGGCAAGGGCGGGAGTTTGCAGGTGGTGGTCGGGCCGATGGCGGACAGCATTGCTGATGAGATTCGATTGGCGATGCCGGCCTTGGGGCGCGCACTTGTTTCCTCCCCTCCTGCTGTTATCGATACGCCGAAACCTGCTGCGGTAGCGAATTCAGAAGCACAGCAATGGCTGAACGCTTTGGGTGGCGGCGAGAACGTACTGCAGATGGATTGCATCGCCATGACCCGGATTCGATTGCAATTGGCGGATGGCAAGGCGTTGTCGGAGTGTGATTTGAAGACGCTGGGTTGCCAGGGCGTCAGCCAGTTGGACGGAGGGGTTTGGCATCTACTGATTGGTGACAAGGCGCCGAGTTTGAGTGGGGCGCTGGAGGCGTTGGTTAATCGTAGTGAGGTGAGAGCCAAGGTTTAGATTGTTCGCGCCTGAAAGTCAGTCATCGCGAGCAAGCTCGCTCCCACATCTATGGTTCGGCGTAGTACCACATAAACTCAAGCAGACGTGGCGTGCTGCTCAGCTTCGTAATGTCGAGTCTGGAAAGGCATGAGAGTCTGCGCCTTAAGACCAAGCCCCTCACTCAGCCCCCAAGAAGCCGCGAGCTCATCGCGGCGCTTGCGAAGCGGAACAGTCGCTACCTGCGACCTCACTTCCAGTCTGGACGTCGAGCGTAAAAAAAGCTTAAGAGCGCCGAAGGCTTCCAAGACACGGCTATCAGAAACACATGCAAAGCGCGTGAACCGCTCGAGCAAGTAACCTGCGCGGCGAACTTCGAGCTCGTCAGCGTGAAGACTCAGGAAGGCTTCGACTTCACTCACAAGGTCATCCTTCGAATACCAGACAACTTTAGCTGCGCGCACCAGCGCAGCGTCATCTGCTTGATTCAAAGGTTTTTTGACCAAGGTGTCCAAGGCGGATGAGAGGACGTGGCCGCTATGGGGCGTCGCCATCTGTAGTCTCCAGGTAATCTTGCAAGATATTGGTGAGAACGGAGGTCGGTGGCTCTTTGTTGCCAACATATACATCAATTGCCTGCAATGCCAGACGACGGAGTTCAGTGGTCAGTATAAAACCCGCCCGGAGCAGCGCCATGACGTCGCCAATATCCTGGTCTGTCGCTCTACCTAGTTTGGATATTGCGATGTCGACAGGAGCAGCAATATGGACATGCAGCGGTGACTCTATGGAGAAATCTGCAAGGGGAAGACTCCGTTCCCAGTAGTCTTCATGAATTGGACCGAAACTGGTGTTGTATTGAAGGTCGTAGTTCAGCTCCATCAATCGGCCGGATTGCTCATCAACAAATTGTTCAGGTACTTCTGCGAGCAAGGTCTGCAGGTGAAGACTCTGTGGGAGATTTGCATAGTAAATCTCAGCGTCAACATCAGTTGACACGCGGTGATGAGTGTAGAGGTGAACGGCGCACCCTCCGAACACGATAACCTTGACCGCCCCTGGCTCTGCCCGCTCACCGACTAGTTCCAACTCGACGGATTTGAACATCGAAATTAGCGCCTGCCCAAGCGCGGTGTTCGAGTTAACCCTGGGAGTAATTGCGTCCGGCAATTCCATCTTTGAACCTCAAGTGGATTGAAGTGTTTGTGATGGACAAAGGCTGGACTTGGCACTTCCGACGGACAACCTGAAAAGGTTGTCGGATATTTCCTCGAGCGATGTAGCCGTTATTAAATCCCGAACAACAAAAAACCCGCTGAACGCTCATTCAGCGGGTTTCTCATTTCAGCAGCCCGGAAGATCAAAAATCCTCCAACCGCCACACCTCATAAGCCGGCGTCTCGTAGGGGTGGCTCTGCTTCAGAGCCACCACCACAGAGCGAATCAACTCATCACGGACCACAAGCTCAACCTTCCATTCCTCAACCTGTTCGACCTGCCCCGCCTCACCAATAAACGGCTGACTGCCATCCAAAGGCCGAAACTGACCCAGACCCAACACCTGCCACGCGCAGTGATCATAAGCCCCGATCCGCCCACCACCCGCGGCGAACACAGCGCTTTTGACCACCTCGACATGGCTGGCAGGAACATAAAAACTGAGCTTATACATCGCGCTTAGTTCACCCAGACGCGAGCATTACGGAACATACGCATCCAAGGTGCGTCTTCGTTCCAGTCTTCCGAACGCCACGAGTTCTGCACCGCGCGGAACACACGCTCCGGGTGCGGCATCATGATGGTCACGCGACCGTCACGGCTGGTCAAACCGGTGATCCCACGCGGCGAGCCGTTCGGGTTGGCCGGGTAGTTTTCGGTAACCTTGCCGTGGTTGTCGACGAAACGCATCGCCACGCAACCCGACAGATCGGCTTCCAGGAGCGCTTCTTCGCTTTCGAACTCGGCATGACCTTCGCCGTGAGCGATGGCGATCGGCATGCGCGAACCGGCCATGCCTTGCAGGAAGATCGAGTTCGATTCCTGGACCTGAACCATCGCCACACGTGCTTCGAATTGCTCGGAACGGTTACGCACAAAGTGCGGCCAGAACTCGCTGCCCGGAATCAGCTCGTGCAGGTTGGACATCATCTGGCAACCGTTGCACACGCCGAGGGTGAAGCTGTCATTACGTTCGAAGAAGCCCTGGAACGCATCGCGAGCGCGGCTGTTGAACAGCGCGGACTTGGCCCAGCCTTCGCCGGCACCCAGGACGTCGCCGTAGGAGAAACCGCCGCAGGCCACCAGACCTTTGAACTCGTTCAAGTCGACACGGCCGGCCAGAATGTCGCTCATGTGCACGTCGATCGCGTTGAAACCGGCGCAGTCGAACGCAGCCGCCATTTCCACCTGACCGTTGACGCCCTGCTCACGCAGTACGGCAACTTGTGGGCGGATGCCTTTCTTGATGTAAGGCGCGGCGACGTCCTGGTTGACGTCGTAGCTCAGCTTGACGCTCAGGCCCGGGTTGTCTTCTTCCAGCAGCACGTCGAACTCTTGTTCGGCGCAGTCCGCGTTATCACGCAGACGCTGGATCTGGTAGCTGGTTTCAGCCCACTGACGTTGCAGCAGACGACGCTGACCTTCGAACACGGTTTCGCCGTTGAAGGTGATGTTGATCTGGCCGTTGTTCATCGGCTGACCGACCACCGAAACGCAGTCACCCAGACCGGCCGCGCTGAACTGCGCAAGAATGTCCGGCGTAGCGTCCTGACGAACCTGGATCACAGCGCCCAGTTCTTCGTTGAACAGAATCGCGGCGATGTCGGCGGAGGTTTCTGCCAGACCGTCGAGGTTCAAACTCAGGCCGCAGTGACCGGCGAAGGCCATTTCCACCACGCTGGTCAGCAGACCACCGTCGGAACGGTCGTGGTAAGCCAGCAGGTGACCGTCGGCGTTGAGGCCCTGGATCACCGCGAAGAAGGCTTTGAGGTCTTCGGAATCGTCAACGTCCGGCGCTTGCGAGCCGAGCTTGCCGTGAACCTGGGCCAGGATCGAGGCGCCCATGCGGTTCTGGCCACGGCCCAGATCGATCAGGATCAGGTCGGTGGTGCCCTTGTCCATGCGCAGTTCCGGCGTCAGGGTCTGACGGATGTCAGCCACAGGCGCGAAACCGGTCACGATCAGGGACATCGGCGACGTTACGGTCTTGTCGACGCCTTCGTCGTTCCAGCGGGTTGCCATGGACATGGAGTCCTTGCCCACCGGAATGGTAATGCCCAGCTCAGGGCACAGTTCCATGCCGACCGCTTTCACGGTGTCGTACAGTCGCGCGTCTTCACCTGGGTGACCGGCAGCGGACATCCAGTTGGCCGACAGTTTGATGTCGGAGATCTTGTTGATGCGCGAGGCACAAATGTTAGTCAGGGTTTCGCCGATGGCCATGCGACCCGACGCCGGAGCGTCCAGCAGTGCCAGCGGAGTGCGCTCGCCCATGGCCATGGCTTCACCGGTGTAAACGTCGAAGCTGGTCGCGGTGACGGCAACGTCGGCCACCGGAACCTGCCACGGGCCGACCATCTGATCCCGGGCAACGAGGCCGGTGATGGTGCGGTCACCGATGGTGATCAGGAAGCTTTTGCTCGCCACGGCAGGGTGATGCAGAACGCGCTCTACGCAATCTGCAATCTCAAGCGTCGACGGATCGAAGTCGTCGCCCAGTTCGTTTTCACGAACGGCCGAACGGTGCATGCGCGGGGCTTTGCCCAGCAGCACTTCGAGTGGCATGTCCACCGGGCTGTTGCCGAAGTGGCTGTCGGTGACCGTCAGTTGCGGCTCGGCAGTGGCTTCGCCGACGACGGCAAACGGGCAGCGCTCGCGCTCGCAGATCGCCTGGAAGCGTTCGAAGTCCGCCGGGCCGACCGCCAGAACGTAGCGTTCCTGGGATTCGTTACTCCAGATTTCGTGCGGGGCCATACCCGGCTCGTCGTTTGGAATGTTGCGCAGTTCGAAGCGACCACCACGGTTGCCGTCGTTGACCAGCTCCGGGAAGGCGTTGGACAGACCGCCCGCGCCCACGTCGTGGATGAAGCTGATCGGGTTGCGTTCACCCAACTGCCAGCAACGGTCGATGACTTCCTGGCAGCGACGTTCCATCTCAGGGTTTTCGCGTTGTACGGAAGCGAAGTCCAGGTCTGCCGAGCTGGTGCCCGTGGCCATGGAGGAAGCCGCACCGCCGCCCAGGCCGATCAACATCGCCGGGCCACCGAGCACGATCAGCTTGGAGCCAACGGTGATCTCGCCTTTCTGCACGTGTTCGGCACGGATGTTGCCCATGCCGCCGGCCAGCATGATCGGCTTGTGGTAACCGCGAACTTCGTCGCCACGCGGGGTGGTGATCGACTGTTCGAAGGTACGGAAATAACCGGTCAGGGCCGGACGACCGAATTCGTTGTTGAACGCGGCGCCACCCAGTGGGCCTTCGATCATGATGTCCAGCGCGGTAACGATGCGCTCAGGCTTGCCGTACGGCACTTCCCACGGCTGTTCGAAGCCAGGGATCTGCAAGTTCGATACGGTGAAACCGGTCAGGCCAGCCTTTGGCTTGGCGCCACGACCGGTAGCGCCTTCGTCGCGAATCTCGCCGCCGCTACCGGTGGACGCGCCCGGGAACGGGGCAATCGCAGTCGGGTGGTTGTGAGTTTCGACTTTCATCAGGATGTGCACCGGTTCCTGTACCGCACCGTACTGGCGGGTTTCAGGGTCCGGGAAGAAACGGCCGGCGACGTTACCGACGATCACCGAAGCGTTGTCCTTGTAAGCCGACAGCACGCCTTCGCTGTGCATCACGTAGGTGTTCTTGATCATGCCGAACAGGCTTTTTTCCTGGCTCTGACCATCGATGTCCCAACTGGCGTTGAAGATCTTGTGACGGCAGTGCTCGGAGTTCGCTTGGGCGAACATCATCAATTCGATGTCGTGCGGGTTGCGCTTCAGGTCGACGAAGGCGTTGACCAGGTAGTCGATTTCGTCTTCAGCCAGGGCCAGGCCCAGCTCGGTGTTGGCTTTTTCCAGCGCGGCACGGCCGCCACCCAAGACGTCGATCGCGGTCAGCGGCTTCGGCTCGGCGTGGCGGAACAGGCCGGCGGCTTGTTCGAGGTTGCCCAATACGATCTGGGTCATGCGGTCATGCAGCGCATCGGAGATTAGCTGCGCTTGGGCGTCGCTGAACTGGCCGGCGACGTAGAACGCAATGCCGCGTTCCAGGCGCTGGATTTTCGTCAGGCCGCAGTTGCGAGCGATGTCGCTGGCTTTACTGGACCATGGCGAGATGGTGCCGAAACGCGGCAACACCAGGAACAGACGACCGGTCGGCTCTTGTACCGGAACACTTGGGCCGTACTTCAGAAGGCGCGCGAGCACCTGCTGTTCGTCGCCGGTCAGGACGCCGGTGACTTCAGCGAAGTGAGCGAATTCAGCATACAAGCCACTGACAGCCGGGACCTTCTGGCTCAGTTGCTCAAGGAGTTTGCTGTGGCGAAAGGCAGAAAGGGCAGGAGCGCCGCGCAGGATCAACATCTTCGGGACAGCCTCGGGAAGGGGTGTGCTTTGAGGCCGTGCATTCTAGCCTAAACAGCCCGCGACATCACCCGAAACGGTACGGGCGGCTACACCCGGGCGTCGGGCCGGGTGTTTGGGCCTGAAACAAGGGGGGGCCAGGGGTTATTTTGCTGTCACACATTAGCGTCCGAGCCCATTCCTGCGGGCTTCACGCGGGTTTATCGCTCTCTAGCAGACAAGCCCTTCGCTGTCGAGATATGGCGCTCGTGGTCCTTTGCGTATACTGCGCAGATGTTTTCCCCAACGGCTTTGCGTCCGCGGTACGCCAAATGGCTGATCGCAACCGGACTCTTCCTGATGCTCAGTGGCTGTGTTGATAAACCCAACACGCTGGAGCGCCTAAAGGAGGACGGCGTGCTGCGGGTGGTTACCCGTAACAGCCCCGCCACCTACTTTCAGGATCGCAACGGTGAAACCGGCTTCGAATACGAGCTGGTGAAGCGCTTCGCCGACGATCTGGGGGTGGAACTCAAAATCGAAACCGCCGACAACCTCGACGACCTGTTCAATCAGGTGGGCAAACCCAACGGCCCAGTGATCGCTGCTGCCGGCCTGGTCAGCAGCGAAGTACGCAAAAAGCAGGTTCGGTTTTCCCACTCTTATCTCGAAGTCACCCCGCAGATTATCTATCGCAACGGCCAATCGCGGCCCACCGATGCGAAGGATCTGGTGGGCAAGAAGATCATGGTGCTCAAGGGCAGCACCCACGCCGAGCAGTTGGCGGAGCTGAAAAAGAAATACCCCGGCATTGATTACGAAGAGTCCGACGCCGTTGAAGTCGTCGACCTGCTGCGGATGGTCGATGAAGGTCAGATTGATCTGACCCTGGTCGACTCAAACGAAGTGGCGATGAACCAGGTCTACTTCCCCAAGGTGCGGGTCGCCTTCGACCTCGGTGACGCCAGCAACCAGAGCTGGGCCGTGGCCTCTGGCGACGACAATAGCTTGCTCAACGAGATCAACGCCTACCTCGACAAGGTGAAGAAGAACGGCACCCTGCAACGTCTGAAAGACCGCTATTACGGGCACGTCGATGTTCTCGGCTACGTGGGCGCCTATACCTTCGCCCAGCACTTGCAGCAACGGCTGCCCAAATACGAACAGCACTTCAAGGCGTACGCCAAGAAAGAGAAAGTCGATTGGCGCCTGCTGGCCGCGGTCGGCTATCAGGAATCGTTATGGCAAGCGGCCGTCACGTCGAAGACCGGCGTGCGCGGCCTGATGATGCTGACCCAGAACACCGCGCAGGCCATGGGCGTTTCCAATCGACTGGACCCCAAACAAAGCATCATGGGCGGCGCCAAGTACCTGGCCTACGTGAAGGATCAGTTGGATGAGTCGATCCAGGAGCCGGATCGCACATGGTTTGCACTGGCGGCCTACAACGTTGGCAGCGGCCACCTGGATGACGCACGCAAACTGGCGGCCAAGGAAGGCTTGAACCCGGACAAGTGGCTGGACGTGAAGAAGATCCTGCCGCGTTTGTCAGAGAAGAAGTGGTACAGCAAAACCCGTTACGGCTACGCCCGTGGCGGCGAACCCGTTCACTTCGTGGCGAACATCCGCCGCTACTACGACATCCTGACGTGGGTGACGCAGCCGCAACTTGAAGGCAATCAGGTCGCCGAAGGCAACCTGCATGTGCCGGGGGTCGACAAGACCAAGCCGAATCAGGAAACCCCGCAGCTCTAAATCTTCGCTGCCTTCAAAGACGCCGCCGATTTAGCCTTTCAAAGCCGCAGCTAGAATCAATGCCTTCATCTCCGAAACAGCCGACTTGAACCCAACGAACAACGCATGCGCCACCAGCGCATGGCCGATGTTCAGTTCGTTGATGCCCTTGATCGCCGCGACCGCTTCAACGTTGTGATAGTGCAAACCATGGCCGGCATTGACGATCAGGCCTTGAGCCAGACCAAACGCCACGCCATCCGCCACACGCTTGAGCTCTTCAGCCACTTCAGTCGGCGTCTCGGCATCGGCGTAACGACCGGTATGCAGCTCGATGGCGGGCGCGCCGACACGACGGGACGCTTCGATCTGCCGCTCGTCAGCATCAATGAACAGCGACACTTCACAGCCGATCTTTGACAGGCGATCCACCGCTGCTTTAATCCGTACTTCCTGCCCCGCCACGTCCAGGCCGCCTTCGGTCGTCAGCTCCTGACGGGTTTCCGGCACCAGGCAAATATGCGCCGGACGAATCCGCTCGGCGAACACCATCATCTCTTCGGTAACGCCCATTTCGAAGTTCATGCGGGTTTGCAGTACATCCTTGAGCAGCAGCACGTCGCGCTCTTGAATGTGCCGACGGTCTTCGCGCAGGTGCACGGTGATGCCGTCAGCGCCCGCCTCTTCCGCGTCCAGTGCTGCCTTGACCGGATCCGGATAGCGCGTGCCCCGGGCCTGACGCAGGGTGGCAACGTGGTCGATGTTCACGCCAAGAAGAATGCGATTGCTGGTGGTCACGGAAGCGCTCCTGAAAATGGAAAAGTTCGGCGCACAGCATACACGGGGAGATAGGGTCTGTTGACGCTTGGTGATGGCCGTGACGGGATGACCACTTGGTGCAGGGCAAGGCGCGAGGAACGTAGTTTGGTTGTTCCAAATAAGCTCCGAGCAACGCAGCCCTGCGCCAAGTGGGCGCCCGTCGCGGCCATCACCAAGCGCCAACAGACCCTACGGCTTGCGAAACAACTCGCGACTGACCAAGGGACGGCCGCCCAGATGAACGGCCAATGCCTGACGCATCAAGCGCTTGGCTGCTGATAGCGCGCCAGGAGCTGACCAATCTGCATCGGCCATGGCCAACAGCTCGGTACCGTTGAACAAACCGGGTTGCAGCAGGTAAACCCGCTCAAGTCCGGCGTCCACCTGCAAACGGTAGAGACCGTCCGGCGCGATGGGCTCGTCGTGGAGGTCAGTGGTCAGGGCAAAGCCGTAACCCAAGTCGTCAAGCAGCCGCCATTCGAAGGAACGCAACAACGGCTCCAGCGGTCGGCCTTCGGCCAGCGCAAGCAGGGTCGCAGCGTAATGATCGAAGACTTCGGGATGGGGATCTTCTGAAGGCAACAGGCGAATCAACAACTCATTGAGGTAGAGACCGCTGAACAGCGCCTCACCGTTGAGCCAGGTGGAAACGCCAGCGCTTTCCATGCGACCGACGTTCTTCAATTCACCACGGCCACGGAACTCGACTTCCAGCGGCACAAAAGGCCGCGCCAGCGTCCCGGCCTTGCCCCGCGCACTGCGCAATACCGCCCGCAGCCGACCTTGCGGCGTGAGGAAATCCACCAACGCGCTACTTTCGCGGTAGGCGCGGCTGTGAAGCACGAAAGCGGGTTGGCCGATGGGTTGGGACATGGAGTTCTCAGTAACGGAACGCAGTTTTACAAACAACCCAAAACCAATGTGGGAGCGAGCTTGCTCGCGATGAGGGCCTGATGTTCAACATGGATGTTGACTGGCAGACCGCTATCGCGCGCAAGCTCGCTCCCACAGGGGTTCCCTGGTGTATCAGGAACCGGAGTTACAGGTCGCCGTAACCCAGCGAACGCAGGGCGCGCTCATCGTCGGACCAGCCGCCTTTCACCTTGACCCAAAGGTTGAGCATGATCTTGGAATCGAACAGCAATTCCATGTCCTTGCGCGCCTCGGTGCCGATGCGTTTGATCCGCTCGCCCTTGTCGCCAATGATGATTTTCTTCTGGCCGTCGCGCTCAACGAGGATCAAGGCATGGATGTGCAGGGTTTTGCCCTGCTGCTTGAACTCTTCGATTTCGACGGTGATCTGGTACGGCAGCTCGGCGCCCATCTGGCGCATGATTTTCTCGCGCACCAGTTCAGCGGCGAGGAAGCGGCTGCTACGGTCGGTAATCTGGTCTTCCGGGAAGAAGTGATCGTTTTCCGGCAGGTAGCCGGCAATCACCCGCTCCAGCGCTTCGAGGTTGTGCCCGTGCTGGGCCGAGATCGGCATGATCTGCGCGTTCGGCAACTGTTCCTGCAACCAGGTCAGGTGCGGCATCAGCTCGGATTTGTCTTCGATGCGATCGGTCTTGTTCAGCGCCACGATCAGCGGGCCGGTCACGTATTGAACGCGCTCGAGGACCATCTGGTCTTCGTCGGTCCACTTGGTGCGGTCAACCACGAAGATCACCACATCGACGTCTTTCAACGCGGCCGAAGCGGTCTTGTTCATGTAGCGGTTCAGGGCTTTCTCGCCACCTTTGTGCATGCCGGGGGTGTCGACGTAGATCGCCTGCACGCTGCCTTCGGTCTTGATACCGAGCATGTTGTGGCGAGTGGTCTGAGGCTTGCGCGAGGTGATCGCCAGCTTCTGACCGAGGATGTGGTTCAGCAGCGTGGACTTGCCCACATTGGGACGGCCGACGATGGCGACATAGCCACAGCGAGTTGCAGTTGAATCAGTCATGGCCATTCTCCACGCCCAGGGCAATCAGTGCTGCGGCCGCCGCTACCTGTTCGGCAATACGACGACTCACACCCTGACCTCGGCTTTTTTCATTCAGTAAGGTGATTTCACATTCGACGAAGAACGTCCGGCAATGCGGCTCACCCTGGATATCCACCACTTCGTAACGCGGCAGTTCACAACCCCGCGATTGCAGGAACTCTTGCAGGCGGGTTTTTGGATCTTTGTTGGTGTCGACCAGTGTCAGGCCTTCGAACTCCCCGGTCAGCCAGGCCAGCACGCGTTCGCGTGCCATGTCCATGCCGGCGTCCAGGTAGATCGCACCGATCAGCGCTTCAAGGGCATCGGCCAGAATCGACTCGCGACGGAAACCGCCGCTTTTCAATTCACCGGAACCCAGGCGCAGGTATTCGCCCAGATCGAAACCGCGGGCCAGTACGGCCAGGGTCTCGCCTTTCACCAGGCGTGCGCGCAAACGCGACAACTGGCCTTCGCGGGCCAACGGGAAGCGATCGAACAGCGCCTCGCCAGCGACGAAGTTAAGGATGGCATCACCGAGGAATTCCAGGCGTTCGTTGTTACGCCCGGCAAAGCTGCGGTGAGTCAGGGCCAGGACCATCAGTTCCTGATCCTTGAAGGTGTAGCCGAGCTGACGCTCGAGACGGCTTAAGGAGACGCTCACGGTTTACCCACGCTGAGTTCGTGGTTGGATTCCACCGCCATCGCCGTAATGCGGCGCAGGCTTGGGACAATTAACGCTGTGTTCAAAAATTACGTCCTGAATATCATTGTTTTCATGCTTCTGGCGCCGATTGTGCCGGTTCCAGAAATGCATTCGGCGCTGTGTTCAACAGCGCCGAGTGTGATTACTTGATCAGGCCAACCCGCGAGAAATTCGGCAGGTGACTGAGTTTAGGTTCCGGCCAGCTCATCCAGACTGCGAAGGCCTTGCCGACGATATTCTTGTCGGGAACCATGCCCAGCAGGTCCTTGGGAATACTCGGATCATCCCAGTAGCGACTGTCGTTCGAGTTGTCGCGGTTGTCGCCCATCATGAAGTAGTGCCCGGCCGGCACGGTCCACGAATGGTCCGGCGTTGCGCGGTAACGGCTCATTTCCTTGCGGATCAGGTGCTCGGCGACGCCAAGTTTTTCCTTGTAGAGCTCAGCGCTGCCCAACGTGCCCGGCTCGGAGCCGACCCGTTGTTCGGCAATCGACTCACCGTTGACGAACAGACGCTTGTCGGCGGTGTAACGAATCTGGTCACCCGGCAGGCCCACCACACGTTTAATGTAGTTGACGTTCGGATCGCTCGGGTAGCGGAACACCATCACATCGCCGCGCTGTGGATCACCCACTTCGATGACTTTCTTGTCGATCACCGGCAAGCGGATCCCGTAAGAAAACTTGTTCACCAAGATGAAGTCGCCAACGTCCAGGGTCGGTTTCATCGAGCCGGAAGGAATCTGGAACGGTTCCACCAGGAACGAACGCAGTACCAGCACGATGAACAACACCGGGAAGAACGACTTGCCGTATTCGACCAGCAGCGGCTCTTTGTTCAGTTTCTCGACGACCACCCTGTCAGCCTGGCTGACACTCCCCTGATAGGAGCTGATGGCAGCCCGGCGCCGTGGCGCCAGGAACAGCAGATCGAGCAACGCCAACAGGCCGCAGACGAACACGGCGATGACCAGCAACAGCGGGAAATTTAGTGACATAGGACCTAACTATCCAACCTGAGCACTGCAAGGAAGGCTTCTTGTGGAATTTCCACGTTGCCGACTTGCTTCATGCGTTTCTTACCGGCCTTTTGCTTTTCCAACAGCTTGCGCTTACGGCTAACGTCACCACCGTAGCATTTGGCCAATACGTTCTTTCTGAGCGCCTTGACAGAGGTCCGCGCAATAATCTGCCCACCAATGGCGGCCTGGATTGCGACGTCGAACATCTGACGTGGAATCAGTTCTTTCATCTTCTCGGTCAACTGGCGACCTTTGTAGTGCGCGCTATCCTTGTGCACGATCAACGCCAGGGCGTCGACTTTGTCACCGTTGATCAGCACATCCAGTTTCACCAGATTAGCCGATTGATAACGATCGAAATGGTAATCCAGCGAAGCATAGCCACGGCTGGTGGATTTCAGACGGTCGAAGAAGTCCAGGACCACTTCGTTCATCGGCAAATCGTAGGTCACTTGAACCTGAGTACCGAGGAACAGCATGTCGTGCTGTACGCCACGCTTCTCGATGCACAGGGTAATGACGTTGCCCAGGTGCTCTTGCGGCACAAGAATATTGGCCCGCACGATGGGTTCACGCATGTCCTCGATCGAGGACAGGTCTGGAAGCTTCGACGGGTTGTCGACGTAAATCGTTTCACCGGTTTTCAGCAACAGCTCGAAAATTACCGTCGGCGCCGTGGTGATCAGGTCCAGGTCGTACTCACGCTCCAGGCGCTCCTGGATGATTTCCATGTGCAGCATGCCGAGGAACCCGCAACGGAAACCGAAGCCCAGGGCGTCGGAGCTTTCCGGGGTGTATTGCAGGGACGAGTCGTTGAGCGTGAGCTTTTGCAGGGCTTCACGGAAATCTTCGAAGTCGTCGGAGCTGACCGGGAACAGGCCGGCGTACACCTGCGGCTGAATACGTTTGAAACCGGGCAACACGTCGACGTCTGGCGTGGTGTTCAAGGTCAGGGTGTCACCCACCGGTGCACCGTGGATGTCCTTGATGCCGGCGATGATGAAGCCCACTTCGCCGGCCTTCAGGTCGACGGTGGCGGTGTGTTTCGGGTTGAACACACCGACGCTGTCCACCAAGTGGATCTTGCCGGTGGATTTAACCAGGATCTTGTCGCCCTTCTTCACGCGACCGTGGCGCACGCGCACCAGGGAAACAACGCCCAGGTAGTTGTCGAACCAGGAATCGATGATCAACGCTTGCAGCGGAGCTTCATAGTTGCCGGTTGGCGCAGGAATGGTCTTGACCAGGCGCTCGAGTACTTCGTCGACGCCCAGACCGGTCTTGGCACTGCACTCGACCGCATCGGTGGCATCGATACCGATGATTTTTTCGATTTCTTCTTTGACGCGGTCCGGATCGGCCTGAGGCAGGTCGATCTTGTTCAGGACCGGCATGACTTCCAGGCCCTGCTCGATCGCCGTGTAGCAGTTGGCAACCGACTGCGCTTCAACGCCCTGACCGGCATCGACCACCAGCAACGCGCCTTCACAGGCCGCCAGCGACCGGCTGACTTCATAGGTGAAGTCAACGTGGCCCGGGGTGTCAATGAAGTTCAGCTGGTACTTGATGCCATCGCGAGCGGTGTAATACAGGGTGACGCTGTGGGCCTTGATGGTGATCCCGCGTTCACGTTCCAGGTCCATGGAGTCCAGAACCTGGGCTTCCATTTCGCGCTCGGCGAGGCCGCCACACATCTGGATGAAGCGATCGGCCAGCGTCGACTTGCCATGGTCAATGTGGGCGATGATGGAGAAATTGCGGATATGACTCAAATCACTCACGGATCAACACTCAAAAAGGCTGCAGGCATAGCCCGCCGAAAAATAGCCGGGAATTGTACCTGATCCACGGCGCAAGCGTCACGTTCGCAGGTCAGACGGCGGTTACAAAAACGCCCCGGTCTTGCGACAGGGGCGTTTTGAGTGGCCAGCAAGGTCAGTAGAAACCCCTGATCAACCGGCCCTGCGCAATAACCAGACCCCGGCCAAGGCACAAACACCCGCCGGAACAAGTACCGCAAACAGTGGCGAGAAACCGAAGACCAGGCTCGAAGGACCGAGCAGATCCTGAACGATGCGGAAGGTGAAGCCCACCAGCACGCCAGTGAACACCCGCTGCCCGAGGGTCACCGAGCGCAACGGACCGAAGATGAAGGAAATCGCCATCAGCACCAGCGCGGCGGTAACCAGCGGCTGCAACACCTTGACCCAAAATGCCAGCCAGTAACGACCATTGTTCAGGCCCTGATCAGCCAGGTAGTGGATGTAACCCCACAGACCGCTAATCGACAGCGTGTCAGGCGACATGACCACGGTACTCAACAACTGCGGGCTCAAGGCGACATTCCAGCGCTCGACCGGGGCGGTGACCACTTCAGTGCTCTTTTCATGGAACAACGTGGTGGTGACGTCGCTCAACTGCCAGTGATCCTGATCGAACTTCGCTCGCTTGGCGAAGCTGGAAGACAGCATATGACGCTCTTTGTCGAAACGATAACGGGTGACGCCGTACAGCAGACCGTTGGGTTGCACAGAGTTGACGTGAATAAACTCATCACCCTGGCGATGCCACAAACCATGCTTGGCGCTTTGCGCATCGCCCCCGCCCTGAGCCAGGGAGCGATTGGCCTGAGCGGTGACTTCGGTGGCCGGCGCAACGTATTCGCCGATCAGCACACCCACCACCATCAGGATCAGCATCGGCTTCATGACCGCCCAGACGATTCGCCCGATCGACACGCCCGCAGCGCGCATGATGGTCAGCTCGCTGTGACTGGCCAGACTGCCGAGGCCGATCAGGCAACCGATCAGCGCTGCCATTGGCAACATGTCGTAAAGACGGCGCGGCGCGGTCAACAGGACATAACTCAACACGTCGACCAAGGTGTAGGTGTCGCTGACGTCACTCATTTCATCGATGAAAGCAAACAGTGTTGCCAGACCGAGAATGATCCCCAGTACCGCCAGAATCGCCACGAACACGCTGCTACCAATGTAGCGATCGAGCTTATCCACGAGCCACCTCCTGCGCGCTGCGGCGACTCGCCAGCTTCAGCTGCAAGGGTTCCCAATAGAGCAAGCCCAGGCCGATGGCCAGGAAGATTGCATGCACCCACCACAACCCCAGAGCAGGCGGGATCTTGCCCTTTTCAAGGGCGCCGCGAGCGGCAATCAGGATGGACAGGTAAGCCATATAAAGAAGAATCGCCGGCAGCAGCTTGAGGAAACGGCCCTGACGCGGGTTGACCCGCGATAACGGCACCGCCATCAAGGTCACGATGAAGACCAGCAATGGCAAGGACAGACGCCATTGCAATTCGGTACGCGAACGGATGTCGTCACTGCCCAGCAACGAGGCGGTGGTCATTGCGTCACGGTCGGTCACTTCGTCACTGACGTCCGGCTTGGGCAGCAATACGCCGTACTCGTCGTACTTGATCGCCCGGTAGTCGGCCTGACCCGGATTGCCGTCATAGCGATAGCCGTTGTCGAGAATCAGGTAACGGTTACCGTCGGGGCGAATTTCCTGACGGCCCCTCTCGGCCACCAGCACGGAAATTCCACGGTCCTTCTTATCGGACGAGACGTTCTTTTGCGAAATGAAGACGCCGCCGAGGTTGACGCGGTCATCCGACAGCGTTTCGGTGTAGGTCACCCGCGTGCCGTCACGCAAAGCCTGGAAGCGGCCCGGTTCCAGGGTGTCGAACTCGGTCAGGGCATCCTGCTTGTTCAACAGCAACTGGAATTGGTTGGCGCCTTGTGGCGCCAGGCTCAGGCTCAGCCACGCCACCACCAGTGCAACCAGGGTGGCCGGAAAAAGGGTCATGGTAAATAGACGCTGCTGGCTCATGCCGGTGGCCGACAGCACGGTCATTTCACTTTCAAGGTACAGGCGACCGTAGGCCAGCAGGATTCCGAGAAACAGGCCCAGAGGCAAAATCAGCTGCAGGAAACCCGGCAGACGGAAGCCCATGATCAGGAATAGCGAGCCCGGATCCAGGAGGCCAGAGGCCGCCTGGGCGAGGTATTTGATGAAGCGACCGCTCATGATGATGACCAGCAGCACAGCGCTGACGGCGCTCAAGGTCAACAGGACTTCGCGGGATAGATAACGGAAGACGATCAAACCAGACACTCCAGGGTTGTCAGGCTAAGGCGGCCAAACAAGCAAACGCATCAGCCGGCTCGAAGGGCAGAGCCGCCGAAAAAGATGCGCATTATCCTGTGATTGAGCGCGCCTGTCACTGCGCACGCTCAAGCAGGCGGCTAAAGCGTTGAAGATCGTACAACCGAGGGTTGTCAGGCTCGGGGCACGAGGTTCAAACTGCGGCCTTTGTTGCAGGCCGTGACCTGCGTCTTTCTATTTATAAGCAAGCTCGAACGCATGCCATCGAACACTTGCGTGTTGACTATTAATTCAGGGACCCGGACATGGAACTGGTTGTAAAAAGCGTTAGCCCAGAAACGTTGAAAACCGCCACTCTGGTAGTCGCCGTCGGCGAAGGCCGCAAGCTCGGCGCTGTCGCCAAACAACTCGACGAACTGAGCGGTGGCGCCATCAGCGCTGTGCTCAAGCGCGGCGACTTGGCGGGCAAAGTCGGTCAGAGTCTGTTGCTGCACAGCCTGCCGAACCTCAAGGCCGAGCGCGTGCTGCTGGTGGGCGTAGGCAAGGACGAAGAACTGGGCGACCGCCCGTTCCGTAAAATCATCGCCGGCATCCTCAACACCCTTAAAGGCCTGGGCGGCAGCGATGCGGTGCTGGCCCTGGACGAAGTGGTGGTCAAAGGCCGCGACAGCTACGGCAAGACCCGCCTGCTGGCGGAAACCCTGGTGGACGGCGAGTACACCTTCGACCAGTTCAAGAGCCAGAAAGCCGAACCGCGCGCCCTGAAGAAAGTCACCCTGGTGACCATCAAGGCTGCCCAGGCTGAAGTCGAGCGCGCCGTGGCCCACGCCACCGCCATCGCCAACGGCATGGCATTCACCCGCAACCTGGGCAACCTGCCGCCGAACATCTGCCACCCGACGTTCCTGGGTGAGCAAGCCAAAGACCTGGGCAAAGAATTCAAGAGCCTGAAAGTCGAAGTCCTGGATGAGAAGAAGATCAAGGACCTGGGCATGGGCTCGTTCTACGCCGTCGGCCAGGGCAGCGCCCAGCCACCGCGCCTGATCGTCATGCAATACAACGGCGGCAAGAAATCCGAGAAACCGTACGCACTGGTCGGCAAAGGCATCACCTTTGACACGGGCGGCATCAGCCTGAAGCCAGGCGCCGGCATGGATGAAATGAAGTACGACATGGGCGGCGCTGCCAGCGTATTCGGCACCCTGCGTGCCGTGCTCGAGCTGAAACTGCCGATCAACCTGGTGTGCATCCTCGCGTGCGCCGAGAACATGCCAAGCGGCAATGCTTCGCGTCCTGGCGACATCGTCACCACGATGAGCGGCCAGACCGTGGAAATCCTCAACACCGACGCCGAAGGCCGTCTGGTGCTGTGCGACGCCCTGACCTACTCCGAGCGCTTCAAGCCACAAGCGGTGATCGACATCGCGACCCTGACCGGCGCTTGCGTCGTCGCGCTGGGCTCCCACACGTCCGGCCTGCTGGGTAACAACGACGAGCTGATCGGCCAGCTGCTGAGCGCCGGCCAATCGGCCGATGACCGTGCCTGGCAACTGCCGCTGTTCGACGAGTACCAGGAACAGCTGGACAGCCCGTTCGCCGACATCGCCAACATTGGCGGTCCGAAAGCCGGCACCATCACCGCGGCCTGCTTCCTGTCGCGCTTCACCAAGAACCTCAACTGGGCGCACCTGGACATCGCCGGCACAGCCTGGACCAGCGGCGGCAAGGACAAGGGCGCCACTGGCCGTCCGGTTCCCCTGCTGACCCAGTACCTGCTGGATCGCGCCAAAGCCTGAAACCGATGACCTCGGTCGGCGCCACTTTCGCGTGACGCCGACCTTGGCTCAGGAACCGCAATGACCAAAGTCGACTTCTATATCCTGCCCAGCGCCGATCCTTCGGCACGGCTGGATTTCGCCTGCAAACTCACCGAAAAAGCCTGGCGCATGGGCCACCGCATCTATCTGCATTGCAGCGATGCTGCACAGCGCGACGATCTCGATGCGCGTCTGTGGGCCTTCAAGGGCGAAAGCTTCGTGCCTCATGGCCCTGCTGAAAATGAGCCCGACGGTTTGATTGTGCTGGGTCTTGGCGATGACTGCGGTCAGCATCAGGACCTGCTGGTCAACCTCGACTTGAAGGTCCCGGCCTTTGCCAACCGGTTCGCCCGCGTGGCGGAAGTGGTGGTGGAAGATCCGACCATTCGTACGGCTGCGCGGGAGAGTTTCCGCTTCTACCGCGAACAGGGCTATCCTCTGCAAGATCACCGTTTACAGCGACTCTGAGCATTCCGATGGACACTCCAAAACCGCAACAAAAGTCCGCGCACATGCTGGACGACCTCGAGTCGATCCGCCAACTGCTCGGCGATGACAACCTGCAACCACCCTTGCTCACCGACACGGTCGAGGAAGGTGATCAGGAACAGATTCCGATGCTGTTCGATATGGTCGGCGTCAACCCGCCAACCCTCGCACCGGCTGCGCCCGCTCCTGCCGCCCAACCGGCACCCTCCGCCAGCGGGGGTCCCGACGACCTGCTGCACCTGGACAGCGAACTGCGCGCCGCCGCGCAATTGATCATGCAAGACGTGATCGACGACTTCGCGCCGCACATCGAAACCGAAATCAAACGCCGCCTCAGCGCGCGGATGGAACGGTTGTTGAGCCAGTACGAGTAACCCCCCATCCCCTGTGGGAGCGAGCTTGCTCGATAGCGATGTAACAGCCAGCAGAGATGTTGAATGTTATGCCCTCATCGCGAGCAAGCTCGCTCCCACATTAGTTCTGCGCCCTGTCTGCACCTGCTCGCCCTACGCCCCATGCCCCGCTATACTTGCCGGCTTTTCCTGAATAAATGCCAATAGGGTCCCGCCGCGCATGGATAAGACCTACCAGCCGCACGCCATTGAAACTTCCTGGTACAACACCTGGGAGTCAGAGAATTACTTCGCCCCGCAAGGCGCGGGCGAGTCCTACACCATTATGATCCCGCCGCCGAACGTCACCGGCAGCCTGCACATGGGTCACGGCTTCAACAACGCGATCATGGACGCCCTGATCCGTTTCCGTCGCATGCAGGGTCGCAACACCCTTTGGCAACCGGGTACCGACCACGCCGGTATCGCCACGCAAATGCTGGTGGAGCGTCAACTCGAAGCCCAGGGCCAGAATCGTCACGATCTGGGCCGCGAAAAATTCCTCGATAAAGTCTGGGAATGGAAGGATCAGTCTGGCGGCAACATCAGCCGTCAGATCCGACGCCTCGGCTCGTCCGTGGACTGGAGCCGCGAGCGCTTCACCATGGACGATGGCCTCTCGGAATCGGTGAAAGAAGCCTTTGTGCGTCTGCACGAAGACGGCCTGATCTACCGCGGCAAGCGCCTGGTCAACTGGGACACCAAGCTGCACACGGCGATTTCCGACCTCGAAGTGGAAAACCACGATGAGAAAGGTTTCCTGTGGAACCTGAAATACCCGCTGGCCGACGGTGCCAAGACCGCTGAAGGCAACGATTACCTGATCGTCGCGACCACTCGTCCGGAAACCATGCTCGGCGACGCCGCCGTAGCGGTTAACCCGAACGATGAACGCTACCAGGCCCTGATCGGCAAATTTGTCGAGCTGCCGCTGGTCGGCCGCCGCATTCCGATCATCGCCGACGATTACTGCGATCCAGAATTCGGCACCGGCTGCGTGAAAATCACCCCGGCCCACGATTTCAACGACTACGAAGTTGGCAAGCGCCACCACCTGCCGCTGCTGAACATCTTCGACAAGAACGCCGCTGTATTGCCGGCCTGTCAGGTGTTCAACCTCGACGGCACGCTCAACGAAAGCATCGACGGCAAGATCCCGGCCGAATACGCCGGCCTCGACCGTTTTGAAGCGCGCAAGCAGATCGTTGCTGCGTTCGATGCTGCCGGCCTCTTGGTCAGCGTCAACGATCACGCCCTGAAAGTGCCGAAAGGCGACCGTTCCGGGACCATCATCGAGCCATGGCTGACCGACCAGTGGTACGTGTCGACCAAGCCATTGGCCGAGCCTGCGATTGCCGCCGTTGAAGACGGCCGCATTCAGTTCGTGCCCAAGCAATACGAAAACATGTACTTCTCGTGGATGCGCGACATCCAGGATTGGTGCATCAGCCGTCAGCTGTGGTGGGGCCACCGGATTCCGGCCTGGTACGACGAGTCGGGCAAGGTCTATGTCGGTCGCGACGAAGCCGAAGTCCGTGCCAAGCACAACCTCGGCCCGGACATTGCCCTGCAACAGGACAACGACGTTCTCGACACTTGGTTCAGTTCCGGCCTGTGGACGTTCTCCACGCTCGGCTGGCCTGAGCAGACCGAATTCCTGAAGAAATTCCATTCCACCGACGTGCTGGTCACCGGCTTCGACATCATTTTCTTCTGGGTTGCCCGGATGATCATGCTCACCATGCACTTGGTGAAGAACGAAGACGGCACGCCGCAGGTTCCGTTCAAGACCGTTTATGTTCACGGTCTGGTGCGCGATGGCCAGGGCCAGAAGATGTCCAAGTCCAAGGGCAACGTTCTGGACCCGCTGGACATCATCGACGGTATCGAGCTGGAAGCGCTGGTGCAGAAACGCACCTCCGGCATGATGCAGCCGAAACTGGCGAAGAAGATCGAGAAGCAGACCCGCGACGAATTCGCCGACGGCATCGCCAGCTACGGCACTGACGCCCTGCGTTTCACCTTTTGCTCGCTGGCCTCCACCGGTCGCGACATCAAGTTCGACATGGGCCGCGTTGAAGGCTATCGCAACTTCTGTAACAAGATCTGGAACGCCGCGCGCTACGTGCTGGACAAGGGCGAAGACTGCGGCCAGAACGGCGAGGCTTACGAGCTGTCGCTGGCGGATCGCTGGATCATTTCGCAGCTGCAACGCACCGAAGCCGAAGTGACCCGTCAACTCGATCAGTTCCGTTTCGACCTGGCCGCGCAAGCCTTGTACGAGTTCATCTGGAACCAGTATTGCGACTGGTACCTGGAACTCTCCAAGCCTGTGCTGTGGGACGAGAACGGTCCGATCGAGCGTCAACGTGGCACACGTCGCACGCTGGTTCGGGTGCTGGAAGTTGCCCTGCGTCTGGCGCACCCGTTCATGCCGTTCATCACCGAAGAAATCTGGCAGCGCATCGCGCCGCTGGCCGGTATCGAAGGCAAGACGATCATGCTGCAACCCTGGCCAGTGGCCAATGAAGAGCGCATCGATCCGGCCGCCGAGAACGACATCGAATGGCTCAAGGAGTTGATGCTCGGCACGCGCAACATCCGTGGCGAAATGAACATCGGTCCAGGCAAGCCGCTGAACCTGTTCCTGAAAAACGTCAGCGCCGAAGATCAGCGTCGTCTCACCGAGAACGAAGCCTTGCTGAAGAAGCTGGCTCGCCTCGAATCGATCACCGTGTTGGCCGCCGGCGAAGAAGCGCCGCTGTCCGCCACGGCTCTGGTCGGCGAGATGGAAGTGCTGGTGCCGATGGCTGGCCTGATCGATAAAGATGCCGAGCTGGCGCGTCTTGACAAGGAAATCCTGCGTCTGCAGGGCGAAGTTCAGCGCGTGGGTGGCAAGCTGTCCAACGCTGGCTTCGTCGACAAGGCTCCAGCCGAAGTCATCGACAAGGAACGCGCCAAACTGGCCGAGGCTGAACAGGCTTTGGGCAAATTGGCGGAGCAGCATGCGCGGATTGCCAGCCTGTAACGGCAAATCGCAATGAACAAGGGAGGCCCGAAATGGCCTCCCTTTTTTGTGCCTGCCCCTTTTCGCTTTCTGTAGGAGCGAGGCTTGCCCGCGAAGAACGATAACGCGGTCTACCTGATTGACCATGTCGCGTCCTTCGCGGGCAAGCCTCGCTCCTACGGGAGGATCCCCGCGTTGCCATCGACTGTGGGACAATACCCGCCACTTTTAGCCATACCCGAATCGACAACGCCCATGAACGCCCCCCGTACACCAAGACCTGCGCGCAAGAAGCCTGACACCGCCACCCCGGCCAAAGCCGTGGAGCCTCGTGAGAAGGCCAGCCTGCATCCGCGCAACCGCCATCAGGGTCGTTACGACTTCCCGGCGTTGATCAAAACCACGCCGGAACTGGCGAAGTTCGTGATCATCAACCCGTATGGCAAGGAAAGTATCGACTTCGCCAGCCCGGACGCGGTGCGTGTGTTCAACCGGGCGCTGCTCAAATCGTTCTATGGCATCGCCCACTGGGACATCCCGGCCGATTACCTCTGCCCCCCGGTTCCGGGCCGTGCCGATTACGTGCATTTCCTGGCCGACCTGCTGGCCAGCGTCAACGACGGCGAGATCCCGCGCGGCGCGCCGGTCAAGGTGCTCGATATCGGCATGGGCGCAAACTGCGTCTATCCGCTGATCGGCTACAGCGACTACCGCTGGCACTTCCTCGGCTCGGAAGTCGACCCGACGGCCGTGGCCGCTGCCAAAGCCATCGTGCAGTCGAACGGGCTGAACAAAGCCATCCAGTTGCGTCTGCAAAGCAATCCCAAGCACATTCTGCTGGGCCTGCTGGAACCCGGCGAACGCTTTGACCTGACCATGTGCAACCCGCCGTTCCACGCATCTATGGACGAGGCCACCAAGGGCAGCGAGCGTAAATGGCGCGCGCTGGGCCGTGCCGACCCGAAACGCAAGCTGCCAGTGCTGAACTTTGGCGGTCAATCGGCCGAACTGTGGTGTGAAGGCGGCGAAGCACGGTTTGTGACGCAATTGATCGCCGAAAGCGCCCATTTCCAGCACAAAGTACTGTGGTTCAGCACCCTGGTTTCGAAGGCCTCGAACCTGCCGGCGATCCAGACGGCGCTGAAAAAGGCGGGCGTACTGGAAAGCCAGGTCGTGGAAATGTCCCAAGGGCAGAAGCAAAGCCGCTTCGTCGCCTGGACCTTCCAAACCAAATCCGAGCAACAAACCTGGCGCGAACGCTGGGCTCGCAAAAGCTGAGTAGCAACTGAAACAGCGATTGGCCCCTGGTCAATCGCTGAATCGCAGACGCAAAAAAACCGTGCCCGGATTGCTCCGGAGCACGGTTTTTTTTACTGCGTCTTACTTGTTAACAGCGTCGGTCAGGCCTTTGGCCACAACCAGCTTGATAACTTTCTTGGCAGCGATTTCGATGGCAGCGCCAGTCGAAGGGTTGCGGCCAGTACGGGCAGGACGCTCGGTCACTTTCAGTTTGCCGATACCTGGCAGAGTGATTTCGCCGCCGTTTTCCAGCTGATCGGCAACGATTTGGCCCAGTTGGTCCAAAGCATTACGCGCGGTGGTTTTTGGCGCGTCGATAGCTTCAGCGATGTCGGCGATCAGTTGGTCTTTAGTAAGAGCCATGTAGTGTTCCTTCCCTATCAAATTCATATGGATTGCAGAGTGCAGTGTCAGCCATCGAGCCAGATCTTCTGGATCTGGCACCCTCGGCCAATAACCACGGGATCGGGGTTATAGATACCGAAATCAGGGTTTGGTTCGACCTGACAAATGCTGAATGCACGCTTAACGCAGTGACTTCGCGTAAGACCGGCCAAAACTAGCACAGAGACGGGGAAATATCCGCCTCTAGCTACCCAAATGGTCAGCTTTATTACCCTAAAACCGTAAAAAACAGCATAAGCGTCATCGGACACCCGCGAATCGCCCTTCGTGCCGCGCCGAAACCAGTGGTTGCGGTACACTGAGCGCTTTTTCGGGGAGCACGCCCTCCTCTCTTCAATCAGCCGAGAAGCCCATGCCGATCCGTCATTGCATCGTCCACCTGATCGACAAAAAACCCGACGGCACACCAGCAGTTCTCCATGCTCGCGACGAAGCACTGCCCGAGTCGAGCGCCATCGAGTACATGCTTGCCGACCTCAACGAGAGCTACAACGCCAAACAAGGCAAGGCCTGGGGTTTCTTCCATGCCGAGTCCGGGGCGCATCCGTTCAGCGGCTGGCTGAAGGAATACCTCGATGGCGGCAAGGATTTCACCGCGTTTAGCCGTGTGGCGGTAGAACATCTGCAAAAGCTGATGGAAGAGTCGAACCTCTCTGTGGGCGGTCATGTGCTGTTTGCGCATTACCAACAAGGCATGACCGACTACCTGGCGATCGCCCTGCTGCACCACAGTGAAGGCGTTGCAGTGACCGATCAGCTGGACGTGACCCCGTCCCGGCATCTGGATTTGGGCCAACTGCATCTGGCGGCGCGGATCAACGTCTCCGAATGGCAGAACAACAAGCAGTCCAAGCAGTACATTTCGTTCATCAAAGGCAAGAACGGCAAAAAGGTTTCGGAGTATTTCCGCGACTTCATCGGCTGCCAGGAAGGCGTCGACGGCCCGGGCGAAACCCGCACCTTGCTCAAGGCGTTCAGCGACTTCGTCGAAAGCGAAGACCTGCCGGAAGAATCCGCCCGCGAGAAAACCAAGACTCTGGTGAATTACGCCAGCAGTCAGGCAAAAATGGGCGAACCCATGGGCCTGGAAGAACTCTCGGAGCTGATCGACGAAGAACGCCCGAAAGCCTTCTACGACCACATTCGCAGCAAAGACTATGGCCTGTCGCCGGAGATCCCGGCAGATAAGCGCACCCTCAACCAGTTCCGTCGCTTCACCGGTCGCGCCGAAGGCCTGTCGATCAGCTTCGAAGCGCACCTGTTGGGCTCGAAGATCGAATACGACGAAGAAGCCGGCACGCTGATCATCAAAGGCCTGCCGACCCAACTCACCGACCAGCTCAAGCGACGTAACTGATGCTCGGTGGCGTGCTGAAGAAAATCCTGCTGATCTTGCTGGTGGTCGTGGTTTATCAGAACTGGGGCAAGATCGAGCGGGTGTTCCACCCGGCGCAAGTGGTGTCCGAGCAGACTCAGGCCAAGGCCAACGTCGTGCTCTACGCCACCGAATGGTGCGGATACTGCAAATTGACCCGGCGCTTTCTCGACCAGAAAGGCATTCCGTACAAGGAATTCGATATCGAGAAAGATGCCGAGGCGCGCAAGGCTTATGAGGCGCTGGGTGGCGGCGGGATTCCGATCATCGATGTGAACGGGACGTTGATTCGCGGGTATGACCCGGATGCGATTCTCGCGGCCCTAAAATAATTCGATCGGGGTAATTAATACTTGTGTCAGCGTGCCTCGATGCGGAACCCGAACCGCGGAAAATGCACATGCACCAACCCGCCACGCTCGTCTTCACGGCGCAAAATCAATTCCTCACGCCCCGCAAACAGCAGCTCACCGGCCACCGAATCAACGCCGTAGTCAGTGGCCGCAATCACCACCAATTGGCCCACCTCAAACCCGTTCGGCTCATCGAACTGCTCATCCGGCAATGCGGCCGGTGTGGCATTACGCGCGACCTCCAGCGCCTCCTCGGACGTCATCTCGCTGAACGCGCCATGACCGAAGCCCATCACGCGCCCGAACCATGCGCTGACCGCGGGATAGGCATCAACCAACGGTGAAGTTACCGGTGTGGCTTTGAGGAACCACAGCGGATGGGCCAGGGCAAAGTCGGCAATCGACGGCTCGCCGAACAGGAAGTCGCCCTGTTCGCGCTGAAGCTGCTGCTCCAGACGTCCCATGATCGTCGGCCATTGATGCTTGGCCTGCTCTGCGGACAAACGTGTAGCGCTGCCTCCACTGAACAGCCCGGCGCGATCGGCCATGAATGCCTTGATCGCCTCTGGCGGTAATGCGCCAAAGCGCACGGCCACCGATTCCGGCTGAAACACCAGGCTCACTGCATGCTGGAACACCACAGAATCTGCCCACGCTGCGAACGTCGCGGCGATCATTTCCTGACCTTCCGGGAAGAACGCCGGCAAGGCTTTTTCCTGTTCCAGACGGCGGGCGATCAGCGACGTGTCGCAATAGATATCTGCGCCAATCTGCAACACCGGTGTCTTGCGGTAGCCGCCGGTCAACGCCGTCAGATCAGGTTTTGGCATCACCGGCGAGATCTTCACCGAGCGCCAGGACAGCCCCTTGAAACCCAGCAGCAGGCGGGCCTTTTCGGCGAAAGGGGACGTCGGGTAATGATGAAGAATTAACTCTGACATGCTCGGCTCCGCCGCTGGGAAAGGAATCCGCAGCTTAGCGCGCAATACGCCAGCAGCCTACAGATCTGCCTGATGGGCACTGATCATTCAGATTGATAAGCCCGCAGAAAAGGTCGTCACCAGACATTCCTTGGCGCTTTTCTTGAGTTTTTTGATCAAGCGTTCCTGACGCAGCGCTTCGCTTTTGTCGCGACAAACTTCGGTGTAAACCAAGGCCACGGCTGGGCTGGAGAGGAAGAATCGCGCACCCTTGCCGCTCTGGTGAGTGGCGAATCGGCGCACGGGATCATCGCTGATCCCGCAGTAGAGCGAACCATTGGCCGCGCGTACGAGGTAGACGAACCAGGGTTTGCTCACCGGCGTATCGGCATCGACGGAGATTTCGCAGAGGGTGTTCACGTGACGATCAAGGCTTGAAAGGAAACAAGCCGCGATCTTATCAGCGACTGGCCTGGAATGCCTTCAGCCCCTTCAAGGCCTGAGCACGAACGGCGTTTCTCACCAACGGCGTCCAGCCCAGCAGCAGACCTTTAGTGCCCAGCGCCTGTCGAGACCAAGTCCACATGTCGAAGCTGTCGTGATGCTCGCAGATCTTGCCATCGCGAAAAAAGAAGCGAGCCTGAATATCGTTGACCACCGTGTTGCCGGTCTGGCTGAACAGGTACGTTGCCACCCAATGGGCACCGCCCGTGCGCTCATCGCTGCGCACGTTATCGAACGTCAGGGAAAAGTCCTTGGCCCGGGTGGTGAGCATGCGCCACATGTCGCCGGCATCGCGGCCATGCAGCTCGCCGAACGCTGGATCACTGAACACCACGTCATCGGTATAGCAGGCACTCATGGCCTCGGCATCCAGCCGCTGGAAGGCTTGGTAGAACTGGGTGATCAATGCGCTGTGGGCATCACTCATGGGCAGGCTCCCTGATGTGCAAATAGAGGTGCAAATAGAGGTGCAAAGTGGTTTCAAAAGACTGCCTGCACGATAGTCAACAAACGCCTGGAACACTATCGGCATTCGTGGGCCGAATACCGACAGTGCGCGGGTGTCAGACCTTTTCGCTTTCGACCTGGACGTACAGCGAACGTCCGGCACCGAGGCCGGCGATAATCGCCCCGAGGCCAATGATGCCGAAGATCCAGCCCAGGGCGTTCCAGCCGCCGGTCCAGTCATGCACGATACCGACCGCGAACGGCCCCATGGACGCCAGGGTGTAACCAAAGCCCTGGGCCATGCTCGACAGGTTCGCCGCGACATGCGAGTCCCGCGAGCGCAGCACAATCAGCGTCAGCGCCAGACTGAACGTACCACCCTGCCCCAGACCGAGCAGGATCGCCCAGCCCCACAAGCCTTCGATCGGTGCGTAGAGGCAACCGAATAAACCGCCAAGGGTCAGTAGCATGACGATAACGATCGCCAGACGCTGATCCTTGCCGCGGGTCGCCAGCCACGGCGCGGCCAGTGAACTGGCCAACTGGATAAGGACAGAACCCGAGAGCACCAGGCCGGCCTGGGTCGGGGTCAGGCCGCGGCCAATCAGGATCGACGGCAACCAGCCGAACACGATGTAAGCCAGAGAAGATTGCAGGCCCATGTAGAGCGTCACTTGCCAGGCCAGCGGATCACGCAACAGACCGCGAACCCGATAGGCGACGTTGTGCGCACCGTGTTTCTGACCGACTTGTGGCAACCAGAAAATCGCCGCGACCAATGCTGGCACCACCCAGAAGCCGAGGCCCAGCGCCCAGCTCTTGTCGAAATGCTCGCTCAACGGCACGGTCGCGCCCGCCGCCATCGCCGCGCCCAGGCACAGGGCCATGGTGTAGACGCCGGTCATGGTCCCGGCATGTTTCGCGAAGTCGCGTTTAACGATGCCTGGCAGCAACACGCCGATCACACCAATGCTGGCACCGGCCAACACGCTCCCGGCAAACAGGCCGATCTCGCCGAACGAACTGCGCAAGATGATCCCGCCGGCCAACATCAAAAGAATCCCCAGGACCACTCGCTCAGCGCCAAAACGTCGTGCCAGCACGGGCGCCAGCGGTGCAAACAAGCCGAGGCACAGCACCGGCAACGTCGTCAGCAAACCGGCCTGGGCCGCGGACAAACCGAGAGTCTTCGAGACCTCGCTGAGCATCGGCGCCATGCTCGACAGCGCCGGGCGCAGGTTCAGCGCCACCAGAATCAGGCCCAGCAGCAACAACCACGGACGCCGCAGGATCGGCTCACTTTGCTGGACCTGTTCGTCATCGGCCTCGGCGTCGATCAGCAGTTCTTCGAGCTCCGCCGTGCGCTTGGGTTGCGTGATGTTGCTGTTATTGGCAGACATGGAATTCTCGGTTTCAAGGTTCATTGATCAACTGCCTCGACAGGGCTTTGGCCCGTTCCGGGTCGCGTTGCTCGACGGCATCAAGCAGTGCGATATGAAGGTCGAACACCTCCTGGCGTCGGGGGCTGATGTTCAGGGTCTCGCGCAGATGCGCGCCGACGATGCTGGAGAAATAGCGATACAACTCGCTGAGCGTCGGGTTGTGCGCGGCGTCCACCAGACGGCGGTGGAACACCAAGTCGCAGGCGATATAAGTGTCGAGATCGCCGTGATAGTGGCTGCCACTGACGCCCAACGCCTCGCGCAGCGCGACAAGGTCTTCGTCGGTACGCCGTAGTGCAGCCAGACCGATGGCCTCGACTTCCAGAATGTGCCGAGTCTCCCGGGCTTGCTCGTGGGAGCAGCGGGACAACGCCTTCAGGGTGTCGAGCGGATCGACCACCGCCCGCAGGTAGCTGCCATCGCCCTGACGGATTTCGATCAACCCGGAAAACGCCAACACGCGCATGGCTTCGCGCACGGTGTTACGGCTGATGCCCAGTTCTGCGGACAGTTCAGGTTCTGTGGGCAAGCGCTGACCGACCACCCAAACGCCTTGATTGATGCGCAGGCGCAATTGGTCCAAGGCCTGGTCGACCAGGGACCGTTTAACTAGCGGAGAAATGTCTGACATAGGATTCGCCCTTTCATCCAATCATAGGATGAATTTTCTGACATGTTAGTCAGCATCACCCAAGAGAACAAGCGCCAAAGGAGCAGGATTCGATTACCACGACTGAAAAAACCTTCATTACCACTGTCGGAAACACCTTCGAATTGAGGATTTGCCCTACGACCATTCAGGCCAGGAACTGACTTCATACAGTGCTCCCGCCCTTCAGACTCAAGGACCTTACCCCGCAGGCATTTTCGTCTGCGACTTTGAAACAGATGGAAAACCCCATGGAAGAAGTCAACTTCGGTAAAAAGCACAGTCACTCTTTCTTTCTGCAGAAAAGTCAGGAGCTGATCGCGGTACGCAGTCAGGCGGGGAAAAAACTCGCCTCGGCGCTGTGCTGCGAGCAAGCGCATCAGGCGATAGGCGACAGTGAACGGGTGATGCACATCGAAGACGCGGACGTACAGGTCTTCAAACTGCCACCGGATTCGGATCTGTCCAAGCGCAAGGCTTTATTGCGCGAATTGCCAGACGTGCGTTTCGCCGCAAGTGTGCTGGTCGATCCTCTTACTCAAGAACCCGTTCTTTACACAGAGAACATCTTTTTGAAATTCACTGATCAACTCACCCCTACACAGTGCCTGGTCACACTCAATGAGCTGGGAATGACCATCAAGCAACAAGTCCCCTACGCGGCCAACGCATTCTTCGTTCACAACAAAGACTGTCACGGTACGGACGTGTGCTCACTCACACTCAAACTGCTGGAGCGTGAAGACATCGAATACTGTCACCCTGAAATACTGCGCCAGGGACAACGCAGGGCCATCCACGATAACCAGTGGCACCTGAAAAAAACCACGGTCACCTATCAGGCTCAGATCGACGCGAGTGCCAACGTCGAAGCCGCTCATGAGTTTGCTCAGGGCCTAGGTGTAGTGATCGCCGTCATCGACGACGCCATTGATATCGACCATCCCGAATTCGCCGGTCCCGGCAAAATAGTCGGTGCACAGAACTTTGATCGCCGCAATTCCAAACAAGGCCCACGACCGAAAAACGCCCTCGAACGCCACGGAACAGCGGCCGCGGGCGTAGCGTGCGCCAATGGCCAGGTCGGTGCCAGTGGGGTCGCGCCACGGGCGCGCCTGATGCCGCTCAAACTCACCAAACCCCTAGGTGCACGCGCTGAAGCCGATGCCTTTTTTTGGGCCGCCGATAATGGGGCTGACATCATTTCCTGCAGCTGGGGCCCCGCTGAAGGTCATTGGGCCGATCCTACCGATCCCAGACACACCCAAACGTTTCCATTGGCGGCCAGCACGCGTCTGGCCATTGAATATGCTGCGACCAAGGGCCGCAATGGCAAAGGTTGCGTCATCTTTTTCGGGGCCGGCAACGGTAACGAGAGTGTGGACAATGATGGTTACTCCAGCCATCCAATGGTGATTGCAGTCGGCGCCTGCAATGACCAAAGCCGCCGCAGCGCCTACAGCGACTTCGGTAAAGCGCTCTGGTGCTGCTTTCCCAGTGGCGACCAACCGCACCCGGATCCGAAATTCAAACCCGCCACTTCAATCCCGCAAACCCGGGGAGTTCGCACAACGGACCTGAGTGGCAAGTTTGCCGATTCGAGCAATGGCGCCTTCACCGATTTATTCAGCGGCACCTCAAGCGCCTGCCCGGGAGCCGCCGGAGTGGCTGCGCTTGTGCTGGGTGTCAACCCGATGCTGGATCGCCAGGCAGTGCGACAAATCCTTGCCGATTGCTGCGACAAGATCGGGCATGCCGACGATGGACCGCTCGGCCACTATGACCTCAATGGCCATAGCCACTACTACGGGCACGGGAGGCTCAACGCCCTTCGTGCCGTACACCTGGCACTCGAACGCCTGTAGCGAATCTGCACGAACAAAAAAGCCCCGCAGAAAATTCTGCGGGGCTTTGAGTTAACGCTATGACTCAACCCATCAATGCAGGATCTGGCTCAGGAACAGCTTCGTACGCTCATTCTGCGGATTATCGAAGAAGTCGTTCGGCGCGGCCTGTTCGACGATTT
>NZ_JASBRE010000042.1 GCF_029960815.1 Pseudomonas sp. AL03
GGCGAGTCCATACATAGCAGCTGGCGAAGCCTGCGTTCGGCTGCGTAGCAGTCGTCAATCCTGCCACCTCGGTTTACCTGGATTACCGCGTTGGCTGATTTACGACTGCTACGCAGCCGGACGCAGCCGGACGCAGGCTTCGCCAGCTGCTACAAAATCGCATGCCACTTATGCGGGCTACAGGCAGGCCATGAAACCAACGCGCTCGACTTGCTGTCTCTTTCTTTAACAGGATCAATCGTTTATTTACAGCTAGTCTTTAGCCTGAAGCGAACGACGGTCAGGTGGCGTGTCCGATCTAAGGAAGCGAATGAACAAGCTCATTGTCGTAATAGCAGTACTGACACTGGCGGGCTGTACCACTAATGCCAAGACTCATGCGGTGCGTGGGGTCAGTGGCATCGAGATCGATTGTTCTGGATTGGGCTCGGGGTGGGAGAAGTGTCGCAAGCGAGCGAACAAGGAGTGCAAGGCGGAGGGCTACAAAGTTGTAGCCAGGTCCGATGATGCCAAAGACGAGGATGAGTACCCCTTTGGCTTCAACCCCGCGGGCTATCTGACGCGCACCATGCTGGTTATCTGTAGATGAGTGCGAGAGTGCACGATCAGTGTTCCGCTGCTCTGGAAGCGGGCATCTCATTGCGGGTGAAGAATGTCAAAAACTCGGGCTGTTCAAATTGATCCGGGCGTGCTAAAACCTTTGAAGCGCTGATCTAGCTGCTTGAAAAAGAAGGGAAAAATATGACGAAGTCGGAGTTGATCGAACGAATTGTCACCCATCAAGGGCTGCTCTCATCCAAGGATGTGGAGCTGGCCATCAAGACCATGCTCGAACAAATGTCCCAATGCCTGGCCACCGGTGATCGCATCGAGATCCGTGGGTTTGGCAGCTTCTCTTTGCACTATCGCGCACCGCGCGTAGGTCGCAATCCAAAAACCGGTCAGTCCGTCAGCCTCGACGGCAAATTCGTGCCGCATTTCAAGCCAGGCAAGGAACTGCGTGATCGGGTGAACGAGGACGAGGAGGAGGGTTTTGACCTCCATAACTAAAGGGTCGGCGCATGCGTAACCTCAAGCGTGTACTCCTTGGCGTAGTTATCCTGTTGCTGATTCTGGCGGTTCTGGCGTTTGTCCTGGAAAATCAACAATCGGTTTCCCTGCTGTTCCTGGGTTGGGCGGGGCCGCAACTGCCGGTATCGCTGGCCATGGTTGTTGCGTTGTTGATTGGGATGGTAATCGGGCCGATTCTTGGCTGGTTTCTGGGACGTACGTCCAGAGTTTCACGCAAGCGCCTTGTCTGATTGCGGCATGATGCGTTAGGCGCACTAAACTTTAGCCACAGCTTGTCTATATCCATTAGTAAAACCGTCATTAAGCTGTAAAATGCTGCGCTTGTCCGATAGTGGCATATGCCCACGTCGGTTCAAACTGACTCTGTCAGAGGCCTCAGCTGACTTGATGGCTTCTGCATTCATGGATTAGACAGTGCTCGGTTGGCGGCCCTGTCAGTAACTCAAGGGTATGGTTTCGCGTGAAAATTCTAGTAACCGGCGGCGCCGGGTTTATCGGCTCGGCAGTCATCCGTCATATCATCTCCAACACTGCCGACTCTGTCGTTAACGTCGATAAGCTTACTTACGCCGGTAACCTTGAGTCATTGGCCGAAGTTAGCCTGAACGCGCGTTACGTGTTCGAGCGCGTCGACATTTGCGACCGCGATCAGATCGATCGCGTCCTGGGGGAACACCAACCGGATGCGATCATGCACCTGGCCGCAGAGTCCCACGTTGACCGCTCGATCTCCGGCCCGTCTGAATTCATCCAGACCAACATCATCGGCACATACACCCTGCTGGAAGCTGCACGCCACTATTGGGCTTCGCTGGATGATGCGCGTAAAGACAACTTCCGTTTTCACCATATTTCGACTGACGAAGTTTACGGAGACCTCGAAGGTCCGGAAGACCTCTTCACCGAAACCACGCCGTACCAGCCAAGCTCGCCATACTCGGCCAGCAAGGCCAGTTCCGATCACCTTGTTCGCGCCTGGCGCCGTACTTACGGCTTGCCAACGCTGGTCACCAACTGCTCGAACAACTACGGTCCATGCCACTTCCCCGAGAAGTTGATCCCGCTGATCATTCTCAATGCACTGGAAGGCAAGCCGCTGCCGGTCTACGGCAAGGGCAATCAGGTCCGGGACTGGCTCTACGTCGAAGACCACGCCCGCGCACTTTACAAAGTCGTGACCGACGGCGTGATCGGCGAGACGTACAACATCGGAGGCCATAACGAAAAGCAAAATATCGAAGTGGTGCATACCCTGTGCGCACTGCTCGACGAACTGCGTCCCGATTCTGCTCACCGTCCACATGCCAGCTTGATCACCTATGTTCAGGATCGCCCGGGTCACGACCAGCGTTATGCAATCGACGCCAGCAAAATTCAGCGTGAGCTGGGTTGGACGCCGGAAGAAACCTTTGAAACCGGTATTCGCAAGACTGTCGAGTGGTACCTCGACAACACTGAATGGGTGGCTCACGTGAAGAGCGGCAGCTACCAGCAGTGGATCGACCAGAACTACGGAGATCGCTCGAGCAAGTCATGAAAATCCTCCTGCTGGGAAAAAACGGCCAAGTGGGCTGGGAGCTGCAACGCTCCCTCGCGCCGCTTGGTGAGTTGATCGCCCTGGATCGTCACGCGGTCGATGGTTTGTTCGGTGACCTGTCTGACCTCGACGGATTGCGTGCGACGATTCGCCAGGTCAAACCCGACGTCATCGTTAATGCTGCGGCGTACACTGCCGTCGATAAAGCCGAGTCCGAGACCGAGCTGGCCGACCGTGTGAACGGACAAGCATGCCAGGTCATGGCTGAGGAGACTGCGTCCTTGGGCGCCTGGCTGATTCATTACTCGACCGACTATGTCTTCAGTGGCCAGGGTTCGACACCATGGCAGGAGACAGATGCTGTCGCACCCGTGAATCACTACGGCATCAGCAAAGTGGCTGGCGAGCAGGCGATAATCGCGTCTGGCTGCAAACATCTGATCTTCCGGACCAGTTGGGGTTATGGCACTCGTGGCAACAACTTCGCTAAGACCATGTTGCGTCTGGCCAAGGAACAAGAAACCTTGAGCGTAATCTCCGACCAGGTCGGAGCTCCAACAGGTGCTGACCTGATTGCCGACGTGACTGCGTTGGCCATTCAGCAAGTCATGCAGCGCCCCGAATTGGCAGGCCTGTATCACTTGGCGGCCAGTGGTGAAGTGTCCTGGCACGGCTATGCTAGCCATGTGATCGACTTCGCCCAAGCCAACGGCGAGCAGCTTGCCGTAACGGCGATCAATCCGATTGAAACGATCGCTTATCCAACACCGGCGCGCCGCCCTCTGAATTCGCGTTTAAATACTCAGAAGCTACGTGACAATTTTTCTCTACACTTGCCGGATTGGCAAAGTGGCGTAACCCGAATGCTTAGGGAAGTTCTGAATAAATGAGCACGACCAATCGTAAAGGCATCATCCTCGCCGGCGGCTCGGGTACGCGCCTGCATCCGTTAACCCTCGGCGTGTCCAAACAGATGCTGCCGATCTACGACAAGCCGATGATCTTTTATCCTTTGTCGGTGCTTATGCTCGCGGGCATGCGTGAAGTTCTGATCATCTCCACGCCTGAGGATCTGCCGAACTTCCGCAAGTTGTTGGGAGACGGCAGCCTGTACGGTATCAAACTGACCTACGCCGAACAGCCTAGCCCAGACGGCCTGGCGCAAGCCTTCATTATCGGCGAAGAGTTCATTGGCAAAGATCCTTGCTGTCTGATTCTGGGTGATAACATTTTCTATGGTCAGTACTTCACGGACCACTTGCGTTCCGCCAACAATCAAGTTCACGGTGCGACCGTATTTGGCTATCACGTGTCTGATCCGGAACGTTTCGGTGTTGTGGAATTCGACGCAACCGGTCGGGTGCTGAGCATCGAAGAGAAACCGCTGAAACCCAAGTCCAACTATGCGGTAACCGGTTTGTACTTCTACGACAATCAGGTTGTCGAGATCGCCAAGAGCATCAAGCCGTCCGAGCGCGGCGAGCTTGAAATCACCGACGTGAACCGTGCTTACCTTGAGCAGAAGACCCTGAAAGTCGAAATGCTTCGTCGCGGCTTCGCTTGGCTGGATACCGGGACTCACGACTCGCTGCTTGAGGCTAGCCACTTCGTGCATACCATCGAGAAGCGCCAAGGTTTGAAGGTGGCTTGCCTGGAGGAGATTGCCTACAACAGCGGGTGGATCTCTGCAGCCGAGCTGTCAGCACAAGCTAAGCGCCTTGGAAAGACAGGTTATGGTCACTACCTGGAGAAACTGCTGGAGACGCATGATCGCTGAGATTTGATCGGTGCTGGAGGTTGATGTAATTTTGATGGCGTGCAATTGCTTGTTTTCAAATGATTTTTTATCTCCGGTCGGCGCATGAGTTATTAATTCGCGGTACTACCTTGTAGAATGACCGACAGAATTATCTGATCCCGTTCAGCATTGCATCTCAATCTCAATTGACCCGCTTTTCCTTTCAAAGGATGGGCGCCATTGTCGAGATTTCCTTTCATAAAAAGCGTTAGCCGGCAGGAAGATCCGATAAGTGGTAGAGGGCATCAATTCGGGAGGCGCCAGGCATAGAAGCCGATGGGTTTGGATCGAAGTCGAGCTGTCACCCTTGCAATCGCTTCGAGCAAAGAGTTTGCATCGATCACGGTGCAGGAATGACCGGAAAACATAACTGAGCCCCACTTTCTGGACGTATCTGCCAGAAGGGGGGATTAAGGATTTAGAGCATGGAACTGATTCCCGTAATTTTGTCTGGCGGAGTGGGCAGCCGGTTGTGGCCTGTTTCTCGTGAAGCCCATCCAAAGCCGTTTATGGAACTGCCAGATGGCCAGAATCTAATCCAGAAAACCTTCCTTCGTGCTTCGCGCCTGGAAGGTGTAGTGGAAGTTCTGACGGTGACCAACCGGGAACTCCTGTTCAAGACCGAAGACGAGTACGGCGCAGTCAATACTGCTAAGCACGCTCAAGGCTTCATTCTGGAACCTTTCGGTCGTAACACCGCTGCGGCCGTCGCAGCCGCCGCGCTTCAGCTGGAATCCACACATGGGCCCGACGCCCAAATGCTGGTACTGGCCGCTGACCATCTGATACAAGACGAAGAAGCCTTTGCTGCGGCCGTATCCAGTGCGATGACGCTTGCCGCCGACGGCTGGCTCGTAACGTTCGGTATTCAGCCGACGTACCCTGAAACCGGATTTGGCTACATCGAAGCGCAAAAAGATGCCCCGCTGAAGGGCGGCCTGAAAGTAGCGCGCTTTGTCGAAAAACCTAATCTTGACACCGCTCAAGCGTATGTCAGCGCAGGTAACTACTACTGGAACTCCGGGATGTTCTGCTTCCGGGTGGGTACTGTCCTCGAAGAGCTTCGTCAGCATGCTCCGGACGTAGTGGAAGCAGTCAGCAAAACGATCGAAGCATCGCGCCTTACTTCATCCACCAAGTACCGTTGCCTTGCGCTCGATGCTGATGCGTTCGCTGAGGTGCCGGATATCTCCATCGACTACGCGTTGATGGAACGCTCCTCCAAAGTCGCGACTGTTCCCTGTGACATCGGCTGGAGTGACATCGGTTCCTGGAACGCTGTCAGTGAGCTGACCGAACCAGACGAGAACGGTAACCGCTTTGAAGGCGAGGTGTTGTCCCACGACTCTCGCAACAACTACGTAAACAGTGAAAGTCGGCTTACCGCGCTGGTCGGTGTCGAGGACTTGCTGGTCATCGACACGCCCGACGCGGTGATGATTGCCCACAAGGACCACGCCCAAGACGTGAAGCATATCGTCAGCCAGCTCAAGGCCTGCAGTCACACGGTTCATTTGCTCCATCGCACCGTGCATCGCCCTTGGGGCACTTACACGACGCTGGAAAATGGCGAGCGCTTCAAGATCAAGCGCATTGTGGTGAAGCCCAAGGCGTCTCTGTCCCTGCAAATGCATCACCACAGAAGCGAGCACTGGATCGTTGTCAGCGGGATGGCTAAGGTCATCAACGACCAACAGGAGTTGATGTTGAACACCAATGAGTCCACCTTCATTCGTGCCGGCCATCAGCACCGCTTGATGAACCCGGGAGTTATCGACCTGGTGATGATTGAAGTGCAAAGTGGCGACTATCTTGGCGAGGACGATATCGTTCGTTTCGACGATATTTACGGTCGCGTCGATAAGTAACAGCGCCGGCGCATTTGTAAGCCAGATCGGTGGGTTTCCACCGGTCAGGCTTTTTTGCATTTGGCCTGTTCCTGACGCATTTCCATTCTGATGAGAGAGCAGAGCCGTCAATCGGCCTTGCTTCCACATACCTCAGCAAGAGAGCGGTATGACTACCCCGATCAAAACCCAGTGTTTCAAAGCGTATGACATTCGTGGCCAAGTACCGTCCGATCTCAATGCCGATGTGGCCTACCGGATAGGCCGGGCCATGGTTGTCGAGTTGCAAGGCAAAAACATTGTGCTGGGGCGGGATATGCGGCTCGAAAGCCCGATGCTGGCAGAGGCGATGACACGTGGGTTGCTTGAGGCCGGTGCCAATGTCATCGATATTGGTTTGTGCGGCACCGAAGAGGTCTACTTTGCCACCAGCGCATTCAAGGCGGATGGCGGAGTGATGATCACCGCAAGCCATAATCCCAAGGGTTACAACGGGATGAAGCTTGTGAAATCCGAGTCCCGGCCTATCAGTGGCGACACCGGGCTCAATGCCATACGTGATCGCGTGGAAAATGGTGATTTAGGCACTCTGGCTATCACTCTTGGTGAAGTTCGATTCGAGCTGGATAAGACGGCCTACATCGAGCACCTACTCAGTTACGTCAATGTTGCAGATCTCAAACCGCTGAAAATCTTGGCCGACCCGGGCAACGGCGCTGCCGGGCCTGTGTTGCAGGAATTGATCAAAAAACTGCCCTTCGAATGGGTAGTCATCAACGCAGAACCCGATGGCAACTTCCCCAATGGTGTGCCCAATCCGCTACTTCCAGAAAACCGTACGCTGACACGTCAAGCGTTGTTGGCGGACGGCTGCGATTTGGGTATCGCGTGGGATGGCGACTTTGATCGCTGCTTCTTTTTCGACCAGAACGGCCGCTTCATCGAGGGCTATTACCTGGTCGGCCTGTTGGCTGAAATGCTGCTCAAGAAGAACCCTGGCTCAAAGATCATCCATGATCCAAGGTTGACCTGGAACACGATCGATCAGGTTCGATTGGCGGGCGGTGTTTCAGTACAATGCAAGACCGGGCACGCATTCATCAAAGAGCGCATGCGTCTGGAGGATGCAATCTACGGCGGTGAGATGAGTGCTCACCATTACTTTCGGGATTTTGCCTATTGTGACAGCGGCATGATCCCCTGGCTGCTGGTGGCCGCATTGATGTCTGCCTCGGGAAAAAATTTAGCCCAGCTTGTTGATGAGCGTATTGCCGCCTATCCATGTAGTGGCGAAATCAACTATCGGGTAAACGATGTATCCGCGGCGCTGAAGGAGGTCCTGGCACATTATTTACCTGAAGGGCCTCACCTCGATCAAACCGATGGCGTCGGTCTGGAGTTTCCCGACTGGCGATTCAATCTGCGAGGTTCAAACACAGAACCTTTGTTGAGGTTGAATGTGGAAAGTAAAAGAGACCCAGAGCTGGTAGCGGTAAAGGTTAAAGAAATTGAGGAACTGCTGAACAGTAGATATATGGAATGACAAAGCGGTTCTCACTTCCAGAAGGACAGTGAAGGGCAGCAACGAGTTGAGTCTATTTTAGAGACTTACTGTTCGATTGATTAATTCAAAATGGTGAAAAAATGAGCGACAAGAAAGTAGCGTTGATTACGGGTATTACTGGTCAGGATGGTGCTTACCTCGCTGAGTTCCTGCTCAAAAAAGGTTACTCGGTACACGGCATCAAGCGCCGTAGCTCCCTGTTCAATACTCAGCGTATTGACCATCTCTACCACGACCCGCACAACCAAGGCTATGATCTCAAGCTGCACTACGGCGACCTGACCGATTCAAGTAGCCTGATTCGTATCGTGCAAGAAGTTCAACCAGATGAGGTCTACAACCTCGGGGCGCAAAGCCACGTTGCGGTTTCCTTTGAATCGCCAGAATACACTGCTGATACTGATGCCATGGGTACGCTGCGCATCCTTGAAGCAATCCGCATCGCTGGTCTTGAGAAAAAGACCAAGTTCTATCAAGCGTCCACATCCGAGCTGTACGGTCTGGTTCAGGAAATTCCACAGAAAGAAACCACGCCGTTCTATCCGCGTTCCCCTTATGCCGTCGCCAAGATGTACGCCTACTGGATCACTGTGAACTACCGTGAGTCTTATGGCATGTATGCCTGCAACGGTATTCTCTTTAACCACGAATCGCCCATCCGCGGTGAAACCTTCGTCACCCGCAAGATCACTCGCGCCCTGGCACGTATCAAGATCGATCTGCAAGATTGCCTGTACCTCGGGAACATGGACGCCCTACGTGACTGGGGTCATGCTCGTGATTACGTGGAAATGCAATGGCTTATGCTGCAACAAGAAACTCCGGAAGACTTTGTGATCGCGACCGGTGAGCAGCATTCGGTTCGGGAGTTTGTTGAGGTTGCAGCGAAGGAAATCGATATCAAGATTCGTTGGGAAGGTACGGGCGTAGACGAGAAAGGTTACGACGTCGCTACCAACAAATGTATCGTTGCCGTCGATCCGCGTTATTTCCGTCCGGCCGAAGTTGAGACGCTGTTGGGTGACCCAAGCAAAGCCAAAGCCAAATTAGGCTGGGTACCCACTACCTCCTTCAATGAGTTGGTAGAAGAAATGATGCGTGAAGACATGAATGAAGCCAAGCGTGACAAACTGGTCGCTGAACACGGCTTTAAATACTTCAAGGGTCAGGAATAAAGGGGGCTGTGATGATTCCGGTATATCAGCCCTTTCTGGGCGGACGCGAAAAGGAATATGTAAACCAGTGTCTTGATTCGACCTGGATTTCCTCCCGTGGAGAGTTTATCTCCCGCTTTGAGAGCGAGTTTGCCCGATACATTGGTGCGGAACATGCGACCACAGTGAGCAATGGCACCGTTGCCCTGCACTTGGCAATGGCCGCTCTAGGGCTTGGGCCTGGCGATGAGGTGATTGTTCCGACGCTCACTTACGTGGCGTCCGTCAACACCATCATGCAAACCGGGGCCAGCGTCGTTTACGCTGAATCCCTGGCTGATACCTGGAACGTCAGCGTTGCAGACATCCGCAGCCGCATCACGCCGAAAACCAAAGCCGTCATGGTCGTGCACTTGTACGGTCTGTCGTGTGACATGGATGAGGTCGTCGCTCTGTGTAAAGAGCACAACCTGCTGCTGATCGAAGACTGTGCAGAAGCTTTCGGCTCTCTGTACAACGGTCAGCATGTAGGGACATTTGGCGATGTCGCTACGTTCAGCTTTTTTGGAAACAAGACCATTACCACCGGTGAGGGTGGGATGGTCGTGTCCAAAAACAAGGACATTCACGAGAGAGCCTGTCACCTCAAAAGCCAGGGCGTGTCCAAGACCCGCGAGTATTGGCATGACGAGTTGGCGTTCAACTATCGGATGACCAACATCTGCGCAGCCATTGGCCTTGCCCAGTTGGAACGTGCAGACGAGATCATCGCGCTTAAGCGGCAGGTAGCGGACTGGTATCGCGAAGCGCTCGAAGGACTTCCGCTGCAGATGCATGCAGAGCAACCCGGTACACGTCACTCCTACTGGATGTGCTCGGTGCTGTTGGATGATCCGAGCCAGCGTCAGGCATTGCGCGATCATTTGAAGAACAAGGGCATTGAGACACGTCCTCTGTTCGCTCCTGCTCACCACATGCCGCATTGCAAGACGGATGAAACCTTTCCGGTAGCCGAGGACCTTAGCTCACGAGGGATGAACCTCCCGAGTTATCCGACGCTGAGCCGCGAGCAGGTGCAGCAAGTAGTAGAAGAAATTCGATCTTACTTTGCCAGCTGATGTTGCGTTGGGATTGAGGCTGGTAACAGCCTCAATTCTCATAAAAATTCAAAGAGGACGAATAATGTCCAGGCTTTCGAATTTAATTATTCAGGGGAAGTAATGTTTTCGTATTTTTCTCGCGTTTGGGCTGCTCGATACTTTTGGGTACATCTTGCTCTAGCTGATTTGCGCTCCCGCTGGCGCAGGTCTTTTTTTGGCGTGACGTGGTCAATTATTCAGCCATTGGGTATGACCGTGCTCCTGACGCTGGTATTTAGCAAACTGTTCAATACGGATGTATTAACCTACGCCCCTTATGTTCTCTCCGGGATAGTCGTGTGGGAGTTCATCTCCGCTAATACAATTGGTGGCTCATTGTCTTTCGTTCAAGCGGATGCCTACATTAAACAATGTAATCATCCCTTGGCAATTTATACCTTGCGAACTGTGCTCGGTAGTTCAATCGTGCTCATGTTGGCCAGCGTTTCACTCTATCTCTGGGTGTTGATCATGATGCCTCAGAATTTCGGATGGAGTTGGTTGGCGACGCTAACGATATTCCCCGTCGTTGCCTTGATAGCCTGGCCTGTATCGACACTTCTCTCCTACATCAGTGCCCGGTTTCGCGACGTTCCCCACGCGCTTGGGCTGGTGATGCAATCATTATGGTTCGTGTCTCCGGTGTACTTTGAAGCGAAAATGTTTCAAAACGGCGGGTTGCACGCTCTGGTTGATTACAACCCGATTTATCACATTCTTCAGTTGTTTAGAGCGCCACTGCTGCAAGGGGAATGGCCAACTCTCGCAAACTACGCTTTTAGTTTAGGGACTGCTTTGTTCTTTGGTCTAATCGCGATGTATGTTGGTTACAAAGCAGAGCGGAAGGTGATTTTTTACCTATGAGAATGAATAAAATCAATCAGATCAATGTAAAGAACGTAAATCTCCACTACGCGGCCGCGGCTTATAAGGAGCGTTCATTAAAGTCATTGATGGCCAATATATTCTCAAAAAAAGATGCCAATAACCACGTGGCCGATATTCACGCGCTCAAGAACATAAATGTTCAAATTGTCAGCGGTGAGCGTGTGGGGCTTCTTGGGCATAATGGCGCGGGTAAAAGCACATTCCTCAAGACGGTTGCCGGCCTGTATCCAATCTCCAGCGGCGAGCTCGATGTACAAGGCCAGGTTCGCTCCCTGTTTGACCTGAGCTTGGGATTCGAACCGGACGCGACGGGACGTGAGAATATTCTCTACCGTGGCCTGCTGCTAGGCCTGTCTCCTAAGTTCATGCGAGAGAAGATCGACGAAATCGTAGCGTTTGCCGATCTGGGCGAGTTCATTGACTACCCGATTAAAACGTACTCTGCCGGGATGCAAGTACGACTCGCTTTTGCTATCTCAACCACGGTCGGTGGCGATATTCTGTTGCTGGATGAGGTTATTGGTGCGGGCGATGCCAACTTTATGGCAAAGGCTAAAGTACGTATTACCAGTCTGATCGAAAAGGCTGAAATACTCGTGCTGGCCTCTCATGACTTCGGTGCTTTGCAATCCATCTGCACCCGGGGCTTGGTATTTCATCATGGCGAGTTGTTGTTCGACGGTGAAATAACAGACGCGATAGCTGAATACAAGAAGATAAATGGACTTGCTGATGCAAACTAAACCGTTTCGTGTGATGTGGCTGCTGAACCATGGCGCAGCTCGTAAATTCGAGCTTCAAATGCTCAAAACCTTGGGGGTTAAAGAATTTTTTCTGCCAAAGTCATTTCCACAGGAAATCGGTTTTCGTTCGGCAAGCATAGATCATTCGGAGGATGCGAACCTTACTATTCCTGTTGAAGATCTAGAGGTACTAAATCAGCAGAACTGGTATGTGTCACCGTCGAAAGAAGCCTGGGACATAGCCAATAAATATTTCGATATTTGTTTTTTTATCTGCCATTCAAAAGGCTTCATGAATGAGGTTTCACGATCATTCACCGGTGCTGCTATTTGGCGTGCTTATGGACTGGATAAAACACTCAGTTACTCAGAAGTCGTTAAAGTCTTAACGTTAGGTACACAGTCAGTGAAGAAGCTTGGCCGACGCCTTTGGTTGGGTATCGCGTATGAGCATCTTGCCGACTCTGAACCCATGTACCTCCAGAGGCGAAAGGCATTTTTGCCGCTAGGCCTGAGTAACTGTACGATCAATGACATCTGGAACGGCAGGCAGAAGCATATTTTTTTCGTATGTCCGGATATTGGTTTTAGTAGCTACTATAAAAAAGTATATGCAGATTTTATTTCGGATATGCAGGGATTGCCATACAAAATCGGCGGTTCTCAGCCTATAGAGGTGGATGATCCTAATGTACTGGGATTTGTCACCAACGAAGAGCATGAAACTAATATGAGAGAGTCGCGAGTGATGTTTTATCATTCAAGCGAACCTAACCATATTCATTATCACCCCTTCGAAGCCATTCGCGCCGGTATGCCACTGATCTTCATGAGTGACGGCATTCTGGATCGCATGGGTGGAGCCACCCTGCCTGGTCGATGCGAGTCTGTCAAAGAAGCGAGAGAGAAAGTTCGTCGCATCTTGAATGATGACACGAAGTTTATTGAGCAAGTCCGTAGAAGTCAGGCGGTGCTGCTGGAGCCCATGCGCGCAGAGAGCTGTGAAGCCGCTTGGATAAGCAGTTTCAATGAAATCCTGCAAGAGCTGGAAGTCAGCCGCTTGGAACAAAGCCAGCGCCCAGTCAAACGCAAGAAAATCGCAGTGGTAGTCCCAGTCGAATATCGAGGGGGGAGCCTTCGTGGTGCCCATCTGCTAGCGGAAGCTTTGCATGAAGGGAGCAGGCAGTGGGGAGAAGATGTCGACGTTGTCCTCTTGCATTTGAAGTCTGCTGACGATGAGGCAGAAGATCCTTCCGATCAGGATGAGAGAATTCAGCTGCGCACTTTTCACTGGAAAACCCTTGATGCGCAAACAGCACGGAGAGCGATGCGATATGCAGGTCACGACGGCTGGGAACCGGACTCCGTAAGTTATGTTGTCCCGGATGATGGTATCAAACAACTTCTGGACTGCGATGCGTGGATCATAGTATCTGATCGTGTGCAAGCGCCCTTAGTACCTCTGCGGCCATGCATTTTCATGGTCTATGACTATCTTCAACGGTATGAAAAGGTCCTTTCCAAAAGCGGAGATGAACACTTTATCAGTGCCGTGCGCAGGGCACAGAAACTACTAGTAACGACTGAGTTTACGAAACAGGACGCCATTCAGTATGCCGGCGTTGAAGTAGGTCGGATAGCTAAAGTTCCCATGCTCGCTCCCGATTTCTCAAAAATTGAAACTGAAATGTTCGCGGCGCCCGACCAGTCGTATTTCTTGTGGACAACTAATTCCGCTGCGCACAAGAATCATAAGAACGCACTAAAAGCACTAAAGTTTTATTACGAAGCTCTGGACGGTCAGTTCTCCTGTCATGTGACGGGGGTGAATACTGGAAACCTTTTAGAGGGTGATGTGCCGCACCTTCAAGCCCTGTCTGCTCTCGTTAGTAAAAGCGAAGCATTAAGGGAAAAAGTGAAATGGCTTGGTGAGCTTCCTGACTTTGAATACCGCTGTGCTTTGGCGAATGCTACATTTCTGTGGCACGCAGGTAAAATTGACAACGGATCCTTCAGTGTTGTTGAAGCCGCTAGTTTAGGCGTCCCAGCGTTGAGTAGTAATTATCCGGCTATGCATGAAATGGATGTTCAATTTTCACTGCAGTTGACGTGGATGAATGCCGCCGACTATAAAGAGATGGCGCATAAGCTTAAAGAAATGGAATTGACTTACTTGTCCAAGAAGGCCCTGCTTCCATCGCCTGAGGTATTGGCAGAACAAGGCGTTGAGAAGTTGGCGGCACAATATTGGGGAGTCATACGAGAGTGTCTATAAAAAAATATGGTATCTACCTGGCCTACGCACCGGGTTTAGATCTCCGTCATGAAGGATTGGGTAGATACCTGGCTGCCTTTCTGAAGGGGGCAGAGGATCGAGAAGATGTACGTTTCGTACTGGTATGCCCAAGTTGGTCAAAAGAGGGACTTGAAGATCTATTTCACAGTGAAGGCGTCTCTAAAGAGTGCTTTGAAGTAGTTTCTCCCTCGAAAAAGCCGATGGTGTTGCGCGTCTACGAGGCGTACATCGCTAGAAAGAAGCGAAAACGCAGGCCGAGTATATTCAAAAGAATTTCCAGCGCGTTCTCAACGATTAAAAAAGTTGCCATTGATCACGTTGAACAACAATTGGTCACGACCAACTCCTACTCAGGTTTGGCGTTATTGTTTATAGAAGGGGTTTTTCTTGCCAGCCTTCTAATCCTGTTTAGTCCAATTATTATTTTGGCGTTGGTTGTTCTTTTTTTCATAAAATTAAAGTTTGTTTTAAAAGCATCGACACGACCTTTTCGGCGCTATATATCACGCGCTCGAGTGGCTGTCGGGGAGCCGAAAGACGACGCCTTCATTTTTCGACTCTATAAGCGAATGGAGCGAATTGAGTCAGAGCGGATGCTCCACTTGATAGATAGTCTGGCTGATGTGAAGGCTTGGTACAGTCCCACTGCTTTTTGGCCAGCCTTCAATAAAATAGATCGTCCACGCCTGATGTGTGTGCCAGATGTGGTGCTATCGGATTTCCCTGTCGGGTTCTCAAATGTGGGAGGCGAGCGCTTTTTGCAGACCTATGAGGATGTTCGCAGATCGATCCAAACGGGCCAGCATTACGTCACTTATAGCAACGCGATCAAGTGGGAGACACTGGTCGATCAGTATTCGATACGTGCTTCTAATGTGTCGGTGATTCATCATGCGCCGAATATGCTAAACCAGTGGGTAACAACCCGAGGGTTTGCGGATCTGGAAGCCACCTCACTCCATTATTCACAAACACTTCTCGCTAGTGCGATGCGTAAATCTTCCAACAAGAACTATACGGTAGGTTTTGCAAATGCCTCTTTCAAATTCATATTTTATGCAAGCCAGTTTAGGCCAAACAAAAACCTATTGATGTTGTTGCGGACATACGAATTTCTTTTAAGAAAAAAATATGTCAGTCATAAACTGGTGTTAACCGGTGATCCCGAGCGTTATCCCTCGGTTAAAAAGTTTATTGCCGAACACGGTTTGGAGAATGATGTTTTATGCTTGCACGGTTTGACGGTGCAGGAACTGGCTGCCTGTTACAAATTGGCGGATCTGGCAGTGAATCCTAGTCTGAGCGAAGGGGGTTGCCCGTTCACTTTCACTGAGGCTCTGTCTGTCGACACTCCGGTGGTCATGGCTAGAATCGCGGTTACTGAGGAAATACTTGATCAGCCAGAGCTTCAAGATACGACTTTTTTTGACCCGTATGATTGGGAAGATATGGCTCGCCGCATTGAATGGGCTCTTTCTCATCGAGAGGAGCTTCTTGTGCTGCAGAAAAACATCTATCAGCGCCTGATTCGGCGTACCTGGACGGATGTTGTGAATGAGCACATCACTGTTCTTGAAGCCATTTCTGTAGGCGACTGTATCCCTTTAGAGGCCCAGCCATGACTTCAATCACAGGAATGCTGATTCTGGGGTTTGGTGGTCATGCCCGGAGTGTGGCTGACATCGCACTTGCATCGGGGATAACGCAGTTGTGCTTTATCGACGCCAACGCCAAACCAGATGAATCGTTTTGTTCGTTTCCAGTGAAAGCGTCTGTAGACTTTGAATTACCCGCAGATTGGTCAGTCATTCCCGCGGCTGGCGACAACAAAAAGAGAATAGAGCAGTGCGAATGGGTCAGTCAGCAGGGATGGCGTTTAGCGACACTCATATCTCCCAGCGCCACCATTGGCGTCGGTGCCCAAATCGGTGAGGGGACCTTTATTGCTCATCACGCTCATGTTGGGCCGATGGCTACCGTCGGACGCGGTTGTATTATCAACACCGGCGCGATTGTCGAGCATGAGTGTGTGGTGGGTGACTACAACCACATTTCCGTAGGCGCTGTAGTTGCTGGCCGAAGCCGTATAGGTAATCGCTGCTTCCTGGGGGCGGGCTCAACAGTGATCGACGGACTTCGGGTGACAGACGATGTCATGCTGGGCGCTGGGGCATGTGCTCATCGCAACCTGGAAGCGGCCGGTACATACGTGGGAGTTCCCGCGAAGTTTTTGGGGCGTAAACATTGAAAATCCTGCATTTTTTCAAGACTTACTACCCAGACACCATGGGCGGGGTAGAGCAGGTGATCTTTCAGCTCGCTGAGGGTGGGGTGCAGCACGGTATCGAATCTGAAGTTCTTTACCTTAGTCCCCGTGGCGCCATGCGCAACGAACGGCTCGGACATCATCTTGCCCATCGGTCATATGAGAATTTTCAGATCGCTTCTACTGGCTTTTCAATCGGTGCGATCAAGGATTTCTACGAGCTCGCAAAGCAAGCTGACATTATCCATTACCATTTTCCGTGGCCGTTTATGGATATGGTGCACTTTCTAACCAGAGTCAAAAAACCGACCGTTGTTACTTATCACTCGGATATCGTGAAACAGCAGTCGTTGCTCCGTCTGTATAATCCACTGTTGCACGCGTTTCTTCGAAGTGTGGATGTAATCGTTGCTTCCTCACCCAACTATGTTGCAAGTAGCGAGATACTGGGTAAGTACGTAGATAAGGTTAAGGTCATCCCTATCGGTATAGATCGCAATACATACCCTGTGGCGACTGATGCATTGTTGGCTCATTGGCGGGAAGCGGTGGGTGAGCGATTTTTCCTTTTTGTCGGGGCGCTTCGTTATTACAAAGGCCTTGATTTTCTTCTGGAAGCGGCGCAGCAGATTAGGCTGCCTATCGTGATCATGGGCAAAGGGCCCATGGAAATGGCGCTGAAACAGAAGGCTAAAGAGGCGAACCTGGATAATGTCTTTTTTGTCGGCGCCTTGCCCGACAGTGACAAGGCCGCACTGATGACCCTGTGTTTCGCGTTGGTATTTCCCTCTCACCTCAGGTCCGAAGCCTTCGGGATTTCTCTACTGGAAGGTGCGATGTATGGAAAACCACTCATTTCCTGCGAAATTGGAACGGGTACGACGTACATCAATATCGAAGGTGAAACAGGCTGTGTGGCACTCCCTGGAGACAGTGCGTCTCTCGCAAGCGCTATGAAGAAGCTCTGGGATGATCCATTGGGAGCCGCCAATATGGGGGAGAATGCTCTAAAGCGTTATGAAGAGTATTTCAAGGCCGGTGATATGGTTAAGTCGTACAGCGAAATATACCACGCGCTTTTGAAGTGACTAACGTATTTGCGCAATGAGTTCGACATCCTGACAGGTGCTGTGCTCCCTATCTTTCTAAGGTATCCGATCCACGAAGTATACCGTAAGCGATCCACGGTAAGCGATCCACGAACTACACCTACCTCCTGATGAGGCAGTCGTTTACCGTGGCATCTCTGGCGAGCAGTTCCATGGCAGCAAGGCTTCGTAGTCCCCAACCGATTGTGCCTGCGGCAGTCTTTCCAGTACGTGGCGCAGCCACGTATAAGGCTCCTGGCCGTTGACCTTGGCGGTCTCGACCAAACTGTAGATCTGCGCACTGGCGGTGGCACCCTTGGGCGTGTCGCTGAACAGCCATGCCTTGCGCCCGATTACAAACGGCTTTATCGCGCGCTCCGCCGCGTTGTTGTCGATCGGTAAAAAACCGGCCTCCACGTATCGCTCCAGACGGCTCCAGTTGTTGGCCAAATAATTCACGGCTTTACCCAACACACTTTGCGGCGTCACTTGGGACTGTGTTTTATCCAGCCAGCTTTTCAACTGCCCCAGGATCGGCAGGCTCTTCTCCTGACGACCGATAAAACGCTGTTCATCGCTAACGTCCTTGAGTTCACGCTCGATGCCGTACAGCTTATTGATCATTGTCAGCGCGATATCGGCACGCCCGGTTTTGCCCTTGGGCTGCACTTTCTGCGCGTCGACAAACTTACGACGCGCATGAGCCATGCACGCCAATCGCTCAACACCGGACTGCAACGCCAACGCGTTGTAACCCGCGTAATCGTCGGTCATCACGTAGCCGCGATAACTTTCCAGCAGGCGTAGAGGCACTTCCTGCGCACGGCTGGTGGTGTAGTCAAACAGCACAACTTTTCGATCCGGCGGCCCGCTGGCCTGCACCCACATCCACGATTGGCTGGTTGGGTCTCGATCCGGCTCTTTCAGTACCTGGACTCTTGTTTCATCGCAGTGGATGACCGGACTTTCCAGTAATCGGTCGCGCATTAAATTCAGCAAAGGCTGGAAGTGTTCGCTGCACTGGATGACCCACCGCGCCAGTGTTTGTCTTGGAATATCCACACCGTGTCGACTCAGCACGGTTTCGAAACGATGCAACGGCAGGCCATCGACGTACTTGGTGGTTAAGAGCATGGCCAATACGCTGGGGCTGGCCATGCTCTTTTCGATCATCTGAGCGGGTTTGTCTGCGGTGACCGGCGCTGTTTCGCAACCACGGCAACCGTAAACTTTGCGGATGTGTTTGAGTACGCGGATCTGCATCGGCACGATCTCCAGCTGTTCGCTGGTTTCTTCACCGATGACGTGTTTGCGGCAGCCGCAAGCGCAGGTCAGTTCGTGCTCGGGCAGTTCGTGGGGCACTTCGAAGCGTGGCAGATCAGCCGACAGTGGCTTGCGTTTGCCGCGACGTGGCGTCGAAGCAACAACTTCTTCGTCAGCGTCGCCGACTGGAAGCATCGGCTCGCTTTCGGGCTCATTGAACAACGCCAGTTGCGGCGTGTTGGGCTCGATGGTCTGCTCGGATTTTCGACCGAACAAACGGTCGCGCAGCAGCTTGATCTGTTCTTTCAAATCGACGATATGAGTCTGGTATGCCTCAGCCGTTACTTGCTGACGACTGAGTGCCTCAAGCAACATTTGCTTGAGCAAAACAGGATCATCGGGAAGGTCTTCGGGTATCAAATTCATGCCGGGGATTATACCCGTCAGGCGACGAATCTTGGCGTTAAAACCTTATGAGGACGATTGCGCCAGAGATCAAAGCCATCCAGTAACCAGTTCAATTCCTGGACAGTCAGCACGATCGCCTCGTCGACCTCATCAGGGGAAAGTTTGAAACGTTCAGACTCCAGACGCTTGAGCCAAAGGCAGAAGCCGTTGCGCTCCCAGTACAACACTTTGACGCGGTTGCGGTGGCGATTTAGAAAGACGAAAAGCACGGGGTCGAACACCGCAACTTTGATGTCCAGTTCGACCAATGCAGCCAGGCCGTCGATGGACTTTCGAAAGTCTACAGGCTTCGGGTAGAGGTACACTTTTTCAACGCTGGCATTGGGATGCATCATGGTGATGGGCTCCTGATGGAAATCGGGAGCACAGCATCAGCCGTCAGCTATCCGCTTGGAATGTGGAGTTCATGGAGCGGATACGCTGAAAGAGCGATAAAGCCGTTTGTGATCGGGCGCAAGGCTAGGCTTTTCAGCGACACACCCAAAGGCGCCACCGCCAGTGCGCAGATCTACAGTTTGGTCGAGACCGCCAAAGCTAACGGCCAGGAACCCTATACGTGGCTGCGCCACGTACTGGAGCGATTACCGCAGGCTGAATCGGTTGAAGACATTGAGGCGCTACTACCCTGGAGTTGGAGGCCATCATGAGTATCAATATTGATCATCTGAGTGTCGATGAGTTAGTGACGCTGAATCATCACATTATCGAACGGCTGAAGATGTTGGAGTCGTTGGAGGCTCATAAATCAATGATGCAGTTCCATCCAGGAGCACGGGTTAGCTTTGACTCACCCAGTGGTGAGCGCCTGTCCGGGACCGTCATGAAGTTCAATCGCAAGACCGTCACAGTAGTAACCGACACCGGCCAGCGCTGGAATATTTCACCGCATTTGCTTTCCCCGATCAAAAACGTACAAGCGGGGATGGTGGTGAATATCAGGCCACAAAAAATGGAGTAACTGCGCCACGAACCGCCAGCATGATTTGATTCCCCCCTCACACGCCGTCTGCTTGGATAGGTGGGGTTTATGGATCAGTTACAAATCTACAGGCTTCGGGTAGAGGTACACTTTTTCAACGCTGGCATTGGGACGCATCATGGTGATGGGCTCCTGATGGAAATCGGGAGCACAGCATCAGCCGTCAGCTACCGCTTGGAATGTGGAGTTAATGGAGCGGATACTACCATCATGAGGGGCTGGCTCCAGAAAGAAATCGGGAGCACAGCATCGAACATAAAATTCCGGCTTGGAATGTGGCGTTCATGGAGCGGTTACGGTGGTCTGGCAGCGCGGAGGAAGCAGTGATGCCAAGCAGATTCCAGCTTTGTTACAAAGTAGCCGTACTGTCGAGGTGTTTCCCGCAGTACGGCCGATGCGGTTAAAGATTAGGGCAGGCTATACGAGACGCAGGCCATAGCGGCAGTGGTTATAGCCAGAAACGAGGCAGCGAGCAACGCATATGCGGCGAGGATCGGCAACCAATGCTTCTTTAGAAGATTTGAAAAGTCTGACCATTCAAATTGGGTTGCGATGGCGCCAAACAAAACCAGATAGAGAGGCATGAAGAATCGGGTTTCGACTGCTCCTGGAAGAATCGCCAGCACTGGGATGAGCAGGGGAGCGAGATAAGCGACTTCAATCCATCGAGGTTTTTGTCTTGTACAAAAAATCAGAACCCCAAAAAAGAACAAGCTGTAGCAGAGAAATGCTACGACACTTTTATTGATCGAAGGCTTCGTGACGTAAACCAACCCGTCGCGAACATCAATGCCATTAATGAAGTGTCTTCCGTAGATGCCAAGAAATTGAACTGGGTGTTTCGCAACCAGAGAGATGTAACCGCCGATAGTTGGATCGTCTGTGAATAGCGATTCATCAAGTGAGCGCAAGGTGATTCCGGCGGGATCCCTATAGTAGAGGCTAGGTGCGGGAGTGTCTCCACCGTTATAGGTTTCGTAGCGCTGTATCGTCACTCCCCAATACAGCTGTGTCGCCATCAGGGATTTACCTTTGACGGTAGCGAACACTAAAGGGGTGGCAACGTCATGAATACGTTTGTTGATGGCCATTTGCGGCAAAGCTACAACAAAAGCCCCTAAAATAAACGCAACTATTCCAAGCCCGCGAGCGTTCCATGATTTGCTACGCAGGAAGACAAACGGAATTATAAACAGCAGCGCAATGAAGGCGAAGAGGTAGATAGTTCGGATGTTGTAAGCCGCGCTAGCTGCCGCGCCGGAAAAAAACAGGAAAGCTAGCCAGTACTTTCGTTTCGCACTGTCTGCGAATGCAATTGCAATTATCAAGGCTAGTGCAGCGGGCATATCGGACAGCGGATAAAGGAATAATCCTGGGAAAACGGCAATTGCAAGCAATGCAAATAAAATGCGGCGTGTTACGGTAAGGCGACCACCGAAGCACTGCAGGAAAAAGTTTGCTACCTGGCCTGTTAAAAGGTAGGCATAGATCGCAGAGGTGCTGAGCCTGAAAATAATTCGGCCTGTATCGTTTACAGCATCGGTTAAAGCGTGTATTGGAAAGAGCAGGTAGGCGTAAACGTAGCCTCTAACAATATCGGGGAAGTTCGCAACGAAGGCGGGAGTGCTTAGGTTCCAATAGGTGTTCGAGTCGTAGGGGAAATCGGTGATTCCTAGAATCTGGTGAGTCACAAATAATATAAAGAATACTGCGCAAAACGAATAAAAGTTCGGCCTGCACTCTAGCTTTGACAACACGTCCATTGGTGATCCTTTTTTGATTCTAAACTCGGGGCGCTCGCTCAGAGTCATTTATCAACGCGGTTAAGTAAGTTGTAAGTGTTGGTGGATATTATTTTTTTATTTCAACCCAATCTAGTCTTCCGGAGAAACCATAGTAATTTTCGTCAGCGTCACTCATGAAGGCAATGGTGTTCATTCCATCTCGAAGTTGATTTTTTACGAGTTTGGCTTCAAATTGATTGGCATCATTCCATTGGAACGGAACATCTATGCCATTCACTTCAATTTTCATGCTGGTTTTTACTGACGGATTAACGATTGTATCGAACTGTCCTATTAAGCGATAGCGCACTGATGAAGGTGTAAACTTAAAGTTGAGGTACGCCTGTTTATTGGTTTTCCAAGCTGAAGCGGTATGATGGAATTTGTTAACGGTCCACTCGGCTTCGCGCCACCCTGAGCCAGCTATTGGTAATTCCATACTCCACCAGTTACCGAATCCCCAGAAGTAGTATTCTCCGGATTCCTGGTCATTGAAACCAATCAGACGATTATGATAATCAGGTTTTTCGATAAACCCACGATAGATCGCCCCCGTACGGCTTTGTTCACTACGTAACTTTTCCGTGCGAACGGGATTGGCTTTGGGTTTTTCATCCGGATCTACTGTAATCACAACGATTTTAGATTTCGTCAGCTTTTTATCTTCTGGTTGCTTGGTTAGCTCGAAGCCAGGACCACTTATCGGTGTCGGGTAATGGAAGATCCATTCATCAACTGTTTCTTCGCATGTGCCCTTTCGCCCGACGCTGTCGGTATGCTGCCATTCATTGCCATCTTCGCGGCATACTTCTATCGAATTAAAGGGATGCCCATAAATGTAGTTAAGAGTTGCTTTCAAGTTTTCGTTGATAAACATCCACGTATTGTTTAATTGGCTTGTCTTGTCAACTATTACGAGTGTTTTGTCGTCGATTTGACCGTCGAAATTCTCAACAATATTTTTTATAATGTTGCGTTGTCTATCCGATATCTTAACGTAGTGGTGGAATTGATATAGTTGGGTTGAAAGCCCGATAAAAATTAATAGGGCTGCACAAAGTGTCGCCAGATTTTTGCTGGCTTTGCCGAAGCCAATAAGTACGGAAAGTGTCACAAATACGCCGCCAGGGGTCGCGAACAAGAAGGTGCGTTGGCTTATCGCTTGGTGTGACGTAGAAAGTAGAAAAGGGGCATAGCCTAACAGTACTAACAGGATACCCGCGATCAGAAATTTGACGGGGATTGCCATCGAAATTATGGTTTCTACAGGTTTTGCTTTTCTGAAGTTTGAAAGTAGTAAGAGAAACACGATGGATATTATTAGTATTGCGCTAATGGTGTACCAGTATGTGTTGAACTCCACTGCGGTTATACTGAATGCATCATACCAGCCACCTAGGACTGTCCTAAGTAAGCCTATAGAGAATAAATTTGGAAGGGAATGCATGAGCGTGGTGGTAACGCTAGTGCTGCCAGCGATACCGCTCTGATAACTGTTAACTAGTGGTGCAGTGTGGATGACATAGGCGATATAGTAGAGGGCGCCCATAAGCCAAATCAGGTGTTTCCATATGTGCTGGCGCAACTGGGAAACCGCTGCTTTAACATTCGATTTTATAAGTATTGCTAAAAATGGCAGCACCGTAAGTAATAGTGACGCCTCATACATTGCGCAGGCCACCAGCAATAGCACTGCTGATATGGTGCTCAGCAAATAGGGTAAGAACCTTGATTTTGCTTGCAGTGCAGCGATGAGTATCGCGGTTCCAAGCAATAAGCAACTAAGCGCCCAGTTTATGTGAAGCGCTCTGAACGACAACTGCATTGTGTCAGCCGGATATACGATAATTAGCAGGCTTGCGATTATTCCCCACTTTAACGAGCCAGTAATATAGCTTGTTATGTAGCTGAGGCTTGAGCCTTTTACGCATAGTGAAAGGGCAAGTAGTATATTCCAGTATTTGAACGAATAGGGGTCTAAATAATAAGCAATGGCTTGCGGAAGGATCGTTAGTGGGCGTAGCGCATGTGCAGCTAGAGGGCTGGTAGTGTCAGTTATGAAGAACAGCCCATGAGTTGTAAATGCCCCGACTAATCCCCATTCTTCTATTAAGCCGATCAGAGAGAAACCGTAGGGGGTCCATAGTGCCAAGACCAAAATAGCAACTGGCAAGATGTGCGACATCCAAAATGTTACCGCAGAGCAAGAATGCGATTGGGAAAACTTTTGAGATAAGAGTTTCTCTATCAAGTTTGTCATTTGACTCTACTGTTCCATTCCTGTCTTTGGCTGATCTGTAGCTTTAAGTATTGTTTTGCTCAGCAAGTAAGTTACAGGCAGAAGCAGGACAATGATCAAAAGCGGCGCTATTTCTTTGGGTATCCCTAATCTCTCAACCATAAGGCCAAGCATTAAGGCGGCTAATATATACTGAAGCAGATACACTAAAGGATAGGCTATCAACCCTTTCCATGATTTTTTCACATTGAAAACAATTTGTGCGTTGAATAGGTATGAGAAAACGATCCCGCTTATGTAGGCGATTACATAAGATTTTTGATAGCTTATATGCATATTCAACAGTAAATAGATTCCATATGTCAGGAGCGTGTTCAAACACCCTCCTGCCAGGAACGAAACCCATCGACGTATGTTTTCTTTTGAGACGGTGATGCCCACTAGTTTTTCGAACCTGTAATTTTCACAAACTCGGAGTAATCCCGAATGTAATCAGCCGCATCATAGTAGTCAGAAGTGAATACCAGCAGGACTGCATCTTCAGAGTATTTATACTGAATGCCCCAGATCAAGGGCGGCAAATAAATACCTTTGTTCGGAGCGTCCAGCATCACTTCGGCGCGATTGTGGCCATCGTCTACAACGACTGCGCAACTACCCTTAACACAGATAAGGAACTGATGGCATTTGTGATGAGCATGTTCGCCGCGGGTTTTTTGGCTGGGTACGTTAAACACCAGAAAATAGCGCTTCGGAACAAATGGTATTTCTTTATCAAATTCGCCGACCGACAGATCGCCCCGCATGTCCGCAACGAATTTGAAGTTGTGTGAGGTGACGTCGCCCACTCCAACCCGTGTAATCCCTTCTTGCGACTCTGCATTTTCAACGAACTTCGGTTTTTCGCTGTTGTCGCTTGCCGCTGAATTCTCTACGTATCCGGTAATCCGCGCCGGCGACCCGGTCACGATCGCATACGGAGGCACGGATTTGGTGACCACTGCACCGGCTCCAACCATCGCTCCCATACCGATGGTAACGCCAGGGAGGATCACGGCGCCACCGCCGATCGAGGCCTTGTCGTGTATCACCGTTGGCAGAGAAGTTTCCGGGTAGACCTTGGAGCGAGGAAACTTGTCATTGGTGAAGGTGACATTTGGACCAATGAACACATCATTGCCAACTCTCAGGCCATCCCAAACATAAACACCCGACTTGATCGTCGTTCGGTCGCCGATCACGACATCATTTTCAATCAGGCAGTGAGAGCAGATGTTGACATCCGAACCGATCACCGCTTCAGGAAAAATGACAACGTACTGCCAAACACGGGTGTTTTGGCCAATGTTGGTACTTTTGACATCTGCGCTAGGGTGGATTGTCGGATTAGACATGGCTGATTTGCTCTCGGTTGTTCAACTGTATGCTTACGACTGCCAACGGTCGCTGTTTGGTATTTTCATAGGCGCGCCAGGCATAAGTGCCTACAAGTCCCAGACCCAGTAGATTCAAGGTGCCCAGCAGTAGGACCACGACCATGGTGGCGGCATACCCTGGTACTGCGATGGTGCCGTGAATTCTTGCAATGATGACCAGCAGGCCTATAGCTGCTGACATCAATGAGCCTATCGCGCCCATTTTTATCAATAGACGTATAGGGTAGTCGGTGAAAGCGAAGACGCTGTCCATCATGTATTCCAGCTTCTTCTTGAACGTCCAGGCTGATTTGCCTTCCTGGCGAGTCTGGCGATCGTAATCGACGAATTTCCTTCGGAAGCCGAGCCAGAAGATTAATGCGATCAGTGACGAACGAGATTCTTCTAGCTTCAGTAGCTGTTCTTTGAAAGTGTTATTGCAGCCAAAGATGTCGACGCCACCTTTAGGCATGTCATGGACGACCAGCTTTCTGTAAAGCCCCCAGAACATTGAAGAGGCCAATCGGCTAAAAAAAGGATCCTTACGGGCGTTGCGCGTACCAATGGCAACGTCACACTCATCGTTTGAAAGTGATTGAAAGAAACTTATCAGCAGTTCCGGTGGTTCCTGCAAGTCAGCAGCCATCACGCCGAAGTATTCTCCGGTTGCTGCCATCAGGCCCGTTCGAATCGCCGGGAATGATCCGAAGTTCCTTGAATGGGCAATTAGCTGCGCTGCAAAAGGCAGGTTTGGCAGTTCTTTTTGAATCAACTCAAACGATGCATCCGGGCTGCCGTCGACGACAAAAACCGCTTCTACCTCGTTGTTCAGGCTCTCGTTGATTTCGCTGAGTGCCTGAATCAAACGTGGAATGGATTCTGCGTTTTTGTATACCGGGATGATGATCGAGTACGTCATGCAGCCCATCCATTGACTGCTTTGATCACTGCGCTGACTTCATGCTCTTCCATTTCTGGATAGCATGGCAGTGTCAGAATCTCTTTTGCCAAACGCTCGGTGTTGGCCAAGTGGCAGTCAACGTTGACGTTCTTGAATACGGGTTGTTTGTAGTCAGGAATCGGGTAGTGAACCTCAGAAGCGATTTGCAGGCCACGTAGATGTTGCTGCAATGCGTCACGTTTCTGGCTCTTGATGACATAGAGGTGAGCGACCCAAGCACCGCTATTCCCCTGCGGATGAACGATGTCGGGTTGATCTATTTCGTTGCGATAACGTTCGGCAATCTCGTTGCGTCGCGTATTGCCCCGATCAAGGTGGGGCAAGAACTCGGAGAGTATGGCGGCTTGCATTTCGTCCAGGCGGCTGTTTCTGGCTCCGCCCAACTCCACGCAATATTTGGAGGACCAGCCGTATTGACGCAATTGTGAGACTCGCTGCGCAATTTCAGCAGAGTTGGTGACTACTGCACCACCGTCGCCAAGCGCACCGAGGTTTTTTGTTGGGTAGAAACTGAAACTCGAGGCGTCACCGAATGTTCCTACACGTTTGCCTTGCACGCTGGCTCCGTGAGCTTGTGCGCAATCTTCCAGGAGGGGAATGCCTTTGTCCGCACAGAAAGCAGCGATCTCATGGATTTCCGGGATGGCCAAGCCGTAAAGGTGCGTTACGACGACAGCTTTGGCTCCGGCTTCAACGGCGCGCTTTACTTCCGCAAGCGTTACGACCTGAGTATCGAGGTCGACATCCATGAAGGCCGGTACGGCGCCGATGGACAGAACAGAAGTGGTTGTATACATGCCGGCATTGGCAACCGTGGCAACAACGTTACCTTTTTCAACACCCAGAGCCTTGAGGGCCAATTCGATTGCATCGGTCCCATTGGCTACGGTTATGCAGTGGCTGGCGCCCAGATATTCGGCAAACGATGCTTCAAAACGTTTGACCTCTGGCCCCAGGACTACCCACCCGCTGGAAACCACGCGCTGAATGGATGCATCGATCTGATCCCGGTATTTCGCAATTTTTGCGCTGAGATTATTGATTTGCTGCATCGATATGCTCCCTTCGAGGCGTAGGCTGCTAAATTTAGTGTGTATTTTGAACGACTTACTGACACCACGCATCTCTGCGAGGCGTCTCAGGCTCTATTCAGTTAGCGTTTAGTCAAAATTGGGGGGGATTCTATCTCTCCCGGGTGTTTGCTCCAACCTGTGTGATGGAAAATCGCGTTGAGAACAGGGCTTCGAGTTTCTCATCAGCCGGCTAGCCGGTGCTACGTAAGGTGCAGGGCAGGGCGCTCCGCACAAATTCAGCGCTCAAAATGACGCCGTTACGTGATAGATTGTTCCATTGCTATCTATTTTTTGAATCGGTTTGAAATGTCAAAAAAAATACTTGTGACCGGCGCGACGGGGTTTCTGGGAAGTGCCCTGGTAGAGCGTTTCTGTACTTTGCCGGAAACATCGGTTGTCGCTTCCCTCAGAAATTTGAATAGCAAGTTACCCGATTTAGTAGAAAAGACTTATATATCAAATATAGATAAAACCACTGACTGGACGCAGTCTCTCTCTGGTGTGGATGTGGTTGTGCATTCCGCGGCGCGAGTGCATGTCATGCATGAAGATCCGGCGCAATCGCTGAAAAAGTTCCGCGCGATTAATGTTGATGGGACACTTAATCTTGCACGCCAGGCCATACAGGCGGGCGTTAAAAGATTCATCTTTATCAGTTCGATCAAGGTAAACGGGGAAACTACTTCACCAGGAAGTGTATTTTCGGCAGATGACATTCCACGCCCTTCCGATCCTTATGGCGTTTCCAAATACGAAGCAGAACAGCAACTCATGCAACTTGCCATTACGGGAGCGATTGACGTTGTCATTATCCGCCCGGCCCTTATATACGGTGCTGGTGTAGGTGCGAATTTTCAGCAAATGATGCGTTGGCTGGTGAAGGGCATTCCGCTACCGTTCGGGGCGGTGACTAATCATCGAAGTCTTGTCTCACTGGAAAATGTCGTTGATCTGGTCAATACATGCGTCGATCATCCCCGGGCTGTGAATCAGGTCTTTCTGGTCAGCGATGATGAGGATGTTTCGACGACCCAGCTGATGCGGCGCCTTGTCACCTATTTAGGTGTGAAGACTTGGCTTGTACCCGTCCCCGCCAGGGTGCTCGTGTTTCTGGCTGGCTTGTTGGGACGACGCGCGACAGCGCAACGGCTTTTCGGCTCATTGCAGGTCGATATCAAGAAAAATCAAGAGCTACTGGGCTGGCGTCCACCTGCAAGTCTGGATGATGGATTGAAATCGACGGCGCAGCATTTTCTGGAGTCTCGCAAGTGAGGAGTTATGCGTGGTTTATTCCGGTGGCTGTCGGTATTTCCTTTCTGCTGACGGCAGCGTTACGCAAGTACGCAATTTCTCGAAGTTTGATGGACGTTCCGAACGCACGCAGTTCCCATTTGGTCGCGACTCCACGAGGTGGCGGCGTAGCCATTGTCGGCGCTTTTATCGTTTCGTTGGGTTTTCTGTACGCCGCGGGACTGATTTCTCCATTGGCGTTTTACGCGATTGCAGGGGCAGGGGTTTCGATAGCATTGATTGGCTTTATGGACGACCACGGACATATCGCCGCACGCTGGCGTTTGCTGGGTCATTTTGCTGCGGCGGCCTGGCTTCTGGGCTGGATGGGTGGATTGCCTCCCATTGAGCTGTTCGGCACCGATGTCAATTTGGGTTGGGCAGGTCATGTGCTGACCGCTTTTTATCTGGTGTGGTTACTCAATCTCTACAACTTCATGGATGGAATCGATGGCATTGCCAGCATAGAAGCGATGTGTGCCTGCCTGGGAGCCTGTCTGCTGTATTGGCTGGCAGGCCAGGACAGTCTGATTTGGGGGCCGTTGTTGCTCGCGGCTTCTGTGGCAGGTTTCCTTTATTGGAATTTCCCTCCCGCGAGGATTTTCATGGGGGATGCCGGCAGCGGATTTCTCGGCATTGTGCTAGGTGGTCTTTCTCTGCAGGCAGCGTGGGTAAGTGCAGCGATGCTATGGGCCTGGCTGATTTTGCTGGGGGTGTTCATCGTTGATGCAACATTCACGCTGTTTCGCCGTTTGTTTAGAGGGGACAAAGTCTATGAAGCGCATCGCAGCCATGCCTACCAATTCGCCTCGCGTCGTTTCGGCAAGCATTTACCGGTAACTATCGCTGTTGGCGTGATCAATCTGTTCTGGCTGTTGCCGGTAGCCGTGTGCGTGACACGTTTTGGTCTAGACGGGGCCTTGGGAGTCATTTTGGCTTATGCGCCACTGATCGCACTGGCAATAAAGTTTCGCGCCGGAGATCTGGAGGATCCGCCGCTAAAGAACTAAGCAGCAACTACTCTGTCATTTAGGTTTAAAGTGATCGCGACGCGGCTTTGAGGTTTCACCACTGTGAAGGGTCTGCTGAGAGGAGGCGACTGAGGTGTTTGAAGGGTTTATGGATAAAATCAGAGCATATTTGGTGGGGCTCCCCCGACGTCGGAAAAGGTTGATACAGGTCGGCACAGACATTCTTTTGGTCTGGGGAGCTCTGTGGTTGGCATTCATCGTGCGTTTGGGTATCGATGATATGTACAACCCATTCAGGGTTCATTTTTGGCTGTTTGTATGCGCCCCTGTCGTCGCTATTCCTCTATTTATCCGCTTTGGCATGTACCGGGCGGTTATGCGCTACTTCGGCAACGATGCGTTGATTGCGATTATCAAGGCAGTCACTCTCTCATCGCTGATCCTGGCACTCGTCGTCTACTGGTACAGCAACCATGAGGCCGTGGTACCGCGCTCCATTGTCTTCAATTACTGGTGGCTTAGCCTCGTCATCATTGGCGGCCTTCGCCTGTGCATGCGCCAATATTTCATGGGCGACTGGTTCACCGCCGCGCAGCACGTACCGTTCACTAACCGAGATCACGGGCTCACCAAGGTCGCTATCTATGGTGCCGGCGTAGCCGGGAATCAGCTTGTCGCAGCGCTTCGCATGGGCCGAGTCATGCGTCCCGTGGCGTTTATCGATGATGATCCAAGTATTGCCGATCGTTCGATTGCCGGGTTGCAAGTCTACAAACCCAAACACATCCAACAGATGATCGATGAAACAGGCGCGCAGGAAATTCTCCTTGCCCTCCCGTCATCAACCCGCGCACGCCGCAGGGAAATTCTCACTATTCTGGAACGTTTCCCCCTTCACATCCGAAGCGTACCCAACTTCACCGATCTGGCCAGCGGTCGGGTAAAGGTCGAAGACATCCAGGAAGTGGATATCGCGGACCTTCTCGGTCGCGACTCGGTACCCGCGCAACCAGACCTGCTCAAACGCTGTATCAAAGGCAAGACAGTGATGGTGACGGGCGCAGGTGGATCGATCGGTGCAGAGCTTTGCCGACAGATCTTCTCGCTTGGCCCGACCACGCTTTTACTGTTTGAACACAGCGAATTCAACCTCTACAGCATTCTGTCGGAGCTTGAGCGGCGCGGTTGTCGGGAGTCGGTCTCTGTTCGGCTGCTTCCTATCCTCGGCTCGATCCGCCACCAGGACAAACTTCTGGATGTGATGAAAACCTGGGGCGTGGACACCGTCTACCATGCTGCCGCTTATAAGCACGTCCCGATGGTCGAGCACAACATTGCCGAAGGCGTGCTTAATAACGTTATCGGCACGCTCAACACCGCTCAGGCTGCATTGCAGTCGGGTGTCGCGAACTTTGTGTTGATCTCCACTGATAAGGCCGTACGCCCGACCAATGTCATGGGCAGCACCAAGCGTCTCGCCGAAATGACGCTTCAAGCGTTGAGTCGTGAAATTGCCCCTGTGCTGTTCGGCGACAATGCCAATGTATCCCGGGTCAACAAGACCCGGTTCACCATGGTGCGCTTTGGCAATGTGCTGGGGTCATCCGGCTCAGTGATCCCGCTGTTTCACAGGCAGATCAAATCCGGTGGCCCGTTGACGGTCACCCACCCGAAAATCACTCGCTATTTCATGACCATCCCCGAAGCTGCGCAATTGGTGATCCAGGCGGGTTCCATGGGGCAGGGCGGTGATGTGTTCGTTCTGGACATGGGCGAGCCGGTGAAGATTGTCGAGCTGGCAGAGAAGATGATTCACCTGTCGGGCTTGAGCATTCGGTCGGACAAGAATTTGCAAGGCGACATCTCCATCGAATTCACCGGTCTGCGTCCCGGCGAGAAGCTTTACGAGGAGTTGCTGATCGGCGACAACGTGGCAGCGACGCAACATCCGATGATCATGAGCGCCAACGAAGATCATCTGCCCTGGGATGTACTCAAGGGCCGTTTGAGGGAGTTGCTGGTCGCAGTCGATCACGACGATTACGCTCGCGTCCGTCAGCTCCTGCGCGAAACCGTCAGCGGCTACACCCCCGACGGCGATATCGTTGACTGGATCTACCAGCAACGTCGTCTCGAACCCTGATTGTTTCACATCCTGTAACGGACACATTTTTGACAGGCTCCAGACATCGCCTAAGTTTGAGAGGCAGCTTCGGAAAAGCTGCTTTCTCAATCGATGTCATGGAGCGTCATTTATGCGTACTGGCTATTTCTACTCTCTGGTTTTTGCCCTGCTCACCAGCGCTTCTATTGCGGCCATTGCTGCGCCGACGGCCAAGCCCGAGGCTGGCAATGCACCCTTGGTGCTGGAAGTTTCTCCTTCGGCACAGACCGGCAAGGTCGATCTGAATCAGGCCGATGCGCCAACGCTTCAGCGCGAATTGTCTGGAGTAGGTGAGGCCAAGGCCAAGGCGATTGTTGCTTATCGTGAGAGTAATGGACCGTTTGCGTCCGTGGACGAGTTGCTCGAAGTGAAGGGAATCGGTAAAGCCATTCTGGATAAGAATCGCGAGAAGCTTGAGGTGAACTAAGCTTATACGTCAGCGTCAGGGGCCGGTCATTGATCGGCCTTTTTGCTTTCTGGCGAACGCTGTGATGGTGCGCCTTTCGTCGATACGTGAAAAATTACGGCTATCATATGCGATTCAGATTATGCCTATAATAAAAGACTTTCCGCCAAAGCGTTCTGAGCCTCAGGCGCTTGTCTTTCCCTTAGGCATCTCCCAGGAGCACAGTCATGAATTCTGCCCAGTCCCAAGGTACGGCCCTCGTCACCGGTGCTTCTTCCGGTATCGGTGCGATTTATGCCGAGCGGTTGGCGGCGCGTGGGTTTGATTTGTTGTTGGTCGCCCGTGATCAAGAGCGGCTGGAAGCGGCGGCGACCACGTTGCGCACCGCGCATGGTGTTCAGGTCGAGGTGCTCAAGGCGGATCTGACGCAGAAGGATGACGTGCTGAAGCTCGAACAGCGTCTTCGCAGCGATTCGAGTATCAGCCTGTTGCTGAACAACGCCGGTGTTGCCGCTGATGGGTTGTTGGCCAATGCCGACATGGATCAGCTGGAACGCCTGATTCAATTGAACGTTACGACGGTCACGCGGCTGGCCTCGGCAGCGGCCGCCAGTTTTGCCAAGGCGGGCCGCGGGACGATCATCAACATCGGATCAGTGGTGGCGTTGTTCCCAGAGCGCTTCAACGCCACTTACAGCGCCAGCAAGGCTTATGTGTTAAGTCTGACGCAGTCGTTGAACGCTGAACTGGAGGGCACCGGGGTCAAGGTGCAGGCCGTGTTGCCCGGGGTAACACGCCCCGAAATCTGGGAGCGCTCCGGTATCGACGCTACCCAGATTCCAGCGGATAGGGTGATGGAAGCCGGGGAGATGGTCGATGCGGCGTTGTCGGGTCTGGACCAGGGTGAGTTGATCACCATTCCTTCGCTGCCGGAGGCGGCCGACTGGGATGCCTTCGTTGCGGCGCGTCATGTCATGGCGCCGAATCTTTCCAAAAGTAAGGCCGCCGCGCGTTACACGTGAGGCGTCATGAATCGGCTTGAGGTATTTGCGGTATGAGTGATCGTCGAGTAGTTGTAACGGGCATGGGCCTGGTGTCTCCATTGGGTTCTGGCGTCGAAGCCGTCTGGGCGCGTCTGTTGGCAGGGCGTTCCGGGTTGCGCAATTTGCCGGACGCGGTGGTTGCCGATTTGCCGGCCAAGGTCGGTGGTGCAGTGCCGACCCTGGCTGACGATCCCGAGGCGGGTTTTGACCCGGATCGGGCGACGCCGCCTAAAGAGCAGAAGAAGATGGACCGCTTCATTATGTTCGCCATGGAAGCCGCGCGTCAGGCGCTGGAGCAGGCCGGTTGGCAAGCGGCGGACGCCAATGCCCAGGAACGTACTGCAACCATTATCGGCTCCGGCGTGGGTGGTTTCGGCGCGATTGCCGACGCGGTGCGCACCACGGACAGCCGTGGGCCGCGACGCTTGTCGCCGTTCACTATTCCGTCGTTCCTGGTGAATCTGGCCGCGGGTCATGTCTCGATTCAGCACGGATTCAAGGGCCCGTTGGGTGCTCCGGTGACGGCGTGCGCGGCCGGGGTCCAGGCGATAGGCGATGCGGCGCGGCTGATTCGGTGTGGCGAGGCAGACATTGCGGTGTGTGGCGGCGCGGAAGCGGCGATTGATCGCGTCAGTCTCGCCGGGTTTGCCGCGGCTCGCGCCTTGTCCAGTGGTTTCAACGAAACCCCGGAGCGTGCCTCGCGGCCGTTCGACAGTGGCCGTGATGGCTTTGTCATGGGGGAGGGCGCAGGCCTTCTGGTGATTGAATCCCTGGAGCATGCCTTGGCCCGTGGTGCTCAACCGCTTGCGGAGCTGGTCGGTTACGGCACCAGTGCCGACGCCTATCACCTGACGGCAGGTCCCGAGGATGGCAGCGGTGCGCGACGGGCGATGTCGCTGGCGTTGGCCCAGGCGGGCGTTTCGCCGGCGCAGGTGCAACATCTCAATGCTCACGCAACCTCGACGCCGGTCGGGGATCTGGGGGAGTTGGCTGCCATCAAGGCGTTGTTTGGCACGGATAACAAAATTGCGGTGACGTCGACCAAGTCGGCCACCGGGCATTTGCTCGGCGCAGCGGGCGGTATCGAGGCGATTTTCACGCTGTTGGCGATCCGCGATCAGGTCGTACCGGCCACCCTCAACTTCGACAACCCGGACCCCGCCGCCCAAGGCGTCGACATCGTCCACGGTAAAGCACGGCCGATGGCAATTGACTACGCGTTGTCCAACGGCTTTGGATTTGGTGGGGTGAATGCCAGCGTGCTGTTCAAGCGCTGGGAGGGCTAGTCCCGAGGTTGTTTGAGATAGGCGCGAGTAATGTCGAGAATCCGCTGAGCCAACTCAGGATTCTCGACACTGCGTGACAGCAGTAGCGCGGTCGGAAGCGGGCAACCTTCATGGGGTGAAGTCTGGGAGGCTATGAGTATGAACAGCGGACTGTCCCTCGCCGACCACATCACACTAGCGTTGCGCGCCGACATCATTGGCGGTCGTTTGCTGCCCGGCATAGCGTTGGTGGAAAACGATCTGGTGTCCGCCTACAACGCCTCCCGCAATACCATTCGCGAAGCGTTGCATCGGCTGGGGCAGGAAGGCCTCACCCGTTATGTGCGCAACAAGGGCGTGATGGTGCGCGATTCTCAATCCGACCGGATGCTTGAAGCCCTGGAGGCCACCGAGCTTGCCCGGGAGCGCGAGGACTGGCGCGCCGTCGGCACCCACAGCCTGGCGTTTCATCAACACATTGTCGGATTGCTGCGCAGTCCACTGTTCGATGAGTTCTTCACCAACGTCGTCGCGCAGCTGCGCTTGGTGTTCTGCACCGCTCCTGATGAATCCCGCTTTCAGGCGCCCTGGCTGGCGCGCGACCGGCAAATACATGAGTGGCTGGCCGAGGGCGACCAACGCGCGGCCGAGGACGCCATGAGCCTTTATCTCGACGACTCCGAACACCTCCTGTTGCAGATGCTTACCCGTTCTTCCCATCACTGATCGAGGATTCGTGCCATGTACAAAGACTATCCGGCGGCCTATCAAGTCAGCAAAGGCTCAGCCCTGCAGGTGGACAAAGCCTTCTACGAGCGGATTCGCGATGCGAAGGACGGGCGCACGCTGATCGAGGCATTCGAGGTGCCGATCCGCACCGGTCGCGCCTGGAAAGTGCCGGCCGGGCATGTGTTCCGGGTGACCACACCCGTCGGCCCGCAAGTGGGCGACTTCAACGTCTGGAATGCCAACGATCCACGGGAGCGTTTGTGGGCGGCACGGACCCGGCAATTGCAGGGCGCTCACGTCAGCACCCATGACCGGCTTTGGTCGAACCTGCCGTTTTTACGTCCGCTGGTGACCATCACCGATGACAGCCTGGCCGGTTACGGCATCGACGAACATGGCGGTCGCCTGCATGATTTGCTGGGCACCCGCTGCGATCCCTATGTGAACAAAATGCTCACCGGCGAAGACTTCCATCATCACTGCCATTCGAACCTGACCCGCGCGGTGCTGCCCCATGGCCTGACCGAGTTTGACGTGCATGACGTGCTGAACATTTTCCAGTGCACGGGCCTGAACCACGACGACATGTACTTCATGAAAGCCTGTCCGGCGCAGAAGGGCGATTACCTGGAGTTTTTTGCCGAAATCGATCTGTTGTGTGCGCTCTCGACCTGCCCGGGCGGTGACCTGTCGCTGGCCATGTGGGGACCGGATGCGCAGGATCCGCTGAGCGTGTGTCGCCCGCTCGGGGTAGAGATTTATCGTTTGGAGAATTCGTTGCTTGAAGGCTGGAGTCAGCCGGAACGAGCGGCCTATAAAGGGCTGCATGGCCTGCACATCGCCAAGGCGGAGTGGGAGTAACCGCAACGACACCCACCTGTAATTGGATGGACTCGCCCAAGCCGAGGCGTCAATGCGCCACGGTGGCAG
>NZ_JASBRE010000043.1 GCF_029960815.1 Pseudomonas sp. AL03
TTCAGTTGCGCGTCCTTGGCCGCTGCCGCCCATGTCTCACGGGTGAAGACCGCGCTACCCAACGCCGTACCACCCGCCAGCGCAACGCCGGTCAGGGCTGAGACACCCAGAAAACCGCGTCGGTTAAGGCCTGCGCCATTCATTGCTTCATCATCGTTTTTCGACTTTTTATCGCTCATGGGTTTTGCTCCATCGGGGGCAGATATGAGTAAGCTCGGTCAATCGATGCTTGTTCCGGGTCAGGGCTCAAACACTTGCACAACCGGAATCAGGTCGGGGCTTTGAGGGAAAGGCGCTGGCTTGTCCCGCGTCTTGCGCTTGTTCTTGAGCACCAGTGGCGGGCACTTGTTTTCGTTGTGGTAGGTCATCTGGCAATCGAGGCAGTAATGGCACTCGTTGGCGTTGATGTGGCCATCCGGGTGGATCGCCTGGATCTCGCATTCCTTGGCGCACAGCTGGCAGGGCGTGCCGCATTCCTTGCGGCGTTTGAGCCAGTCGAACAGACGCAGCTTGCTGGGGATAGCCAGCGCGGCGCCCAACGGGCAGACGTAGCGGCAATAGACTTTGCGCGTGAAGATGTTGATGACCAGCAGCGCCACCGCGTAGGCCACGAACCACCATTGGCGATCGAACTTGAGGGTGATGGCGGTCTTGAACGGTTCCACCTCGGAAAATTGCTCGGCGGTGGTCATCGACTCCAGGGAGATGCCGAACAACACCAGCAGAATGATGTACTTCACGGCCCACAAGCGTTCATGCAACGCGAAGGGCAATTCAAATTGTGGAACCTTGAGTTTGCGCGAGGCTTCGTTGATCAGTTCCTGCAAGGCGCCGAAGGGGCATAACCAGCCACAGAACACGCCACGGCCCCAGAGCAGAATGCTGGCGGCGGTAAAGGTCCAGAGGATGAAAACAATCGGGTCCGTCAGAAACAGTTCCCAGCGGAAGTTCTCAAACAGGGCATGGGCGAAGGTCAGGACATTGACCACCGAAATCTGCCCCAGGGCATACCAGCCGATGAACACCACGGTGAAAACCAAATAGACGCGACGCAGCCAATGCAGGAAGCGCGGGTATTGGGTGAAGGTGTCCTGCAGGAACAAAATCACCATCAACACAGCAAGGGCCGTGCAAAGGATCCCGATCTGAAACGCTTTCTGGTACCAGATATTGACCCACGCCGGTCTGTTGGCGACCTCGATGGCGGCCAGTTCTTCGGCGCTGGGCGGTGGACGCAAAAGGTATTGTTCGGGCAGTTGGTACGACAGCTCGAAGCTACTGAACACGCCGTTGACCGCGCCGGTCTGGCGACGCACCAGTAACTCCATGGACCAAGGCGATCCTGGGTCAAACCGGGCCGGTTCGCGCACGATGAAAATCGACATTTCAGTAAACTCCGGCATGCCCTTGGCAAACACGTCGGAGAGCCGTTGATGGTCCATGTCGCGAAAGCTGATGACGTTGCCGAACTGGCGCAATTGCACCCGATCGAAAATCCCGCCGCGCACATAACCCGAACCTTTATAGGAATACAGGCCACGCCCCAGTACTGCGATGGCCTGCTCGCCGGGTTTGAGATCCTGCATAAGGAAACGGTACTGATTGTCACCCAGCAAATTGCGACCGATGGCTGGCGGGTTCAAATCGGCGGTGTAGAGCTCGATAAAGGTGTCATCAACTTGATCGACAGCGGCATTGTCGAGATCCTCGGCCTCCGTACCTTTGAAGGCGGCGTCGACCTGACCACGGGTCAAATTCAACCGGCGGATGGCGCCGTTGCCGGTCAGTTGCTCCCAGGTGGCGGGTTCGTAAAAGTCCTGGCGCACGGTGGCGGGCTTCTGTGCTGCGCCGCCCTTGTCCTCAATCAGTTTCAGCGATACGGCCACCTTGTGCGCAGCGCGCATGATGATCTCATTGACCACCATGACGGTTACCGTCGCTCCAGAAATACCGTCGACTGTCACCGCCTCTGGATCACTGGAGTGACCGACGACCACCCGTTGGCCGGCCTTGATCCCTTTATATTTGGCATCGAAGGCATGAAGCTTTTCCACGGGAATGCCGATCAGCAGAATCGGCTCATGGTGTTCCAGTACGTAGGCATCCTGGATGACACCGTGGGTATCGAGGATGACCTGCATGTTAATCGGCTTGCCCGAATAGGCCGGAATATCCACCACGTCCTGACTCTGGAACACATAACCGAGTAGCGTTTTTCCGGTGCTGATGGTGCGAACCTTGAACTCGCCCGTAGGCTCGGAAAGGTTATCGCTGTCAGGAAAGGTTTTTTCTATCCGCTGCTGCTCCAGTCCGCCGTACTCCTTCGCTTGTAATCCAAAACAGCCACAAAACAACATGACCAACAGAAGTATTTGCCCATATTTGAATGGGCGCAGGACACTGAACTTTGAACACGCAGGAATAATCATGGGTTCGCTGAGCGATTGATCTCTATTGGATGACCCGCAGGGAAACATTTACGCTCCGACGCCTCTTTATTGGACTTATTTCTTCAACACTCCTCCTTCGTCACGGACATAGCAAACATATTCCGCCACTCGCCTGCGAAAACTTTCAATATAAGATATCTCAAATAGTTCAATATAAATTTAACAGAGACCCAACAACGCCTTGTGCACAAACAATCACCCATCTACTCGATCCGTATTATTTCTGGCCACTTCAGGAGAATCTACGGCGCGATAATAATCCACCCTCTTCAACGAACATAGAGATCTAATAGCTATCGCCTACTGATTATTGCTTACAGCGAACATTGGAGAACGCCTGCAATGGGTCAAAGCGACCCTCTTCAGGCTATGAATAAGCACCAATCACCCACTTAACTTTTTCAAGCGCCTCACGCAGTGCGCCCATCTCCGCTGACCCCAGCGCCAAGCGGATCGCATGCGGTACATGAGCAGAAGTAGCAAAAGGCTCAGCGGTTGAAACCGCCACTTTTTCACGCATCAGCGCCGCGGCAATCTGGTCAGCTCTTGCATCTTCAGATAAAGGCAGCCAAAGAAAATACGACGACGGGTGACGAACGCACGCAAGCCCCATCAGCACTTCTGTGGCGATGGCTTGCCTGGCCTGCGCATCCCGGCGTTTTTCAGCTTCCAACTGCATGACCGTGCCATCGTCGAGCCACGTGCTCGTGATCGCCGTCAGCACGCCCGGGGTATTCCAGGTGGTCGCCCTGATCGTTCGCTCCAAGGCAGGCACTTTTTCGGCGGGGGCTGCGACGAAACCTACGCGCAATCCGGTGGCCACACTCTTGGAGAGCCCTGAAACGTAAACGGTCCGCTCAGGGGCGAGTTGCGCTAACGGTGCCGGCGGGTCCTCGGCAAGGAAGGCATAAGCGGCGTCCTCGATGATGAGCAAGTCATGCCGGCGCGCAATCGTCACCAGCGACTCGCGCTGATCGGCACTCATGACCCACCCCAGCGGATTGTGCAGCGTCGGCATCGTGTACACCGCCCGCACGCGGCGACGAAGGCACAGGCGGTCCAGTGCCTCCAGATCAGGTCCATGCTCGGTCACGGGAATGGGCACGATTTCAAGGTGCAAGGCTTCGGCCAGCACGATGAATCCTGAATAGGTCAGCGCATCCGCTGCAATCACATCACCGGGTTGCAGCAGCGCCATCATCGTCACGGCCAGTCCATGCTGAGCACCACTGACCACTAACACTTGCTCGGCATCCACCGTCAGTCCTCGGGCGAGCAAATGGCGCGCCACAGAGGCGCGCTCATGCGCACGCCCGGCGTGTGGCTGGTAGCGCAACAGCGACTCCAGATCACCGCCCGACGCGAGCTGGCGCAGCGCATTGCGCAAGAGTTCCGCCTGCCCTGGCAGCGAGGGGTAGTTGAAGTTGAGGTCGGTCATTCCGACGGCAACGTTTTTCTGGTCGATACCCAAGCCAGGCGGCAACGAAGTCTCCCTCACGAACGTGCCTCGCCCCGTCTCCCCACTGACCAGGCCCATGGCTTCGAGCTCTGCATAGACCCGAGTGGCGGTCACCAGCGCCAGCCCTTCTGTCGCTGCAAGCTGACGATGCGTTGGCAATCGCGTGCCCGGCAACAATCGTCCCGACCGGATGTCAGCCGCAAAAGCATCCACTAATGACTTGTACCGTGAGCGAGGCATGTCGAGATGTATCCATGACAATTTTTTGATTGTAGTGACCGTCGATCATACGATGGATCTCTGCAAATTGAGAGTGCCCTCACATGGAACGGATCCTGCAAAACCCAACGACGGAAAAGACCGCGAGCGGATGGCTCAACGGGTTCATCGGCGTGCTGATTTTCAGCGGCTCGCTGCCAGCCACACGGTTGGCCGTGCTGGAATTCGACCCGGTCTTCCTGACCGTTGCCCGAGCGGCGATTGCCGGGGTTCTGGCGCTTTGCATGCTTGTGCTGTTTAAAGAAAATCGTCCCGCCAAGCGTCAACTTCTGCCCCTGGTGATCGTGGCAATGGGCGTTGTAGTAGGGTTTCCGCTGCTCACGGCGCTGGCTCTACAGCACGTGACGTCGGCGCATTCCATCGTCTTCGTTGGCCTATTGCCGCTCGCCACGGCGGTGTTCGGCGTGTTGCGCGGAGGGGAGCGTCCACGGCCGGTGTTCTGGTTCTTCTCGGTCTTGGGAAGCACGCTGGTCGTGGGGTTTGCGATCTCTCAAGGTCTGACCGCTTCTCCGACAGGCGACGTGCTCATGCTTTTGGCCATCCTCGCCTGCGGGCTGGGTTATGCAGAAGGTGCGAAGCTTTCAAGAACACTGGGTGGCTGGCAGGTGATCTCTTGGGCATTGGTGCTGTCGCTGCCCGTCATGGTCCCGCTGACCGGGTTCATGGCCCCTGATTCGTTCTCGGGAATTACGCCACCTGCGTGGATCAGCCTGGCGTACGTAGCGATCTTCAGCATGCTGATCGGTTTCGTCTTCTGGTACCGCGGGCTTGCCCAAGGGGGAATTGCTGCCGTCGGCCAGCTTCAGCTGCTACAGCCGTTTTTTGGCTTGGCGCTGGCGGCCACGCTGCTTCACGAGCAGGTCAGCATTGGCATGCTGGGGGTCACCGTCGCGGTGATCCTTTGCGTTGCCGGAGCGCGAAAGTTTTCGAAGTGAGCGGGCGCGACAAATATGTCTCTTGCGCTCGTGAACCTTGTATTGAAGCGCCAGTCATAGCCGAGCCGTGAAATCCACTTGCCCGCTCAGAGCTGTCCATCCATGCGCCAAACCCACCTGTCCTTTCGCGTCGCCTCGCTCTGTTTCATTCCTTTGTTTTCCCTGTTTGCCAACCCCGCCCACGCCAGTGCCGAAAGGCAGTTGGTGGAAGCCATCAACGACTACCGCGCTCACCCCGATCGCTGCTCGGGGCGCGCGGGTCGAGCGTTATCGCCGCTGGCGTTGAAGTCGAACCTGGCCTTGCCGATCGGCTATGGCGGCGGATTGCGCGATAGATTGAAAGCGTCCGGCTATCAGGCGGTGACGGTGCGTACCCTTCGTGTGGTCGGTGCGCAGGACGCCGATGAGGCCTTCGACATGCTTCAGAGCGATCACTGCGCGGCGTTGCTCGATACCGAGTTCGCCGACATTGGGGTCAGTCGCGCCCGGAGCGAGTGGCAGATCGTGCTGGCACGGCCGGTGCTCGATGGTCAGGTGGGCGATACGCGAGCGGTCAGCAAGGCGTTGCTGGCACAGGTCAATGCGGCACGCTCAAAACCGCGCCTCTGCGGTCGTCAGCGCTTCGCCGCCGCACGGCCATTGGCCTGGAACGCAGCCCTGGGCGCAGCGGCGCAAGGGCACAGCAAAGCGATGGCCTACGGCAACTACTTCGCACACCAGGACCCCGACGGTGAGATGCCCGCAGACCGGGCGCGAGCCGCTGGTTTCCGTGGCCGGCAGATCGGCGAGAACATCGCTGCCGGTCAGGGCTCACCCAGCAAGGCAATGTCGGGCTGGCTGGCCAGCCCGGGGCATTGCGCCAACTTGATGAACCCGATGTTTACCCAGATGGGTGCAGCCTATGCAGCAGACGCGCGCAGCGATGAGGGAGTTTATTGGACGATGTTGTTTGGGGCGCCTTGAGTGATTGAGCGGCGCCTTATTTGGGGCGCCGCACCGCCCTCACCTTTCCACTGCCTCCGCCGCCGCAGAAAAACTGATCGCCACCGTCCGATTCAAGCCCCGACACCCCGACGCCCGCTGGCAGCTTCACGCTCTCCAGCACCTCGCCGGTCTTCGCATCAACATGGCGTAGCTCACTCTCGTCCCCTTCCCACGTGCCATGCCAAAGCTGCCCCTCGACCCAGGTCACCCCGGTGACGAAACGGTTGGATTCGATAGTGCGAAGAATCGCGCCGGTCTCGGGATCGATCTGATGAATCTTGCGATCCCGATACTCGCCGACCCACAGCGTCCCTTCCGCCCACGTCAACCCTGAGTCACTGCCCCCAGGCGCCGGGATAGTCGCGAGTACACGGCCGGTCTGCGGGTCAATTTTGTGGATGCGGTCGTCGGCGATCTGGAACAGGTGCTGGCCGTCGAAGGCGGTGCCGGCATGGGCAGCGACGTCGATTGAACGCAGTGTCTTGCCACTCGATGGGTCCAGGGCATTGAGTTTGTCGCCGGTTGCAAACCAGACGTGCTGGCCGTCCCAGGTGACGCCATGCACCTTGTCGACACCGGCAAAGGGTCCATATTCGCGAAGGATTTGAGCGGTTGACTGTTTCATGTTGGCTTCCTCGTCACGGGTGGGTGGCGTTCATCCTAGTCACCCGGCAGGGGCACCGGGAGTAACAAGGTCGTCGCGAAACCTGGCACCGGCGGGGTCATCCAGCGACGTGCCCGGCCGCGACCGAACGACTGCACCTTGCCCGCGCAGGCCAGTTCGTCGAGTGCCCGTTGCACCGTCCGCTGGCTGGCGCCAACGGCCAGTGCCAGGGCGGAGCTCGACCACGATTCACCGTCGGCGAGGAAGGCGAACACCCCCGCATGTTTCTCTTCGACGGGTTGCGCCAGCACCACAACGTCGGAGGCAACCAGCGAAATCAGCGTAAAACCACGTTGGGTTGCAGTGACGCCGGCCAAGGGTTTAAGCGCCGCACGCAGCCGCCCGACTTCGACCCTCAACCGCGCGCGAAGGGACTCATCGGCGAGCTTCAAACGAAAGGCCCGGGCAATCAGCGTTTCCCTCGACACGTCAGCCGGCCAGGCTTCGGCCAGTGCCCGTGCGAGGGCGAACAATACCGGTCGTGTGGCGAGGGAAACCGACATGCCGGCGCCACGCACGACGTAGCGACACGCGTCCACGACCAGCGACGTTGACCCGAGCAGCGCTTCAACCTCATCCAGCAACAGAGGCCGTTCTTCGCCACGGGCAATCAGCCGCGCGACAGGCGTGTTCAGGGCAAGGACAGCGTTTTCCACCTCGGCTGTCAGCGCAGGAATACCGGCATCGTGTGCGGCGTGCTCGGCCCTGGAGAGTGCTGATCGCGCCTTCTGTGTCTCGAGTCGCCGCATCGCGACCCCCGCTACGACCAGTGCGTGGGCGGCGCGTAATGCCGGCGGTAATGGCGCGGGGTCAAGCTCAGCGAGCAGTACGTCGGCCTCATCGAGATGCCCGATCAGCAGCAAACGCCGAATCTGCAGATACCGCGCATGAGCGGCGTTCACTCGATCGCCGTGCGCCTCAAGCGTTACCCGCGCCGAGTCGAGTGCCTTCACCGGCCAGCCCAATTCCCGGGAGGCCAGCGCGATTTCGGCTTCAGCGACCACACACCGCGCCCGAGCCAAGGCCTCCTTCGGACCGAAGGCCCGTGCTGCTTTCTGCACCAGCGCCTTGGCCCGAGCCAGATCGCCGAGTTGCGCCATCGCGATACCGCGCAACGCCAGCGCCGGCGCATCGTCGCGCAACGCGACCCGGTTCAGCGCGCCAAGCGGATCGCCCGCTGCCAGCGCCTGTGCTGCAGCCGTGATCAGCGAGTCCATCTGAATCCCGCCACCGTTGTCACTCCCACCGTCGGATGTTCGGTGTTTAGTCTAATTCACGATCTTCCACCAGGCTCTTCCAGAAGCGCTCGCAACTCTTGTTTCTCAGCACGACGGGGCACGCTTTATCTACGCAAAGGGGATTTCCATACTGTTCGCTTCGGTAAGTAACCGCATGTTTATCAGCGCCACCCGGCGCCCGTCCGGCGCCAACCGCTCCTCAACCCCATACGGCACAAACCCAAGCTGCGGATACAAAAGCAGCCCCGCCGTATTCTCGTTGAAGCACGACAGCTGCACCTCACGTGCCCGATGACGTTCAAACGCCAGCCCCACCATCGTCTGCACCAAGAACTTCGCGACCCCTTTCCCCCGAGCCTTGGGCGACACGATCACATTGCCGATCGCGCAAACGCCATCGCGCTCAAAGGTATAAAAATTCGCGAAACCCATAACAGAACCATCCTCCCCAACCACCGTTGAATCGGAACGTTGAGCAATCGATGCCTGCAGTTGATATTCCGTCAGCGGGTATTGCGCCTTCGGGAACATAAAAAACAGTTCTTGGGGATTTTGAGGAAAGTCGCAAATTGCCAGAACATCTTCAGCGCTGACGGGGCGATGGGTCAGGTGCATGGTTTGGATCCATCCAAGTGTCGGTGTGACAGATTACTTTTTGCGGGTGATGGATAGAAGCGTGGGATCAACTTCCTTTTCTGTTTCGCGCTGCTCATGTCCATTTTTTGCGACCAACGGCGAGAATGACCCGTCATTCCCGCTGGTTCGAATCGATATCCGTCTAGTCCGGTAGTTTCAGCTTGCCCATTGAGTGTTGTTCATAGACATAGCAGCGCACTACAAACAATTGCTTACAAAATCGAAAATCATTAAACCCGATTTTGTACTAGCGAATGTTAACTTGAGCGCTTTATCGGGCCATGAGATGCCAAAGCCTTAATTATGCGCATCAAACTTCCCAGCATTCCTGCCCTCGGTGCATACCTTGCACTTTCCTGCCTGTTTGCGGCCGCGTGGTTCGTCAATCCGTCCAATACGCACTCTTCCTTTGCCCTGATCAGTCCAGTGATGGCAGTGGCCGGCCAAGTGGCCAAGCCCATCTATACCAGCCGTTTCGCCTCGTCCGGGCTGGTGGATTTCGTGCATTCCTCGGCGGTCACCGCCTTGCCCGACGGCAGCCTGATGACGGTCTGGTTCGCCGGCTCCCGCGAAGGCGCAGCCGATGTGCAGGTGCGCTCCGCCCGTTACGACTCGAAAACCGGCGAATGGGGGGCTGAACAGGTATTGGCGACTCGGGATTCGACCCAACAGGGCACTCGAAAATACATTCGCAAACTGGGCAATCCGGTGGTTGCACTCGCGCCGGATAATCGCCTGTGGTTGTTCTACGTGTCCGTGTCCATGGGTGGCTGGGCCGGTAGCGCGGTGAATGTGATGGTTTCAGACGACTTTGGTGAACATTGGTCCGCTCCTCGTCAGTTGATCACTTCACCCTTTCTGAACATCAGCACCCTGGTCCGGTCGGCACCGGTGTTTCATGCCGACGGCTCCATCGGGTTACCGGTCTACCACGAGTTTCTGGGCAAGTTTGCCGAGTACCTCTACTTGAGCGCAGACGGCGATGTGATCGACAAATTCCGCATCAGCTATGGCAAGAATTCATTGCAACCCGCGGTGGTTCCTCTGGACGGGCAGCGCGGCATCGCCTTGCTGCGCTATGCCGGCAACACCCACCACCGTGTTCTGGCGACCCGCACTGAAGATGCCGGACAAACCTGGAGTGAGCCCTATCCGCTCGACCCTTCGAACCCCAATTCCTCGCTGGCAGCCGTCGCAACGCCCGAACATGGGTTGCTGGTAGCGCTCAACGACCTGCAGGAGGGGCGCTTCAAGCTGAGTCTGTATGGGACCGACGCAAAAATGGACGATTGGCGCTCGTTGCGGGACCTGGACAAGTCACCTGATCCAGAGGGCGCTCCGTTTTCACCCGAGGCCTACAAGGAAATCATCGGTAAAGAGTTCCGCGGTTCCAGTGGTGCGCTTCGCCAACCACTGGAGGCGCAGTTCCTGGATAACCTCGACACCCGTGTCTGTAAAAGCCAAGGGTGTGAATTCGAATATGAATACCCTTACTTCATCCGCAGTCCCGACGGTATGTATCACTTGGTTTATTCCTGGAACAACACCTTCATCAAGCACGTCACCTTCAACGATGCCTGGCTCAACGAGCGTCTCAAATGATCAGCCTGTGGCAAGCCCATGCCAGCTTCGCAATGATCATCTTCCTGGTGCTGCCTGCTTTCGGCTTGCCCAGGACCTCGCGGATCGCACTGTTGGCCGCGTTGTTGGCCGCCAGTTTCATACCGCTGGGCGGGTTGTCGCTGGCCGCGTACCTGCGCAGCTACATTGATGACCTGGCGATCACCTCCATGGTGTTCATGGCGTGGGGCTGCTTGCGTCGGCTGGACCTCCTGCCACCTGCGCGGGGTAAAACCAGCGTATTGATCCTCTTCGCCGCGATGGCCCTGGTGCTGTACCCGGCAACCCTGGGCATGAGTGATCTGGACCCTTATCGGTTTGGCTACAGCCCGCGCCCCCTGTTGATTTTCATCGCCGCGCTCACACTGGGCCTGTTTTACCTGCGCAACGGCCTGGCCGTCGTAATGCTGGCCAGCGCGACCCTGGCGTTCATCGCCGGGATAAAACCTTCGCAAAACTATTGGGATTACCTGATTGATCCGCTGCTGGGTCTGTATTGCTGCGTGGCATTGCTGATGCTTGCCATGCGCTGGGCGTATCGCCGGGCAATCGAGCGGCGCGGTGCAATGGGCGACGTACCCAAATCCGTTTGAGATTTAACGACTTTATTAACAGGGGAACATGGATGGGTTGGCTGCAATCGAGACGTTTGCATTACTGGCTGGGCGCGACAGCGATTACGTTTGCGCTGTTTGCACTGCTCAGGGTGGTGTTCTTCTTCGGCTTTTCCGGTTTCGACGCCAACGCCCTGATCGGCGGAAATGCTGTCCCGGAAACCTTGGGGATCGGCTTTCGCTTCGATCTGCGCCTGGCCATCCTGGTGATGTTGCCGTTGGCGTTGCTGGCCTGGATTCCTCGTTGGAACCTGATCGGCAGCCGCCTGCTTCGCCGGATCGCACGCGTGTATCTGCTCGTTGCCCTGAGCGTCCTGCTGCTGATTTACATCATCGACTTTGGCCATTACGCCTACCTGGGCGTGCGAATCAACGCCACCGTGCTGCGCTTCATCGAGGATGCGCAAATATCCCGCGATATGGTCTGGCAGACTTACCCGGTTATCTGGATTTCACTGGGTTGGCTGGCAACGGTCGCGCTGGTGACACGGGCTCTGGTGCGTCTGGAGCGCGTAACGCTGGACCGCCCGCGCAAAGCCATTCACCCGCTCTCTGCGACATGGGGCGGCGCGTTGATGGTCGTGGTGGTGCTGCTGGGCATTTTAGGTCGCGTTGAAAACATGAACCTTGAAAACCCGGTCCCGTTGCGCTGGAGCGATGCGTTCTTCTCGGGCAGTAACCAGGTTGCCGCGTTGGGCCTGAACCCGGTGTTGTTCCTCTACGACACGGTCAAAGTCGGCCAGTCACGCTATGACGAAGCGCAGGTGCGCGAACACTATCCGGTGATGGCCAACTACCTGGGGGTGGACAAGCCCGACCGGCAAACCCTTGATTTCGTACGTCACCAGGCGCCACAACCTTACAAAATACCGGGCTCCCGGCCGCCGAACGTGATGTTCGTCATGCTTGAATCGCTGGGCACCAGCGCCGTCGGAGCCTACGGCAACCCGATCAATCCGACGCCCAATATTGATCGCCTGGCCACGCAAAGCTGGTTCTTCGAGCACTTTTATGTGCCGGTGACAGGGACCGCAAAAACTGTCTGGGCCAGCATCAGCGGGGTGCCTGACGTCACCCGCCAGGAAACCGCGACGCGTAATCCGCTGATCACCAAGCAAAACACACTGATCAACGCCTTCACCGATTACGAGAAGATCTACACCATCGGCGGCAACTCCGGTTGGGCCAACATGAATGCCTTGATTCGGCAAAGCATCGACGGCGTTCGTTTGTTCGAAGAACGGGACTGGAAATCTCCGGTGGTGGATGTCTGGGGAATTTCAGACTTGGATCTGTTCAAGGAAACCGACCAGATCCTGCAAGCGCTGCCCAAGGACAAACCGTTCTTTGCGTATGTACAGACGGCTGGCAATCACCGTCCTTTCACAATTCCCAAGAGCAACGATGGATTCGAGGTCAAGCACCCTACCCTGGCGGAAGTCCAGGCCGCAGGGTCGCGCAGTGTCGAGCAGTACAACGCCGTGCGCTTGCTGGACTTCAATCTCGGACGCTTGATGGAAATCGCCAAAGCGGGCGGCTACTACGAAAACACCATTTTCGTGCTGTTTGGCGACCATAACACCCGTATCGCCCAGATCCCTTTCCTGGCACCGGCCTACGAGCAACTGGGCCTGGAAAGCAACGCGGTGCCGATGATCATCCACGCGCCGGGCTTGCTCGGGACGCGCAAGGTCAAAGAAGCGGTCGGCCTGGTGGACTTGCTGCCGACCGTGGCGGGCATGGCCGGCCTTGAGTTTCGCAACAGCGGCATGGGCCGTGATATCCAGCAGCCAGCGCCCGAGGGTGAGCGTGTGGTACCGCTGGTATTACGTGAGGGCACGTTCCCGCTGATTGCCGGCGTTACTCAACACTACATGGTGCAGATGGAGCACGACGGCAGCTCGCCAACTCTCCATGACCTGGCCTCACCGACGCCACTGGACAACGTCGCCGAGAAAAACCCTGAAGAGTTCAAACGCCTGTCACAGCTGACCCGCGCCATGCATGAAACCTCAAGGTTGATGCTGTACCAGAACGTGCGAAAGTAACGGCTTCCCCCGCGTCTATGCTGCAAATAGACGCGCCCCCCCCAGATGCCGGTAAAAGACTCTGCCTATCGCGACCCAATACTCCACCTATTAGCTGACTTCCCAACTGGGGTCTAACCTTACTCGAGCGCTGGCACCCTAGCCGGCCGGTCAAGAGCTGATAAGGAGATAGGAATGGGTCAGAAGCCTGACTAAACCTGCCGTAGGCCACCGTGCAGGCAACTCGATTGCCACTGTTCAGAATTCCCGTGTGATCAAAACAATCAGTTGATCAAACTGCTGGCCCTGCAGCCTGTGTCATTGGTTTCGCTCGTTGCTATTTAAACGCCCACGCTGGGCCGGATAGCCGGATGAACACGACCAAAGGTAGCTCACACATGGCAAATGAATCGAAATGCCCGTTCAATCACGCCGCTGGCGGTGGCACGACGAACCGCGACTGGTGGCCGAACCAACTGAATCTGAAGATACTCCATCAGCACTCGTCCCTGTCCGATCCCATGGACGAGGATTTCAACTACACCGAAGCCTTCAAAACCCTGGACTTTGAAGCGGTCAAAAGAGACCTGACGGCGTTGATGACCGATTCGCAAGACTGGTGGCCGGCGGACTTCGGTCACTACGGGCCGCTCTTCATTCGCATGGCCTGGCACGCCGCCGGTACCTACCGCACCGGTGACGGCCGTGGTGGCGCCGGTTCCGGCCAGCAGCGCTTTGCGCCGCTCAACAGTTGGCCGGACAACGTCAGCCTCGACAAGGCGCGCCGGCTGCTCTGGCCGATCAAACAAAAATATGGCCGTAACATCTCCTGGGCTGACCTGATCGTCCTCACCGGCAACGTCGCGCTGGAGTCCATGGGCTTCAAGACCTTTGGCTATTCCGGCGGTCGTCCGGACGTCTGGGAACCGGATGAGGATGTTTACTGGGGCTCGGAAAACAAGTGGCTGGGTGGCGACACCCGCTATGGCAAAGAAAATGAGCCCATGCAAGAGCCCGGCGAAGGCCCACTCGTTGCTGAGCCTGGAGAAAATGAGGAGAGCCGTACCGAGCAAGGGCGCAACCTGGAAAACCCGCTTGCTGCGGTGCAAATGGGCCTGATCTATGTGAACCCTGAAGGCCCGGAAGGCAACCCGGACCCGGTTGCCGCCGGGAAAGACATCCGCGAGACCTTCGCACGCATGGCGATGAATGACGAAGAAACCGTGGCACTGATTGCCGGCGGCCACGCCTTCGGCAAGACCCACGGCGCCGGACCTGCCGACAATGTCGGCGCCGAGCCCGAAGCCGCAGGCCTGGAACAACAAGGATTTGGCTGGAAGAACAGCTTCGGCACCGGCAAAGGGCCGGACACCATCACCAGCGGCCTGGAAGTCACCTGGACCACCACGCCCACCCGGTGGAGCAACAACTATCTGGAGAACCTGTTCGGCTTCGAGTGGGAACTGAGCAAAAGCCCCGCGGGTGCGAATCAGTGGATAGCGAAAAACGGCGCCGGTGCCGGCATCATTCCAGACGCTCACGACCCTTCCAAGCGTCGTAATCCGACCATGCTGACCACGGACCTGTCGCTGCGATTCGACCCGATCTATGAACCGATTTCGCGGCGTTTCCTGGAAAATCCGGACCAATTGGCCGACGCATTCGCCCGCGCCTGGTTCAAGCTGATCCACCGAGACATGGGCCCCCTCTCCCGCTACCTCGGCCCGGAAATGCCGAGCGAAGAACTGCTGTGGCAAGACCCGATTCCAGCGGTCGACCATGCCCTGGTCAACGACAGTGACGTGGCCGCACTCAAGAGCAAATTGCTTGCTTCTGGCCTGTCGGTCTCGCAGCTTGTATCAACTGCCTGGGCGGCGGCTTCCACCTTCCGTGGCTCCGACAAACGCGGCGGTGCCAACGGTGGGCGTTTGCGTCTGGCCCCGCAAAAGTTCTGGCAGGCCAACCAGCCTGAGCAACTGGCGAACGTGCTGGCGAAACTCGAGAGCATTCAGAGCGAGTTCAACAATAGCGGCAAGAAGATCTCGCTGGCAGACCTGATCGTGCTGGCTGGTAATGCTGGCGTTGAACAGGCGGCAAAAAATGCCGGCCACAGCGTGACGGTTGCGTTCACACCGGGACGGATGGACGCCTCCCAGGAACAGACGGATGTGGAGTCGTTCGGCTTCCTCGAACCCATCGCCGATGGCTTCCGTAACTACCTCAAAGGCAGATACAGCGTACCGGCCGAGCAGCTGTTGATCGACAAGGCGCAACTGCTGACACTCACCGCGCCAGAAATGACCGCGCTCATTGGCGGCATGCGCGTGCTGAACACCAACGTCGGGCAAACCAGACACGGTGTGTTCACGCTGCAGCCGGAAGCGTTGACCAACGACTTCTTCAAGAACCTGCTGGATATGAGCGTGGAATGGAAACCGGTCTCGGAGGCTAATGAGGCGTTCGAAGGGCGCGATCGCAAAACCGGCGAAGTGAAGTGGACAGGCACCCGTGTCGACCTCGTCTTCGGCTCACATGCGCAGTTGCGAGCGTTGGCTGAAGTCTATGCAACCGCTGATGCGAAGGAAAAGTTTGTTAAAGACTTCGTGGCTGCCTGGACCAAGGTGATGAACCTGGATCGCTTCGATCTTAAGTAACGCGAGCGGTAGTGCTGAAACTGCAACGCCTCCCAATGGGGAGGTGTTGTGCTTTTTGCTGATTGGAGGAAGTGACTAAACGGGAGAAATCGTGGCAAGGGCACCGATCAAAATGGTCAACACCAGAAATCCACCCAGGAAAATTGCCATCTTGCCCATTGGGCCTCCTACGTTATGAGTTTGCAGTACAGCGGTTGCCGCAACTGCGGAGCATGCTGTCATTGTGAGCCGCCGCCTGTGTGCGTTACAGATGCAGGTAGCAAAGGAAAATACGGATCAGAACAAAACCCGCCCACGTAAAAGCCCGCTGACCATCACTGGTTCAGCGGGCTTTTTACTGCGCGGCCTACTCCTCGAAGCGCCCCGTCACGTCACGATCGCGCTCGTATCGTCTCGTGAGCGGAAACGATGGTAACCAACACTCGCGACGGACGATCCAGCTTTCGTAGGTTGGCATCAGCTGGTCAGGGGCATCCAGGGACCCCAGGTTCACTTCGATTTCGTCGGCGGTGCGCGCGAAAATGGACGAGCCGCAGCGAGGACAGAAAAACCGCCCGGCATAGTCGCGTGTTTCACCAGTGATCGTCACCGCACTCTGAGGGAACACCGCGGAGGCGTGAAAAAGGGCCCCATGATGCTTGCGGCAGTCGAGACAGTGACAAACGCCGACCCGGTATGGGCGTCCCGAAGCCTCAATTCGGACGTCGCCGCACAGGCAACCGCCCGTGAATCGTTCCATACTGCGTCTCCTCTAAAATCAAGCGGTCGGAATGTTTGCAACGCACAGCCGGTTTTCCCGAGTGACGACCTCGCAAAGGCCATTGTCGGTGATTATGACGCAGGTAAAGCGTTACCGATAAGGTCCGATCCACCAGCACATGTCCTATCCTTCCATCCAACCCACAACTGCGGAGATCGAAATGCCCGCCTCCGAATCTACCCTCCTCCAAAGTTGGCACCACAACGCCCAATCCTGGATCGAAGCCATTCGCACCGGCACCATCGAAAGTCGCCTCAAGGTCACCGACCAGGCAATCCTGCTGGCGGTACTAAGCCGCCAGCCCGAGCGTGTGCTCGACCTGGGTTGCGGCGAGGGCTGGCTGTTGCGTGCGCTGGCTGAACGGGCCATCAAAGCGGTCGGTGTGGATGGCGATGCGACGCTGGTCGAGGCGGCGCGGGCGGCGGGCTCTTCTCAGGTGCATTTGGCAAGCTATGAAGCGTTGGTGGAGGCGAAGGTGGACATCGGCAGCGCCTACGACCTGATCTGCGCCAACTTCGCTCTGCTGCACCAGGACATCATCCCTCTGCTCGCCGCCATGAACGCCCTGCTCGCCCCTGGCGGCGCGCTGGTAATCCAGACACTGCATCCATGGACCGCGGCGGCGGGCGACTATCAGGATGGTTGGCGGGAAGAGACCTTCGCTGGGTTCAAGGGGCAGTGGCAACCCATGCCGTGGTACTTGCGCACCTTGTCCAGTTGGCTCACTGCGCTGGACATGGCCGGTTTTCGGCTGGCCAGCCTGCAGGAGCCGCAGCACCCGCAAAGCCCTGCGCCGCAGTCGTTGCTGTTGGTGGCCGAGCAACGGGGGTGAGCCCCACACCCGGTTATTCACGCCCCTGGCCGACTTTTCTAGGCGGCCGTCATGATGGGAACAGGTCCAGTGTGCGCTCAAGCTCTTGAATGTCGATTTTAAAGCCATCGCCCTCTGGCGCTCCGACCACAAAGCCAAAATTCTGGTGGTCGCGATCCGTCAGGTACTTGAAGTAGCTGACGAAACGGTTCGGTGGCTGCAGTGCCAGCAACGAACCACCCGGCTGCAGTACATTGACACCGTGTACTAACTGGCTCCCTTCGACCCCCACCACGGTCTGCGCCCCGGCACACGTCGCCACTATGGTCGGGACATCGGTTTTCAAAGGATCGATGATGCGAAACCCCCTACTCTTGCGCAGATGCTCAGCGAGCTCAATTTCATTGCGCAAAAAGCGCAAGTCACCGTCGCCACCCCGGAGAATGAACACGCCAGGGTGAGACTCATAGCTCACGTGCGACAGTAGCTTTTCACCCATGGTACGGAAACGTAAATGCCTGCTTCGATTGTTGCTCAGATCGTCGAATAGCACGAGTTCATGAAAAAACGCACCGTTCAAGCGAACCGGTTTCATGCCAAACCAGTCCTCATACGCGAGGGCCTGAGTAAATAGGGGAAACCTGGCGGATGGCGCGGTGGTGACCGGGACGCCTTCGTCGCAGGCCAACGAATAGGTCGGGCAGTCTTCCATCAACCATGTGCCAAACCATGTATTTCCATTTTGCGTACAGTAGACGGCCCCGCGCTCGATCTCGTTTTCCACGAGAATTCGCGGAAACATACCCGGTTTGAGAGACAACCACAGACTTGCATTGTCCTTGTAGAGCGCGCCATCGATCAGCCAGACATCCTTGACCAAGTAGCCACGTGTCGGGCCTTGTACCACGTCACCCAGCCCTTCCATGGTGCGAGCGGGATGCTCGTAAGGATAAAAGCGCTTCGCCTCCCATCCTGTCACACGTTCCATTTGACCAGGCAGGAAGATAGCCGGCGGCGAATGCGATATCCCACCCGGCGCAATATCCCAGCTTTTCACCGCCAGGCTTTTCAAGTTGATCTCCGCCTTCCGTGCCAGTCTTTTTCTCGCCATATTCCTGTAGGCGGCAAGGGTCCATTTTTTTCGATTGCCAGCAGTCGCAGTGCTTATTTCCGAGACATCGCTTTCCATGAAAAGTCCTCCCTGCGGGACAGGGTCAATAGTCAGGCGCGAAGCGCTGTAATTTCAGTTCTGAAAATGGCTCAGCTGGAGGCAATCCTTTGCATGATGGGTGGGGTCTGCAGACTGGCATAGCGACTGCGCAAGGTTTCGAGGAACTGTTCGCCAGAGCTCTGTGCGCAATAGAGATAAATTTTGTGCAGCCCGCCAAAGACCATTTCATGATAGCGGCTGGCGACCTCCTCATCGCTTGGCCCGTCCGGTAAGCCAAGGTGGAGGGTCATTTCCTTCCCTTCGACAGCGAATAGCGGCGTGTCCCAGAGGAATTTGGCTGTACCTGTCTTGGGCAGCCGGACAAACATATAAGCGTGGTTTCCCAAGGAATCAATATCACCGCCGCGCCTTCTTTTCCATTTCAGAAGTCCGTCATCCGGCCGTGCCACGCAAAGACCGATGTCGTAATAATCGAAGCCATTATCGATCGCCCATTCAAGCGCCATGAAAGTGGTGATCGAATTGACTTCGCGCAGTCTTTTGGCATCTGAAAAAATCGCCTCGGTATAGCCGAAACGTAGTGTGCTCCAGTAGCGCTTTGCGCCCCGGGTTATTACGCAGCCAAGGTGGCACGCAACAACTTCGTCCTCCAGCATAATCAAGTCGAGCCGGCCCACAGTCTTGGCTATCCTCAACACCTCCTGCGTGGCAAATTGCGCAGCGTGGGTGCCTTGCCTTGCCGTGGCATAAGGTCGAAGCATTTCCCTGTCTGCCTTTTCAATGTCTTCATCCTGCAGCGTCTGAATCATTCGGTAGCGCGGTCGGTTCTTGCGTATATTTCGCCGCAACTCGCTATCGTATTTTGTGGTGATCTCCTCGATGGAACGCCCCAGTGGTACGACGGCACTCAGATACAAGGGTACATACAAGGCCCCCGAGGTCGGCATTTCACTGACCACTACCACATGATTCGACGCGGCAGGTTCCGCTTCGCCGTCGGCCATAGGGGTATTCCCTTGGGACTTCCCCCCAATGAGAAGCTTCGCCATCTCCCGCTGCTTTTTCCTTCCGATATAGAGGAATTCGTAAGGACTTTCGCTCTGCAGTCTGAACCTGACTATCTCCCAGCGCCAGAAACACGCACGTCCAAGGATGTCTCGCAACCAATTTGAAGTATTTCTTATCTCATACCGCATCGAAGGAGAAATGAGTTTTCGGATAACTGCCGCCAAGTTCCCTTTCATTTCTTCGTCATCCTTCGAGTTTTCTGGTGGTAGATCAGAAAACGATCCACGCGGAACTTCAAGAGGCGGGCTTAAACCTTATTATGAAAGACATATTTGATGAGGCGATGCTCTGATGTTCCGTAACAGTAAAGATACGAGGCAGAGGCTTTGCAAGCGACGTACGGAGGGCATCAGTCGTATATTTTATGACGAAATATTTCCTATCAGAGCCGGTCGAGCTGGGGCTCCATGTTGAAACGTGAGCGAGCACCCTGCTGGTTCCGACCTGATTTTCTACCGTGACGATGGAGCTGATGATTCAGCAGTGGAGGCCACTTCAGTTAATCGAGAATGTCGGGGTTGCTGGTGTCGCCCGCGTGAATGATCCGTTCACAACCCTGCAGGGCATCTACGCTTGGGGACACGAGATCCAGACCATCACCCCTCTGCTCTGCCCATTTGCGGTTGATTGCAGTTAAAAAATCGAGTCATTAAGGCGTATAACCTTTCAAGTGAATTGCGAACTGCACGCCGCTAGCGCATGGCTTACACCACACACGGGGTAGCGACATGACCACAGCACACATCCTTGGCAACCTGTTTCCCGACTCCACCGACATACCGGAAAAATACCGCCTCGACGGCCAGACCGAACAGCGTGAATACCTGGTCGACGGCGAGCTGAAAACCTGGTCCGGGCCCCTCGCCCAAGTCCGCAGCCCGGTGTACCTGACCGGTGAAAATGGCGATGAACAAGTGATTCTTGGCAGCACGCCACTGCTCGATGCCGACACTGCATTGACCGCCCTCGACGCCGCCGTCCGCGCCTATGACCGAGGCCAGGGTTTATGGCCGACGATGCGCGTGGCCGAGCGCATCCAGCACGTCGAAGCCTTCCTGGGGCGCATGCGTGAACAGCGCGAAGCCGTGGTCAAGCTGCTGATGTGGGAAATCGGCAAGAACCTCAAGGACTCGGAAAAAGAGTTCGACCGCACCTGCGACTACATCGTCGACACCATCAACGCGCTCAAGGAGCTCGACCGCCGCTCCAGCCGCTTCGAACTGGAACAGGACACCCTCGGCCAGATCCGCCGCGTGCCGCTGGGTGTGGCGTTGTGCATGGGACCTTACAACTACCCGCTGAACGAAACCTTCACCACGCTGATCCCGGCGCTGATCATGGGCAATACCGTGGTGTTCAAACCGGCCAAGCTGGGCGTGCTGTTGATTCGTCCGCTGCTGGAAGCATTTCGCGACAGCTTCCCGGCCGGGGTGATCAATGTGATCTACGGCAGTGGCCGCGAGACCGTCAGCGCGCTGATGGCCAGCGGCAAGATTGATATCTTTGCATTCATTGGCACCAACAAGGCCGCCAGCGACCTGAAAAAACTCCATCCAAAACCGCACCGCTTGCGCGCGGCGTTGGGCCTGGACGCGAAAAACCCCGGCATCGTGCTGCCGGAGGTGGATCTGGACAACGCGGTCAGCGAAGCGCTCACCGGCTCACTGTCGTTCAATGGTCAGCGCTGCACCGCGCTGAAAATCCTCTTCGTCCATGAAGACGTAGTCGACGCTTTCATCGAGAAATTCAACGCCAAACTCGCCAGTCTCAAACCCGGCATGCCGTGGGACAGCGGCGTGGCGCTGACACCCTTGCCGGAAGCGAGCAAGGTCGATTACCTGCACTCGCTGGTCGCGGATGCCGTCGGCAAAGGCGCCACCGTGGTCAACCCCAACGGCGGTGAAGCCCGCGCTTCGTTCTTCTACCCCGCCGTGCTGTACCCGGTGACGCCGCAGATGCGCATCTATCAGGAAGAACAGTTCGGCCCGGTCGTCCCGATCGTGCCTTACCGGCATCTGGACACGGTGATCGATTACGTCCTGGAATCGGACTTCGGCCAGCAGCTGAGTATCTTCGGCACCAACCCGGTGGCGGTCGGCCGACTGGTGGACACCTTCGCCAACCAGGTCGGGCGGATCAACCTCAACGCCCAGTGCCAGCGCGGCCCGGATACCTTCCCGTTCAACGGCCGCAAGAACTCCGCCGAAGGCACGCTGTCGGTGCATGATGCGCTGCGGGTGTTTTCGATCCGCACACTGGTGGCGACCAAGTTCCAGGAAACCAACAAAGAACTCATCAGCGAGATCATCAGCGGACGCAGTTCGAGTTTCCTGACCACCGATTACATCTTCTGAGGAGACCGAGCCTGAGCACATTCAGAGCCAATCGACTGCCACCGCTATTGCGCCGACTGCTGCGTCCATTGCTGGACCCGTATCGGCGCTATCGCCACGCCAGAGTGATCCACGCGGTGCGCGTGTCGCTGGGGTTGCTGGCAACAATCCTGCTGACCACCGGCATCCACCTGCCCCACGGTGAGTGGGCGTCGGTGACGATGCTGGTGGTGATTGGCGGTTTGCAGCATCACGGCAACATCGGCAAAAAAGCCGCCGAGCGCGCCATCGGCACCTTGATCGGAGCCGGCGTCGGCTTGCTGCTGGTGGCGCAACAGGCCTGGCTCGGAATGCCGTGGCTGACCTATTTCGCGATGGCGGTGGTCTGTGGGGTCTTCTCATACCACGCCATTGGCAAGGGCGGTTACACCGCGTTGCTCTCGGCGATTACCGTGTTTATCGTCGCGGGGCATGGCGACAATCCAATCACCGACGGGTTGTGGCGTGGTGTGGACATCCTGATCGGCATCGCCCTGGCCCTGGCATTTTCGTTCGCCCTGCCGCTCTACGCAGTTTATTCCTGGCGCTATAACCTGGCCGATGCATTACGCGACTGTGCAACGATCTACGGGCGCATCATCAATGGCCAGTCGGTCACCGATGACGAACACCATAAGCTCGTGGGCCGCCTCAACACGGTGATGGTGCAACTGCGCTCATTGATGCCGTCGGTGTCCAAGGAAGTGCGGATCTCCATGACTGAACTCGATGCCATTCAGCGCCACTTGCGAATGTGTGTCAGCACCCTGGAAATCCTCGGCAACATCCGACCGGATGCCAGTGACGCGGACGCCATGGCCCATTTGCAATCGGCTTTGAAAGCCGAACATCGGTTGATCCGGGTGCAACTGATCGGTATGGCCCGGGCGCTGAAATCCGGTGCGTCCCAGCGGATTAATCGGCCTGTCGAACTGCCATCGGATTCAAGACTGGCCGCACCGGTTTACAGTCCTCTGGATGGTTACCGGTTATTGGTCCGACAGTTGGCCAGCAACATCGGCGAGATGCGCCAGCGACTGGCCAAGACTGCGCCGCGATGGAACATCTGACGCCGGTTTATTGCGTTGCCGCTCGACGAAACTTTAGGCTCCAGCCTTGTTGCATGCCGGCAGCGGCCAACAGAATCGCGGCGACACCGATCCATTGCAGCGGCTCCAGGCGATGGCCGAAAGCGAACCAGTCGACGAAAATCGCCGCAATCGGGTAGATGAATGACAGCGCACCGGTCAGCGCCGTCGGTAGTTTTTGAATCGCGCCGTAGAGCAGCACGTACATCACGCCGGTGTGGACGATGCCCAGGGTTACCAGACTCGCCCACGCGCTCGGCGCTTGCGGCACTGCCGAAAAGTGCGCGAATGGCGCCAATAACAGCACGCCGGTGAGCACCTGAATCAACGCGATCAGATGCGGCGGTGTGCCGGTCAGGCGTTTGATGATCAACGCGGCAATCGCGTAAAGGAATGCCGCCCCCAGCGCCAGAGCGATGCCCATCAGGTAATCATTGCCGCTCTCGCCCTGCCCGCCATGAGCGCTGACAATCGCCAGCATCCCGAGAAACGAGATGCCTAGCCAGAACAGTTTCTGTAGGGTGATTTTCTCGTTGAGGAACAACGCGGCCAACCCCACCAGCATGAACGGTTGAACGTTGTATACCGCCGTGCCGATGGCAATCGAGGCACGGGAGTAAGAAGCAAACAACAGCACCCAGTTGCCGACAATCGCCACGCCGCTGAGCACGGCGAGCAAGAACGTGGTGCGAGTCAAAATGCCCGGGCGCAGGAAGCCGAATGCCGCGCAGATCAGCAACAACGTGCCGGCGCCGAACACGCAGCGCCAGAACACCACGTCCAGCACCGGTTGCCCGGACACCAGCACGAACCAGCCGATGGTCCCGGAAATCAACATGGCGGCGGTCATTTCGAATGACCCGTGACGTACTGTTTTGTCCATCATAAGACTCCTGTGTTTGAGCCCAAAGTATGCCAATCCGCCGGGGGGGTTCTCCAGCGCAAAAAGCAGGCTAAACTCGGCATCTGCCTTTTTTATCAAGGTGGTTTGAATCAATTGCCTAACAGGGGTTTCGCCATGACCGACGATATCGACCAAGTGCTGATCACGGCCTTGATGGAAGACTCACGCCGCTCGCTCAAGGCCCTGGCGCAAATCAGCGGCCTGTCCTCGCCCAGCGTCGCCGAGCGCCTGCGCCGCCTCGAAGAGCGTGGTGTGCTTAAAGGCTATACCGTCGAGATCGACCCAAAATGCTTCGGTTATCAACTTCAGGCGATCATCCGCATTCGGCCGCTGCCGGGCCAGTTGCAGGAAGTGGAGCGGCAGATCCAGGCCATCCCTGAATTCACCGAGTGCGACAAGGTTACTGGCGACGACTGTTTCATCGCCCGTCTGCATGTGCGTTCGATGGAGCAACTGGACACCCTGCTCGACCGCCTCAACACCCACGCCGAAACCAACACGGCGATCGTCAAGAAAACCCCGGTCAAACGCCGGTTGCCACCGATGGCGTGAGCCTTTACTCAAATTGCAGACAAGAAAAAACCCGCCGAAGCGGGTTTTTTCCTCAAGGCAGACGATTAGTCATCGCGGCTCATGATACCGAACAGCTGCAACAAGCTGATGAACAGGTTGTAAATCGATACATACAGGCTGATGGTCGCCATGATGTAGTTGCGCTCGCCGCCGTGAATGATGGCGCTGGTCTGGAACAGAATGCAGACCGAGGAGAACAGCACGAAACCTGCGCTGATCGCCAGTTGCAGACCGCTGATCTGGAAGAAGAAGCTGGCAACTACCGCGCCCAGCAACACGAAGAAACCCGCAGTGATGAAACCACTGAGGAAACTCATGTCCTTGCGGGAGATCAGCACATAGGCCGACAGACCACCGAACACCAGCGCAGTCATTGCGAATGCCGAACTGACCACCTCGGCGCCGCCCTGCATACCCAGGTAACGGTTGAGGATCGGGCCGAGCAGGAAACCCATGAAACCGGTCAGGGCAAATGCCGACACGAGGCCCCAGGCAGAATCACGGAGTTTGTTGGTGAGGAAGAAAAGGCCGTAGAAACCGATCAGCACCACAAAAATATTCGGGTAGCCGACACGCATCTGCTGAGCGACAAACGCCATCACGCCGCTGAATGCGAGGGTGAGAGCGAGTAAGCCGTAAGTGTTGCGCAGGACGCGGCTAACCTCTAGCTGCTCAACCTGCACGCTGTTATTAACTGCGTAATCCTGTTCGCGCATGGCGACACTCCTGTTGGTTTGAAACGTTCAGTCGCAAAGATCATAACAGACGCTCTGTAACAAGCTACGCAGAGAGTTTGACAGTGTGTTTCATTCAGGTATTATGGCGCCCGCAACGCAAACGGAGGTGTGGCCGAGTGGTTTAAGGCAACGGTCTTGAAAACCGTCGACTGTAACAGGTCCATGAGTTCGAATCCCATCGCCTCCGCCATCTTTATACGACAAAGCCCTGATAATTCAGGGCTTTGTCGTTTCTGGCTTCTGTAAAAACCCACCAGCCATACCTTGACCCTTGGTTTTCCGTTGTTATACGTGGCTGGCATCTTTTGCGGTGGTTAGTGGGCAACCGCGACGAAGGATCCGGCAATGGAGGTGGTCATCACGGCGGCAGTAGCCGGAGCAGTGGTCACATCGCCCGCCCCCACAGTGATGGGCATTGCAAAAGGCGTAACTCAGGATATTCATCTTCTGGACGCTCTGGCATCCACACCAAATCCCTATGTTGTTAATGGTGCCCAAAGTAGGGGAAACGCTCCGCGCGTTAATCAAAAAAAATCTAACAAGGGAAATCCAACCTTGAAAATTTCAACAATCTGCGTCGCAGGCAATCTTTTGGTTTCGGTCGCTGCTTCTGCTACAGGGATTATTCCCGTCGTCGACCTGGACTTTACTAGGTCAGCGCTCTGGAAGTATCAGGCTGTAGATCTGAAACAACAGGCGGCGATCCAGAATGGTGAAAAGCTATAAACACGCTGCGCTTTCGGCTCCCCGCTTGCAGCGATTGACCGAATCCCCGCCTCCACACAATTCAACGGTAAAGGCGTTTGGAGCGTTTGGTATCGCCGCTAGCATGGCACTCGTTTACTTCGGCTACATAGGGTTTTGAACCGGACTGTAAATTGCCCCCCCATTCCGCGGCTCGCACTCTCCGCGCCACGTTGACCGTGTGCCGCCGCCCTTATTTGACGAGTCGCGTTTCCTTGGAAGGTCTGTATCCGAAGTACGAGCTATAGCACTTGCTAAAGTGGCTGGGCGATACAAAGCCACAGGCAACCAACACGTCCACCTGGGACAGCTCTGTGTGCTGGAGCAGCCGACGCGCTTCGGTAATCCGCAATTCCATGTAATACCGTTGCGGCGTTGTGCCCAGTTGCTCCTTGAACAAACGCTCGAGTTGTCGACGCGAACGGCCTGCGTAAACGGCCAACTGCTCCAACTCCAGAGGCTCTTCGAGGTTGGCATCCATCAGTTTCACCACCTCGCGTAATGGCGCGCTCACGCAGACATTTTCAGTCGGTTTTATGCGCCGATAACGAGACTCCTCGAAAGCCAGGATGTCCTCGATACCCTCGACAAGTGCTTTGTCGTGCAGCCCTTTGATCCAGTCCAACGCCATGTGGAACGCCCCCGAGGGACTGGAAGCCGTGAGCCGGTCTCGATCAATGACGTAGGGCTCACTGGTGACATGCGTCGCCTTGGAGATTTCCGCGAGTGCGGGGCGATGTTCGGGGTGAATCGCGCAACGATATCCGTCAAGCAAGCCTGCCCTTCCCAGGAACCATGCGCCATTCCACAACCCGGCCAGACTGACACCCTGGTCTGCCGCCGCTCTCAACAGGCTGATGAAATCATCACTCGCCTTCAGTTCTGTTCGGTAGCCGCCACAAATGACCAGCAAATCCAGGTCTTGGATCGCTGAACAATCGATGCGGGCATCTGGCCGAATGACCAGGCCCAGGTCACTGACGACTTCCCCATCGGTCAAGCCAAATGTTCGGGAAGAGAACAACAGGGGTCGCAGTAGATTCGCGGTGACAATCGTATCCAGTGCTTGCGTGAATGCGGGCAGCGAGAAATGCTCGAGCAACAGAAATCCTGCCCGGATCATTTGAGTCTTCTCGTTGGGGCTCTCATTCAGATAGCGGAGATTTTTCCCCTTCATGCCTCCGCTAAATTGGCGTCGCTCGATCAATGTTCGATCCACTCGGTTACGTTAACGACCCTGTCGTTGGGTGCGTTGATAACGCGCATGCTAACCGCAAAAGTTTCAAAACCACTAGCGCCATTATGCGATTGATCAGGCAAGCTGAAAGCCGTGACGAAGTGGGTCTTTATCATCGACAAAGTGGTGTTGTGGCCAGTAATCCTGGCCCACTCGAGTGTGATGGACGACGCGCCTAAACGATAGCGGGATACCCATCGACACTATCGGGCCAACGGGTCAGAACCTCGAAGGCGTCATCAGTGACAGCGATCATATGCTCCCATTGAGCCGAGAGCGAGTGATCCTTGGTGACCACGGTCCAGCCATCGTCCAGCGTTTTCACATGGCGTTTGCCAGCGTTCAGCATGGGCTCAATGGTGAAGATCATGCCGGTTTTCAGTGTCAGACCCTGGCCTGGGTAGCCGCAATGAAGGACCTGCGGCTCATCGTGATAAACCTTGCCGATTCCGTGACCGCAGTATTCGCGCACGACGCTGAATCCGTCTCTTTCGGCCACGGTCTGAATGGCATGGCCAATGTCGCCCAGCGTAGCGCCGGGGCGGACGACGCGAATACCGGCACACATCGCTTCATAGGTCGCCTACGCCAGGCGTCGAGCATCCGGGCCGGGCTCACCGACGAAGTACATGCGGCTGGTGTCGCCGTACCAACCCTCCTTGATAACGCCAATGTCGATATTCACGATATCGCCATCCTTTAGTGCGTTGGCCGAAGGGATGCCATGGCAGACCACCTGGTTGACCGATGTACACACGGTTTTCGGGAAGCCGGGATAGCCGACATTGCCTGGTATGGCTTTTTGCACGTTGAATCGAGGCCGCCCGCCAGTTCGGCACGAATCAGCAAACGGTGCGCTTACGCTCTTTATACCACTGCATGAACGCTTCGGCGTTTACCGGTCGGCAGACGTGAAAACCCTGGGCCATGTCGCAGTGGTAACCACCCAGCGCATCGAGCACTTCGGATGTTTCTACGCCTTCGGCGATGACCTCCATGCCAAGCTTGTGACCAAGATCGACAACGCTCCATACGATTAGCTCGTTGGCTTGATCGCTTTGCATGGCCAGTACAAAGGATTTGTCGATCTTGAGTTCACTGATCGGCAAATCCTTCAACTGAGCCAGACTCGTATAGCCGACGCCGAAATCATCGATGGCGATATGGATGCCCAGCGTATGTAACTGCCTCAGGAGGGTACGAGCAGCATCGGAATCGAGCATGATGGCGGACTCGGTCACTTCGAATACCAGCATATTTGGGGTCAATTTGTGCTGTTCAAGCAGATCGACAATCTGAAACACCAACTTGTCGTCCTGCAGGTTGCCTGCAGAAATGTTCACGGCAACCGGTACGCATATCCCGGCGTCGGCCCAGGCCCGCACTTGAGACAGCGCGAGGTTCAGCACGTAATGATTCAGGGAGCCGAGGATCCCGGTGAGTTAGGCAAACGGAATGAACTCACCCGGATTCACGAGGCCAGACCTCGCCGCAGTTCGCCGAGCATTGCCAGGCGTTCCGGAGAGCGCCGATCCGCTCCCGGATTATAGGCGAGTATGCCCTTGCTCTGTTTCTTGGCTGCATACATGGCGATGTCGGCGCGCTGCATGAGCGTCGCAGGATCGTCACCGTGCAGACCCGAAACCACTACCCCAAAGCTGGCCTCGACATCCAGTGCGACCCCATCGATTTCGAACGATGCGGTAATCGCGGCGTGCAGCCCTTGCGCTGCTTTCAAAGCCCCCTGCAGGCCTTCGACGGAGGGAAGCAGAATCGCAAACTCATCACCTCCCAACCGGGCGACCGTGTCGATTTCCCGTACCTCACTGATCAGCCGCTTGCCGACCTGGTCGAGCAGGCGATCCCCGTAGTGGTTCCCCAGGGTGTCGTTGACTTCCTTGAACCGGTCAAGGTCGATCAGCAACAGGCCCGTGGTTGACCCCTGGCGGCGCCCCAGGCGCAGTGCCTGCTCGAAACGGTCAGCCAGGAGCGTCCGTTTGGCCAGCCCGGTGAGCTTGTCATGCAGCGAAGCGTGCAAGGCGCTCTTGCGTTGACTGTCGAGTTCGAAGCGCGTGCGCCGCATTACTTGGGCGAACAGGCCGGCGAGAAGCAGCCCGGCGATAAAAACGACGGGAGTGGTACTGACGTTGAAGGACTCCCGTGCGCGCAGCCTCTCCAGCACCACGATAGACTCCTCGTGGTGATGGGCCGCTGCTAGCAGGACGACTTTTTCAATCTTTTCGAACCGTGGGTCGCCCTCGTCATTGTCGATACGGCGCACTTCGGCATCATTCCCACGGTCAACGGCCTTGAACAACTTATTGACGCTTTCCAGGTAAGGCGTCAGGGAGGTGCGAACATCCTCGACAAGGAGGTGGTCGGCAGATTGCGCGCCCACTTACTGGGAATTGTGTTGCTCCAGCGCATAAGCTTGGGTACTGCGGTCTGCTGTACAAAGGCTTCAGGATGCTCCGGATTCGCTGGCGGTAAATTGCTCATGCGCTACCTCATGTAAACGTGGCTGCTTCCATTCTTATTGGCAATGCCCGCTAAAAATTGAGCATAGTCGAAAATGATAGGCCAACGACGAGCCACACCTCTAACGCGTGCTCAAGCGACTTCAATAGCTGAGGGAATGAAGTGCTGAGCAATCATCGTTTGTACCCCTACTCGATGATGCTCAAGATTCGAGCCCTGAACGGCAAACCAAATTCGCCTCTTCACACCGCACTATTCGACTCAGGAGATAACAATGAATAAAGCCATTTCTCGTCGTAGCGGAGGTCAGATACTGGTGGATGCCTTACGCATCCATGGCGTCAAAAGGGCTTTTTGTGTTCCGGGAGAAAGCTACCTCGCGGTTCTCGACGCATTGCATGACGTGCAAGAAGAAATCGATCTGATCGTATGCCGCCAAGAAGGTGGGGCGGCTTATATGGCAGAAGCCTATGGCAAGCTGACGGGAGAGCCAGGCATCTGTTTCGTCACACGTGGCCCGGGGGCAACAAATGCCTCTGTTGGCGTTCACACAGCGTTCCAGGATTCATCGCCGATGATTCTGTTTATTGGTCAGGTAGCTCGCGATCAGCAGTATCGCGAAGCCTTTCAGGAAATTGATTTTCGCCAGATGTTTGGCCCCTTGGCGAAATGGGTCGTACAAATAGACGACACCAGCAGAATCCCCGAACTGATCAGCCAGGCGTTCCACCGAGCGGTCAATGGCAGGCCAGGGCCAGTCGTGGTCGCTCTGCCAGAAGACATGCTGACCGAAATGGCGGAAGTCAGTGATGCCGGGGCTTTCAAACGTGTCTTGATGACGCCGGCAGCCGAGCAAATAGCCGCCATGCAGCAACTGCTTGAGCAATCGGAGCGTCCATTGATGGTGCTGGGTGGCAGCGGCTGGGATAACGAGTCAGTGCACGACATTCGGCTTTTTGCTGAACAGCAAAATATCCCGGTGGCAGCCTCCTTTCGCTGCCAGGACCTGTTCGACAATCGACACCCTAACTATGCCGGCGATCTTGGATTCGCGGCGTCAGCGCAGCTGTCGTCAGCTGTGAAAGACGCCGATCTGCTCCTGGTCGTAGGCTCCCGAATGGGAGAGGTTTCGACGGGGGGATACGCCACTTTGGATATTCCCGTTACCAAGCAAACCTTGATTCACATTCACCAAGGCATTGAGGAACTGGGGCGGGTCTACCAACCGGCGTTGGCTATAAACAGCAGCATGTCGAGCTTTGCGAAATTAGCAGCACGACTCCCGGCTGCAACCACCCAAAGAAACAGCGAGTGGACGCAAACGCTGAACAACAACTACCAACAGAACCTGGAACGTACAACCTCCCCTGGCCCAGTCCAAATGGCCGACATCATTGAATGGTTGAATCGCAGACTTCCGGATGATGCGATCCTGACCAATGGTGCCGGAAACTATGCCGTCTGGCTTCAACGTTTCTATCAGTTCCGCCATTACCGCACCCAGTTAGGACCTACCAACGGCTCGATGGGCTACGGCGTTCCTGCTGCTGTGGCCGCCAAACTGACTTGCCCGGATCGAGTGGTGGTTTCGTTTTCCGGGGATGGCTGCTTCTTGATGAACGGTCAGGAGATCGCGACTGCAGCACAATATGGGGCCAACGTGATTTTCGTTGTGGTCAACAACGGAATGTACGGGACAATCAGAATGCACCAGGAACGCAATTACCCTGGACGCGTGTCAGGAACTGATTTGCACAACCCGGATTTCGCAGCACTTGCCCAAGCCTATGGACTGCATGGCGAGGTGGTCACAACGACGTCGGAATTTGCGCCTGCGTTTGAACGCTGCCTTGAAATGTCCCGGCCATCTTTGATTGAGGTCAGAGTCGACCCTGAAGCATTAACACCTCGACTTAGCCTGACTCAGATCAGAGAGCAATCCAGCAAAAAGTAAGCGGCCATTTCTTCTTTCTTTCCTCTCTACAGACAAAGGAGCGACTACTCCTCGGACGGTGTATCGCCATCAGGGATAAATTCGTGCGGTCTGACCGCCGGTACATTTCGTTGCTCAAGGTTTACAGATCGTCGACGGTCACTGGGCACGCCGACAAAAAAATCTCGAACTCCAGCCATAGCGTTGAATCCAATGTTCAGGTCAATGGAGGTAAGCGATATGAACAACGATGACAGTGTTAACGACGTCGAAGGAGATCTTGAGGACAGGGACCCTGACGCCAAAGGTGTGGATGAAACCATTACGCCCTCTTCAACCCCAACCAAGGAGCAGGACGCTGAGGCGCTCAGTCGAAAAATAGCTGAGATAGAACGCAAGGTGGCGGACGGCAATTAGCCAGATGCTTGACGCTGGCTGGCGTCGAAAGCGGCCATAGACCAGGGTCGAGTTGGCCGCTTTTTCGTACTGATGGGGACGATTAACCGTTGCAATTGCCTGTGATACTTTGAGGTCAACTCATCCAGTTTCCACCGTCGACATTGTAGGTCTGAGCCACCACATAGTCGCTTTCGGACGACGCGAGGAATATCGCCATTCCCGTCAGATCATCAGCGGTCCCCATCCGCCCAAAAGGCACCTCTTGACCCACGAGCCTTTTCTTTTCGCCCAATGGCCGATTTTCATATTGAGCGAACATCGCATCAACGCCATCCCAGTGCTCGCCGTCAACCACGCCTGGCGCGATGGCATTCACATTGATCCCATGCTTGATCAGGTCCAGACCTGCTGATTGAGTAAGGCTGATCACAGCCGCTTTCGTCGCGCAATACACACCCACGAGCGCTTCCCCTCGCCTGCCTGCCTGGCTGGCCATATTGATGATCTTGCCGCCATGCCCCTGCCGGATCATCTGACGAGCAGCGGCCTGAAGGGTGAACAGTGTTCCGGCGACATTGATCGAAAACAAACGCTCGAAGCTGTCGCGGGTGATGTCGACAATGGGGGCAAGATCGAAGAGCGCAGCGTTGTTGATCAAGATATCCAACTTGCCTGTCTGTGCGATGACGGCAGCCATCGCGTCCTCGATAGACACTTGGTCAGTAACGTCCATCTCGACAGCGTAGGCGTTTGACCCGAGCTCTTCAGCCGTGGCCCGGGCGCATTCAAGGTTGATGTCAGCGATGGCTACCCTTGCGCCTTCATTCACGTAGGCCTGAGCAAAAGAACGGCCAATGCCTCGGGCGGATCCGGTGACAAGCGCGCTTTTACCTTCTAGTCGTTTCATTGATTGTTCATCCGTTTTCTTGAATGTCGGGTACGCCCTACCGAGGGCAGTGGAGAGGCTTGAAGATCAGGCGGCGAGACGCACCAACGGGGCGACAGCCTTCCCGTGCTCGTCGAACAAATGGCAATGCGCAACGTCCAGCGCGACCCACCTCTGCTCTCCATATGCGACATTGCAATCGCCGTTGACTCGTACGGTGAGAGCTTCACCGGACTTGGCGACGACGTGGCAGAAGGTGTCGCTGCCCAGGCGTTCGGTGACGTCTGTGGTGATGGGCAGTTGCCCTTGATCATCCAGGCTGAGGTGTTCGGGACGTATTCCCACGGTGACTTCGTTACCCTTACTCAACGTGCTTCCATCACGAGGGATAAGCAGACGTCGACCGGAGGTCAGCTCGACCTCTACGCCCTGATAACTGTTGGCAACCACTGTGGCCTTGAGGAAGCCCATTTTCGGGGTGCCCAAAAAGCCTGCCACGAACAGATTGGCAGGCTGGTGATAGAGGTCGAGCGGTGAACCAATCTGCTCTATTCGACCGCCGTTGAGCACCACCACTTTGGTGGCGAGCGTCATGGCTTCGACCTGGTCGTGGGTCACGTAGATCATCGTCGCTTGCAGTTCTT
>NZ_JASBRE010000044.1 GCF_029960815.1 Pseudomonas sp. AL03
AGCAGCTGCCGAGCCTGCGAGGCTGCGTTCGGCTCGGTCCGCGCTCGGGCGAAGCAGTCGTAAAATCCGACACAGCGGTTCTTCAGATACACCCGTGCACGTAGTATCGGCGACTGCTACGCCCGAGCGCGGACCGAGCCGAACGCAGCCTCGCAGGCTCGGCAGCTGCTACAAAGGATCTGATTCGGCTCAAGGGGCTTTATGTATTCTTTCGCTCGTCTGTCGGCACTGATTGTCGCGGTGGCGTTGCTCAACGGTTGCGAACGACAGGACGCGCCACCGCTCGATCAGCAACTCTACGTCTGGCAACGACAATGGACGCCGGCCCACGAAGCGGCGCTGAGGGACAGCCGCGCTGACTTTTCCACCCTGCGGGTGCTGGCCTTGCAGGCATTCCCTGGGGCGGGTTGGAGTCGGGCGCGGATTGACCCGGCGCTGCTCAAACGGGATGGTCGGCCGCTGATCGCGGTGATTCGTCTTGATGGCCAACTCAAGTCGCTGGATCGGGACGAAGTCACCGCGCAGATCCAGCAGGTGCTCGGCGATTGGCAAAGGCAGGGGCTGACTCTCTCCGGCGTGGAAATCGACCACGATGCCGGTAATGCTCGGCTACCGGCCTACCGTGAATTTCTTACGCACCTGCGCGCAGTTCTGCCGGTCTCTATTCCGCTTAGCATCACCGCGTTGCCGGCCTGGCTCGACAGTCCCGAGTTGCCGGCGCTGTTATCCACAGTCGACAGCAGCGTATTGCAGGTGCACGCGGTGAGCGATCCGCGTCTTGGCTTGTTCGGCCCGGATCAGGCTCGTCAATGGACCATGGCCTGGAGCCGCATCACTTCGAAACCGTTCTATCTGGCGCTGCCAGCCTATGGTGTGGCGTTGTTGCCGGGCGGCGGTGCGCCGGTAGTGGAAAGCGAAGTGCCCATCGAACGGGGCGGCAAACGCCGGGAATTGCTCGCCGATCCGCAGCAACTGAGCCGGCTCGGGACCGAGTTGCGCAATGATCCACCGGCTCATCTGGCGGGCCTGATCTGGTTTCGTCTGCCGCTGGCCAACGATCGCCGGGCCTGGAGCCTGACGACCCTGGGCGCCGTGGCGCGTGGCGATGCCCTCGACAGTCACCTGGCGCTGAAACTCTCTGAGCAAGAAGGCCTGTATGACATCACCCTCAGCAATCAGGGCAACCTCGACAGCGCCTGGCCCGAACGCCTGACACTTGCAGTGCAGGGTTGTGATGGCGCCGATGCGTTGGCCGGTTATGCGTTGCAACAGCGTCCGGATCTGCTTACCTTCACCCGCCTGCGCGACGGTCGACTACCGGCCGGCGAGCGGCGCGCCATGGGTTGGGCTCGTTGCGCACACATTGATCAAGGAGGTTTGAATGTTTACCCGTAACTGGCCCCGCCATCTGCTGTGCCTGAGCCTCAGTCTGCCGCTGGGTTCGGCGCTGGCCTGTGGGCCGGACTTCCCGATGCGTCTGCTGGATAATCGCGGCCAGTCGCTGGCGGAGCTGCCGGAAGGTAACTTCAGATTTGAAATCAGCCGCTTCGGGCATGCGGTCGCCGGGCTGAAGAACGTCACCGAAACCGCCTATGGCATGGATGCGCCCGACTACGCAGAACAGCGGGATAAGGCTGAGCAGGCCGGTTTGACGGCGGAACAGCAGGTGCTGGTCAAACAGCTACGCAGTCTGACCGATGTACATCAGGTCGAGATTCAGGGCGCGAGCCTGCCGGATGAGCTCACGCTTTATCTGGCCGGCGCTGTGGCATTCGATGCCGGTGAATTTGGGCTGGCAGCCGAGTACTTCCAGAAGGTGCTGGCATTGCCGGCGGATCAACGGGCGTTGCGCAGTACCTGGGCGGCTTACTCGTTAGGTCGATCGCTGTTTGCCATGAGTTCCGAAGCGGACGCTGGCTCTGAGCTGTTGGCTCAATCCCGAAAGGCCTTCGAGCAGACCCGTCAACTAAGCATTGACGGCTTCAGTGACCCACTGGAGCTGGGTGTCGCCAGTCTTGGCGAAGAGGCCCGCGTCGCCCGCACGGCCGGCGACTGGAACAGCGCCATCGAACTCTACGCCACGCAAAACCTTCAGGGTTCGGCGGTGGGTTACACCTCTCTGAAACTGTTGATGGCCGATCTGGCGGCGCTGCCGGAGGATCAACTGGCCGGTTTGCTCAACGGCAAACCGGTGCAGCAACTGGTCACGGCATCCTTGATCAGCCGACTGGGCTGGTCATTCGGTGATCAACCACCGAACGAATTGAAACTGATCAAACTGCTGCAAAACAGCACCCGCGGTAGCCTCGATAACGCTGATCGCCTGGCGGCGGTGAATTATCAACAGGGCGACTACGCAAGCGCCAAGGCCTTCCTCGAACACGCCGGTGATGGCGGACTGGCGTGGTGGCTGCGGGCCAAATTGGCAGTGCGCGAGGGTGATAAAAACGCAGCTGCCGCAGCGTATGCGAAAGCTGCCCAGGCCTTCCCGCAGGATGAATCCTGGGGTGAGCGGCGCACGCCGGACTGGGACTTCGAAACACTTCAGCCCAAGTGCCGGGTTGAGGGTGAAAGCGCGATCCTGGCGTTGCAACGCGGGGATTACCTGCAAGCGTTCGATCAGCTTTATCGCAGTAACGGCATTTACTGGCCCGACGCCGCGACGGTCGCCGAGCGGGTGTTGACCGTCGATGAGCTCAAGCATTACGTCGACACTCAAGTGCCGGCGCCGCCACCTCTGACTCAGGAGGATCGCGATAACTATGTGCAGCTGCCGGTGGCGGCGAAATTGCGCAATGTGCTTGGGCGGCGCTTGCTGCGCGAAGAACGATACGACGAAGCGCCAGCCTACTTCGATAACGCCGACTTGCAGGCCAGGGCCAAGTGGTACGGGCAGTTGCGCAACGAAGCCGAATCAAAATGGTGGCCGACCAAACGGGCATTCGCTTACTACCATGCCGCGACAGTGGCCCGTTTCGACGGAATAGAGCTGTTGGGCTACGAGATGTCCCCGGATTACGCGACCTTCGGTGGCAATTACAGTCTGGAAGCGCCCGAACTCAAGGTCGGATTGCTGATGGCCGAGGGTGAAGTGCAGCGCCAGCAAGCCACGTTGGCGCAACCCGATGAGCGTTTCCATTACCGTTTTGTCGCCACGGCGCTGGCGAGCAAGGCTGCTGATCATCTGCCCCACAGCAGCCAGGCGTTTGCTTCGGTGCTGTGCAAGGCTTCGTCGTGGGGCACCAGCCTGCAGGAGCAAAGCGCGTTCTACCGTCGTTATGTCGAGGACGGCCCGTATGTGGCTTGGGCTGGCGATTTTGGTCATCAATGCCAGGATCCGGACTTTCAGAGCGCCGACAAACGCTATGTGACTCAGGTCACCGATGCCGCGCGCTCGCAGCTGCATCCCTACAAAAAACCGTTGCAGATTGGCGGTGTGATAGCGGTCACGGCAGCGGCGCTGTTGCTGATCAACCGCCGCCGGCGTAAGGCGCGGTAAGGCTCAAGCCTGTTGCACAAAGGTCAGCCGCACGGCGAAGCCGATCAGCAGGCTGCCAAACAGCCACTGCTGCAGGCGCTGGGCTGAAGGACTGCGTTGCAGCCAACGGCCCAACGCTGCGCCGGTCAGTGCGTAAGCGCTGTCGAACAACAAACCGACACCGACCAACACCACACCCAGTGTCGCAAATTGAGCGAGCACCGGCCCGGCGTGTGGATCAATGAACTGCGGCAGCAGCACTGAGCAGAACAGCAGCGCCTTGGGGTTGAGCAGGTTGGTCAGCACACCGCGCCGGATTGCTGCACTCCAGCGAGGTTTATCGAACGTTGTGTCTGCGCCGTTAAGGTTCGGCAGCATCGTGGTTCGCAGGCATTGAAGGCCGATCCATAGCAAGTACGCGGCCCCGGCCAGGCGCACCACGTCGAACGTCCAGGGCGCTGCCTTGAACAGTGCCGCTAGCCCCAGCGCCGCCAACGCTACATGGCAGCCTCGGGCAATGCCCAGACCCACAGCGGTGGCCAACGCCGCGCCTTTGCCCTGACGGGCACCGGTTTGCAACAGCAGGATCATGTCCGGGCCCGGCAACAGATAGACCACCGCCAGCGCCATGAAAAACAGCCAGAGTCCTGCCACGTCGCACCCCATTCGTTGTCGATTCGGTACGGCCAGTCTAGGGCTGAAGGGCAGGGCAGGTGGTTGCGTAGTTCGCTTCTAAACTGCTTCGGGTTGGCATAACCTGCCACTGAATCGCATTTAAACCATCAGGATTTGCCAAACCATGAAACTGGACGCCTACGACCGCAAGATTCTCGCCGCCCTGCAGCGGGACGGTCGCCTGAGCAATGTGCAACTGGCTGACGAGATCGGCCTGTCCGCTTCGCCGTGTTTGCGCCGGGTACGGCTGCTTGAAGAAGCCGGGGTGATACGCGGTTACCAGGCCAATCTGGATCGCGACGAAGTAGGGCTTGGGCTGACGGTGTTTGTCGGGGTCAAGGTCGAACGGCACAACGACGAGCAGGCCGAAGCCTTTCGCCTGGCCGTGACGGGGCTACCGGAAGTTATTTCGGCTTTTCTGGTGTCAGGGGAATCGGATTTTCTGCTGCAAGTGGTGGTGCCGGACTTGCGCGCCTATGACCGTTTTCTCACGGGGCGTTTGCTGAAGTTGCCGGGTGTGAGCGACATCCGTAGCAACTTTGCGATTCATACGGTGAAGACTCCGGGGGCGTTGCCGCTGGAGCATCTGCCGCTGTAGATCGCAAAGACGGGTTAACCCAATACTACGCAGCGGTTAAAAATTAAAAGGGAATTGATTAATCCTGGTGGATAAACTAGCCTTGTGTTTTATATGTGTAAAACTCTCTAATCATGAATTTTGAAAATATCCGTTACTATCTTGCATTGCTTCTTTTGGTTCTTGGGAGCAATGGTCTTTACACGGGAGTTATTGTGTGGGTAATAACATACTTCATACCCATGGAGGGGATGATTTTGCGTGTAGCTTATATAGTTACGTATATCCTTCTCTGTTTTTTCGGGTTTTGTTTTTATGTCAAAAGGTTACGTGGCGTAATTTGATTTTAATGGCGCCATAGCGCTTTGTGTTTACTCGCGTTTTTCTTTAGTAAGCATTGAATTTAATGTGATGTAGTCAACAATAGCCTCGAAAAATAGAGCTACCTTCCCTGTTTGCATGTACGCCCTTTCATAATTTATCGGGTCATGTCTGAAGAGCTGCAATGAGTCAGGCTTGCGTACTAGTCTAATAATACCCACACCAGACAATAGTAAGTCCATTGAACCATAGACCATATCTCCCTCGTACTCGCCTCTAAAAGCGGCTTGATAAACGCGCCGCACAGGTCCCTGCACGCTAGGTGCTTCAGGGCCGTTATAAATATTTCCAAAGCCTTCATAGATATTATTAGCGCCATGCGCGATAAGCATCCCACCCAATGGCGTCGCCCATCCACCTGTGCCTCCAGTAACCGCCACACCTGCCTCAACTTGCATGGCGCCAGCGACAACACCAATGCCATTTTGAACATAAAAAATCGCCTTGGAAGATAGCTCTGCATATTCTTTTGTTATCGATTGAACTCCCTCCCACGCAGTGAGGAGTCCTTCATCAACGGCCTTGATAACTTCGTTGGCATAAGAAGAAACCATCGAATTGAATTGAAGCTGCGTAATACCGTCATGAAAATGTGTAGCGCCTACTGTGCAGCCTAATGCAACCAGGTCCGCAGCGGCTTTGGTGACGTCATGGATATCACATGACGTCTCATTCATCTTCGTTTCCCCACGTGCTATAGGCACTTGTACCCGCTTGGATGTGGGTCCAACTGATATCTCGGTAACGAATGGACACCAGCTCTTGCGGCTCCGTGTCAGACATATGGATAGCGTGAGGGATTTGAAGGTTTACATTCGCAATACGACCGCCCGTTATTTTCACTGAATAATATTTATCCTGGCCACCGGCTGGAGACGTGCGATAAAAATCAATCTTGCATTCAACTTCTTCACCCTCAGCCAGAGCGCTGGCTAGCAGTGGCGAAGATTTATCAATATTTTTGGTAATGGCAATTGGCATATGTTTGCCTCGCCCGCCTGACGTACTGCCATCACTGCCCGTTAACATGCTATGGGCGTAAGCCAACACCATGATTTCGTCTTCATGCCCAAACTGGCATTTGTTACCGATAGAGTCTTGGCTGGAGCAGCCGGAAGAAATCAGACCCTGCTTTTTACCGGTAATAGTCATGTAGCTATGACTCGCCATGCGCTCACTCCTTGTGGTCAGAATGGGGGGAGTTTAAGGCAGAGGAGGTAGCTGCTTATGTAGGCCGTTTCTGAAAATGCGTGTATTTCTTACGAACGTAATATTCGCGTTCAACAGCATTTCGGTAAAGGCTTCAGCCAAGCGACAGGTTGAGCGCCTTTAGATAGGGGATTTAAGAACGGAAATTTCACGGCTTTCGTTATACCGTAACGAACTGCGATATGAGCAACGATAAACACTGGGGTGGTATGCAAGTCGATCTCGATGTCGATGGGACGCAAGTAGCCGGACTGCCGCGTTTTCAGCAGGCGGTTTTTCAAGGGCGACGATTGCGTCAGTTCGCAATCGGTCTGGGCGCGCTTGCGTCGACAGGTTGGCTACTGGCGTTTTTTGTCGGGCTGTTTGCGCCGCACTCGCTCTGGCCGTCGTTGCTGGTTAATCAGAGCGCCGGTTTGCTGGTGCTGGTCGCTGGTTTGCAATCGGCCTGGTGGGTGACGCAATGGCGTGCGCGGGCGATGAACCCCGTGGTGCAGGTGCTCGTTGCAGATGAAGTCGTCGCTTCGGTGGGCTGGTACGAACGTCTGCTCGATCGGATCAGTCAACGATGGTTGCGAATGCTGGTGCAGATTGGCCCGCCGACACTGTGGCTTGGCGGCTGGTCGCTGTTGACGCTATTCACCATCGGACAGGTCTGGAACCTGGCACTGCCGCCGACCGCACTGGGATTGTCGGCCAGTGTCGGTGCGGCGTTATCGTTGTTGCTGGCCTTCGGTTTGCTGGTGCTGGAACGTCAACTGGCCCAGGAAAACATCGCCCAATGGCCCGAAGCGGGGTCGTTGGCGCAGCTGACACGGGTGGCGATCATTTGCCTGGTGTTTGGCGCTTTGTGCCTGTTGTTGGGTAGCGAAACCTCGGTCTGGCCAGCGCGTCTTGCGGTACTGATCGGCCTGCTGCCGGGGCTCGTCGCCGCCGAACTACTGTTGCGCGCCATGCTGTCGTTGTTCAGTCCGCAGCGCGAACAACTCGAACCTGCCTTGCTGGCGCGAAGCTTCGTCGCCGACATGCTGCGCTGGCCGCCGCAACCTTTGCTGGCGTTGCAGCACGAATTGCACAATCGCTTCGGCATCGACCTGCGGCAGATCTGGGCCTTCACCTACATGCGTCGGGCATTTTTTCCGGTGCTGGCCGTGGTCTCGATTGTGGGTTGGTCGCTGACCGGCATTCACGAAATACCGCTGCAAGGGCGGGGCATCTATGAGCGTTTCGGTAAACCGGTGGACGTGTTCGGTCCCGGTTTACACGCGGGTTTGCCCTGGCCTCTGGGCCGAGTGTTAAGCGTCGAGAACGGTGTGGTCCACGAGTTGGCCACCAGTGTTGGTGAAACACCGGCGCCGGACGTGGCCGAACCCGCCGAAGGTCCGGCGCCCGCCATTGCCAATCGTTTGTGGGACGCCAGCCATGTGAACGACAAATCCCAGGTCATTGCCAGCAGCCGAGCCGACAAGCAGAGCTTCCAGATCGTCAACATGGACGTGCGTTTCGTCTATCGCATCGGTCTGAACGATCAAGCTGCGTTGGCCGCGACCTACAACAACGCTGATGTCCCGACGCTGATCCGCAGCACGGCCAGCCGGATTCTGGTTCATGACTTCGCTTCGCGAACCCTCGACGGGTTGCTTGGCGAGGACAGGGTAGGGCTCGCCGAAGAGATTGGCCGGGCGGTGCAGGCTGACTTGCAGAAACTCGACAGCGGCGTGGAAATTCTCGCCACGGTGGTCGAGGCAATTCATCCGCCGGCCGGTGCCGCCAATGCCTATCACGGTGTGCAGGCTGCGCAGATTGGCGCCCAGGCATTGATTTCCCGCGAGCGCGGTGCGGCGGCGGAGGCCACCAATCAGGCGCAACTGCAGGCCAGCATCGCTCGCGATCAAGCGACGGCCAGCGCTCGTGAAATCAACGCCACCGCCCAAGCGGCGGACCTGAGATTCGGCGCCGAGCAAAAGGCTTACGCCAGCGCCGGCCAGGCCTTCGTGCTGGAGCAGTACTTCAGCCAACTGTCCCAGGGCTTGGCCAATGCCAGGTTGCTGGTGCTCGATCATCGTCTGGGCGGCAGCAGTAACGCGCCGACCATCGACCTCCGTACATTCACGCTGCCGGCTGACCCTGCGCCGCGTAAGACCGCTCAGCCAGGAGCTGCCAATTGAGCCAGTTGCACACTCACGATCACGATGACCACACTGGCCACGATCACGGCCATGGTGGGCATCACCATGGACATCACCATCACCACCACGGTGATCCGCAAGAAGCGGGCCCGTTCCCGTGGCGGCGAATGGGCTGGGCGGCGTTGCTGGTGGCGTTCGCCATCGCGGCAGCGAGCCTGGTGCAAGTGCGTTCGGGGGAGGCCACGGTGATCACGCGTTTCGGTAATCCTTCGCGGGTATTGCTGGAACCGGGTCTAGGCTGGCGTTGGCCTGCTCCTTTTGAAGCGGCGATTCCAGTGGATCTGCGGCTGCGCACCACGTCCAGCGGTTTGCAGGACGTGGGTACGCGGGATGGTTTGCGCATCATCGTTCAGGCTTACGTGGCCTGGCAGGTTCAGGGCGATCCGGACAACGTGCAACGCTTCATGCGTGCCGTACAGAATCAACCGGACGAAGCGGCGCGGCAGATTCGCACGTTTGTTGGCTCCGCTCTGGAAACCACGGCCAGCAGCTTTGAATTGGCTAACTTGGTGAACACCGACGCCAATCAAGTTCACATCGCTGATTTTGAAGCGCAACTGCGTCAGCAAATCGATCAGCAGTTGCTCACGACTTATGGTGTACGGGTGCTGCAAGTTGGCATTGAGCGTCTGACCTTGCCGTCGGTAACCCTCACCGCTACGGTCGATCGCATGCGCGCCGAGCGTGAAACAATCGCCACCGAACGCACGGCCATCGGTAAGCGAGAAGCGGCGCAAATCCGTTCTGCTGCCGAGCGTGACGCGCGAATCGTGCAGGCCGACGCCACGGTGAAAGCGGCGGATATCGAAGCACAATCGCGCGTTGAAGCCGCGCAAATTTACGGCCGCGCCTACGCCGGTTCGCCGCAGCTCTACAACTTGCTGCGCTCCCTCGACACGTTGGGCACGATCGTCACGCCCGGCACAAAACTGATTCTGCGCACCGACGCTGCGCCGTTCCGGGTGTTGGTTGACGGTCCGCCGACCCTCGATAACAAGTCCGGGTCGCAGCCATGAAATTAGTTCCACGTGGAACAAATGAGTTAAGCAGTCCTTGGATTCAGGCGGGGCGATTGGCTTTTTTGGCGCTTTACGCCGTTACCGTGCTCGCCGCTTTGGCGTGGGCGTTTTCCAATGTGCGGCAGATCGATCCGCAAAATCGCGCTGTGGTTTTGTACTTCGGCGCGCTGGACCGAATTCAGAATGCTGGCCTTTTATTGGCTTGGCCCCGTCCGTTTGAGCAGGTGATTTTGTTGCCCGCAGCAGATCGGGTGATTGAGCGTCGGGTGGAAAACCTGCTGCGCACCGATGCCGCGTTGCAGGCAGACCGCGTGGCGAGTTTCGCCACACCGATCAGTGATGCACTCGCCGGCTCCGGTTACTTGCTCACCGGTGACGCGGGCGTGGTGCAACTGGATGTGCGGGTTTTCTACAAAGTTACCGAGCCGTATGCCTTCGTCGTTCAAGGCGAACATGTGTTGCCGGCGTTGGATCGATTGGTCACTCGCAGCGCGGTGGCCCTCACCGCCGCACGCGATCTGGACACCATTCTGGTTGCTCGGCCGGAGCTGATGGGCGCCGATAGCCAGGCTGCCGAACACCGCGAACGGTTGCGCGGTGATCTGGTGCAAGGCATCAATCAGCGCCTGGCGGAACTGACCGCGACCGGGCAGGGGATAGGCATAGAAGTGGCGCGGGTCGACGTGCAATCGAGTCTGCCCGGCCCAGCGGTCAACGCCTTCAACGCGGTTCTGACCGCCAGTCAGCAAGCCGACAAAGTCGTGGCCAACGCTCGCACTGAAGCCGAGAAACTGACTCAGACCGCTAACGAACAAGCCGATCGCACGCTGCAAGTCGCTCATGCCCAAGCGAGTGAACGGCTGGCCAAAGCCTCGACGGACACGGCCACCGTGTTGAGTCTGGCCAAGGCCCAGCAACAGGGCACCGACCCGCAAATGCTGCTGCGTATCTACCGCGAGCGGGTGCCGAAGATTCTCGGTCAGGCGGGCTCGGTGACCACGGTCAACCCGAAGGACGATTCCCACCTGATCATTCAGGGAGCTGCACAATGACTGCCCAAACCGCCGCCGCACCGAGCCTGTTGTCCTCGGCTGAACAACGCAGCGCCGCGCGGCAATTGACCCTGGCCATGCTCGCACTTGGCCTGCTCGCGCTCGGCTTGACCTGGCGCTGGATGTCGCCGGAGCAGACTGGCGTGAGTCAATTGCTGCTGGGCTTTGCTTCTTTACTGGTGGCCGTGCCAGTGATGCGTTCAGCCTGGTACAGCCTGCGTTATCCGAGCCTGCACGGGATCACTGATCAATTGATCGCCCTGGCCATGCTGGGGGCGTGGGCCACGGGTGATCTGCTGACCGCGGCGTTGCTGCCGATCATCATGATCTTCGGCCACGTGCTGGAAGAGCGCAGCGTGATCGGCTCCCAAGAGGCGATTCGCGCCCTCGGCAAACTGACTCGCAGCCACGCGCGCAAGGCTCAGGCCGATGGCTCCATCGTCGAAGTCGATAACGGCACACTCAAGGCCGGCGACATCGTCGAGGTGCGCGCCGGTGATCGAGTGCCGGCGGATGGTCGGGTGTTGTCCGGTCAAGCGAGCCTGGACACTGCTTCGATTACCGGCGAATCGGTGCCAATGGAGGCGGACGTCGGTATGCAAGTCTTCGGCGGCGCGATCAACCTCGACGGCCTGCTGCGCATCGAAGTGACCCGCACCGGCAATGAGTCGACCCTCGGCAAAGTCATCGCGCTGATGCAAAGTGCAGAGCGTTCCAAACCACCGATCACGCGTCTGCTGGAACGCTACGCTGGCAGCTACATGGTGCTGGTGTTGCTGCTGGCCGCCGTGACCTGGTTCGTCACTAACGATGCTCAGGCCATGCTCGCGGTGTTGGTGGCGGCCTGTCCTTGTGCATTGGTGTTGTCCGCGCCGGCCACGGCGATTGCCGGCGTGGCGGTGGCCGCTCGTCACGGGATTCTGATTCGCAGCTCCGCGTTCCTCGAAGAGTTGGCAGACCTGACTTCGCTGGTGGTCGACAAGACCGGGACCCTGACCTTCGGCACCTTGCGTTTGCAATCCATCGACAGTCCTCTCGAGGATCGCAGTCACGTTCTCAAACTTGCCGCCAGCCTCGGCTCCGCCAGCAGTCACCCGGTCAGCCGCGCGCTCGCAGGGCTGGTCACTCAGGAGCATTTTCTGCTGCTCTCTGACATCCACGAGCGCCAGGGGCTCGGCGTGGTGGCGATGACGGAGCAGGGCGAGGCGGCGCTCGGTCGTCCGGAGCTGTTCGCGCAATTGGGTATCGCCACTTCGAGTGTCCCCGACCACGATGGCCCGATTGCCGGGCTGGCGCTCAACGGTGAATTCCTCGCATGGCTGTTGCTGGCCGACAGCGTCAAACCCGAGGCTCGATTTGCGTTGAGCGAGCTGCGTGAACTGGGGTTGGGGAGGCAGTTGCTGCTCACGGGTGATCGGCAAAGCGTTGCGCACACGCTGGCCCGCGATGTCGGGATCAGCGATGTCGAAGCTCAGGCCTTGCCCGAGGACAAACTCAATCGCGTGCTGAAGGAAATCGGCAGTGGTTTCCGGCCGATGGTGGTGGGTGATGGCATAAACGATTCATTGGCGCTCAAAGCGGGTGTGGTCGGCGTGGCGATGGGGGCGGGCGGAGCGGACATCGCGCTGGCCTCGGCCGACATTGTGTTGATCGGCAGCGATCTGCGACGGCTCGGCACATGTGTTCGGTTGAGTCGCCAATGTCGGCAGACGTTGCAGGTTAACGTGATCATCGGTTTGGGTTGGACGCTGGCGATTGTAGCCTTCGCCGCCTTTGGCTGGCTCGGCGCTGCGGGGGCGATGATTGCTGCCTTGCTGCACAACCTCAGCACATTGTTGGTACTCGGTAATGCCGGGCGACTACTGCGGTTTCAGGAGCCATTGCTCAAACTGAAGGATGGGGATTGAGTACGCCTGGTGAATGCTCTAAACAGCGATCACGGGCGATTGCTAATTTTCAGAACTGTAGGCCGAATTCGTAGTCATCTAGGTGAGGGCAATCACTTCTGTGAATTCTCGGCGTTTGGTTCGAACGCTACGCATCATAGAAAACGGCTATTAAATCGATAGCCAGCCATTTTCCAGGATGGTCTACCCTCACATCAGACGTCTGAAACAAGGGGACTCTCCATGCTCGCGCATCTTCCACCGGCCTTACAGAATCTGCAGTTACCGTTACGCCTGCGACTCTGGGACGGCCATGAATTCAACCTGGGGCCGACGCCCAGCGTCACAATTGTGGTCAAGGACCCACAAATGGTTACCCAGTTCACTCATCCAAGCCTGGACGTGCTCGGAGCGGCGTTTGTCGAAGGCAAACTTGAGCTGGAAGGCTCCATCAGCGAGGTGATTCGCGTCTGTGATGAATGGAGCCAGGCGTTGCTTGGAGACCGAGATAGTCAGCCAGTGCGCACCGTGCACGACAAGGAGACCGACGCCAAGGCGATTTCCTACCACTACGACCTTTCCAACGCGTTTTATCAGCTGTGGCTCGACAGCGACATGGCGTATTCCTGCGCCTATTTCGAGACCGGCAGCGAAACGCTGGAGCAAGCGCAACAAGCCAAATTCCGCCACCTGTGCCGCAAACTGCGGCTGCAACCAGGCGAATACCTGCTGGATGTCGGTTGCGGTTGGGGCGGACTGGCACGGTATGCCGCCCGGGAGTTTGGCGCGAAGGTGTTCGGGATCACACTCAGTAAAGAGCAATTGGAACTTGCCGGTGAACGCGTGACGGCCGAAGGCCTGGACGATTTGGTCGAACTGCAACTGCTCGACTACCGCGACCTGCCTCAGGACGGTCGCTTCGACAAAGTGGTCAGTGTCGGCATGTTCGAACACGTTGGCCACGCTAATCTGGCTGAGTACTGCAAAACCTTGTTCGGTGCGGTGAAAGAGGGTGGCCTGGTGATGAACCACGGGATCACCGCCAAGCACATCGATGGTCGTCCGGTGGGGCGCGGTGCCGGTGAATTCATCGAGAAGTATGTGTTCCCCAATGGCGAGCTGCCGCATCTGTCGATGATATCTGCCGAGATCAGCGAAGCAGGGCTGGAGATCGTCGACGTCGAGAGTCTGCGCTTGCATTACGCGCGTACCCTGGACCACTGGAGCGAACGCCTGGAAGACAATCTGGAAGCTGCTTCCCGGCTGGTGCCAGAGCAGGCCTTACGGATCTGGCGCCTGTACCTGGCGGGATGCGCTTACGCGTTCGCCAAGGGCTGGATCAATCTGCACCAGATTCTCGCGGTGAAAGCCCACCCCGATGGTAGCCATGAACTGCCATGGACTCGCGACGATATCTACAACCCTTAGAGAATTGGTGAAATAAGCCGGGCGATCCGCATGCCGACCTGTTGCAGGCGGTGGGTCTCCCGGCTTTCTTCTTTGGTGATCTCGTGGGCTTGGGCGAAGTCATCATTGAGCATCTGTTCTACTTCGGCGGCAAATGCGCTGTCGACCGTCAACAACATCACTTCAAAATTCAGCCGGAACGAGCGGTTGTCCAGATTGGCACTGCCAATGGCGCTGATTTCGCTGTCGATCAACACCACTTTCTGATGGAGGAATCCAGGCTCGTAGCGGAACACCCGCACGCCGGCGCGCACGGCTTCGAAGGCATAAAGGCTGGAGGCGGCGTAGACGATCCGGTGGTCCGGTCGTGAGGGCAGCAGCAGCCGCACATCTATGCCACGCAGAGCCGCCAGCCTTAACGCAGCGAACACGGCCTCGTCGGGGATGAAGTAAGGGCTGGTGATCCACACCCGTTCGGTCGCGGCATGGATGGCTTCGACGAAGAATAACGAACAGGTTTCGTAGGAATCTGCCGGGCCGCTCGCAAGCAATTGGCAGAGCACACCGTCGTCCGGATAAACGTCCGGCAGGATCAGCGGTGGTAATGATCGCGCTGCCCAGAACCAGTCTTCGGCGAAAGACTCTTGCATGCAGGCCACCACCGGGCCGCGTACTTGCACATGGGTATCGCGCCACGGCGCCAGGGGTGGTTTCTCGCCCATGTATTCATCGCCGACGTTGTGCCCACCGACGAAACCCAATACTCCATCGACCACCACAATCTTGCGGTGGTTGCGGAAGTTGACCTGGAAGCGGTTGAGCCAGCCGCTACGGGAGGCAAAGGCTTTGACCTCGACGCCGGCATCGCGCAACGGCTGCACGTAACTGTGAGGCAGGGAGTGGCTGCCGATGCGATCGTACAATAAATAAACCGCCACGCCTTCGGCGGCTTTCTTCAGCAGCAAGGTTTGCAGGCGCTGGCCGAGACGATCGTCGTGGATGATGAAAAACTGAATCAGCACCGCTTCCCTCGCATTGCTGATGGCTTCAAAAATGGCGTCGAAGGTGGCCTGGCCGTTAATCAGCAAGCGCACTTCATTGTTCGCCAAACAGGGCATGCGCCCAAGTTTCGGCATCGCCCTCAAGGATGCGTAAGCATTCGAGGCGCGAGCGGTCAACGCCTCTTCTACCCAAGGGCGCCAGTTCAGCTCGGAGATAGCCTTGCGCATTTCTTCGTTGGCCTGCCGCCGAGCCTTGATGTAGCCATCGAAGGTACTGCGGCCGAAGACCAGATACGGGATGAGCGTGAGGTAGGGAATAAACAGCAACGACAGGGCCCAGGCGATCGATCCCTGGGCGGTCCGGACGGTGAGCACGGCGTGGATGGCAGCGATCAGGCCCAGCGTGTGAAGCAATGCAATCATGTAGCCGAAAATATGCGGTCCAAAGTAATCCATGGGGGCAGCCTTGCTCCTGAAGATTCAATGCTTAACAGACCATGTTCCGTGCAGAATGTCGCTATTTAATTGGCCTCTGAACCGAAGCCACTGGCTGACGTCTAACGGCCACTACTGATCAGGAGTTACTCGATGAACGTTCGTCTGCTGGGTTTGGCCATGGCTGTTGGTTTGTCACTTCCTGTGGCCGCTCAGGCGCAGATGTTGCAGCCCGGTTTGTGGGAATTGACCACCAGCAACATGAAAGTCGATGACCAGAACCTCCCGGACTTGCAGCTGATCCTCGGCCAGATACAGAGCCAGATCACCCCTGAACAGCGCGCGCAGCTGGAGAAACAGGGCATCACCATGGGCGGCAAAGGGATTCGGGCTTGTTTGACACCGGAACAGGTGAAGACCGACGACATTCCGCTGACGGATCCACAATCGGGCTGCAAGCAGGAAGTCACTGATCGCACCGGCAACCAGTGGAAATTCCGCTTCAGTTGTCCGAAAGCGCAGGGCACCGGTGTCGCCACTTTCCTCAGTGATCGTGAGTTCACCACCAAGGTTAACGGCACTTTCAATGCCACCGGTATCCAGCAGAAGGGCAGCCTCGAAAGCCGCGCCGTATGGTTGGGTCAAGATTGCGGGACCGTTAAGCCGAGACCCTAAAAGCTCCGCGGGCAAGTCGGATCGCCGCACCGCTCGCTCCTACAGAATTGTGTCGGAGCGGGTTTGATTCAACCATTCACACATGGCTTCGATCTCCATCCTGCCGAAATCCTCTCCGGTACGACTCCGCACGCTGACAAACCCGCCTTCCTTTTCTTTCTCCCCGATCACCACCAGATACGGCACATGCTGACTGTGCTCGCGAATTTTTTGACGGACTTTCTCGTGGCGCAGATCCGCGCGGGCGCGCACGCCACTTCGGCGCAATGCCTCGGTCACGGATTGCGCGTAATCCGCCTGACGTTCGTCCATGCTGACGATGATGACGTGTGGCGGCGTCCGCCAGTTTTCCAGTTCCTGTTGGCAGGGCCAACACGTACCATAAATCCGCTGCTGCAACGTCCCGCTGATGTGGTCGAGGGTGAACGCTTGCAGCACTCTGGTCGCGGGGACATGAGGGCCAACTGTCGTAGACTCGAAGTTCCCCAGGCGGTACAGCTGCGTCTTCCCTAGACGGCGAATCGAGTGATTGGTCGCCGCCAGAGCCTGCATGCGCGCTTCGATCAGTGGCAGGTCTGTCTGCGTTAGGGATCGCTCGGCAGAAAATTCATAAAAGAACCCGTCGCCCAGCGCCATTCCTGCGTGCAGTTGAACCTGTGGATGGAGTTGTTTGACGGCCATGGCCAGCATCAGTGCACAGGAGCGTCGCAGGATCTCCAGCCCATCGGGCTCTTGAGGTGTGACGATGCTGACACGGGCATCGCCCTCGATCATGAACTCACAGTCCACCAGGACGCCGTCCACCCGACCTGCGACTGCCGCTTTTGCCAGCCCGGGCCCGATACTCGCGGCGAGCTCGTACACCGACAATGGCTGGTCGTATTCACGCAATGAACCATCGCTCAGGGTGATGTGAATCATGTCGGTGCTCTCGAGTGCTAGCGCATAAACCGTAGAGGTAAACCCTGACAGTTGTCATTAAGACGTTTGTCGTGCCAGGCCATTTGCCCCGACACAATCGTGGTACTGACGCTGTGGCGAAAACGCTGACGGGCGAAAGGTGTCCAGCCGCATTGAGACAGGATCGGCTGCTGGGAAACGGCGACACCACCGGGTTCGGGTTTGATCAGAACGAGGTCGGCCCAATAGCCTTCGCGCAGATAACCGCGGTCGGGAATGGCGAACAGATCGGCGACGCGATGACTGGTCTTGGCCACGAGCGTGGTGATCGGCAGAACTTCATCCGCGACCAATTCCAGCAGCGCGGGCAGGGCATGTTGCACCAACGGTAAGCCGGCAGGCGCCTGGCTGTACGGACGCTGTTTCTCGGCCCAGGTGTGTGGCGCGTGATCACTGCCGATCACGTCGAGTCGATTGCTCAGCAATGCTACGCGCAATGCATCGCGGTCGGTCGTGTTTTTGATCGCCGGGTTGCACTTGATCAGGTTACCGAGACTCGGGTAATCCCGATCATCGAACAGCAAGTGGTGCAGGCAGACTTCGGCGGTGATGCGCTTCTGGGCGAGCGGCTTGTCTTCGAACAACGTCAGTTCGCGGGCGGTGGTCAGGTGCAGAACATGCAGTCGGGTGCCGTGACGCCTGGCCAGGTCCACGGCCATTGAGGAGGAGCGAAAGCAGGCCTCGGCGTTGCGGATCAGCGGGTGGGCCGCAGCTGAAATGTGTTCGCCGAACAAGTCACGCAGGTTCGCGGCGTTGGCGTCGATGCTGGGCGTGTGTTCGCAGTGGGCCAACAAAATGGTGGGCACCTCGGCGAATAACCGCTCCAGAATCTTTGGGTCATCGACCAGCATGTTGCCGGTCGAAGCGCCCATGAACACTTTGACGCCAGCGACTTCACAGGGATTGAGCCTGGCGACGGTGTCAAGATTGTCGTTGCTCACGCCGAAATGAAAGGCGTAATTGGCGACTGAGTTGATCGCCGCTTTCCGCTTTTTGTCAGCCAGTGCGCTGAGGGTCAGGGTCGCAGGATGGGTGTTGGGCATGTCCATGAAGCTGGTGATGCCGCCGGCGACCGCGGCCCGGGATTCGGTGTAGAGGCTGCCCTTGTCCGGCGAGCCTGGGTCGCGGAAGTGCACTTGGTCGTCGATCATGCCGGGCAGCAGCCATTGCCCTTGTGCATCGATTTCCACGTCGGCATTTTCACCGTGGAGGCTGCTGGCGATCTTCACGATTCGACCGTTGCTCACCAACAGGTCACCGTCAAACTCGCGACCTTCATTCACCAGCCGGGCATTGCGAATCAGCATGCTGCTCATGGTCAAAACTCGTTCTGCAGGGCTTTGTAGCCGCGCACCAGGTCGACGTTGGTACGCGCCACGTCCTCGGAAAACTCCGAGGCGCTGACGCTCACCGGTGGGAACTGCGATAGATCTGTCTTCGGGCCGATGCGAGTGGTGGAGGGCACATAAAAGTCTTCAGGCAAATCGCGACCGTCGACCACCGAGTTGTGTCGCACCACGCAGCCGTCACCGACTGCGCAGTTGAACAGCACGCTGTTGAAACCGATAAACACCCGGTCGCCAACCTTGCACGGACCATGAACGATCGAGCGGTGGGCGATCGAGCTGAACTCGCCGATGGTCACTGCCGCGCCGGACTTGGAATGGATCACCACACCATCCTGGATGTTCGAGTTGGCGCCGATGGTGATCGGCTCCATCTCGCCCGAGGCATCCACCTCGTCGGCCCGAATCACCGCGTAGGGGCCGACGAAGACGTTTTCGCCGATCACCACTTTGCCGCAGATGATTGCGGTTTTATCGACGTACGCTGACTCCGCTATCACTGGCAAATCACCCGAAGGATTCTTGCGGATCATGGCTTGCTCACCGCGTTGTACAGGGTGTTGAGGTTGTACTCGAACAACCCGATAAAGGTGCTGGCCGGCCCGGTCGCCGCGAGCGCATCGGAGTACAACGTACCACCGATGTGCGCGCCACTTTCCTCGGCAATCTGCTTGAGCAGGCGTGCATCTTTGATGTTTTCCATGAACACCGCTTTGACCTTGGCCTGGCGTATCTGGGTGATCAGAGCAGCGACTTCTGCGGCGGACGGTTCGCGTTCAGTGGACAGGCCTTGAGGCGCCATGAAGTCGATGCCGTAAGCCTGACCGAGATAACCGAAGGCGTCATGGGACGTCACGATTTTGCGATTACCCGGTGGTACTGAGCCGAGTTTTGCCTTGGCTTCGGCAAGCAGCGCGTAGATCTGTTTCAGGTAGGCCTGACTGTTGTGTTCGTAGTCGGCTTTGTTGGTCGGGTCGGCGGCGATCAGTGCGTTGGTGATGTTGCTGATGTACAGCTCAGTGTTCGCCAGGTTGTGCCATGCGTGTGGGTCAGGAACCGCCTCGCCGTCCTCATCCAGGGAGCGCGGGATGACGCCGTGGCTTGCGCTGATCACTGGCGCTTTGGTCTCGGTGCTGGTTACCAGACGATCCAGCCATGGCTCGAAACCCAGGCCGTTTTTGATGATCAACTTGGCTTTGAGCAACGCCTTGGCGTCGTCAGGCGTCGGCTCGTAAGTGTGAGCATCGGCATCCGCGCCGACCATGTTGGTGATCTGGATATGGTCGCCGCCGACTTGATGGGTCATGTCGGCGAGGATACTGAAACTGGTGACTACCTGAAGTTTTTCCGCAGCAGACAGCGACATCGACAGCATCAAGCTGAACAGCACGAGTAAAGCGCGCATCGGGTAACACCTCATTGGGATGTGAGCAAAGGCGGGCGGCGCAGTAAACCGTGCACCGGTCCGAACACCACGGACAGCAGATACAAACCGCCGGCCACCAGCACGATCGCCGGGCCGCTGGGCAGTGAGTAGTAGAACGACAGCAATAAGCCGAGCCACACCGAGAGGCAGCCGAGCAGGGCGGCGATGGCCATTAACATCGGCAAGCGACGACTCCAGAAGCGAGACGCGGCGGCGGGCAACATCATCAAGCCGACCACCATCAGCGCGCCAATGGCCTGGAAACCGATCACCAGGTTCAGCACCACCAACATCAGAAACACACCGTGGGCCAGTGGTCCGAGGCGGCTGACGGTTTGTAGAAAGAGTGGGTCGAGGGTGTCCAGCAATAGGGGTTTGTAGATGAATGCCATGGCGATCAGGCTGAAGCCGGAGACCCAGAGCATGCCTGTCAACGTCGGGCCATCGACCGCCAGCGCCGAGCCAAACAACAGGTGCATCAGGTCCAGGCGTTTGCCGGCGATGCCGAGGATCAGCACGCCGCTGGCCAGTGAAATCGGGTAGATCGCGGCGAGGCTCGTGTCTTCCCGCAGGCCGGTTCGCCGGGTGATCCAGGCGGCGAGTCCGGCCATGCTGAGGCCTGCGCCGAGCCCGCCGATGGTCAGCGCGGGCAGACTCAAACCTGCGAACCAGAAGCCCAATGCAGCGCCGGGCAAGATACCGTGCGCCACCGCGTCACCGATCAGGCTCATGCGTCGCAGGATCAGAAACACACCGAGCGGTGCCGTGCTGCACGCCAGGACCAATCCACCAAGAAGCGCTCGACGCATGAACACGAACTCGTGGAATGGCTGCCAAAGATGAACGGCAGCGAGCATCAGGCCACCCGCGCTTGCGGTTGTTGATGGATCAGATCAATGCTCGACCCGAGGACGCAGCCGGTGCTTTTGATCAGCAACGTTTGAGGAATGTGTTGGCGAACGGCAGCCAGGTCATGGCACACGACAACCAAGGTTCGGCCTTCGGCATGCCAGGCGTGGATGTGTTTCCAGAGCAGCACCTGACCGAGTTCGTCGAGGGCGGCGTGGGGTTCGTCGAGCAACAGCAATGGCGCTTGCGCGAGGCTCAAACGGGCGAGCAGGGCACGCTGTAATTCGCCGCCGGACAAGGCCATCAATGGGCGCTGCTCCAGACCGGTCAGACACCAGTCTTCCAGCACGGCTTTGAGGCGTTGGCTGCGTATTTCTGCAGACCGCGTGCTGCCCCAGAAACCGGCGGCCACTAGCTCTTGCAAGCTGATGGGGAATTGGCGGTCCAGGTGTTGTTGCTGTGGAAGGAACGAGAGGCCGCCCTTGCGTGGAACATCCAGTTCGATTTTGCCGATGAGCGGTTTTTGTAAACCCGCGATCACTTTCAGCAGGCTGCTTTTACCCGAGCCATTGGCGCCGATCACAGCGGTCAGGCTGCCCCTGGGCAATTGGAAATCTACGGGTGGCGTGAGCGGTTGACCGGGTGCGCCCCATCGCAAGGCTTGGCAATGAATCATGCGGCCTCCCAATTCCAGCGGCTTTCGGCGACCGCGTCGTGTGCGTGGAGGCTTTCGGCGTGGATGACTCGTATGTGGAAGGCGTTGATGCCGGGGGAGCGTTTCAGGGCCAGGTTCAAACGTCGTGCGGCGTCTTCGCAGAACATCAGGTTCTGACCGTTTGCCAGGGCGAAGGCTTGTTCATCGGCGCGTTTTACAGCGGTTTGTACGGCGGTGCCGAGGGCCGCTTCGGCGTCGTTGATGATTGCGATCAGCGGCAAGTCATCCAGATAGTCACTCAGTCGAAGCCGTAATTTCGCATTGCTCCGTTGGCTGTGAGGCGTTGCGATGATGCCTTTTGTGGAGCCGAGCCAGGTCAATACATCGGCGTGTTTCAGCGGCTGGTTGGCGAAGTCATCGACGAATTGCTGCTGAATCAACTGCCGGGAAAGCGCCGCTGAACACGGGCAGGTCGAGGAATAAGGCACGTCGATTTTTAGTTCCACGTGGAACATCGCGTTTTTCAAACGTGCTTCGATGCTCACTGGATACGTTTTCCAGCCGGCCAATGGACTGATTAGCGCCGGTCTTTTGAGCAGTAAATCGGTGTGAATTTTTAAGTACGCGCTAGTGGACAGTCCTTCATGAGTGTTGAGAAAGCTTTGCAAAACTCGCCGCAACAAGACGGGCGTCAGGTTTTCTTGCTCAAGCATTTCCAGCGTCAAATACAGCCGCGACATATGAATCCCGCGCGCCTCTCCATCATCAAGGCTGACGCCCGCGTCGGCCTTTGCACTCAGTCGTTGGCCATCGAATAAAACAGGAAGAGCAATGCCGCACATGCCCACCCAGTCAAGTGGCAGGGCTTGGCGTGAGGCCTGCGCGGCAATATCCGGCAGAGTCAGCGCATTCATGAGCAGGTCCATCGTGGGAGTCGATTCAATATGTTATGTTATTACATTAGAATCAACCATGCCTTTTTTATGAACGGGCTTTCATCATGCGTTTTCCCTGAGCGCTCCCGAACGGCTGATCATCGATGTGAGTGGCGCCAACCTGAATGGCAACCTCAGTCAGTTGGCGCTCAGCAACACTGTGATTCGCTCGATCCGTTCCCGGCAATTTGGTCAGGGTGATACGGGGATCGTCCTCGACTTCAGCGGTCCGGTGCAGCTCGCCAGTTTTTTGCTGCCACCGCAGGACGGCCAGGGCCATCGACTGGTACTTGATCTGAAGGTGGAGCGACCTCCGCCACGGCGCGCTTCATGGCGCAACGGGCCTGCTCAATCTCAAAGACAAGGACCCGATACTCGCCGGGGTGATTCTCGACATGTCGATGAACGCGACCATCGCGCCACCAGCAGGCCGTAGCCGATGGTTTATTCGAAGGATTACAGCGCTACTTCCAGAAAAACCCGCCGGTAAACACTTACATCGCGTGGCTGCAGGAGCAGAAAAAGTCCCAGGCCTAACACCCTGCAATTCGGCTACAAGTGAACTTGCCGCTGCTGCCGCCAGAGCTGGAAAACCGATTGATGGTGGTCCAGCCGACGCGGCGGTTATAGCCCACCCAGGCTTCGCCATCGGAAGCGAGCCCAGTGAAAAACGTGAGTTGTCCATAGCGACTGTTGGTCTGCGCCCAGTGGCGTTTTCCGGCCGCTTCGAAGCCCCGCAAATAGATCGTACTACCGACGGTGTTGACGCTATAGGCGTTGCCGTCGCCATCCACGCAGGCCAGCAGATGGGCGCTTCGGGTGCATTTGGCCAGGCTCGGGATTTGCGCCCAGGCGTCGACAGCGATCAGCAGCGAAACGCTCATCAGCGTTATTTTCAGGGCTACACGCATAGGATTTCTCACGGACCGAATGGGCTTGAGCATCGTGCTCTTTATCATCGTGGGCAAGAGGAGAGTGGCTTGATCGTGTTGTTATACTATAACATCAAGTTAAGCCCGACACTGCGACCGGGCATCTCTGTGAGGAATACCTGATGCCCAATCGTCTCCCCGTGACCGTCCTGTCGGGCTTTCTCGGCGCGGGCAAAAGCACGCTGCTCAACTACGTGTTGCGCAATCGCGACACCCTGCGCGTTGCCGTGATCGTCAATGATATGAGCGAAATCAACATCGATGGCGGGGAAGTCCAGCGCGATGTCACCCTGAATCGTGCGCAAGAAAAACTGGTGGAGATGAGCAATGGCTGCATCTGCTGCACCTTGCGCGAAGACTTGCTGGAAGAGGTGAGCAAACTCGCCAAGGAGGGTCGCTTTGATTATTTGTTGATCGAATCCACCGGCATTTCCGAGCCGCTGCCCGTGGCGGAAACCTTCACCTTCCGGGATGAAGAAGGGCAGAGCCTGGCTGACATCGCCCGGCTCGACACCATGGTCACGGTAGTTGATGGCATGAATTTCCTGCTCGACTATCAGGCCGCCGAAAGTCTCGCTTCCCGTGGTGAAACATTGGACGAGGAGGACGAACGCTCGATCACCGACCTGTTGATCGAGCAGATCGAGTTCGCCGACGTGATTCTGATCAGCAAAATCGACTTGATCAGCAGCAGTGAACGCCAGGAGCTGATCGCGATCCTTGAGCGGCTCAATGCCCAGGCAGAAATCATCCCCATGGTCATGGGCGAAATTCCCTTGGAGAAGATCCTGAATACCGGTCGTTTCGATTTCGACAAGGCCGCTCAGGCGCCGGGCTGGTTACAGGAGTTACGTGGCGAGCATGTGCCCGAAACCGACGAATACGGCATCGCTTCGACGGCCTACCGAGCACGCCGACCGTTTCATCCTCAGCGCTTTTTCAGTTTTATCGATCGCCCATGGGTGAATGGAAAACTGCTGCGCTCCAAAGGGTTTTTCTGGCTGGCGAGTAAGCACATGGACGCCGCTAGCTGGTCCCAGGCCGGCGGTTTGATGCGCCATGGTTTCGCCGGACGCTGGTGGCGTTTCGTACCGAAACAGCAGTGGCCGCAGGACGAAGAAAGCACGGCCGGAATCATGGAAAACTGGACCGCAGCCACCGGCGATTGCCGTCAGGAACTGGTGTTCATCGGCCAGAACATCGACTTCGCGCAACTCACCACCGAACTCGACAATTGCCTGCTGACCGACGATGAAATGGCGTTGGGTGTCGAGGGCTGGCGATTACTGCCAGATCCATTCGGCCCGTGGCATGAAGAGGCGGCAGCCTGATGTTGGCACCCCGTCTGAAGCCGCGACCGATCATTCATCAGGTTCAAGGTGAGACGCCGCAAGCACTGACCCGAATACTGGATGACGGCGTAAATCTTGCCATTTGGCAGCGCCAACTGCCGGCGCACATCGCTGATTTCGGGAGTTTGCTGCTGTCCCTGAACGAACCGTTGGCCGAGTCGCTGGTTCTGGACCTGCCCAGTGATGACACCGAACCCAATCTTCACGGATTGGCCTCAGGTTTCAGCGATCTCGAAGGTTACGAGGGTTTCGTCGCCGACGTCTCCTGGCTGGTCAGTGCTTTCGCCTGTTTGCTGGGCGCCAAGCGTATCGGCCTGCGTCTGCGGGTCCTGGACAAGGCCATGTGCCCGCGTTTCCACGTCGATCATGTGCCGGTACGGTTGATTACCACCTACGCCGGGATTGGCAGCCAGTGGTTGAAAGAAGGCGTGATGGATCGCCGTCAATTGAGCAAGCCCGAGGCCGAGCCTCAGGACGGTCCGCTGATCGAGCAGATCGCCAGCGGTGACGTCGCGCTGCTCAAAGGCGAGAAATGGCACGGCAACGAAGGCTTTGGCCTTATTCACCGTTCGCCACAGCTTGCGTCCGGTGAGCGGCGGTTGATACTGACGCTCGACTGGCTAGGCTAACGCTTCAAGGCTTGAGCCAGGTTCCCTGGCTCTGGGCTTCGCAAAACGGCTTTAAATACGCCGCATCCGTGGCGACGCCGTAATAGTGAATATCCTGACGGTAAGGCATATTGGCGACTTGGGCGTTGCTGCACACGCCGAATGCGCCGGTGGGGCATTGATCAACGTACTGCACCTCGACTTTCTGTCCCGGAAGGTTCGGCTGGCAGAAACCATCGGCGAACAGTTTTTCCGGGAGGTTGCGGTTCTGCTGGCAGACTTTCACGTCGAGTCGCGTAGCCGTGCTATGTACCACGCAGGCCTGGGCCAGCACCTCACCCGAAGTGAGCGCCAGGAGCAACGACAATCCCATCAACCGCATCCACCACCTCCTCAGAAAACATCGACCATGTTGCAGAATATTCCCACTCACGTCATTGCTGGCCCGTTGGGTGCCGGCAAGACCAGCTTGATCAAGAATCTGCTGATGCAGCGGCCGGTCGGTGAGCGCTGGGCAGTGCTGATCAACGAGTTCGGCCAGATCGGCCTCGACGCTGCGTTGCTGACCCAGGACGCCGATGGTATCGCACTGGGTGAAGTGGCCGGGGGTTGCTTGTGTTGCGTCAACGGTGCGCCGTTTCAGATCGGTCTCGGGCGTTTGCTGCGCAAGGCGCGCCCGGATCGGCTATTCATCGAACCTTCCGGGCTGGGTCATCCGGCGCAGTTGCTCAGGCAGTTGAGTGAGGCGCCGTGGCATGGCGTGCTGGCAATTCAGCCTTGTGTGCTGGTATTGGATGCCCAGGCACTCGCCGCTGGCAAACCACTGCCCGAGGCGCAACAGGAGGCGTTGAGCAGTGCCGGTTTGTTGTTGCTGAACAAGGCGGAAGGTCTCGACGCCAATGATCGCCAGCGAATCGCCGCGCAGCTGCCTTCTCAACCTCTGTATTGGACGCAGCAAGCCCTCTTGCCGTTGAGCAAATTACCGGGGTTCGGGGTTCAGGCTGTGGCGGGTGTGGATAACTTCATCGCGCCCAAAGGTTTGGCGCAGATGCCGGCCATCTGGACGGATCCCGCGCTGCCAATTTGCTTGAGTCAGGAACAGGAGGGCGGCTGGAGCGTCGGCTGGCGTTGGCATCCGAGTCAGACATTCGATGCGGCGCGCGTTGGCCAGTGGCTTGAAAGCCTTGTCTGGCGGCGGGCGAAGCTGGTTATCCACAGCGTCGACGGTTGGGTTTCGGCGAATGCACTGGAAAACTCGGTGCTGAACTGGCAGCCCAGCGAATGGCGGCGTGATTCGCGTATCGAGCTGATTTTCAGTGAACCGCAGGATATTGATTCATTGCAGAGAGATCTAGCCAACTGCCGATTGAGCCCGACTCAAATCATGGACGCCATTTAGTGTGTTCTTGCCGCCACTGGCTCAGCTCGATCACTTCAGCGCGCGGCTTCACGACATCGCCCACCGCAGGCGTGTCGTCGAACGGCATCGGGTAGGGCGCCAGCTCAATCTGCGCACTGTGGGCGCCGAACTGGGTGATGGTGCCGTTGTGACGGGTTTCACCGGTCACTGTGAATTCGAAGTTGTACACACGGGCGAGACGCCGCCGGTCGTTGGCATCTTTGACGAACGCGATCTTTTTCAAGGCCACGTTGCCGTCCAGCAGCTCGATTCCAAGCTTTGCGCAATGCTGCTTGACCCGTTCCAACGCACGCTCGCGCAAGCCATGGTTGTGCCACAACCACGCGCCACCGGTGGCAAGCAGCATCAGGACGAAGATATTTCCAAGGGTCAGCATGAACAAGTTGCTCCAACTAGATAGTGTCAGCTTAACTGCGTCGCCGGTCTGTCGTACAGGCTGCGTTTAGTCGCATACTGCGCGGCTTGAATTTTAATCGTTTTACGGAAAACTCACCGCATGAAACGTACGCCCCATCTGCTCGCCATCCAGTCCCACGTGGTGTTCGGTCACGCTGGCAACAGCGCCGCGGTTTTCCCGATGCAGCGGGTCGGGGTGAATGTCTGGCCGCTCAATACCGTGCAGTTCTCCAACCACACCCAGTACGGCCAGTGGGCCGGTGAAGTGCTGGCGCCGCATCAGATTCCCGAGCTGGTCGAAGGCATCGCGGCGATTGGCGAGCTGGGCAACTGCGACGCCGTGTTGTCCGGGTATCTCGGCAGTGCGGCCCAGGGCCGGGCGATTCTGACGGGTGTGGCGCGGATCAAGTCGATGAATCCCAAGGCGCTGTATCTGTGTGACCCGGTGATGGGCCACCCGGAGAAGGGTTGCAGCGTGCCGGCGGAAGTCAGCGATTTCCTGCTGGAGGAGGCGGCTGCGGTGGCGGACTTCATGTGCCCGAACCAGCTGGAACTGGACAGCTTTTCGGGGCGCAGACCGCAATCGTTGTTCGATTGCCTGGCCATGGCGCGAGCGTTGCTGGCGCGCGGTCCAAAGGCTGTGCTGGTCAAGCATCTGGACTATCCCGGTAAGCCGGCGGATGTTTTCGAGATGCTGCTGGTGACGGCCGAAGGCAGCTGGCATTTGCGTCGTCCCATGCTGGCATTTCCGCGTCAGCCAGTGGGCGTTGGCGATCTGACATCCGGGCTGTTTCTGGCTCGCGTGCTGTTGGGCGATAGCCTGGTGGCGGCTTTCGAGTTTGCAGCGTCGGCGGTGCATGAAGTGCTGCTGGAAACCCAGGCCTGCGCCAGCTATGAGCTGGAATTGGTGCGGGCTCAGGACCGGATTGCCCATCCACGGGTGCGGTTCGAGGCGACGGCGATCAGCTTGTAACGGCGTCGCGGGCAGAAAAAACCGCAGCCTCTGCAGAGGCTGCGGCCTTTGCCCTATCAGGCGTCGCCCTTGATGTCCTGATAACGCTTTTCCAGTTCCTGACGAATCTGCCGACGTTGCTGGGCCTGCATGAAGCGGCGTTTGTCTTCGCTGTTCTGCGGTTGCAGTGGTGGGACAGCAGCCGGTTTGCGGTCGTCATCCACGGCGACCATGGTGAAGAAGCAGCTGTTGGTGTGGCGCACCGAGCGCTCACGAATGTTCTCGGTAACCACCTTGATGCCCACCTCCATGGAGGTGTTGCCGGTGTAATTGACCGAGGCCAGAAAGGTCACCAGTTCGCCGACATGAATCGGCTCGCGGAAAATCACTTGGTCCACCGACAGGGTCACCACGTAGCGGCCGGCATAACGGCTGGCGCAGGCGTAGGCCACTTCGTCGAGGTATTTGAGCAAGGTACCGCCGTGGACATTGCCAGAGAAGTTGGCCATGTCGGGGGTCATCAATACCGTCATCGACAGTTGTGCGTTTCCGGGTTCCATAGCGTTCTCACGGTTCAAGGCAGAATTTCGGGAGGGCGGCACCTCTGCGGGCGCCTCGTCAGCTTTTCCAAACCAACAGTTATCGGGACGCCGAGCGGGTGGCTGCCGTCACGCTCGGATCGATCTGTTTCCATATATTGCACCGTCTTTCTGCCAGAAGTCGCGGTGTTACCCTTCAAAAGCCCGCCTCAAGGGCAATTCCTACTCGGAAAGTGGATTTTTTCCTTGCTCGAACAGACCTTTCCCACGTCTGTCGATTGAGCAATGTACCCAAGGAGCCCCACACCATGCACGCCATCAGTTTTATTCAAGATTTGGCAGTGATCATGTTGATCGCGGGTGTGGTGACCGTACTGTTTCATCGCTTCAAACAACCGGTGGTGCTCGGCTACATCGTCGCCGGCTTCATCATCGGTCCGCACACCCCGCCGTTCAGCCTGATTCACGATGAAGAAACCATCAAGACCCTCGCCGAACTCGGGGTGATTTTCCTGATGTTCTGCCTGGGTCTGGAGTTCAGCCTGCGCAAGCTGTTCAAGGTCGGCGCCACGGCGTTCATCGCGGCGTTCCTGGAAATCGTGTTGATGATCTGGATCGGCTACGAGATCGGCCGCTGGTTCGACTGGAACACCATGGACTCATTGTTCCTTGGCGCGATCCTGGCGATTTCCTCAACCACCATCATCGTCAAGGCGCTCAATGACCTGAAGATGAAGAACGAACGTTTTGCGCAGCTGATCTTCGGTGTGCTGATCGTCGAGGATATCCTTGGGATCGGCATCATCGCTTTGCTATCGAGCATCGCGGTCAGCGGCACGGTCAGTTCCGGCGACGTGTTTTCCACGGTCGGCAAGCTCTCGCTCTTCATGATCGTCGCACTGGTCATCGGCATCCTGTTGGTACCGCGATTGCTGGCCTACGTGGCGAAGTTCGACAGCAATGAAATGCTGCTGATCACTGTGTTGGGGCTGTGTTTCGGCTTCTGTTTGCTGGTGGTCAAACTCGAGTACAGCATGGTGCTCGGCGCCTTCCTGATTGGCGCGATCATGGCTGAATCCCGGCAATTGCTGAAAATCGAACGCTTGATCGAACCGGTTCGCGACCTGTTCAGTGCGATCTTTTTTGTCGCCATCGGGTTGATGCTCGATCCGATGATCCTGCTGCAATATGCGTGGCCAATTGCGGTGATCACCGTGGCCGTGGTGCTGGGCAAGATGTTGTCTTGCGGCCTGGGCGCCTTTATCGCTGGCAATGATGGACGCACCTCACTTCGAGTCGGGATGGGTCTTTCGCAGATTGGCGAATTTTCTTTCATCATCGCCGCGCTGGGCATGACGCTGCAGGTCACCAGCAACTTCCTCTACCCGGTCGCCGTTGCTGTCTCGGTGATCACCACGTTGCTGACGCCTTACCTGATCCGCGCGGCTGATCCGCTGTCGATCAAGCTTGCCTCGGTGATGCCGCAACGACTGGGCAGGGTATTGGGGATGTACGGTGAATGGCTGCGCAGCATCCAGCCTCAGGGCGAGGGCGCGCTGCTGGCATCGATGATTCGGCGGATTCTGTTGCAAGTGGGGGTCAATCTGGCACTGGTGATTGCGATCTTTTTCTCGGGCGCGTTTTTTGCCGAGCGCATGTCGGCGTACCTGCAAGCCTGGATCAGTGACCCGAGCTGGCAGAAAGCGTTGATCTGGGGTGGGGCGTTGCTGTTGTCGCTACCGTTCCTGATTGCCGCCTATCGCAAGCTCAAGGCGCTTTCGATGCTGTTGGCGGAGATGGGCGTGAAGCCGGAGATGGCCGGCCGCCACACGCAGCGAGTGCGCCGGGTGATCGCCGAAGTGATCCCGATCCTCTCGCTGCTGTTGATTTTCCTGCTGCTGGCAGCCTTGTCGGCCAGTATTCTGCCGACCAACAAGTTGCTGATGCTGATCGTCGTAGTCGCGGCCGCTGTAGCGGCGCTGCTCTGGCGCTGGTTCATCCGCGTTCATACGCGCATGCAGGTGGCCTTGCTGGAAACCCTGGACAACCACAAGGATTCGTCCGGGCATTGAAATTTGACCTGTAATTGGATGGACTCGCCCAAGCCGAGGCGTCAATGCGCCACGGTGGCAG
>NZ_JASBRE010000045.1 GCF_029960815.1 Pseudomonas sp. AL03
AGCTTTTTAGCGAAAAACATCTCGCGAAAGCTTGACCGTGAACAGAGTATCTACAAGTCACCGTAAACTTTATGAGCACCACTTCAAAACTCGCGCGAATCCTCTTCGGCCTGCTGGCCTACGTCAGCCTGGGCATCGGCCTGATCGCCATCGTCGTACCCGGCCTGCCGACCACCGAGTTCATCCTGCTGGCTGCTTGGGCCGCGACCAAAAGTTCGCCGTGCCTGAGTGCCTGGCTGGAAAACCACCGGCTGTTCGGACCGATCCTGTGTAACTGGCGCAACGGCAAAATCATCGCCCGCCGAGCCAAGGTCAGCGCCACCGTCAGCATGCTGCTGGGCGCCGGGTTGATGCTGGTGATGCTCGATCATGGCTGGCCGATTTACCTGGCCATCGCCGGCATGAGCCTGGGTAATGTGTGGATCTGGTCACGGCCGGAATCACTGCCGACAATCTCCTGAATTTCTGTCCTTTTCAGGGCATTTTCCTGCGCAAACGTTTACCTGCTACCGTTTGTCGGATTTGCGTTCATGCAACCGCCGCCCCCGCCGATGTGCATGAAATGGCGCTGAATGGACTTGGCAAGCCGGGTCGATCCCGACTCACAGCCAACACCTCATCCATTCGCGAGTTCGTCCTATGTTCGACTCTCTCTCCATCCGCCTGAAAATCGTCCTGCTGTCCGGTCTGTGCCTGCTTGGCGTGGTCGTCTTGATCGTCGGCATGAACCTCTACCAGACCGATCAGAACGATGAACTGGTCAGTGCCTCCAGCAGCAAGATGCTCACCGCCAGTGTGCAGAACCTGCTCCAGGCCAAGGCCGCCGAGCAAGCGGTGCGGGTGCAGAAGACCTTCGGCGAAAGTCTGCTGGTGGTGACCGCCCTGGCCGATCAGATCAAGGACTTGCGCACCCTGGCGAGCAAGCGCTCCCTTGAAGCTGGCGCCCTGCGCGAAGAGTTGAACCAGAGTCTGAAAACCGCCTTCGATCGCAACAGCAAAGTGCTGGGGATCTGGCTGGCGTTCGAGCCCAACGGGCTGGACGGCAAAGACAGCGAGTTCGCCAACGATGCGGCTCGCCAGTCCAACGAAGCCGGTCGTTTCGCCAGCTACTGGAGCCGTGCCGGCGGTGCCGGGATCAACACGATCATGGTCGAAGACGACATGACCAAAACCACCTTGAGCCTTAGCGGCACACCCTACAACAGCTGGTACACCTGCCCTCGCGACAGCAAGCGGACCTGCCTGCTCGACCCCTATGCCGACACCGTCGGCGGCAAGGAAATGCTGATGACGACCATTTCCGTACCGCTGCTGGTGGATGGCAAATCCATCGGCGTGGTCGGTGTGGACATTGCCCTCGACGCGCTGCAAGCGGCGACTGTCGACTCCCAACGTGATCTGTTCAACAGCGCCGGGCACATGCTGATCGTCTCCGGCAGCGGCGTGCTCGCCGGTTACAGCGAGGACGCGAGCAAGGTCGGTAAAAGCATCGGTGACACCTTGGGCGCGGACGGCAAGGACGTCCTGCAAATGCTCAGCGCTGGCACGCCGAAGATCCTCGAACAGGGCGACCTGATTCGCGCGGTGTACCCGGTCAGTCCGATTGCCGAGTCCAAAGCCTGGGGCGTGGTGATCGACCTGCCGAAACAAGTGCTGCTGGCCGACTCGGTAAAGTTGCAAGCCGTACTCGATGACGCCCAGCAAAGCGGCACCCTCAAAGCGGTGTTGGTGGCGGTAATTGCCGGCCTGGTCGGACTGTTGCTGATCTGGCTCACGGCGTCCGGCGTGACTCGGCCAATCAATAGCGTGGCCGAGATGCTCAAGGCGATTGCCAGCGGCGACGGCGACCTGACTCAGCGTCTGCACTACGGCAAGAAAGACGAACTGGGCGAACTGGTGAGCTGGTTCAACCGTTTCCTCGACAAGCTGCAACCGACCATCGCGCAGATCAAACAAAGCATCACCGATGCGCGCGGCACGGCCGACCAGTCCTCGGAAATCGCCCGCCAGACCAGCGAAGGCATGCAGGTGCAGTTCCGCGAAATCGACCAGGTCGCCACCGCGTCCAACGAAATGAGCGCCACCGCCCACGACGTCGCCAACAGTGCCTCGAACGCGGCTAACGCGGCCAAGGGTGCCGACCAGTCGGCCCGTGACGGCATGTCGATCATCGAACGCAGCACCCGCGACATCAATCAACTGGCCGACGAAGTCAGCAAAGCGGTGACGGAAGTCGAAGCGCTTGCGGTCAACAGCGAGCAGATCGGCTCGGTGCTCGAAGTGATCCGCAGCATCGCCGAACAAACCAACCTGCTGGCGCTCAACGCGGCGATTGAAGCAGCCCGTGCCGGCGAGAGCGGTCGCGGGTTTGCGGTGGTCGCCGATGAGGTGCGCAACCTGGCCAAACGCACACAGGATTCAGTGGAAGAAATTCGCATCGTGATCGAACGCATCCAGACCGGCACTCGCGGCGTGGTTGCCACCATGCATTCGAGCCAGACCCAGGCCCACAGCAACGCCGGACAGATCCAGCAAGCGGTGCAGGCCTTGAGCAAAATCAGCGACGCGGTGACGGTCATCAGCGACATGAACCTGCAAATCGCCAGCGCCGCCGAACAGCAGAGCGCCGTGGCCGAAGAGGTCAACCGCAACGTCTCGGCGATCCGCACCGTCACCGAAACCTTGACCGGGCAGGCCACCGAGTCAGCGCAGATCAGCAGCCAGCTCAACGCGTTGACCACCCATCAGATGAAATTGATGGATCAGTTCAGGGTGTAATGATCGTTCCCACGCTCTGCGTGGGAATGCAGCCAGGGACGCTCTGCGTCCCCAAAGCGGACGCGGAGCGTCCGGTGAGGCATTCCCACGCGGAGCGTGGGAACGATCTATCAACTATGATCGAGCTCTCGTTCCGGAGGGCCTTCGATGACTGATTTACTCACGTCCATTCAAGCCGCACTCGGCTTGCCTCATACCCAGGTCAAGTTCACCTCGAGCGGCGCCCTGCCCTCGGCGTTTGCCGTCACCGACCTGGCGTGCGCCAGCATTGCCGCTGCCGGCCAGGCTGTCAGCGAATGGCTCCGGCAACAAACCGGCCGCTTGCCCCCCCTTGAGGTCGACCGCCGCCTGGCCTCTTTCTGGTTCGCCACTTCGATCCGCCCGATAGGCTGGAGCGTCCCGCCGCTCTGGGACCCGGTTGCCGGTGACTACGCCACACAGGATGGCTGGATCCGCCTGCACACCAATGCACCCCATCACCGCGCCGCTGCCGAAAAAGTGCTCGGCGCCTGTGCCGACCGTGCAGCGATGGCGAGCAAGGTTGCTCAATGGGTCAAACGTGATCTGGAGCAGGCCGTGGTCGATGCCGGTGGCTGCGCCGCCGAGATGCGCACCTGGGCGCAATGGCAGGCGCATCCCCAAGGCCAGGCCGTGAACGCCGAGCCGCTGATTCAGTTTGCTGACAACCGCCGACAGAACGCGAAACCATGGCAAGGCTCGGTGGCGCAACCGCTGGCCGGGATCAAGGTCCTGGATTTAACCCGAGTGCTCGCCGGCCCGATTGCCAGCCGCTTTCTGGCAGGCCTTGGCGCCGACGTTTTGCGTATCGACCCACCGATCTGGAACGAACCAGGCGTGGTGCCCGAAGTCACCCTGGGCAAACGCTGCGCGCGCCTGGACCTGCACGACAAGACGGATCGCACGGTGTTCGAAAGCCTGCTCAAGGACGCTGACATTCTGCTTCACGGCTACCGCGCGGATGCACTGGAACGCCTGGGTTACGGCGTCGCCGAACGCCAGAAACTGGCGCCCGGTCTGATCGATGTCAGCCTCAATGCCTACGGCTGGAGCGGCCCTTGGCAGAACCGCCGCGGTTTCGACAGCCTGGTACAAATGAGCAGCGGGATCGCCGACACTGGCATGCAGTGGAAACACGCGAACAAGCCGACGCCATTGCCATTGCAAGCGCTCGATCACGCTACCGGGTATTTGATGGCGGCCAGTGCGATTCGATTGTTGGGGCGTAGTGGATCGGCGCGGTTGTCGTTGGCGCGTACGGCGAAGTTGCTGATTGAAAACGGCGCGGGGACGGATGAGCCGTTGCGGGCAGAAGATGACAGCGATCAAGGGCTGTTGGTTGAGCAGACGCCCTGGGGACCGGCGCATCGGTTGCAGGTGCCGCTGAAGATTATCGGGACGCCGTTGCAGTGGGCGATTCCGGCTTCTGAATTGGGGGCGCATCGTGCGCAGTGGACTTGATCGAAAGTGTGCCATGAACACCGTTCAACCCGGTGCTGTGCGAGTAAACGCCATCGACCTCGACCTCGACCCCAACAATCGCCCGCGCCGACAAGAACCCCAGCATCGCCGGCCAGTCATAGGGCGGCAGGAACTCCAGCAGCACCGTCATAACACCTCCAATTGCCGATGAGACCACGCTGACCAGGATGAACCAAGTTCTCCCGACAGACTGGAAAAGTCGTGATGATCGGTTCACTCTCGGACTCGGCGACACCCGGATTAGCGATCAATAAAAGAAACTCCGAGGGCAGGCTTGAGGTCTGCTCTGATTCAATGCCTTTTTGAAGGAGAGACGCCAATGGCAACGTTCGAGCCCGGTCACCTGCACATCGAGCGCCACGCGCTGAACAAGGAAGATTACAGTTTCAGCCTGAGCATCGACTATGAAGTCGCCCAGGACCCCAAGGAAGGTCAAGGCATGCTCTTCAAGATGCATGGTTCAGTCGAGGGTAAGGACCTGAAGGAAGAGTTCTTCTTGCCCAAGGATCAGGCATTCGACTTCGCCCGGCATGCCACGCGCATTGCGCAGAAGTACGGGATGCCCAAAGAGGCCAGTATCGGCACGATACATAAGGAGTACGACGCCATGTTTGAAGATGTGCGGGCGCAGCTGGATGTGAAATCCGGTGACCCGGTCATACCTGAGCATTTGGATCGAATCTGAAGGCGACCCCCTCTCCCTCTCCCCACTGGGGAGCGGGCTGGTGAGGGGTCGATCTGCCCAACAACTCAGCTCTTTATCAAGACATTCAAAATCGCCCGCCATTCCCCCCACAAATGCAGCAGTTATTTCCCCACAGTGCCATTAGAATGCCTGCCATCGGGTCACTGCCAACGGAATCGTCATGCCGCTTCACTCGCCGCTGTATTCGCAACGTTCGTTGGTCCTCACGCTGATCGCGCTGCTGGGCGCAGGTTTTCTCGCCACGTCCTTCCTCAGTTACTACGCCTCGCGAGCGTCGATCCGCGACAACATCATCAACACCGAACTGCCGCTGACGTCGGACACGGTCTACTCGGAAATCCAGAAAGACCTCGTCAGACCGATCCTGATTTCCTCGATGATGTCCCGCGACACCTTCATGCGCGACTGGGTGGTGAACGGCGAAAAAGACCCCGAGAAAATAACCCGTTACCTCAACGAGGTCATGACCCACTACGGCGCCTACACCGCATTTTTCATTTCCAACAGCAGCCTGACTTACTACCACGCCAAAGGCGTACTCAAGCAGGTCAAAGTCACTGAGCCCCGCGATGCGTGGTATTTCCGCGTACGTGACATGGCCGATCCGTACGAGATCAACGTCGATCCGGACATGGCCAACAAGGACAACCAGACCTTCTTCATCAACTACAAGGTCTACGACTACAACAACCGTTTCATCGGCGCGGCGGGCGTCGGTCTGACAGTCGATGCGGTGATCAAGTTGATCGACAAGTATCAGCAGCGTTATCAACGCAGCGTGTTTTTCGTCGACAACTTCGGGCGCTTGGTGCTAACGGGCGCCGAGGGTGGCCCAGAAGGCGCGCGGATCGGGCAGACCCTCGGCGAGCTCGACAGCATGAAGGGCCTGGTCAGCCAACTGCCCAAACCTCACAGCGGCAGCTACGAATATTCCGTCCGGGGCCAGGGACATTTCCTCAATGTGCGTTTCATTCCGGAGCTGAACTGGTACTTGTTCGTCGACAAACGCGAAGACGGCGCCCTCAGTGAAATCCGCCAGTCGCTGTACCTCAACCTGTTGATCTGCCTGATCGTCACGCTGATTGTGCTGATCCTGCTCAACCGGGTGATCAAGCGCTATCAGGGCAAGATCCAGGCCCAGGCGATCCTCGACAGCCTGACCGAGTTGCCGAACCGTCGCGGCTTCGACTTGCTGGCGGCGCAAGCCATGCACGAAGCCCAGCGCGAGCCCAAACCACTGACCGCGATGCTGCTGGATCTGGACCACTTCAAGGCCTTGAACGACACCTACGGCCACCTTGCCGGCGATCAGGTGCTGATTGGTTTCGCTCGGGATCTGGAGAGCTGTCTGAGACATTCCGACATTGTCTGCCGCTGGGGCGGTGAGGAGTTCATCGTGCTACTCAAGGACACTGACGGTGAGACCGGTCTGATGATCGCCGAGAAAATTCGTCAGCATGTCGAGCAACAGCGTTATGCCTACAACGATAAGGCCTTGCAGCTGACCGTGAGCATCGGCGTTACCACCCTGCAGACCGATGACACCTTGCACACGCTGCTCTCGAGGGCTGATCATGCGATGTACCGGGCCAAGCAAGCCGGCCGTAACCGCACCTGCGTGGAAATGCCTCACTCCAGTTATGCATAACCCTAAATGAGCAAGCCTGACCTCTGCCCAGCGTGCGGCGCCTCCAACGACTGTACACTGGCCGACCCGCGAACCGCCGATCGAGCCTGCTGGTGCTACGGCGTCAGCATCGACCCGGCAGTGCTCGAAGCGCTGCCGGCCGGCCTGCGCGACACATCCTGTTTGTGCCCCGGCTGCGCTCGGGTCGAGGCGCAGTTGCAAGCATCCGCCCGGCCAATCACGTAAGATGCGCGGCCCTTTTCCCACCGACCTCTAACCATGCGTGTTGACCGTTTCCTCAGCAACCTGCCGCGCTTCAACCGTAAGCAGGTGCGTCTGTTGCTGGTGGAAAAGCGCGTCAGGATCGACGGGGAAATCGTCAGTGACCCTCACGCCGAAGTACGCGAGTTCAGCCGTGTCGACGTCGATGACGAGGTGCTGCAAGTCGGCAAACCGGTGCGTCACTTCATGTTGCACAAACCAGCCGGCTGCGTCAGCGCCACCCGTGATCCGGAGCACCCGACCGTACTCGACCTGATCCATGAGCCGGACAAGGATGAGCTGCACATCGCCGGTCGGCTGGATTTCAACACCACCGGTCTGATGCTGATCACCAACGACGGCAGCTGGTCGCGACGCCTGACCCAACCACAGACCAAACTGCCCAAGGTTTATTACGTCGAGACCGAGCAGGACATTGGCCCGGAGTATGCCGTCGCGTTCACCGAGGGGCTGTACTTCGCCTTTGAGGATCTCACTACCCAACCCGCCGGACTGGTGCTACTCGGGGCAAAATCGGCGCGGCTGAGCATTGTCGAAGGCAGGTATCACCAGGTGAAGCGGATGTTCGGCCATTTCGACAACAAGGTGCTGCGCCTGCACCGCGAAAGCATGGGCCCGCTGGTGCTCGACAGTGCGCTGAAACCGGGCGAGTACCGCGCATTACGCACCGAAGAGATTCAATTGATCTAAGCAGGCGACCGCTCAGCAGACGTTGTCGAACAATTTGCCAAAGATACTTGCGCGATGACGTGACCGCTGCTTGAATCAGGACGCCGGCCGAAATGTGACCGGCTAGTCACAACATACTTCTAAGAAACTTTTTTGCCGGTAGAGAACCCTCAGGTTCCGCCTCTCCCCCGGCAAACTGCCCGCCAATAACAATACCCGTCGACCGGACTGCAATGGATCGACATGGGCCTCTCAAATTCCAGGCGTATGCCTACCTGTCACAAAGCTCGTGCAATCTGATTTGCACGCATACCCGCTTGCCAGGAGTCTTATGACATGAGGCCAGAAATCGCTGTGCTGGATATACAGGGTCAGTATCGGGTTTACACGGAGTTCTATCGCGCAGACGCCGCAGAGAAGACCATTATTTTGGTCAACGGCTCGATGGCCACGACTGCGTCGTTTGCACAAACCGTGAAAAATCTTCACCCGCAGTTCAATGTGGTTTGCTACGACCAGCCCTACGCGGGCAAGTCCAAAGCCCACAACCTGCATGAGAAAATGCTGTCCAAGGAAGTCGAAGGGCAAATCCTCCTGGAACTGATCGACCACTTTGGCGCCGAACACGTGCTGTCGTTTTCCTGGGGTGGCGCCGCAACCCTGGTCGCCCTGGCCCACCAGCCACGACGAATCGAAAAAGCCGTGATCAGCTCGTTCTCCCCGGAGATCAACGCGCACATGCTCGACTACCTCGAGCGCGGTGTCGATTACCTCGGCAGCCGGGACGGGGACCGGGTCGGCAACCTGGTGAACAGCACCATCGGCAAACACTTGCCGACACTGTTCAAGCGTTTCAATTATCGGCACGTCAGTTCCCTTGCCGAGCATGAATACGGGCAGATGCACTACCACATCAGCGACCTGCTCAACAGCGATCGCCAGTGCTTTCTGAAAGCCGCGGAGAAAATCAAGGTGCCCGTGCTGTTCATGAACGGCGAATGGGACGAGTACACCGCTGCCGATGGCGCTCAGTTGTTTGCCAACCATGTGCAACACGCCACCTTCACCACCCTTGGGGCGACCGGGCACTTTCTCGACATGGAGCACAAAGCTGCTTGCCGAGACAGCCGCACCGCATTGCTGGGCTTTCTGAAACCTTCGCAACACGAAAGCCGACCGCGTTACCACTACATGCAGGACCAACATGCATTGGCCATCTGAAACAGAGTCATCGCGAGCAAGCCCCGCCCTGTAGGAGCAAGGCTTGCCCGCGAATGACCGTCACGCGGTCACTGCATGTGTTTCACCCGGCGATAAAGCCATCGCGCACAAAGAAAAACTTCATTTCCACGCGCACATCTGGTACAAAGTCAGCCGCTCTGAGCGGGTGTCGTATAATGGCATTACTCCAGCTTCCCAAGCTGATAACGAGGGTTCGATTCCCTTCACCCGCTCCAATCGAATTTTGGTCTCACGTCGTTTTTTGACGGGGGATGCAGTAAAGAAAAACCGGCCTTGATGGCCGGTTTTTTTGTGCATGAGATTTGGTGAAACGCTGGTTCTCCCCCCATTATTTGGGGCTCTGAGCGAAGTCGGCCTCCAGAAAGGCAAGGTCCTACACGACTCTGGGAATTGTCCGTACACTTGCGCATTGCTGTGTTTTTGTCACGAAGCCTATAGTCCGTTCACGCCCAAATGGCGTATCGGGTTTGGCGACTCGATGACAACGACCCAGAAGCCTCGGAGTTTTTTCGGAGCGTTTCTGACTGCACCTGGCTGCGCTTTTTTTGGTGGCTGTGCGTGGGAGACCTTTGGGTCTGCCGGTTTTACCGTTGTCCGGTTCGCCAACCCGCGTACAGCTACCACCCTTTTGTTTGGCGACGATTGAGTGGTAGGTCTTTCACCTACTAACGGTAATCACTCATGAACGAATATATGGCTTTAACCAGCAACGCCGACGACCTTCCCTCGCTGTATGTAAATACCACCCAACCGCTGCATTCACTGCTGAGCACTGCCCGCTACAGAATTGGTGCGGTTACGCAGATCCTGGAAAACCTCGCAATGCGCGGCGACATCACCACCGATTCGGTGATTCTCAGCGACTTCGCAATGCTCTGCTGCATTCCCTTGCGCGATGGCTGCGATGTGCTGGACGTCATTGCTCGACGTATTGATGCGCAATAGTTCTGATGTGATACGGGACGCCTCTTTCGGGGTGTCCTCAATTTGTAGCCGCTGGCGAAGCCTGCGTTCGGCTGCGCAGCAGTCGTAAACCCTGTACGCGCGGACCTCCTGAAACACCACATCACCTGATTTTACGTCTGCTTCGCAGCCGAACGCAGGCTTCGCCAGCTGCTACAAAAAGTGTGTGTTGCCTGCAATTTTTTTACTGATCGGCAATACCCCTGAATGGCCGGCTCTCTTTGATAAGAGCACTGCTTATAAACCCCCCACGCCCAACCCCGTTCCCCTTCCCCGCTCAACCCGCTAGCATCTCCCCTATCTTCAACCACCCTCTCCCCTGCGCGGCCATCAGCGAACACGCGCCATAAACCTCCGAGGGAACCCAATCGGCCGCACATCAGGTGCTGCCCGTGAACGATCTCAACAGAGCCTCCCGAACATGACTCAAAATATCTACGACGATCCAGAATTTTTCCAGGGCTACAGCCAAATAGCCCGTTCCATTGGCGGCCTCGACGCAGCACCGGAATGGCCTGCGCTCAAAGCAATGCTGCCATCAATGAAAGGCCTGAAGGTCGTAGACCTCGGCTGCGGATACGGCTGGTTCTGCCGCTGGGCCAGTGATCAAGGTGCCGACAGCGTGCTCGGCCTGGACGTCTCGGAAAAAATGCTGGAGCAGGCACGCAACACTACGTCGGCGACGAATATCAAATACGCCCGTGCCGATCTGGAACAACTCGCTTTACCCGCAGCCAGTTTCGACCTCGCCTATAGCTCTCTGGCGCTGCACTACATCAAGGATCTCCCAGGACTGTTCGCCAAAATCCACGCGGCCCTTAAACCCGGTTCACGCTTCGTATTTTCAATTGAACACCCGATCTTCATGGCCCCGCGCAATCCGGGCTGGCTGATTGATAGCGAAGGTAACAAGCGCTGGCCGGTGGACAGTTATCAATTGGAAGGAGAGCGTGTGACCAACTGGTTGGCCGAAGGCGTGATCAAGCAGCACCGAACCATCGGCACCTTGCTCAATACGCTGATTGGCGCAGATTTCAGGATCCAGCATGTCAACGAATGGGGGCCGACCAATGCAGAAATGGCGGCGCAACCGGCCCTGGCCGAAGAGCGGGAGCGCCCGATGATGATGCTGGTCAGCGTTCAGCGCTGAGTGCCAAGCAAAGGGACAGATAACGTTCAGCGTGATCCGTCCCTTTTTGCACTAACGGGTCGCGACAATAAACAACCGCGGGAATGGCAACAGCACCGAACCATCGCTTAGGGCGGGATACGCCTGCTCGAGCGCGGCTTGATACTGGTTGAGGTATTGCGCTTTTTCCGCCTCATCCAGCGGTTCGAGAAACGGCCGCAATCCGCTGCCTTTGAACCACTCGACCACACCCGACGCGCCACCCGCGAGCGGGTGATGGTAGGTGGTGCGCCAGATATCGACCCGGGCGCAGTGGGAGCGCAGCATCGAGTAGTAATCGCTGGCGCTCGCCATTTCCGTGCGTTGCCCGGCGGCGTCCGCCAACTTGCTGGCCCACGGCCCATCGGCAGCGACTTCGCGCATCAGACGATGGGACGGCTCGTTGAGATTGTCGGGCATCTGAATGGCCAGGCTGCCGCCCTGGGTCAGTCGGGCCGCCAGCGAAGGCAATAGCGTTGCGTGATCGGGCACCCACTGCAACACCGCGTTGGCGAAAATCACATCGAACGGGCCGTTCTCGTTCCAGGTATCAATGTCAGCCGTATCGAATTGCACCTGCGGCAGGCGCTTGCGGGCGGCGTCGATCATATCGGTCGAACTGTCCAAGCCACGCACCGTGGCATTGGCGAAGCGCTCAACCAGCAACTCGGTCGAATTGCCGGGGCCGCAACCGATGTCGATTGCCGAGCGCGCTTCCACAGCGGGGATTGCGGCCAGCAGGTCACGCGCGGGGCGTGTGCGTTCATCTTCAAAAGCGACGTATTGTTTGGCGGACCAACTCATTGCGTTCTCCTGTCGGTGCGTTGTCATGGGCAGGGCAGATAACGGTTCGCTACGATACGCCGACCGATGTGCTCTGTCCTATCCGACCTATGGCGAACGATGGTCAGTTGACCCAGCCCCCTCGCTGCCAATGCCAGCCATTATTACGCTGCTCCCAGTGCGGATGTATAACTGGTGCCAACAACAACGAGAATTTGAATGAGCGCTTTCTAATCGCCAAATCGTCTGAATTGATAACTAAACCGACCGTTCGCAAGGCCAGCTCATGCCCGTGCCAAGTGGGTTCCGCCCGTAGTGTTTTCGCAACGACCGCAAGGCAAGCAAGCGTTGTGGTGCCTGGAAAGATACCAGGCATTCACTATGAAAATGGAGCGTTACTATGTCTCGAGTCACGGATGTACTTGTTTCCATCGACACCGAAACCATTCTGAAAAACCACCCGAACATCAGCCAAGAATCCTGCGTCGCCAACGCTGATCGACGTCAATCATGGGTACATGGTGACCAATCAGAACAACGTGGTCAGCGGCCAGGCAGGCGGCGAACTTAACTTGAGAGCCCAGGTGGGCGACTTGATTCGCTGGCGTGAAACCAGTCTGTCGCAGAGCTTCGAGACGGCAGTGATTTTCTACAAGTTCGTTGGCAACGTCGGCAACGAATTGATCTCCACCCCCACGCCGCGCAAGGCTACCGCCTGTGTTGCCGTTCCCAACACCAGCAACCCATCGGTGCCGAGCTGCCAGAAAGTCGATAACCATTACTGGTCTTCGGAAACCCTTTCGTGCGGTAGCGTGACCTACCACTTCCATTTCCTGATCGTTGATCGCGACTGCAAGATTGTCGGCTGCTGCTCGTGGGATCCGTTCATTACCATCCGTAATTGACGATGACCAGGCCCCTTGGCAACGAGGGGCCTACCGAGTTTGTTGCCGCCTCGGCCGTGACGGGATGTCTTTGAACCGATGCGGCTGCCGTCTTGCATCAACATCATGAAAGGAATCCATGATGACTTCCGAACCGATTGCCTCCCCCTCGGCGAGTATCGCGCCAGCCAATAATGTGCTGCTGATCGTCGATGCCGAATCGCTGCTTTCACGTTATCCGCAGCCCAGTCTTGAGCCGCAAAACCCTACCGAGATTGAGGAAGGTTTCATCTTCGCCATCAGCGGCACAAACACAACACAAAGTACAACAAATGACAGCTTAATGACGCTTCTCGCCAGTAACGGAAAGGACTTTCATATCCGTGGCAGGACCGTCAGCCTGCTCGCCGAATACAGCGTGGTGTTCTACGAGAGGTCTGTAGGTGATGCCGGGGTACTTTCACCGCCTGAACTGGTGGTCCACGCAGACCTGACTGTCCCCGCACCCGCCCCCGAAAACCCGACCCAACCGGGCAGCCACACGGCCGATGATCATTACTGGCACTGCACGCAGCTCACCACAGGGGTTGAGACGTGCGCTCTGAAATTCATGCTGATCAATAAAGGCTGCGAGCCGTTGGGATACTTCAGTTGGGCAGTGGACGTGAAGTTGACGGAGTGAACAGAAATCCAAAAAAACCGACCTCATGGATCGGTTTTTTATTGAACATGTAAATGTAATAAGAATTTCCCACACACCGTCGCTGTCTGAAAACCAGACGCATCCCTATAAGGAACACGGCAATGAAATTCGCAAAAATCTCGCAAAAACTTGCCCTGTGGGCCGGCAGTCCCCGGACGTTCCTGGGGGCGATTGTTCTGATTTTCCTGTGGGGCCTGAGCGGGCCTGTTTTTCATTTCGACGATACCTGGCAGCTGATCATCAATACCTCGACCACCATCATTACGTTCCTGATGGTGTTCCTGATTCAGAACACTCAGAACCGCGACACGGACATTTTGCATTTGAAGGTCGATGAGTTGCTGCGAGTAACGAAAGAGGCGCAGAACGCGATGCTGGGGCTCGAATCGCTGGACCTGAAGCAGTTGGAAGCGCTGAGAAAGCAGTATCGGCAACTTGGCGAGGGCGAAACGATTTCACTGGACGGCACCGTCGTCCAGGAACCAAGAAGCAGGATTTGAATGAATGTTGATCCAGGATTCACGGGTGACCAGGTCACCCGCGCACCGGGTAACTATCGGCTAGCTTGCAACACCCTGGCCATTTGCAGGTGGTTCTGCAGTTTGGGCAGGGTTTCCTCGGCAAACGCTTTGATTTCAGGCACGTCGGTGGTCTGCGCTTGCTGTTGAAGCTGTTCGATGGCTTCCTGGGTGGTTTTCACCTGACTGGCCGCGTAGGCCTGGTCGAAGCTCGCGCCGTCCTTCACTTGCGGCATCAAGGCTTTGGCTTTATCGACGACCTCTTCGCGCGGGGCCACCGGCAAATCGAGCTGCTTGGCGATTTTCGCCAGATGCTGATTGGCGGTGGTGCGGTCATTGATAACGACGATGGTGTAGTCCTTGACCTCTTTTGATTCGGTTTTCTGGTGCGCCAGGCGGCTGGCTTCGATATCGGCCATGCCTTTGGCCGACGCATCGTTGATGAATTCGGCGGGGGACTGGGCAAAGGCACTGCTGGCACACAGGCCCAGTAACGTGGCAAAACTGGCATTGCGTAATCGGGTGGCCATCCGGCTCATGGTCGCGCCCTCCTCGTAAAAAATTCAAACGGGAGCTTACGCTCCCGCCTCTCAATCAAAACTACCTCCACCACTACTTCGACTTCTGACCACCTTTGCGGCCCATATCTGGTTTCGCAGGCTCTTTATCGACAGTCGTGGTGGTAGTTTTCCCACCTTTGCGACCGGCTTCAGACGCCTTCGTTCGATCGTTGGTGGTGTTTCCCGAGTTCGAGTTTCTTGAATTAGGCATGATTCTCTACCTCTTGGTAATGATCGCGGCGAGCAGGAGCCCGCATAAGATCAGAATTTCAATGTCCAAAAAGGTTTAGAAAACCTGGCATCGCCGCGACGAACGGTGACGAAACTCAGACCCCGGTGCGCAGGTGATGCTGGCGTTTGGCGGTGTACATCGCCTCGTCGGCGTGTCGGAACAACTGCTTTTCTTCAGTGCCGTGGTCGGGGTATCGCGCAACGCCGATGCTCGTCTGGATGATGAGGCTGTGGCCATCCAGGCGCAGGGGTTGAGCCAGGACCTGACGGATTTTTCCCGCCACGCTGTCGGCGTCTTCCGAGGCGCGAATGCTGTGTAACAACACCACAAACTCATCACCGCCGATGCGCGCCACCGTGTCGGTTTCGCGCACGCAGCCTTTGAGCCGATTGGCGACCGCTTGCAGCAGCATGTCGCCCACCGCATGGCCGTGGGTGTCGTTAACCTCTTTGAAGCGGTCGAGGTCGACGTACAGTAACGCCATTCGGCCGCTGTCCGCCCGGGCCAGGGTCAGCGAAGCTTTGAGCCGGTCACGGAGCAATTCGCGATTGGGTAGCTGGGTCAGTTGATCGTATTGCGCCATGCGCTGCAGTCGGGCATGCAATTGCTTGCGTTCGATGGCGGTCGCGACTTGGGCGCACACGTATTGCAGCAACTCCTTGTCCTGTTCGGTGTAGCGCTCGCCACCGGGCACGCTTTTAACGATCAGCGCACCGATGGTGCCGTTTTGTGAACTCAACGGCACGCCCAGCCAGCAGGGCGAATGCGGGCTCGCGACCAGTGCCTCAAACCCTTCTGGCAAGTTGTTCTGATCCGGGGTCAGCAGAATCGGCTGGCCGCTGCGAATCACCTCGGCACAGAGACGTCCAGTGATGGTCCCAGGTTGCTCGGGTTGCAGCTCATAGTCGTCGACGTGATAGGGGAAATTCAGCTGCGCGCAGTGTTGGTCATACAGCGCCACGGAGAAATTCAGTGCCGGCAGCCATTCACCGATGATCAAATGGATGCGTTTGAACAGCGCCAGCAAATCTTCCGCCGCGTGGGCGGCTTCAGAGATCGCATACAGCGCCGCTTGCCGGGACTCGGCCTGCTTGCGCTCGGTGATGTCGCGCGCCACGGCGATGCGCAATTGGTCGACCTCCGACCAGCGTGCCGACCAGAGGATGTGCACCACTCGGCCATCCTTGCGCAGGTAGCGGTTTTCGAAATTGAGCTTGGGTTCGCCGCCCATGATCTCCCGCTCGGCGTCGAGGGTGCGCTGACGATCGGCGGGATGCACCAGGTCGATCATCGGCTGGCCGATCAGCTCTTCGGGGGTGTAACCGAAAATACGCTCGCAGGCCGCGCTGACAAATACGAAGCGACCTTGTGTGTCGACCGCACAGACGGCGTCCAGCATGAGATCGATGTAACTCGCCGACGGCGCGGAATTTCTGGTTGCCATGGTGCAGGGCGCATGTCCGAACAATGCAGCAATAAAGAACCATCCCTGACCGGTCATACGCCCGTGCGATGACGTTGCAACTGACGCTTCCCTGCGATCAGTTTCAAGCCTTGTTCGTCACCAGCCCGGGCAATGCATGCGCCAGGGCGTTGATGGCGAAACCGATAAACATCACCCCACACAGCCGGGTGATCAACAGCTCATGGCGCAGGTACACGTTGCGCACCTGTCGCGCACCGACAATGCCAATGAGGATAGCGTAGGCCATGAGGCCACCGACGAAGCTCAGGACAATCAACCACGGCAGCATTGACCAATGCAGCAGTTCGGCACGGCTGGACAGCAGCGCGGTAAACGTCGCCACCGCCACCGGGTAAGCCTTCGGATTGGTCAGGCCAAACAGAATGCCGTGCCAGAACGGCTGCCGAGCCGGCCCCTGTGGCGCTTCGACACTGCTGCGACGAGCGCGAACCGCGCGCAGGCCGAGCCAGAACAGATACAGCCCGCTGAGCACGCCCAGCACATCGAACGCGGCACTGCCGATTTCCCGCGCACCGACAATCGCGATCAGCGCAGTGCTGCACCAGACCACATCCCCCAGCAAATGCCCGCAGAGAAACCCCGCCCCTGCCCTCCGACCACGCGCCGCACCGATGCCGAACACCGCCAGCACACCCGGCCCCGGCGTGATGCCGTAAATAAAGCCCGAGGCGAGAACGGCCATTAGCAGCGATGGGGTCATGGGGAGTCCTGTTGAGCTGGGGTGAATGCACGCAAGTCTATCTCAGGTCTCCGGGGATCGACTGACTGATCGTCGAAGAGCTTCATCCCCGCATACGGACGCTCGCGACAGGCTGCCAGCCGAGACGCCAGGTCACCGACGTGGGCTTCGAGCTTGTGGCCGTCCGGGTCGAGAAAATAGAAGGACGCGCCTTCGCTAAGGTTGTCGCGCCATTCCAGGACGTTGGCGGATTGCAGGCGATCAACGAACAAGGGGAAATCCGCTGCGCTGACGGTGAAGGCGTAATGGGTGTAATCGGCGGCAGGCTTAGAGCTGCGCAGCGGATCAACAGACAGACAAAGCCACAAACCCGGCAGTGAAAGATAGGCGCCGGTGTCCCAAGAGGCTTCGAGGCGCAACTGCAACAAATCTTGATAGAACGCCACGCTGGGGTTCAGGTCGGTGACGGCAAGGGTCAGGTGGTTGAGGCCGGTGAGCATGTTGTCAGTAACCTTTGAGTTCTTCAGGCACGCCGTAATGTTTGCCATCGTAGCTCAGCGTGATCTGTGTTTTTTTCAGATCGCTGGTTTTAGAAAGGCAGTCCTCGCCTGATTTGAAGCTTTTCAGCACGGTGGTGCTTGAAGTGACGATCAAGTCTGCAAATCCGTTGTGAGTTGATTTGCCGATATCGACGGTTCTGCGTATGTCCTGCCCTTGGCAACCACCAGCCCCTCCAGCACTGGACGCAGGGTATTACCATCCCTGAGGTACAACGCAAGATCGGTTTTGGAGTAGGGCATAGCACTTGATCGGTGACCAAAGTCCGACCGCAGGCCAAAGGCTCGGACATCCGACGCCAGCTTGTAACGCGCCGTATCAATGACAAGACCTTCAGAACCGATTGCGTCGGAATCGTAAGCGGCCGAGCAGTCTGGTGTTGGTAGTCATCACCAAACCACACAGCGCCGAACATCCCATCAACCCGGACTTCAATGTCATGTCCCTGTTCCTTGTGTGCTTCAAAACCAAACAATTTCAGCAGCGCACTATCCCCGGCTCGGAGTGTCCGTTCAACCAATTGTTACGACAGACGAATGGAGGTAGCGTCCTCCCCTGCACGACGATGTCGTATCGTTGTATTACAAACCACTACATCGAGACCGTCATGTCCGTCATGTCCGTCATGTCTTTACGTCTGCCAGACGAAATCGCCGATACCCTCGCCAATCTTTCCAAGGCCACTGGCCGCAGCAAGTCATTTCTTGCCGTGGATGCGTTACGTGAATACCTGGCACGGGAAGCCTGGCAAATCGAAGAAATTCAAAAAGCTCTGAAGGAAGCAGACGCAGGAGACTTCGCGACACCTGAGGAAGTGAAAGCAATCTCCGATAGGTGGACTGCCAATGCGCGTTGAGTGGTTGCGTACCGCATTAAAAAATCTCGATGACGAAGCCGCTTCGCTTATATAGCAACTGAGAATCCGAAAGCCGCAGCGGACTTCGTCCAAGCCATCCTTGCCAGCGTCGATCACCTTGCACTCTTCCCGGCAACCGGCCGTGAAGGCCGCCTGCCCGGCACTCGAGAATGGGTCTTGCCAGACCGACCTTATCTAATTCCCTATCGAGTTCGCCAAGGACGCCTGCAGGTACTAAGGGACTTCCATACCAGGCGTCTTCCGCCTACCAGTTGGTAAACACTACAAAATCAGGGCACTGGATAGAACGTCATCCGTGCCTAATCCCCTCCCCAATCCGCCCATTCAACCAGTTCAACGCCTGATCCCCGCCCCGTCGCTTATGCCAAACCAACACAAACGTAAACGAGGGAATATGAAACGGCGGCGGAACAACAATCAACGACCGCTCATCAATCTCGCGCAGCCCACGTGAAGCAACGGTAAGGATCAGGTCCGTGCCGCTGATGAATTCCGGGGCAACGCTCCAGTGCGGCAGGCTGATCGCAACTCGGCGGCGTTCACGCAGCGCAGTCAGGGCCCGTTCGATTTCCGGGGTGCCACTGCCGCGCATTTCCAGCAGGACGTGGGGTCGGGCGAGGTAGGTCGGCAGGTCGAGCACGCCATCGGCGGCCAGGCTGTTGCGGTCGACCAGACAGGCGTAGTGCTCTTCGAACAGCGGGGTGCTGCGCAATTCGTTCGGCAGCTCTGGAAAGACGCCTGCCGCCATGTCGATGTCGCCGTTGAGCACAGCATCAAGCATGCCTTCGCGGCTGGCATGGCTGATTTGCAGATCGATGCCCGGTGCTTCCCGGCGCAAGGTCCGTATCAACCTCGGCAGGACGATGGCAGCGCCGTAGTCGGACATCGCCAGGCGAAAGGTGCGCTTGGCGGTGGCCGGATCGAAAGCATTCGGTGCCAGCAGCGATTGCACCTGAGCCAGGGCTTCGGCCAAAGGCGCCATCAACTCCAGGGCTCGCGGTGTTGGCACAAGAGTGGCGCCCGCCCGCACCAGTAAAGGATCGCCGAGCAGATCACGTAGTCGCGCCAAGGCATGACTGACGGCCGGCTGACTCAGGTGCAGGCGCTCGGCGGCACGGGTCACGTGTTGTTCGCTGAGCAAGGCGTCGAGGATCACCAGCAAGTTGAGGTCGATGCGCCGAAGATCATTCATCTGATGCATGTTCTGGATAGCAATTTGGAATTTAAATCTGCGCGACGAATACTCTAGAGTCCAGCAAAACCTGTTGGAGAATTACCATGAGTACGTTGCATTGGGCCGGGCTGTTGCTGCTGGCCGTGATTGCCGGGGCGGTGGTGCCTTTTCAGAGTGCGATCAACGCCAACCTCACGCGTGGGTTGGGTCATCCGTTATGGGCGACGCTCGCGTCGTTATTGGTGAGCATCGTGGTGGTGTTGCCGATTATGTTGGCGATGCGATTGCCGCTGCCATCACTGGCGTTCATCACCAGGGCGCCGCTGTGGATGTGGGCTGGTGGTGCGTTCGGGGTGTGTTTTATCTCGTTGGCGCTGATGCTGCTGCCCAAGCTTGGGGCGTCGGGGTTTATTGCTTTGGCGCTGGCGGGACAGGTGGTGGCTTCGCTGGTGCTGGATCACTTTGGATTGTTTGGCTTGATGGAACGGCAAATGACGTTGCCGCGGGTGTTTGGGGCGGTGTTGTTGATTGCCGGTGTGGTGTTGATTCAGTTCGGTGATATGCCGGCCAAAGCGGTGATCGCGACATCCTGATCGTTCCCATGCTCTACGTGGTCGATCATCAGCCTGCGATCTTTTAAAACTTGTCGAGCGTGCGCAGCTTCTGCGGCAACCCCCACATCAACAGCGCAAACGGCGATCAGCGCAGCGACGCCGATGACATACAGCGCCGGCGTGGTGCTGCCGGTCAGGTCTTTGATCCGCCCTACCATCACCGGGCTGACAATGCCGCCGAACTGGCCGAGGGTGTTGATCACCGCGATCCCGCCAGCAGCCCCTGCCCCGGCACCGGCCAGCAGTTTTTGCGGCAGGGTCCAGAAACTCGGGATGGACGCGATAATCCCGGCACCGAGCAAGCCCAGCGCGACAATCAGGAAGGTCGTGTGGATAGCGAAGATCCCCGCACAGAAGAACCCCACCGCGCCCACCGCGACTAACCCTGCGACAAACTTGCGCCGCTCACCGGTCGAGTCGGACAACCGCCCGATCACCACCATGCTGATGGCGCCGCAGATGTAAGGGATGGTGGTCAGCAAACCAATCATCACCGGGCTTTCGGTGCCACTGTGCGGTTCATGGTGAGCGATACGGCTGGCCAATCCGCTCCGCGCAACTGTTCGAACAACATTCGGCTCACCGGCGACAGCGCCGCTTCATCGCGCACGACCAGAACCAACGCACGATCCGACCAGTCATCCGTTAACGGCACCGCATGCAAACCCAACGCCCTGCCAAATAATTCATAGGCCTTTTGCGGCAGGATGCCGATGCCCATGTTGGCTTGGACCATCCGGCACATCGCGTCAAAACCCGGTACATGAATCCGTAACCGCAGCACCTTGTCGGCCTGGCGCGCGGCTGCGTGGGTGCGCATGTTGATCGAACTGGCGGAATGCAGACCGACGTAGTCGCTGCCCAGCGTGTCGGCGAACGCCAGGCTGGAACGGCTCGCCAACGGATGATTGGGCAGCATCAACACCACCAAAGCACGCTGTGCAGACCTTTGACGTCGCTGTCACTGGAGCAGATTCCCAGGTCGGCCACGCCAGCAGGGGAGGGCTCGATGCTTGGGTTCGGCTGAGTCGCCAGGATAGCCCTGTTCCCAAGCAATTAGCCCACAACATCACGAGGCATCGCCCTACACATAAATCTCTTGTAACACTCAGCCGTACCGGAAACAGCCGATTCAAAGCCCCCGCCGCGTTCTGTAAAGTCTGGAAACACACACGGACTGCAACACACTCATGGATCGTTTCACTCAAGGAAGTCATCTTCACATGGACCAGACAACACACGCGGCAAACCTCTACACCAACTACCGCAAAGTCATCGCGTTGGCCGATCACGATTGGGAGAGCGCTGAAGCCGGAAAAATTTCGGGGCTTAACGTCGAAATCAAAAGTGCTAACCGGATGCTCGATCAGTACGGGCGCGCTTTTCATCATTTCTGTACGACGTCTTACCTGGGCCTGGATCACCATCCCGATATTCTTGACGGCGCCATGAACACACTGTGGGAAACCGGCACCCTTCGCGTCGCCAATTCAAAGAACCGCTGCAAGCTGGCGATTCTGGAACAGTACGAAACCGAACTTTCCGAGCTGTTCGGCGCCAGTTGCCTGAGCACCCTGTCGTGCAGTGCGGCGAGTGCCGCCATTCTGCCATTGCTGGCCAGCGGCGTGTTCACGCAAAACCGCCCTCCCGTGATGGTCTTTGACCGGTTGGCGCACTACTCGATGAATCACCTGAAAGCCGCCTGCGCGGATGAAACCACGGTCGTGACCTGTCCTCATAACGACATGGATTTTCTTGAGACGCAGTGTCAGCAACACCGCACCGTTGCGTATGTTGCCGACGGTGCGTACAGCATGGGTGGGGTCGCGGACATGGACAGTCTTTTGTATCTGAAGGACCGCTACGGGTTGTTTCTCTATCTGGACGACTCCCACGCGCTGTCCGCCGTCGGAACCTTTGGCGCAGGCCTCGTGCGCCCCAGGTTGCATGCCCTGGAGGGTGACTGCCTGATCGTCGCCTCGCTGGCCAAGTCGTTTGGCGCCAGCGGCGGTCTGGTGATGCTGGGCAATGAACGGCAGAAGAGGCTCATTGCGCGTTACGGCGGCCCCAGCAATTGGTCGCAAAGTCTGAACAGTGCAGCCATTGGCGCGGGCAGAGCGTCCATCCAGCTTCATCGCACACCGGAATTTGCCGCGTTGCAGGAAAAACTTCAGGCTAATATCCAGCTGTTCGACAGCCTCATACGAACCGATCAACACAACAGCAACATGGCCATTCGACTGGTCAACTGCGGCGAAGCAGCACTGGCGAACAGCATCGCCATGGAGCTGGCCAATCACGGCTTCTTCACCTCGGCAGTCTTTTTCCCAGTGGTCGCACAAGGCAAGGCAGCCATCAGAATTACCCTGCGCGCCGACATGGAGCCGACGCTGATCCGACACTTTTGTGAACTTATTACCGAGCTTTTACGCACTCGAGGCCGGGAAATCGGCTGTTGAACTGAAACCAGGGAAGATTCAATGAAGAGCAGCACCACCCTCCTCGTCACCTGCAGCACGGTTTTTCTCGCTCAATTAGGCATGAGCATTTACCTGCCGGCGCTGCCGGAAATGGCCCGGGATTTGTCTTCCGACGCCTCGCAGGTTTCCTGGGGGCTGGCGGTGTATCTGATCGGCATGGCGCTGCCGATGTTGTTCTGGGGCAGCCTGGGCCAGCGTATCGGCCGCAAACCGGTGCTGCTCGCCGCACTCGGCATCTACGTTTTGGGCAATCTGGCGTTGCCCCTGAGCCAGACGCTTGAATCGTTCCTGGCGTTTCGACTGGTTCAGGGCATTGGCGCCAGCGGCATTTCGGTCATGGCGCGGGTGCTGATCCGCGACAGTTTCCGCGGCGACCTACTGGCCAAGGCGTTGTCCTGGATTTCGATTTCCTTCGTGGTGGCGCTGGGTATCGGCCAATACCTGGGGTCGATCATCCAGGTGGCGCTGGGCTGGCCAGCGATGTTTTACCTGTTGGGTGGTGTGAGTCTGATGATGGCGCTAATCGTGGCCCGGGTTAGGTTCCCGGTGCTGGCCGAGGAGAATGCCCCGTCATCCGCCTGGCCGAGCTACTGGCGCATCTTGCGTCATCGAGCCTTTCTGTTGCCGGCCCTCACCGGCGGCCTCGGGTACGGAGTGATTGTCGCGTTCAACACCGCAGCGCCGCTGATTCTGCAAGGACCGTTCAACTGGTCGGCCGTGGAATACGGGTTGTTAGGCTGGCCGATCAGCGCGGCGTATTTTCTGGGGGCTTTGGGGGTCAATGGCTTTGTACTTCACACCGGTCAACGCGGGTTGATGACGGCGGGGGTGGGGCTGGTGCTGGCCGGCAGCGCGGTGATGTTGCTGGGGAGTGTCGCGGGCACTTCAGTGGCCCTGCTGTTTTGGTTGCCCTATTGCTTTGCGGTGTTCGGCCAGTCGTTGACTTACCCGATCAGCCTGTCCCTGGCCAATGACGGTTCGCCGGTCGGTGGTGCGTATGCGATGGCGTTGAGCGGTTTCATTCATCAATTGATGGCCGCCGTTATCGGCGGGATCGCCAGTTTGATCGCAAGCCCGCAGGCCTGGCCGTTGTCGCTGTTGTGTACCTTGCTGGCGTTGGGCGCGATGCTCTGCGTGATGCTCGCGCCCGGTCACAAAACTTCTTAAAACGCGCTGCGGAAAATCTCTTCAATCTGGCGCTGATCCGCCGCTCGAGGATTGGTCACGCCACACGCATCTTTCAAGGCATTGGTGGCGAGGATCGGGATGTCGTTGAGCTTGGCGCCGAGCTCACGCAAACCAGCGGGTATTTCCACGTCTCCGGACAGGCTGCGGATTGCCGCGATGGCTGCCTGGGCGCCTGCTTCCGGGGTGAAGCCGTGAACATTGGCGCCCATCGCACGGGCGACATCCGTGAGGCGATCGGCGCAAACCAGTGCGTTAAAACTTTGTACGTGGGGCAGCAGTACCGCGTTGCACACACCATGAGGCAAGTCGTAGAACCCGCCCAACTGGTGAGCCATGGCGTGGACATAACCCAGGGATGCGTTATTGAACGCCATGCCGGCGAGGAACTGCGCGTAAGCCATGTTTTCCCGCGCGGCCATGTCACTGCCGTCGCGGACGGCCAGGCGCAGGTTGTTGCTGATCAACGTGATCGCCTTCAGTGCGCAGGCATCGGTGATCGGATTGGCCGCCGTGGAAACGTAGGCCTCGATGGCGTGGGTCAATGCGTCCATGCCAGTGGCAGCCGTCAGGCCCTTGGGCATGGCGACCATCAGCGCCGGGTCGTTGACCGACAGCAGTGGCGTGACGTTGCGATCGACGATGGCCATTTTTACGTGACGGGATTCATCGGTGATGATGCAGAAACGGGTCATCTCGCTGGCGGTGCCGGCGGTGGTGTTGATGGCGATCAGCGGCAGTTGTGGCTGGGTGGATTGATCGACGCCTTCGTAATCGCGAATCTGCCCGCCGTTGGTCGCGCATAACGCGATGCCTTTGGCGCAGTCATGGGGCGAACCACCGCCCAGGGACACCACGAAATCACAGCGAGTCTCCTTGAGCAGACCCAGACCGCTTTCGACGTTGGCGATGCTCGGGTTCGGCTTGGCGCCGTCGAAAATCACCGAATCGATGTCCTGTATCGCCAGTTTCTCGGCAATCATCTTCGCTACGCCCGCCTTGGCCAGCCCGGCGTCGGTGACGATCAGCGCCTTGCGAAAACCGTACTTGCGAATGGCGTCCATGGCTTCGTCCAGGCAACCAATGCCCATGATGTTCACGGCGGGGATGAAAAACGTGCTGCTCATGAGCGAGTCTCCTGGCTGAGGCCGAATCGGCAGCGCCGATCCAGCGGGTACCCACAGGATCGACCTATCGGCCGCGCAGTAACTTGATCTGGCTCAAGTCTTGGTCGTGATAAAGTCGCCGCCCATCAGACCCTTTGCTTTGAGACTTTGACCGCAATGACCGATTTCCAGGATGTTGATGCCCAACTTGAAGACTGGAACGCCTTGCGCACCACCGCCTCGTTCGGCGGCCTGCTGGTGGGCAACGGCGCCAGCCGCGCCGTGTGGGACGACTTCGGCTACGACTCGCTGTTCGAAAACGCCCGCACCGTCGAAGAAAAGCCCCTGAGCCAGTCCGAGCTGAGCGTATTCGACGCCCTGCAGACGCGCAGCTTCGAGCAGGTGCTCAGCGCGCTGAAAACCACCAGCCGGGTCAACAAGGCCTTGGCCGTGAGTTCCGCCGCACCGCGCAATCGTTACTACGCGATCAAAGAAGCGCTGATCAACAGCGTGCACGCGGTGCACATCCCGTGGCGGCTGGTGGTGCCCTCGACGCTGGCGGCGATCAATCAGGAGCTGAGCCGCTACCGGACGGTGTTCACCACCAACTACGACCTGCTCAATTACTGGGCAATTCAGCATCAGCCTGACGCGATCACCGACCTGTTCCAGGGGGCGGAGCCGAGCTTCGATCTAAGCGCCACGGCGACCGATAAAACCCGCCTGCTGTACCTGCACGGAGGCCTGCATCTGGTGCGCAATCAGGACGGCACGGCGCGCAAACTGATGTCGACCGAGGGCACGTTGCTCGGCAGCTTCGCGATCAACAACACGATCAAGACCCTCGACGACGTGCCGCTATTCGTCAATGAAGGTCCGGCGCAGGACAAGCTCAAAACCATTCGCAGCTCGGACTATCTGTCGTTCTGCTACGACCAGCTACTCGGTCATGGCGACGGATTGTGCCTCTTCGGTCACGCCCTGGGTGAGCAGGACAGCCACATCATCCACGCCTTGCGCCAGGCGAAACCGCAGGGGGTGGCGATCTCGATTAATCCGCGCAGCAAGGCGTTCATTCAGCACCAGAAGCGGCATTACGCGAAGGTGTTCGAGGGCACTGGTGTGGAACTGCGGTTTTTTGATTCAAAGACCCATGCGTTGGGTGGCCCGAAGCTCACAGTTCCAGTCGAAGCCTGAAAATCAATCCCACGCGGAGCATGGGAAAGATCTCGAACAGTCAGAGCACCGGCAAGGTCTTGTCCTTGATCACCGTGGTCGGCCCGTTGGCCTTCACGCCGGCGATGCCTTTATCCATCGCGGCAGCGGAGGCATAAGCCTCGCTGCTGCCGATGATCTCGTGGTTACCAGCCTTGAGGTTGAAGTAAGGGTGGCCATCCTTGGTGGTTTTCTTTTCGTAGCGTTCATCCAGCGGGCTGTTGCTCTGAACCGACACGATGCCTTTGTCGGCGGCAGCGCGGGTGGTGTACAGCTCGCTGGTCAGAATGGTTTCCGCATTGGCGGCCTTCAGTAGGAACTTGAACTGACCATTGCTGCTTTTGCTCACTTCATACCATCCAGACATGCTCTTTCTCCTTGGCAATTGAGAGGTTTCGCGCTTCAGAGTAAAGACCAACCTGCCCTACTTCACCACCGCCCGAACCACCGATAATTCCGGCGCCTGCACCCGCCGCTGACTCAGGTACCGCGTACAGCTGACCCGCAAAAACGAGGCGAAATTCACCACCTCGCCGCGGTAGTCCATCACCTCTTCATACAGCTTGGCGATCAATTGGTTGGTGGTCATGCCGTCGACCTCGGCGATTTCGCTGAGGATGTCCCAGAACTGATTCTCCAGCCGCAGGGTGGTGACCACCCCGCAGATGCGCAGCGAACGGGAGCGCGATTCGTAGAGGATCGGATCGGCTTTGACGTAAAGCTCGCACATGGACAGGTCCCTCGTTACAGCGTGATTTGGGTGCCCAGCAACCCGAGGAAGCCGGCGAGCCAACTCGGGTGCGCCGGCCAGGCCGGAGCAGTGGCCAGATTGCCTTGAACGTGTCCTTCCGTCACCGGGATATCGATGAACGTACCACCGGCCAGGCGCACTTCCGGCGCACAGGCCGGGTAAGCGCTGCACTCGCGACCTTCAAGAATCCCCGCTGCCGCCAGCAATTGTGCACCGTGACACACGGCGGCAATCGGTTTGCCGGCCTTGTCGAACGCTCGCACCAGTTCCAGGACTTTTTCGTTCAGGCGCAGGTACTCAGGCGCACGACCGCCCGGTACCAGCAGCGCGTCGTAGTCGGCTTCCGCGACCTTGGCGAAGTCGAAGTTCAGGGCAAACAGGTGGCCGGGCTTTTCGCTGTAGGTCTGGTCGCCTTCAAAGTCGTGGATTGCCGTGCGTACGGTCTGACCGGCGGTTTTGTCCGGGCAAACGGCATGCACCGTGTGGCCGACCATCAGCAGCGCCTGAAACGGCACCATCACTTCATAGTCTTCGACGTAATCGCCGACCAGCATCAGAATTTTTTTAGCCGCCATGGGGAGGACTCCTGGGAAATATGGGGTCATGCAGGAGTATTCAAGGTAGTCCTTATCCAGAGGGTCGGGTAATAACCAGCTACTACCTGACGACCGAGTTATCGTTCTTCGCGAGCAAGCCTCGCTCCTACAAGGGCACCGCAATACCTGTAGATACTCTGTTCACGGTCAAGCTTTCGCGAGATGTTTTTCGCTAAAAA
>NZ_JASBRE010000046.1 GCF_029960815.1 Pseudomonas sp. AL03
TCAAGATTAAATTCCGAAACCCCTATCTGCGTATGCAGGTAGGGGTTTTGTTTTGCCCGCAGGAAAGTGACGTGACGAAAAAGGGAAGCCGATTGACTATCCCTGGTTCCAGCAGCATCGTTGTGAAACTTCGGCAAAATGTATTCAGCGATCTGTTCAATAACTCCGGCAACCGGTCGTTCGCTACGACGCAGATGCAAGCCAATATGCTGCACACCGGCCTCTCGCAACACCTGAAGCTCATCGATCAATGCCAGCTCCCGCAGCTGCCACCGAAACGCACACGGCGCATCGGCGCATGGGGAGTGGCTGCCAGATCCAGGTGCACGAAGCTGATGTAGGGTTTATCGCCACCGACCTCCCGCCACTGCCCCACTCGACGACGATGTTCCTTTGGAGTGCCGGGGTAGGCGAGCAGCCGGATCGCTTGACTGTGTGAGTGTCAGCTTATGGCCGTTCACTGCCTGTAAGGGAGGACGGCTCTCATCGCGGACACACAGAGGAAGTACAGCTACTTATTCTAGGCAGTCAATCCAGGGATGGGCCGCCCGCTAATTGAAAGAGCGGCCTATAACCATCGCAGAAGGGGCCGAATTTTGTATTTTGTATTTTGTTTATGTGAAATAGCGATCCATAAAAATCTCGGTAAATCAATGTGATAGGTCTAAAGTCCTAGTTTTTCCCTTATCTTGGCATGATCCCGATTTCGGGTGAGGCTGATCGCGCCTCAGTTCGTCAAACCGTACGTCAAGAGCAACAAGAACGACGCCAACGATGCCGATGTAATTTGTGAGGCAATGAGCCGTTCCAGCGTCCGCTTCGCCGCCATCAAGACCATCGTACAACAAGATTTCCAGGCGACGCATGGCATCCGAGCCGTCTAAATTGAACAGCGGACGGCCAACGCTAATCAATCCGTGGTCTGGTTGCGGAGTACGGCCTCGTCGCTCCGAAAGAGTTACTGATGCTACGTCTTGGCATACCGAATTGCCGATGCGCGGAGACCCACGCACCGGTGCCGTCATTATCCATGGAGTGGATAAGTTCGATGCAACTGTCAGTGTAAGACAGTGTGCCTTCTGATGGGAGCCTTACAGATGCCATTCAAAGTTCAGAAACGGCGTATTGGCCTCGGTGCCAGATGTGTTGGAAGAGTTGTTGCCGAACTTGTTCTTCCAATATTCGTAACCCACCCCGGCAAAGAAGGTATCTTTCTTGCCGAAAGTGAGCTCGCCCACGTCCATAAGTAAGGAGGCGTGCACGAGCGTCTCGCTCACGGTGTCGTTCCCGAAGCCATCCTTGCCTTTGGGGGGGATGAAGTTGGCAAAGCCCTTGAATTTGAGCGGTACCGAACCGAGCTGGAAGGGAATGTCCCAAGCAGTTTCCAGGTAGTAAGTGTCGTTGAAGCGGATATCGTGCTCTTGGGCGAACGCTAAGCCATTATGGTTGGTCTCGGAGCGGTACATCACACTCAAGTCCCAGAAACCTGGTACGTCGAAATTGATAGTCGGGCCGATGACGAGCATGCGTTTTGCTGGCGCGAAGGTAGTGTTTTTGGTGTTCCAGTCGAGGCCACCCGATAGTGACCAGTCCCGAACGGGGCCCCATTTGAAATCCTGACCGGAAATTTTATTGAGTGAAAGTTGATGGCGATACACCGCATACACCTCGGTAGATCCGTTGTCGCCACCGGCGGCTGGATCATTTTTATCGGAAAATAGCACCTGTACGTCGAGGAAGTTGCTACCGTATTTGTATCCATCAACATGAGTGAACTCGACTATATTCTTGGCTATCGGACCATCGATACCCGGCTCAGCGAAGTGGGTGCCATACAAGTAACTAATAGAGTTGTCGCTCCAGTCGGCCGCTTGCACTGAAGTGGCCGTACTCAATAACAGAGCACTGATGGCAAAGGTCTGGTGGACAAGCAACTTTCGGTTCTGCATATTCTATTTCCTTGAGTAGTCGTCCATTTCGGCTAAAGGGACTGTTTTTTATATTTGCCGAGGAAATCTCGCAGTTGTACAAATAGTCTGAGTAGGTTAACAACCCCATTCCCTACTCGAATTCAGAACGTATTCATCACTATCACAGCTTGGAAAACTCTGAAAACGCCGGCTTTTATGAAGTCACTGGCCTGTAATGTGCTTAATTACTTGGGCACTTTTTAGGGTATGGATTTTTTCAGACCATCCTTAGTTACTCGACTCACCCTTACGCTGGGCAAGACGATGGAACGATGCAGGCAAGAGCAGCTTCACGTGATTGCGGTCTTTTGATCTTCATTGAAACCACCTCAATTAACCGCTGCCGCCACCTCAAACTTTTCACACACCAACAAATCCACTTGATGAATTGGTTTGCTCCGGTGCTTCAGCATCCCGCCGTTACGCTGATTCAACGCTGCCATCATCTCCGCCAGAATCGAGAGCGCCACGCTTTCGGGCGCATCGCCGCCAAGGTCCAGGCCCATGGGGTAGTGCAGTTGTTGCAACGCATTCAGGACCGGAATGTGTTGGTGAATGTCGGTCAACAATCGCTCGGTCCGCTCTCGGGGGCCGAGTTGGCCGATGTAGGCCGGTGCGTCTTGCAGCAATTGGCCGAGCCAGTGACGGTCCTGTCGGTAGCTGTGAGTCATGACGGCCACCGCTGCCCCCTCGATCAACGGTCCGAGGACGAAGGGGGGGCCGAGGTTCGCGACGATTACCGCATCTGCCTGCGGAAAGCGTTCAGGTCGGGCAAAATGGCTGCGGCTGTCGATCACGCTGACATGCCAGTTCAACAACTTGGCCATGCGTACCAGTGGTTGGGCGTCGTGGCCGGCACCGAAGATCACCAGGCGCGGCGGCGGGGCGATGTACTCGAAGAATACTTCGACTTCGCCACGGGCGTCGGTGTAGAGCCGCAAGGAGGATTTTTTCTCGCTGAGTGTCTTGTGCAGGTCGTTGTGGATGGCCTGTTCCAGAACAGGGTGTCGAAGGCTGGCAGCGGCGTTCGATATCACCCGATCACCGACTCGAACCAATGCGTTGCGTGAGGTGGCAATGATGGTCGCCATGGCCGCAGGCTGCTGACGATCACGTACCTGGCGTAGCAGCTCAACGGCGGCTGAGGGCGTTTTCACCCGTAGGCGTTCGAGCATGACGAACACCGTGCCATTGCAGCCGAGGCCGAAAGTCAGGGCGCTTTGTTCATCGTCTTCATCCTCGGTGGCGCCGGTGCTGTAGCGGCGCACGACTGGTTCGCCGGTGTCGGTCAGCCACCAGGCTTTTTTGGCTAGGTCCTGTTCCAGGCAACCGCCGCTGACGGTGCCGATGGTGCGGCCGTGGAGGGGAATGAGCATGCGTGCGCCGGGGCGGCGGTAGGCTGAGCCTTCGACCTTGACCACGGTGGCGAGGATGGTTTCTTCGCCCTGACCGGCGGCGGTTTCGATGGCTTGCAGCAGATCATTTACGCCGGACATGTAATCTCATCCTCAGTCTAATTCCTGCGCAAGACACAAGCGGGCTTGCCCGCGATGACGGCGGAACATTCAACATCTCTGTTGCCTGACACACCGCTATCGCGGTCAAGCCCGCTCCCACAGGGGGTGTATTGGGGGGTGGTTAGTCATGCACGTTCATTAACTGCCGCACCCCGTCCCACGCCTCGGCGCGTATTTGCGCCAAATCCAGCCCCGGTATAACGCCGTCATCGACCACCACGCGGCCACCGACGAGGCTGTACCTCACGGTAATCGGTTCACCCGCTACCACCGGCGCCACGGCGACGTCGTGGAAGCCGAAGAACCGTGGATGATCTAGGCCATAGATCACCAGATCCGCCGCCTGACCGACTTCCAGCGTCCCAACCGCACCGAGCCCCAACACCTGCGCGCCACCGGCCGTCCCCCAATGGATCACGTCTTCGGCGGTGGTGGCCGAAGCCCCTTGCTCCGCTCGATGAATCAGCCACGCCGTGTGCGCTTCACCGACCATACTCCCTGATTCGTTGGACGCCACGCCATCCACCCCGAGGGAAATCGGTACGCCAGCCTCGTACATCTGCGGCACCGGAGCCACGCCGCTGCCCAACCGCGCGTTGCTCACCGGGCAATGAGAAATGCCGGTGCCGGTTTGCGCGAGCATGCGGATTTCCCCCGGTTGCAGATGCACCGCGTGGGCGAACCACACGTCCGGGCCGAGCCATTCGTGTTCGGCGACGAATTCCACCGGCAGGCAGTTGTATTTCTCGCGGCAGAAGTTGACGTAGTTCTGCGTCTCCGAGAGGTGGGTGTGCAACCGCAACCCAAGGCCGCGGGCGGTGTGGGCCAGTTCCCGCAGTAAGGTGGGTGGCAGCGAGAAGGTCGGTGTCGTCGGCGCCACCACCACTCGACGCATCGCATCGGGGCTGTCCTGGTGGTACAGCGATTTGAGCCGTTCGATGTCACCGACCATTTGGTCCAGCGTCTCCGGTTGCAGCGCGGTTTTGGAGAATCCCGGGTGAGCGCTGGCCGATTCCAGCGCACCACCCCGGCACAGTACAAAACGCATGCCGAACTCATCGGCCACGTCGAACAGCAAATCACCGGTTTCGGTAGTGCCGTTAGCATGGTAGAGATAGTGGTGGTCGGCGCAGGTCGTCACCCCGGACAACAGCAACTCGGCCATGCCCAACCGTGCGGCGATCTGCGCCAATTGCGGAGTAAAACGGTTGAGGCGCGGGTAGGGCACGCTGGCCAGCCAGCCTTGCAAGTCTTGGTTCAACCCTTCCGGCACGGCTTTGAGCAGGTTCTGGAACAGGTGATGGTGGGTGTTGATCCAGCCCGGGTAGACCACCGAGTTGCGTGCGTCGATCACCCGTTCACCGGGTTGCGCTACGAGGTCCGCAGCCATTTCCGAGATGCGACCGTTGACGATGCGAATGTCCACGCTACCTGCCCGGGCACGCGGGCCGCGCAAACCGGTCATCACCGCCACCGGGTTTTTGATCAGTATGTTTTGAAGTTGAGTCATGGGCTTCTCCAGTCAGAGGCTGTGGGAGGCAGGCTTGGTGGCCGCACTGTCGGGAACGCTGACGCCGTTGAGCGCCGCGTTAAGCAGCACTGACACCAGGCAGGCGATCACCACGCTGCTGTGCAGGAACGGCTGGGACCACTCGGGCATTTGCTTGAACAGGGCCGGCGCGAGTACCGGCACCAGAGCCGCGGCAATGGTGAAACCGACGATCAGCACGTTGTAGCGGTTGCGCTCGTAATCGACCTTGGCCAGGGTTTGAATTCCGGCTGCCGCGACCACGCCGAACATGGCAATCCCGGCACCGCCGAGGGCGGCAGTCGGCATCGACGCGATGATCGCCCCGGCTTTGGGCACCAGTGCCATGGAACACATCATCAGCCCGCTGATTGCCACCACCCAGCGACTGCGCACTCCGGTCAGAATCACCAGCCCAACGTTTTCCATGAAGGCAATGAACGGAAACGCCGCGAACATCCCGGCGATGGTGCTCGCCAGTCCGTTTGCCCGCAGGCCGTTGATCACCTGTTTCTCCTCCACCGGTTTGTCGACGATGTCGCCGATGGCCACGAACAGGCCCATGGACTCGACCATCTGCACGATCATCACCACCACCATGGTCGCAATCGGGATCAGGCTGAAGGTCGGCAGGCCGAAATAAAACGGGTAGGGCACGGTGAGCCAGGGTGACCCCTGCACGCTGTGAAAACTGCCCATGCCCAGACCGTAAGCCAATGCGGCGCCGACCAGCATGCCGACCAATACAGCCATATTGCGCATCATCGGGTTGCCATAGCGGTTGACCAGAAGAATGGTCGCGAGCACCACGGCGGCGACGGCAAGGTACGCCGGCGCCCCGAAATTACTGGCGTTGCGGCCACCACCGATCCATTCATAGGCAATCGGGAACAGCTGCAAACCGATCACGGTGACGATGCAGCCGGTGACCACCGGTGGAAAGTACCGGCGCAATCGGCCCACGAACGGCGCGACGAGCATCGTAAAGATCCCCGCGCCGATCACCGCCCCGCAGACCCCGGCGAATCCAACCTCCGGATTAGTGCCGATGGCGATGACCGGGCCAACACTGCTGAACGCCACGCCCTGCAAGATCGGCAAACGCACGCCGAATTTCCAGAAGCCGACGGTTTGTAAAAGCGTGGCGATGCCCGAGCAGAACAGTGTGGTGCTGATCAGCACCACGGTGTCGGCTTGGGACATTTTCAACGCGCTGGCGACAATCAACGGCACGGCGATGGCGCCGATGTACGAGACGGCCATGTGTTGCAGGCCGAGGGTGAGCATTTGTCGGATCGGCAGAATCTGGTCTACCGGGTGCACGGCTGAAGTCATGGCGAAACTCCTCTTGCTGTTTTTTGTTGTAGAGAGGGATACCCGTTCAGTGTGCCCGGAGCCGCCATCCACCGGCCCCGGAGCCGTTTAGCCTGCCAGGCAGGCGGCAAAGCCATGGTTCAACGCCGCGCGGTCCAGGTCGCGGCCAATGAACACGATCTTGCTGGAGCGCGGTTCGGCGCCCCATGAAGTGGACGCGCGAAACTCGACCAGGCTGTGCACGCCTTGCAGCACGTAGCGCTGATCCTGGCCCGCGACCGCCAGCACGCCTTTCATGCGATAGAGGTTGTCGGCCTGTTCGGTGCGCAGTTTGCTGATCCAGCGGTGGAAGTCACCCAGATTCACCGCACCGTCCACGGCGATGCCGACTGACGACACGCTCGGGTCGTGGTCATGATCCAGATCGTCATGCTCGTGATGATGTTCATCGGCGTGATGGTCATGCTCAGAGCCAATCTCCATCAGCTTCTGAGTCGACTCAAAGGCACCGATGCCGAGGATCTTCGACAGGTCGATCTCGGCGTAGCTGGACGTCACCAGCTCTGCCGTGGCGTTCAATCCACGAATTTTGTCGCACAGGGCCGCCACTTCCGCGGCACTGACCAGATCGACCTTGTTGATGACGATGCGGTCAGCGCAGACGATCTGATCCACCGCCTGGTTATCGACGCCATCCAGTTGCAGGTCTTCCAGATGTTGAGCGATGTGCTTGGCATCGACCATGGTGACGATGGCGTCCAGTTCCACTTCATCGGCAATCGGGTCGTTGATAAAGAAGCTCTGCGCCACCGGGTACGGATCGGCCAAACCACTGGTCTCGATCAAGATGTGATCCAGCCGCACCGGGCGCGCCACCAGTTCGCGGACGATGCGCACCAGGTCCTCTCGAACCTCGGCGGTGCAGCACACGCAGCCGTTGACCATCTCGTAGATTTCTTCGGTCTCAGAGCTGAGCACCAGGTCGCCGTCGATGCCGACTTCACCGAACTCGTTTTCGATCACGGCGATTTTGCGGCCGTGGTTTTCCTTGAGGATGTAGTTGAGCAGGGTGGTTTTGCCGGCGCCGAGAAATCCTGTGAGGATGGTCACCGGGATCTTGCGGTTCGGGGTCGGGGCGTTGAATGGGCTGTTCATGCGAGCTCCTTCATGGTTGCGGAATGGCCGGTGGCCGATGGGCTGGGTTCACCCCAGCGCAGCGCGGTCCCGGCGTCGAGGCCGAACAGGTCGAGGACACGGCCGAGGCTGTGATCGACCATTTGCGAAAGGTTTTGCGGGCGGGCGTAGAAGGCCGGCACCGGTGGCGCGATGATCCCGCCCATTTCGGTGACGGCGGTCATGTTGCGCAGGTGGGCGAGGGTCAGCGGCGTTTCCCGGGCCATCAACACCAAGGTCCGGCGTTCTTTCAATGTGACGTCGGCAGCGCGACCGATCAGCCCCGAGGAGGAGCCGGTGGCAATCTCCGCCAACGTGCGCATGGAGCACGGCGCGACCACCATGCCCAGGCAACGGAACGAACCGCTGGCGATCCCGGCAGCCACGTCGTCAGCCCGGTGGTAGTGGCTGGCCAGCGCGGTGACGTCCGCCAGTTTGTAGTCAGTTTCATGGGCCATGGTCAGCAGCGCGGCGCGGCTGATGATCAGGTGGCTTTCGATGTTCAGCTCAGCCAGCAACTCCAGCAGGCGCACGCCGTAGATGAAGCCCGACGCGCCGCTGATGCCGACCACCATGCGCTGGCGGTTCATGATTGAACGCTCTTCAGCAGATTGCGCGCCCGCTCGACCACGTCTTGATCCAACTGCGCCTTGATCCCGTCGAATCCCGAGCCTCGCGTGGCATCCAGGCCCATGCGCGAGGTGGTGCCGTTGACCGAGGACGACGGATCGAGCGGACTGCCGGGCAAACCGTCGATGACGAAAATATCCTGATGCGGCTGAAAGTGTGTGGCCAATGCCCACAGCACCTGGCTGTCGTCGCTGATGTCAATGTCGCTGTCCACCGCGATCACGGTTTTCAGGTACGGGTCCCAGCCGAGCAGGGCGAGCATGATCTGCCGTGCCTCGCCGTCGCGGCTTTGATCCAGCGCCACGTAGCAATGAAAGTGCGTGCCGGAGTTCGGGTAGTGCACGGCGGTGACGGCGGGGAAACGTGCCTTGAGTTTTTCGCTCATCTCCGCTTCCCGTGGCAGCCGCGCCAGAGTCAGGTGTTCGGCGTACCGTCCGCCGACCACGTCCACCAGCCAAGCGTCCTTGCGCCGCATGAGGGTGTCGACGCGCAGCACATTGTTGGTTGAACGGTCCGAGGAATAGCCGCTGAACTCGCCGAACGGACCTTCCTCGGCATAGGCCGTCGGGTCGATGGCGCCTTCCAGCACAAACTCCGCGTAGGCCGGCACGCCGATGCCATAGCGCGGAGTCTTGACCAGTTCCAGCGGTGCGCCAAATAGGCCGCCAGCCACCGCGCGTTCATCACTGCCAAACGGCAAGCGTGCCGCTGCCGCGAGCATGAACAGCGGATGCGCGCCGACCACCATCGCCACGCGCAATTCTTCGCCGCGCTCGCGAGCGGTTTGCAGCATGCGCCACAAGTGACCGCGTGAATGCAGGCTGGTGGCGAGGGTCTGCCGGGCATGGCGCATCGAACGGTGATAGCTCATGTTGGCGATGCCGGTGACCGGGTCCTCGGCAATGATGATTGCGTTGGTGATGTACGGCCCGCGATCGCTGTCGAAGTGCTTGAGCATCGGCAGCAGCGCGAGGTCCACGGCTTCGCCTTCAAAAATCTCGTCGAGTACCGGGCCGGTTTCGACGTATCGCGGTGGAATCGGGTGGTTGGCACGGGCCTGGAAAGTTTCGTGCAACTGTGCCGGGCTGACACCGAAGATCCGTGCGATACGGGTCCGGGAAGCGAACAGATTGGTAGCGACTTGCACACCGAGGCTGCCAACCTTCTCGCAGATCAGCAGCGGGTCGCGACCTTGGGTGGCCAGGGCATCGACCAGGGCGGTGACGTCCTGATCGGCCGACAGCGATTGGTGAACGGTCAGCACATCGTCCGGGTATTGTCGGCGATAGGCGTCGATGAAATCGTGGAAGTCCTGGGTATCGCCGAGCGTAGAGAGGGTCATGGTTTCACCTCGTAAAAAGCAGGCGCGCAGGGCTGAGGGCGACGTTCGATCGACAAGCCGTTGGCCTGCCGGTCGATCGAACTCCGGTTCATCTGTACGCCTGTAAAGTCGCTGTGCTCTGGTTTTAAAACGTTTAGAGGTAGGTCGTGGTCAGACGAATGTCCGCCTCGATCAGGTCCTTGGGTGGCGGTGTCGGTTCGATACCGCACAACCGGGCAATGTTGTTGCCCAGGTAATCCTCAAGGTGATCCTCATCAATCCCCAGGCCTTGCGGCGCTGGCGAACACAGGACTTCGAGTTCGCGCAACCACATGCCCGGTTCGTTCGGCGGCGAGTCGGTGCCGAAGACGATTTTGTTGCGCGGCAGTTCCTTGGCGAACTCGACGATCCGCGACTGGAAGCACCAGCCGGATTCGCAGTACACGTTCGGCGTGTCCATGGCCATCCAGAACGCTTCGAACGAGTAGTTGCCGCCGGTCTGGATACCGAAGTGGCCGATGATGAAGTTGACCATCGGGAACTCGCGGATGATCGGGTAGAACATCGTCGGGATGGTGTACGGGCCATCACCGGTGTGGATCAACACCACGATGTTGTACTTGGCGCAGACTTTCATCGCCGGGCGCAGCCAATCGAGTGCGCGGTCCGGGCGATAGCCGTGCATGTTGGCGTGCAGCTTGAGCATCTTGAAACCGTATTCCTTGATGTGGAATTCCAGCTCGGCCGCACCGTTTTCCGGTCCCCAGCGTGGATTGAAGTTGAAGTTGCCGATGAAGCGATCCGGGTACTTCATGCACAGCTCGGCGATGTACGACATGTAGTCGCGCACGCCTTCGCGGCCCCGTCGGTTGCCGTCGCGATAACCGGTGTTGCCCGGTGGCGGCTGGATGAAGCCCATGTCGATGCGGCGCGGTTTGCCGTTGATCATGTACGGGCCGTCCATCAGCTTGAGCATGCGCTCGCCGGTAAACGGTTCGCCGGTGTGGCGCCAGGCCTCGTCGACCAGGTTAGTGGGGTGCAGGTGGGTGTCGATAATCATCGGTTTAGCTCCTGGCCAATTGTGTGGTGACAGGGCGCTTGAGCTGCGCCTCGGCTTCGGACACGGAACGTGGCGGCGGGGTCGGTTCGAGGCCGATCATCCGTGCGGTGTTGTTGCCCAGGTATTCTTCGAGGGTGTCCTCGTCGAGGTTCAGGCCTTGGGGCGGCTCATGACAGAGCACTTCCAGCAGGCGCAGCCACATGCCCGGTTCGTTTGGCGGGGTGTCGGTGCCGAACAGGATCTTGTGGGTCGGCAGGACCTTGGCGAACTCGACGATCCGCGATTGCAGGCACCAGCCCGATTCGCAGTAAACGTTGGGCAATTCCATCGCCCATTGCATTGGCTCGAACACATAGACGCCACCGGTCTGCACCCCGAAGTGCGCCATGATGAAATCGACGTTGGGGAATTCCTTGATCATCGGCACCCATTCCGACGGGATGCTGTAAGGCCCGTCGCCGGTGTGCAACTTGACCGGGATACCCAGCTCAGCGCATTTCTCGAAGGCCGGGCGGACCCAGTCCAGCGCACGGTCCGGGCGATAGGCGTGCATGTTGGCCTGCATCTGGACCATCTTGAAGCCGTGTTCCTTGACGTAACGCTCAATCGCCTCGACACCGTTTTCCACGCCGCAGCGCGGGTTGTAGACGAAGCAGCCAATGAATCGATCCGGGTAGGTCTGGACCATCTTCAGCGTGTAAGCCATGTAGGCATCGATGGATTCGCGTCCGCTGAGGTCGCCGTCGGTCCAGGTGTAGATGGTGTTGCCTTGTGGCGGCTGGATGAAGGCTTTGTCGATGCGGCGAGGTTTGCCGTTGACCATGTACGGGCCATCCATCATCTCCAGCAGACGCTCGCCGGTGAACGGGTCACCGTCATGCCTCCAGGCGAGGTCCACCAGGTCGGTGGGATAGCAACTGATATCGATGATCATTGAAGTCGATCTCCTGATAGCGGGGAAGGGAACCTTGCGGTTCACAGCAGCCACGTCCCGGGTAATCGGCCATTTCTATGCGCACTGCTGCGCATTCCCTCGCCTGGTCGCATCCGGCTCGGGACGCTGGCTGCTTGGGAGGAAGTATTGGAAGGGGGGATCGGGTTCGTACAATATTAATTGGGCGGGGTGTTGATATGTGTTCGATATGGGGCAGGGTTTGGTGGTGGATGTGCCGGCGCCATCACGAGCTTGTTCACGATGGCGTCAGTCCAGTGTTTGCCGAGCCAACTGGCGGATCACTTCAACCACCGGCGCCACCCGCTCGGCCTGCCCTGGTGGCCACACGGCGTAGAGGTTGTAATGCGCGGGAATCTGCGCGTCGTTCAGCTCCACCAAACGCCCCGCGCGCAACGCATCCGCCGCGAGCAAACCGCGCACCAGCCCCGCGCCAACTCCGGCTTCGGCCGCTGCAATCAGGTTGGCCGCATTATCGAAAACCACCCGCGCATTCGGCTCGGTCGACGCCATTGCGGCTGCATCCAGCCAGGGAATCCACGAGCGCCGCGTATACCCCAGCAGCGGTAATTCCAGCACCTGCGCCGGCGTGATCGGCACCTGCAATCCATAGCGCTCAAGCAACGCAGGTGAAGCCACCGCAGTCACTCGATCACCACAGATCTGCGTCATCTCGCAGTCTTCCCAATCGCCATACCCGTAGCGCAACGCCAGGTCTACGCGCTCGAACGAACTGCGATCCGACCGCGGCATCGACAGCAATACCACTTCATGGTCAGGCAACAAATCGAGCAGTTCCGGTAGCCGTGGATTGAGCCAGCTCTGGGCCAATTCACTGTCGACATCAAGGGTCAGCCGTTGCGCGACGCTGCGGTTTTTCACCGAGGACAGCGCCCGGTCAATCTGCGCCAGGCCGTCGGACAGCACGCTGGCAAACAATTGCCCGGCATCGGTCAGGTTACTGCCGCCACCTTCGCGTACGAACAGCGGCTGGCCGATGAAGTCTTCCAGGCTGCGGATCTGCTGGCTGATAGCGCTGTGAGTCAGGTCGAGTTTGCGCGCGGCACTGGAGAAGCTTCCGCTGCGCGCGGCCTGGATGAATGCACTCATGGACTGCACTGACGGGTATCGCTTGTACATGCTGTTAGTCCTACTTACACAGGATGGCAGAAATCGTCGCTGGCCCGTTTTTGCGCGGACTCCCAATAATCGGCGACCAGGCCTGCACAAAGACGGGCCGCTCTCTTGGAGCCTGACAATGATCGAATTCACGGTAAACGGCGAACGACACGAGCTGGTAGAGCCATCGCCCTCCATGCCCTTGTTATGGGTGTTGCGAGACCACTTGAAACTCACCGGCACCAAGTTCGGTTGCGGCATGGGCCTGTGCGGTGCCTGCACCGTGCACCTGGACGGTGTCGCGATACGTTCCTGCCAACTGCCGGTCGCCGCCGTGGCGGGGCACAGCATCACCACCATCGAAGGCTTGTCACCCACCGAACAGCATCCGCTGCAACTGGCCTGGGTTGCCGAAGATGTCCCGCAATGCGGTTACTGTCAATCCGGGCAGATCATGTCCGCGGCCGCGTTGCTCAACACCGGTGCGACAATCACCGATGACTCGATCCGCAACGCCATGTCCGGCAACGTGTGCCGCTGCGGCACTTACGGGCGAATCAATAAAGCCATCAAGCGCGCAGCTGCTGCGCCGAAGGAGGCGTGATGACGTTTATCGACGACACACAGATCGAACTGCCGCGCCGTCTCTTTCTCAAGCAGGCTGCCACGGTTGCCAGCGGCCTGGCAATTGCGTTTTATCTGCCCTCAGGCATAGCCGCGACGGACCCGAAAGCACCTGCGCCTGCGGGTGAATTCGAGCCCAACGCCTGGGTTCGGGTATTGCCCGACGGCACGGTGAAACTGGTGGTGCACAAACACGATTCCGGCACCGGCACCCACACCGCATTGGCCGCTTGCGTGGCCGAGGAACTGGACGTCAACCCGATGACCGTGCAGGTGATATCGCCGGAAAATCCATTCTTTGAAACCTATATTCACCCGATATGGAAAGTCTTCTCGACGGGTGGTAGCACCAGTGTTTCGCTGGAATACGATCGCCTGCGGATGGCCGGTGCCACGGCGCGCGCACTGCTGATCACTGCGGCGGCCAAGCAATGGAAAGTCAGTCCCGACAGTTGCACAACCGAAGAGGGCCGGGTGGTGCATTCCGCCAGCAAACGCAGCCTGGGTTACGGTGAGCTGGTGAGTGTTGCCGCGAAATTGCCAGCACCGGCCAAGGTCACTCTGAAGGACCCGGCGCAGTTCAAATACATCGGTAAGTTGCGGCATAAACGGGATGCAGCGGCCAAGGTTTGCGGGCGCTTCAAGTACAGCATCGACGTGGTGTTACCGCAGATGCTGGTGGCGGTGATTCAACGCACACCAGTGGTCGACGCGAAAGTGCTGGCGGTGGATTCCAGCGCCGCGTTGCAGGTGCCGGGAGTACGCAAGGTGATCGCGATTCCGGGCCGGCCCGACGTACTCGGTGGTAACCAGGAAGGCGTCGCCGTCCTGGCCGATAACTACTGGGCCGCCCATCAGGGTCGCGAGTTATTGAACGTGCAATGGAGCGACTCGCCCCTCGCCGGGTTCGATAGCGATCAACTGGCAACGGCGCAAGCAGCGGCCATCGACGACAAGGCTGCGCAACGGGTGTCCGCGATGGCGGCGGGGGATGTCGCCGCGCAATGGCCGAAAGCCGCGAAGCTGCTCGAAGCCGATTACCTCATGCCGTACAAGGTGCAGAACCCGCTGGAACCGATCTGCATCACCGCCGAGGTGAAGAATAACGCCATCACCTACTGGGGCGGCGTTCAGGTGCCATCTTCGGCGCTGGAGGCTGCGCAAAAGGTGTGCAAGATCGCCAAGGATAAGGTCACCATCAATGAGTTGGTGTCCGGCGGCAGTTTCGGGGCGCGGGAGGCCAAGTACTGGTTGTTCGAAGTGGCATACCTGGCGCAGGAGGCCAAGGTGCCAGTCAAGTTGATGAACAGCCGTGAAGACGAAATGCGATCGCTGTTCATGCACCCGGCGACTCTGCATCGAATCAAAGGTGCGCTGGATGCTCAGGGCAAACTCACGGCGTTGAAACTTGACGCGGTCTCACCGGCTTCGCCGGAACAGTGGGAACCAGGCTATTTCGAACGCCCCGACCACATGGACTACAGCACCACCGAAGCCATCACCGCGTGGGATTTTGCCTATCGCCCGGCGAATCTGGACCTGGTCTGGGTCAAGCATGAAAGCAACGTGCCCAGCGGCTGGTATCGCTCGGTGAGCTTCATTCCCAACGTGTTCGCCGTGGAAAGCTTCATGGATGAACTGGCCCACGGTGCTGGGCAGGATCCATTGGCCTTTCGCCTGGCCAACATGCACGGTCGCCCTCGGCACGTCGCGGTGCTCAAAAGCGCCGCCGAACGCGCCGGTTGGGGCCAGCCGCTGCCGGAAGGCACAGCATTGGGGATTGCTACCAATCAGGGTTACACCAGCTTCATCGCGGTGGTCGCCAGGCTTTCGAAAAAGGACGGTGTGATCAAGGTCGATAAGCTCACCTGCGTGGTCGATTGCGGCCTGGCCGTGTCGCCGGGCGGTGTCGAAGAGCAGATCTACGGCGGCCTGATGTGGGGCCTCGGTCACGCGCTGTTCGACCGTATGGACATCAAACAGGGCAGGGTGGTGCAGAGCAACTTCCATGACTATCGGGTGACCCGCATGTCTGACATGCCGGCGGTGGACATCCTGGTGCTGGACGGTGAGCCGAGCAAACCCGGCGGCGTCGGTGAGCTGGGCAGCCCGTCGGTGGCCCCGGCCATCGCAAATGCACTGTTCAGCCTGATCGGAGTGCGCCAGCGCTCGACGCCACTGACCCTGGGGTAAGCCGTCATGGACCTGCGATTGCTGCGGTATTTCATGGCCGTTGCTGAAGAGCTGCACTTTGGCCGGGCTGCCACGCGTCTGCACATCTGTCAGCCGCCGCTGAGCCAGCAGATTCGTCTGCTGGAAGAGGAACTGGGTACGCCGCTTTTCGAGCGCAGCCATCACCGGGTCGAGCTGACGGCGGCTGGACAGATGCTCAAGGAACAGGCGCCGCTGGTGTTCGAACAACTGAACCGCGCGCTAGACCTGACTCGTCAGACCGGTCGAGGTCAGTTGGGCGAGCTGGAAATCGGCATGATCAGTTCGGTGATGGTTGGCGTGCTGCCGCGGGCCTTACACCTCTTCCGCGAGCGCTATCCTCAGGTGTCCTGGCGTCTGCATGAAATGACGCCGGCGGCACAGGTCATGGCGTTGAAGGAGAAACGCATCGATGCCTGTGTGTTCCGGGTCGGCTATGACGATCTGCAGTTGCGCAATGAACTGTTGATCTACGAGCCGATTCGCGTGGTCATGCCTGTCGACCATCCCTTGGCACGGCGCGAAAGCCTGGCGCCGGCGGACCTGGCACAGGAGCCTTTTGTGGCGCTGGAACTCAAGCAGTCGCGGTTTGCCGATTTTCTCTTTCAGTGCTGCATCAAGGCCGGGTTTACCCCGCAAATTCGCCAGCAGGTGATCGAGGTTCAAACCTTGCTCAGCTTGGTGCGGGCTGGTTTCGGCGTGGCGTTGTTGCCAGCGTCCATCGAGCAGATGGCGCCAGCCGGGCTGGTGTTCCGCCGCCTGACCCCAGCATTGCCGGAAGTGCCGCTGTACGCCACTTACCGCGCAGACGATGACTCGCCGGTGCTCAAACTGTTTCTCGATACACTGCGCGAACTAGTCCTGGAAGAACGCGGTGGCCGCCCCTCAACGATCTCCCAGGAGCTGCCGAAGGCTGCGATCTTTTGATCTTGCCCTAAACCTCCCAGCCTCTCCTCGCCCTGCTGCGGCTGCCGCATTCAGACTGATAACCCGAGCAGCCCGGCAATCGCAAGACGATGCGGTCGCACGAAGCTTTAGAACCAGCTGGCCGGGACGTTTAACGATGTGGCGATTTTTGATCCCGAGAGCATGAAGCAGATTGGCAGCATCAAGTTTCCGGGTAGGGATATGGCGATCACGACTGCGCAACTATTTGTTCGGTAGCTGCGGCGCCTGAGCTGACGCCTTCGCGAGCAGGCCCTTAAAGGCACCGAATCATCAAGCACCGGGCACCGGGCAACTCAAATCCCCCTCCTGACACTTCAGATAATTCTTGAAAGTCTCAACCCGCGCCTTGGTCAATTCAGTAACGCAGCTGCTGTAGATCAGCGCAAACACACTCCCGCCTTCCATACCGGCGCTCGAGAACTTGCACTCGGCATCCCGAAACGCAACCCACGAACGCTGCGCCCCGATCAGCAGTTTTTTGCTTTCGGGGTTGCTCTTTAAACGCGCATTGATCTGCTGGTAAAGCGTATTTAACTCCTTATCCGCCGCCTTGTGCTGCTGCGCCACGCACTGATTCATCGCGGCCTGATCGGCGGCGTTGTCGCAGTCCACAGCATAAGCAGCGGTGGTGAACAGCAGAGGCGTCAGCGCCAGAAAAAAAAGTGGGTGCATGGGGAGTCTCGTTGTGACGTGGAAAGTTGAGGTGCAGTGTAACGCTATGTATTGGCCTGGCTACGCCTGCCATTCAGGGTGATTTTCGATCGGCTCGTAGTTGAGCCACGGCACATCAAGTGACGTCCAGATATGGGCCTGCGGCGTCATTTTCGGGTCATCGTCCAGTGTTGCCACACGAACAATGACGTGGGGTTGGGCCAAGCGCTCAGCCATCAAATGTGAACCGCAGACCGAACAGAAATGCCGAAGCTTGCCCGGCGACGATTCATAGCTGCTCAGATGGGGCCATGAAGGCTATTCATGATGTTTCCCTGAGGGCATGAGTGAGTGTGGGGCTAATATTCTTGTCTGGTTTGCAAACGTTACCAGCTTCAGCCCGCTGACTCTTGTCTTCAAACCGTTGCTCAGGGGCAGAAAGGCAGCCGAACATTTCCTACTGGGTTGATTGCGATACCCGATTGATACAACTTTAGGGTTGGTCTTGTGGTCTTACAGGCCTACTGTTCAGTACAGGAGGTGACTTATGAATCCAGCATCAGATCGCATCGAAAGGAAGATCCTGCTCAAAACGCCGCGTTCGCAGGTCTGGCGCGTGCTGGCCAATGCCGAAGCCTTCGGGCAGTGGTTTGGCGTGGCGCTGGAAGGCAAGCGTTTTGTCGCCGGTGAATGGACCCAGGGGCAGATTACATATCCCGGATATGAGCACCTGCTGTGGAATGTGCTGGTGGAGCGAGTCGAGCCGGAACGGGTGTTTTCGTTTCGCTGGCACCCGTATGCGATTGAGCCCGAAATCGATTACTCCCAGGAGCCCACCACGCTGGTGAAGTTCGAGCTCGAAGACATGGATGAAGGCACGTTGCTCAAGGTCACCGAGTCCGGTTTCGATCACATTCCTCAGACGCGCCGGCTCAAGGCGTTCCGCATGGACAGCCGCGGTTGGGATGAACAGATGAACAACATCGAAGAGTTTCTCAAAGTCAGTGCCAAGGAACGCGAGCGCCAGGAAGAGTGATGGCTGCAAGTTCGAACCCAATTCCGACTTATGCTGCCGAAGGTCAACTGCAGGCCGCTGAGCTCGAGGCCTCTATGCTTGATGCCTGACCTGTCTAAGGGTTTTCGGAAGGCTGGCTATAGCGAATGTCTTACACGCGATGGTAGCTATGTCGTCTATTGCACATTGGATCCGAAGCGTAATCTAGCCTTATCAACCGAAGCACAGGAAGTGCTCGGGATCACGGATGATCGACCATAAGCAAGGAATCGCTACCGACAGGGAGTCGTAATGGTCTTGGAAAAACCCGCTTCGGCGGGTTTTTTTTCGCCTGCTGAAATTCGCTTCAGGACCCGAGTAGCCGAAGGCTTACACCCGCTGACGGGTATGTCGTCTTTTGATGCGGCACCGATGTGTTTAATCTGGATTTATCAACTGAGTCGCAGGATGCACTCAGGATCACGGCTGATCGACCATAGGCCCGGATGGCTGCTGACAGGATGTCGCAATGGTCTTGAGAAACCCGCTTAGGCGGGTTTTTTTGTGGGCGATGGAAAGTCCTCGATGCAGCCGGGCGCTGGCAGCACCGAGGAACGGATCAACGTACTGACGCCCGATCAAGTTTCGCCGCAACACGCTCGGTAATTTCTGAGCGCAGTTTCAACGATCCGGCAGCACGTTTCCGTGCTTCCTCCAGCACGCTGACCGGTGCTGTCTCAGGACTGCCCGACGCAAACGGCGGTGCTGGGGCATATTCCAGCTGCAACTGCACCAGCTCTGCCGTGTCCTTATCGAACAACTCCGCGGCCAGCGTCAGAGCAAAATCGATGCCCGCCGTGATCCCGCCACCGGTCAGCAGATTACCGTCGCGCACCACTCGATCCTTCACCGGGATCGCACCCAAAGGCGCCAGCAATTGGTGATAGGCCCAGTGAGTGGTGGCGCGCTTGCCTTTCAACAGACCCGCCGCGCCGAGCACCAGCGCGCCGGTGCAGACCGACGTGATGTAACGCGCGTTGGCGGCCTGAGCCTTGATGAAAGCCAGTGTCTGTTCATCCTCCATCAATGGCCCGACGCCGCTGCCGCCGGGGATGCAGATCACATCCAGCGGCGGGCAATCGTCGAACGTGGTGGTCGGTTTCAGCACCAGGCCCGTGCTCGCGGTGACCGGCATCAGGTCCTTCCAGATCAAATGCACCTTCACGTTCGGCAGCGAGGCCAGTACGTCGTAAGGGCCGGTGAGGTCCAGTTGCTGAACCTGTGGAAACAACAGAAAACCGATCTGCAACGTCATGGCATTTTTCTCATGAAATGGGGGTAGACGACTTCACTGTAGGCTCGTAGGATTTGGCGTATACGCCAATAACCCCACGAATTACGCCAATCATGCCGAAAACCATTCACGTACTCGCCTTTGCCAATGTGCAATTGCTCGACGTCACCGGGCCATTGCAGGTGTTCGCCTCGGCCAACGATATTGCTCGCCAGAAAGGCTTGCTGCCGCCTTACGCGCCGACGGTGATTACCAGCGGCGGCGGGGCGGTAAAGTCGTCGGCGGGGTTGGTGCTGTTAACCGAACCGTTGCCCGAGGGGGGGAGTGACACGTTGATCATTGCCGGTGGCTGGGGTGTTTACGACGCGGCGCAAGACCCACCGTTGGTGGCTTGGGTGCGTGAACATGCGGCGGGGTGTCGGCGGGTATCGTCGGTGTGCACCGGGGCATTTTTGCTGGCGGCCAGCGGCTGGCTCGATGGCCGGCGGGTGGTCACTCACTGGACCCGTTGCGAGCAGTTGGCGCAGAAACATCCGCTATTGCGGGTCGAACCCAATCCTATTTTCATCAATGACGGCCCGGTCTGGACCTCGGCCGGGGTCACCGCCGGCATCGACCTTGCGCTGGCGATGGTTGAAGAAGATCTTGGCCGCACGATGGCCCTGGAAGTCGCCCGGCAACTGGTGGTGTTCCTGAAACGGCCCGGCGGCCAGGCGCAGTTCAGCGTGACCCTCTCTTTGCAAAAGGAGGGCAACCGTTTCGACGAACTTCACGCCTGGATCAGTGAAAACCTCACCAAGGATCTGGGCATCCCGACCCTGGCCTTGCAGGCGGGCATGAGCGAACGCAGCTTCGTGCGCCACTACCGCGCCGACACCGGCCAGACGCCAGCGCGGGCCATCGAACTGATTCGGGTCGAGACCGCCCGACGCTTGCTCAGCGACACCGGAGTGCCGATCAAGCGGGTGGCGGTGCAATGTGGATTCGGTAGCGAAGAGACGCTTCGGCGCAGTTTTCTGCGGGCCATGGGCGTGACCCCGCAGGCCTATCGCGAGCGTTTCAGCGTCAGCCCTCCAGCAGATCCAGTAACGCTCTGACCGTTGCCTCCGGCGCCTCTTCGGGAATGTTATGCCCGACGCCCACCAGCACTCTCCGCTCATAACGCTCGGTGAAATGGGCGATGTCTTCGTCTAACTCCGGTGCCGGTCCGACGCCATCGTCGGCCCCGCACAGGGAAATCGTCGGTACGCTGATCGGCGGCTGTCGGGTCAGCGCTTCTTCGATCCACTCCAGTGCCGGGTCGCCGGGCGCGTACATGAACCGATGGCGGTAGGAGTGAATCACCACTTCGACGAAATCCGGATTATCGAAAGCCGGTGCGCTTAACGGATACAACTCAGGGCCTTTGCTCCAGGTGGGTGACCACAACGTCCAGAGCAATTCGCACAAGGCTCGGCGATTTGTCGTCAGGCCTTCGACGCCGCGTGGTGTGTGGAAGTAGTACTGATACCAGAGGCGGTGCTCGGTTTGCGGGTCCAGCGGTTCGGTGGAATGGGGAATGTTCTGAAGGTTGTAACCGTCGCCGGTCACCAGGCAACGAACCCGCTCAGGCCATAGCGCCGCCACGATGCACGCCGCCCGACCGCCCCAGTCGTAGCCGCACAGGGCGGCTTGTTGAATGGCGAGGCCGTCCATCAAATCCAGCAAATCCTGGGCGAGCGCGGCTTGTTGTCCGGAGCGCAGGGTGTCGTGGTTGTTGAAACGGGTCGGGCCGTAACCGCGCAGGTAGGGGACGATGACGCGGTAGCCCTTTGCGGCGAGGGCTGGGGCGATTTCGTCGTAGGCGCGCGGGGAGTAGGGGAAGCCGTGGAGGAGGATGACGGGGTCGCCGGTGGTGGGGCCGTGTTCTTCGTAGGCGAGAGACAAACTTGGAGTTTTGGTGAAGTGGATCAGCGCTTCAGTGTTCATTCGATTCTCCAGAGAGGTTGTTCTTGCCGACTTCCTAGACTTCGATTTCCGCCACCTGATTGAAGTACTTCGACCGATCCGGCGTAAACGTCACCACCATTTTTGTCCGCGAACAGGTCAACGCCCGTTCTTCACTCAGATCGATATCCAGATCGTCCCCGCGCAACCCCTGCCACTGAGCTAGGTATTTGAGGGATCCGTATTTTTCGAGTTTCTTCAGGCTACGGCTGGCACCCCCTTTCCAGCCCAGCACCGGCAGTTCGCCGGCAAGGCATCGTTGGGCGAGCTCGGGAAAGCGGGCGGCGCGTTGGCGGCCGATCTCCCAGCATTTGATCAGGCCTTTGTCGTGGGCTTCCCACAATTCGTCGCGGTTCAGGCCGGACCTGAGTGAGGTGTCAATGCTGCGGTGGATGCGCTGGGTCATTCTGGTTCCTTGAATTCGGGTTTTGTTGGACAGCTCCGCTGTACCCGTTGACGGTGGATGGTAGGGGTGGAGGTAACGGCTGGCAACAAAGGATTTTCGGGGGGGGATGCGGACTTTGTTTATGAAATGTAAGGTTTTGGCCTACACAAAACCTGTGGCAAGGGGCGACTCGGTCTCAAGGCTGCCAGTAATTCTTCTCCCCACTCAGTTTTCGATCCAGAAAACTGGCCGCACTGATCAGCGCCAAATGCGTCAGCGCTTGCGGCGTATTCCCCAGATGCCGCGCATGGCTGTCGAACTCTTCGGCGTACAACCCCAGCGGGTTCGCATACCTCAGCAACTGTTCAAATTCCAGATGAGCCTTTTCCACCTTGCCGGCGCGGGCCAGGCATTCGACGTACCAGAACGAGCACGCGGCGAATGCGCCTTCGGTGCCGTCGAGGCCATCGATCCGGGTGTCGTCATTGCGATAGCGGTAAACCATTCCATCGCGCACCAGATTCTTTTCGATAGCGTCGAGGGTCGCGAGCCAGCGCGGGTCCTTGGCACTGACGAAGCGCACCAGCGGCATCAGCAGCATTGAGCCATCAAGCGCGGTGTCGCCGATGTGCTGGACGAAGTGCCCGCGTTCTTCGTTCCAGAAGTTTTCCCAGATGTCAGCGTAGATCGCCTGTCGGGTCTGGTCCCAGCGGGCGAACGGGGCGGGCAGCGAGCGTTTGGAGGCGAGGCGAATGGCCCGGTCCAATGCGACCCAGCACATCAGTCGCGAGTGCAGGAAGTGATGTTGTTCGCCGCGCATTTCCCAAATGCCAACGTCCTTTTGCTCCCAGGTTTCGCAGACTTGATTGACCACTTGCACTGCGTGTTTCCAGCCTTCATGGGAAATGGCGTCGCCGTATTTGTTGACCAGGTACACCGCGTCCATCAGCTCGCCGAAGATATCGAGCTGGACCTGTTCGTAAGCCTGATTGCCGATGCGCACCGGTGTCGCACCGCCATGGCCGGACAGGTGCGAGAGTTCGGATTCCGGCAGTTCCTGACGGCCATCGATGGCGTAGAGAATGTTGAGTTTCATCGGCTTGCCGTGGCAATCACTGACTCTGCCACGTAGCCAGCGCATGTAATCGTTGGCTTCGTGAACGAAACCCAGGCGCATGAACGCGTAAACCGTGAACGAGGCGTCGCGGATCCACGTGTAGCGGTAGTCCCAGTTGCGCTCGCCGCCAGGCGTTTCCGGCAGGCCGAAGGTCGCGGCGGCGAGGATTGCGCCATGCTTGCGCGAGGTCAGCAGCTTCAGCGCCAGGGCCGAACGATTGACCATTTCCCGCCAGCGGCCGCGGTAGGTGGACTGGCCGATCCAGTCGCGCCAGAACTTCAGGGTACGTTCCAGGCATATCGCGGCGGCACCTTTCTTGAACCGCGGGTCGTCGATACCGCCCAGCATGAATTCGGCGCTCTGGTCCTGTTCAAGGGTGAACTCTGCGACCGCCGCATGGCCATCTATGCGTAAAACCTGGTCCGAAGACAGGCGCAGGGACGGCTGACCGGCGGCCTCGAAGGTCACGTCCTTTTCATCCATGCGTGCGCGGGTCTTGGCGCGAGCGTAGTCATGACGCACGGCGCAGCGCATGTGAAACGTTGCCTGGCCACTGACCACGCGAACCCGGCGCATCAGCACCGACGTGTCATCTTCGCTGTCGCCAATGGGCAGCAGGTCGGTGACTTCGACGACTGCGCGGTCGCTGAGCCATCGGGTTTGCAGCACATTGGTGTCGGGCAGGTAAATCTGTTCGCGGCGAGCGTCGGGTAAATCCGGGGACAGTTGGAAAATCCCGGCCTCAGGCGTGTCCAGCAGCGAACAGAAGATCGACGGGCTGTCGAATTCGGGCCAGCAGAAAAAATCCACGCTGCCCTTGTCATTGACCAGTGCCGCGCTGCGCATGTCGCCGATGATGCCATGGGCATCGATAGCGCTTTGTTTTTCGGGATGATGATCAGCCATTGCCACGAAACTCCGGATAAAGGCTCATGCAGCCGTCGATGAACAGGGTGGTACCGACGATGTAGTCGGAGGCGTCGAGAGTTTGTGCAAATAACTATTCGATGCCTGCTTCTTTGGATACGTCGGCGCCAATGCCCGATCTGGCACCCGTGATCAGGGCGACCTGTTGGTCGAGGGAAATCTGCATGAAGGTTAAAGACTTGAGTCGAGGGCTTACCTAGCTGACTGGTTTGAGCGGCAGAGAGTTCATTTGTGACTGCGCTGGCCCCTTCGCGAGCAAGCTCGCTCCCACAAGGTTTGCGTAAATCAGTGGGAGCGAGCCTGCTCGCGATGGGCCTTCACATTCAACCAACAATTAGCCGCTTTCCCCTCGCTCAGCGTTTATGGCAACTTGCACGCCCTTGTTGAGACCCGAACCATGGCCAACCCCTACCGCGAACTATTCAACGCCCCAGGCAGCAGGGCCTTTGTGATGGCCGGCATGATCGCGCGCATGCCGATTTCCATGACCGGCATCGGCTTGATCACCATGCTCTCTCAATTGCAGGGTGGCTACGGATTGGCCGGTGCGGTGGCGGCGACGTTTGCCCTGGCCACGGCATTTTTCGCGCCGCAGGTTTCGCGGCTGGTGGACCGTTTCGGGCAGCACCGGATCTTGCCGGTATCGGCACTGATCGGTGGCGGGGCGTTGTTGCTGGTGTTGCTTTGCACTCGCTTGCAGGCGCCGCAGTGGACGTTGTTTGTGTTCGCAGCGCTGGCCGGTTGCATGCCGAGCATGTCGGCGATGGTGCGGGCGCGCTGGACCGAGGTGTATCGCGGCCAGCCAGAATTGCAAACCGCCTATGCGCTGGAGTCGGTGCTGGACGAAGTCTGCTTTATTGTCGGGCCGCCCTTGTCGGTAGGGTTGTGCGTGGTGGCGTTCCCCGAAGCGGGGCCGTTGGCGGCGTTGCTGATGCTGGCGATTGGGGTCACGGCGTTTGTGCTGCAACGTGACACCGAGCCGGCGGTTCATCCTCATGAAGACCATCATCAGGGCTCGATCATTCGTTCCGGCGAGATTCAGTTGCTGATGCTGTTGATGGTCGCCATGGGTACCATCGTCGGCGTGGTGGACATGGTCAGCGTGGCGTTCGCCCAGCAGCAGGGCCAGCCGGCGGCGGCGAGCATTGTGTTGTCGGTGTATGCCATCGGCTCGTGCCTGGCCGGGCTGGCGTTCGGGGCATTGCGCTCGAAACTGCCGCTGCCGCGACTGTTTCTTTACGGCGGGGTGGCGACGGCGGTGACCACGTTGCCGTTGCTGCTGGCGACGAACATTCTCGGGCTGTCGCTGGCAGTGTTTGTCGCCGGGTTGTTCTTTGCGCCGACGCTGATTGTGGCGATGGCATTGGTGGAGCGCATCGTGCCGCCGGCCAAACTCACTGAAGGCCTGACCTGGCTGGTGACCGGGTTGAGCATTGGCGTGGCGGTCGGCGCAGGCAGTTCCGGGTGGCTGGTGGATGCGTTCGGGGCGCGTAGCGGGTTCTGGGTGGCGATTGTGGCTGGCGCCGTGGTGCTGGGTTCGGCAGTCCAAAGCTTCCGCCACTTGAAATGATGATTTACCTGTTCGACTAATTCCCCTCGGCGCTCACCCGTTCTTCTATACAGACAACTTTCGAGGTAAGCCCGGTGACCCAGCTGACATTGCTCTGCCTGCCCTATTCGGGCGCGAGCGCCATGGTCTACAGCCGCTGGCGACGCAAACTACCGGAGTGGCTCAAGCTGCAACCCGTGGAACTTCCGGGGCGTGGCGCCCGGTTTGGCGAACCCTTGCACACCGACATGCGACGCTTGGCGCTGCAACTCGCGCAGGAACAAAAAGCCACGCTCAAGACGCCGTACGCGCTGTTCGGTCATAGCCTTGGCGCGTTGCTGGCCTGTGAGATGGCCCATGCGTTTCGCTCGCTTGGCTGCGCGGAACCGGTGGCGCTGTTCGCCTCGGGCACCGCCGCACCGACCCTGCGTGCCGACTACGATCGCGGTTTCGCCGAGCCCAGAACCGATGCCGAATTGATCGAGCAATTGCGCACCCTCAACGGCACCAGCGAGGAAGTGTTGGCCAACGAAGAGCTGATGAGCCTGACGCTGCCAGTGCTGCGCGCGGACTTTCTATTGTGCGGACGTTTCGAACCGCAGCAACGGCCGTTGCTCACGTGCCCGATCCATGTGCTCGGCGGCAAGGCTGACCGTGCCACCACCGAACAGTTGATCGGCTGGCGTAAGGAAACCCACGGCAGCTTTTCGGTGGACATGCTCGCTGGCGGTCACTTTTTTATCCATAAGCACGAGACCAAGGTGTTGCGGGTGATCAAGGATCAACTTGAGGTTCATCATCGGCGGCATGCCATGGCCACCAGCGCCTGACCCAATACCTGTGGGAGCGAGCTTGCTCGCTCCCACATCTATGGTTACCCCCTTTTCTGCAATACTGTTTTTGATGCGT
>NZ_JASBRE010000047.1 GCF_029960815.1 Pseudomonas sp. AL03
TTTTAGCGAAAAACATCTCGCGAAAGCTTGACCGTGAACAGAGTATCTACAGGTTATCTATCCGGCGGAACCGACGCCCGTCGTGGTTCGTAAGCGCCCTTCCAACCTGCGCTTCAACCCCCGCGCTTCAATCAACAGCTTCGAACCCTTCGCCGCATTGGCCCGACCCCATTCCTCCAGCAACTCCAAACACGAGTGATCGATGTAGCTCAGGTTATTGAGCGGCACATGCACCGTCGCGCCCGGTGGAATAGTCCCCAGCACTTGAGTCAGCGCCGGGACTTTGAGGAAAGTAGCTGCACCCATCAATCGCAGTTCCATCTCGCCGTCCTTGGGCAGGTCGATCAGGCTGATTTTCAGCCGCGAAGCCTTCCAGGCCAGTTTGGCCAGGGTCAGACCGAAGCCGATCAGCACGCCGGTCAGCAGGTCGGTGAAGATGATTGCCAGAGCGGTCGCCGCGTAAGTAAACATCGGCATCCGGCCATAACGGCCGAGGCCGCGAAAGGCCTTGAGGTCGACCAGTTTGAAACCGGTGTAAACCAGCACACCCGCCAGGCTCGCCACCGGAATGCTTTGCAGCACGCTGGACAGCAGCAACACGAAAGCCAGTAGCCACAGGCCATGGAAGATCGTCGACAGTCGCGTGGTGGCGCCGGCCTGGACGTTGGCCGAACTGCGCACGATCACGCCGGTCATCGGCAGCGCGCCGAGTAAACCGCAGAGCATGTTGCCGACACCTTGAGCTGACAGTTCGCGATCGAAGTCCGAACGCTGGCCGCTGTGCATGCGGTCTACCGCAGCGGCCGAGAGCAGGGTTTCGGCGCTGGCGATAAACGCCACGGCAAACGCCGCAATCAGCAAGGTCGGGTCAGCCAGATTGAGCAAGTCGGCGGGTTTCAGCCAGTCGATGGCTTCCGCCAGGTTGGCCGGGACCTCCACTCGTTTAACCTGCAAGGCGAGTACCAGGCTGGTGACAGTCGCCAGACCTACGCCGAGGAGTGCACCGGGAATGAAACGCAGGGAGTGAGGGCGGAATTTTTCCCACAGCCACATCACTGCAATCGTCGAGAGCCCGAGCAACCCGGCTTGCCAGCCAAAGGAGGGCAAGGCCTGGACGACCGCCGCCGGGAAGGCTGCCAGATTATCCAGCCCCGAGGGCTTGGGCACGGCGTCGAGCATCACATGCACCTGTGACAACACGATCAACACGCCAATCCCGGCGAGCATTCCGTACACCACCGCAGGCGCCGTGACCCGAAACCAGCAGCCCAGTTTCAAGCGTCCGGCCACCAACTGCAGAAAACCGGCCAGCAGCAGGATTGGCCCGAGCATGGCGATACCATGCTGGCGCACCAGTTCGAACACCAGAACAGCCAAACCGGCCGCAGGGCCGCTGACTTGCAGTGGCGAACCGGCAATCCAGCCCACCACCAAGCCACCGATGATCCCTGTGATCAAACCTTTGGACGGCGGCAGTCCCGAGGCGATGGCGATGCCCATGCACAAGGGCAGGGCGACGAGAAACACAACCACGGACGCCAGCAGCTCCCGTGGCAGTACAGCTTTAAGTTGAGCAGCACGCATGGTGACTCTCCCGAAGTTTTCTTCAGGCGTGGCGAAGCCAGGCTGCTTGATCAGCAGCCTCGGCTAACCCACACAGGGATTTTTAGAAGCGCGCTTTGGGCGTCGCCACCGGAATCGGATGGCTGCCATCGAGCGGCAGGAAACACCCCTTGTCCGCGTCGTAAGCTTTGATTTCGCTGGTTTCGATGTTGTAGATCCAACCATGGATAAACAGCTGACCATTGGCCATGCGCGAGGCGACCGACGGGTGCGTGCGCAAATGCTGCAGCTGGGCGATCACATTTTCCTCGGTGAGGACGTGCATGCTTTCGTTTTCGTCAGCGCAATGGCAGTTTTCCTGGACCATGGTTTTTGCCACTTCGGCATGACGCAACCAGGCTTTGACCGTCGGCATCTTTTCCAGGCTTTGCGGGTTGAGCACTGCGCGCATCGCGCCACAGTCGGAGTGCCCGCAGATGATGATGTGCTGCACGCCGAGGGCCAATACTGCGTATTCGATTGCCGTGGAAACACCACCGTTCATTTGCCCATAAGGCGGCACAACGTTGCCGACGTTACGGGTCACGAACAGGTCGCCGGGGGCGCTTTGGGTGATCAGTTCAGGAACGATGCGCGAATCGGCGCAGGCGATGAACATCGCTCTGGGGCTCTGGGCCGTGGCGAGTTTTTTGAAGAGTTCTTCCTGCTGTGGAAAAACCTCGTGATGAAAATGCAAAAAGCCGTCAACGATATGCTTCAGCGCTGCATCGGCGGTTTCCGCCTCGGGTTGGGCTGAAGCCGACGCAGCCAACGGCTGTTTATCCTTGTCACTCATGATTCATCCTCTTTGGCGGGGGGTGAGGGGATTTTCCCGTGGTCACCCGTTTTAGGCCAGCAGTTGATTACAGAATACTCAGTTTTTCACTGCGTGACCGCTGGGTCACTCGAGATGCAAGGTAACGTCCGAAACTTAACTGAAACTGAATCGGAGGCTCTAGGACAATGGTTTCACTGGTGAGTTGAGCTTTTTGGATGCAGCGCCACGTGGCTACATTTATCTGCGTATTCCTGGCGTTTTATTTAATAAAACTTTAGATGTTAATTAGCGTGGTGCGGCAGAACATGTTGTTGCTTGAAAGGAATTATTATTTATTTGAAACAACTAACTAGTTGTATGAACGTTAAAGTTTGTTAGTGTTGAGGTGAGCCAGGTTGAGCTCTTTAATTAATTTCAAGGAAAGAAGATATGACGATTGAAACTTCATTTGTTACGACCATGAACGCACTGCGCACCTACCATAAAAACCAGTGTGACCACACTCCGGGTGCCCGTCGCCAAGCGTTGGTTAAACCATCCTATGCAACTTTGTCGACTATCCAGACTGCGCTGACGCCTGAAGAGGCTGCCGCTGTCGAGGGTGTTAAAGTTACCTCGCAAGAGGTTGCAACGGTTAGCACCACTGGTATTCAGGAGCAGATTGCGTCTGATACCGAGCAATACAAGGAGAGTGGCGGCGGCGAAGTAGCGTCCGATGAGTTCAGGAAGCGTATGGAGCAGAAGCGCAAAGCGCAGAAGGATTCTTCGAATAAAATGATTGATGATATGTACGATAAAGCAATCGAGGTCGGTGAGAAGTATCCAGCGACTCAGGATGTTATTCTGTCTCTATCGGATAAGATCATGGAGTTTTTCACCAAGCTGTACAACGAAGTTTATTTTTGGATCAGCAACATCGTTGAGAAATTTGTAGAGTGGGTAAAAAATGCTATTGAAAATATCAAAACCGTTTTCAATCGTCTTGCCAACTGGATTGGTGGCTGGTTCAAGTAACACGGGTTGAACGTTGGCGCTGTGGCTCGAAAGCCAACCAACGTGAGTAACAAACATCCCCTTTAAACCGTCTGATGAAGATCACTTCAGCAGACGGTTTTTTCGGCTAAGTCAATGCGCATTTTACAGTAACGACATCTGTGCTCCGGGTGGACAAAAAGCAGCGCAGTCCAGACTAAAACCTTCGCGGTGATTGAGCCCCAGGCGTTTGATGGTTTTGCCGAAGCGTTGCGCCAACAGATCGGCAAACGGCCCTTCACCGCGCATCCGCGCGCCAAACCGACTGTCGTAGAGTTCCCCGCCACGGCTTTGTCGGATCAAGCTCAGTACATGCGCGGCACGTTGAGGATAATGGGCGCCCAGCCATTCTTCGAACAAAGGCGCCACTTCGAGTGGCAGACGCAACATCATGTAGGCCGCACTTTGTGCGCCAGCGGCGTGGGCCTCGGCGAGCAGGCCCTCCAGTTCGCTGTCGTTGATCATCGGAATCATCGGCGAACACAGCACACCCACCGGGATTCCGGCTTCACGCATCACGCGGATCGCTCGCAACCGGGCTTTCGGCGCCGCCGCACGCGGTTCGAGAATGCGTTTGAGTTCATCGTCCAAAGTAGTGAGGCTGATCATCACCGCCACCAGCCTCTGCTCGGCGAGCTCGGCCAGCAGGTCCAGATCCCGAAGAATCAGCGAGCCCTTGGTAATGATGGTCACGGGATGGCGAAAGCGCAGCAGCACTTCAAGCGTCTTGCGGGTGATTTTGTGTTCGCGTTCGATCGGCTGATAAGGGTCCGTGTTGGAGCCCAGATTGATCGGCGCGCATTGATAGCCGCGCTTGGACAGTTGTTCTTCCAGCACATCGGCGGCGTTGGTCTTGGCGATCAGTTTGGTTTCGAAATCCAACCCTGGCGACATGTCCCAATAAGCGTGGCTGGGCCGCGCGTAGCAATAGATGCAACCGTGCTCGCAGCCGCGATAAGGATTGATCGAGCGATCGAAGGGCAAGTCCGGGGAGTTGTTACGAGTAATGATGGTTTTCGCCGTTTCGATGCGCACCTCGGTGCCTTGGGTGATCGGCGCTTCCTGATACCAGCCGTCATCCTCGGCCACCGAGCGATTCGGCGCGAAGCGGTTGTGCGGGTTGGTGGCGGTGCCGCGACCGCGAGGTGGCAGAGGCGTGTTCATCGATGGGCTTCCGTTAGCTGTATGTTCATACAGTATCTGAGTGACTGATGATAGGCCAGTGCCGTTCGGCAGCTTGATGTTTGCTTTTTAGTTAACTCATTTAAGAACGAAGTTGTTATCTGGATCTTCGTTTAGTCATCATGAGAAACATATAGCGAGTAGCGTTTTTATATAAACTGTCAGTACTATTCATGCCGCACGAAGTTGTCGTTATTATCAATAAATAAATGGATTTAATTAATGTCGTTTTTCAATCTGCGCGGTATTTTTTTGCAACTATTGGCTCCGAGCATTACCAACCCACGGGAAGCGCAGGTTTCGATGCAGCTTGCTCGTAAAGAGTCGACTTGGGACGCGGTTAATCAGATGGAAACCGATGCACTGGTCGACTCGGTCTATGTAACGGCAGTCTCCAGCGATGGAGGCCGCTCCTTCAGCATCGGCACGATTAGCAGTGATGTAGATGGTGATCGTGATATCGACGGTGATGACAAGGCCAAATTACTGGCCCTGGCCACGGCTTACTCCAGCATCGTAAACCCGTAAGCGTTGCTAATTAAACCTGCGTGAAACTTCAGGCAGGTTTAATTTCAGTTGTTCTCTTATTGGTGCTTGGTTAGTTGTACACGGTCGTCGCTTGAAGTTATTCTCATGTCACTTTTACGTAACTTGGCAACCTCTCCAGATTCTACGGAGACGCATTCAGTTAAAAAACTTCGGCTTAGCGACGAAAGCGATCGGCTGATTCACGATTCTTTGACAGACGGCTCACAGGCCTTTGACCGCTCAGGGTTGAAGCTGGGTGTCATCTTCCCGCCTCTTCCTGAACGGTCGCCTCGAGCATGTCTCTACCGCGTTGTATCCCAGCGATCTGCTTATCGCTGGCCGCACTTTTGAACCTCACTCGGGCCGTCGCCGACGACAGTGCCTTGTCCCGACCTGCGGAGTGGGCTCAATCGGTCGAGGTGCAATACAACCTCTTCCGAATGTCCCCGACGCTCTATCGCAGTGCAGTGCATTGCCCGACCGAGGCGTGGTGCCGTTACTGGAAAAACTCAAGGTCGGGACGGTGATCACTTTCCTGCCCGAGTCGGATTCAAGCTGGTTGTCGACGCCAGGTATCGCACAGGTACATCTGCCCTACCGCACCAACCATGTGGATGATGCGGAGGTACTCAAGGTTCTTCGTGCGATCCAGACTGCCGAAGCCATGGGACCGGTGCTGATGCACTGCAAGCATGGTTCGGACCGCACTGGCCTGATGGCGGCCATGTACCGGGTCGTGGTGCAAGGCTGGAGCAAGGAAGACGCCATGAACGAAATGACCCAGGGTGGCTTTGGTGACAGCACCCATTTCAAGGACGGCGTCCGTTACATGATGCAGGCCGATGTCGACAAGCTTCGCACCGCGCTGGCCGACGGCGATTGCAGCACAAGTCCGTTCGCCAGCTGTTCGATGAAGAGTTGGTTCAAATCGGCCCATGTCGAGTAAACCGCTGCGTCAGCGGGCAACGGCCTCTGACGAAAGCTCGAAAAGATCTTCGGCGATCGGTGGTTCAAGAAACGCTTCCAGGGCGGTGAGCAAGGAGCGCGAATCGCCCGGAGAAAAAAACGCCTCGCGAAAGGCTCGCCCTGTTTTCGCATTGAAGACCCAGTCTTGGCGAAAGCGCTTGAAAGCTTCGTTAGCCAATACGCCTGACCACGTGTAGGCGTAAACGGAGGCTGCGTAACCGGTCACCATGTAGTCAAAGCTGTTTGCGAACCGGCAGTAGGACGGCCATTGCAAGTGGGGAACCTCCCGCTGTACGTCTTCAAAAATTTGCTGAACGCTGCGTCCATCGCCCTGGCAGCGGTGCAATTCGAAGTCGAACAAGGCGCCCGTCAGCCACTGCGCGGTTTGCCAGCTGTTCTGGGTTTGAATGGCGGTCAGCGCCACCTCGACTCGCTCCTCGGTCAAGCGCTCACCGGTCTGATGATGGGCGGCCAGCCACAGCAGAAACTCCTGTGACAGGCACCAACGTTCGAACAACTGCCCGGTGAACTCTGCTGTATCGCGTCCCAGTTCAGAAATGCCGGAAAGGGTGTAGTGAGGCGAACGCGTCAGAATATGCTGCAAGCAATGACCAAACTCATGGAACAGTACACGCAGGTCCAAGTGCGCGAGGAGGCAAGGATGATCGGCGTTTCCAGGTGTGAAGTTGCCGTGAAGAACGGCGATGGGCAGCGTCAATTGACCTTCGGCGCTTACTCGCCGATTGCGGCGCGCGGCGGTCCAGGCGTAGTCCGCTGCCTCCTCTCGGTGGAAAGGATCAAGGTAAACATGTCCGATCACCTGCCCATGCTCGCTGATTTCAAACAGACGCACGCTGTCATGCCAGCGGCTGAATGTTTTCTGCTCGACGATCTGTATGCCGAAGATGCGCTCGCTGAACAGGCACAGTCGGTGCAACGTTCCGTCCAGTGGAAAAAAGGCCCGCAGGTTTTTCAGGGCGCCACCGAGGCGGTGCTGACGTAATTGCTCGATAAGAAACTCGCGGTCCCACGGTTGAATCTCAGCAATGCCCCGTTCGAGGGCAAACGCCTTGAGTTCCTGTGCGTCCTTCTCGACATCCGGCGTTGCCAGCGTTACTTGTCGCCGCAGGAATCCGCTGACTTGCGCGGTTGATTCCGCCATTTTCGTCACCAGGCTGAGTTGTGCGAAATTTTCATACCCGAGCAATCCGGCTTTTTTGTGACGCTGGGACAACAGCAACTCCAGTACGGGGCCATTATCGAATTGCCCGGCGTGCGGGCCTTGATCGGACGCTCGCGTGGTGTACGCAACAAAGTATTCTTCGCGCAGCGCTCGATTTTCGGCATAGCTCATCACCCGATTGTAGGTGTCCTGCTCCAGGCGAATCAGCCAGCCCTCATGTCCTGCCTGCTGCGCGTTGAGCGCCAGACGTTCCTTTGTTGCCTGGGATAAACCGTTGAGTTGCGTAACGTCATCAATGCGTTTGGTCCAGGCCGCAGTGGCGTCTTCCAAATGGCTTAGAAACAGGCTTTCGAGCAGGCTGATGTGCAGATTCAGGCGAGCAAGCTTCTGCTGTTGCTCGGAGGGCAAGTGGATTCCCGACAAGTGGAACCTGCGCAGAATCTTGGTCAGCACCGCTTTGCGGGACTCATCGAAACTTCGGGCAATCGGGCTTTGCGCCAGACATTGGTACGCTCGGAACAGCGTTTGATTGCTCATCTTTTCAGTCTTGTACCGCGCCACGGCATCGACACACATGGCGCTCGCCAAGTCCCAGGCGTTGCCGTTGTGTTCCACCATGCCCAGGGTTTCGATGACGCCCATGGCCTCAGCCAGACGCGCGTCGGTTTCATCGACCGCAATCACTAGGTCATCCCAGGTCGGGAATGCGGATTGGGAGGCGATGATTTCAACTATGGCCTGACGGTTGTCAGCAATGATGGTGTCGATGGCCGGCACAAGATGCTCGGCGCGAAGCGCCGAATAAGGTGGCAGATCCCAGGCCTGCAAAAGCGGATTGGTGTTGGGCATGGCGTCTTCCTTGAGTAGAGGCTGGTTTCGGTCAGCCTATAAAGGAAGCGCAGGGCAAAGGTGGTAGATAGATACCACCTTCCAATCTGTTCAGGAGTGGAAGGTGGTGTTGACTCAGTGTTGCTCGTCAGGCTTTTTCTTCAGCTTCGGGTTCGGAAAAAACTGCACGGCCTGAACCTTGGCGTCCGGCACCTTCAGCGCCGAGGTGTTGACCCGCGTACCCAATTCCTTGGGCACTGAAAGGCCTTGTTCATTCAGCGTGTCCGAATAACCGCAGGCCACGCACTCGCGGTGCGGGACTTCGTCTTCGTTCCACATCATCAATTTGTCCGGCTCGCTGCAGGCCGGGCAGACCGCCCCGGCGATAAAGCGTCTTTTGGTAATCACAGGCCCCTCACTCATGCTGCTGCAACCTCACTCAGGCCGCTATGGCGCAAGAGTGCGTCAATCGACGGCGGGCGTCCCCGGAAGTCGATGAACAGCACCATCGGCTCCTGGGAACCACCGCGCGCCAGGATCGCTTCACGGAATGCGCGACCCGTGTCGGCGTTGAGGACGCCGTCTTCTTCGAACTTCGAGAAAGCATCGGCCGACAGCACTTCAGCCCATTTGTAGCTGTAGTAACCCGCCGCGTAACCGCCGGCGAAGATGTGGGCGAAGCTGTTAGGGAAACGGTTGTAGGCCGGTGGACGCATGACCGAGACCTCGTCACGCACACCTTCGAGTACTTGCAGCACGCTGCGACCGTCGCCGTGAGTTGCATGCAATTCGAAGTCGAACAACGAGAATTCCAATTGGCGAACCATCATCAGGCCGGACTGGAAGTTCTTCGCCGCGAGCATCTTCTCCAGCAAGTCCTGAGGCAGTGGTTCGCCGGTTTCGTAGTGACCGGAGATCAGCGCCAGACCTTCCGGCTCCCAGCACCAGTTTTCCATGAACTGGCTTGGCAACTCGACCGCGTCCCAGGCCACGCCGTTGATGCCGGACACGCCGGCGTGTTCGACGCGGGTCAGCAGGTGATGCAGGCCATGGCCAAATTCGTGGAACAGGGTGGTGACTTCGTCGTGGGTCAGCAGGGCTGGCTTGCCGCTGTCGGCCGGGGTGAAGTTGCACACCAGGTTCGCCACCGGGCTCTGCAGTACGCCTTCAGCCGTGCGGCGATGGTCGCGGGCGCCGTCCATCCAGGCACCGCCGCGCTTGTTGGCGCGGGCGTAGAGGTCGAAGAAGAAGCGACCGACATGCCGGCCGTTTTCCTTGATTTCGAACAGGCGAACATCCGGGTGCCAAGTGTCGAAGCCTTTCTGCTCGGCGATTTCGATGCCGTACAGACGCTGGACGATAGCGAACAGACCGCCCAGCACTTTGTCGATCGGGAAGTAAGCGCGAAGGGCTTCCTGGGCGACGCTGTAGCGCTGCTCGCGAAGTTTTTCGCCGTAGAAACCGCTGTCCCAACTTTGCAGGTCCGGGCAGCCTTGTTCGGCGGCGTAGGCTTTGAGCTGTTCCAGGTCCTGGGCGGCGAACGGCTTGCTGCGCTTGGCCAGATCGCGCAGGAAACTGAGTACCTGATCGCTCGATTCGGCCATTTTGGTCGCCAGGCTCAGCTCCGAGAAGCTGGTGAAACCGAGCAGCCTGGCCAGTTCCTGACGCAGGTCGAGGATTTCTTCCATGACCGGGCTGTTATCGTTCTGACCGGCATTCGGGCCTTGGTCCGACGCACGGGTGCAGTAGGCGGCGTAGACTTCTTCGCGCAGGTCACGGGCGTGGGCGTAGGTCATCACCGCGTAGTAGCTCGGGAATTCCAGGGTGATCAGGAAGCCTTCCAGACCTTTGGCCTGGGCCGCGGCGGCCATTTGCGCCTTGGCCGAATCGGTCAGGCCGGCGAGGGCAGCTTCGTCGGTAACGTGCTTGGTCCAGGCTTGAGTCGCGTCGAGCAATTGGTTGGAGAAGCGGCTGCCCAGCTCCGAGAGTTTGCTCTGCACTTCGGCGTAACGCTTTTGCTCTGGCGCAGGTAGGTCGATACCCGACAGACGGAAGTCGCGCAGTGAGTGTTCGAGGATAGTTTTCTGCGCCACGTCGAAACCGGCAGCTTCGGGACTGTTGGCCAGTGCTTCGAACGCTTCAAACAGTTCGCGGTTCTGCCCCAGTTCTGTGGAGTAGGCGCTCAAGGCTGGCAGGCAGGATTCGTAGGCTTCGCGCAGTTCGGCGTTGTTGCACACGGCATTCAGGTGGCTGACCGGGCTCCAGGCCGCGCCCAGTCGATCATTCAGCTCGTCCATCGCCAGCACCAGGCCGGCCCAGGTCGGTTGTTTGCCCTGGGTTTTGAGGATCTCGATAATGGCGGCGCGGTTGTCAGCCAGGATCTGTTCGATGGCCGGTTGCACGTGTTCGGCACGGATCGCCGAGAACGGCGGCAGGTCGTAGGACTGCAAAAGAGGGTTGTTCACGCTCACGGTTGGCACCTTGGCTGGAAGAAACATTGCGCCATCTTAATTACAATCGACGCTCACCGCAGCTATCAGCAAAAGAGAGAGAGCCTATCGTGACCCTTCGCAAGTATCAGAACCATACGCCGCTGCTCGGCAAAGGCGCCTTTGTCGACGGTTCGGCGGTGGTGATCGGCGACGTCGAAATCGGCGAAGACAGCTCGGTCTGGCCGCTGACGGTGATTCGTGGCGACATGCATCGCATCCGTGTTGGCGCGCGCACCAGCGTGCAGGACGGTTGTGTGCTGCACATCACCCATGCCGGGCCGTTCAATCCCGATGGCTTTCCCTTGCTGATTGGCGACGATGTGACCATTGCTCATAAGGTCATGCTCCACGGCTGCACCGTGGGCAATCGGATTCTGATCGGCATGGGCAGCATCGTCATGGACGGTGCGGTGGTCGACGACGATGTCATCATTGGCGCTGGCAGCCTGGTGCCGCCGGGCAAACGCCTGGAAAGCGGCTTCCTTTATGTGGGCAGCCCGGTGAAGCAGATCCGGCCGCTGACTGACAAGGAAAAAGCCTTTTTCACCTACAGCGCGGCGAATTACGTGAAGCTCAAGAATTTGCATCTGGCCGAAGGCTACGACCCGCTCTGAGCCTGCGCCCTTATTCAGGATTCAACATGCATTACCCAACCGTATTGTTTGACCTCGATGGCACCCTGACCGACCCGCGCGAGGGCATCACCCGTTCGATCCAGTTCGCCTTGAGCAAACTGGGCATCGATGAACCTGACCTGACCAAGCTCGAACACTTCATCGGCCCGCCGTTGTTGCAGGCGTTCATGCAGTTCTACGACTTCGACGAACCCAAGGCCTGGGAGGCGGTGAACTTCTATCGCGAACGCTTCAAAGTCACCGGCCTGTACGAGAATCGTGTATTTGATGGCGTCACGCCGCTGCTGGAAACACTCAGCGGGCAAGGGCGACAGCTGTATATCGCCACGTCCAAGCCATGGATTTTTGCCCGGGAAATTGCCCGGCACTTTGACTTCTCCAAGCATTTCAAGATGATTTACGGCAGCGAACTGGACGGTACCCGGACCAACAAAGTCGAATTGATTGCTCACCTGATGGCTGAAGAAGGCCTGGACCCGACCAACACCCTGATGATCGGCGACCGTAAGCACGATTTGATCGGTGCGCGCAGCAACGGGCTGGATGCGGCGGCGGTGGGTTACGGTTTTGGCAGTCGGGAAGAGTTGAACGCTGAAGCACCGGCCTATCACTTCGAGACGTTGGAAGAGATGCATCAGGCGTTTTTGCAGCGCTGATCAAATCCGACTTGCCCGCGAAGGCGTCCGCCCAGACACATCCTGAGCAAAAGTCATCACTCCAATCCCATCTAATCGACCTAGCCTCAAAGACTGAGGCCACGATCAAGGAGGATCATCAATGTCGGAGTTAAAACATGCTCATCGATTACGTACTGGGCGATATTCGGAGACAGGGCAGATTTACCTATTGACTGCCGTGGTATTGAATCGGCAACCGTTATTCCGCGACTTCAAGAGTGGACGATTGGTAGTAGACGCCCTTAGAACCGCTGAGCGAGAAGGGTTTGCAACGTCGTTAGCCTGGGTCGTTATGCCCGATCATTTTCATTGGCTGATCGAGTTGCAGAACACTCAACTGCCCAAGTTGATGGCGCGGACCAAATCACGCATTGCGGTGACGCTCAATTGCTCGATTGGACGTCAAGGTCCGGTTTGGCAGCACGGTTATCACGACCGCGCCCTGCGCAAAGAGGAAGATCTAGAGGCAGTTGCTCGATACATCGTCGCCAATCCGTTGCGAGCAGGTTTGGTTGAGCGGGTAGGGGATTACCCATTGTGGGATCGATTTGGTTGTGACATTGGAAACGCCTTCGCGGGCAAGCCTCGCTCCTACGGGTGATCCGACGATGTAATGAACCTTCGTAGGAGCGAGGCTTGCCCGCGAAGAGGCCCGTCCTGTCACCGCAAGTCTACGATCCAGCCAATGACTTCAGCGCCGCCTTGCGCTCACCAACCGGCAACGCGCCGAGCTTCTCGACTGCCGCATAAAACTTCACCCAATCCCCACCCCCCTGACTGAACAACGCCGCAAACGCTGGCACCCATTGGTCGTACAGCCCAAATGGCAACAGCCGGGCATTGTTCATCGGCGCATTGATCCACGCGTCATAGCGTTTGTCCCCGGCCCACTGGCTATCGCGTAACTGCCGGTATTCACCCCGCAATCGCTCGAACTCGGCGGCTTTGCGCTGGCGCATCGGGTCGGCGGCCAAGGGCAGGGTGTACAGCCGTTCAAGTCGCGTGCGGGTATCCAGAACCAATTGAATGAACTGGTCCCGTTGCTGCACCTGCGCGCCGCTGTCTGGCGCCAGGTCGCGGAATGCACGCCATTGGCGGGTGCCTTCCTGTTCGACGAAGGTGGCAAAAGACTCATTGAATTCGGTGTCGTCTTTCACATAAAAGCGTTGATGCGCCAGTTCATGGAAGATCAGCGTGGCCAATCGTTCGTCGCCCCAGCCCATCATCGAACTGATGATCGGATCGTTGAACCAGCCGAGCGTCGAATAAGCCTCGACGCCACCGATCGACACGTCCATACCTTGCAGTCGTTGCAATGCTGCCTCACCGCGAGCCGCGCTCTGACTGTAATAGCCGCGATAGGCGACGCAACCGGCGATCGGGAAGCAATGGTTGTGCGGCGTCAGAGAAAACTCCGGCGTGGCGAAGACATTCCAGACGACGAACGGCCGGCCAATGTCGGCGTACAAACGGTAACTCTGGTTATCCGGCAGATGCAGCTGTTGGCTGGCGAACGTGCGGGCTTTTTGCGATTGAGTCAGGTGCGCACGCAATAGCTGATCGCGACCGGGATCGGCAATCACTCTGGAAACCGGCTCCCGTGCCCGCAGCAATTGCAGCTGACCACTGGCCAATTGGCCGTAATAGCTGACGCTGGCGCAACCGTTGAGCAACAAAAACAACACACCCGGAAACAAAATGCGTAAAACGCGATCAAGTAACCCAAGGCTTGGAAGCGGCCTGATCAAAATGAATCATCCCTGGAGAGTCTGCCCGCAAGACTATCCCGCCTGACTGGAGCTCCGCTATGCGCACGTTGATGCTGACAGGAAGCCTGCTGATGCTGGCAGGTTGTGCTGGATTCGGATTACCCTCCCATGATCCGACTCAAGCGTGGATCGACCTGGATTCGAAGCAGGAAGACACCGCGCTGCAAGCGCTGGAAGTCGATGACAAGGCTTCCACCGACAAGCGCTATTTCGAGGTTCAGCCGGGTAGCCATGAGCTGACGGTTCGTTATCAATTCCCGGTCGCGCCAACCAACATCGGACCCGACGCCGAGCCGCTATGGCGTGACTGCCAGTTGAACGTGAAATTCAAGGACTTCAACGCTGGCGAGCGGTATCAACTGCAGGCGGGGAATATCGGTTTTCGGCCGTGGGCAAAGCTCTATGATCAGCAGCGAAAAGTGATCGGCCAGGGTGTACCGGCAGGCTGCCAACGCACTTGATCGGCGCTATGCTGAATGACCAATCCTCGGGACATTCATCATGCGCAGGTTAATGCTATTGCTTGCTGCAAGCATTGTTGCTGGCTGTCAGAGCCCGTTACCAGCGGTGAATCCGCAGATGGCCTGGATCGAGTTCTCGACGCCATTCCCCAATGATAAGTTGCTGATGGCGGAGCGACTGGACAATCAGCGAATGCGCGACGGGCGTTTTTTCCAGGTCACGCCTGGCAGCCATGAGCTGATCGTCAGATTCGACTTTGAAGTGCCCGGTGGTGGGGGCATGGGCATGATGAGCGCTCCCACGGAACGCTTGTGCTACCTGACCATCAACTACGATCATTTCGAAGCCGGCCAGCGTTATGTGCTGGAAGGCCGTTCGATAGCGTTCACTCCCGGCGCCCGGTTGTACAACGCCAAGCGTGAAGTGGTCGCTGAAGACCGAGAGTCCTATTGCCTCATGTGAGGTGAATCAGCGGTCATTCTTCTGGTAGATGATTTTCTTGGTGCCGCTTTCGCACGAACCAACGACCATGTTCTGATCGTGCACTTCATCATTGGTGACGATCTCCAGGGTGTAGGACGAGACGTTATTGGCCTGGATCTTGGCTTCGATCTCGGACTTGAGTTCTTCACAGGATTTCGGTGCCGCCAGGGCCGATGTGGCCAGCGCGCAACAGATAATCGCCAAGGCAAAACGTTTCATGGTTGAAGCTCCTTTGAGGCAGCGCGCACGGTAATGCGCTTTAGCTGCTGTCATTTATTCGACCACAATCTCGCCAGCCAGGTTTTGTTTCAGGGCAAAAAAAGAACGCAGCCCGCCGAGGCTGCGATCTTTTATCGGGGCGCGCGACAACCCGCTATCAGCTGACCAGCGTTGCATCCAGACTGATTTTCGCATTCAGCACTTTGGAAACCGGGCAGCCCTCTTTGGCTTTATTGCTCAGCTCCTCGAACTGCGCCTGAGTCGCCCCAGGGATTTTCGCCTTGAGGACCAATTTCACCGCCGTGATCGCAAAGCCGCCGTCCACCTGGTCCAGAGTGACTTCGGCATTGGTGTCGATGCTGTCAGCCTTGAGGCCGGCATCGCCGAGAATCATCGAAAACGCCATGGAGAAGCAGCCCGCGTGCGCCGCGCCGATCAGCTCTTCCGGATTGGTGCCCTTGCCGCCTTCGAAACGTGCCTTGAAGCCGTAGGGTGCTTCTCTGAGTACACCGGTTTCCGTGGAAATCGAGCCGATGCCGGTTTTCAGGTCACCTTCCCAATGAGCCGATGCTTTCTTCGTAATAGCCATGTCTGCCTCCTCAAGATCCGGCGCGAAGCGTCACGCCTTCGTGGTTTTCGGTTGCTAGGGTTCTGAGGATAGACGGTGGTGCAAAGTTCACTTGATCTGATCGATCCTCTTATTTCGTAGGAATTTTGGCCCTGCTATTGAAACTCGGGTATATGCCCTCATTGCATGAAGCACGCTTATAGATTCGGCAGGTTTTCGTTTGTAACGAAAAAACCTGCGCCCTCAATTGGAGAAGCAGGCTTATGAAACAACTGTCCGATATCAAGTTCTCGACCCTTGATCTGGTGCCTGTGCGGGAAAACGGCAGCGCGGCCCAGTCGCTGCGCAATTCCCTGGACCTGGCGCAGCACGTCGAGAAGCTCGGCTACAACCGTTTCTGGGTTGCCGAACACCACAACATGGACGGCATTGCCAGTTCGGCGACCTCGGTATTGCTTGGCTACCTGGCCGGCGGCACTTCGACTATTCGTGTCGGTTCCGGTGGCGTGATGTTGCCCAACCACGCGCCACTGGTGATCGCCGAGCAGTTCGGTACGCTCGAAAGTCTGTACCCGGGCCGGATCGACCTGGGCCTGGGTCGTGCCCCCGGTTCCGATCAGATGACCGCCCGCGCCTTGCGTCGTGAACGCTCCGGCAGCGCCGACGAATTCCCGGAAGACGTGGCGGAACTGATGCGCTACCTCGGTCCGCGCACCCCGGACCAGCGGATCATCGCAATGCCGGGCACCGGCACCCATGTCCCGATCTGGCTGCTGGGCTCCAGCCTGTTCAGTGCACAACTGGCTGGCGAGCGCGGTTTGCCTTACGCCTTTGCCTCACATTTCGCACCGCGCTTAATGCATGAGGCCATTCGCGTCTACCGCAATCACTTCAAGCCTTCAGCAGTATTGGATAAACCCTACGTGATGCTCGGTGTACCGTTGGTGGCTGCTGACACCGACGAGCAGGCAGATTATCTGGCGACCTCGGTCTACCAGCGCATCCTGGCGTTGATGCGTGGCCAGAGCCTGGTGCAACGTCCGCCGGTAAAAACCATGGACGGCCTGTGGCTGCCTCATGAGAAAGAGGCGGTCGGCGATTTCCTTGGCCTGGCGATGGTTGGCAGCCCGCAGAAAATCCGCGCCAAACTGGAAGTGCTGATCGAACAGACCCAGGCGGATGAGCTGATTTTCACCTGCGACCTGTACGAACATGCCGATCGTGTGCACTCCTATGAGCTGCTGGCGCAGGTCATGAAGGGCTGACACTCAAATAGCGAGCACAAAAAAGCCGACGTCATTGCGTCGGCTTTCCCATTTTCGAGGGCGGTCAGCCCTGCTTGTAGACGATTTGCTTGGTGCCTTTTTCACAGGTGCCGACGACTTTCCCGTCAGCAGCAGTGCCTTTATCAACGATTTCCAGTGAATAATTGGAAATACCTTTGGCATCCAGCTTCGCGGCGATATCGGCTTTCAGCTCTTCGCATGGCTTGCCCTGAGCCAGGGCTGTTCCTGTAAGACTCAACAAACCTACCGCCAAAATAAAATACTTCATCGATCGCATTCCCTGGTCGGATCAATAGGGGCACCCAGCGATCAGCCGGATGTACATATGTAGCGCTTTGCCATTCCCTATGGCGCTCGGCCAGCGCGCAATTTCCGAAGATTAGCTCAAACTCAGCTAGTGGCAATCCGGAACCCGACTTTGAGCGTCACCTGGAAGTGTGCAGCCTTGCCGTCCTTGATGTGCCCGCGGGTTTCGGTCACTTCAAACCATTCCAGGTGCTTGATGCTTTTATTGGCTTCGGCCAGCGCGTTGTTGATGGCGTCTTCAATGCTGCTGGTGGACGAGCCAACCAATTCGACTTTCTTGTAGGTGTGATGGTCAGTCATGGCGTTCTCCTCTGGGTGTGAAATACAGCCTAGCAGTGATTTTTCGTATTACTTCTGTCGGCGAATCCGAAGTTGAAGTTCAGATTTACTGCACTTTCTCAAACCCCTGAAGTCCCAACCAACACACGCAACTCAATCAATGCAGGAGAGCCACCATGGCCAACACCTCTTTACGTAAAGCCTCATTGCAAAGCATGGAAGCCGAGATCGAGAGTCTGCTGAAATCTTTGGAAAGCCTGAAGGACGACGCCTCGGACGAGTCGCGTAAAACCCTTAAAGCGTTGAAAAGTAACGCCGAAAACGCGCTAAAGCATTCGCGCCACCTGCTCAGCGATGCGTATGAAGAAGTCAAAGTTAAAACCCGTGAAACCGGGATTGCCACGCGGGACTACGCCCAGGAACACCCTTGGACTACAGCGGGTGTCGCCGTCGGTGCATTGGGTCTGCTCGCGGCTTACCTATTGTGCAAACGCGGTGATTAATCCGTCTGGCGCAGTTCGTTTTTGAGCCACTGCGCCAGTTGCCGAGCACGCCCGTCCGCGGCGCGCTGGGGTAGCCACAACGCCAGTTGCGCCGGGGTTTCACTGAAGCCCCAAGGCGCAACCAGGCGACCGGCCTTCAAGTCCTCGGCCACCAGCGGTTCAGGGGCAATCGCCACACCCAGCCCGGCCACTGCGGCCTCCAGCAAATAATACAAATGCTCGAAACCCTGACCGTACTTCAACGCCTTGGCGTCGAGGCCTATTTGCTGTGCCCAACTAGGCCAGGCCTGTGGGCGTGAGGTGGTGTGCAGTAATGGCTCGTTCAGCAGCGCTGTGGGCGGTGCGTCTTGCAGGCGTTCGTAGCCCGCGAATCTCGGGCTCATGACCGGGCCGATGCGTTCGCTCGCCAACTCATACACCTGCATGTCCGCTGGCCAAGGTGGCTCGGCAAACACCAGCAAGGCATCCAGTCCCGGACGCCGTGGATCGAGATCACCCTCACCAGCCGACAGGTGCAGGCGCAGGTCCGGAAGGTCGGTATTCAAGCGTCCCAGCCTGGGAATAAACCAGCGTGCCAGCAAGCTGCCCGAACAACCCAGTACGAACGGCGCATCGGCGGTACTTTGGGTCAGCTCTGCACACACAGTCCGCAAGCGCTCGAACGCCTCACCGCTGGCATCGCGCAAACGAACGCCGGCATCTGTGAGTTTCAGGCCACGTCCATCCTTGATGAACAGACTCACGCCGAGGTGTTCTTCCAATACCTTGAGCTGTCGGCTGACCGCGCCATGGGTGACGTGCAGCTGTTCGGCGGCCTTGCTGACGCTGTTCAGGCGGGCAGTCGCTTCGAAGGCCCGAAGGGCGTTCAGCGGAGGAAGATCATGGCTCATTGGATTTGTGAGTTTTCCTGACAGGTTGCGGCGATCTTATCGGTTTTCAGCCTGCGGCGTCAGGGGTAGAGTTAAGCCCACTCTCTCTTCAAAAGCATCATCCCACGCATTCAACCGGAGCGACCCATGACCCAGACTAATCTGCGCAACGGCCCCGACGCCAACGGCCTGTTTGGCGCGTTCGGCGGCCGTTACGTCGCCGAAACCCTGATGCCGTTGATCCTCGACCTGGCCCGGGAATACGAATTGGCCAAGGAAGATCCTGCATTCAAAGAGGAATTGGCCTACTTCCAGCGCGACTATGTGGGTCGGCCAAGCCCGTTGTACTTTGCCGAACGTCTGACAGAGTTCTGCGGCGGCGCGAAGATTTACCTCAAGCGCGAAGAGCTGAATCACACCGGTGCGCACAAGATCAACAACTGCATCGGCCAGATCCTGCTGGCGCGGCGCATGGGCAAGAAACGCATCATCGCCGAGACCGGCGCTGGTATGCACGGCGTGGCGACTGCCACTGTAGCTGCACGTTTTGGCCTTGATTGCGTGATCTACATGGGCACCACTGACATCGAACGTCAGCAAGCCAACGTATTCCGCATGAAGCTGCTGGGCGCCGAAGTGATCCCGGTCGTGGCCGGTACCGGTACCCTGAAAGATGCGATGAACGAAGCCCTGCGTGACTGGGTGACCAACGTCGACAGCACCTTCTACCTGATCGGCACTGTGGCCGGTCCGCACCCTTATCCAGCCATGGTTCGCGACTTCCAGGCCGTTATTGGTAAAGAAACCCGTACCCAACTGCAAGCCCAGGAAGGTCGTCTGCCGGACAGCCTGGTGGCGTGCATCGGTGGTGGTTCCAACGCCATGGGCCTGTTCCACCCGTTCCTCGACGACAAAAGCGTCGAGATCATTGGCGTTGAAGCCGCCGGGTACGGCATCGAAACCGGCAAGCACGCAGCCAGCCTGAACGGTGGCGTACCGGGCGTGCTGCACGGTAACCGGACCTTCTTGCTGCAGGACGACGATGGCCAGATCATCGATGCTCACTCGATCTCTGCCGGCCTCGACTATCCAGGCATCGGCCCGGAACACGCCTGGTTGCATGACATCGGCCGCGTTCAGTACACCTCGGTAACCGACGACGAAGCCCTCGACGCGTTCCACAAATGCTGCCGCCTGGAAGGGATTATTCCTGCGCTGGAAAGCGCCCATGCCCTGGCCGAAGTGTTCAAACGCGCACCGACCCTGCCAAAAGATCACCTGATGGTGGTCAACCTGTCCGGTCGCGGGGACAAAGACATGCAGACCGTGATGCACCACATGGAACACTCTCAGCAAGAGCAATCCAAGCAGGAGAAACACTGATGAGCCGCCTGCAAACTCGATTTTCCGAACTCAAGGAACAGAATCGTGCCGCCCTGGTGACCTTCGTTACCGCTGGCGACCCGAGCTATGACACTTCTCTGGCGATCCTCAAAGGCTTGCCCGGCGCGGGTGCCGACGTGATCGAGTTGGGCATGCCCTTCACCGATCCAATGGCCGACGGCCCGGCAATCCAGTTGGCCAACATCCGTGCTCTCGGTGCCAAGCAGAACCTGGCGAAAACCCTGCAAATGGTTCGCGAGTTCCGTGAAGGCAATACCGAGACGCCGCTGGTGCTGATGGGTTACTTCAACCCGATTCACATGTACGGCGTGCCGCGTTTCATTGCGGATGCCAAAGAGGCGGGTGTTGACGGCCTGATCGTGGTCGACCTGCCGCCCGAGCATAACGGCGAACTGTGCGATCCGGCTCAGGCAGCAGGCCTGGATTTCATCCGCCTGACCACCCCGACGACCGATGATGTGCGCCTGCCGACCGTTTTGAATGGCAGTTCCGGCTTCGTCTACTACGTGTCCGTGGCAGGTGTGACCGGTGCCGGCGCAGCCACGCTGGAACACGTTGAAGAAGCGGTTGCCCGTCTGCGTCGCCACACCGATCTGCCGATCAGCATCGGTTTCGGCATTCGCACACCGGAGCAAGCGGCATCCATCGCTCGCCTAGCGGACGGTGTGGTGGTGGGTTCGGCGTTGATCGATCACATCGCCAATGCGTCGACTCCGGATCAGGCTATCGATGGCGTGTTGAGTCTTTGCGCGGCGCTGGCCGATGGCGTGCGTAAGGCCCGCGTCAGCTGAAGGTAAATTTCCTGATACAGAGGAATTAGAGCCTCGCGGCACAGACTAAAACAGCAAGACCGAGGGCTTCAGGACTACGTTCTGAAGCCCTTTTTGCTGTTGAATAGCCTGTAGGCGCTGAAGGCTTCGCGGATCAGCCGCGAAGCCTGTTGTTTACGGCAACTCCAACCCGCCCGACGCCTTGTGCAACTTCCTCAGATGCTCGCCGACCTGTTTCAGGTTGGCTTCATTGGCGGCCATCTCGGCCGCACGGCTCGGTTCGAGCAGCGCTCTCACCTCTTTGTCCAGATCACCTGTCAGCGCCTGAAGCTGCTTCTGCCGCAGGCTGCTTTCCGACTCGAGACGCTGCCATTCACTCGGCTGCGGCAATCCATAACCCCCGGTGCCAAGCAGCTCCGCCGGACGGCTGAGGAATCCGCTGTTGGCAAGTATTTGCTGCAAGGTCGCGTTGGCTTTGTCCATGCCGCCGTTTTTCAATTCCCGAGCGCCCAGATAGCGCTGCTTAACTTCGTCCTGGGCCAACACCAATTGTTGGCGGAAGGCGGCCTGCTCCAGTAGCAGTAATGCCGCGCTGGTGCGCAAATCGGCTTGGTCGATCCATTGCCGACGCTCCTCAGCTTTTAAGGCGAGCCAGTCTTCGACCTTTTCCTGCTTGATCGGCAAGTGCTTCTTCAGCACTTCGAACATCGCTTGATAACGATCGCGGAAGGAGTCGAAACGATAGCCCAGACGCAGCGCTTCGCGGGGATCATTCAGCACGCTGGTGTCCGCCAGCCCGCGGCCCTTGAGCACTTCCAGCAAACCGTTGGGCATGATGCTGTCCAACCCGACCAGTTTTGTGTTGTTGGTGCTGCTACGCAGTAACTTCAGGCCCTCTACCGCGCAGTTATTGGACAGGAAGAAGTAGTTGCCGTCGTAACTCCAGTGCATTTCGGCGGCGTGTTCCACCACGTCTTCGATCTCGCTGCGCGACAGGTTCAGCGGCACCGAAGCCAGGCTACGCAGTTCTGTCTTGGTGTATTCGTCGATCACTTGGGCCAGCGGCAGGACAAACAGGCGCGACGGGTATTTGCCCACCAGTCCGTCCCAACTCGATAGCTGTACATCACCGACGAAGGCGCGGTAGGACAACACCAGATGCTGATCCAGATCGAGCCGGCAATCCGGCCCACGTGGCCGGCCGGGTGCACAGATCACCAACCGCAACATGCTGTGGCCCCAGCGGCTGACCCAGTTCTGGTTGGCTTCAGCCAGCAGATAGTCGACGGCGTAAACCCGCTCCGGATCGACCTTGCCCAGTGGCGTTTTGCCGAAATCGTTGCCGGCATTGAGGAAGGAGAAGGTTTTGCCACACGCGTCTTTAGCGGCGGGCGCCCAGCCGAAATGGTCTTTGTAGTAGCGGTACAGCGCAGGGCGACGGCAGGCGTAGCTCGGGTCCAGGAGGAAATACTCCATGTTGACCGCGACAAATTCCTTGGGGCTGCTCGTTTCGTAAATGTCCGGGCTACGGGCAATTTGCCGGTTATGTTGTTCGCGCTCGCCGCGGCGGCCAACGTACTGCGGCCAGCCGGCGAGGTCGAGCAGGCGCGGGTCATCACTGAGGGTAAAACGCCGTGCTGATTGGCCGCGGCATTGATCCGGGATACCCACCAGTCCCGAGCTGCTGTTGCGCCGGGTGCAACGCTGAATCAGCGTGCGCTCCGCGTCCGGCCACAGGCGCGAGCGGTCATAGATGTGGGTGAGTTCGTGCAACACAGTGGCCAGCATTTCGCGGCGCACGGTGCCATGGGGACGATAGGTCTTCTTGGTCGCGGCGCTGCCGTCAGTGAGGCTGGCAAGCAAGTTGCGGTTCAGATCGAGCTCGGACACCAGCGACGCCTGGCCGAAAGCGTTGCTCGGCATGTCATCGGTCCAGCCGACGTCGATGCGTCGGTCGAGCTGCTCGATGAACCGTGGCGGCAGGGCCTGCATAGCTTCATCGAGCAACGCCTGACTGGCCTGCTGTTGAGCGGGGCTCAGGCCGTCGGTCTTGAGCCTTAATTGCAAGTCAGCCTGGGCCGTATTGCCGAGCAGCAACATGACCCCGGCCAACAGCCAGGCGCCTGGCGACCTCACAGTGCGAGGATGGCTTCGGCGAGAACCTGGTCACTGGCGTCTCGCGCTTCCGGCACGCGGGTGCGCAGCGTGTTGAAGGCCGCCTCCAGGTGCGCGCCACGAATGTCGCCATCGCTGGCGACGAAACTGGCTGCATCGTCGTGGGCTTCACGAACGATCTTCGAGTCACGGATGGACGTCGTGGTATCGGAAGTGAAATCAAGCGTGCGTTGGGTGGCGTTGATGATGATGTTACTGGTGGCGACCAGGGTGTGTGCCTGGGCCACACCGGTCGATAACAGCAGGCCAAGGGCGGCAGCAATCAGAGGGTTACGCATGGAGCGACTCCGTAAGAACAAGGATAACTATTGGACGAGAATTGCCTGCGCCAGTTCAAGGTCGCTGGCATGAAGTTTTGACTGGGTCCGGCGCAGATAAATCAGGGCGGACTCCAGTTGTGCTCCTCGCAGTTGGCCGTTGCTGGCGATAAACGCCGCAGCGTCATCGTGTGCCGCGAGGAGCAGCTTACGGTCCAGAGTGTGTAAAAACAGGCTCAAGCATCGTCGGCGCGTAGCGCCGACGAG
>NZ_JASBRE010000048.1 GCF_029960815.1 Pseudomonas sp. AL03
ACTGCGCCGGAAGTGGGGCGAATTATAGACGTCCAGAATCTGCCGTCAACACCTATTTTCACAATTCTGCCATATAGGTCAAAAAAGCCCCTGACACGCAAAGGCCGGCCTTCTTCCCTTCTACTTACAAGCTAGGGAATGCGAACTGCGAAGCTTCATGGCTCGCCCGTTGTGGCCAGCGCTGGGTAATGGCCTTGCGACGGGTGTAGAAACGCACGCCATCCGGACCATACGCATGAAGGTCGCCGAACAGCGAGCGCTTCCAGCCACCAAAGCTGTGATAAGCAACCGGGACCGGCAGCGGTACGTTTACGCCGACCATGCCGACTTCGATCTCGTCGCAGAACAACCGCGCCGCTTCCCCATCACGGGTAAAGATGCAGGTGCCGTTGCCATATTCGTGATCGTTGATCAGCTGCATTGCTTCTTCCAGGCTGTTGACCCGAACGACGCACAACACCGGACCGAAGATCTCTTCTTTATAGATGCGCATCTCTGGTGTGACGTTGTCGAACAGGCAGCCGCCCAGGAAGAAGCCATCCTCATGACCGGCCACGCTCAGACCACGACCATCGACCACTAAAGAAGCACCCGCCGAAACGCCGTCTTCTATATAGCCACTGACTTTGTCGCGAGCCTGGCCGGAAACCAGCGGCCCCATGTCCAGCCCACAGGTCGTACCGGCACCGATTTTCAGCGCTTTGATTTGCGGTACCAGTTTGGCCACCAGCGCATCAGCCACCTGGTCACCGACGCAAACGGCCACCGAAATCGCCATGCAACGCTCACCGCAAGAACCGTAGGCCGCGCCCATCAGCGCGCTGACCGCGTTATCCAGATCCGCATCCGGCATCAGTACCGCATGGTTCTTCGCGCCACCCAGTGCCTGAACGCGCTTGCCGCGCTTGGTGCCTTCGGCGTAGATGTATTCGGCAATCGGCGTCGAACCAACAAAGCTCAACGCTTTGACTTCCGGCGCTTCGATCAGCGCATCCACTGCAGCCTTATCGCCGTGCACTACGCTAAGCACGCCTTTTGGTAGACCGGCATCCAACAACAATTGAGCAATCAACAGTGTCGAACTTGGGTCACGCTCGGACGGCTTGAGGATGAAGCAGTTGCCGCAGACGATCGCCAGTGGATACATCCACAGCGGCACCATGGCCGGGAAGTTGAACGGAGTGATACCGGCCACCACGCCCAACGGCTGGAAGTCCGACCAGGCATCAATGTTCGGGCCCACGTTACGACTGTATTCGCCCTTGAGGATTTCCGGCGCTGCGCAAGCGAACTCGACGTTCTCGATGCCGCGCTTCAACTCACCCGCCGCATCTTCCAGCGTCTTGCCGTGTTCTTCGCTGATCAATTGAGCGATACGCGCTTCATTCTGTTCCAGCAGTTGCTTGAAGCGGAACATCACCTGAGCACGCTTGGCCGGTGGAGTGTTACGCCAGGCCGGGAACGCAGCCTTGGCCGAGTCGATGGCTTTTTGAATAGTTTCGCGGCTGGCCAATGGCAGCTTGTGGATCGCCTGGCCGGTAGACGGGTTGAACACGTCAGCGGTGCGACCGTCTTCGGTCACCCGTTCTCCATTGATCAAATGCGGGATAAGGCTCATGCGGGGCTCCTGAAAAGTTGTCCACAGGCGCCCTTCAAAGGGGCGCCTCTATATAGAAGGGAAAAATCAGTCGATCTTGTTTAGCACTTCGCCAACCGCGTCGAACAGACGATCAAGGTCTTGCGGCTTGCTGTTGAAGGTTGGGCCGAACTGCAGGGTGTCGCCGCCGAAGCGCACGTAGAACCCGGCTTTCCACAGCGCCATACCGGCGTCGAACGGACGCACGATGGCGTCGCCGTCACGAGGCGCGATCTGGATTGCACCGGCCAAACCGTAGTTGCGGATGTCGATGATATTTTTCGAACCCTTCAGACCGTGCAGCGCATTTTCGAAATGCGGTGCGACTTCGGCCACGCTCTGTACCAGGTTTTCCTTTTGCAGCAGGTCGAGTGCTGCCAGGCCAGCGGCACACGCCACCGGGTGCGCGGAATAGGTGTAGCCGTGCGGGAATTCCACCGCGTACTCCGGCGTCGCCTGGTTCATGAAGGTCTGGTAGATCTCGGAGCTGGCAATCACTGCGCCCATCGGAATCGCGCCGTTAGTGACTTGCTTGGCGATGCACATCAGGTCCGGGGTCACGCCGAAGCTGTCGGCGCCGAACATCGAACCGGTACGGCCGAAACCGGTGATCACTTCGTCGAACACCAGCAGTATGTTGTGCTGATCGCAGATCTCGCGCAGACGCTTGAGGTAACCCTGTGGCGGAACCAGGACGCCAGCGGAACCGGCCATTGGCTCGACAAACACTGCCGCGATGTTCGAAGCGTCATGCAGCTCAATCAATTTGAGCAGTTCATCCGCCAGGGCGATACCACCCTCTTTCGGCATGCCACGGGAATAGGCATTGCTCGCCAGCAAGGTGTGCGGCAGGTGATCGACGTCCATCATCGCCTGACCGAACATTTTGCGGTTGCCGTTCACGCCACCGAGGCTGGTGCCGGCGATGTTCACGCCGTGATAACCACGGGCACGGCCAATCATTTTAGTCTTCGTGGCCTGACCTTTCAGACGCCAGTAAGCACGAACCATCTTCACCGCTGTGTCAGCGCACTCGGAACCCGAGTCAGTGAAGAACACGTGATTCAGATTGCCCGGGGTCAGGTCGGTGATTTTCTCAGCCAGTTGAAACGACAGCGGATGGCCGTACTGGAAGCCTGGCGAATAATCGAGAGTGCCCAACTGCTTGGCGACCGCTTCCTGAATTTCCTTGCGGGTATGCCCGGCACCGCAGGTCCACAGACCGGACAACGAGTCATACACTTTGCGGCCCTTGTCATCTATCAGCCAACTGCCTTCAGCCGCCACGATCAGTCGCGGATCGCGCTGGAAATTACGGTTGGCGGTGTAGGGCATCCAGTGAGCATCGAGCTTGAGCTGGCTGGCCAGGGAATTCGGGGCGTTTTCAGGCACGGTCATGGGCAAAACCTCGCAGGGCAATAAGCGGCGTGGAGATGAAAAGCGTTCTTGCAGCTAAATTGCCACGGGGATAAAGTCGGTGAAATCCAACTCTTCTAACGTTCAGTCAGGCCACCACTAAACTATGAGCAGCCGTCGCCCCGATCCACTGGCGCAAGTCAGTGACTTTGATATCCGCCTGTTAAGGATATTTCGCAGCGTCGTGGAATGCGGTGGTTTCTCTGCGGCGGAATCGGTGCTGGGGATCGGCCGCTCGGCCATCAGCCAGCAGATGAGCGATCTGGAGCAGCGACTCGGTCTGCGTTTATGCCAACGCGGTCGCGCCGGTTTTTCCCTGACAGAAGAAGGGCGCGAGGTTTACCAATCAGCGCTGCAGCTCTTGAGTGCACTGGAAAGTTTCCGCACCGAGGTCAACAGTCTGCACCAACATTTGCGCGGCGAATTGACCATCGGCCTGACCGACAATCTGGTCACCCTCCCCCACATGCGCATCACCCACGCCTTGGCGCAATTGAAGGAGCGCGGTCCGGACGTGCAGATTCAGATCCGCATGATCGCGCCCAACGAAGTCGAACAAGGCGTGCTCGACGGTCGATTGCATGTCGGCGTGGTGCCACAGGCCAGTGCGTTGTCGGGGCTGGAATATCAGCCGCTCTATAGCGAACGCTCGCTACTGTATTGCGCGGTCGGCCACCCACTGTTTTATGTCGACGACAAGCAACTGGATGACGAACGCCTCAATAGCCAGGACGCCATCGCGCCGACCTTCCGTTTGCCAGCGGAAATCCAGGCCCATTACCAAGCGCTAAATTGCACCGCCAGTGCCTCGGACCGTGAAGGCATGGCGTTCCTGATCCTGACCGGGCGCTACATCGGTTACCTGCCGGACCACTACGCCAGTCTCTGGGTGCAGCAAGGCCGATTGCGTGCGCTGAAACCAAAAGTGCGGTTCTATGACCTGAGCCTCGCATCGGTCACTCGCAAGGGCCGTCGCCCGCATTTGGTGCTGGAAAGCTTTTTGGAGAGCCTGGCGGCGACGCGCTAGAAAACCTGGGCTTTTATTGCCTCAGGACTTGTCTGATGCCTGTGGGTGCGCTATCAACGCACAGGATGCACCCACCCCACTTGTTCGGAAGTGCCTATGACCTTTGAAGTTCCCGCTCACGGCGGCAAAGCTGCCAGCCGCATTCGTCAGAAGAACGAAGAGACCATCATCAAAGCCGCCGAAGACGAGTTCGCCCGTCACGGGTTCAAAGGCACCAGCATGAACACCATCGCCCTGAATGCCGGGTTGCCCAAGGCGAATCTGCATTACTACTTCACCAACAAACTCGGTTTGTACGTGGCGGTGTTGAGCAACATCCTCCAATTGTGGGACAGCACCTTCAACACCCTGACCGCTGAAGATGATCCCGGCGAAGCGCTGACGCGTTATATCCGCGCCAAGATGGAGTTCTCCCGTCGTCAGCCGCAAGCCTCGCGGATCTTCGCCATGGAAGTCATCAGCGGTGGAGAGTGCCTGACCGAGTATTTCAATCAGGATTATCGCGCCTGGTTCCAGGGCCGGGCCGCCGTGTTCCAGGCGTGGATCGATGCCGGCAAAATGGACCCCGTAGACCCGGTGAACCTGATTTTCCTTTTGTGGGGCAGCACTCAGCACTACGCCGATTTCGCCACACAGATATGCCGTGTCAGCGGGCGCACCAAGCTGACCAAGCAAGACATGGAAGACGCCGGCAACAACCTGATCCGCATCATTCTCAAGGGCTGCGGCCTGACGCCAACGATCTAAGACACTTATGCCTTTTACCCTCAGCGGTTTTTGCGAATACCGCGAAGAGATTCGCAAAAGCCGCTTCATCACCTTCGCCGCGCCGATTGCCAGCCCCGCTGAAGCCCAGGCGTTCATCGAACAGCACAGCGATTTGAATGCCTCGCACAATTGCTGGGCCTGGAAGCTTGGCGACCACTACCGCAGCACTGACGATGGCGAGCCTGGCGGCACCGCTGGCCGGCCGATTCTGGCGGCAATCGAAGCGCAGGATTGCGATCAGGTCGCGGTGCTGGTGATTCGTTGGTATGGCGGCATTCAACTCGGCACCGGAGGCCTCGCTCGGGCGTATGGCGGCGGCGCCAACAAGTGCCTGCAAGCTGCGACGAAGGTTGAGTTGATCAGTCGGGTCCCGGTGTGTTGTGCCTGTGCATTTGGTGAGTTGCCGCTGGTGAAGCTTCGGGTGGCGGAACTGGGTGGATTGGTTGTGGAAGAAACGTTCACGGCCAACGGCGTAGAACTGCAATTGGCGATCGGCGAAAGCCAGATCGATACCCTGCAAACGCAGCTGGCGGATCTGAGTCGCGGGCGCATTTTGTTGCAGCACTAATCGCACCAATAACGTTCGCAGCGCTTTCGTCGAACCTCTGCAATTGCCCACATCTACTGTGTACCCGGCTGTGGATAACCTGAGCACATCCGGCTGTAACCCTTCTGTCATGCGGCTTTGCGGGCTTTGCTTACTTTTCGTTCAATTCGCCAATAAAAAAGCTAAATCCACCCAAAAACAATCAGTTAGCTTGGTTTATCACCTTTAGAAGAAAGCCACACAGTGCTTATGCCCGAGCTTTGGGCTTGCGCACAAATACTGTGGAGCAACCTGTGGATAACCCGTTCATGACTGTCGCGGCCCCATGTCCGGTATGGCTTGCCGTCAGCTGCTCGTTTTTTGACCAAACACCCTGAGCAAAACCGGAGCCTGATCAACGGCTTTGCCCTCAAGTGGTGCCTGGTTCGGGATCGACATAGGCGAGGCGACTTCTTCAAAGCCTTCACCTGTAACGCTTTTGAGCTTTCCTGACTCAATGACCAGGAAATTGCTTTATCCACAGGCATCACTTCAATCGACACGAGCCTGTCATGCCCGATCTGGCGCCGATCCCCGATCAAACACCTCGCTTGCAACTGCGCAGAATCAGCAAGCGCTACCCCGGTTGCCTGGCCAACGATGCCATCGACCTGAACATTGCACCGGGCGAAATACACGCCCTGCTCGGCGAAAACGGCGCGGTCAAAAGTACGCTGATGAAGATCATCTACGGCGTCACCCATGCAGATTCCGGCGAGATGATCTGGCAAGGCCAGCGCGTGACTATGCGCAACCCTGCTCAGGCTCGCGGGCTGGGAATCGGCATGGCGTTCCAGCATTTCTCGCTGTTCGAAACACTGAGCGTGGCGCAGAACATTGCACTGGCCATGGGCGCGGCGGCCGGCACACCGATACAGCTTGAGCCAAAGATTCGTGAAGTCTCCCAACGCTACGGCATGGCGCTGGAACCGGAGCGACTTGCCCACAGCCTGTCGATCGGCGAACGGCGAACGGCGAACGGCAAAGGGTGGAAATCATTCGTTGCCTGATGCAAGACATCCGACTGCTGATTCTCGATGAGCCGACCTCAGTGCTGACCCCGCAGGAAGCCGACCAATTGTTCGTCACCCTGCGCCGACTGGCCGCCGAGGGCTGCCAACTGGCGCGGTTGATGGTCGGTGAAGCGGCCGGGTTGATTGCCGATTATCCGAAGGTGATCGGCGGTGATGCCTTCTTGAGTGTGAGCGGATTGTCCTGGCACAACCCGGACCCATTCGGTTGCTCGCTGAAGGACATCGACCTCGAAGTACGCGGCGGCGAAATCGTCGGCATCGCCGGGGTGGCCGGCAATGGTCAGGATGAGTTGCTTGCTGCTCAGCGGTGAAGAACGCCTCCACGGCAATGACGACAAAAGGATCAGTTTCGGCGGACAACCCGTTGCACATTTACGACCGGATGCACGGCGCAAACTCGGTCTGGCATTTGTACCCGCCGAGCGTCTGGGCCACGGTGCAGTGCCGGAACTCAGCCTGGCGGACAACGCCCTGCTCACCGCCTTTCAACAAGGGCTGGTCAGCCACGGACTGATCCAGCGCAACAAGGTCGAAGCGCTGGCCGAAGAAATCATCCGTCGTTTCGGGGTGAAGACGCCCGACACCCAGACAGCCGCCCGCAGCCTGTCCGGCGGCAACTTGCAGAAATTCATCCTCGGCCGCGAAATCCTTCAGCAACCCAAACTGCTGGTGGCCGCGCACCCGACCTGGGCCGTGGACGTCGGCGCTGCCGCGACCATTCACCGGTCGCTGATTGCCTTGCGCGACGCCGGCGCGGCAATCCTGGTGATCTCCGAAGACCTCGACGAACTGTTCCAGATCAGCGACCGGCTCGGTGCCTTGTGCAGCGCGGCTGGATGGCCGGCCAGTTCGACGCCTCTCAATCACCTGCACCCACAACGGTTTAACGGAGTTTCACATGCTGCTTTCTCTGGAACCCCGTGGCCAGCAATCGCGCCTGATGTTGTGGTGCTCGCCGTTGTTGGCGGCTGTCCTGACGTTGGGCTGTGGTTCGCTGCTGTTTATCGCATTGGGTCATGACCCGTTGCTGACCTTGCACACGTTGCTCATCGCACCGATCAGCGACCTGTGTGGCGTCTCCGAACTGCTGGTCAAAGCGCTGCCGATTCTGCTCTGCGCGTTGGGGCTGGCGGTGGCTTATCAGGCGCGAATCTGGAACATCGGCGCCGAAGGTCAGTTGCTGCTCGGCGCGCTGGCCGGCAGTGCACTGGCCGTGAACATCATCGGCCTGCAAAGTCGCTGGGCGCTGGTGCTGATCCTGCTCATCGGCACCCTGGCCGGCGCCGCGTGGACCGGGCTGACGGCGTGGCTGCGCACGCGCTTCAATGCCAATGAAACCCTCATCAGCATCATGCTCAATTACATCGCCCTGAACCTGCTGCTGTTCTGCGTGCATGGGCCGTTGAAGGATCCCGCAGGATTCAATTTCCCCGAGTCGGCCATGTTCGGCGATGCCAGCCGTTTGCCGTTGTTGGTGGAGGACGGTCGGGTTCACGCGGGCGTGTGTTTCGCCTTGCTCGCGTTAGTGGCGGTGTGGGTGTTGCTGCAGAAAAGCTTTATCGGGTTCCAGATCAAAGTGCTCGGGCTGGACAAGCGCGCGGCGGGGTTCGTCGGGTTTCGCGAGAAGCGGCTGATCTGGCTGGCGCTGTTGATCAGGGGAGGGTTGGCGGGGCTGGCCGGTGTGTGTGTGTGTGTGAAGACACCGGGCCGATCGGCCAATTGGTGCCACAGATGTCGCCGGGTTACGGCTATGCCGCGATCACCGTGGCGTTTCTCGGGCGGTTGAATCCCATTGGCATTCTGTTTTCCAGCCTGCTGATGGCGTTGCTGTACATCGGCGGCGAGAGCGCGCAGATGAGCCTGAATCTGCCGCAAGCCATCACGCAATTATTCCAGGGAATGATGCTGTTCTTCCTGCTGGCCAGTGACGTGCTGATTCTCTACCGACCGCGTTTGAACCTGCGCTGGACCCGCCGCGCGCAAGCCACCACCGTACATGCAGGAGCGCTGTGATGGATATCGATCTGCTGAGCAATATTTTCTACGCCATGGTCCGTTGCGGCACGCCGCTGCTGTTGGTGGCGTTGGGTGAGTTGATCTGTGAGAAGAGCGGCGTTCTGAACCTCGGCCAGGAAGGCATGATGCTGTTTGGTGCAGTGATTGGTTTTATCGTCGCGCTGAACAGCGGCGACCTGTGGCTCGGCGTGTTGCTGGCGATGCTTGCCGGGATGCTGTTGTCGTCTCTGTTTGCGCTGGTGGCGTTGGTGGTTTGGGTGATTGTGAAAAGCCGCGTCGGGCTGATCATTCAGGCAGTCGGGGAAAACCCGGATGCCGCCAGTGCCATGGGCTTGCCGGGCTTGGGCGTGCGCACGTTGGCGGTGCTGTTTGGCGGGGCGATGGCGGGATTGGCCGGGGCTTATTTGTCGCTGGCCTACACGCCGATGTGGGCGGAGAACCTGAGCGCCAGGCGTGGCTGGATTGCCTTGGCACTGGTGGTGTTTGCCAGTTGGCGGGTGTGGCGGCTGGGGGCGTATCTGTTCGGACTCGCCAGCATCCTGCATTTGGTGGCGCAGGGGTTGGGGCTGGCGATTCCGTCGAGTCTGTTGGCGATGCTGCCGTACGTCGCGACCATTGTGGGGTTGGTGCTGCTGTCCCGGGATGCGCTGCGAACGCGGTTGTATGCGCCGATGTCATTGGGGCAACCGTGGCAGGCCGGGCATTAGCGGTCGCCTGCACTGACCTCTTCGCGGGCAAGTCGGACCGCCGCACCGCTCGCTCCTACGGGTTTTGCGCCGCTCTTGTAGGAGCGAGGCTTGCCCGCGAAGGCGTCCGAACAGGCAACACCTGAACCACACCCCACATCAATTCAAAAAACAAGAAAATGACCAACAACGAACTGGCACCGTGGATCAGGGCATAGAGCTGCCAAGCAGCGAACAGAAACCTACCGACTGCGTCATACCGACCAAACACCTGCTGCGGATCCCGAATCCGCAGCACCGCCCACACGCAGACAATCGATCCCAACAGATTGGCCATCAGCATGTGCATCGGCTCAAACGGCGGCAGCCCACCAGGCAAACTGAAAGCCTGACTCACACTCACCAACACCCCATGCAACGCCGCAAAACTCCACGGCGTGGTAAACGCCGCCATCACGATCAAGTCATACCAGGCGCTACCGCGCACCAACCGGCGATATTGCGTTGAAGTCCACATCCGTCTTGCTCCAGAAAATCAGGGAGCAACAAGGCTAAAGCCTGGAGTATGCTCCAGGGTCAAGCCCTCTCGAGACGTCATGATGCGCATCGGTGAATTAGCCCAGGCCAGCGCCGTCAGCCGCGACACGCTGCGCTTCTACGAGCAGCGCGGGTTGATCGCGGCGCAACGCAGCGCCAACGGTTATCGCGACTATCCGGCGGACATGGTGCAACTGGTGCTGTACATCAAGACCGCCCAGCGGTTGGGATTTACGCTCGGCGAGATCGGCAACAGCGTCGCCGCGCTATGGCAGTCGCCCGATCCGGACAGCGCCGTCACGCAATTGCTGCAAGACAAACTCAAACTGATCGAAACCCGAATGGACGAACTCGGCGCGCTGCGTCACGAGTTGCAACAACGGCTCGGGCAACGTTGTCCATTAAATCCGTGACTCTCATTTATCAAGGAAGCCACTCATGTCCAAGGCAAAAACCGCACTCATCATCGGCGCCTCCCGGGGCTTGGGCCTCGGCCTGGTGAAAACTCTGTTGGGCGACGGCTGGCAAGTCACCGCCACCGTGCGCAACCCGCAGAACGCCGAAGCCTTGCAGGCCTTGGGCAAGGTGCGGATCGAAAAACTCGACATGGACGATCAGCAGGCCGTCATCGCCTTGAGCCAGCAGCTCAAGAGCGAAGTGTTTGACCTGCTGTTCGTGAATGCCGGGGTCAAGGGGCCTAACGTTCAAACACCGGGGGGCGCGACCCTGACCGAAGTCGGCCAGCTGTTCTTCACCAATGCCGTGGCACCGATTAACCTGGCCCAGCGCTTCGTCGGGCAGATCCGCCCGGACAGCGGTGTGCTGGCGTTCATGAGTTCGGTGCTGGGCAGCGTGACCATGCCGGATGCGCCGGAGCTGGCGCTGTACAAGGCCAGTAAAGCGGCGCTGAATTCCATGACCAACAGCTTCGTCACTCAACTGGGCGAGCAGAAACTCACCGTGTTGTCGTTGCATCCGGGTTGGGTGAAGACCGACATGGGCGGTGAAGGTGCGGACATTGATGTGGACACCAGCACGCGTGGGTTGGTCGATCAGGTGAATGCGTACACCGGCAAGGGCGGGCATTATTTTGTGAACTACAGAGGCGAAACCATTCCCTGGTAATCACCGTCGCTCCCACAGGGATTTGTGTTGTCCTGTCGGGCCGGGCTTGCCTGCGATGCTTTTTTGATTGAGACTTCGCACCTCGTCCCCGCGACGACCCTGGATCAGCAGACAGGGCAACACTGAGCTGGCAACCCTGAACCCAACTTTCAGAGGAGCCGGCCAACATGCCTGCGACCCGTACCTGGTTAAAAAATCCCCTCGCCATCTTCACTGCCAATGACCTCGATGCCCGTGGCGGCCTGGTGCTGCAAGACGGTTTGATCGTCGAAGTGCTCGGCGCTGGCCAGCAACCTTGCGCGCCCTGTGGACACGTATTCGATGCCCGCGAGCATGTGATCCTGCCGGGACTGATCAACACCCATCACCACTTCTATCAAACCCTGACCCGCGCCTGGGCGCCGGTGGTCAATCAGCCGTTGTTCCCGTGGCTGAAAACCCTCTACCCGGTCTGGGCACGCCTCACGCCTGAAAAACTCGCCCTCGCCAGCAAAGTCGCGTTGGCCGAGTTGCTGCTGTCCGGCTGCACCACCGCGGCCGATCATCACTACCTGTTTCCGCTAGGCCTGGAAAATGCGATCGATGTACAAGTCGAGAGCGTTCGCGAACTGGGCATGCGCGCCATGCTGACTCGCGGTTCCATGAGCCTTGGCGAAGCGGACGGCGGCCTGCCCCCGCAACAGACCGTGCAGCAAGGCGAAGTGATCCTCGACGACAGTCAGCGCTTGATCGCCGAGTACCACGAACGTGGCGACGGCGCGCAAATCCAGATCGCCCTGGCCCCCTGCTCACCGTTCTCGGTGACCCCGGAAATCATGTCCGCCAGCGCCGAACTGGCGAGCAAACTCGACGTGCGCCTCCACACCCATCTGGCCGAAACCCTCGACGAAGAAGACTTCTGCCTGCAACGTTTCGGGCTGCGCACCGTGGATTACCTGGACAGCGTCGGCTGGCTCGGCCCGCGCACCTGGCTGGCTCACGGCATCCATTTCAACCCGGATGAAATCGCCCGCCTCGGCGCCGCCGGTACCGGCATTTGCCATTGCCCGAGTTCGAACATGCGCCTGGCTTCAGGCATTTGCCCGACCTTGGACCTTACGGCTGCGGGTGCGCTGCTGGGCCTGGGCGTAGACGGTTCGGCGTCCAACGATGCGTCGAACATGATGCTGGAAACCCGTCAGGCGCTTTACCTTCAGCGACTGCGTTATGGCGCCGAGAGGATCACTCCGGAGTTGGTGCTGGGCTGGGCGACCAAGGGTTCGGCGAGCTTGCTCGGGCGTACCGACATCGGCGAATTGGCGGTGGGCAAGCAGGCGGATCTGGCGCTGTTCAAGCTGGATGAGCTGCGCTTCTCCGGCAGTCATGATCCGGTGTCGGCGTTGCTGCTGTGCGGCGCGGATCGGGCGGATCGGGTGATGGTCGGTGGCAAATGGCGGGTGATTGATGGGCAGGTTGAAGGGCTGGATCTGAAAGGCTTGATTGCGGATCACAGCCAGGCGGCTCGGCAGTTGATCGCCGGTACCTGATCCACCACCTGATCGTTCCCACGCTCTGGTGGGAACGATCCGTCACAACCCCAGCAGCGACAACATGATGAACGTCGCAAACAACACAAAGTGCGTCATGCCTTCGATGGCATTGGTTTCGCCATCGTTGAGGTTGATCGCGCTGACGATCAGGGTGAGGAAGATCATCACGGTCTGCACCGGGGTCATCGCCATCTGAAACGGCTGGCCGGTGTAGAGCGCCATCGCTTCCATCACCGGCACCGTCAGGATCACCGTCGACAGTGACGCGCCCATGGCGATGTTGACCACCGACTGCATGCGGTTGGCCAATGCCGCCCGCAACGCCGTCAGAATTTCCGGCGCCGCCGAGATTGCCGCCACCAGAATCGCGGTGATCACTGGCGGTGCGCCCGTACCTTCCAGGCCCAGATCAAGGGTCTTGGACATCACCTCGGCCAATGCGCCGATGACCACCACGCCAAACACCAATGTCCCAATACTCAGCCCCAGATTGATGGGCTCAGGTTCTTCCTCCGGGATTTTCTTGCGACGCTTTTCCGGGTAGCTGTAGCTGAAGAAATAACTGTGCGGCCCGACCTGCATGCGCAGGAACAGGGTGTAGAGCACGATCATCGCACCGATGGTGAACGCCGAATAAATCTTCCAGTTGGCCTCGGGAATAAACTCCGGCACCACCATGGAAACGCCCATGGCGGTGAGGATCATCACGCTGTAACTGCGCGCCGAGTCGTCGTTGTAGGACTGTTCGCCGTACTTGATCCCGCCCATCAATGCGGCCAGGCCGAGGATGCCGTTGATGTCGAGCATGGAGTTTTTCTAGACACATGAATTTCAAAAAATATGAAAGCTAAAGTACATCAATATTTTACAGAGTGATTTGACACTGGGAATTTGACAGCGACTCCTGCCTACGGCGAACGCCTCCAAGGGGGAAAAAGCGAACTCACTGAGTTGATCGGCAGTGCGCGACTCTCTTGGCCTGTGAGCGCGAAGGGAGCGCAAGGGCTTTTCATGACGTCAGGCGGGCTAGACCTGACCTCGGGACTGAACCTTAGCTCTCCCAAAATCCTATTTTCCGACTGATCATTCTCAGCGCTTGGGAGCAGATATCCTTTTCAGAATGGGTTGGGACAATCGCCGGACGACTGGTTACCACAGAAAAACAGATTGACATCAGAGTCCGGAACAATCCTATCTGGAGCTACATGAACGCCAAGTTGCTCGGAGCAAAATATCGTAAAGCTAGCTAGACAAACCAGCTTATATAATATTGGCATCGTACTAAGTAAATGCCGCATCACCGTACGAACGCGGTTAAATAGTATGTCAATATTTGGTAAAGTTTGGGTGCCCCTATGGTCGCCTTCACAATATCGTCATCGAGGATCGACCGGTCAGAATGTCGGAAGCAGCGCACCAAAATCATATTCATTTAGTCGATTATACTGCCAGCCTAGAGGGGTACAGCACCGCTGTAATGGAGAACGGACATGGAGGGAAGATAATCAAGGGTATGCTAAATATAACCTGCCACACATATAATCTGAAAAATACATAACTGCTCAATCAATCAATCAATCAATCAATCAATCAGTAGAAGAGCATGTCAATAGCTTGTGAATTTTCACTCACTGCTGTCGATGTATATTACCGCCCAATAGCAAACCCAAATACACCAACTTACGGCGTATAAAAATCATACCGTTACGCGCAACTACGGTATATTGTTATTATACTCACAGAGCAAATAGCAAATCTGAAAAAAGTGCTTGACTCAGTCATTAGAGCGAATCTCTAATGGCAGTTTTCGCGGAGCCTACCTGATGCTCAGTTATCAAATTGGAGATGGTAAAATCACCTTCAGGTGGGATGATGATGAGACCGTTAGCGGGTACCGAACCTGGAGCACGCACGCACCAACATGGATCGAAGTGTCAGAACTTAAGGCCATAGCCGAGGTAGTAAAATTGCTGTGTGTTACAGTGGCTGAAAGAAGCTATTCAGCACACTTTCTATATAGCAGATGCATTTTCGACCATGTAGCAAAGCTTCGGATCAAATTCCCACCTGCGGACGATGGCTGGAACAATTTTATCGTTACGCATTACGCGACTCATCTGACAGATATATCTAACAAGCCCAAAACCCGCTTCGCTCAGTGGTCAGGCATAGCGAATCTTTACAAAGCGCTTAGGCGCGCGGGTGTAATCCCAATTAATACATTCATTCCAGATGCATCAGCTAAAGGCGTGGGCCAGCCTGAAGCTATGGCGCAACCGCACGGCTATGGCACTGTGCAGACATCTATTCCCAAATCGACGAGATTCCTTCTTCCTAAAAAATTTCTCGTTGAGGAAGGTATGAGTCTTGAAGACGATGTTTATCTTCTCAACCTCAAGAACACTCTCGAGATGAGAGCAGGCGCAATAGTTGACTATTCGGTGGACTACTGGGATCGAATGCTGAGGTGCCATGCAAGAGGTGATGAGCTTTGCAAAGATATTTCGGTAGATCAAATCAAGACCATGCTTGAGAACAAATTTTTCTACAATGACGGGATACATCTTGCACACCCCGACGCGCCAACAGGTCTGAATTGGTTTTTAGCCGTTACTCGGTATTACGCCGAGCAAACTGACGAGCTTAAATCAGTAACTTTCAGCGAACTCAAAAAGCTTCCATTTTTTAAACCGGTCATTTACAACTGCACCAGCAAACCAAAACTTGTCGCAGGGCTATGGGCGGCTGCCGGCGACGACGGTGTCGCCAACTACAATGTCAACGAAACGTTCAACCGGTTGTTAGGATACCTTTCTCCGAGAGACTGTGCGGTAGCCAGTGCCATTATTGCTTCGGAAAACCCTAACTTTAATCCATCATCACTAACCAATATACGCCTGTATCGACAAGATGGAAAATTCTATCTTCGGGGGAATAGCGATACCAAGAGAATTACAATCAGCGTCAGTAAATCTCGGGCCCGGTCGCGCAAGCTTTCTGTGCTTCCACCGTTGAGCACCAAGATTGTCATGGACGTAATCCGATGCACAAGCATGCCAAGGCGACGTTTAGTGTCAGAGGGGAAAAGTGGCTGGAGGAAGTTGTTTTTAATCTCAAGCCGAAAACAAATTGGTTCCAACCCTGATTTTACAAAAACGCTGGCTACACATACGGGGCTCTCTTTTTATGACATTTACAAAGAAGAATTAGAGGCCGTCGGTGTTGCTCAGAGCATGATGAGCCTCTACACGATTCGATGTACTCAAGGCTTACTGGAGTTCTTGCGTAGCGGTAGCCTCCAAGCCGTGGCAGACTTGTTGGGAAACTCCCTGCATGTTGTCAGGAGAAATTATATTCCACCCTGGATGATCCATCGCTGGGCGGTCAGGTTCTTCAGAATATTACATCAAAAAATTATGCTAGTTGCCACTGAAGGCGAACCATGGCAGTTGGCTGCATCCGATTTTACAAGCCGAGAAGAACTTCAAACTTTTGTCCGGCGGGTTTTGTTAGGATTGAAAAGCGGTGATCCGTTGAGCCAGGCGCTACGAGAAAAACTTGGTCACTATACGCCCGACCCCAGCTCTCTCCTTGAAATGTTCCTAGAGCGCGAGCTGTTGTTTGATCGCACCCCTAACAGTTTAGCAGCGATCTATGCATACGCGGAAGCTGTTGATGAGCTTCAACCGGAAGATCGTTTGCTGTTTGATGAAGGCACAAACGTACCACTGTGGGTGTTCACTACGATCAGGGATTTAGTGGTGAAAACAATTAGCGTTGACTTTGATAGCGCATCCAATGCTGAGATGGCTATAGCAGATCGGGTATCAGGAGACTCCATGAGTGAGCTCCGACAATCGCACGCTCGCGCGACCATCCTTAAAAAAGACCTCCGCCCGCTAGTCTCAATTCTCAATGGGAGGGCAACATGACTGAAGATTCTTCAATCGATGACAGTCGAATCAAGGCGATGATCAATCACGCCGAATGGCAAAGCAGAATTTACAAACAGACCCATAACTACCAAGCTGACTGGCTCGTACGAGGTGGGATTGGCAGCTCGGAATGGATCGTGAGCTTTCCAGGATCAGCAGAGCTTCATTGCATGAGTTTTGAACGCTTGATGGCGGACGGAACCAAGCTAAATGACGAAGTTAACATAAGAATCCTACAGACAGTACAAAAATGGTTGTACCACTGTCGCATGGGCACTATTACTGGCAAACCTATGGCGCGAACTCGATGGATTAACTATTTTAACTTCGCAATGAATCTGACGGCGCGAGCCAATCTTTACCAAGGCATATATAAAACTAGAGAATATGGCTTTAAGCTATTCGATAAAGATGCTTGCAAGTCTATCGCTGAGGACTTGAGCCAAGGAGGTTGGCCTGCCGCCTTGTTATTGAAAGAGCGATTCATTTCCCACCTGATTGATGTCTTGCCCGTATCATTTTCATTAGAGGATCTACTGTTAGAGCAAGACTTCTTGCCCGTTGATTTAACAAGTGCGGCGATTGCCTACTTCACTAAAAAAGACCTTTATGTTGTGAGCGCGCAAACCAGCACTTATGAGACGGGAACGCTTTCGCGAGACTATATTGGGTCTATCCTCGGCAGACCCTCGAAGAGCCTTAATAACGCAAATTTTCGCCTTTTTATCAGACAGTTTGAACCAACCCTTATCCATGAACACTTGCTGCAGAAAAGTGTGCGCAAGAATGTTCACCACTCGCAAAACACTAAGACAATAGAGGAAGTTTCCAAAGGAGAACCATGTGTTAAATCTTTCAAAGACAACATGATCATACTGAAGACATTCTTTCAAGGCCATGACGCTCTACCAGAGGACATCCCACAAATTGATCTTAATGTCGATGAGCTTGTCCATGAGTATTCCCAGCGGTTAAAACCCGGCGGCCACACTAATCTTTTACCTCTGGAGATAGGATTCAAGTGCTTGAATCAAGCTAGCAAGTGGATAGTAGTCTACGGCCAAGCAATTGTTGATTCGTTGATTTTCTATACTGAGCACTTCGTTAAACTCGATGAAAATTACCCCTTACCACGTCAATCCAAAAAGAAGAATTTGTTCTTTCAAGATACTAAGCATCTATGGATCACAAAGGGGATGCCAAACCTACCACCCCAACCATTAACGCAAGCCCTCAACATAGGCAAACTTCAAACCAAAGTGAAGAAAAACTTCCCTGTCGATCAGTCGAACTACAAAATGGTAATGGAGTCTTTCTTTGGCGCATGCGCCGTCATAATCGGGATGGTGAAACCGATTCGCAACGCTGAACTGAGCACCCTCCAACGAAACTGCTTATCTACCGATACTGGTAACAATGGCGCTTTTATTAGGCACATGGTAGGTAAAACAGGCGCTTTGGGTATTAATAATACTATTGAACGCCCCATTCCTTACGTAGCGGCTCACGCCATTCAATTGCTTCAAGTGCTTGGCAATTCTCTGGCGGCCATATATGGAGACAATTCAAATTACGCCAAGAGCCTTTTTTACATTCCAGGAAGGGGGTTTAAATGCCCTAGCGGCAAAAAAACTGAATGGAAGGTTAACCGATGTATCGATAAGTTTTGCGACTTCGTCAAAATGCCCGTTGATAAACTAGGTCGCCGTTGGTATGTACGCGTTCATGAAATGAGAAAGTTCTTCTTACTCCTAGTACATAGGCATATAGGTGATTCAGGAAAAGAATTATTGAGGTATATGGCCGGGCACTCCAACAGGGATCACATTGACGATTACATCGCGTATGACCCTTCAGACTCTGAGGCTATACGATACGAGTCCGAATGTATCGATGACAAGCTGATCGCTCTCGAAAATGGCCTATTGGCCGAGGATCAAAACCAAGGACTTATAGCTCTTTATACCAAAGCGCTGAAGGACTTCAAGGTCACAAGCATTGCTACAATTAACAACCGCGAATTCCTCAAATATCTTGACAAGGCAATCCAACAACCTGAGTTTGACATGACCACCTATAGGGTCAGACTTGAGACATTTGAAGACGAGATTTACGCAATTGATTTTGCGATTAGTCTGGGAGATAAAAAAGATGCGAACTACAACAATTAAAAATTTGCACTCCAGACGTACATGGTTAACAAATGTTCTTTCTGGTGAAAGTTCACCTTCAAAGGTGGAATTTCGGGCTTTGTCTACCATGAAGAGCTTCTGCTTACTTGAGATCTCCGGTCTCTTCAAGCGCATTTCCTTAAACTCACTGAAACAAGCGGCAAAGTCCTCAATCCTAGATATCTCTGGGTCGAACATGTGGAGCGAGATGCTAGAGATGAGAGCGAAGGCATTCGCTCTATCGACTCCTACAGTAATCGAAGCGCCCACTCCCAGCCTTCCCCCATTCAAAGAGCAAGCACGTATAGCGCTGCTTGAGGCTCACATCGCCTCGATGGCCTACTTTGACGTCCTTACGTTCCTGGAACGAATCGACCCTCAAAGCTCGCACAGCGCCGAAGAAATTCGTGCGACTATCGCGCTGAAAGTAAAAACATCCAAAGCCAAGTACCATTCTTTTCTGACAAGCGACCAGATGATCTCATCTAAAAATATAAAGGTTATTGATGGCGGTAAAAAGAATGGCTAAGCAACTCTACTCAGAGTACGAGTCGGTAAGCGTTCCAGGCCATCCTATGCCGATCCAAAAAACGGGCGGTTTTGTAGGGAAACCGCGGATTGTCATGAACTACGTATTGATTCGTTGGCCAAATGGTAGGCCATGCAACCTTGTAAATTTTTGGATTGCAGAATTTTGTGCTTCAACAGGTGCTAGAGACTCTGCGCAGGTAATGGCCGCACTTATTACACACTTTATACGCTACTGCTTCGTTAAGTCTGTCCATTTTAAGGACTTCAGCGAAGCCCACTTCGATGAGTTTACAGAACAGCTAGTGCAAGAAACTGTATCAACACTTACGGGCACAAGGCCCAAAAGGAATAACAACCGCACTCGACTGATCCAACACACCACACTAAATTTCCTATACTGGATAACCACCAAGCACCCATCAATAGCGGAGAGACCATTGGTTGGAACTGAGCATAGCGGAGCTAACATCATCGTATCTTTTGAGATAAATTCCAAGACTAAGCGCTCTTATATGGATCACCCATCGCTGGTAGCCCCTGTTCCATACAATGATGACAAGGTAGCGATAGATGAGCACACCATACAAAAAATTCAAAATGAGATTTTTCGCAAGCGTGACTGGGACGAGCTCCCTGCCCGATCCAGATTGAAGTCGATCAGTGACTTTGAACTCTATGATGCTAACTGTGTGTACCTGTATGAAAGACGGATGTTCACAATAAGAATGATGAAGCTTACTGGATTGCGCCCGGAAGAGCTATTCGATCTAGACCTTCAGTTAAACCAAAACGTTTCAGACAATCTAGAAATTGTGATCCACACAAAAAAAAGGGGAACCCCAGCGCCTGTCCGCCGCTTCAAGGTCAATGTCGCATCTGCAAGACAGTTCAAAGTTTACGTAGACGCTAGGCAAGCGCACATAGACTTCCTACATAATAGAGGTTTTTTTTGCACCCAACCTACTAACATTTTCATGGGTGAGCACGGGGGCTCCCTGAAGAAGGAATCGATAACTAAGGAATTTGATCGGCTGTGCAAAAGTGCCGGGTTGACTAATATCCGTGTTTGCCTATCCATGTTCAGACACCGTTTTGTAACCCGTCAGATCAACATCAGGCTGGAAGCGAAATTCAACAAAAATCCACGCCTCAGAGAGGGATGGACTCCAACACTGCGTGACGACATATGTGGAGAGGTGGCTCGTCTTACCGGTCATTCTGATCCAGCATCCCTCTTCCACTATTTTCATGCAGAATTCAAAGCTCTCACTTCAAGCTCAAGTTACAGCTCGCTGCTTGAGGCTCAAGATGAATTGGACTCCGTCAAGGACACGCTCACGGCATTGGAACATAAGGCCAAGCTTCAGAAAACTGATCTGTCGGCTGAAATCCAAAACCTCAAGGCCATGGCGGAAAAGCTGGAAATGAGCTTAAGCAGCTCGGAGTTTGCTGCGAATCAGTAAACAGTCGTATAGAGCGACCGGAGGAAGTGTGGGAAGTTTGATAGCTTTGACACGGGACAATCTGCATGAGCTCGAAGCTATCGAAGGCCTAGCCTCATTGCTCGGTGCCGACCGATTCGGTGCTATGGCTTTGCATTTAGCTTACGAATATCCGTTCAAAATCGACGAAGCCTATCAATCTATACCCAGGCAGCTGCACACCTCGGTCATTGGAATGAGTGACGTCCCCTTTGAGGCGCTACGCGTCGCGTGCGAGGTCGTTATTAGTCGAGTTCCTGAACTGCTGCGGATACCCTCATATCGTCATCGACATGAGAGTCGCACGACCGTCCCCCATGGGCTATGGGTAGCTCTACTTGAGCGGGCCGATGAGGACAATTTCCTGGTCGATCCTGTTAAACCCCGTGCTGATGACGGGCGCTCGCCTCGAGATCTTGTTACCCCATTCCAAGGCTTGGTAGCTGAAAACCAGGCAATGCTTGATCGGGATTTTTTACTCGCCCGAGAGCGAGAAGGTTTATCAGCCATCGAGGCCGTAGAAACCCTAATTGCACACAGGCGGGGCACTCTCGAAAGCTGACAGGATGCAGAGTTGGATAAGTAGCCTCAAGCACCGATGGCCCTGCATTCGTAAGATGCAATGCTCGGTAGGCACCATACGACCTCGGTGTTTTAGCTAGGGCTATCCACCTTTGACCTGTGCGCTCTATGCCTCTCAAGGTGGGCCATCTCGGATTCCCACCTGCGCAGAAACTTCTCCCAGTCGCCAGCATAAGGTGCTTCGGGGAGTCGCGTTACATTGTCGAAGGCGCTCTTGATTCAGCCTTCTAGATTCACCCGGTGACACGGGTGGTTCCCACCAAGGGGGAACAACTTCATTAAGCGACTTCGTGTCGCACCTCGACTGGGTTGTTGTCGATGGGCACGGCCCCATCTTCCAGGTAGCGCGTCGTAAGCGTCCGGCCAAGTCACCTATCAAACCCCTGCAATAAGGGCGATGTTCTCC
>NZ_JASBRE010000049.1 GCF_029960815.1 Pseudomonas sp. AL03
ATCGCCGATGGTAGTGTGGGGTTTCCCCATGTGAGAGTAGGTCATCGTCAAGATTGAATTCCGAAACCCCTGTCTGCTAACACAGACAGGGGTTTTGTCGTTATGGGCCCCTAAACGCTCAGTGACACCATATCCAAACCAATGGAATGTTCCCGACGAGATGACAAAGCCAGTCCCTGGAATCGGGTGCTGGCTTCATTTTTTGAGGAGTACTTAGAACTGGTAGCTTACCGTGGCGGCGACATTGCGTTCCTCGCCCAGGTAGCAGAAGTTCAGGTTGGCACAGGGGATCACGTAGGACTCATTCGTCAGGTTGTTCGCATTCAAGCTGGACTTGCCCCTACCAAACCGGACACCAACTCCCTGTTAAATTGATGCTGCCGCCAAGCGCCTGAACTCCCTCGGCGAGCGATAGTTCAAGGTGCTGATCATCGGCTTCGAGTACTCGATGTCGATGAAGGTGTAGCTGCCGAGTACTTTAAGGTTGTCGGTCAGCCGCATGTGTGCTTCCAGTTCCAGGCCTTGGGAGCGGACAGCACCAACGGCGCGGTAGAAGTTTCCCTGCGGTAGTTTGGTAGCCAGGTTTTCCTGGTTTCCAGCAGCACAGTACTGGTCTTGGTGGAGATCTGGCCATGCATCGCGTTGGAGCCATCCATGCTGCCCAGTGCGTTACCGAGAGCAAAGCCTTTGATGTCGGTAGTGGGCAATGCCAGCGCTTCGGTTTCGGCGACCGGGCGCAGTACATAGCTGTTGCCATCCTGACTCACGGCCTCCAAACCCGAACCGCTGAGCAAACGACGCAGTGCCTGATCTGCCGAATACTCGCCCTGTACGCCCGGTGACTGAAGGCCCCCGGTTTGCTAAGGCGTCATAGACAAGGTAATGCCCGCCTTACGCGCAAACTGGTTGAGTACATCGCTCAATGGACCCGCGGCAATGTCGTAGCGGTGGCTGCTGACCTCGCTGACCTCGCTGCCCTCGCTGCCCTCTGCCGCTACGCCCAGTGTCGCCAACACGCCGAGAACTCAGTGCAGTAGAAAGCAGCGCAGCGCAGGACGTCTGAATCGGCAGCGAAATGAAGAGGGTGCTTACTGGTGACTAAGCCGGACTTGCCCGCGCAACCCGCCAAAAATAATCCAGGCCTGTCGCTCCAGTGTCACCCACCAGCGAGTGCGATAACGCAGTTGCACCGGCAGGGTTTGCGGCAGGATGGCCAGCAACGTGTCGGTGTTCTCCAAGCGGAAAACACCGGACAGCCGCAAGTCCACAATGTCCGTTGAGCACGTCAGATATCCGTGGCGATAGCGTCCGACTTCATTAAGAAAATCCCCCAACCGCATGTTGCGGGTAACGATCAACCCGTCAACCCAGGCACCAACATCCCTGTTCAGAGGTGTCGCTAACCTCGCCTGGTGGCGATCGACCAGATAGCTCTGCCCTGCCTGCACCTGAGTCGGCATGCCATCGGCGGCAAGCGGCGAATGGATGACGACCCTGCCAGCGGTAACACTAAGTCGCGTGCAATCGCTCTCCTGACGCAGGATAAAACGTGCCCCAACGTCTTCATAAACACCGTGGCGACTTTGCACCCGAAGCGGTCGATCAAACGAAGATCCTTCGTCGATCCCGCCGCACGTCACGATGATCTCGCCGCGAGTCAGTTTGATCAGCCGCTGCTGCGCGTTGTAATCCAGATCCACTGCACTGGCGGTGTTGAGTTCCAGTCGTGTGCCGTCGGGCAATTGGAAACCGCGCCGTTCGCCGGTGGCGGTGGCGAAATCGGCGGTCCACTGTTGCCAGCCCGCATCTTTGCTCAGCCACGCCGCCGACCCTATCAGCAACGCACCCGACAGCAGCTTCAAGGCTTGGCGTCGTCCCAGTCCCTGGGCGCTGTTTTCCAACGTATTGAAGGCCACTTGAGCACCGGGCACAGCCCGCAGGTTACTGCTCAACTCGGCTTGCAGCGACTGCACTCGTTGCCAGGCAAGTTCGTGCTCATGATGTTCGGCCCGCCAGACATCGCATTGCTGACGTAGCCTGGAATTGGTCGAGTTGTTACGCAGACGCAGCAGCCAATGGATGGCTTGTTTGACCACCTGCTGGTGCGGTTCACCGTGCCGACTCAGCGACGAGTTATCCAAAAAGGCTGATCAGACGCTCTGGCACGCCGTTCGGCGGGTATCTGACAGGAATGTCGACCATTTCGTACAAACGCCTAAGTTTTCTCCGGTTTGTGCCGACAGCCTGATGAGACATGCGTGCACCAAAGTAGAGCGGCCCCAGAGCCCTGCCTGCGCTGTTACATGGAATGTTGCAACCCGGAACGCATCCCCACTTTTTGCATAAGAAGTCCCATGAAATGAATCTCAAATTCAGCCATAAAATCCTTCTGGCCGCCTCCGGCGTCGTGGTGCTGGCTTTTGCGTTGTTCACTTTGTACAACGACTATCTGCAGCGAAACACCATCCGTCAAAACCTTGAATCGAGCGTCCAGCAGGCCGGCGATCTGACCGCCAGCAGCGTGCAGAACTGGATGAGCGGCCGCGTGCTGGTGCTGGAAAACCTCGCGCAGAACGTCGCTCATCAAGGCACCAATGCCGACCTCCCAGGGCTGGTCAATCAACCGGCCCTGACCTCGAACTTCCAGTTCACCTACGTGGGTCAGGCCAACGGCGTGTTTACTCAGCGCCCGGACGCGAAGATGCCTGACGGTTACGACCCGCGTCAGCGTCCCTGGTACAAACAGGCCGTGGCTGCCGACAAGACTATGCTGACTCCGCCTTACATGGCCGCCGTCGGTGGCCTGGTGGTGACCATCGCCCTGCCGGTGAAAAAGAACGGCGAGTTGCTCGGTGTGGTCGGTGGTGACCTGAGCCTGGAAACACTGGTGAAGATCATCAACTCGGTGGATTTCGGTGGCATCGGCCACGCATTCCTGGTCAGCGCCGACGGTCAGGTGATCGTCAGCCCGGACAAAGACCAGGTGATGAAAAACCTGAAGGACATCTACCCGAACGCCGGCGTGCGCATCGAGAAGGGCAATCAGGAAGTCACCCTGAACAAGCAGGACCGTATCCTTTCGTTCACGCCGGTCAGTGGTTTGCCCAATGCCGAGTGGTACATCGGTCTGTCGATCGACAAGGACAAGGCCTACGCACCACTCAGCCAGTTCCGTACTTCTGCGCTGATCGCGATGTTCATCGCCGTGACGGCCATTGCCGTGCTGCTGAGCCTGCTGATCAACGTGCTGATGCGTCCGCTGACCACCATGGGTCGTGCGATGCAGGACATCGCTCAAGGCGAAGGCGACTTGACCCGTCGCTTGGCCGTGGAAAGCAAAGACGAGTTCGGTGAGCTGGGCGGTTCGTTCAACCAGTTCGTGGAGCGAATTCACGCGTCGATTTCCGAAGTGTCGTCGGCCACCCGCCAGGTTCACGACCTGTCGCAACGGGTGATGGCTTCGTCCAACGCTTCGATCGTCGGCTCCGACGAACAAAGCGCCCGCACCAACAGCGTGGCCGCGGCGATCAACCAGTTGGGCGCCGCCACCCAGGAAATCGCCCGCAACGCCGCCGATGCTTCCCAGCACGCCAGCGGCGCGAGCGAGCAGGCCGATGATGGTCGTCAGGTGGTGGAGAAAACCATTCTGGCGATGACCGAGTTGTCGCAGAAAATCAGCCTGTCCTGCACGCAAATCGAAACCCTGAATGCCAGCACCGACAACATCGGGCACATTCTGGATGTGATCAAAGGCATCTCCCAGCAGACCAACTTGCTTGCGCTCAACGCGGCCATCGAAGCGGCCCGTGCCGGTGAAGCCGGTCGTGGTTTTGCGGTGGTGGCGGACGAGGTGCGTAACCTCGCTCACCGTACCCAGGAATCGGCGGAAGAGATCCACAAGATGATCACCTCGCTGCAGATCGGTTCTCGCGAAGCGGTGACGACCATGAACGCCAGTCAGGTCTCCAGCGAACAGAGCGTTGAAGTGGCGAACCAGGCAGGCTTGCGATTGGTCAGCGTGACCCAGCGCATCGGCGAAATCGACGGCATGAACCAGTCGGTGGCCGCCGCGACCGAAGAGCAGACGGCGGTCGTGGAAACCCTCAACGTCGACGTTAACCAGATCAACCTGCTGAACCAGCAGAGCGTGGCCAACCTCAATGAAACGTTGAAGGATTGCGATGCGTTGTCCCTGCAGGCAAACCGGTTGAAGCAGTTGGTTGATAGCTTCAAGATCTGATCAAACGATGTAAAAAAGAGCCCGCTGTGGAGTGATCCGCAGCGGGCTTTCTTATGCCTTACGCAAACCGCTTCAGCACATTGTTCATCGCATCATCGGCAAAACCCTGGACGAAATCCTTGAACCCCGGCAACGCCTCGGCACCGCCCTGTGCGGGTTCGGCGATGATGGTCCAAGTCGCCCGCGACTTACCCGCATCCAGCGGTTGGACACTCATCGCCGCCCACAAATTGGCCACGCCCAACGTGTTGTAAATCGTGGTCCACGTCATGTTCAATGCCTGGTCATCCCGCGAGTTAAGTTGCTCGACCACCAAGTTGCCGTCCTTGAAGAATTTCTTGCGCAGGGACGACACGCCTTCGCCGGTCATTTCGATGTGCGACAGCGCCGGAATGAATTGATCGAAGCCGGCAAAGTTACCGACCACTGCCCAGACTTTCTCGGCATCGGCCGGCACTTCCACCGAGGACACCACGTGGCAGCCTTGAGGATTTTTGATCAGGGTATCGGGTTGTAGAGTGCTCATGGTCTTGCTCCATTCTTGGGGTTGGGTTGAATCAGATGAAGTTGATTTCTTTGAGGTAGTCGCAGCCGCGCCGCAGCAGCGCCGGGGATTTTTCCGGGTAATGCGCGCCCATCTGCCGCACGCCCGCCTGGGCGTTGGCGTGGCCGATCATTGAGATGTCGCCGATGTCTTCCTCGAAGCCATTGAGGTAGAAACCAAGCACGCCGAACAAAGCGTTGTCGCTGTCGACCCGACCCAGTTGCTGCTGCCAGTCAGCGATGCTGACCATGGAAAACTCCCGACCGGCCTCACGAAATGACGCGACGTAGCTGTCCCAGCTCAGAGGCTCGGGGTTGTGCAGGTTGAACACCGCTTTTTCGGGTGAATAACGGCTGGCATGGAAGGCGATGAACCGGGCGAGAAAGTCCACCGGCATCAGGTCGAAATTCAGCGCGAACTCCGGCACCTGGCCGAGCTGGATCGAGCCTTTGAGCATCAGCATCAAGCGATTCTTGTGAGGCTGGCAGACACCCGTGAGGCTGTTGAAACTGATGTTGCCGGGGCGATAAAGATTGACCCGTACGCCACGCTCGCGAGCCCGTTCGAGGATCCGCTCACCCACCCATTTGGACAGGTTGTAGCCGTTCTTGATGTAGATCGGTGGCGTCTGCGCGGCAGGCAATTCCAGCACCCGGCCATCGGCGGCAATCGTGCTGGACGCCGAGAGCGTGGAGACAAAATTGAAGATCTTTTTGCTGCGCCCTTCACACAACCGAAGGCACTCGAAAATCGGCTCGACGTTATCCCGCGCCAGCGACTCGTAATCGAGTACGTGATTGACGTTGGCGGCGTTGTGCACCAACGCACCGAACTGCCGATCCAGTCGCTCGTAAACATCCGCTTCGAGCCCCAATGACGGACGCGTAATGTCCGCCGCATAAACCCGCACCCGACTCAGGTCCAGATGCTCCAGGCGGTTTTCTCGCAGCGCATGGGCAAAACGCTCGACCGCCGATTGCCCACCGCCATCGCGCACCAGGCAGGCGACTTCGCTGGCGCCCCAGGCGAGTAATGCTTCGACAATGTGCACGCCGACAAAGCTGTTGGCGCCGGTAACGATCACCTTGTGCACATCGCCCATGCGGTTGACTGGCAACGGCTGGATATCCAGTTCGCGGAAGGCATCGGCCAAGGCCTTTTCGCTCAGCACTTCTTCGGTGCCGGAGCCACGCACCAAGGTCGCCAGCTTGGCGATGGTCGGCAATTCGATGAAGCGGTTGATCGAGATGCTGCGACCGAACGCTTCCCGCAAACGCAAAAGCATGCGCGAGAGCAGGATCGAGTGGCCGCCCAGGTTGAAGAAGCTTTCGTCGGTGGAAATATCGCTGGCCGGCAGCTCCAGCAGCTCGGCCCAGATCTCCAACAACAGCGCCTCATCGGCACTGGCGGGCAAGCTCCGCAGCGTGTTTTCGGAGACATTCACGGGCATCGCCAGCAGCGCCTTGCGGTCGACCTTGCCGTTGCTGGCAAACGGCATGCTCGGCAGTTCGGTCCACGCTGTGGGCTGCATGTAATCCGGCAGAAACTGCATCGAGTGAGCTTTCAGCGCTTCGCGAGCGGTGCCGGGTTGATCCTCCTGAGGCTGGGCGAGGAAGGCCAGAATCCGTCGATGGCTGTCGATGACCACCGCCACCTGGCGGTACAGCTGACTGTCGCGCAGGCAGCGTTCGATCTCTTCCGGCTCGACGCGAAAGCCGCGAATCTTCACCTGGTTGTCGCGCCGTCCGCACAGCTCAATGCCGTCACGAGTCCACTTCGCCATGTCGCCGGTGCGGTAGGCGCGCAGGCTCCGGTCATTCGGCAGGCTCAGGTTCAGATAACGTTCGGCGGTCTGCTGCGGATTGTTCAGGTAACCCAGGCACACACCCGGGCCGACGATGTACAACTCACCGACGGTTTGCTCGGCGACCGGTTGAAAATCCTCATCGAGAATCAGCACCTGACTGTTGGCGATAGGCGCGCCGAGGGTGCGGTTGCTGTCGCCGGGGCGCAGTTGCCGCGCGGTGATCAACACCGTCGCTTCGGTCGGGCCATAGAGGTTGTAGAGGTTGCCCTGACGGGTGAGCTGCTCGATGACGTAGGGTTCGCAGACATCGCCGCCGGTCATCACGTGATCGAGGCATTGCAATTGATCCAGCGGCAGAATGCTCAACAACGCCGGCGGCAAAAAGGCGTGACTCAGATGCTGATGGCGGATCAGCTCGACCAGTTGCAACGGATCGCGGCGCTGATCGTCGTCGGGCACGATCAGCTCGGCGCCCTGGAGCAGGGTCGGGAAGATATCGATCAGCGATGAGTCGAAACTCAACGACGAAAACTGCAGCACCCGACTCTGCTTGGTCAGCTGCACGTAGTCGGCGTACCACGCGGTGAAATGGGCGAGGTTGGTCTGGCTGAGCAACACGCCTTTGGGATGGCCGGTGGTGCCCGAGGTGTAGAGCGCCATGCACGGCGCATCTAGATCGGGTCGTTGGCGCATCAAAGGTTGATCGAGATCCAGGTCATCGATGTCGATGCTACTGATGTCGAGTCCCGGCATTTGCGCAGCGAGCGGATGTTCACCGTCATGCAGCAACAACACGGCCCCGGCGTTTTCCAGAATGTACTGCTGGCGTTGCAGGGGATGGCTCGGCTCCAGCGGCAAATACACCGCGCCGCTGCCGAGAATCGCCAGAATTCCCGCATACAACGCGCTGCATTTTGGCAGGCAGATCCCGACCACCAATGGCCCCTGATGCCGAGCGAGCAACGGCAGCAATCGCTGCTGGATCGCACGGCTGTGGGCGTGCAAATGCTGATAGCTGAGGGACGTGCCGGCAATGTTCAGCGCGGGTCGTTCGGCACACTGGATGAAGCGCTGCTCAAGGCGCTCAATCATCGGGATCTGGCTGAGTTCCAGCAGCGCGGGTGCAGCCGTGATATTGAGCCGATGGAAAAACGCGAGGCTCTCCAAATAAAGCAGGTTTTCCACGTGCTCAAAGTGAGCGGGAACCGCAGAGTCGGTCTGCCGAAAATAGTCGGTATCGCGAGAGTAACGGCTGACCAGCAGCGCCACGTGATTGACCAGTTCCTCCACTGCCCGCAGGCGCAATGCCTGGCCGTTGCCCGAAGGTTCGTCGGTGATCGGCACGCGAGTGAACAGCGTCGAACCGTAGGTGCACAGCAAGTCCAGCGGCGGCAGGCCAGAAACCCCAGGCTCACCGATACCCAGTTGCAGCGTCAGTCGCGGCGCATCGCCGACGTCTTGAACAGGCAGGCTGGCGTCGTCGATCAGCAAATCAGCGTTACCCAACGGCTGCTTGTCGACGGTAGTCAGGCGCACCAGAGAATGACCGTGTTGTTCAAGTTCCAGCGCCAGGTCGGTCAGGGCTTGGCTGTGTCCAATGAGCAGAATGTCGAGACGTCTCATGATGTGCTCCTCGTTAAACCAGGTAATCGCTGAGGGCGTCTTGCACGCACGGCGAATCGAGCAGCGAACTGCTGCGGAAAAACCGCACGATGTTGGCGACCAATGGGTGATGGCGATTGATCGGGAAGGCCAGTCCCGACACTTCGCTCTTGAGTGCGTGGCGCGCGGCATCGCTGATCTTCAAGGACTCGATCAGCCGGAAGTCGAACGACTTCTGAATGTCGTTGGTCAGGTAATGGCCAATGAATATCGGCAGGATGTGCGCGATGCATCGGCGGTCGTCTTCGCTCGCGGTGTGCCAGTAGATGCGCACCAGCCGCGCCCAGAACCCGGAGTGGCGACCTTCGTCGAGCAAGTGGTCGGCCATCAGGCCCTTGATCGACTGCTTGACCGTGTCGTCCTTGGCGAACGCCGCGACATCGCCGGTCACGGTGTTCTCGGCGATGGCCACGCAGATTAATTCCACGGCGCTGCGCAGGTGTTCCGGGGCAAGCGCCACGGCCGCTGGAATGGCTCGGCTCAGTTCGATTTCATCCGGCAGGTCGATGGGCGTGATGCCGGTCATGGCGACGGTCTGTTGCATGAAATCCATCGCCACCAGCGCGTGGTAGTCCTCGTCCACCACCACGGTCATGGCGTCGTAGCGGCAGGCGAACGGGAAGGCCACGGCGAAGCGATTCTTGGCGATGCTGCGGGCAGTCTTGTCGACGATTTCGGTTTCGAAAATCACCACGTCGTTGATGAATTTGTAGAGCGTCTGCACCAGTGCAAAGTCGCGCTGCTCCGGGCATTCGCGCAGGAAGGTTTCGCTCAGCACTAACGGTTGGCGGCTCAACGGGTAGATCAGCTTGTCGTCGTTCTCCAGTACGCGCCGGGGGCGGGTACGGATGGTCGCGCGGCTTTCCCAGGCATCGGCGAAGGATTGGTAGTCGGCGGCATTCATGCGATCACCTCAGCAACAGGTTCGCTCATGCTCAGACGCAGGCCGTCCCACAAGGCGATGCGGCTTTCCACAGCGGCGATGGCGCTGGCATAGACGTCTTCTTCGCGTTGCGGATCGCCATCGACCAGCCGGGCGAGAAGTTTTTCCGCCGCCGGGCCATGGTCTTCGGAGTCGACTTCGATGTGGCGCTCAAGGTAGTAACGAAAGGTCGGCGCTTGATCCAGACCAATGCCCCAATCATCGAGAATTCGTTGGAACATCTGCGGAATCACACTTTCCCGGCCATGCAGGAATACCGCCGCAACGCTATGACCAGGCGCATGCAGCGCGATGTGCAAGGTATGACGCACGAACTGTGCGGCGGCCGGGTCAACGTCCACACTTTGCAGCGCCACGTCATAGCTCACCCCTTCCTTTTGCAGTGTCACGAAGCGCTCGACCGCGACTGTGCTCGCACCGACTTCGCGCATCGCATCCAGGTACAACTCGAAATGGCTGTAGTGACCTTGAGTCGGACGATCATCGGACTCTTCGCCCAGCACGATCTCGTTGATCAAGCGCGCTGCCTGCGGATCTCGCGGTGGCAGCCAGGGCAGCTGAACGCAGGTCAGTTCCTGCTGCAGGCGTTTGGTCAGTGACATGAAATCCCATACTGCAAACACATGGGTTTCCATGAAGCGTTGCAAAACCGCAAGTGAGTTGATTTCGGAAAAGATTGGATGAGCGCTAAGTTCTGCTTTCTTCTGGTTGAGACGGTCTTTAGTCGGTTTCATGGGCGGGCCTATAAGTGAGCTGGAAATACCGTGGGAGCGTTTGATAAATAAGCGATAGTTGGTTGTGAGTTTCTGTTGGCGAGCGGAGGCCTCAAGAGAGTTGATATAGTGAGTTGCAATAAGTCGTTAAGTGACGGCCCGGCCCCAGTGTTCAGGGCGGCGGAGAAAAACTAATACAGTAATAAAGTGTCGGGCAAGTTATTTTTTCACTATTTTAAAGTTTAACTTTCTTGCGCGCGACAAGTTCCAATAAGACTTTTAGTTTGAGTTTTATTTGGGTGTGGTTACTCCTTCCGGCTTATATAAGTCAGAATTCAAATGAAGAGTGAATGCCTCACTCGAAGCAACTTTCTAACTGAATCGTTGAAGTAAATTGAGGGGGCGGAAGTTGACTGGGATCAACGCCGGTTCTTCCTTTCCCGTGGCAAGACTCCTTCCGTAGGTTCTTGGTGCGGGGCCTGCTCCGCTCGCGCGATGCGTCGCCCGTTCATTATTCGTTGACCGGCCAAGAGTGAGCGTAATTCACAGCAGCCGCTATCACCGACGCGTCATCTACGCGGGGTAAATATTGATCTTCAGAGGGGGCAATCGAGGGCAGGGCTTTGGAGAGGGGCGCAGCGCAGTCGCGACAAGCGAAAACGAGCAGTTCGATCTGCTCGCTCAGGCTTGCCGTCGTTTTTTACCGGGAGGTTTTTTTGTTCAGTGCTTCAGGGCTGTTGAGGTAGCGTGTGATGACCTCGACGCCCCGGTTGAGGTGATGCTCGAGCAGCTTCACCGAGCGTTCGACGTCTCGGTCTTCTACGGCCTGCAAAAGCGCCCGGTGATCTTCCTGGGACAGTTTGCCCAGGCCCATGGCTTCCAGGTTGAAGCGCAGGAAGCGCTCCTCTTCGTTCAATCCGTCTTCCACCAGCCTCAACAGCCGCCCGTTCGGCGCCTTGCTGTACAGCGACATGTGGAAGAGCCGGTTGAACCGGCCGATCTCGGTGTAATTGTGTTCCGTTTCCAGGTCGTCGATATGACGGGCAGCCTGTTCGAAGTCTTCCTTCTCAAGCAACGGAATCGACAGGCGCAGCGCTTCGGATTCCAGCAGGATCCGCAGTGCATAGGTTTCCACGGCATCGCCCTGAACCAGCGGTGCAACCACAGCACCTTTATGGGCGATTACGTTAAGCAGCGCCTGGGCTTCGAGCTGGCGCAACGCTTCGCGCACCGGCATGCGGCTGACACCGAAAAGATCGGCCAAATCTTGCTGACGCAGGGCTGTGCCGCAGGGAATGCGACCGTCGAGAATGGCCGAACGCAGGGTTTCTTCGATCACCGAGCGTGCCAGATGAGCCGGAATCGGCCCGTTGACCTTGATGCTGTTAAGAGGATTGGGCTTCTGTGTCACAACTACGCACCCTGTTTGACTGAAAAAATTTGGATCCAAGAAGACACTAGTGACTGCCTGACAGGTTGTCAAACGCACACAAGGTCACAGCCTGACGTGGCCACGGTGTTTTTAATGACACCTGCCATACAAAGTCTAGCGCGCCACCGGTGATCTCACCGTGCCATTGTCTTTTACCGGGCTAACCTGCACCATCAAACGCTTTCCCACCTGCCTGACCTGGATGCCTCGCATTGGCGGTATGTTTCGCGATCCCTCGGACTTTGCGCTGGCTGTGCTGCGCGTTGCTGCTGGCCGGCGTTATGCTGGGCGGGCTGCATGCCGATTGGGATTTTTCGCTGATCAGCCGTCGCGCGCAGGCATTGTACGGGCCATTGGGCGAAGGGCAGCAACGCATTGATGCCTGGCAGTACTTATTGGCTACGCAAAAGCAGGTCAACGAGCTCGAACAGCTTAAAGTGGTCAACCAATTCTTCAACAAGCAGATGCGCTATGAGGAAGACATCGACCTGTGGCACGAGGTCGATTATTGGGAAACGCCCATCGAGGCCCTGTGGAAGGGCGCCGGCGATTGCGAAGATTACGCGATCGCCAAGTATTTCAGCCTGCGCCATCTCGGCGTTTCCAGTGACAAGCTGCGCATTACGTACGTCAAGGCTTTGCGCCTGAATCGGGCGCACATGGTGTTGACCTACTACTCAAGCGCTGAGGCCATGCCGCTGGTACTCGACAGCTTGATCGACGCGATCAAACCGGCCAGCCAACGAACCGATTTGCTGCCGGTCTACTCTTTTAATGCGGAAGGGTTGTGGTTGCCGGGCGCCAAGGGCAACAAGAAAGTCGGTGATACCAAGCGCCTGTCTCGTTGGCAGGATGTGCTGAAAAAAATGCAGGCCGAAGGTTTCCCGGTCGAGACGACTAACTAGGAGCACGCGCTCAGATGTCTTTGTTCAAACAGCTGTTGATCGCTATCTGTCTGTTCCTGGTGATTGCCTTCACCGGCAGCTTCATGGTCAGCCTGGAAAGCTCGCGCACCCAGTACGTCAACCAGTTGCGCTCCCACGCCCAGGACGCCGCGACCGCATTGGCACTGTCCCTGACGCCGAACATCGACGACCCGGCAATGGTCGAGTTGCTGGTCAGTTCAATCTTCGACAGCGGTTATTACGCGAGCATCCGTGTGGTCGATCTCAAGACCGATCAGACCATCGTCGAGCGCAGCGGTATCCCTGCGATGAACAATGTGCCGGACTGGTTCGTCAAACTGATCGGCCTGGAACCGGCCGGTGGCGACGCGATTGTCAGTCGTGGCTGGGAGCAGGCGGCGCGGGTCGAGGTGGTCAGCCATCCGATGTTCGCGTTGGCCAAACTCTGGCAGAGCGCGCTGGGCAGTCTTGGCTGGTTGCTGATCTGCGGTGCGGTGAGTGCGGTGCTGGGCGCGCTGTTGTTGCGCCGGCAACTGAAGCCGCTGGATTACATGGTTAAGCAATCCCACGCCATTGCTCGCCGCGAGTTCCTCAGCCTGCCGGAACTGCCGCGCACACCCGAACTGCGCCGCGTGGTGCAGGCCATGAATCAGATGGTCGAGAAGCTCAAGGCGTTGTTTCAGGAGCAGGCCGTGCGTAGTGAAAAACTGCGGGTCGAATCCTATCAAGACAACCTGACCGGCCTGGCCAACCGTCGCTATTTCGAAATGCAGTTGAACGCCCGGGTGAGCAATCCGGAGCAGGCGAGTTCCGGTTATCTGCTGTTGTTGCGGGTCAAGGACCTGGCCGGGTTGAACCAGCGGTTGGGCGGTCAACGCACCGACCAGCTGTTGATTGCGGTAGGTGAGCAGCTGTCCCGCGAGTGTGCCAAGTACCCGGAAACCCTGAACCTCGTGACGCGGATTCGCGGCGGTGAGTTCGCCGTGCTGGCGCCGGGGCTGGTGCGCGAAGAAGCGCTGCAACTGGCGCAGAACCTCGACAGTGCGCTGGCGAGTCTGCACGCGACGGGCGCCACCGATGTCGCCTCGGTGGCCTCGATCGGGCTGGCGCCGTTTGTTTATGGTGACTTGCCGCAAGCCGTGCTTGGGCTGGGCGATCAGGCGTTGGCTCAGGCGGAAAGCCAGGGTGAACCGAGCTGGGCGTGCCTCGATCACAGCGCCTCGGCCAGCGTCGGTGATGACCATCATGCCTGGCACAACTTGCTGGATCAGGCGTTGGATCAGAAGCGTTTCGAACTGTATTTCCAACCGGTCGTGGCCGCCCAGGACACGCAGTTGGTGCTGCATTACAAGGTGCTGTCGCGTCTGATCGACGACGAGGGCAAGACCATCCCCGCCGGGCGCTTCCTGCCGTGGCTCGAGCGCTTTGGCTGGACCGCGCGGTTGGACCGGCTGATGTTGGAGCTGGTGCTTGAGCAGATGGCCAACCATGAAGAGTCGCTGGCACTGAACCTGTCTTCAGCGACGTTGGCCGACCCGCAGGCGTTGAGTAAAGCCTTTGAAATCCTGCGTCAGCATTCGAATCTGGGGGAGCGATTGACCCTGGAAATCGGCGAGGAGCAGCTGCCGGATCAAGCCATGCTGGAAGAACTGACGCGACGTCTGCACGAACTCGGGTTCTCCCTGAGCCTGCAACGCTTTGGCGGGCGTTTCAGCATGATCGGCAACTTGGCGCGGCTTGGGTTGGCGTATTTGAAGATTGATGGCAGTTACATTCGGGCGATTGATCAGGAAGGTGACAAGCGATTGTTTATTGAGGCGATTCAGCGGGCGGCGCATAGCATTGATCTGCCGTTGATTGCCGAGCGGGTCGAGACAGAAGGGGAGTTGATGGTGATTCGTGAGATGGGGTTGTATGGGGTTCAGGGGCAGTTGTTTGGTGAGCCGAAGCCTTGGCGCTAACCCACTGATCATTCCCACGCTTTGAGTGGGAATGCAGCCCGTAACGCTCTGCGTCACAACAGTGTCAGGCGCAACATCAGCGGTGAGGCCGGAACGCGGAGCGTCCCTTGAGGCATTCCTTTGCGGCGCGTGGGAACGATCAGCGTCAGAAAGTCTGATTGCCTAGATCAACCCCGTCTCGTCATCGTCGATCAAATGGCTCAACCCACCCAACGCTTCACGGGCATGTGACCGGTCCATCAGCTTGGCCTGGGCGGCGGCCGGCAGGTCGGTGACGCGGATCACGCCTTTACTGGTTAACACTTGAATCAAGTCGTCGAGTACCCGGATCATTTCCAGGTCGCTCTGCTTGAGCTGTTTGAGGCTGGTTTCCACTACCTCGTTGGCGTACCAGTCCTGGATTTCATGGTGGTCGGCCGGCAGCGTTTCCGTGGCCTCGGCGTAGGCCGCAGCTTCCACGCGCACTAACTGACCTTGCGCATCGCGTTGCACGTAGAACATTGAGCATCCCTCGGAAATGGACCAGCGTCATGCTGTCAGCAGCATAGGCCAACTGGACGCGAGTATGCGGTGCGGCGACGAAATCGTCACCGGGTTGATGGGCGCAAAACTGACGGCCGCCCCATAAAGGCGGCCGTTTTTCGTTGGATCAGCTGTTGTTGTGATCGATCTTGATGGTTGGGTCACTGCCGGCAATCAACGAGTGAATGTTGGCGGTGGACCAGTTGTTGCCTTCCAGTTTGATCGTCACATCCGGTGCCGCGGCTGCGGCGTCGGCGCCGTTGAACTTGCCGGCGGAGCTGACTTGCAGGGACGAAACGCCGTCCACGGTGGTGATCTTCAGGAAGTTGTCGATGGTGCTGCCGGTTTCGCCCTGCAGCAGATCGCGCAAGTCGATACGATCACCTTCACTGGCCTTGAAGTCCTTGATCACGTCGCTGCCGGTGTCGCCAGCCTTCCAGACGAAGGTGTCGGCGCCCGAACCACCAATCAGAATATCGTTGCCCTGGCCGCCCATCAGCGAGTCGTTACCCGAACCACCGAGCAGGATGTCATTGCCCTTGCCGGCGTCGAGGAGGTCGTTGCCACCCTGGCCGAAGAGAATGTCATTGCCGGCACCGCCCAGCAGCGAGTCATTACCGTCATGCGCCCCCGACATATCGAACGCGGTGTAGTGCTCGGTGATGAACTGGTGCACGTTGCTGGTGGTGACTTTGCTGACATCTACGCCGGTTTGCTGGGCGACGAACGCTTGCAGGGCCTGATAACCCTCGCCGGCGACGCCGTTGAAGCTCACCAGGTCGCCGAACAGGATGTCGTTGCCGTCGCCACCATTGACCGTGTCGGCGCCAGGCATCGTCGCTTCGGTGTGCCCGATGATCGAGTTGGCCAGGTCTTTCGGGTCGATGTTGGTTTGCGGTGTTTTATCCGAGTCGTACGGCTTCAGATCGGCAAGGGTGACGTCTTTATTTATGCCGATGGCTTCTACCGTCGAGACCTTGCTCAGCAGCGCGAAGCTGTCGGTGGAGTTGTCGATGGCGCTGGAGCCGGTGCTGCTGCCGTTGCCACCGCGGGACGAGAACTCATACGTACCATCGCCTTGGGCGTGCAGTGTGCCGAAATCTTTATTTGACCAGCCGTCGCCGGACTTGGTCCAGACTGTGACGTTGCCCGAAGCGGTGATATCGATCTGGTGGTTGCTGTCCGGGTACAGGCTGATCGCTTTGCCCAACTGGTAGTTGCTGGTGGTGATTACGCTGTCGAGTTTGGCGCCGTTATACAGATTCGGGTTGGTCGATTCATCACTCTGGTAGTAAGTCGGTTTGCCGTCGGTGATGAAGTACGTGAGGTTCGTCGCGCCCTTGTTGGCAACGGCATCGGCGCTCTGGAACCAGTTGGCCGTGGTTTTGAACACGTCCTCGTAGTTGGTACCGCCGCCGGAAGCCATCGAATCCAGTACCGCTTTGAGCAGGATCAGGGCATTCGGATCGTTCAGGTTGACCGACACCGACTTGTTGACCTGGTTATCAAAGTCCGCCAGGAAGATGTTCACCGTTCCCGAATTGCCGCCCATGCTCTGTTTGAGGGTGTTGAACACCGAGGTCAGCGAGTCCTTGGCTGAGCTGACCGACGACGGGCTCATACTGCCCGAGCTGTCGACCATGAACGCAATGTTGTAGTTGGTGCCCGGCACCACGGTCAGCCCGCCGATGTCGGCGACCATGATGTCGTTGCCGTCAGTGCCGCTGATGGTGTCGTCAGCCGCCGTGGCGGTGACGGCGTTGTAGACCGCCGGGTAAACCGTGACCGGGATCGTCGCGGTGCTTTGCGCCGAACCACCAAGCGATTCGGTGGAGGTCGAGGTTACGGTCAGGTTGAACTGGCCGTTGTAGTACGGCGGCGGAGTGACGGTGAGGGAGCCGAGGTTCCAGCCCGTGACGTTGGCTTCGCCGGATGTCGCGCTGGCGGTGAAAGTGTGGCCGGCGCCATCAGTGAGCACCGAACCTGCCGGAATACCGCTGATCTTCACGCTCAGGCTTTCGGAGCCGTCGATATCCGTCAGGGCCGTCTTGATGGCAGACAGGTGAACGCTGGTGCCTTCCGCGGCTTCATTGAGTTTGTAGCCTTCGTAGTAGCCTTCGCCGCTGGTGCCGTGCAAATCGGACACCGTCACGCCGGAAGCGGCAAGGTCCGCCACGCCGGTGTACAGCGGCACGCCGGCGCTGCTCAGGTCGACCGCGGCACTGCCGTTGACCGACAGGTTGACGTCATAGCTACCCGGGCCGTTCTGGTTGTGGTGGTAGATGTCCAGGGTGTAGTAACCGCTGGTGGTCGGGATAAACGAACCGTTCAGCTTGCCGCCCGCGCCCCACGTGATGGCCGCGACGTTCTTGCCGCCGATGGTCACCAACAGGCTGTCATCGCCGGTGCCGCTGAAGGTGTAAGTCTTGCCAGCTTCGAGGTAGATCAGGCCGGAGGTTTTCGACGCCGTGCCAGCCGCGACGCTGCCGTCGGACTGCACGTTGGTCACCGTACCACTGGAGTTCGGTTTACCCGCGCCGTCGATGACGCTTTTCAGCGTGCCCGAAGACGCGCCGCTGCCATCGGTGCCGAGGCCTGACAGGCCGGTCCAGACTTCTTTGATCAGCCCGGTGGATTTGACGCTGTTGTCCGCAACGTTGAGGGAAGGCGCGTCGGCCACTGGCGTGATGTCGATTTTGATCGTGCCGGTGTTGCCCAGCAGCGAGCCGTCGGTTGGCTGGAATTGGATCTGTGCGTAGTCCGCCAGTTTGTTACCCAGGCCGGCGTTGTAGCCGTTGCTGCCGGACTCGTTGGTATCCGGCAGGAAGCGCAACTTGCCAGCGTCGATGTCAGCCTTGGTGAACGTCTGGTTGTTCGCTACATCGGTCCAGGTCTTGCCGTCAGTGGCCAGGAACTGCAATTTGCCTTCGCCCGGCAGTTGAGTGATTTTCACGCCCAGGTTGGCGGCGGCGCTGTCGACATCGCTGACGCCGAAGGTCGACCAGCCGAGAATCAGCGGGGTGTCTTCGGTTCCGGTGACGTTAACCGGTGCGGCAGTCGGTGCATCGTTCACGCCGACTACGTTGACGGTGGTGGTCGCGGTGTTGGAGTAGTTGCTGCCATCCGTCACGGACACGGTGATGATCCGCGGCACGCTGCTCGGGTTTTCACTACTGTTGGTGAAGCTGATGTTCTTGATCTGCTGCATGTAGTCGGCAAGTGTCGCGCTACCGGACAGGGTCAGCGTGACCGTGCCATTCGTGCTGTTGGCATTGATGGTGATGCCGTTGACGCTGTTGCCCAGGTTCAGCGCATCGCCCTCCTGACGGTTGGTCAGCACGATCGTCGCGCCGGTCAGCAGCGTGCTGTCCGGGTCGGTGATTGTCAGGTCGGTGTCGCCGATCGATACGCCTTGGCCGGTGGTGCCTTCGGTGAACGTCACGTTGTAGTTGGCACCGGTGGCGCCGCTGGAGTTGTTGGCATCCAGGTCGAGCACCGGCGGCGCATCGTTGTCGATGATCGAGGTGCTGACGCTGCCGTTGGAACCGCTGATTGCCAGGTTTTCGAAGTTGCCTCCGGTGGCCGAATCGATCTTGACCACGAAGTTTTCAGTGCGTTCGGTGATCCTGTCGTCCAGGGTCGCGACGTTGAAGTTCGCGCTGCTCGCGCCGGCCGGAATCTTCACGGTGTACACGCCGGCGAAGTCCGAACCGTCGGCGGCGGTGCCGCTGTAGACGATTTTCAGGGTGACTTCGGTCTGCGCCGGGTTAGTCAGGTTGACGGTGTAGCTGGCGGTCTGACCTTCGGTCACCGAGGTGCTGCCGGTGATGCTGACTTCGGTCTTGTCGACGGTGTCGGTGAGGTTGGTCACGACTGCCGTTTTGTTAGGGACCAGGTTCTCGAAGTTGCCGCCGGTCGCGGTGCTGATGCTCGCCTGAACAGAGCCAGCGTCTTTGTAAGCATCGTCCTTCGGCGCATCGACGGTCGCGGTGCCGGTGGTTTTGCCGGCGTCGATGGTGATCACGGCGCCGTTGCTCAACGTCACGGTCACGGGTGTGCCGGCGGCGTTGGTCAGGGTGGCGGTGTAGATGATCGAACCACCTTCGGCGACCGAGTTGGTGGCGCTCAGAGTCAGGTTGGTCGTGTCAGCGGTGTCAGTCACAGTGGTGCTGACCGGGGTTTTGTCAGCGACCAGGTTTTCGTAGTTACCGCCGCTGACGTTGGTGATCGAGTTGGTCAGCGGAGTGTGGCCGGTCAACGCGTCGTTGGGTGCGAGGGTGGTCACGGTGCCAGTGGTTTTGCCGACTTCGATGGTGATGTTTTGACCATTGGCCAACGTCACGGTGACCGGCGCGCCAGTCACAGGCTGGCCGACCGTCGCGGTGTAGGTGACGGTGCCACCTTCAGCTGCAGTAACGGTGGCGGTCAGTTTGACTGTCGAGGTGTCGATGGTATCGGTGACATTGGTGACCGCAGGCGTGCTGCTGGTGACCAGGTTCTCGAAGGTACCGCCGGTGGCTTTAGTGATTGTCGCCTGCACGGTGCCGGCGTCTTTGTAGACGTCATCGGCAGGAGCCGCGACAGTCACGGTGCCGGTGGTTTTGCCGGCGTCGATGGTGATTACCGAGCCGTTGCTCAGCGTGACGGTCACAGGAGTGCCAGCGGCGTTGGTCAGGGTCGCGGTGTAGGTGATCTGGCCACCCTCGGCGACCGAGTTGGTTGCACTCAGCGACAGATTGGTAGTGTCGACGGTGTCAGTGACAGTAGTCGAAACCGGCGTCTTGTCGGCGGCCAGGTTCTCATAGTTACCGCCCGTGACGTTGGTAATCGAGTTGGTCAACGGAGCGTGACCAGTCAACGCATCGTTCGGCGCAACAGTGGTCACGGTGCCGGTGGTTTTGCCGATATCAATGGTGATGTTTTGACCATTGGCCAAAGTCACGGTAACCGGGCTGCCAGTCACTGGCTGGCCAACAGTCGCGGTGTAGGTGACGGTGCCACCTTCAGCGGTTGTGCCGGTTGCGGTCAGTTTGACGGTCGAGGTGTCGATGGTATCAGTGACGTTGGTGACCGCTGGAACCTTGCTCGGCACCAAGCTCTCGAAGTTGCCACCGGTTGCAGTGGAAATGGTTACTTCGACTTTACCTGCGTCTTTGTAGACGTCATCGGCAGGAGCCGCGACAGTCACGGTGCCGGTGGTTTTGCCGGCGTCGATGGTGATTACCGAGCCGTTGCTCAGCGTGACGGTCACAGGAGTGCCGGCAGCGTTGGTCAGAGTCGCGGTGTAAGTGATCTGGCCGCCTTCGTCCACGGCGCCGGTCGCGGTCAACGAAAGGTTGGTGGTGTCGGTTGTATCGGTGACAGTGGTCGAAACCGGTGTTTTGTCGGCGACGAGGTTCTCGAAGTTGCCACCGCTGGCGTTCTTGATGGTCGCTTCAACTTTGCCGGCGTCTTTGTAGACGTCATCGGCAGGTGCCTTGACGGTGACGGAGCCGC
>NZ_JASBRE010000004.1 GCF_029960815.1 Pseudomonas sp. AL03
CGGCGGTTTTTCAAAAGCGGGTAGACAGTGGGGGCGAGTCCATACATAGCAGCTGCCGAGCCCGCGAGGCTGCGTCCGGCTGCGAAGCAGTCGTGAAATCAGGCACTGCGGTCTTTCAGGTGAATCGCATGCGCAGGGTTTACGACTGCTCCGCAGCCGAACGCAGCCTCGCGGGCTCGGCAGCTGCTACAGGGCGTGCGTGCAACCCGGATTATCCGGTTTAACCCTAGCCAATCCTCGCGCAACAAGCGAGTTGGCGCGATGTGCCTGCTTATTGGCAGGGATTGCAGCCATGGATCGATTGTCCGGTTTCGGGTGAATGGCCGTGGGTTTCCTGAAGCACACATAAAAAAAACCTCACTGCCTTTCAGGGAGTGAGGTTTTTTGTACGACCGGTTTTAAGCCGCTTCCGGCGCCGGGGCGCGACGCACGTCCGGTTGTTTCCAGGAGTCGGCAGCACCTTCTTCGATCGCCTGCTGAATCGCACGTTTGCGACTTTCTTCAGCACGGCGGCTGAAGAACCAGACCAGGAACGTCATAAACGACACCGCCAGCAGAATCAGACTGGCCACGGCGTTGATCTCGGGTTTCACGCCCAGACGCACCGCCGAGAACACTTCCATTGGCAGAGTCGTCGACCCCGGACCGGACACGAAGCTCGCCAATACCAGGTCATCCAGCGACAGGGCAAATGACATCATGCCGCCGGCCCCCAACGATGGCGCGATCATCGGGATGGTGATCAGGAAGAACACCTTCCATGGCCGCGCACCGAGGTCCATGGCCGCTTCTTCGATGGACAGGTCCAGCTCACGCAAGCGCGCCGACACCACCACCGCCACATACGCCGCACAGAACGTGGTGTGGGCGATCCAGATGGTGATGATGCCCCGCTCCTGTGGCCAACCGATCATCTGCGCCATGGCCACGAACAGCAGCAACAGCGACAGACCGGTGATCACCTCGGGCATCACCAGCGGCGCGGTGACCAGGCCACCGAACAGCGTGCGTCCCTTGAAGTGGGTGATACGGGTCAGCACGAACGCCGCCAACGTACCCAGCGCCACCGCCGCCACCGCCGTGTAGCAGGCGATTTCCAGCGAGCGCACCACCGAGCCCATCAGTTGGGTGTTGTCCATCAAACCGACGTACCACTTGATCGACCAGCCACCCCAAACCGTCACCAGTTTGGAGGCGTTGAACGAGTAGATCACCAGGATCAGCATCGGCGCGTAGATGAACAGCAAACCCGCTACCAGCATGAAACTTGAGAAACGGAAGCGCTTCATTCCTTGCCCTCCATTTCTTTGGCCTGACTACGGTTGAACAGGATGATTGGCACAATCAGGATCAGCAACATAACCACTGCCAGGGCAGACGCCACCGGCCAGTCGCGGTTGTTGAAGAATTCTTGCCAGAGCACTTTACCGATCATCAGGGTTTCCGGACCGCCGAGCAGTTCCGGGATCACGAACTCACCCACCACCGGGATGAACACCAGCATGCAACCGGCAACAATGCCGTTCTTGGACAGCGGAATGGTGATCTTCCAGAAGCTGTTAAAAGTGCTCGAACCCAGGTCCGATGCGGCTTCCAACAGGCTGTTGTCGTGCTTCACCAGGTTGGCGTAGAGCGGCAGGATCATGAACGGCAGGTACGAATAAACCACGCCGATGTAAACAGCGAGGTTGGTGTTGAGGATCTGCAGCGGTTCGTCGATCCAGCCCATGGTCATCAAGAAACCGTTGAGCAGGCCGTTGTTGCTGAGGATGCCCATCCACGCGTAAACGCGGATCAGGATCGCGGTCCAGGTCGGCATCATGATCAGCAGCACCAGCACCGTTTGCATCTCTTTGCGGGCGCTGGCGATGGCATAGGCCATCGGGTAACCGATTGCGAGACAAAGGATGGTGCTGATCAGCGCCATCTTCAGCGAGCCGAGGTAAGCGGCAATGTACAGTTCGTCGCCGGCCAGCATCGCGTAGTTGCCGAGGTTAAGCAGCAACTGTAGTTTCTGTTCGGCGAAGGTATAGATCTCGGTGTACGGCGGAATGGCCACGTCGGCTTCGGCGAAGCTGATCTTCAAGACGATGAAGAACGGCAACATGAAGAACAGGAACAGCCAGATGAACGGAACCCCGATGACCAGCTGACGGCCACCGGGAATTATTCGATTGAGGCGACGTTTGAATTTGCGCATGTTCATGAGCGAAGTACCACGCCGCTGTCGTCTTCCCAATACACGTAAACCTGATCACCCCAGGTAGGGCGCTGACCGCGGCGCTCGGCGTTGGCGACGAAAGACTGGACGATCTTGCCGCTCGGCAGTTCGACGTAGAACACCGAGTGCCCGCCGAGGTAGGCGATGTCGTGCACCTTGCCGCTGGACCAGTTGTATTCGCAGGTCGGCATGGTCGGCGTCACCAGCAGTTTTTCCGGACGGATCGCGTAAGTCACGGATTTGTCCTGCACCGACGTGCTGATACCGTGGCCCACGTAAATCTGGCGGTCCAGGTCCTTGCAGGTGATGGTCGCGTGGCCTTCGGCGTCGTCGATCACTTCACCGTCGAAGATGTTGACGTTGCCGATGAACTCGCAGACCAGGCGGCTGGTCGGGGTTTCGTAAATGTCGATCGGGCTGCCGATCTGGGCGATCCAGCCCAGGTGCATGATCGCGATGCGCTCGGCCATGGTCATGGCTTCTTCCTGGTCGTGGGTCACCATGACGCAGGTTACGCCGACCCGCTCGATGATCTCGACAAGCTCAAGCTGCATTTGCGAGCGCAGCTTCTTGTCCAGAGCACCCATCGGTTCGTCGAGCAGCAACAGCTTCGGTCGCTTGGCCAGCGAACGCGCCAGGGCCACACGCTGTCGCTGACCACCGGACAACTGATGCGGCTTGCGCTTGGCGTACTGGCTCATCTGCACCAGTTTGAGCATGTCGGCTACGCGAGCATCGATTTCCGCGCCGGAAAGCTTGTCCTGCTTGAGGCCGAAGGCGATGTTCTGCGCCACGGTCATGTGCGGGAACAAGGCGTAGGACTGGAACATCATGTTGATCGGCCGCTCGTACGGCGGCATGTCGGTGATGTCTACGCCATCGAGGAAAATGCGCCCCTCCGTGGGCCGTTCGAAGCCCGCGAGCATGCGCAGCAACGTGGATTTGCCCGATCCCGAACCGCCGAGCAGGGCGAAAATCTCACCTTTCTTGATTTCCAGGGACACATCGTCCACGGCAATCGTCTCGTCGAACTTCTTCGTGACCCGGTCGATTTTGACCAACACCTGCTTAGGTGACTGGTCGCCCTCGAGGGCTTTCTTATAGGCGCCGGAGGCAACTGCCATTTACGAAACTCCCAACAAAATTTGCAGTTCGCCCGAGGCGAGCGAACCTTGGATAGCTTGAGCCTTGCAGCTATTTACCCGACTTGACCTTGGTCCAGCTGCGGGTCATCAAACGCTGAATGTTTGGTGGTAACTCGATAGACACGTAAGTCTTGTCGAGGACTGCTTGCGGTGGATAAACCGATTCGTCGGTGCGAATGGACTGCTCCATCAATTTGTCCGACCCTGGGTTAGGGTTGGCGTAACCCACGTAATCACTGACCTGGGCGATCACCTCAGGTTTGAGCATATAGTTGATGAAGGCGTGGGCTTCCTTGACGTTGGCCGCATCCTTGGGGATCGCCAGCATGTCGAACCAGAGCGCGCCGCCCTCCTTCGGAATCGAGTAGGCGATGTTCATGCCTTTGCCGGCTTCAGCCGCGCGGGCCTTGGCCTGGAACATGTCGCCGGAAAAACCGATCGCCACGCAGATATCGCCGTTGGCCAAGTCCGCGATGTATTTGGAAGAGTGGAAGTAGGTCACGTAAGGCCGCACCGACAGCAACTTGGCTTCGGCCTTTTTGTAGTCTTCGGGGTTGGTGCTGTTGGCGTTCAGGCCCATGTAGTTGAGGACCGTGGGCATCATTTCATCGGCGGAGTCGAGGAACGCCACGCCACAGCTGTGCAGCTTCTTGATGTTCTTCGGCTCGAACACCACGTCCCAGGAATCGATCTTGTCCAGGCCAAGTACTGCCTTCACTTTGTCGACGTTGTAACCGATGCCGTTAGTGCCCCACAAATACGGCACGGCGTACTGGTTACCCGGATCGTTTTGCTCCAGGCGCTTGAGCAGCACCGGGTCGAGGTTGGAATAGTGGGTCAACTTGGACTTGTCGAGCTTCTGGAAAGCGCCCGCCTTGATCTGCTTGCCCAGGAAGTGGTTGGACGGCACGACCACGTCATAACCGGTACGCCCGGCCAGCAACTTGCCTTCCAGGGTTTCGTTGGAATCGAAGACGTCATACACCGGCTTGATGCCGGTCTCTTTCTGGAAGTCAGCCAGGGTGGTCGAACCGATGTAATCCGACCAGTTATAAATATGCACAGTGCCAGCTGCCTGGACACTAACGGCAAGCGTCAGTCCGGCGCCGACCAGCAGTGCATGGCGCAACAAAGAAAAAATAGGCACGTGGAGGTCCCCTAAAATGAGTTGGGCCCAGTTGCCCCGCGTTACATGACAGCCATGGCTGCCTGGCAACAAAACCGGCGCGCAACTTACCCTCGAAAAACCGTTCCAGCAAAACTTTTATGCAGAGCCCTGTAGCAGCTGCCGAAAGCTGCGTTCAACTGCGAAGCCGTTGTGCTGTCGAAAAGCGGAGGTCCTTCGGACCTCAACGCAGCCTTCGGCAGCTGCTACAGGGTTTTACTTATTTACCGGATTTGATCTTGGTCCAACTGCGAGTCATGATCCGCTGGGTCGCGGCCGGCAAGTCGGCAATCGCGTACAGCTTGGCCAGCACGTCCGCTGGCGGGTAGATGCCTGGGTCGGCGGTGATGTCTTTATCAACCAATGCGGTGGCGGCCGCGTTACCGTTCGGGAAGCGTACGGCGTTGGTGATTTCAGCCATGATTTCCGGCTTCTGCAGGAAGGTCATGAACTTGTAGGCGCCTTCGACGTTTTCGGCATCTTTAGGGATAGCGACCATGTCGTAGAAACTGCCCGCCCCTTCTTTCGGAATGTTGTAGCTGACTTTCACCTTGTCACCAGCCTCAGCCGCGCGGGACTTGGCCTGGTAGATGTCACCCGAATAACCCACAGCGACACAGATGTTGCCGTTGGCCAGGTCAGAGATGTACTTGGACGAGTGGAAGTAGCCCACCGAAGGACGAATCTTCAGGAACAGTGCTTCGGCTTCGGCCAGTTGTTTTTTGTCCTGGCTGTCGGTTGGATAGCCCAGGTAGTGCAACGCCACCGGAATCATCTCGGTGGGCGAATCGAGGAAACTGATACCGCACGACTTCAACTTGGCGGCGTTTTCAGGTTTGAAGATCAGGTCCCAGGAATTGGTAGGCGCATCGGCACCCAGTGCAGCCTTGACCTTCTCGGCGTTGAAGCCAATACCGATCGAACCCCACATGTACGGGAACGCGTGTTCGTTGCCCGGGTCGCTCACGGAGACTGCTTTAAGCAGGTCAGTGTTCAGATTCTTCCAGTTAGGCAGCTTGGACTTGTCCAGCTTCTGGTAAACACCCGCCTTGATTTGCTTGGCCAGAAAGTTGTTCGACGGTACGACGATGTCGTAGCCGGACTTGCCTGCCAGCAACTTGGCTTCCAGGGTTTCGTTACTGTCGAATACGTCGTAAACAACCTTGATCCCCGACTCGGCTTCGAACTTCTTGACGGTATCCGGCGCAATGTAATCGGACCAGTTGTACACGTGAAGAACCTTATCGTCCGCCTGAACTGCGCCCGCCATCACGCCCATCAGGGACATGGCGAGGAGGGTCTTGCCAGCTATCTTCATACCTAATGCCTTCATGGGTAATGCTCCAATTTTTCTTATTAACCACGTTCTTGTTAACCAAGAGCCAGCGGCCTATTCCTGGGCAACTAAAACAACCGGTAGTCTGGCAAGATCCAAGGCAGGCTTTCAAGGAAAGACCCATCCTTTGTTTGCGCTGAGCGAAATGCAAACTTCACACCCCGCTCAGAGCCTAGCACTTAGCCCTGCAATGCACTCAGGGTCAGGTCCAGACACTTGCGTGCCTTGGTCACCAACTCATCGATTTCTGCCAGTGTAATCACCAGTGGCGGAGCGATGATCATGGTGTCGCCGACGGCGCGCATGATCAGGCCGTTTTCGAAGCAGAACGTGCGGCAAATCATGCCGACGCCCTTGCCTTCGTAACGCTTGCGAGTGGCCTTGTCCTGCACCAGTTCGATCGCCCCCAGCAGCCCCACCCCGCGGACTTCCCCCACCAACGGGTGATCGTTCAGTTCCCGTAGACGCTTTTGCAAATAGGGTGCCGTTTCTGCATGAACGCGCTCGATAATTTTTTCTTCGCGCAGGATGCGGATGTTTTCCAGTGCCACCGCAGCGGCGACAGGGTGCCCGGAATAGGTGAAACCGTGGTTGAAATCGCCCCCTTCGTTGAGCACCTCAACCACTTCATCACGCACGATCAGGCCACCCATAGGGATGTAGCCGGACGTCAGGCCTTTGGCGATGGTCATCATGTCGGGTTTGAGGTCGTAGAAGTCGGAACCGAACCACTCACCGGTACGGCCGAAACCACAGATCACTTCGTCCGCCACGAACAAGATGTCGTACTTGGCGAGGATTTCCTTGATGCGCGGCCAGTAGGTGTCTGGCGGAATGATCACGCCGCCGGCACCCTGGATTGGCTCGGCGATAAAGGCACCGACGTTGTCCACGCCGACTTCCAGAATCTTCTCTTCCAGCTGATTGGCCGCCCAGACACCGAATTCTTCCGGCGTCATGTCGCCGCCTTCAGCGAACCAGTACGGCTGGGCGATGTGGACGATGCCCGGAATCGGCAAATCGCCCTGCTCGTGCATGTACTTCATGCCACCCAGGCTCGCGCCGGCCACGGTGGAGCCGTGATAGCCGTTCTTGCGGCTGATAATGACTTTCTTTTTCGGTTGGCCCTTGATCGCCCAGTAGTGACGAACCATACGCAGCATGGTGTCGTTGCCTTCGGAACCGGAACCGGTGAAGAACACGTGGTTCATGCCTTGCGGCGCGATGTCGGCGATGGCCTTGGCCAATTCCAGCACTGGCGGGTGAGCCGTCTGGAAGAACAGATTGTAGTAAGGCAGTTCGCGCATTTGTTTGCTGGCGGCATCGGCCAGTTCATCGCGACCGTAGCCGATCGCCACGCACCACAGGCCGGCCATGCCGTCGAGGATCTTGTTGCCTTCGCTGTCCCAGAGGTAAACACCCTTGGCGCTGGTGATGATCCGCGGGCCTTTCTCTTTCAGCTGTTTGAAGTCGCTGAACGGGGCCAAGTGGTGATCGTTGCTCAGGGTTTGCCATTCACGGGTTTGCGGGTTGTTGCTGGTCATGCGAATTCTCCTTGGAATCGGTTAAAGCGCCGCCAAAAGCAGCGGCGCCCGGCGCATCAGACGGCGAAAAGCAGGAATTCCCGCTCCCACGAACTGATCACGCGCTTGAAGTTTTCATGCTCGGCCCGCTTGACCGCGACGTAGCCAGTGATGAATTTCTTGCCCAGGTATTTCTCGATAGTCGCGCTGTGTTCCATGCGTTCCAGCGCGTCTTCGATGGTCAGCGGCAGGCGCAAGTTGCGGCGTTCATAGCCACGCCCCACCACCGGCGCACTCGGATTCAAGCCTTCGACCATGCCGATGTAACCGCAGAGCAGGCTCGCGGCAATCGCCAGGTACGGGTTGGCGTCGGCGCCCGGCAGGCGATTTTCCACCCGACGGTTTTGCGGCCCGGCATCCGGAACCCGCAGCCCCACGGTGCGGTTCTCCTCGCCCCACTCCACGTTCACCGGTGCCGAGGTGTCCGGCAGGAAGCGGCGGAACGAGTTGACGTTAGGCGCAAACAGCGGCACCAGCTCGGGGATCAGTTTCTGCAAACCACCGATGTGGTTCAGGAACAACTGACTCATGCTCCCGTCTTCATTGGAGAACACGTTCTTGCCGGTTTCGATGTCGATAATGCTCTGGTGCAAGTGCATCGCACTGCCCGGCTCGCCGGTCATGGGCTTGGCCATGAACGTCGCCGCCACGTTGTGCTTGAGCGCAGCTTCGCGCATGGTGCGTTTGAACACTAGGATCTGGTCGGCCAGGGACAGGGCATCACCGTGACGGAAGTTGATTTCCATCTGCGCCGTGCCGTCCTCGTGGATCAGCGTGTCGAGGTCCAGCTCCTGCAATTCGCACCAGTCGTAGACGTCTTCGAACAACGGATCGAATTCGTTCGCCGCTTCAATCGAGAAGGACTGGCGACCGGTTTCCGGGCGACCTGAGCGGCCAACCGGCGGTTGCAACGGGAAGTCCGGGTCCTCGCAGCGCTTGGTCAGGTAGAACTCCATTTCTGGCGCTACGATCGGCTGCCAGCCCCTGTCGGAATAGAGTTTCAGAACCTTTTTCAGCACGTTGCGCGGCGACAGCTCGATCGGGTTGCCTTGCTTATCGTAGGTGTCGTGAATCACCTGGGCAGTGGGCTCGATAGCCCAGGGCACCAGGAACACCGCGTTCTGGTCGGGACGGCAGATCATGTCGATGTCGGCCGGGTCGAGCAGTTCGTAATAGATGTCGTCTTCGACATAGTCGCCGGTCACTGTCTGCAACAGAACGCTCTCGGGCAGGCGCATGCCTTTTTCGGCAATGAACTTGTTGGTCGGCGAAATCTTGCCCCGGGTGATCCCGGTCAAGTCGGCGATCATGCATTCGACTTCTGTGATCTTGTGGTCTTTAAACCAATCGGTGAGCTGGTCGAGGTTGTTACTCATAAATGCCTCTTAGGCTTGGTTTCCTGACTCTTATAAGTCAGGCGTTGTTTGACGCATCGGCGTCGCGTGATACAGATTGCCACGGCAATTGCCGCGCACAAATACCCGCCAGGGCAGTGGCGCGGGTCAACGAGAGCATAGTGGTACGTGCAGAATCATGAGCAGGACCTGACGCATTGGCTGGGCCGCTACAGTGAAACGGTTCTATATTGGAAGGAGAGCGAGTAAAGAGAATGCAATCCAGGCCGTCCAGAATATCAGACGGGGCCAGCAGAACCGCCGGGGAAGGAAGAGTCAACGGCACGCCTTGGGAAATGAAGGCCCCAGCGTGAACGCAACGATCGCCACTGATGTGGTAAGCATGCAGACCGATCTGCTTAGAGCAGATGGTGACGCCGATTAACGGCAGGCGAGACATGAAGCACCCCGGTATTATTGGTGTTATGGGTTTGAATCGAGCTTAGCCTTGTTCATTTTTTTACACAACACCCCCGTAAAAAATACAACACGGCCCGATCAAACCTGCGGACGCTAAAGCGCTCTAAGGCATAAAAACGCCCCAATGTGCCTCAAAAATGCCCAATGGGCGCTTTTTTAGGGCAAAAAAGGCCTCGCTTGACTTCGGCATGCCGTTCGGGTTGACTGAAACCCGAAGAGATCAATGATTGATATTTTTAACAACAAAGGTGTTGCATCATGTCGGTACCCCCGCGTGCCGTTCAGCTTAACGAAGCGAACGCGTTCCTTAAGGAACATCCTGAGGTTCTGTACGTTGACCTTCTGATTGCGGATATGAATGGTGTGGTGCGCGGCAAGCGCATTGAACGCACCAGTCTCCACAAGGTTTACGAGAAAGGCATCAACCTGCCGGCCTCTCTATTTGCTCTGGATATCAATGGCTCGACGGTCGAAAGCACCGGTCTGGGCCTGGACATCGGCGATGCTGACCGAATCTGCTATCCGATCCCTGACACCCTCTGCAATGAGCCTTGGCAGAAGCGCCCTACCGCGCAACTGTTGATGACCATGCACGAACTGGAAGGCCAGCCGTTCTTTGCCGACCCGCGAGAAGTGCTGGCCAATGTCGTGCGCAAGTTCGACGAGATGGGCCTGACCATTTGCGCCGCCTTCGAACTGGAGTTCTACCTGATCGACCAGGAGAACGTGAACGGTCGTCCGCAACCGCCACGCTCGCCAGTGTCCGGCAAACGCCCGCACTCGACACAGGTCTACCTGATCGACGACCTCGACGAATACGTCGACTGCCTCCAGGACATTCTGGAAGGGGCGAAAGAGCAAGGCATCCCTGCCGACGCGATCGTCAAGGAAAGTGCCCCGGCGCAGTTCGAAGTGAACCTGCACCACGTGGCCGACCCGATCAAGGCCTGCGACTACGCGGTTCTGCTCAAGCGTCTGATCAAAAACATCGCCTACGACCATGAGATGGATACCACCTTCATGGCCAAGCCTTACCCGGGCCAGGCGGGTAACGGTCTGCACGTCCACATCTCGATTCTTGATAAAGACGGCAAAAACATTTTTGCCAGTGAGGATCCCGAGCAGAACGCCGCACTGCGTCACGCGATCGGCGGTGTGCTCGAGACCCTACCGGCGCAGATGGCTTTCCTCTGCCCGAACGTCAACTCCTACCGTCGTTTCGGCGCACAGTTCTACGTGCCGAATGCACCGTGCTGGGGTCTGGACAACCGTACTGTTGCGGTGCGCGTGCCGACCGGTTCCGCCGACGCGGTCCGTCTGGAACACCGCGTTGCCGGTGCCGATGCCAACCCGTACCTGCTGATGGCTTCGGTCCTGGCAGGCGTGCACCACGGTCTGACCAACAAGATCGAGCCAGGCGCACCCGTGGAAGGCAACTCCTACGAGCAGAACGAGCAAAGCCTGCCGAACAACCTGCGCGATGCATTGCGCGAGCTGGACGACAGCGAAGTCATGGCCAAGTACATCGATCCGAAATACATCGATATCTTCGTCGCGTGTAAAGAGAGCGAGCTGGAGGAGTTCGAACACTCCATCTCCGACCTCGAGTACAACTGGTACCTGCATACCGTTTAAGCGATTGCAGTAAAAACAACGCCGCAGGCCTCACAGCTTGCGGCGTTTTTTTATGGTCAATCACCCAACCTTTATGGATCATCCCCAAGCTCTGCGTACAATGCCCGCTGCCCAGCAGGAGACTTCGATGACCCGACTCGCCACCCCACGCAAACCCCGCGCACGCAGCCAGGCCCGGATCGATTCGATACTCGACGCCGCCCGCACGCTGCTGGCTGCCGAGGGCGTGGCCAGCCTGTCGATCTACAGCGTCGCCGAACGCGCGGAGATCCCGCCCTCCTCCGTCTACCACTTCTTTGCCAGCGTCCCGGCGCTGCTCGAAGCCCTGACGGCTGACGTCCACGCGGCGTTCCGTGCCTGCCTGCAAGCGCCCATCGACCACGACGCCCTGAACGGCTGGCGCGATCTGTCGCGACTGGTGGAACAACGCATGCTCGACATCTACGACGAAGACGCCGCCGCCCGCCAACTGATCCTCGCGCAGCACGGACTGACCGAAGTCACCCAGGCCGACCGCCAGCACGACATCGAACTCGGTGACCTGATGCACAAGCTATTCGATCATCATTTCGAACTGCCGAAATTGCCGACCGACGTCGATGTGTTTGCCCTCGCCATGGAACTCGGCGACCGCGTCTATGCGCGCTCGGTGCAACAACACGGACAGATCACCCCGCGCATGGCCGAAGAAGGCATGCGGGTATTCGACGCCTATCTGGGCCTGTATTTGCCGCCCTACCTGCCGAAGCGCCCCGCGCTCTGATCGTTCCCACGCTTTGGTGGGAACAATCAGAGCTCGCACGCGCTTACAACTTGGCGATCGACACCTCGGTGGATTTCACAAACGCAATCACTTCGCTGCCGACCACCAGTTCCAGCTCTTTCACCGAGCGCGTGGTGATCACCGAGGTGACGATGCCGGAAGCGGTCTGTACATCGATTTCCGACAGCACGTCACCGAGTACGATTTCCTTGATGGCGCCTTTGAACTGGTTGCGAACGTTGATGGCTTTGATCGTCATGAGGTTGATTCCTGTCGTTGGATAAGGCTGGTTATTGAGCCCAACGCAATTGCGTGGGCAATGGTGAAACAGGTTCCGGCACCGGCGGTTCGCCGGGCAATGCCAGCACGCGATTGAGGACTTCGGTTTCCAGCGTCGCCAGCCGATGGGAGCCACGAACCCGAGGGCGCGGCAGTTCCACGTGCAGGTCGAGACCGACTTCACCCTCCTCGATCAGGATCACCCGATCGGCAATCGCCACCGCTTCACTGACGTCGTGGGTGACCAGCAACACGGTGAAACCGTGCTTCTGCCAGAGCCGCTCGATCAACTGCTGCATTTCAATTCGGGTCAGCGCATCCAGCGCGCCCAGCGGTTCGTCCAGCAACAGCAAACGCGGTTGATGGATCAGCGCGCGGGCCAGGGCCACACGTTGCTTTTGCCCGCCGGACAAGGCGGCCGGCCATTCATTGGCGCGGTCTGCGAGACCTACCGATTCCAAGGCTTCCAACGCTTGTGGCCACCAGTTGCCCTTGAGCCCGAGGCCGACGTTGTCGATGACCTTTTTCCATGGCAGCAAACGCGCTTCCTGGAACATCAGTCGGGTGTCTTCCCGCGCCTCACTCAGCGGCGCGGAACCGGCCAGCAATTCACCGCCCGTGGGTTTGTCGAGGCCGGCGAGCAAGCGCAGCAAGGTACTTTTGCCGCAACCGCTACGACCGACCACGGCGACAAACTGGCCCGCCGGGATGTGCAGATCGATCTCACGCAGCACCTGCCGCGAGCCGAAGGTTTTTTGCAGTTTGCGCACTACCAGCGGAGTGCCGCGCAGCAGGCGTGGAGGTTGTTGAGCCGTCATGCCGCACCTCCCTTGGTCACCTGATAGGCCGGGTGCCAGCGCAACCACACGCGTTCAAGTCCACAGGCCGCGAGATCGGCGAGTTTGCCGAGCACGGCGTACAAGAGAATCGCCAGCACCACCACGTCGGTCTGCAAGAACTCCCGGGCATTCATCGCCAGGTAGCCAATGCCGGAGCTCGCAGAAATGGTTTCCGCCACGATCAGGGTCAACCACATGAAACCGAGGGCGAAGCGCACACCGACCAGAATCGAAGGCAGCGCGCCCGGCAGGACCACCTGACGGAACAGGCTGAAACCGGACAAGCCATAACTGCGGGACATTTCCACCAGCGCCGGATCGACGTTGCGGATGCCGTGATAGGTATTGAGATAGATCGGGAACAACGTGCCCAATGCCACCAGGAAAATCTTCGCCGACTCATCGATGCCGAACCACAGAATCACCAACGGAATCAGCGCCAGGTGCGGCACGTTACGGATCATCTGCACCGAACTGTCGAGCAGGCGCTCGCCCCATTTCGACAAGCCGGTGATGAAGCCCAGCGTCAGACCGATGCTGCCGCCGATGGCAAAGCCCAGCGCTGCGCGCCAACCGCTGATCGCCAGGTGCGTCCAGATTTCACCGCTGCGCACCAGGCTGACGCCGGCTTCGATGACCGTAATCGGCGCCGGCAGAATCCGTGTCGACAACCAGCCCGCCGACACCGACAACTGCCACACCGCCAGCAGCAACACTGGCAACGCCCAAGGCGCGAAACTGTGGATGATTTTCTTCATAGCGCGCCTCAGCTCTGCGACGCGGCTTTGGGGAGGATGTCGTTGGCAACCATCTCACCAAACGGGCTGACGTAAGCGGCGCCATTTGGCAGCTCTGGACGCTCGATGTCCAGGTGCGGGAACAGCAACTCAGCAACGCGGTAAGACTCTTCCAGGTGTGGATAACCGGAGAAGATGAACGTGTCGATGCCCAAGTCCGCGTACTCCTTCACGCGGGCGGCCACGGTTGGACCGTCGCCCACCAGCGCCGTGCCAGCACCGCCGCGCACCAGGCCGACACCGGCCCACAGGTTGGGGCTGACTTCCAGATTGTCGCGGCTGCCACCGTGTAATGCGGCCATGCGTTGCTGACCGACCGAGTCGAAGCGCGCCAAAGAGGCCTGGGCACGCGCGATGGTTTCGTCATCCAGATGAGAGATCAGCCGATCCGCCGCTTGCCAGGCTTCGGCATTGGTTTCGCGAACGATCACGTGCAAACGAATGCCGAAGCGCACCGTGCGACCGAGCTTCGCGGCTTTGGCGCGCACTTGTTCAATTTTCTCGGCAACGGCTGCGGGTGGTTCGCCCCAGGTCAGGACCATCTCGACCTGCTCTGCCGCGAGGTCTTGCGCCGCGTCCGAAGAACCACCGAAATACAGTGGCGGGCGCGGTTGCTGGATCGGCGGGTAGAGCAACTTCGCCCCCTTCACGCTGATGTGCTGACCGTCGTAATCGACGGTTTCGCCTTCCAGCACGCGGCGCCAGATGCGGGTGAATTCCACCGAGGCTTGATAGCGTTCTTCGTGACTCAGGAACAAACCGTCGCCGGCCAATTCTTCCGGATCACCACCGGTGACCAAATTGAACAACGCACGACCGCCGGACAGGCGATCCAGCGTCGCGGCCTGACGCGCTGCCACCGTCGGGGAAATGATCCCGGGGCGCAGCGCGACGAGGAATTTCAAACGCTGGGTCACCGGGATCAGCGACGCCGCTACCAGCCACGAGTCTTCGCACGAGCGACCGGTAGGAATCAGCACCCCGCCGAAGCCCAGGCGATCCGCCGCTTGCGCGACTTGTTGCAGATAACCGTGGTCGACGGCGCGAGCGCCTTCGGCGGTGCCAAGGTAATGACCGTCGCCGTGGGTAGGCAGGAACCAGAAGATATTGAGGCTCATGGAGTGGTCTCCTTAGGGAATCGAATTATTGAGCTTTGGCAACGGCCGCCGGTGGCGTCCAGATCACGTCTTTGATACTCAGGGGCTTTGGAATCAGCTTGAGCTGGTAGAAGCTGTCGGCGATTTTCTGTTGCGCGGCGACCACTTCAGGCGTGAGGAACAGTGCGCCGTAGCCCTGGCGTTTCATCGACGTCAGGGTGATGTCCGCCGGCAGGCCGATAAGTGGCGAGACCTGTTTGGTCACGTCTTCGGGGTTGGCTTTGGTCCATTCGCCGACCGCGCGCACTTCTTCCACGAGGGTCTTGATCACCTCAGGATTTTTCTGCGCATAAGGCTTGGTCGCGAGATAGAACTGATGGTTGTCGACGATGCCTAGGCCATCACGCAAGGTGCGTGCTTGCAGTTGCTGTTCGGCGGCAGCCTGGTACGGGTCCCAGATCACCCAGGCATCGACGCTGCCACGCTCGAACGCGGTGCGGGCATCGGCCGGCGGCAGGAATACGGTCTGGATGTCGGTGTATTTGAGGCCGGCGTCTTCCAGTGCGCGGACCAGCAAGTAGTGAACGTTGGAGCCTTTGTTCAGGACGACTTTCTTGCCCTTGAGGTCCTGCACCGATTTGATCGGCGAGTCCTTCGGCACCAGGATCGCTTCGCTGTGAGGCGCAGGCGGTTCGTAGGCGACGTAGAGCAGATCGGCGCCGGCGGCTTGAGCGAATACGGGTGGCGTTTCACCGGTAACGCCAAAGTCGATGGAGCCGACGTTGAGGCCTTCGAGCAGTTGCGGGCCGCCGGGGAATTCAGTCCATTGCACGTCCACGCCTCGGGCGGCGAGGCGTTTTTCCAAAGTGCCTTTGGCTTTGAGCAGCACCAAGGTGCCGTACTTTTGATAACCGATCCGAAGCACGCCTTCCTGGGTAGAACGTGCTTGAGCTTGAGTAATGGCGCCGAAGGTTACAGCCGCAGCAAACAGAGCGACCAGACCACGACGCAAAATGACAGTGCGCATGGCGCTCTCCTTTTTGCAGTTGGGTTTTGGCTGCACCTGCTTGCCCGTTAGCGGGCGAGTAAGGCCAGTACATCAATTTCAGGTGTGGCTTAAGTGCTGGCTTAAATGCTCCAGCGAGCACTCAACAAACGTTCATTCAACAGGTTCGGATCGATCGGCTTGGGCCGTCGGGCCATGGCGCTGAAAAACAGCTCCAGCGATTCATTCAGTCGTTGTTCCAGCTCGGGTACCAACTGCGCCTGGGCGCTGCCTTCGCCGTAAGCGATCTGGCTGTCCACGGCGAAAATCCCGTGGAGCATTTCCTGGGCTTTCAACGCCGACAGCACCGGCTTGAGCGCGTAATCCACCGCCAGCATGTGGGCGATGCTGCCACCGGTGGCCATTGGCAAAACCACCTTGTGGGCCAGGGCGCGCTCGGGCAGCAGGTCCAGCACGGTTTTCAATGCGCCGGAGAACGACGCCTTGTACACCGGTGTAGCGATCAGCAGGCCATCGGCGTTTTCAATTTGCTGCAGCAGGTCGATGACCTTCGGGCTGTCGAAGCGTGCATGCAGCAAGTCTTCAGCCGGGAAGTCCCGCACCTGGTAACTCACCACTTCCACACCTTGCGCTTGCAACCAGCGTTGGGAGCGCTCCAGCAGCACCCCGGAACGGGAGCGTTGGCTGGGACTGCCACCGAGTGAGACGACCAGCATTCAGGCGATTCCTTGAACGGTGTTTGGCGATTCGCGGCTTGCGATCTCGCTGTGATGGAGTGACCTTAACAGGTGATTGTTATATCCATAAATCATATTTATTCATTTGGTTATTCTTTACTGATCTATACGGAATATCTTTCCCAGGCAAAAAAATAGGCCGTAAAAACGGCCTGAAATCCCCTGCTTTGTGGTGATCGTTCCCACGCAGAGCGTGGGAACGAGAGTTAGCTGAGTTACCTGTTCGGCTGTGGCGTCAGACGCAGGTACGGCTTCACCGCGCGATAGCCCTTGGGAAAACGTTTCTGGATTTCGTCTTCATCCTTGAGCGAAGGCACGATCACCACTTCATCACCGTCCTGCCAGTTGGCCGGCGTGGCCACCTTGTAGTTGTCGGTGAGTTGCAGCGAGTCGATCACCCGCAGAATTTCATGGAAGTTACGGCCGGTGCTCGCCGGGTAGGTGATGGTCAGCCGAACCTTTTTGTTCGGGTCGATCACGAACAGCGAGCGCACGGTCAGGGTGTCGTTGGCGTTCGGGTGGATCAGGTCGTAAAGGTCCGACACCTTGCGGTCGGCGTCGGCGAGGATCGGGAAATTGACGAGGGTGTTCTGGGTTTCGTTGATGTCCTCGATCCACCTGTGGTGCGAGTCCACCGGGTCCACGGAAAGAGCAATGGCTTTCACACCGCGCTGGGCAAATTCGTCCTTGAGCTTGGCAGTGAAGCCCAACTCGGTGGTGCACACCGGGGTAAAGTCCGCCGGGTGGGAAAACAGCACGCCCCAGCTATCGCCCAGCCATTCGTGGAAACGGAGAGTACCGGCGCTGGAATCCTGTTCGAAGTCGGGGGCGATATCGCCCAGTCTGAGGCTCATGGTGCTGCTCCTGGTGAGTGCTTGTTGAGGTCAACTGTGCCTGCATTTCTTATTCATTAAAAAGAATAAATATCGATTTGTTTAGATCGTAAATGAATATTAAAAATGTGTTCATTGGTCCTTGGCGACGATCAGGACGACCATCGCCCACAAGGTTCGAGAAGGCCTTGAGTTACTGCACAAAGAGGGGAATTTCGAGGAGGGTTTACGGGGGTGAGCCTGACTTGAAAACGCAAAAGCCCCGCCCGGCGTGATGCCGGGCGGGGCTTTTTTTCAGCGGTTACGCGAGCGCTATTACAACAGCGGGATCGAGTAGCTGACGATCAGGCGGTTTTCGTCCTGATCACGCACGCCCACCATGTCGGTGCGCCACATAGCGTTTCTCCAAGCAATGCCAAGGTTTTTCAGCGGGCCTTCCTGAATGACGTAAGCAACAGAGATGTCACGTTCCCACTCGGATTGACCGGTAGTCTTGGCGCGAGCAGCCGTGTTGGCCACGGTATCGATGTCGCTACCCTTCAGGTAGACAACACCGGCGGTCAAACCAGGAACGCCCACCTTGGCGAAGTCGTAAGCGTAACGAGCTTGCCAGGTACGCTCGCCGGCACGGGCGAATTTCTGGATCTGCATGTCGGTAGTCAGATAAGCCGACGAACCGTCACCCTGATTCAGCCAAGGGAAGTCGCTGCTGCCGTTGCTGACCTGATAGCCGCCTCCGAAGGTGTGACCGGCAACCGAGTACAGGAACAAGCCGCTATACAGGTTGTTGTCGACCTTGCCACGACCGGCGCGGAAACCGTCGTAATTACCCGATGTGTAGTAAGCGGTATCGTGACCGTTGGCACCGTCATCGGAGCTGTTGAAGTAACGCAGGTCAGACTTCAAAACGCCCGGACCGATCGACCAGTTATGGGTCAGACCGAGGAAGTGTTGTTTGTAGAAATCTTCCAGGTTGCCGTAGTAGTACTGGGCAGTCAGGTCTTTGGTGATTTTGTAGTCACCGCCACCGTAATAGAATTTGTTGCTGTCGCGACCAGCCGCAGTGCGACCGTTGGCACCAGCGATCGACAACTCTTCGTTGTTGCTGGAGTTACGGCCCTTGGCGTGCTCGATCTGACCACCGACCAGTGTAAGGTCCTTGATCTCGCCCGAAGTGATCTGACCGCCCTGGAAGGTTTGTGGCAGCAGACGACCGTCGTTGGTCACGATCACCGGCAGTTTTGGCTGCAAGGTACCCAGCTTCAGTTCAGTCTGGGAGATCTTGGCTTTGGCAGTCAGGCCCAGGCTGGAGAAATTATCAACCGCTTCGCCGTTGGACTTGCTCGGGAACACAGTGCCGCCATAAGCGTTACCAGGGGTGCCATTAGCGTTAACGTTGCCATTAGTGCCGCCGCCCGAATCCAGACGTACACCCAGCAGGCCGATAGCATCAATACCGAAGCCAACGGTGCCTTGGGTGTAACCGGAGATGAAACGCAGATCGAAGCCTTGGCCCCATTCTTCGTTTCTACTTGGATCGGCAGCACCGCTACGGTTATCGGTGTTGATGTAGAAGTTACGCAGCCCCAATGTAGCCTTGCTGTCTTCGATGAAACCGGCGGCGCCTGCCTGCTGCGCCAAAACCCCTACGGCCACAGCCAGGGCCAAGGTGGACTTGTTCATTTGTTTCGCTCCTATCGTTTCTAATTCTTGTGTTCCTGGTCCTGGGTCGAGTGCCCCGAATCCTAAGATGCGCGATTAGCGCCAGACCGTGACTGACAAGTCAATCGTAACTATGTGTGTCTACGACCAAGGTCTAACCGCAGTTATTTGGTCCCTGCAAGGGTAATGGCTTCTTAATAAAGCCAAAAAGAATTATTTCATTCTTTTTCATAACATTATGGAATATAGCCCCGCACTAGGCTTCTGAGCCGGACACAACGTATCGGCACATAAGCTAATTCCTAAATGGTATTTTTTAGCCTTTTTTTAGATCGATTAGCTTTGACGCATTCCCCAAACGTCAATCCCTATCGAAAAGGCGACGCCATGATGGCCAAACGCGCACTATCTAGTCGATTTGTTACAGTTTGTGTATCGCTCGCATTTTCTTTTACCGCCCATGCAGCGAACCTCACCGTCGGATATCAAACCGGTATCGACCCCAGCAAAGTCCCCTAGGCAGATGCACTGTACGAGAAAACCATCGGCCAGAAAAATGACTGGCGTCGTTTCAATAGCGGCCCGGAAGTGGTTACAGCCATTGCTTTCGGCGACGTGCAGATCGGCAACCGCGGCTCAGCCTTCCCGGATGCCAAGGCTCAACAGACCACCGCGCTGCTGGACAGCGGCACGGCGAAGGCCATTGGCGAAACGGCGAAGTTCTTGAAGGAACAAGGGAAGGTCGAGACGGTGCTGCCGGATTATTCGCCGTATGTCAGCGTGAGGTCCGTCACTGAATAACAGGCTGAACACCTGTGGCGAGGGGGCTTGTCGGACCGCCGCATCGCCACAGAGTTACAAGGTCTTTTCGAAGATCTTCGAATTACGCTGATAGTTGTATAGCGATGCCCGCGCCGACGGCAGGCGTTCAACGCTGCTCGGCACGAAACCACGCTCGCGAAACCAGTGAGCGGTCCGCGTAGTCAGTACGAACAGGGTTTTCAACCCTTGCGCCCGGGCGCGGGTTTCGATGCGCTCCAGCAGCTCATCACCCCGACCGCCATGGCGGTAGTCCGGGTTCACGGCCAGACACGCCAACTCCCCCGCATCCGAATCAGCAATCTGATACAGCGCCGCACAGGCGATGATCATGCCTTCGCGTTCGACCACACTGAACTGTTCGATCTCACGCTCCAGCACCTCACGGGAACGCCGCACCAGAATGCCCTGCTCTTCCAGCGGGCTGATCAAATCCAGCAAGCCGCCGACGTCTTCGATGGCCGCTTCGCGCACAATCTCGAATTGCTCCTGGGCCACCAGCGTACCGCCACCGTCACGGGTGAACAGTTCGGTCAGCAGCGCGCCGTCTTCGGCGTAGCTGACGATATGACTGCGCGCCACACCACCGCGGCAGGCCTCAGCGGCCGCATCCAACAGCTCAGCCTGATAGTTGCTGCCCAGGCGCTGCAGATGCGCCGGCACTTGTTGCGGACGCAACTCACGAACCAGGCGACCGTTTTCATCGATCAGCCCCAGGTCGGCGCCGAACAACAGCAGCTTGTCCGCCCCCAGATCGATGGCCGCGCGAGTGGCGACGTCTTCGCAGGCGAGGTTGAAAATCTCACCAGTCGGCGAGTAACCCAGTGGCGACAGCAGCACGATGGAGCGTTCATCCAGCAGACGATTGATGCCCTTGCGGTCGACCCGACGCACTTCGCCGGTGTGGTGATAGTCGACGCCTTCGAGCACGCCGATCGGCCGCGCCGTCACCAGGTTGCCGCCGGCCACCCGCAGACGCGAGCCCTGCATCGGCGATGAAGCCATGTCCATGGACAGTCGCGCTTCGATGGCGATACGTAACTGGCCGACCGCATCGATCACGCACTCAAGGGTCGCGGCATCGGTGATGCGCATCCCATGGTGGTAATGCGGGGTCAGGCCGCGCGCAGTGAGGCGGGTTTCAATTTGCGGACGGGAACCGTGAACCAGCACCAGTCGCACGCCCAGGCTGTGCAACAGCACCAGGTCATGGACGATATTGCCGAAGTTCGGGTGCTCCACGCCGTCGCCGGGCAGCATGACGACGAAGGTGCAATCACGGTGGGCGTTGATGTAAGGCGAAGCATGACGAAGCCAATTAACGTAGTCGGGCATGAACCTGGGCCTGTAATAAATAGCAGCCAAAAAATGGGCGAAACTGAAAACGCACAGCGGGCTGATGGTTATCGTCGGAACAGGCTTGGCGACACGCGCGCTCTCCTCATGAATACGGGTTGGGATGCTGGCAATTTATCCGGCTTGGGCCGGCGTCAGGCAGTAATGTTCAATCAGTTGTCGTAATAGATGCACGGTAGGCTGCAAACGTGACATTTCGAGGTATTCACCCGGTTGGTGCGCACAGGCGATATCGCCAGGGCCGAGCACCAGTGTTTCGCAGCCAAGACGCTGAAGATAAGGCGCTTCGGTGCCGAACGCCACTGCTTCGGCGCGATGGCCGGTGAGCTTTTCCGCGACCCGGACCAATTCGGCGTCCTCGGCTTGCTCGAACGGCGGCACTTCGGGGAACAGCGGCGCGTAATCGATCTTCACCTGATGCGACTCGGCAATGGGCTTGAGCTTCTGCAGAATCTCCGCGCGCAGGGCATTGGGGTCCATGCCCGGCAACGGACGCAGATCGAACTCCAGCGAACACTGGCCACAAATGCGGTTGGGGTTATCGCCACCATGGATGCAGCCGAAATTCAGGGTCGGCGTCGGTACACCGAACTGCGGATTACGAAATTTGCGCTGCCACAGCAGGCGCAAACCGCGCAGTTCACCGATGGCGTCGTGCATGGCTTCGAGGGCGCTATGGCCGAGGCGCGGGTCCGAGGAATGGCCGCTCTGACCGAGGATGTCGATGCGCTCCATCATAATGCCTTTGTGCATGCGGATCGGCTTTAGCCCGGTCGGCTCGCCGATGACAGCGGCACGGCCCAGTGGCCTCCCGGCTTCGGCCAGTGCGCGAGCGCCAGACATCGAGCTTTCTTCATCGCAAGTAGCGAGGATCAGCAGCGGTTGTTTGAACGGTTGGTCGAGCAGAGGAATGACGGCTTCGATGGCCAGGGCGAAAAAACCCTTCATGTCGCAACTGCCCAGCCCGATCCAGCGGCCATCGACTTCGGTCAGCTTCAGCGGATCGGTCTGCCACAGCGCGCCATCGAACGGCACGGTGTCACTGTGACCGGCCAGCACCAGGCCTCCGGGGCCAGAACCGAAACTGGCCAGCAGGTTGAATTTGCCGGGGCTGACCTGCTGGATGTCGCAGGTAAAACCCAGATCGCCGAGCCACGTCGCCAGCAGATCAATCACCGGGCGGTTGGATTGATCGAGGCTGGCCTGCGTACAGCTGACGGACGGCGTAGCGATCAGCGCAGCGAACTGATCTTTCATGGACGGCAAAGGCATCGCTGACTCCCAACTCCCGATGTGAAGTCCATCATAGAGCCATCCGGCGACAGGAATAAACCGCCGCGGCGCGTAGGACGAATGAGTCCTGTACACTGCACGGCCTTGGCAGCCACACATTCCCCCGGCTGCGCTCCCGATCCTGGATTTTCCGGCCATGCAGAAAGAAACCGAAATCAAACTCCGCGTCAGCCGCGAAACCCTCGCTGCCCTGCGCGAGCACCCGCTCCTGAAAAAACGCAACAAAAGTGGCTGGGAACGCCGAGAACTGATGAACCAGTATTTCGACACGCCTGAGCGCGACCTGGCCCGCGCGAAGGTTGCCCTGCGCTTGCGCCGCGATGGCGAAGAAGTGATTCAGACCCTCAAAACTCGTGGCCAGAGCGTCGCCGGACTGTCCGAACGTAACGAATACGACTGGAACCTGCCCAAAGCCAAGCTCGACGTGAAGAAACTCGACGGCGAATGCTGGCCCGAAGAACTCGCCGAGTTGGACAAGAAAACCCTGAAGGCGATCTTCACCACCGATTTCGTCCGCGAACGCGCTGAAATCGCTTGGGGGCGCGGCAAGACCAAAGTGGTCATCGAAGCCGCGCTGGACCTCGGCCACGTGGTGGTTGGCAAGCGTAAAGAAGAAATCTGCGAACTGGAGCTGGAACTGCGCGAAGGCGAACCGGCCGCGTTGCTGGAACTGGCCGCCGAACTGGCCGCGACCCTGGCCCTGATGCCATGTGACATCAGCAAGGCTGAGCGCGGTTATCGCTTGTACGACGCCAACAGCTATTCATTGAGCCTGCCGGCGCCGCAGATCACCGCCGAAACCCCGCTGGATGACGCCTTCGCCGCGCTGAGCTGGCACTTGCTGAGCAGCAGCCAGCGTCTGGCCGAGCAGTATCGCTTCAACGGCCACTGGCGCCTGCTGCAGGACTGGGTCGAAAACCTGGCTGAATTGCGCGCGCTGCTCAGCAGCCTGGGTCAAGCCGCACCGCGTCAGTCGACGCACGATCTGCGCATCGCGCTGGATGCCTTGCTCGAAGACTGGCGTCCGCTGGTTCAAGCCGGGATAGATGACGAAGACGTGCGCAAAGCCGCGCCGGAGCAGTTCCTCGAAGAACTGGAAGATCCGCGTTGGGGCCTGTTCTCCTTGAACACTTCGCGTTGGTTGCTCGCCCGCACCTGGGCGGCCGATCGCAACGTCCGTGGCAATCGTCAGGGCGCTGCGCAATTGGGTAGCTGGTTGCCACGCCTGCTGGGTGAGGAAGCGACCTCCCTGCAGTTGCAGCGTTACCAGCAACAGCCGGAAGACCTGGCCGAACAACTGCCGCGCATCGAGCGCATCCAGGCCTGGCTGCACCACGCCCGCAGCGTGTTGGACATCCCGGAAATGGATCGCCTGTATGGTGAGCTGAAACAGCTTGCTCTGCTCGCTAACGAGCCGATCACCGATGAATCGCTGGATGCGCGCAAGCAGCAGGCGATTGCGGTTTATCAAAATCGCGCCTGGAAAATGCTGCTGCGTATGTAACACCGCCTTCGCGGGCAAGCCTCGCTCCTACAGAGGATCACCGAAATCCTGTAGGAGCGAGGCTTGCCCGCGAAGAGGCCAGCCCATTCACCGCAAAACCTCAGACCGGCAAACTCGTCGTGGACTTGATTTCCGACAACGCCACGATCGAGTTAACCTCCTGAATCCCCGGCACCATCGACAGCTTCTCGAAGAAGAAGCGCTCATACGCTTCGATGTCCGCCGTGACGATGCGCAGCAAGAAATCCACCGATCCCATCAGCACATAACACTCCAGTACTTCGGGAAAGCCGCGAATCGCCTCGGTGAACTCGGTGAAGTTCGAACGCCCGTGAGCGTTGAGTTTTATTTCAGCGAAGATCTGCGTGTTAAGCCCGATCTTCTTGCGATCAAGCAACGTCACCTGCCCGCGAATGATCCCCTCTTCCTTCATCCGCTGAATCCGTCGCCAGCACGGTGACTGCGAGAGCCCCACCTGTTCGGCGATCTGTGCGCTGGAGAGTGAGGCGTCCTCTTGCAGCAACGCGAGAATCTTGCGGTCGTAGCCATCCAGCTCGCTATGCATAAAAAAACCTTTGATCGATAACTTTACGAATCAAGCAATTCAAATAACTGCCAATAATCCCAATCATAGATAAGAAATGCCGGGCACCTAATGTAAAAATTCCTCCAGTGATTTTGGAGTCCGACCATGCCGCATCTAGAAGCCGTGAACACCCCGCACACCCGCGCCGATGTCTGGAACGTCAGTAACGTCCACTGCCGCGTTCACTATCAATTGCTGGCCGAGGCCGAACCGGATCTGCTGTGCCGGGCACTCAACCTGTTCGCCTTACAGTGCCTGACACCGGTGCAGGTCAACGTGCAGCGTATGGACGATCTGCTGTCGATCGACATCGTGATAGACGGTCTGAGCTGGCACCGCGCCCAAGTGATCGCGGAAAAATTACGTAACCTGATCAGCGTCTGTTCGGTTGAGCTGCAAGCGGCTGATTGCGCGTGGGATGAACCGGCTCAGGCGGCAGGCTGAAAAAACTCGACACGGCTTCGTCGGGTAGTGGCCCAACGGTCTGCGGGTCCGCGACTATCCTTTGCGAACTGTTGTTCATGAGGAGCCCGCATGTCCGTTCAACTTACCATTCAGGACCGCTGGCTGGATCTCAATGATTTGCTGCGTGAACTGGTCGCCCAAGGCTTTATCAGCCAGGACGCGGCCGAACACGCGCTCAATGCTCGACGCCGTCACGCCGCCAATGGCCAGATGCACCCACTGGAATTCATCGCCAGCCAACACCTGGACGATTTCAGCCGTCCCGGCAAACACCTCGACCTGGAAAGCCTGACGCTTTGGCTGTCGCAGCAGGCCGGCCAGCCATATCTGCGAATCGATCCGCTGAAAATCAACGTCGCGGCGATTACGCCGCTGATGTCCTACGCCTTCGCCCAGCGCCACAAGATTCTTGCGGTCTCCATCGACCGCGACGCGGTGACCGTGGCCAGCGCCCAGCCCTACGTCACCGGCTGGGAAGCCGACCTGACCCACGTGCTGAAACTGCCGATCAAGCGTGTGGTGGCCAACCCGGTCGACATCCAGCGCTTCAGCGTGGAGTTCTTCCGCCTGGCCAAATCGGTCAGTGGCGCGACCAACGCCGATCAGCAGATGAGCACCTTGGGCAACTTCGAGCAGCTGCTTAACCTCGGCGCCAGCGACCAGGAACCGGACGCGAACGACGCGCACATCGTCAACATCGTCGATTGGTTATTCCAGTACGCGTTCCAGCAACGCGCCAGCGACATCCACATCGAACCCCGGCGCGAACAAGGCACGGTGCGCTTTCGCATCGACGGCGTGCTGCACAACGTCTATCAATTTCCGCCACAAGTGACCATGGCCATTGTCAGCCGCCTGAAAAGCCTCGGGCGGATGAACGTCGCGGAAAAACGCAAACCCCAGGACGGACGGGTCAAGACCAAAACCCCGGACGGTGGCGAAGTCGAGCTGCGGCTATCGACATTGCCCACCGCATTCGGCGAAAAAATGGTCATGCGGATCTTCGACCCGGAGGTACTGCTCAAGGACTTTGATCAGCTGGGCTTCTCCGCCGATGACTTGCGCCGCTGGCAGGACATGACTAGCCAGCCCAACGGCATCATTTTGGTCACCGGGCCGACCGGCTCCGGCAAAACCACCACGCTTTACACCACGCTAAAGAAACTGGCGACGTCAGAGGTCAACCTCTGCACCATCGAAGACCCGATCGAAATGGTCGAGCCGGCGTTCAATCAGATGCAGGTCCAACACAACATCGACCTGACCTTCGCCGCCGGTGTGCGCGCACTGATGCGACAGGATCCGGACATCATCATGATCGGCGAGATCCGTGACCTCGAAACCGCAGAAATGGCGATCCAGGCCGCGCTCACTGGTCACTTGGTGCTGTCGACGCTGCACACCAACGATGCGCCGAGCGCGATCAGCCGCTTGCTGGAGCTGGGCGTGCCGCATTACTTGATCAAGGCCACGGTGCTCGGCGTCATGGCCCAGCGCCTGGTCCGCACCTTGTGCCCGCATTGCAAGGCGCCGCTGACGCTGGGTGAAGAAGACTGGCAAACCTTGACCCGCCCCTGGCAGGCACCGTTGCCGAACAACGCACAGCGCGCCATTGGTTGCCTGGAATGCCGCGATACCGGTTACCGCGGCCGCGCCGGGGTCTACGAAATCATGCAGCTGACAGACGGCGTCAAAGCGCTGATCAACCCCGACACCGATTTGCTGGCAGTGCGGCGTCAGGCGTTCAAGGAAGGCATGCGCAGTTTGCGGTTGTCAGGGGCGCAAAAAGTGGCGGCCGGTTTAACGACGATTGAGGAGGTCTTGCGGGTGACGCCGCAGAGCGAGCAGAAATGAAGCCTTTTATGTCTCCTGATGATGCGAGGGCCGACTAACGGTTCTTATCCCCAACCGGCGCCGCTACACTCCTGCGATCGCAACTTCATTGATCAACAGGGAATCGTTATGCAGATCGGTAGCGTGCTTTTACTTTTTGTCGGCCTGGTGGTCGCCATTCTGTTCATGGGTTTCAAGGTCGTGCCTCAGGGGTACCAATGGACGGTCGAACGTTTCGGCCGCTACACCAACACGCTCAAGCCCGGCCTGAACATCATCATTCCGGTGATGGACCGCATCGGTCGCAAGATCAACGTCATGGAAAGCGTGCTGGATATTCCGCCCCAGGAAGTCATCACTGCCGACAACGCCACGGTGCAGATCGATGCCGTGTGCTTTTTCCAGGTGGTCAACACCGCCCAGGCCGCCTACGAGGTCAACAACCTCGAACACGCGATCCGCAACCTGCTGCAAACCAACATCCGTACCGTGCTCGGCTCCATGGAGCTGGACGCGATGCTCAGCCAGCGTGACGGGATCAACGAAAAACTGCTGCGCACCGTCGATGAAGCCACGGCGCCGTGGGGCATCAAGATCACCCGGATCGAGATCAAGGACATCAGCCCGCCGGCGGACTTGATGGCTGCAATGTCGGGGCAGATGAAAGCCGAGCGGATCAAGCGCGCGCAAATTCTTGAAGCCGAAGGCCTGCGTGCCGCGGCGATTCTGACTGCCGAAGGCAAGAAACAGGCACAAATCCTGGAGGCCGAAGGTGGCCGTCAGGCAGCGTTCCTTGAGGCCGAAGCCCGTGAACGCCAGGCCGAAGCCGAAGCCCAGGCCACCAAAGTGGTGTCCGAAGCCATCGCTGGCGGCAACGTGCAGGCCGTCAATTACTTCGTCGCGCAGAAGTACATCGATGCGCTGGGCAAACTGGCCTCGGCCAACAACAGCAAAGTGATTCTGATGCCGCTCGAGGCCAGCTCGATGATCGGCGCAGTCGGCGGCATCGGCGAAATCGTCAAGGCCACGTTCGATAACAAGAAAGCCTGAGGCACGATATGTGGGCATTCCTGCAGCATTTATCGTTCTGGGACTGGCTGGCATTAGGCACCGTGCTGCTGATTCTCGAAGTGTTCGGCGCCGGTGGCTACTTGCTGTGGATCGGTATGGCAGCCGCCGCCGTTGGCGTACTGATTTATGCAGCGCCGGACATCACCTGGGAATTGCAGTTTCTGCTGTTCGGCCTGCTGTCGATCGCTACCGCCCTGTACTGGTGGAGACGCCAGCGTAGCGCGGTGCGGATGAGTGATCAGCCGAACCTCAATCTGCGCGGTCAGGAATTGATCGGTAAAACCTTTGTGGTACATGAAGCGATTGTCGACGGTCGCGGCAAGATCAAGGTCGCCGACGGCGTGTGGATGGCCCGAGGGCCTGACGCCGCAGCGGGCCGCCGCGTTCGGGTGATCGGGCAGCAAGGGGCTATTTTGCTGGTTGAACCGGCTGAATGAGCCGTTACGGAACTCGACGGGGTGATTAGCAATCCAAGGCCGTAGATAACCCAGTGGAGTCACCCCTCATGCGTCTCAAACTTGCTGTCGCTACCATCGCCCTGTTGTCCCTTCCCGTCGGTTCGGCGATGGCCGATAGCTTTTGGCGTAACGTCATCTCGTCCGGTGCGACCACCGGCTCGACCTACCTGACCTTCAAGGATCACAAGCTGATCGTTGCCGCCCAGGACGACGCCGGCAGCTTTGTTGCCAGTGACGGCGGCATTCGTGGGCCATACCTGGAAGCCGCGATGCAGAAAGTCCGCGCCGACAACCCTGGCCTGCAGGCCACGGACATGGAATTGGCGAACGCGATCCTGGCGAAGAATGCCGTCGCTTCGGAATAAGCTTTTTGGCTGAACAAAAATGCCGCTCCCATGAGCGGCATTTTTTTGCCCGTGCGGTCAGCGGTAATCATCCACCGGTACGCAAGCGCAAAACAGATTGCGGTCACCGTAGACATTGTCCACCCGGTTCACCACCGGCCAATATTTATGCGCCTTGGTGTGAGCATCCGGCGTCACCGCCTGCTCGATGGTATAAGGCCGCTCCCAAATCCCGGTGATGTCCGCCAGGGTATGCGGCGAACGTTTCAGCGGGTTGTCATCGGCCGGCCAGTTGCCGTTCTGCACCTCGGTGATTTCCGCGCGGATACTCAGCATCGCGCCGATAAACCGGTCCAGCTCTGCCTTCGACTCACTTTCGGTCGGTTCAACCATCAACGTCCCCGGCACCGGAAATGACATGGTCGGCGCATGGAAGCCATAGTCCATCAATCGCTTGGCAACGTCCTCCTCGCTGATCCCGGTCAGCGCCTTGAGTGGCCGCAGGTCAAGAATGCACTCGTGAGCCACCCGTTCGTTACGCCCGGTATAGAGCACCGGAAACGCACCGGACAGATGCTGCGCCAGGTAATTCGCGGCAAGAATCGCCACCTCACTGGCATCCGCCAATTGCGGCCCCATCATCGCGATGTACATCCAGCTGATCGGCAAAATGCTCGCGCTGCCCCAAGGTGCTGCGCTGACCGCTCCGTTCTGCGGCAGTGGTCCTTCAATCGGCACCACCGGGTGATTGGCCACGAACGGCGCCAAATGCGCCCGCACCCCAATCGGCCCCATGCCCGGCCCGCCTCCGCCGTGGGGAATACAGAAGGTCTTGTGCAAGTTCATGTGGGACACGTCGGCGCCTATGTCCGCCGGGCGCGCCAGCCCGACCTGGGCGTTGAGGTTGGCGCCATCCATATACACCTGGCCGCCGTGACTGTGGATAACTTCACAGATTTCGCTGATGCCTTCCTCGTATACCCCGTGGGTAGAAGGATACGTCGCCATCAGGCAGGCAAGTTTGTCGCCCGCCTCCGTAGCTTTGCCTTTCAGGTCATCCAGATCGACGTTGCCCGCCTCGTCGCACTCGACGATCACCACGCGCATGCCGGCCATTTGCGCCGACGCCGGGTTGGTGCCGTGGGCCGAAGACGGAATCAGGCAAATATCCCGCGCGCCCTCATGACGACTCTCATGGTATTTGCGGATCGCCAGCAACCCGGCGTACTCGCCTTGGGCGCCGGAGTTGGGTTGCATACAGATTGCGTCGAAACCGGTAATCGCGCAGAGCCAGCGCTCCAGTTCTTCGATCATCAGTGAATAACCGACCGCCTGCTCTTTCGGCGCAAACGGGTGCAGGTTGGCGAACTGCGGCCAGGTGATGGGAATCATCTCGCTGGTGGCATTGAGCTTCATGGTGCAGGAGCCCAGCGGGATCATCGATTGATTGAGCGCCAGGTCCTTGTTCTCCAGTTGCTTGAGGTAACGCAACATTTCGGTTTCGCTGTGATGGGCGCTGAACACCGGGTGACGCAGATAAGGCGAGGTACGCAGCAGACCTGCGGGAATGCCGGAATCAAGGGCTTCAGCGTCCAGTTCGTCGACGTTAAGCCCGTGATCGGACCCGAGGAACACATCAAACAACTTCGCGACGGTGGCTTCGTCAGAGGTTTCGTCGAGGCTCAGACCCAACTGCCCACGCCCAAGAATGCGCAAGTTGATCTGTGCGGCCTGAGCGCTTTCGATAATTGCCGTCTGAGTACCACCGACCTCCAGCGTCAGCGTGTCGAAAAAGTGTTGGTTGTGGCGGTTGATGCCGTGGCGCTCAAGGCCGGCGGCGAGGATACAGGTCAGCCGATGGACGCGTTGGGCAATGCATTTGAGCCCTTCCGGACCGTGATAGACCGCATAGAAACTGGCGATGTTGGCCAGCAGCACCTGAGCGGTGCAAATGTTCGAGTTAGCCTTCTCCCGGCGGATATGTTGCTCGCGGGTTTGCAGGGCCATGCGCAAGGCGACATTACCGCGAGCATCTTTCGACACGCCGATGATCCGCCCGGGAATCGCCCGTTTGTACTCATCGCGACTGGCAAAAAACGCCGCGTGAGGCCCGCCGTACCCCATGGGCACGCCGAAACGCTGGGATGAACCGAACACCACGTCGGCGCCCAACTCCCCCGGTGGCGTCAGTAACAGCAAACTCAGCAGGTCGGTGGCGACACACGCCAAGGCTTGCTGAGCATGCAGATGATCGATCAACGGACGAAGATCGCGGATCTCGCCGTGGGTATCGGGATATTGCAGGAGCGCACCGAACACCTGGTGCTGTTTCAAGTTATCCACAGCGTCGATGATCAGCTCGAAGCCGAACCCTTCTGCTCGGGTCTGGACCACGGAAATGGTCTGCGGATGACAGTTCTCGTCGACGAAGAACAGATTGCTTCTGGACTTGGCGACACGCTTGGCCAGTGCCATGGCCTCCGCCGCCGCCGTGGCTTCATCCAGCAGCGAGGCGTTGGCCAGTTCCAGGCCGGTGAGGTCGATGGTCAATTGCTGAAAATTCAGCAGCGCTTCGAGCCGACCCTGGGCGATCTCGGGTTGATACGGCGTGTACGCGGTGTACCAACCGGGATTTTCCAGCACGTTGCGCACAATGACGGTCGGCGTGAGGGTGCCGTGGTAGCCCATGCCGATCAGGCTGGTCCAGACCTGGTTTTGCTCGGCGTAACCGCGCAGTTTCGCCAGCGCGGCTTCTTCGTCGAGGGCGGGTGGCAGGTCGAGCGGCCTGTTCAGGCGGATTCCCGGCGGCACCGTCTGCTCGATCAACTCGACCCGGCTGCCGAGGCCGAGGCTGTCGAGCATTGCCTGTTGCTCGGCGGCATCGGGCCCGAGGTGGCGGCGAAGGAAGGCATTGGGGTCGCGTAACTGGCTCAAGGACGGCAACTGGGACATGACGGGCTCTCTCTTGACTGGCGCTCAACGTCGATGCAACACGGTCAAACCAGCATAGCAGTCGATGCCGGGGAGCCTTGAAGATCAGGATCCCGGAAACTGAAAAGCCCCGACAAGTCGGGGCTTTGGGGATGGCGCTTAAGGCTTACTCGCCGATGGCGGCTTTGTAGCCAGCTGCATCGAGCAGCGTGTCCAGATCGGCTGTGTTGCCTGGTTTGAGCTTGAAGATCCAGGCACCGTACGGGTCGGAGTTGAGCAGTTCCGGGTTAGCGCTCAGTTCTTCGTTGATGGCAATCACTTCACCGGCAACCGGGGAGTAGATGTCCGAAGCCGCTTTGACCGACTCCACCACGCCAGCTTGATCACCGGCAGCGAAGACTGTTCCGACTTCGGTCAACTCAACGAACACCACATCGCCCAAGGCTTCCTGAGCGTGATCGCTGATGCCCACGGTGACGGTGCCATCGGCTTCGAGACGGGCCCATTCGTGACTTTCGGCAAAACGCAGGTCGGCAGGAATATCGCTCATGTTCTGTGTCCTCAAGAGAATTGTCAGCGGTCGTTGCCCGCCAGAAAAGATTAGATCAAGGTTTTGCCATGGCGTACGAAGGTCGGTTTGACCACTCGGACCGGGTACCACTTGCCACGGATTTCCACTTCTGCGCGGTCGGCTGTCGCCATCGGCACGCGCGCCAGTGCTATCGACTTGCTAAGCGTAGGAGAGAAACTACCACTGGTGATCTCCCCTTCGCCAACATTGGCGATGCGGACCACTTGATGAGCGCGCAAAACCCCACGCTCCTCAAGGACCAGCCCGACCAGTTTGTGCTGAACGCCACCCGCCCGTTCGGCTTCCAGAGCACTGCGACCGATGAACTGGCGAGTGGCCGGTTCCCAGGCAATGCTCCAGGCCATGTTGGAGGCCAGTGGTGAAACGTCTTGGTGAATGTCCTGACCGTAGAGGTTCATACCGGCTTCGACCCGCAAAGTATCGCGCGCGCCGAGGCCGATCGGCGAGATGCCCGCGCCCACCAGATCGTTGAAGAATCCCGGCGCTTGATTGGCCGGCAGAACGATTTCCAGGCCATCTTCGCCGGTGTAACCCGTGCGCGCGATGAACCAGTCACCATCGGCCTGGCCTTCGAAGGGCTTGAGCATCTGAATCAGGTTGCCCCGGGACTGGGTCACCAGTTCGGAGATTTTGTGCCGGGCCTGAGGCCCTTGAATGGCCAGCATCGCCAGCTCGGAGCGCTCGTTGAGCCGCACCTTGAAACCATCGAGGTGAGCCTGCATCCAGGCGAGGTCCTGATTACGGGTGGAGGCGTTGACCACCAGCCGATAACCGTCCTCGAGACGGTAGACGATCATGTCGTCGACGATGCCGCCGCGCTCGTTGAGCATGGTGCTGTACAAGGCACGGCCAGGGCTGTGCAGACGTTCGACGTCATTGGCCAGCAAATGCTGGAGCCAGGCCTTGGCCTGACGGCCGCTGACATCGATCACGGTCATGTGGGATACATCGAAAACCCCGCAATCGCGGCGCACCTGATGGTGTTCCTCGACCTGTGAGCCGTAATGCAAAGGCATATCCCAACCGCCAAAATCGACCATCTTCGCGCCGAGGGCGAGATGAAGGTCATACAGAGGCGTACGCTGTCCCATGGGTTTCTCCTTCCGGGCGTGGCGAAGGTGCGGGCAGGTGCTGCACGGAGTGAAAGCCTTGAAATATATGGCTTTCAGCCGATTTCAGCTACCTGGTCTGTAGGACGGACCGCACCGAATGCCGCGCATTGTAGCCTCAAGGTGTAGGACTGGCACCTAGGTGTTTCGATGCGCCGAACGTCGAATCAATCCGATGACCGGTAACAGCCCGACCAAAATCAGGGTCAGGGCCGGCAATGAGGCCCTCGCCCACTCGCCTTCACTGGTCATTTCGAAGATCCGCACCGCCAGCGTATCCCAGCCAAACGGGCGCATCAGAAGGGTCGCGGGCATTTCCTTGAGCACATCGACGAATACCAGCAACGCAGCGCTCAACGTTCCTGGCAGCAACAACGGCAGATACACTTTGAAAAACAGTCGTGGCCCACTGACGCCAAGGCTACGTGCTGCTTCGGGCAAAGATGGCCGTATTCGCGCCAGACTGCTTTCCAGCGGCCCATACGCCACCGCGATGAAACGCACCAGATAGGCCAGCAATAACGCCGACAAACTACCCAGCAGCAATGGCTTTCCGGCGCCGCCCAGCCAACCCGATAACGGAATCACCAGTTCGCGGTCCAGGTAACTGAACGCCAGCATGATCGACACCGCCAGCACCGAACCCGGCAAGGCGTAGCCGAGATTGGCCAGACTGACGCCGGAGCGGATTGCTCGGGTCGGCGCCAGGCGTCTCGCAAACGCCAGCACCAAAGCAACACTGACGGTGATCAGCGCCGCCATGCCGCCCAGGTACAAGGTATGAACGATCAGGCCCGCGTAACGCTCATCCAAATCGAAGCGCCCGCGCTGCCAGAACCACACCATCAGTTGCAGCATCGGAATGACGAAGGCGCAAGCGAACACCAGACCGCACCAACTCATGGCCGCCAGCGCTTTGAAACCGCGCAGGTGATACAGCGCGTTGACCCGAGGTCGTTCGTTGCTCGCCCGGTTGGCCCCGCGAGCACGACGCTCGCCATACAGCACGACCATCACCACCAGCAGCAACAGGCTGGCCAGTTGCGCGGCAGTGGAGAGGCTGAAGAATCCGTACCAGGTCTTGTAGATGGCGGTCGTGAACGTGTCGAAGTTGAACACCGACACCGCGCCGAAATCCGCCAGGGTTTCCATCAGCGCAAGCGCCACGCCAGCACCGATGGCCGGGCGCGCCATGGGCAACGCGACTCGCCAGAACGCTTGCCACGGGGATTGCCCCAAGACTCGCGCCGCTTCCATCAAGCCTTTGCCTTGAGCCAGGAACGCGGTTCGCGCCAACAGGTAAACGTAGGGATAGAAGACCAGCACCAGGACCAGAATCACCCCGCCGGTGGAGCGCACCCGCGGCAACCTCAAACCCGTGCCGAACCCTTCGCGCATCAACGTTTGAACGGGGCCGGCGAAATCCAGGAGGCCGACGAAAACGAATGCCAGTACGTAGGCGGGAATGGCGAATGGCAGCATCAGCGCCCAGTCCAGCCAACGCCGACCCGGAAATTCACAGAGGCTGGTCAGCCAGGCCAGGCTCACGCCCAGGAGCGTGACGCCGATACCGACGCCGAGCACCAACGTCAGCGTGTTGCCGAGCAGGCGCGGCATCTGGGTGTCCCAGAGGTGGGACCAGATTTGATGATCGATGGTTTGCCATGACAACAGCAAAACGCTAAGTGGCAGCAGGACCAGCGCAGCGATGGCGAAGACCAAGGGGTACCAGCGGCGTTGGGCGGGGTGGGCCAAGAAAGGTCTCTCGCGGATAAATCGTGAAGTTTAGGGAAAACGCAAAAAGATCGCAGCCTCGTTTCACTCGACAGCTCCTACATGGGTACGCCATCCCAATGTAGGAGCTGTCGAGTGAAACGAGGCTGCGATCTTTTGATCTTTAAAGATAGAGACTCAGTTCCAGCCAGCGCGATCCATCATCCGAATCGCTTCAGCCTGACGCTTGCCGGCAATTTCCACAGGCAAGGTATCAGCCACAAACTTGCCCCAACTCGCCACTTCTGCAGAGGGCTGAACCGCAGGGTTGGCCGGAAATTCCTGGTTCACGTCAGCAAAGATCTTCTGCGCTTCAGGCGTGGTCATCCATTCAACCAAGGCCTTGGCCGCTTCCGGGTGCGGGGCGTGTTTGGTCAGGCCGATGCCCGACAGGTTCACGTGCACGCCACGGTCGCCCTGGTTCGGCCAGAATAGCTTCACCGCCAGATCAGGCTTCTGCTTGTGCAGACGACCGTAGTAATAAGTGTTGACGATGCCGACGTCGCATTGACCCGCGTTGATGGCCTCCAACACCGCGATGTCATCCGAGAACACATCGGTGGACAGGTTACTCACCCAACCCTTGAGAATCTTCTCGGTTTTGTCGGCGCCGTGGACTTCGATCATGGTGGCGGTGAGAGACTGGTTATAGACCTTCTTCGCGGTGCGCAGGCACAAGCGGCCTTCCCAGTTCTTGTCGGCCAGACCTTCGTAGGTGGTCAGCTCACCGGGCTTCACCCGAACGGTGGAGTAAGCGATGGTCCGCGCCCGCAGGCTCAAACCGGTCCAGGCATGGGTGGAAGAGCGATATTGGAGCGGGATATTGGCGTCGATCACCTTGGAGGTGAACGGTTGCAGAATCCCCATTTGCTCGGCCTGCCAGAGGTTGCCGGCATCGACGGTCAGCAGCAGGTCAGCGGTGGCGTTCTCGCCCTCGGCCTTGATCCGCTGCATCAGCGGCGCTTCCTTGTCGGTGATGAACTTCACCTGCACACCGGTTTTCGCGGTGTAGGCATCGAAGACCGGTTTGATCAGCTCGTCGATCCGCGAGGAGTAAACCACCACCTCGTCAGCGGCCTGGGTAGCGGTGCTGCCAATCAGGGTCAGGGCGAGCGCGGTCAGTAGACGCTTCGGTATCAACATGGGAGCGATCTCTCGGTTGAAAAATTGAAGCCAAATGATATGGACTCACATTTACCTTCTCAATCGAACAGTTCGCGGAGGCGTTACCAGATGTTGCACGCAGGCCTACAAGGGTGAGTCAGGCTTTGGCCAGCGCCGGCAGATCCCCGATCAAACCCAGCGCTTCGCGCACAAACAGCGCCTTGGCTTCAGGCATCTGGTCGACCATATTCAACCCGGCATTGCGCAACCAGCGAATCGGCAACGGATCAGCCTGGAACAAGCGCTCGAAACCCTCCATCGCCGCCATCAATGCCAGGTTGTGAGGCATGCGCCGACGCTCGTAACGGCTGAGCACTTTCACATCCGCCAAACGCTCGCCACGCGTGGCCGCTTGCAACAGCACTTCGGCCAGCACGGCGGCATCGAGGAAACCGAGGTTCACGCCCTGTCCGGCCAATGGGTGAATGGTGTGGGCCGCGTCGCCGATCAGCGCCAGGCCTTCAGCCACGTAACGCTTGGCATGGCGCTGACGCAGGGGCACGCACAGACGCGGATCGGCGCTGAGCACCGTGCCGAGTCGGCCTTCGAAGGCTCGCTCCAGCGCTTTGCAGAAACCTTCGTCGTCCAGCGCCATCAGGCGTTCGGCTTCGCCCGGGGTGGTCGACCAGACGATCGAACACCAATCCTGCTGACCATCACGCTCCAGCGGCAGAAACGCCAATGGACCGTTGTCGGTGAAACGCTGCCAGGCGGTCAGTTGATGAGGTTTTGAGCTGCGCACGCTGGTCACGATCGCATGGTGCAGATAGTCCCACTCGCGAGTCGCCACACCGGTCAGCCGCCGCACTGCGGAGTTGGCGCCATCCGCCGCAATCACCAGCGGTGCGCGCAACGTGCGCCCATCGGCCAGGGTCAGCAGCCAATCGTCGCCGGAGCGACGCATTTGCTCCAGGCGCGCGTTAGCCAGCATTCCCAGATCACAGTCATGCAAACGGTCGAGCAAGGCATCTTGAACCACGCGGTTCTCGACGATATGCCCCAGCACTTCGGCATGCACACTGGTCGCCGAAAAATGAATGTGCCCGGTGCCACTGCCGTCCCAGACGTGCATGTCGGTATACGGGCTGCTGCGCCGGTTGGCGATACCGTCCCAGACACCGAGGCGTTCGAGAATCCTATGGCTGGCCGTCGACAAGGCGCTCACTCGCGGTTCGAACGGCGATTGCTCGTCGAAGGGCTTAACGCTCATCGGGCTGCCGTCCAGCAGCAGGACTTCCAGTCCGCTGTCCTGCAACGCCAGCGCCAGGGTGCTACCGACCATTCCGGCCCCGACAATCAGCAGATCTGCGCGCATTTCCATGCTTTAAGCCTGTCTCGCTTGCGGCTTGAGCCGCACGTAAAGGGTTTTTCCGGCAATGTACCGGTGACCGAGGTTCTCCAGCAGCATCTGCATGAAAAACGGATCGACCATAGAGTCGAGTCTTGCAGTCAGCCACTTAAGCATCGGGTCGAGTACCCAAGCCCATGGCTTGCCGGGCGAACCAGCGTTTGGCCGGCGGCAGCAGATCGAGACCGAGCAGGCCGATGTTACGGACCAAGGAAACCAGCGGTTGAGTGCTGCCGAACAAACGGGTGACCTGATCGGAGAAACCCACGGTCAGGTTCTGATCCAGACGCTGACGTTCGCGGTAAGCCTGCAAGGTCGCAAAATCGCCGGGAGAGGTTTCGCTCGCCAGCAGCGCATCAGCCAGCGCTTGAGCATCACGCAGGGACAGGTTGAAACCCTGGCCGGCAATCGGGTGCAGGCTGTGAGCGGCGTTACCGAGAATGGCCAGATGCGGACGCACCTGCTCTTCGGCTTCGATCAGCGTCAGCGGGTAAAGATGTCGCGCCCCCACCTGCTTCAAGGTGCCGAGGCGATAACCGAACACGCCCTGCAACTCGCTGAGGAAGCTGCGTTCATCAAGCGCGGCCAGCCGTTGCGCGTCCATGCCCAATCGAGTCCACACCAGTGCGCAGCGGTTTTCCGGCAGCGGCAACAACGCCATCGGGCCGTCATCGGTGAAACGCTCGAAGGCCATGCCGTTGTGCGCTTCGCTCGGGGTGATGTTGGCAATCAGCGCGCTCTGGTTGTACGGGCGCTTTTTGATGCCGATCCCCAGTTGTTCGCGCAGGCCGGAACGGCCGCCATCAGCCAGCACCGCAAGGTCGCATTCCAGGGTGGTTTCATCGTTGAGGGTCAGGCGATAGCCGTCGGTCAGTGGCTCCATGCGCGTGACTTCCGCCGGGCAACGCCATGTGATCACGTCCTTATCCAGACCTTGCCAGAGGCATTGGCCGAGCCAGGCGTTTTCCACCACATAACCCAGCGCCGGAACGCCCTCTTCCATCGCCGACAGTCGCGCGGTGGAAAAACGTCCACGGTCGGAGACATGAATCTGCTTGATCGGCTCGGCGCGGCGGGAGATTTCCTGCCACACGCCCAACCGTTGATAAATCTGCTTGGCGCCGTAGGACAACGCCGAAGAACGGGCGTCGTAGCTCGGTTGATAAGTGTGGCCGGGGGCAAAGGGTTCGATCAACACGATCTTCCAGCCACGCGCCTTGGCCCCTGCTTGCAACGCTAACGCCAGGCTGGCGCCGACCAGACCACCACCGATGATTGCCAGATTGACTCGACTCATGCCGCTTGTGCCCGCGCGGCGGCCATCAAGGCCTCGATCTCGGCGACCGTTTTCGGCACGCCTTTGGTCAGGATTTCACAGCCGGTTTTGGTGACCACTACGTCGTCCTCGATGCGCACGCCAATGCCGCGCCATTTCTTCGCCACATTCTGGTTGTCCGGGGAAATGTAGATACCCGGTTCCACGGTCAGCGCCATGCCAACTTCCAGCACGCGCCATTCCCCGCCGACCTTGTATTCGCCGACATCATGCACATCCATGCCCAGCCAGTGGCCGGCGCGGTGCATGTAAAACGCTTTATAGGCTTCGCTGGCAATCAACTCGTCGACGTCGCCTTGCAACAAGCCCAACTTCACCAGCCCGGTGGTAATGACCCGGACGGTGGCTTCGTGGGCCTGATTCCAATGTTTATTTGGGGCGATTTCGGCAAACGCGGCTTCTTGCGACGCCAGCACCAGTTCGTAAATCGCCTTCTGTTCCGCTGAATACTTGCCGTTGACCGGCCAGGTGCGGGTGATGTCGCTGGCGTAGCAATCGATCTCGCAACCGGCATCGATCAACACCAGATCGCCGTCCTTGAGCACGGCGTCATTCTGCTGGTAATGCAGGATGCAGCTGTTGCGCCCCGCGGCGACGATCGAGCCGTAGGCCGGCATCTTCGCCCCGCCCTTACGGAACTCATAATCGAGCTCGGCTTCGAGGCTGAATTCATGCAGCCCGACCCGGCTGACCTGCATCGCGCGGATATGCGCCTGGGCAGAAATTCGTGCGGCTTCGCGCATCACCTTCACTTCTGCCGCCGATTTATACAGGCGCATGTCGTGAAGCAGATGATCCAGGGCAACGAATTCGTTCGGCGGCTGGGCGCCGAGGTGCGCTTTAGAGCGGATCACGTTGATCCAGTCCATCAGGTGCCGGTCGAATTCCGGGTTGCTGCCCATGGCCGAATACACCCGGTCACGGCCTTCGATCAGGCCCGGCAGGATGTCGTCGATGTCGGTGATGGGGAAGGCGTCGTCGGCGCCAAAGTCGCGAATCGCGCCTTCCTGCCCGGCGCGCAGACCGTCCCACATTTCTCGCTCGGCGTTGCGTTCACGGCAGAACAGTATGTATTCGCCATGTAAACGTCCAGGCATCAAAACGATGACCGCCTGAGGCTCGGGAAAACCGCTGAGATACTGGAAGTCGCTGTCCTGACGGTAGACGTGCTCGACGTCGCGGTTGCGGATGGCAACGGCGGCGGCGGGCAGAATGGCGATGCTGTTGGGTACCATCTGCGCCATCAGGGCCTTGCGGCGCCGGCTGTATTCCGATTTCGGGATATGAATCATGGGCAGATGGCTTTCCCTGGCACGCGATTAATGCAGCGATGGTTTGGCAGCAGCCGGCGCGTCTGGCTTCTTGGTTTCGGTGAACAACAGCAGCGGCGCAACACGCAGGTACTCCATCACTTCCATGTAATCGCTTTCGCCGTCGTCGGACTCTTCCAGAGCGTCTTGCACCTGCGAGATAGCCGCCAGATCCTGCAAAACTTCAGTGGCCTCGGTGCTCAGCATGCTGCTGTCACGGCAGTTCAGGCCGAAACCGCTGAGGAAGCCCTGGCACCATTGGCCCAGTGCGGCGGCGCGATCAGCCAGTGGCTCGTCATCGGTCGGAAGCAGCAGAACGACGGTCACGTCGTCGCCGGTGAGCTCGCCCTTGACCATCTCTTGCAGGCCGATCAAGGCATTGCGAATGTTGTCCTGCGGCTCGCCTTCGAGCAGCTCGGCGGCATCAACCAGCCAGCCTTCGGCATCGAAGCCGGCACCGGCGCAACTGCGGCCGAGCAGCAGGCCATGCAGTTCGGCAGGCGAGACGTTATGACCGCTGGAAGTCAGCAGTGTGACGAAGGCTTGGTACGGGGAATTCTGAATGGGCATGGGCAGCTAGGCGCCAGACGGCGCTATGTCTAGAATGAAGGCCTTGTATCCTACATCGACAGACTCGCCAAGACTATTAAAGGCTGTCCGCCAGCTATCACCCATCTGACATTTCAGTGGACCCAATGGAAGACACCGACCTGCAAGCGCTAATGGCCAGACTCGAACTGCTAATTACCCGCGTCGAGCAACTAAAGAGTCAAAACGGACTCCTATTAGCTCAGGAAAAGACCTGGCGCGAGGAACGCGCTCACCTCATTGAAAAGAACGAAATCGCCCGGCGTAAGGTCGAATCAATGATTTCGCGCCTCAAGGCCCTGGAGCAAGACTCATGAGTTCAAGCAATAGCGTTACCGTGCAGATCCTCGATAAAGAGTATTCGATCATCTGTCCCCAGGAAGAGCGCAGCAACCTGGTGAGCGCCGCCCGTTACCTGGACGGCAAGATGCGCGAAATCCGCAGCAGCGGCAAAGTCATTGGCGCCGATCGCATCGCCGTGATGGCCGCGCTGAACATCACGCACGATCTTCTGCACAAGGAAGAACGCCCGGATGCACAGGCCAGCGGCTCGACCCGTGAGCAGGTTCGTGACCTGCTGGACCGCGTCGATCTGGTGCTCGCAACCGACCCGGACGTCACCAAGGGCTGAAACGCGAAACCGCTTGGGGTATACTCGCAACACTCCCTGGGGTGCTTGCCAGTTGGCGATGTCCCTGAGCCGATTTGCTATACCCTGGAGGTTGCACGTTGGGCTGGTGTGCATGTCCGCTAGACGGAAAGCCTTAAAGCCTACTGCATCTTCCACCTTGAACTTTCGGGTTCAAGGGCTAAGTCGACAGCGGTACATCCGGGGAGCCTGATTCCAGTCCGATGCCGGTTTAAATACCGGCATCGGCTTTTTTACGGGTACGCTTCAGGTACTTGTCCCGCGAGCCCGAATCCATGAACGAACCTGCGCTGCTACCCCGCCCGCAACTTCGACGCATGCTGCGCAAGGCCCGCCGCGCACTGACTCCCAGTCAGCAACGCCAGGCTGCACGCGGGCTGTACAAGCAATTGGCCCAGCAGCCGCTGTTTCGCCGCGCAAAACATATCTCTCTGTATCTGCCCACTGACGGTGAAATCGATCCGCGTGTTGTGCTGCGTGCCGCTCAACGTCGGGGCAAGGCAACTTATCTGCCGGTGCTCAGTGCCTGGCCACGAACCAAAATGGTGTTCCAGCGAATTCGCCCCGGTGAAAAACTGAAACCCAACCGTTTCCGTATTCTCGAACCCCGGCACAACCTCGCCCGGCAACGCAAAGTCTGGGCGCTCGATCTGGTGCTGTTGCCATTGGTGGGATTTGACGATGTCGGCGGACGCCTGGGCATGGGCGGTGGTTTTTATGATCGAAGCCTGGCGTACCTGGCACGACGAAAAAACTGGCGCAAGCCGACGCTATTGGGGCTGGCCCATGAATGTCAGAAGGTCGAGCGATTGGCTCAAGCGAGCTGGGATGTGCCGTTACAGGGAACGGTGACAGACAAGGCGTGGTATTTCGCAGGCTAGACGCCGCAGGAATCAGCGGCGTCCCAAAACAGGTTCAGCGTTTGAACGCCGACGGCTGCTGTTGCTGCGCGATTTCGATCGGAGCATCGGTCTTGTTGCTCCACAGGCTTTGGGCATAGCCAGTGGTCACGACGCCGAGGCCGAACAAAATAACCAAAATCCATAGTAAATCCGGTTTGCGTTTCATCGATTGCCCCCCAAAGGCACATCAACACGATGACAGCAGCGGTTTCCGTTATAGGTGTAGGCCGTGCAGCAGCGTCATGCTTAGAAGGCCGGCATTCTGCGACAACGTGAACCGACACGCAAACGCTGGCGTCAACCGACCGTCGGTTTGTCATAAAATTGCCCGACAACTTGCCCACCCACCTCGCAAGGAGCAAAAACCATGGCTTATTGGCTGATGAAATCCGAGCCCGACGAGCTCTCAATCAAGGGCCTGGAGACGCTTGGCAAAGCGCGCTGGGACGGAGTGCGCAACTACCAGGCGCGTAATTTTCTGCGGGCCATGGCCGGGGGCGACGAGTTTTTCTTCTATCACTCCAGCTGCCCCGAACCGGGAATTGCCGGGATCGGACAGATTGTCGAAGCCGCGTATCCGGACCCGACGGCGCTGGAGCCGGAGAGCGTTTACTTCGATCCGAAATCTTCACCCGAGAAAAACGCCTGGAGCGCGATCGATGTCGCTCACGTCGAGACGTTTCCCAAGGTGCTGAAGCTGGAGTATCTGAAACAGCAGGCGGCGCTGGCCGAGATGCCGCTGGTGCAGAAAGGTTCGCGACTGTCGGTGATGCCGGTGACGGCCGAGCAGTGGGCGGCGGTGATTGCGCTCAAGCCGTAAAATCTCCTGCGTTTACCGGAATGAGGCCCGCCGCAACAACGAACGTCTTACTGAATAATCAGGTTGTTGAACAACAGATCCTCAACCACCGGCTTACCGGTTTCGTCGTTCATAATTTGCTGGGTCTGTTTCAGGGCTTCCTGACGCAGCTTTTCCTTGCCTTCGATGCTGTTCATCGCCTCGGTGGTCTGCTGGGTGAACAACGCGACCAGTTGATTGCGAATCAACGGTTCATTGGCCTTGACCAGTTTGGTCGATTCTTCACCGGTCACCCGCAACGCCACGTCAGCCTTGAAGACCTTCAACTTCGGCGTGCCATCCAGGCCATAGTTACCCACGAATGGCGGACTCAGGGTCAGGTAGCTGACTTTCGGGGCTTCACCTTCTTTGGCTTCTTCGGCCATCGCTGCCACGGGCAGAGACAGGGCCAGCAGCAACATGATCCACGCTTTCACAATTCGCTCCTTATCCGGTTTGCGGTCTAGCATAACGACCCGTCGCACAAGCACAAGCTTATGGCTGACTATCAGGGCCGGGCATGCTCGTTGACCCATCGACTTACACACCTACACTTATCGGCCATCACTCCCAAAGGAATAGCCCTGATGAAAGCCGTGCTGTGCAAAGCCTTCGGCCCTGCCGAATCGCTGGTGCTGGAAGACGTCGCCAGTCCTGTTGCGAAGAAGAATGAAATCCTGCTGGACGTGCACGCCGCCGGGGTGAATTTCCCGGACACGTTGATCATCGAGGGCAAATACCAGTTCAAGCCGCCCTTCCCGTTTTCCCCGGGTGGCGAAGCCGCCGGCGTGGTCAGCGCGGTGGGTGAAAAGGTCAGTCACCTCAAGGTCGGTGATCGGGTCATGGCCCTGACCGGTTGGGGCAGTTTCGCCGAACAGGTCGCGGTGCCAGGCTACAACGTGCTGCCAATCCCACCCTCAATGGACTTCAACACCGCCGCCGCTTTTAGCATGACCTACGGCACTTCGATGCACGCGCTCAAGCAACGAGGCCATCTGCAACCCGGTGAAACCCTGCTGGTGCTCGGCGCTTCCGGTGGTGTCGGCCTGGCGGCGGTGGAAATCGGCAAAGCCATGGGCGCCCGCGTGATCGCCGCCGCCAGCAGCGCCGAAAAACTCGCGGTGGCCAAGGCCGTCGGCGCCGATGAGCTGATCAACTACAGCGAAACCAGCCTCAAGGACGAAATCAAACGCCTGACCGATGGCCAGGGCGCCGACGTGATCTACGACCCGGTGGGTGGCGACCTGTTCGACCAGGCCATCCGCGCCATTGCCTGGAATGGACGCCTGCTGGTGGTCGGCTTTGCCAGCGGTCGCATTCCGGAATTGCCAGTGAACCTGGCGCTGCTCAAAGGTGCGGCAGTGGTCGGCGTGTTCTGGGGTTCGTTTGCTCAGCGCCAGCCTCAAGACAACGCAGCGAACTTCCAGCAATTGTTTGGCTGGTTTGCCGAAGGCAAGTTGAAGCCACTGGTGTCGCAGGTGTATCCGCTGAGTAATGCGGCGCAGGCTATAAATGATCTGGGCCAGCGCAAGGCAGTCGGGAAAGTGGTGGTGCAGGTTCGCTGAGCCCAATGAAGCGGTCTGGACTTCAAATCAAAGTGTTCAGACTGCTTACTTCCCTTTCAAACGAAGGACATTTCCCAAAGCCTCGTCCTACCCTGGACCGAAATGCGGCATGAAGACCTGCAAGTAACGTTTCCCACAGCGTCCTTCATTTATACCTGAGCGACATGTTCATAAAGGAACACCGAATCTCCAGAATTTCCGCTATTTGGTCGGTGCGAACCGGTGCTATTTTCGGTAACGAAACTGTAACATTCGCATCCGCAGTCAAAACAAGAAATCTGGAGCTCTTGAATGTTTGCTTTCTTTCGTCCTGCCGCACATCAGGCTCCATTGCCTGAAGAAAAAATAGACAGCACCTACCGACGCCTTCGCTGGCAGATCTTCGCCGGGATTTTCTTTGGCTATGCGGGTTATTACTTGCTGCGCAAGAACTTCTCCCTGGCCATGCCATACCTGATCGACGAGGGTTACACCCGTGGTCAGTTGGGGTTGGCGATGTCGGCGATCGCGATTGCCTACGGCCTGTCGAAGTTCCTCATGGGCCTGGTGTCCGACCGCTCCAACCCGCGTTACTTCCTGCCCTTCGGCCTGCTGGTATCGGCGGGGGTGATGTTCATTTTCGGTTTCGCACCGTGGGCTACGTCCAGCGTCACCATGATGTTCATCCTGCTCTTCATCAACGGCTGGGCCCAGGGCATGGGCTGGCCACCGAGTGGCCGGACCATGGTGCACTGGTGGTCGCAGAAGGAACGCGGTGGCGTGGTGTCCGTGTGGAACGTGGCGCACAACGTCGGCGGTGGCCTGATCGGCCCGCTGTTCCTGCTCGGCATGGGCTTGTTCAATGATTGGCGCGCGGCATTCTACGTACCGGCGGCGGTGGCTCTGGCGGTGGCAGTGTTCGCCTTCATGACCATGCGCGACACCCCGCAATCGGTTGGCCTGCCGCCGATCGAGAAGTACAAAAACGATTACCCGGAAGGCTACGACGCCAGCCACGAAGACGAATTCAGCGCCAAGGAAATCTTCGTCAAATACGTGCTGCACAACAAAATGCTCTGGTACATCGCCATGGCCAACGTCTTCGTCTACCTGCTGCGCTACGGCGTATTGGACTGGGCTCCGACTTACCTGAAGGAAGCCAAAGGCTTCACCGTGGATAAGACGTCGTGGGCGTACTTCCTCTACGAGTGGGCAGGTATTCCGGGCACGCTGCTGTGCGGCTGGATGTCGGACAAGATCTTCCGTGGCAACCGTGGCCTGACCGGCATGGTGTTCATGGCGTTGGTGACTGTGGCGACCCTGGTGTACTGGCTCAACCCGGCCGGTAACCCGACCGTGGACATGATCGCGCTCGTCTCGATCGGCTTCCTGATTTACGGCCCGGTGATGCTGATCGGCCTGCAAGCGCTGGAACTGGCGCCGAAGAAAGCCGCCGGTACGGCAGCGGGCTTCACGGGTCTGTTCGGGTATCTGGGTGGTTCGGTCGCGGCCAGTGCAGCGATGGGCTACACCGTGGACCATTTTGGCTGGGACGGCGGCTTTGTACTGCTGATCGGTGCATGCCTGCTAGCGATGGCCTTCCTCGCGCCGACGCTGTGGCACAAGCAAGTCGCCAGTCAGAGCCGCGAAGCAATCGCCTGATCGGCGTTTGATTTGCAGCGCTTGAGCCGCGCCTCCAGATTCCGGTCTGGCATGGCGTGGCTACGCAGGGCGTTGGCGGTCTGCTCGACATAATCTCGAGTGGTGCCGTAACGCCCGCAAGCGTTTTCGAACACATGGCTCAGCACGTGATCCGGCAAGTTGCCGGCATAGCTGGGCAGGTGTCGCTCCAATACAAATCCCAATGCCTGAACCTGGCTTCCGTCTTCGAGGCGGCAGTTGAGCCAGTGTGGACGATATGACGGGAATGGCATTTCGCGCTGCCACAAGGCGTAGAGCGAAGCGTCGAGTTGTTCTTCGGGCAAGCGGTAAGCGAAACCGCTGCAAGAGCCGCCGCGATCCAGACCAAACACCAGGCCAGGCACTTCCGGCGTGCCGCGATGTTCGTGGGACCACAGGTACAAACCGCGATGGTAGCCATGCACCCGCCCCCGCACACGCTCCACCGCCGGGCATTCAGGCCGCCAGATCAGCGAGCCGTAAGCGAACAGCCAGACCGGCCCGCCCTTGTGGCGCGCCATGGTCGACTGCATCGAGCGGAGCAATTGTTCGTGCGTGAGCTGCGGCCCCAGATCGAGCCGCGGAGGGTAAGCCAGATTCAAAAAAGCAGATTCGATGGCGCTCATGGCGAATAGCGTTCAGCTCCCCCACGGGTAAAGAATTACTTAATAGAACGCACCGCTGTAACAATAAGGCACATATGTTTCGAGGCAATTTAAGTGCCATGGCACAGTTTTTAAACAATTGCCTGAATGACATATAACCTACCGGAATTTATATGATTGTATAAATACCGATCGGCTATATAGGGAGTTATAACGATTAACGGGGAGCGTACGCAAACACATCCGCGCGCATCTGATGAGCGTCCATCCCGGCTTCGACCAGAGCATCCAGCGTGCCGTAGACCATGGCCGGCGAGCCGCTGGCGTAGACATGCAAGGATTTCAGATCAGGGAAGTCCTCACACACCGCCTCATGCAACATACCGCACCGCCCCTGCCAGCCACATTGATCGCTGACGACTTTATGCAGGAACAGATTGGGTAGTTTCAGCCATTCATCCCAATGTTCAATGTCATAAAAATCTTCAGGGCGACGCACGCCCCAATACAAATGCACCGGATGTTTGAAGCCCGCGGCACGGCAATGTTCGATCAGGCTATGGATCTGGCCCATGCCGGTGCCAGCGGCAATCAGCACCAGCGGACCGTCCGGCAACTCCGCCAGATGGGTGTCGCCGAACGGCATTTCAATCCGCACCATCGGGTTGCGCTGAAGTTGCTCGATCAGGCTCAGCGCACTGCTTTCGCGCGCCAGCACCTGGATTTCCAGATCGCGCCCGCCGTGCGGCGCCGAGGCCAGGGAGAACGCGGATTTCTCGCCGTTCTCGCGCTCGATCATCAGGTACTGACCGGCGTGATAGCGCGGTGGCTTGCCGGCCGGCGCTCGCAGACGCACACGCCAGGTATCGCCGCCGACGTCCCTGCATTCAATGACCTGACACGACAAGCTGCGCACCGGCAATTCTCCCCGCGCGAGCACGCCATCCCACAGCACGATGCAGTCTTCCAGCGGCTCTGCTATGCAAGTGTAGAACTCGCCATGGTCGCGCACACCGCCTTCCTGTTCGACCCGCCCTTCCACCAGCAGCGCGGCGCACACATGACAATTGCCGTTTCGGCAGCTTTGCGGGCATTCATAGCCCAGACGCCGCGCGCCATCGAGAATCCGCTCGCCGGGCAGAATCTGTAGCACTGCTCCGGAGGGCTGCAAGGTTACACGCATCAATCTATTCCTAACTGATTCCAGATGGCATCGATCCGTTGGGTCACGGCTTCATCCTTGACGATCACCCGGCCCCACTCGCGAGTGGTTTCGCCCGGCCATTTATGCGTGGCATCGAGCCCCATCTTCGAACCCAGGCCGGAGACCGGCGAGGCGAAGTCCAGGTAATCGATCGGCGTGTTGTCGATCATCACCGTGTCGCGCTTGGGGTCCATGCGCGTGGTGATGGCCCAGATCACGTCGTTCCAGTCGCGTGCGTTGATATCGTCGTCAGTGACGATAACGAACTTGGTGTACATGAACTGTCGCAAAAACGACCAGACACCGAGCATTACCCGCTTGGCATGGCCGGGATACGACTTCTTCATGGTCACGATGGCCATGCGGTACGAGCAGCCTTCGGGCGGCAGATAGAAGTCGGTGATCTCCGGGAACTGCTTCTGCAGGATCGGCACAAACACTTCGTTCAGCGCCACGCCGAGAATCGCCGGCTCATCCGGCGGACGGCCGGTGTAGGTGCTGTGATAAATCGGTTTGATCCGGTGGGTGATGCGTTCGACGGTGAACACCGGAAAGCTGTCGACTTCGTTGTAGTAGCCGGTGTGGTCGCCGTACGGGCCTTCATCAGCCATTTCGCCCGGATGGATCACGCCTTCAAGGATGATCTCGGCAGTCGCCGGAACCTGCAGATCGTTACCGCGGCATTTCACCAGTTCGGTGCGGTTGCCGCGTAACAAGCCAGCGAAAGCATATTCGGAAAGGCTGTCCGGTACCGGCGTTACAGCGCCAAGAATGGTCGCAGGGTCGGCGCCCAGCGCCACGGACACCGGGAACGGTTGGCCAGGATGCTTCTCGCACCATTCGCGGTAATCCAGCGCGCCGCCACGGTGGCTCAGCCAACGCATGATGACCTTGTTGCGGCCGATCACTTGCTGACGGTAGATGCCGAGGTTCTGGCGATCCTTGTTCGGGCCTTTGGTGACGGTCAGGCCCCAAGTAATCAGCGGGCCGACGTCGCCCGGCCAGCAGGTCTGCACTGGCAGCATCGCGAGGTCGACATCGTCGCCTTCGATGACCACTTCCTGGCAGACTGCGTCTTTGACCACCTTCGGTGCCATAGCGATGATCTTGCGGAAGATCGGCAGCTTGGACCAGGCATCTTTCAGGCCTTTCGGCGGCTCGGGCTCCTTGAGGAACGCCAGCAGCTTGCCGATCTCGCGCAATTCGCTGACCGCCTCTGCGCCCATGCCCAGCGCCACGCGCTCAGGGGTGCCGAACAAGTTGCCGAGCACTGGGATGTCATAACCCGTGGGCTTTTCGAAAAGCAGCGCCGGACCTTTGGCACGCAAGGTGCGGTCGCAGACCTCGGTCATTTCGAGCACTGGGGACACCGGAACCTGGATGCGCTTGAGTTCGCCGCGCTTTTCCAGGCCGCTGATAAAGTCGCGCAAGTCGCGATACTGCATGCGTGAGCCTCGTGTTGGCCGTGGCGTTCGGGGGGAGGCAGTTTAGCGCCGAACCCCTCTATTCAGAACCACGAACTGCCGGTTCATCAAAAATCAGATAGCAAAAAGCCGGGTTTCCCCGGCTCTAGTGCCCTGTATGGCTGTCTCTGTTAGTCAACTTCGGCGCCGCAAGCTCATATCCTGCGTTGCTGCTCCTCGCCATAGCCAGCTATGACTCGTCGCAGCGCCTTGGCTATGAGCCTGCGGCATCCGAATTTGAACTAACGAGACAGCCACACAGGGCACAGCCCTTATCGACTTACTTGCGCTTCATCGACAGGAAGAACTCATCGTTGGTCTTGGTCGTTTTCAGCTTGTCGACCAGGAACTCAATGGCAGCGATTTCGTCCATCGGGTGCAGCAGCTTGCGAAGGATCCACATGCGTTGCAACTCGTCGTCGGCCGTCAGCAACTCTTCGCGGCGGGTGCCGGAACGGTTGATGTTGATGGCCGGGAAGACGCGTTTTTCGGCGATGCGGCGATCCAGAGGCAGTTCCATGTTGCCCGTGCCTTTGAATTCTTCGTAGATCACTTCATCCATCTTCGAGCCGGTTTCAACCAGCGCGGTGGCGATGATGGTCAGCGAACCGCCTTCTTCGATGTTCCGCGCGGCGCCGAAGAAACGTTTCGGTTTCTCCAGGGCGTGAGCATCGACACCACCGGTGAGTACTTTGCCGGAGCTCGGGATCACGGTGTTGTAGGCGCGAGCCAGACGGGTGATGGAGTCGAGCAGAATCACCACGTCCTTCTTGTGTTCGACCAGGCGCTTGGCCTTCTCGATCACCATTTCGGCAACCTGCACGTGGCGGGTTGGCGGCTCGTCGAACGTCGAGGCAACCACTTCGCCGCGCACGGTGCGCTGCATTTCGGTGACTTCTTCCGGACGTTCGTCGATCAGCAATACGATCAGATGAACTTCAGGATTGTTACGCGCGATGTTCGCTGCGATGTTCTGCAGCATGATGGTTTTACCGGCTTTCGGCGGTGCAACGATCAGACCGCGCTGGCCTTTGCCGATCGGGGCGCACAGGTCGATGACACGACCGGTCAAGTCTTCGGTGGAACCGTTGCCGGCTTCCATCTTCATGCGCACGGTCGGGAACAGCGGGGTCAGGTTCTCGAAGAGAATCTTGTTTTTCGCGTTCTCGGGACGATCGTAGTTGATCGTGTCGACCTTGAGCAGCGCGAAATAACGCTCGCCTTCCTTTGGAGGACGGATCTTGCCAACGATGGTGTCACCGGTGCGCAAGTTGAAGCGACGGATCTGGCTCGGCGAGACGTAGATATCGTCTGGGCCGGCGAGATAGGAAGCGTCAGCGGAGCGAAGGAAGCCGAAGCCGTCCTGGAGAATCTCCAGCACGCCATCACCGGAGATTTCCTCGCCGCTTTTAGCGTGCTTTTTGAGCAGGGAGAAAATCACGTCCTGCTTGCGCGAACGGGCCATATTTTCTATGCCCATCTGTTCGGCCAATTCGAGCAGTTCGGTAATCGGCTTTTGCTTGAGTTCAGTCAGATTCATATAGGAATGACGTAATCATTTATGGAGGGGGGGAAATTAAGCTTTTGGCTTAATGAGGCCGCGCCGCAGAGAAGGCGACAGGATCGCGTACTTATTCGAAAAGGAGTGCGTCGGCGACGGCTAGTAGGGGGCAGTGGAGAAACCAGTGCGGGGCCGAATGTACCACCTGAGTTTCGGAGCGTCTAGCCCTCAATAACGAAAAGGCCCCGCGATATGCGGGGCCTTTTTGATGACGCTTTAAACGACGCTTAGATGTTGGCGTCGAGGAAAGCAGCCAGTTGCGACTTCGACAGGGCGCCGACCTTGGTCGCTTCAACGTTGCCGTTCTTGAACAGCATCAGCGTCGGGATACCACGCACGCCATGCTTGGCCGGAGTTTCCTGGTTTTCGTCGATGTTCAGTTTGGCAACGGTCAGCTTGCCTTTGTAGGTTTCAGCAATTTCGTCCAGAACAGGAGCGATCATTTTGCAAGGGCCGCACCATTCAGCCCAGTAGTCGACCAGTACAGCGCCTTCGGCCTTGAGGACGTCGACGTCGAAGCTAGCGTCGGTGACGTGTTTAATAAGATCGCTGCTCATGGAAGTCTCCAGGTTGTAAGCAAAAAAACGTGGCCCATCATAGCCGCCCTTCCCTCGTTCAGGAAGGTGCAGATGATTGAGTCTCGCTATGGTGGCGCATGAGTTTGGGTATAGCTCAAGTCACGAGGTGGCGGGAGCGACGAAGGCAATTGCGGTGCGCAGGGCGGCGTTGCGTACATGTTCGTGCATGGCCTTCTGCGCCGCTCCGGATGCCCGCCGGGCCAGTGCGCGGAGGATTTTTTGGTGTTCCCGCCAGGTTTCCATGGCGCGCTCGGGCCGGATGAACGGTAGCTTTGATCTCCAGCCTCGGCAAGAACCCCGAGCGCGAGAAGGTCGTTGACTTCTCCCGTGCCAAAAATCCCTGCCCCGCTGCTTCGCCCGCACCTCCATCGAGCTGTTCCAGGGCACGCCGCACCGTGCACTTGGAAGGCCGCTACCCATTGGCGCAACGAGGAAAAATCCACCCCGTGACGATGCGCGACCTCTCTAAATCCCGCTTTGCCGGAACAGTAATCCTGTACCGCTGATAACTTTGCTTGATCAGTGTACTTACCCATGAAACACCCCATCAGTTGTGTCCAACTTTTGGGGTGCAGACCACTCTGCGTGGGAATGTCTCAACGGACGCTCTGCGTCCGCTTTTGGGACGCGGAGCGTCCCGGGCTGCATTCCTTTGCTGCGCGTGGGAACGATCGGCAATAAACCGTACGCGTTGGCGGCAGCGTTTGATCGTGGCACGATGTCGAGGTTATCGACCGAGACCCCCTGACCATGCCGCAATCTCAAGCCAAGAATCTGTCCCTGATCGCCGCAATCGACTTGGGCTCCAACAGCTTTCACATGGTCGTGGCCAAGGCCCAGAACGGCGAAATCCGTATTCTCGAACGACTCGGGGAGAAGGTTCAACTGGCCGCTGGCATCGACGATGAGCGCCAGCTCAGTGAAGAATCCATGCAGCGCGGGCTCGATTGCCTGAAGCGTTTTGCCCAACTGATCAACGGTATGCCGCCCGGCGCCGTACGGATCGTCGGCACCAACGCCCTGCGTGAAGCCCGTAACCGTGGCGAATTTATCCGCCGCGCTGAAGAAATTCTCGGCCACCCGGTGGAAGTCATCTCCGGCCGTGAAGAAGCGCGTCTGATCTACCTCGGCGTTTCCCACACCCTCGCCGACACCCCGGGCAAGCGCCTGGTGGCCGATATCGGCGGCGGCAGCACCGAATTCATCATCGGCCAGCGCTTCGAACCGCTGCTGCGCGAAAGCCTGCAAATGGGCTGCGTCAGCTACACCCAGCGCTATTTCAAGGACGGCAAGATCACCCCGGCCCGCTACGCCCAGGCATACACCGCGGCGCGGCTGGAGATCATGAGCATCGAACACGCCCTGCATCGCCTGACCTGGGATGAAGCCATCGGCTCCTCGGGCACCATTCGCGCCATCGGCCTGGCGCTGAAGGCCGGCGGTCATGGCACGGGCGAGGTCAACGCACAAGGCCTGGCCTGGCTCAAGCGCAAGCTGATCAAGCTCGGCGACGTCGAGAAGATCGACTTCGAAGGCATCAAGCCTGACCGCCGGGCGATCTTCCCGGCCGGCCTGGCGATTCTCGAAGCGATCTTCGACGCGCTCGAACTGCAACGCATGGACCACTGTGAAGGCGCCCTGCGCGAAGGTGTGCTTTATGACCTGCTGGGCCGTCATCATCACGAAGACGTCCGTGAGCGCACCCTCAGTTCGTTGATGGAGCGTTATCACGTCGATCAGGAACAAGCGCTGCGCGTTGAGCGCAAGGCGTTGCATGCCTTCGATCAAGTGGCTGAGGATTGGGACCTGGATGACGGCGTCTGGCGCGAATTGCTCGGTTGGGCGGCCAAGGTCCATGAAGTGGGCCTGGACATCGCTCACTATCACTACCACAAGCACGGCGCCTACCTGATCGAGCACTCGGACCTGGCCGGGTTCTCCCGCGAAGACCAGCAAATGCTCGCGCTATTGGTGCGTGGCCACCGACGCAATATTCCCCGGGACAAGTTTGCCGAGTTCGGCGATGAAGGCATCAAGCTGATTCGCCTGTGCGTGCTGCTGCGCTTTGCGATTCTGTTCCATCACATCCGCGGCACTCAGGAAATGCCTCAGGTCGTGCTGCACGCCAATGGCGACAGCCTGGATGTGCTGTTCCCGGAAAACTGGCTGGACGAAAACCAGCTGACCCAGGCCGACTTCGGTCTGGAAGCGGAATGGCTGACCCGCGTCGGCTTCGTGCTCAACGTTCGCTGAAACCTTCTGAAAGAAAAAAGGGCGATCCACCTGGATCGCCCTTTTTTTGCGCAAAATAATTCGCGTTAACGAACGGTCAGAATCGGGCTCCCCAAACGCTCCAGCAGCGTAGCCTGCGCACTGCGCGGGTTCTGGTTGCCGGTCGGTGTGTTGCGGATGTAACGGCCGTCCGCCTGCAAGCTCCAGCTGTGAGTGTTATCGGTGAGATAAAGCTCCAGCTCTTTCTTGACCCGCATGATCAGCTTCTTGCCCTCGACCGGGAAGCAAGTCTCAACGCGCTTGTCGAGGTTGCGCTCCATCCAGTCGGCACTGGACAGGAACATCTGCTCTTCACCGCCATTGAGGAAGTAGAAGACCCGGGTGTGCTCCAGGAAACGACCGATGATCGAGCGCACGTGGATGTTATGCGAAACCCCGGCGATGCCCGGACGCAGGCAGCACATGCCACGCACCACCAGATCGATACGCACCCCGGACTGACTGGCCTTGTACAGCGCGCGGATAATCTTCGGATCGGTCAGCGAGTTGAACTTGGCGATGATGTGCGCCGGTTTGCCGTCGAGGGCGAACTGGGTCTCACGGCCAATCATGTCGAGCATGCCCTTCTTCAGCGTGAACGGCGCGTGCAACAGCTTTTTCATGCGCAGGGTTTTACCCATGCCGATCAACTGGCTGAACAGTTTGCCGACGTCTTCGCACAACGCGTCGTCGGATGTCAGCAGGCTGTAGTCGGTGTACAGACGGGCATTCGCCGCGTGGTAGTTGCCGGTACCCAAGTGGGCGTAACGGACAATCTCACCGGCCTCGCGACGCAAGATCAGCATCATCTTGGCGTGGGTCTTGAAGCCCACCACGCCATAGATCACCACCGCACCGGCCGCTTGCAGACGGCTGGCCAGTTGCAGGTTGGACTCTTCGTCGAACCGCGCACGCAACTCGATCACCGCAGTGACTTCCTTGCCGTTACGCGCCGCATCGACCAGCGCATCGACGATTTCCGAGTTGGCGCCGGAGCGGTACAGGGTCTGACGGACCGCCAATACATGCGGGTCCTTGGCCGCCTGGCGCAGCAGGTCGACCACCGGCGTGAACGACTCGAACGGGTGCAGCAACAGGATGTCCTGCTTGCTGATCACACTGAAAATGTTCTCGCTGTTCTGCAGCAGTTTCGGGATCTGCGGGGTGAACGGCATGTATTGCAGCTCACGCTGACTGTCCAGACCGGTGATGCTGAACAGGCGGGTCAGGTTGACCGGACCGTTGACCTGGTACAGCTCGGTTTCGTGCAGGTTGAACTGCTTGAGCAAGTAGTCGGACAACTGTTTCGGGCAGGTGTCGGCGACTTCAAGACGCACCGCGTCGCCGTAGCGACGGGAAAACAACTCGCCGCGCAGGGCGCGGGCCAGGTCTTCTACATCTTCGGTGTCGACGGAAAGGTCGGCGTTACGGGTCAGGCGGAACTGGTAGCAGCCCTTCACCTTCATGCCCTGAAACAGGTCATCGGCGTGAGCGTGAATCATCGACGACAGGAACACATAGTTGTCGCCAGAGCCGCCGACTTCTTCCGGCAATTTGATGACGCGCGGCAGCAGACGTGGCGCCGGGATGATCGCCAGACCGGAATCGCGGCCGAAGGCGTCGATACCTTCGAGCTCGACAATGAAGTTCAGGCTCTTGTTGACCAGCAACGGGAACGGGTGCGTCGGGTCGAGGCCGATCGGGGTAATGATCGGCGCGATCTCGTCGCGGAAATAGCGGCGCACCCAGGTTTTGATCTTGGTGGTCCAGTGACGCCGACGGATGAAGCGCACCTGATGCTTTTCCAGTTCCGGCAACAGAATGTCGTTGAGGATCGCGTATTGGCGGTCGACGTGACCGTGTACCAGTTCACTGATGCGGGCCAGGGCCTGATGCGGTTGCAGGCCATCGGCGCCAGCCTGTTCACGGGCGAAGGTGATCTGCTTCTTCAGACCCGCCACACGAATCTCGAAGAACTCGTCCAGGTTGCTGGAGAAGATCAGCAGAAACTTCAGCCGCTCCAGCAACGGGTAGGACTCGTCCAGCGCCTGCTCCAGCACGCGGATGTTGAACTGCAGTTGCGAGAGCTCGCGATGGATGTAGAGGCTGCTGTCATCCAGGCCGGGAATGGCAATCGCCGGCGCCGCATGTGCGGGTTCGGCCACCACCGCGGGTGGAGCAGGCTCCAGTTCCGGCGGGGTCTCGGCGATTTGCTCCACCACAGGTTGAGCGTCTTTTACGGCAACTTCAGTGAGTCCTTCGGTATTCATCGAATGTTCCTGGGAGGGCTATTTTTGCTCTCGTAACAATTGAGCAGCACGGACGGCAAAGTAAGTCAGGATGCCATCGGCGCCTGCACGTTTAAAAGCAGTCAGGGATTCGAGGATAACCCCTTCGCTCAACCAGCCATTCTGGATTGCCGCCATGTGCATGGCATATTCACCGCTGACCTGATAAACAAAGGTCGGCACTTTAAATTCTTCTTTGACCCGGTAAAGGATGTCCAGATACGGCATGCCTGGCTTGACCATGACCATGTCCGCGCCTTCTGACAAGTCCGCCGCCACTTCATGCAGGGCTTCGTTGCTGTTGGCCGGGTCCATCTGATACGAGGCCTTGTTGGCCTTGCCCAGGTTCAGCGCCGAACCGACCGCATCGCGGAACGGGCCGTAATAGGCGCTGGCGTACTTCGCCGAGTAGGCCATGATCCGCACGTTGACGTGATCGGCCAGTTCAAGCGCTTCGCGGATCGCCTGGATGCGACCGTCCATCATGTCCGACGGGGCCACCACCTGAGCGCCGGCTGCGGCGTGGGACAACGCCTGCTTGACCAGTGCATCGACGGTGATGTCGTTCTGCACGTAGCCTTCTTCGTCGAGGATACCGTCCTGACCGTGGGTGGTGAACGGGTCAAGAGCGACGTCGGTGATCACGCCCAGTTCAGGAAATTGCGCACGCAACGCACGGGTGGCGCGCTGGGCGATCCCGTTGGGGTTCCAGGCTTGCGCGGCGTCCAGCGATTTGAGCTCCGGCGGCGTCACCGGGAACAACGCCAAGGCCGGAATCCCCAGCTCGACCCACTTGGCCGCTTCTTCAAGCAACAGATCGATGGTCAGGCGCTCGACGCCTGGCATCGACGCCACCGCTTCGCGACGGTTTTCACCGTCCAGCACGAACACCGGCAGGATCAGGTCGTCGACGGTCAGAACGTTCTCACGAACCAGTCGACGCGAGAAATCATCACGACGGTTGCGACGCAGGCGGGTTGCTGGAAACAAACGGTTGGCAGGGGTAAAGCTCACGGCAGACTCCTGAGCCCGCGCTGGCGGGCGAGCGTGACAGTTATAAGCGGGCATTATGACGAACAGATGACAGTTATGCTTAGCCCTGTGACACGTAGCCGCATCCATTGTCCTTGTAGGAAATGTTCACGTCGAGACACATTTGGACACTTTCATGAATGTGCCCGAAGGGTTAGGCTGCGCGTTCATTTCGCCAGCATCCAGACAATGCTCCAACAATTTCTTCAGGAATTCGGCTACTTCGCCCTCTTTCTTGGCACGTTTTTCGAAGGCGAAACCATTCTGGTTCTCGCAGGCTTCCTCGCGTTCCGCGGATACATGGACCTCAAAGTGGTCATGATCGTGGCGTTCCTCGGCAGTTATGCCGGTGATCAGCTGTGGTATTTCCTGGGGCGCAAGCACGGCCGCAAGTTGCTGGCGCGCAAACCGCGCTGGCAATTGATGGGCGACCGGGCGCTGGAACATATCCGCAGGCACCCGGACATCTGGGTGCTGAGCTTCCGCTTTGTCTATGGCTTGCGCACGGTGATGCCGGTAGCGATCGGCCTGTCGGGCTATCCGCCGGGACGTTATCTGCTGCTCAACGGGATTGGTGCAGCGATCTGGGCCGTCGCACTGGCTGCTGCTGCTTATCACTTCGGCGCGGTGCTCGAGGGCATGCTCGGCAGCGTCAAGAAGTACGAACTGTGGGTGCTTGGCGCCCTGTTGATACTGGGCTTTTGCCTGTGGTTGCGCCGACGCTTCAAGAATGCCCGTCTGGCGAAGAAGATCTACGCCGACGAGCAGGCCGAGTTGGCCAAGTCTAACGAGACTAAGACGCCAGCCGAGTGAAACGGTTTCTGCAACAGTAGAGACCGATCCCGCTGAGCAGGCTGTAACTGAGCAAGCCGACCCAGCCCACCGCGCTGGCCGGCCACAGCCCAACGACCGGCGCCAGCCACACCAGCGGCACATTCGACGCCAGGCGCAGCAGTTCCAGCTTCAGCGTCCACGGGCGATTCTCCAGGGCCACGCCCAACGTAAACAAACCCAGCGCCACGGCGCTCCAGCCGAGCACCAGCGCGGCGGTTGGCAAACGCTGCTCCAGGTTCATCAAATAACTGCCCAGCGCGATGTAGATGCAAAACTGCAACACGACGTAAAGCTGCTGACGTCCGTCCAGCGGCACCTCGAATTTACGGAACTGACTCAGATCCGGCTTGTTCATCGGGTACTTGGCCGCCACGTCCGCCGGCCGCCAACCGGTGCGCATGAACCAGATACGCAGCGTGTCCCAGTTGCTTTGCGCACGCCGCGCGTCATCCCACAGCTGCGCGTAGAACTGCACGTTCGCCCACAACGGGTTCCAGCTCGCCAGCGGCGTAGTCACGCCGAAAATCACCGGTTCGTTGTCGTCCTCTTCCTGGAACGAGCCAAATAGACGGTCCCAAATAATGAACACCCCGCCGTAGTTGCGATCCATGTAGAGAGCGTTCTGTGCATGGTGAGCCCGATGATTGGACGGCGTGACGAAGAACCACTCGAACCAGCCGAGCTTGGGAATGTGTTGGGTATGCACCCAGAATTGGTACAGCAAGTTCAGCGCGGCGACGCTGACGAACACCAGCAGCGGCACGCCGAGCACCGCCATCGGCAGGTAGAAAATCCAGCTCAACAGGAAGCCCGTACTGGTCTGGCGCAGCGCCGTGGAAAGGTTGTAGTCCTCGCTCTGGTGGTGCACCGAATGCGCAGCCCAGAGGATGTTGCGTTCGTGGCCCATGCGGTGCAGCCAGTAGTAGCAGAAGTCGTAGAGGACGAAAGCGAATAGCCAGACCCAAACGCTGTCGGCCGAGAGTTCTAAAAGCGCCAGATGCTCAAGGGCAAAGCCATAGGTCACCAGCCCGACACCTTTGGTCAACAGGCCAGTGGTGGTCGACAACACACCGGTGCTGATGCTGTTGATCGCGTCGGCCACGCGATAATTGCTCACCCCGCGCCAACGGTCGGCCAGCAGTTCGACGGCAATCAGCACAAAGAAAAACGGCACCGCATACAGAATGAAGTCCATGACGCGCCCCGATCGGAATCTTAAGGACAGATGCTAGGTGTAGCCGCGAATTAACCCTATGGCAACGAGTGACAAATTAGTGGACATTTAACGCCATGAATCTGGAGAAAAGCCCATGAGCAAAAAAATTGCAGTGATCCTATCCGGCTGTGGCGTGTACGACGGCGCCGAGATCCACGAAAGCGTGATCACCCTGCTGCGTCTGGACCAGCGGGGGGCTCTGGTGCAGTGTTTCGCACCGAGCATCGCGCAGTTAAATGTGATCAACCATCTGACCGGCGCAGAAATGCCCGAGTCGCGCAACGTACTGGTGGAATCGGCGCGGATCGCAAGGGGCAACATCAAGGATATCCGTGAAGCGAACGCCGAAGACTTCGACGCGCTGATCGTGCCTGGTGGTTTCGGGGCGGCCAAGAATCTGTCGAACTTTGCCATCGAAGGCGCCGGCTGCACCGTGCAACCGGACGTCCTGGCCCTGGCCGAAGCATTCGCCGAAGCGGGCAAACCGGTCGGTTTGATCTGCATTTCGCCTGCACTGGCGGCGAAGATCTATGGACCGGGGGTGACCTGCACCATCGGCAACGACGCCGACACAGCAGCCACCATGAATAAAATGGGCGCTACACACACAGACTGCGCGGTCACTGACATCGTTGAAGACAAAGCGCGCAAACTGGTGAGCACCCCGGCGTACATGCTGGCGCAGAGCATCAGTGAAGCGGCTTCGGGTATCAACAAACTGGTCGACCGTGTTCTGGAATTGACCCACGAAAACGACGCCTGAGACCTGATCGTTCCCACGCTCTGCGTGGGAACGATCATTGTGAACGGGATAACCGCGTGAGAATCCGGTCCAGCGCATTGGCAAACGCTTGCTTCTCGCGCTCGCCAAACGGCGCTGGCCCGCCGCTCATCTGCCCCTGTTCACGTAGATCGGTGAACAGGTTACGCACCGCCAACCGATCGCCCATGTTCTGCGCATCGAACTCTTTGCCCCGTGGATCCAGCGCCGCAACGCCCTTTTTCACCAGACGGTCGGCCAGCGGCACATCGCTGCAGATCACCAATTCGCCGGGTACCGCGTATTCCACCAGGTAGTCGTCGGCGGCATCCGGACCACTCGGCACCACGATCAGTTTCACCAGGGCCAAACCCGGCTTGATCTGCGGCTGTCCAGCCACCAACACCACTTCGAACTGGCGCTTGAGAGCGAACTTCACTACCAGATCCTTGGCCGCCCGAGGGCAGGCGTCGGCATCGATCCAGACACGCATTGTGTTTTTCCTTTTAAAGGATCACTCGCTCAGGAAGCCGGCACCCGCCGCTTCTCGGCCATCCGGCTGCGACTGTACAGCACGATGATCGCCATGATCGCCACGACCTGAGCACTCAGCGAATACGCATCAGCGTGGATGCCCAGCCAGTCGAAGTCAAAGAACGGCACCGGTCGGGTGCCGAAAATCCCGGCTTCCTGCAACGCCTTCACGCCGTGCCCGGCAAACACCACCGACAGCGCGCACAGCAAACCGGCGTTGATGCTGAAAAACAGCGACAGCGGCAGTTTCGCCGAGCCACGCAGAATCACCCAGGCCAGACCGACCAGCAACACCAACGCCGTCGCACCACCCGCCAACACCGCGTTATGACCCGCTGGACCGGCCTGCAGCCACAGGGTCTCGTAGAACAAAATCACTTCAAACAGCTCGCGATACACCGAGAAGAACGCCAACGTCGCAAACCCGAAACGCCCACCGCCACCCACCAGGCTGCTCTTGATGTAATCCTGCCAGGCCGCCGCGTGACGACGATCGTGCATCCACACGCCGAGCCAGAGCACCATGACAGCGGCAAACAACGCCGTCGTACCTTCCAGCAATTCGCGCTGCGAACCGCTGACATCGATCACGTACGCTGCCAGCGCCCAGGTCGCCAGACCCGCCAGCAGCGCCAGCCCCCAACCGACGTTGACGCTGCGCACCGCCGATTGCTGGCCGGTATTGCGCAGGAACGCGAGGATCGCTGCCAGCACCAGAATCGCTTCCAGGCCTTCGCGCAACAGAATCAACAAACCGGAAATGTAGCTCAGGGACCCACTTAAGCCATCGCTGCCCAGCAGGCCGGCGGATTCCTTCAACTTGGCCTTGGCCGCGTCCAGACGCTGCTGGGCCTGGACCACCGGCAAACCATCCTGCAACGACTGACGGTATGCCATCAGCGATTTTTCAGTGTCTTTGCGCACGTTGGCGTCGACGTTATCCAGCGAGCTTTCGACCAGTTCGAAACCCTCCAGATAAGCCGCCACCGACAGGTCATAGGCCTGATCGTGATCGCCGGCACGGTAGGCCGCCATGCTCTTGTCCAGGGTCGCTGCGGTGTAGTCGAGCAATTGCGCCGGGCCACGCTTGACCTGCGGCGGTTGCGCCCGCTGCGCACGGAAGGTCGCCGCCGCTTGCGGCCCCTCGGCGACCTGCACTTCTGCGGGAGTCTGACGGGCCAGGTCGGCGATGTTGTAGGTCTTTTCGGATTTTGCAGCAGCCGGGTCGGCGCTGAAGCTGGCGATATAGGTCGCCAGATCCCAACGCTGACGATCGTCCAGCTGATCGGCGAAGGCCGGCATGTCGGTGCCTTCGACACCGAGGCCCAAGGTGCTGTAGATCGCGTAGAGGCTCAGGTGATCCAGCCGCGTCGCATCACGCAGATTGGCCGGCGGCGGCGTCAGACCGACACCCGCCGGACCATCCCCGGCACCCGCGCCACCGTGGCAAACCGAACAATGCTGAGCGTACAGCGGCGCACCACGGGAAGGATCCGGCGTAATGATCGGTGCCTGGCTGACCTCATAGGCCACGGCCAGCCTGGCGCCGAGTTGCCGTGCCTGGCGACCGACATCCGCGCCGTCCTGACGCGCAGCGATCGCGTTGCGCAACGTGCTGACGCCCTGCTCCAGTCCATTTTTTTCCGGTTTGGTCGGCATCGCGGCGATCAAGCCTTGCAGTACCTTGATAAATTCCAGCTGCTCTCGGTATTCGGACTCATCAATGACCTTGCCCGCGTGCACCGTTTGCGGGTAATCCGCGCCGATGTAATCGAGCAAATGCAGCGCTTGCGGCGCGCCTTCCACGGTGTCAGCCAACAGATTGAAACTGCACAAGGCAAACAGCGGCAACACCAGCCAGGCCAGGAAACGGGACGGGGCAGTCATGAATGAATCTCAATTGGAAATACGAAGTAACACATTGTTCACTTCCAATCACTTTCACTCAAGCTTTGTTATGCATTGGCGGCACGGGTGGTGATCGGCGCCTTGGGTCGCGTTTCCGAGCCATAGTGGCATTCCGTGAAAACGCGCGGTTAAAAAGCCATTACATGGCCAGCATCCCTGTTTATAATGCCGCGCCCTCGTTATTGCGATTCGGCATTTAAGCTCCTCTTGTTATGAGGAATTGGCAGGAGGCCAACATCCCCGCCAGTAGGTCTTATCAGCCCGACCAGCATTTGTGGCTGCTTACATTCAGGGAAGAAGTATCCGCCATGGCATCCCGCGCCCTTACCTCGATCGCGCTCAGCGCCGTCACCTTGCTCTCCGGTTGTTCCGCCTTTCGCAACTACGATAGCGAACTTGCGCAAACCAACCAGCAACTGGCGTCCGGCAATGTCGACGCCGCGCTGACCTTGCTGGAAAAGAACAACACCGGCGAAGACAAGGACCTGCTCTATTACTTCGAGAAAGGTGAACTGCTGCGCGCCAAGGGCGATTTGTCCGGCAGCCAGAACGCCTGGACCCGTGCCGATCAAGTGGTGGGCAAGTGGGAAAACTCGGTCAAGCTTGATACCGCCAAGTACCTCGCCCAGTTCGGCAGTTTCCTGGTGAACGACAAAGTCCGTCGCTACGAAGGCTACGATTACGAAAAAGTCATGCTAACCACGCAGATGGCCCTCAACCTGCTGGCGGTCAACGACTTTGACGGCGCGCGCCTGTCGATCAAAAAGACCCACGAACGGGAAGCCGTGATCGCCGACCTGCGCGACAAGGAATACCTCAAGAGCGAAGAGCAAGCCGAGAAAGAAGGCGTCAAAACCCAGTACAAGGATTTGCAGGGTTACCCGGTCGCCAGCCTCGACGCACCGGAAGTAGTCAGCCTGAAAAACAGCTACCAGAGTGCGTTCAGCCACTACCTGGCCGGCTTCGTCTACGAAGCCCTGGGTGAAAAAGACCTGGCCGCACCGGGCTATCGTAAAGCCGTCGAACTGCGCCCGAACACCCCGTTGCTGGAACAGGCGCTGGTGAATCTCGACAAGCCAAGTGGCAAGGGAGAGGAAAGCGACATTCTGATCGTCGTGCAAAGTGGTCTGGCGCCCTCCCGGGACTCGATCCGCGTGCCCCTGCCTCTGCCAATCAGCGGCAATCTGGTGATCACCCCGCTGTCGTTCCCGATCATCAAGCCGGACACCTCCACCGCCACGCTCACCCAGATTGGTGTGGACGGTCAGCAACTGAACCTGACCCAACTCAACAGCACCACCGCCATGTCCCGCCGCGCCCTGCGTGACGACATGCCGGGCATCATCCTGCGCACCACCGTGCGTGCCGTGACCAAAGGCGTGGCGCAGAAGCAGATCAACGAAACCAACCCGCTGGCGGGCCTGGCAGTCGGTATCACTTCAGCCGTGCTCGAAGGTGCCGATACCCGTACGTGGCGCACCCTGCCGGACAACACCCAAGTGGTGCGTCTGCGCCTGAAGAAAGGTGAGCATCAAGTCACCCTGCCGAGCGCCGTGGGCGGTTCGGTGGTCAAGGTCACCGTCGACCAGCGTTACCAGGTCATCAGCCTGCGCGCCGTGGGCAATCAGGTGTTCGCCAGCGGCCTGGCCGCGCACGTGGTCCCGAGCGCCAACCCGACCGCCGTGGCCAGTCTCAAACCTTAAGAACGGAGTCTTTGCATGCGTTTCAAACTCATCACCGTTGTCGCCCTGGCCTTGCTGGCCGGGTGCGCCACCCCGCCACCGTCGGAACCTGGCAGCGCCGCCAGCAAGGTTGTGGCCATGGGCAAACTCAAGAACATCGTGGTCGGCGCCCTGCGCGTCGCCCGGGAAAACGGTTTCATGACGGTCAATGCGCAGCTGAGCAACACCAGCTTCAACAACAAGACCTTCTACTACCGTTTTGCCTGGCTCGGCCCTGAAGGCTTCCCCGTCGCCGAAGAAGAAACCTGGAAAAGCCAGATGATGTACGGCGAGCAGACCCGCTTCATTCAGGCGATCGCGCCAACCGCCAAAGCCGTGGATTTCCGTCTGGAAATCAAAACGCCTTAAGCCCGACACCCTATTCGTTCAGTTCTAGAGAGCATTCCCATGTTTGCACGCTTTTCGTTCATTGCCGTTATCGCCCTTCTGGCCAGCGGTTGCGCCAACACTTCGCCAACGCTGGGCAGCAAAAGCATCAGCTACGGCGACACCAAGGCTGTGGAAACCGTGACCAACGAGTTCGGTTCCACCGACCTGCAGATGATCGCTGAATCCATGACCCGCTCCCTGGCCCAGTCCGGCATCCTGCAGGGCCGTCCGGTGGTTCAGGTCTACGACGTGAAGAACAAGACCAGCGAGTACATCGACACGCGTGAAATAACCACCAGCATCAAGACCCAGCTGATGAAGACCGGCACCGCCCGTTTCGCCAGCGACAACACCGCCATGCAGAGCCAGGTCGACCAGCTCAAGCTGCAAAACCAGAGCGGTCTGTACAAGAAGAACACCGTGGCCAAGACCGGCAACATGATCGCCGCCAAATACCGTATCGAAGGTTCGATCAGCTCGATCGTCAAGCGCAGCAGCGACTACAAGGACGTCTTCTACAAATTCAGCCTGCAACTGATTGACGTTGAAAGCGGTCTGGCCGAGTGGATGGACGAGAAAGAAATCCGCAAGACCACGGAGCGTTAATCAATGCGCGCATGGATTGGCATGATGGCCCTGGCTTGCGCGTTCAGCGTGCAAGCGGCCCCGAAAGTCGCGGTGACGGACCTGGCGTACCAGGAGCGCGTGGAAGAGTACATCCACATTGTTTCGGCGCAGAGCAGCCACAGCCAAAGTTACTACGGCGCCAGCGGGTCTTCGAGTTACAACGAAATCGAAGCCACCAGCAGCTACATCGAACAAGGTGAATTGCGCAAATTCACCGGCGACATCAAAGGCGAGATTCTTCGTACCGGCATGTTCCAGCTGGTCCAGGGCACGCCTTATACATCGGCGTCCAAGGGTGACGTCTATGACGTGATCAAGCGGATCAAGGCCGGCAACTTCAAAGGTGCCGACTACGTGTTGTTCGGCACCGTGTCGGACATCGACTTCAACAACGACATCAACGAGCTCGCCAACACCGACAGCTACTCGGCGGTGCTGGCGTTGACCCTGGTGGCGGATTTCAGCCTGATCAACACCAAGACCTTCGAAATCACTTCGGCCTTCACGGCGATGGGCGAAGGTCAGGACACCAAACTGATGAACCATCGGGACATCCGTGTCTCGCTGAACCGCCCGCGGGTGGTGCGTGACGTGTCCAAGTCCTTGGGGGAAGACGTGGCGGGGCAACTGAGCCAACAGCTCGGTGGCGGCGGTTACGAACAGCCGGGCCAAGCCCCGCTGCGCAATCACCTGCCAGCGGACACAGCGCCGGTCATTCTGCGCTGATAGTGCCGAACGCGGAGCGTCCGTTGAGGCATTCCCACGCAGAGCGTGGGAACGATAAGGCGACCTGTAGAGGTCGCCTTTTTTGTGCCTGACGGTTTTACACCACCGCTTTGCGAAGGGTCGCCATGAACGCCGCCGCACCAATGAACAGCCCGGCAAAAGTGCGATTCATGCGTTTTTGCTGCTTGGGCGTGCGCAACAGGCGCAACACCCTGGAAGCCAGCCCGGTGTAACCGGCCATGACGATCAGGTCGACGCAGATCATGGTCACACCGAGGATCAGGTACTGCGCCACCAGCGGTGCCTGCGGATCAATGAATTGCGGCAGCACCGCGAGCATGAACACTAACGCCTTGGGGTTGCTGACGTTCACCAGGAAACCCCGGAACACCAGCGCCATCGGCTTGCCGATTTGCCGGACTGCCGCGTCGTCGCTCATGTCATTGGGCAGCGCGCGCCATTGCTTGACCGCCAGGTAAACCAGATAGGCCACGCCAAACCATTTGATCGCGTAGAAAGCGGTGGCCGACGCCGCAAGGATCGCACCGACACCGGCGGCGACAATCGCAATCTGTAACGCCAGACCCAGTTGCAGGCCCAGGGCGTTCCAATAACCGCGCCAGAAACCGTATCGCAGACCGCTGGACATCGACGCAATGGCGCCGGCACCGGGGGACAGGCTGATCACCCAGCAGGCGGCAAAAAACGCCAGCCATGTTTGAAGCACCATCGCACACCTCGACTCAGACTCGTGACAGATGTCTAAGCTAATGCGGCGTTGGGCCGATGACTACCGATTTTTTGCAGGACAGTACAGCTGCCGACCAGCGTGGTCGGCATTTCGGCTACTTTTCGAAACCGCTGGAAGGGGTTACATCGTTGCCGCGCCAGCGTCGAACCGAGCGCTGGAAGAACAGGCTGTTGGGCACTTGCACCATCGCGCTGCCGGTGCCGAGTTCTTCGGCTTCGATCAGCGTGGTGTAGAGCAGATTGATCGCCACTACCCGGCCTTTGACGCCAGGCTTGTCGGTGGTGTCCACCAACTCGACCACGTCGCCGAGGCGGAAGGGGCCGACGGTGAAGATCAGGATCGCGCACAGCAGATTGGAGAGCACGCTCCACATCGCGAAGAACGCCACCGCCGCTACCGCGACAAACCCGGACAACGCGGTCCAGAGCACCGTCGCCGACACCCCCAGGCGTTCCAGTACGAAGATCAGCGCACTGCCCATGATCAGCCAGCGCAGACCACCGCGCAGCGGCATCAGCAATTGCGGTGGAAACGGATACCGCTCACCCAGGCGCGTCAGGCACTTGGCGACGCAGCGCTGGGCGACATAGCCCGCCAACAGAATCAGCAGGATTTGCACAAAGAGCCAGATCGGCTCGATCAACACGGCAGGCAATGGCAGCTTGAAGGCTTCCATCAGGACAGCGCCTCCAGCTCCGCCTGCATGCTTTCGAGCAATTCCAGTGCTTCCATCCAGGCTTCTTCCAGCTCGGCTTCACGTACCTTCAGCTTGGCCTGTTCGGCCAGCAGATCACGCAATTCGTTTTTGCGCGCCGGTTCGTAAATGTCGCTGTCGCCGAGGCTGGTATCGATCTTCGCCAGTTTCTCGTGCAGCTTGCCCAGCTCGGCTTCGAGCTTGTCGGCCTCGCGCTTGTGCGGCGCCAGTTGCTGACGCAACGCAGCGGCGGCCTGGCGCTGGGCCTTCTTGTCGGTCTTGTCCGGGTTTACCGGGGTGTTGCTGACGGGCGCATTGCGCTGACGGTAGTCCACCAGCCAACGGGTGTAGTCTTCCAGATCGCCGTCGAATTCCTCGACCTTGCCGTCTGCCACCAGGTAAAAATTGTCGGTGGTGCTTTTAAGCAAATGGCGATCGTGGGAGACCACCAGTACCGCGCCGCTGAACTCCTGAAGCGCCATGGTCAGCGCCAGGCGCATTTCCAGGTCCAGGTGGTTGGTCGGTTCGTCGAGCAGCAGCAAGTTCGGCCGGCCCCAGGCGATTAACGCCAGCGCCAGACGAGCCTTCTCGCCACCGGAGAAATTCAACACCGGCTCATCGATCCGCGCGCCACGGAAGTCGAACCCGCCGAGGAAGTCGCGCAGGGTCTGCTCGCGCTCGGTCGGCGCCAGGCGCTGCATATGCAGCAACGGGCTGGCCTTGGAGTCGAGCGAATCCAGCTGATGCTGGGCGAAGTAACCGACGACGGTGTTCTCGCCACGGGTCAATCGACCGGACAACGGCTCGAGTTCACCGGCGAGGTTTTTGATCAGGGTGGATTTACCGGCACCGTTCGGGCCGAGCAAACCGATCCGTGCACCGGGGGTCAGTTGCAGCTTGACCTTTTCCAGCACGGCTTTGTCGCCATAACCCAGCCGAGCATCAGACAGGTCAATCAGCGGGCTGGAGATCTTCACCGATTCGCGGAAGACGAAATCGAACGGCGAATCAACGTGGGCGGCGGACAGTTCTTCCATCCGCTCCAGGGCCTTGATCCGGCTCTGGGCCTGACGGGCCTTGGTGGCCTGGGCCTTGAAGCGGGCGATGTAGCTTTCCATGTGCGCACGTTGCACCTGTTGCTTCTCGTAGGCCTGCTGTTGCTGGGCCAGACGTTCGGCACGGGCGCGTTCGAAGGCGCTATAACCACCGCGATACAGGGTGATCTTGCGCTGATCGACGTGGGCCACGTGATCGACCACGGCATCGAGGAAGTCCCGGTCGTGGGAAATCAGCATCAAGGTGCCGGGATAGCTTTTGAGCCATTCTTCGAGCCAGATGATGGCGTCGAGGTCCAAGTGGTTTGTCGGTTCGTCGAGTAGCAGAAGGTCCGAGGGGCACATCAAAGCCTGCGCCAAGTTCAAACGCATCCGCCAACCACCAGAGAAATCTCCTACCTGGCGATCCATTTGCTCGTTGGTGAACCCAAGCCCCGCCAGCAATTTGCGCGCTCGGGCGTCGGCGGTGTAACCGTCGGCGCTGTCGAGCTCGGAGTGCAGGCGGGCCTGGGCGGCACCGTCATGGGCCGCTTCGGCTGCGGCGAGATCGCGTTGCACCTCGCGCAGTCGCAGGTCACCATCGAGCACATAGTCGACCGCCACGCGATCGAGGGTGTCGATCTCCTGGCGCATGTGGGCGATGCGCCAGTCCGCCGGCAAGAAGCAATCACCCGAGTCCGGGTGCAGGTCACCCAGAAGCAAGGCGAACAGGCTCGATTTGCCGGCGCCGTTGGCACCGATGAGGCCGGCTTTGTGGCCGGCGTGCAGGGTCAGCTCGGCGTCTTCTAGCAGACGTTGCGGGCCACGCTGTAAAGTCAGGTTCTGAAGTCGAATCATAATGGCGGCGGAGTCTACCAGCTTCGCTCGCAACTGGCGCGAGTAGCACTATGTCCTCTGACCTGTGGAACTTTTCCCTTAGTACTTACGCCCGTCCCGGCGTTGAACACGCATGCCTGCGATTACAGGCGGCGGGCGTGAATGTGTGCCTGCTGCTCGGTGGATTGTGGCTGGCACAGCGGGGTGTTGCCTGTAACGAGCAGCGATTGCAGCTACTTCGCAATGTGGCCGAGCCCTGGGATACCGATGTCGTTCAACCGCTGCGAGCATTGCGCATGCAATGGAAAGCCGCCGCGACTGAGGATGCCGAGCTGACTACGTTGCGCGAACAAATGAAGACATTGGAGCTCGAGGCCGAACGACATCTGTTGTTGCGACTGGAGCGATCGGCGCAGAGTTGGCCGCAAGGTGAGGCCACCGATCTATCGGCCTGGCTGGAAGGTGTGACGGCAGGCGCCGCCCACCTGGACCGCGACGCGCTGCATCAGCTGCGCGTCGCGGTATCCGGCACTTAGGAAGCGCTGGTTGGGGTGGTTGCTGCACTCGAAGCGGTTGCCGGTGTTGACGCCGGCGTGGCTGTCGAGGTGGTTGCTGATGGAGCAGGCGTTGCAGCGGGTTTGGCGGTGGCCGGTTTGGCAACTGGTTTAGCGGCCGGCTTGGCCGCTGCTTTTACAGCGGGTTTGGCCGCGGTTCTCGCAGCAGGTTTTGCAGCGGTTTTAGTCGCGACAGATTTGGCGGCCGGCTTGGCAGCAGGTTTCGCCGCTGCAGTTTTGGCTGCTGGTCTTGCTGCGGGTTTAGCGGCCGTTTTTGCAGCTGGTTTTGCAGCGGCCGTTCTTGCAGCACCAGATTTGGCGGCGGCAGGCTTGGCAGCCGTCGTTTTAGCAGCCGGTTTCGCAGCGCTGGCAGCGACTGCGTTTCTCGCTGCTGGTTTTGCTGCGGCTTTCACCGGTGCTTTGGCAGCCGCAGCTTTCTTGACAGGAGCCGCAGCAGACTTGACCGGTGCTTTTGCAGCAGCCGGTTTGGCAGCGGCTTTCTTGGCAGGAGCCGCAGCAGGCTTGGCCGAACGCAGGGACAACGCCTTGCCGACAGCCTCTTGTACACGACCGACGCCTTGGGCCAATTTCAGGCTTTCTTGAGCATCGCGCTTGAGTTGCAGAATGTAGCTGCGAGTTTCCGATTGACGATCCTTGAGGGCATCAAGCAGGTCCTCAAGCTCCTTCGCCGCTCCCTTGGCTTTGGTTTGTGCCTTGGCCTTGCCGGCCGCCGCAGCGTCCTGCAATTTGGTACGGGACTTGTGCAATTTTTCCTGCGCTTTTCCGCGCTGCTTTTCCAGTTTGGCGAGCAGTTTTTCAGCATCAGCCAAGGCTTGGGAACAAGCGTTTTCCAGATGCTCGAGCAAGCTGCCCGAGAGTTGTTGGAGTAAGTGCAACGGAGTATTTACTGGCTTCTTGGTGGCCGACATGGTTTACCTCCTGGCTGACGTGGGTGCGGCTCATACTAGACCTCTGCTGCTACCGCCGCTAGGGCATGTTGACAGTATCCAAAGCGCTGTGTTGCAACGGATTGAAATTCTTCTTCACCTGCGCAAAACCAGTTCACCGTTGAGCGCATTCACACTGGCATAATCCTGCGCATCTCAGGTCGGAGAATGCCCATGTCGCGCTACCTTTTTTTATCACTGTGCGTGTTTTTTTCCGTGGCTCAGGCCGCCGAAAAACCCAAAGGAGATGACACTCACGATCTCTCTTACAGCTTGGGCGCAAGCCTCGGCGAACGCCTGCGCCAGGAGGTTCCCGATCTGCAACTTCAGGCGCTGATCGAAGGTTTGCAACAAGCCTATCAAGGCAAACCCCTGACGCTGAAAGATGAGCAGATCGAACAGATTCTTGCCGAGCACGAAGCCCAGGTCGCCTTGCAACCAACCCTGCCACAAAGCGAAATCGCTCTCCAAAAAGAGCGGGCGTTTCTCGACGAGGAAAAAGCCAAACCGGGCGTTCGCGAGCTGACCGATGGAATTTTGCTAACGGAGTTGGCGCCGGGCACTGGTGCCAAAGCCGGCCCCAACGGCAAAGTCCAAGTGCTGTATATCGGTCGCCTTCCCGACGGCACGGTGTTCGATCAGAACAGTCAGCCGCAGTGGTTCGGTCTCGACAGCGTGATCAGCGGATGGCGCAGCGCGTTGCAGCAAATGCCGGTCGGCGCGAAATGGCGTCTGGTGATTCCATCGGCCGAAGCCTATGGCGCCGAGGGTGCCGGCGACCTGATTGCGCCGTTTACACCGCTGGTATTCGAAGTCGAATTGCGCGGTGCCACAAGCTGAATACCGGCAACGAAAAACGGCGCGCATAGCGCACCGTTTTTGGAGGTCTTGCAGGAAGGGGTTCAGGCCTGAACCGAATCTTCTTCCTTGTGAGCGGTGTGCAGCACTTCGATCAGGCAGTCTTCCAGTTCGAAGCGTTCGTGCAACAGGCCACCCAGCTCTTTGAATTTCTCTGCCACGCATTGACCTGCATCACACAGGTCGTTGAACGCGAGCAGCTTCTCGGTGATGACGTCGATGCGCGGGTAAATTGTCTCGGCCAACTCCAGACCACGCTTGTCGTTGAAGGCCTTGGCCTCCCCCGTCAACTGTTCGTAGATCTCGAAGTGCCCGGCAGACACGTAATCGACCAGCACGCCGCAGAACTCCTGCAACGGCTTGCGGTTCTCGCTCAGAGTCTCAGGCTTGGCGCCGAGAGCATCATAGGCCCGAACCAGTTCGTGACGCTCCTGCAACCAGCGATCGATCAGCAGATGCACTCCACCCCAGCGTTCTTGAGCATTCTGACAACTTTCGAGCATGGTGATCTCTCTTCCCTTGTGGGTCATGCTGCCCTACACCCGTCGCACACTTGAAGGTCAAGTATCGGCCAGGCAGAGCGTCATTCGAGCAACATAATTCCAATGACACGTGCGGGCCAGATTATGCCCGCGCGACAATGGCTTCAAGGTACGCAGGAGATAAAGTTCATACAAGTGTTTAATCACCCGCCAGCGCCCGGTGTGACAACTCGCCGCTGAGCGGTCGCTGACAGGCTTTCCAGACAAGACGCAGCACCTGATAAATACCTAAAACCGTCATCGCCATGAAGAGCAGCAGACTCCACTCAGGAATGCTCAGATCGAACAGTGTCCAGGAAATTTCCGCGCACTCTGCCTCCCCTTTAAACATCTGCGTGACCTGACAGAACCAGGGCAGGTCCTCGTACTGAACAGCCAGACTGGGTGAGCACGTCAACAGCTGATGCATTGGATCGCTCTGCAGCAATACCTGCCGCCACGCCGTGACCGTTCCCGCCAGACTGCAAAGCAGACCGAGCATCCAATACAGAAAAGACCCGAAGCGGCCCGGCCCATGCACCGAAGCCATCAGGCAGATCCCCGTGAGTAACGCGAGGGAAAACCGCTGCAACAGGCACAACCCGCAGGGCTTGAGGCCGACCGCATATTCCAGGTAATAGGACACGCCCAGGGCCAGGGCACCTGCAATGAAAGCCATGAAAAACAAGGAGCGTGAGCAGGCCAAAGACATGGCATTTCCGTAACAGTAGAGACAGGCGGTTACGGTAGAGGAAAGCGCGCCAGCCTTTCAAGACAGGCCAGCAGGGACACTTCAACAGAAGTGTAGGGAATTCCCGACAGGAACGAGAGGATTAGGTGTAGTCCTCTGTAGGACTCTGCCGATGATGGACTACAAAGGTAAAATCCCGGCAGATTGCAGCCGACTGGATCGCCCGTTCGAGCGACCCGTCATTTACTCATCAAGCGTGAACAGGAACCGGTAACGGTGCCGCCAGCAAGCGCTCGTCCAACAAGCCCAAGCCCTCCTGGAACAACTGATTGCTGCGCTCGGTGTCACCCAGCTGCGCCAGCAACCGCGCCAGTTCCGCGCAGGCTTCGGGATTGCGCTGCATGCGCAAGCTGCTTTCCAGATAGTCCCGGGCCTTGCCCCAAAGGCTGCTTTGCAGACACAAACGCCCCAGGGTCAGCAGCAGGCTCGGGTCGGCCGGATGGTCTTTGAGCCAGCCCTCGGCGGTGTGCAGTTGACGTGCCGGATCACTGCCGCGAACGAGTCCATAGAGGCGTGCAAGATGACTGTTGTAGTTGCGCTTGAGCGCCGCTCGCAGGATTTCTTCGGCGTCGACCTGAGCACCCAGTTGCCGAAGTTGCTCGGCATAAGCGAGCACCAGTTGCGGCTCCTGACGCTGAGCGGAGGTCAACTGCTGCCAGGCGCGATTGAGCGATTGCAGGCCGACCGTCCCGTCTTCTTCCTGATGCGCCGCCAGGGACAGATTCTCACCCCAGGCCCGGCGTTCCAGTTCGGTCAGCTCGGCCGGTGGCAGGACCTTGTCCTTGCGTAGCTCCGGCAGCAGGCGAATCACCGCCGACCAGTCGCCCCGCTGTTGGTGCAAGCGCTGCAACTGACGCAAGGTCTGGACGTTATGAGGATGACGCTCGTGCATGGCTTGCAGGGTCACCAGGGCGCCTTCGGTATCGCCGCGGTCAGTCTGTAATTGGGCGTGGCTCAGGGCAATCGCCAATTCTGCCTGGGGTTGTCGCTCTAGAGCGCGCTCCAGCAGGTTGTCGCTTTCCTCGTAATGACCTTGTTCGTTCGCGGCCCGGGCAGCGCCGAGGTAGTAAAGCAAAGGCTGGCGCTCGGCTTCCGCAGCCCGATGCAGATGGCGCTGCGCACTGGCCCAGCGACCTTCGGCCAGATCCAGCTGACCGTGTTCAATCGCCACCTGCACCCGGCGACTACGGTTGCGTCGCGACCAGGGATTGACCACACCGCTGGAGGTCGTCACCAGTTCGATTAGCGCCTTGATGCCCCAGAACACCAGCCACAGCACGGCGACCAACGCCAGGGTTGCCCACAGGCTCGATTCGTAACGGAAACTTTTGTAGGCGATCAGCACGTAACCGGAATGCTCGGCAATCGCAAGCCCCAGCGCGGCAGCAGCGGCGATCACCAGGAACACGATCACATAGAGGCGTTTCATGGCGTCGCCTCCTGCGCGGTGTCCGCGGCAGGTTTGACCATCGGCTTGATCGAGTCCTCGGCGTTGACGTTACGCCGCTCCAGATACCCCTGAACCGCGCTCAGCGTGCCGGCCAGATCTGGCGTGACGACGGTGACCGGCTGCTTGCTCAACTCGCCAACCTGCTCAAGCATCACTTTGCTCTGAGGGTTGTCCGGATTGAAGTTGCCTTTGAGCACGTCCCGCGCCTCCGCCAGCGCTTGGGTGTAAACGGCTGCCTGGCCATTGAGCGCGGCCCATTGCGCCTGCTCCAGTGCCAGGCTCAGAGCCAGGCGAACCTGGCTCAGGCTCTGCCCAGCCAGCAATGGACGCACATTCTTGTCGGCGTTGAAGTCGATGCGGATGTAGCGCGAGACCTGATCCCACCATTGCGCCCAGCGATTCGCGCCGTCGCCATCGGCGGTGAGACCCAACAGGGATTCACCGCGATCCTTGTACTCGGGTGCCAGCTCGGTGAGGCTGATCACCTGATCGCGCAACGCCCCCAGTCGCAGGAACAGCCCGGTGCGATCCGGCTGCTCGATGCTACGCAATGCCACCAGCGTTTTGGCCACTTGCTCGCGAGCGGCAAAGGAACCCGGGTCGTTCTGTTCGCGCAGAATTTCATCCGCGCCCTGCACCAGGGCCTGGGCACTGCTGATGTCCTGCAACGCGGAAAGACGCAGGCTGGCCAGGCGCAGCAGGTGCTCGGCTTCGGCCAGACGCCAGTCCTTGCGGCTGGCGCCGAGGACCGTTTCCAGACGTTGATTCAACCGTTGCTGATCGCCTTGAAGTTGAGTGACTAAACGACTGCGCGCGTCGAGCTCGTCGGCGGCAGGCATTTGTTCCAGGCGGGCAGTCAGACGTTGTTCGTTGAGTTTCAGGTCCTGCGCCTGATCGTTCAATGCCTGAACCTGGCTCAACTGCTGTTGAGTATGGGCTTGCAGGTGACGCACCTGCCAGACTCCCCAACCGCCCACGGCGACACCGGCAGCGCCCAGCAACAGCGCGACGATTGCCAGCCCATTGCCTCGGCGCTGCACTGCCGCAGGTGGCCCGGTTTCAACCGGTGCATCGAGCACTGGCTGGACGTCATCTTTAGGCAAGGCTGTTTCGCTCACGTATCCATCCTTTGCATTAGAGAACGGGTCCGGGATGCTCCCGTAACGCCGTCAGCAAAGCCGCGGCACTGGCGCCGCGACAATCCACAACTGTTTGGGCCCCGGCGGCACGTGCCAGCTCGGCGACCCTGGGGCTTGGAACAAACAACGGCAACCGCGCCAATTGCGGCCAGGCATCGCCGGCCAATTGATGCAGGTGCTCAAAACCCTGTCCACTGCTGACCACCAGCCCGTTCAAGCGTTCCGCCCGGATCCGCTCAGGCAGGGCCGCTGACGGGTACTTCGGCAGGCGGCGACTGTACAACTCCAGATACTCGACACTAGCACCTAGCTCGCGCAAACGCTCAGCCAGCAACTCGCGTCCGCCCTCCCCGCGCATGATCAGCACGCGTGGACCGGGTCGTGCGATCGCCTCGCGCAACGAGGGAAGCTCAAGCAAGGCTTCGCTGTCATCGCCATCCACCGGGAAGTTGATGTCCAGCCCGCGATCCTCGAGGATCTGCGCGGTGGCTGCGCCCACGCTGAACCACTTCAGACGAGGGGGTTGCGGCCGATACCGGTCGAGCAGATCCACAGCGATTCTGGCGGCTGGCTTGCTGACTACGATCACCGCGCAAAAGCGATCCAGACCCTGAATCACCTCGCGCATTGTGTCAGAGACAGAAATCGGCTCGATCTCCAAAAGCGGCAAACTGCTGCTGAAAATCCCTTTTTCGGTCAAAAGACTGCTCAGTGCCGCCGACTCATCCGCGGGACGCGTCAGCAGCAGGCGCCAGCGCGTCACTCGTGACCTGCCTCGCCGTAGACTGCTTTGAGAATGTCGTTGGCGCCTTGACTCAGCAGGTCTTCAGCCACTTGCACGCCCAGGGCTTCGGCGTCGCTGCGTGGTGCTCGAGCCTCGGCGCTGAGCAGCAGACCACCGTTCGGATCACCGACAAGGCCACGCAACCAGATCTGCTCACCTTCAAGCACGGCGTAGCAGGCGATTGGCACTTGGCAGCCGCCATTCAAATGTTTGTTGAGAGCACGTTCGGCGGTCACGCGGGTGGCGGTGTCCTGATGGTGCAGCGGCGCCAACAGCGCGTGAATTTCGCTGTCGACGCTACGGCATTCGATACCCACCGCGCCTTGGCCACCGGCCGGCAGACTGTCGTCGACGCTGATGGCCGAGGTGATGCGTTCTTCAAAGCCAAGACGAATCAGGCCGGCAGCAGCAAGGATAATGGCGTCGTATTCGCCGGCATCGAGCTTGGCCAGGCGCGTGTTGACGTTACCGCGCAGGAAGCGGATCTCCAGGTCCGGACGCCGGGTCAGCAATTGAGCCTGACGGCGCAAACTGGAGGTGCCGACGATGCTGCCTTGCGGCAACTCATCCAGGCTGGCGTAGGTGTTGGAGACGAACGCATCGCGCGGGTCTTCGCGTTCGCAGATGCAGAACAGACCGAGACCTTCAGGGAAGTCCATCGGCACGTCTTTCATGGAGTGCACAGCGATGTCGGCTTCATTTTCCAGCAACGCGGTTTCAAGCTCTTTGACGAACAGGCCCTTGCCGCCGATTTTCGACAGTGGCGAGTCGAGCAACTTGTCACCGCGACTGACCATGGGCACCAACGTCACGAGCAGACCCGGATGGGCCTCTTCCAGACGAGCTTTGACGTATTCGGCCTGCCACAGGGCGAGAGCGCTTTTACGGGTGGCGATGCGGATTTCGCGAGAGGACATGGATCAATCCGTACTGAATAGATACGGCGGATAATAACAGCTCAGCCAAATCCACTTTGACTTGTATCAGAAACCGCGTGGCCTCCCTGGCCTCAGACACCCAGCAATCGGGATAAAACCCGCCCGTAAAAGGAGGATTAAAGCTGCTGCATCATCTTGCGCACGCCGGCCACATGCCGTCGGCTGACGATCAGGGCATCGCCGTTCAAGCCTCTGAGGAACAGCTGAAAATGCCCAAGAGGCGTGCGCTGCAGGCGTTCGATGCGTTCGCGGGCGACCAGCGCGTTGCGGTGGATGCGCACGAAGCGGTCGCCAAATTCATCTTCAAGTGCCTTGAGCGGCTCATCCAGCAGCACTTCGCCGCCTTCATGGCGCAAGGTCACGTATTTGTGATCCGCAATGAAATAGACCACCTGACCCAACGGGATCAGTTCGATACCTTTACGGGTACGGGCGCTGATGTGACTGCGTGGGCCGCTGCCACTTTCGGCCGCGGGACGGGTCAGGGCCGCGAGTTGGACGCGATTGGGCCGCTCAGCCTTTTTTAACGCTTCATGCAATTGTTCTGTACGCACAGGTTTCACCAGATAGCCTACGGCGCTGGCCTGTAAGGCTTCCACGGCAAATTCATCGGGCCCTGCGCAGAACACCACGGCGGGTGGGGTTTCGCGTTCGCACAATCGTGCAGCCACTTGCAGGCCATCGAGGCCCGGCATGCGGATATCGAGCAGCACGATATCCGGTTTGTGGCTGTCGATCAGTGCCAACGCCTCTTCGCCGTTCGTGGCGCCAGGCTCCAGGACACTGTATCCCTCGAGTTCGCCAACCATTCGGCTCAGGCGCTCGCGGGCAAGGGGTTCGTCATCAACGATCAGGACATTCATATTGCGCTGGATTCCTGCGTGAGTCTCGCACAAGGATAGCGTAGACAGGTGAAGTGACGTCCGTCACCGCGATCCACGCTAAGACTAGCGCGAGGGCCAAAAAGTGCCGCCCGACCGACGGCTAAATTTTCATCTGTCGTGCGTTTGGCGGCCCAGGCCCGCGTTGGCGAAGCATCGCCGTAGGGTTTGTTGATACACAATATGAACACCCCCTCTTCTTATAGTCAGTTGCAGCGCCTGGAAGTGCGCTGATCCACCTGTCCTACTGTCCAACTGTAGACGGTTGCCGGCACGATATTGCTCAATTGGAAAATATCGTTGCGCAATTCCCCGACGCGCTGGCTCGAGTATGGACCGCTGCATGAGAAAAAAACGTGTCGACCAGTGTCAGCGACAGGATTGGCAACCCTGTTATTATTCGCGACAGCTTTCAACGCCATCTTTCTTCAGCCGATACGAGCGAATTCATGAGCACTGACAAGACCAATCAGTCCTGGGGCGGCCGCTTCAGTGAACCCGTCGACGCCTTCGTCGCCCGCTTCACCGCCTCCGTCACTTTCGACCAGCGCCTGTATCGCCACGACATCATGGGTTCGATCGCTCACGCCACGATGCTGGCCAAGGTCGGCGTGCTGACCGATGCCGAGCGCGACAGCATCACCGATGGTCTGAAGACCATCCAGGGTGAAATCGAGGCCGGCCAGTTCGACTGGCGCATCGACCTCGAAGACGTGCACATGAACATCGAGGCGCGTCTGACCGACCGCATCGGCGTGACCGGTAAGAAGCTGCACACCGGCCGCAGCCGCAACGACCAGGTCGCCACCGACATCCGCCTGTGGCTGCGTGATGAGATCGACCTGATCCTGAGCGAAATCACCCGTCTGCAAAAAGGCTTGCTGGAGCAGGCCGAGCGCGAAGCCGGCAGCATCATGCCGGGCTTCACTCACCTGCAAACCGCGCAGCCGGTGACCTTCGGGCACCACATGCTGGCCTGGTTCGAAATGCTCAGCCGCGACTACGAGCGCCTGGTCGATTGCCGCAAACGTACCAATCGCATGCCACTGGGCAGCGCTGCACTGGCGGGCACCACCTACCCGATCGACCGCGAATTCACCGCCCAACTGTTGGGCTTCGACGCTGTTGGCGGTAACTCGCTGGACAACGTTTCCGATCGCGATTTCGCCATCGAATTCTGCTCGGCCGCGAGCATCGCGATGATGCACTTGTCGCGCTTCTCCGAAGAGCTGGTGCTGTGGACCAGCGCCCAGTTCCAGTTCATCGATCTGCCAGACCGTTTCTGCACCGGCAGCTCGATCATGCCGCAAAAGAAAAACCCGGACGTGCCGGAGTTGGTGCGTGGCAAGACCGGGCGCGTATTCGGCGCACTGATGGGCCTGCTGACCCTGATGAAAGGCCAGCCACTGGCCTACAACAAGGACAACCAGGAAGACAAGGAACCGCTGTTCGACGCCGCCGACACGTTGCGTGACTCGCTGCGAGCCTTTGCCGACATGATCCCGGCGATCAAACCCAAGCACGCGATGATGCGCGAAGCGGCCCTGCGCGGTTTCTCCACCGCCACCGACCTGGCCGACTACCTGGTACGTCGTGGCCTGCCGTTCCGTGACTGCCACGAAATCGTTGGCCATGCCGTGAAGTACGGCGTGGAAAGCGGTAAAGACTTGGCGGAAATGAGCCTGGAAGAGCTGCGCAAGTTCAGCGACCAGATCGATCAGGATGTGTTCGCCGTGTTGACGCTGGAAGGCTCGGTGAATGCCCGTGACCATACCGGCGGAACCGCGCCGGCGCAGGTCAAGAAGGCTGTGGTTCGCGGCCAGGCATTGCTGGCTAGCCGCTAAAAGCTTCGCGGGCAAGCCTCGCTCCTACAGATCACACAAATCCTGTAGGAGCGAGGCTTGCCCGCGAATGCGGTCTTGAAGACGCTAAAAAACCTACTTTTTGGACGCGACCATCGCCATAAACGCTGGCATCGCCGCTTCCTTGTCCTTTGCAATCCGCTGCACGTGCGGGTTCTGTTCCAGACGCTCCAGCAACGCTTTGGCCGCCGGCATCTCAGCCAGCAAATCCAGGTCAAACAGCTTCTGCGCCACCGCACACGCCAGCGGCACGCTGTAAAGGAAATACAAATCGGCAATGCTCAGGCTGTCACCTGCCACGTAAGGGGCAAATTTGCCGTGCCTGCTCAATGAGGCAAACCCCAGCAGCAACTCGGCTTTGGTCTTGTCTTTGATCGCCTCCGGCACGGTCATGCCGAAAAATGCTTCGCCATAGCAGGCGCGCCCCGGCAGTTCAATGTACAGCTCGATTTCCTTGGCAAGTGCCAAGACCTGGGACCGCTCAAAGGGATCGCTCGGCAACAGCGGCGCGCCTTTCTGGCTGTGTTCGAGGTATTCGAGAATCACGCTGGTTTCGTTGACGAAACCCTGTTCGACGCCCAGCACCGGTACCTTCCCGCGCGGGCTGATGGCGAACGCTTCGGCGCTCGGCCCTGGGTAAAACAATACTTCTTCAAACGGCAGTCCCTTCTCCAGCAGCGCCAGCTTGACCATGTTGTAGTAGTTGCTGACGGAAAATCCATAAAGCTTGAGCATCACTTAGCCTCCAGGCCGTGCAGGGGTTGGCAGTGCCCTTTATAGAACGCCGAGGTGCTTCTTGCCAGCAGCATCACAGCGCTGAATGCAGGTAAACTGGCCGCCTTAACTTGAGGAGCCTGCCATGAGCGAGCCAACCCCCGATAACAACCAAGACGACATCGACGAAGAAGAGTTCGCCGAAAACACCCTGATCGAAGCCATCGAAAACCAGATTGAAAGCGACAATCCGCCGGCCGCCAAGGCGACCTTCAACAAGCTGACATTGGTGGGTTACGAGCGTGAAGAAATCCTCAATCTGATGGCCCACGTTCTGGCAGTAGAAATCGACGCAATCCTCGAAGAAGACCGCGCGTTCAACACTGAATGGTATGAAACTGCGTTGCGTGCATTGCCAGAGTTGCCGCCCGAAAAGAAATGATCCCCCCTTCTCGTAGGAGCGAGGCTTGCCCGCGAAGACCACAACGCGGTCCCCCATAGAAACCGTGTCATCTTTCTTCGCGGACGAGCCTCGCTCCTACAAAGGCGAAAAAACCCTGTCGCGAGCACTGGACATGCCGCCCGAGTGAGATCACCTTAGGGGCGCTGTCGTCCAATTCCTAGAAAGTCTGGAGTCCTTATGTCGCTTACCCCTGAGTTGGTTGCCGAACTGGAAATCCTCGCACTCTTCAACCTGGACAGTTCCCAGGAAGGTTTGAAAATTCATCAGACCGCTGCCCCGAAAGCCATTGCCGCCGCCCAAAGACTGTTCGACAAAGAACTGATCACCCAGCCAGATGGTGGTTATCTGACCAGTCTGGGTCGTGACGCCGCGCAAAATGTGCAAACCGTTCTGACCATTCTCAACGTACGGGAAACTGCCTGAGCATTACCGCAGCGCCCACGGAAACCCCTGCTACGGGATTTCCGCGGGCTCACTCTGTTGCCTGCCGTCGCCCCGCGATAAAAATCTGACGCCAGAAAAACAAAATCAGCTTAAAAGTCCCAGGGCCGAAGCGCTAAACTGCCCCTCATCCTGAGACCTCCCACGTCCGAGCCCCGCAAGCCGGTTTGAGCTGATATGACCCGCACCCATGAAATCCGCCCCGATCTGGACGAGGGAATCGACCGCAAGGTTCTCAGCCAGCTGCGCGCACGTTTTCTGAAGCTCAACGAAGGCCGCATGGCCCGCGCCATGGAAGGGTTGTCGACCCGTCAGCAAGCGGTGCTGACCCTGTTGCCGCTGTTTTTCCACGTCAATCATCCGCTGTTGCCGGGATACGTTTCGGGCGGTACGCCAGCCGGGCTGTCGAATTACGAACCCGACGCCAACGCCCTTGCCGAAGCCCAACGCCTGACTCGCTCGTTTTCCTATAAGCCCCGCCACGGCAGCAATCCGCCGCGACCGATTCACGGCCTGTTCCTGATGGGCAGTCTCGGTACCCTGGCCCAGGCCGACCAGAGCGACATGGACGTGTGGGTCTGTCACGGGCCGGACTTGAGCGAAAACGAGCTCACTGAGCTGCGCAAAAAATGCCAGCTCCTCGAAGTCTGGGCTGCCAGCCAAGGCGCTGAGGCGCATTTCTTCCTGATCGACCCGACCCGTTTCGTACGCGGCGAACGTGATACGCAACTGAGCTCGGAAGACTGCGGCACCACCCAGCACTATTTGCTGCTGGACGAGTTCTATCGCACCGCGATCTGGCTGGCCGGCCGCACACCCATTTGGTGGCTGGTGCCCGTCTACGAAGAGGCAAGCTACGACCGGTACACCCACACGCTGATGTCCAAGCGCTTCATCCGTGCCGACGAAACCCTGGACTTGGGGCATCTGGCCTATATCCCACCCGGCGAGTTCATCGGTGCCGGGCTCTGGCAGTTGTTCAAGGGCATCGAATCGCCGTACAAATCGGTGCTCAAACTGCTGCTGACCGAGGTCTATGCCAGCGAACACCCCAAAGTCCATTGCCTGAGCCTGCGCTTCAAGCAAGCGGTGTTTGCCAATCGGCTCGACCTTGATGAGTTGGACCCGTACGTCGTGGTCTACCGGCGCATCGAGGAATACCTCACCGCCCGTGGCGAGCCGGAACGGCTGGAGCTGGTACGCCGGGCGTTGTACCTGAAGGTCAATCGCAAACTCACCGGCAACAGCAGTCGCACTCAGAGCTGGCAGCGTTCGTTGCTTAGACGCCTGGCCCACGAATGGCACTGGGATCAGCGTCAACTGGCCCTGCTCGATAGCCGCAGCCAGTGGAAAGTCCGTCAGGTCAGCGCTGAACGCAGGGCCTTGGTCAACGAGCTCAATTACAGCTACCGCTTCCTGACCGAGTTCGCCCGCAACGAACAGACGGTCAGCCTGATCAACAAACGCGACCTTAACGTGCTGGGTCGGCGGCTGTACGCGGCGTTCGAGCGCAAGGCCGACAAGGTCGAGTTCATCAACCCTGGCATTGCACCGGATATGGCCGAAGACACCCTCACGCTGGTGCAAGCGCCGAACAAAAAAGAATCGGGTCAACCTCAGTGGGGTTTGTACAACGGCAGCCTGACGGCCCTGGAGTGGGAGCATTTCGCACCGATCAAGCGCAGCCGCCAGTTGCTGGAACTGCTGACCTGGTGTCACCGCAATGGCGTGATCGACAGCAGCACTCGCCTGGCCTTGCACCCCGGCAGCAGCGACCTGAGCGAGTTCGAACTGTTCAACCTGCTCGGCAGCCTGCAACAGAGCATCGTCCTGCCGCTGACAACCGTCGCTGAAGAGCCGTTACTGCGTGCCAGTGTGCCGAGCGAAGTGCTGATTCTGGTAAACGTCGGTGTCGATCCACTCAAGCACCACCGCGACCTGAACATCCTGATGACCACCGAGCGCACCGATTCGCTCAGCTACGCCGGCGTTCGGGAAAACCTGGTGCTGACGCTGGATCAGGTCACGCTCAATAGTTGGAACGAAGTGCTGGTCAGCCGCTTCAACGGCCCCCACGCGCTGCTCGACTGCGTGCGCGATTACCTCAACAACCTGCCCAGCGGGCTACAACAACCCACGTTGCGAGTACGTTGCTTCTGCCACAACCGCGCACAGTTCATCGCCCAGCGGGTCGAAGAAATCCTCGACACCGCGCAGAACCTGCTGTTGAGCAAACTCAATCATCGTTACCTGATACAGGTCCAGCAGCACTACCACGTGCTGGAACTGGTACCCGGACAAGTCAATCATGTCGCCCTCGCCACGCTGCCGGCGCTGGTCGATTATCTGGGCGAAGAGCTGGCAAGCTACAGCCCGCTGCACCTGGACCCGATGGCACTGGAAGATCACGACCTGGCGCTAGTCCTGCCGATGGGTCAGCCCGACTGCATTCAGGTGTTCTACCGGATCAACGAATACCACGCCGACCTGTACGTACTGGATGAACTCAATGCCCTGTGGCAGCAGCGTTTGCCCTACCACGACGAGCAAAGCCTGCTGGTGCCCTTGCAACGTTTCCTGCAATCGCTCCAGTACCGGCGCGACGCATTGCTGCCGATGGATGTTGCCCAGCCGCTGACCCTGGACACCTTGTATTACCAACTGCTGCCCTCCGGCCCCGTACGGGCACGTCGGGTCGAAGCTCGGCCAGCGCCGCAAACCCCGGTCAACAAACCGTTCTACGACGTGCAGGCGATTGTCGGCAAAGCCGCACCGGGACAGGTGCAGGTCACGTTGTATTGCAATCAGCGGGAGTTTTCAGAGTTGGAGCATGGCGACCAACTGTTCAGCGTGGTCGCCCGGGAAATCGTCGAGCAACGCCGTGAAACCGAACGCTATCGCTGCTACATCACCGACCTGGATCTGTCGGGCCTGCTCGGTGATGGGCAGAACTCAAGCAATCTGTATTTGCGCTACAAGGCCGACCTGGAACGCGCATTGAATGACGCGCTCGAGCAGGTCTGAGGGGACGTCATTCCGGGAAGGCGCCGCCATTGGCAGGCTGCGATTCGACTTCCAGCAGCGTCAGCTTGAGGGTCTTGCCGCCCGGAGCCGGCCAGTCGATGTGCTGACCCACCTTCAGGCCGAGCAAGGCACTGCCCACTGGCGCCAGAATGGAAATCTTGCCTTCGTCGGCATTGGCATCCTTCGGGTAAACCAGCGTCAGGTGATAGTCCTTGCCACTGATTTCTTCACGGCAATGCACACGGGAGTTCATGGTCACGACATCGGCGGGCACATCTTCGTGACCGACCAGGGTATCGGCGCGGTCCAGTTCGGTTTGCAGCGCGATAACGCCCGGCAGCGTGTCATCCAGGCTGTCGATCAGGCGTTCCAGACGTTGAACGTCCAGACGGGTAAGGGTGATTGAAGGTGCGGTCATGATTTGGGCAGACTCCTTTCTTCTGCACAGAAAAAGCAAAACCCCGCCAGAAAAAGGCGGGGTTTTCACGAGCCTCGATGGGTTGAGGCGTAACCGGACACTATCACAGCTCAATAAATATACAAGTCAGGGCGACGACACACTTTTGTAGCAGCTGGCGAAGCCTGCGTTCGGCTGCGCAGCAGTCGTAAAACCTGAGTGCTCGGTATTCCTGATACACCTTAGCGCCTGATCTCACGACTGCTGCGCAGCCGAACGCAGGCTTCGCCAGCTGCTACAGGTCGCGTGAAGGCTTCAGGTGGAGGTCTTGCGCTGAACTGCTTGGGCGCAGATGACACGCCGCCGATCGTCATCGGCCGAGCGCCATTCGCGGATGTCTTCGACAGGGCGAAAACACCCAAGGCAGACCTTTCGCTCATCCAGCCGACACACACCGCTGCACGGCGAAGGCACCGCCGGGCTGACATTGCTGTAGAGCGGCTTGGGCGGACGAACGGGCGCAGGCTGGGTCACGATCTCACAGGCCTTCGAAATCGAGTTCGACGCCAGCTTGCTGCATGACGATGCGCTCAAGCATCTCGCCCAATTGCTCCTCGCTCTTGTCGCACATCCAGCGCTCGCTCTCTTCGTCGTAATCGAAGTGGAACCCGCCGGACACCGCCGCCAGCCACAACTGCCGCAGTGGCTCCTGACGGCTGAAGATCAACTGGCTGCCGTTTTCGAACTTGACGGTGAGCACACCGGCCGAGCTCTCCAGATCAATATCCAGGTCACTTTCGTCAAAAACATCCTCCAGCGTCTGCTGGGTGGCATCGACCAGATCGTGGAAACGGGCTTCAGTCAAACTCATTGCGGGAACCTCAAAAAGTGTCTACTCACGCTCAAGCGCCGCAAGATACGGGCGAGCCCCGGTGATTGCAAAGGATAACGACCAAGGGCCCGACAGCGTTACGAAATATCCGTGTACGGTGCAGGACAAGTTACCGCGCTACGGTCCAAGCCCCGCCGGACGGGAGCCCCGTCGCATAGGCAAGCTGCCGGGTGGCCGGTATACTCCGGCGCAATTAATGCATTTTCAAGGATTTCGCCATGAAGCGCCTGATCTCGTCCCTTGCTGCGCTCGCCGCGGTTGCCTGCCTTGTGTCGGCCTGTGGTCAAAAAGGCCCGCTGTACCTGCCCGATGACAGCCAGGACCCTGCAGAGCAGGCCAAGTCGTCGCAAAAACAGCCTGCATCCAAATCGCACAAGCACGACGTCTACTAAGGGAACGCCATGGACGCTTTTAACTACCGTGGCGGGGAGCTGTTCGCGGAACGTGTTGCCCTGTCCGCCATCGCTCAACGCTTTGGCACACCGACCTACGTCTACTCCCGCGCCCACATCGAAGCCCAGTACCTGGCTTTTGCCGATGCACTGGCCGGCATGCCGCACCTGGTCTGCTTTGCGGTCAAGGCCAACTCCAACCTGGGTGTACTGAACGTCCTGGCGCGTCTGGGCGCCGGTTTTGACATCGTCTCCCGTGGTGAGCTGGAACGCGTACTGGCCGCTGGTGGCAGCGCCGACAAGATCGTGTTCTCCGGTGTCGGCAAGACCCGTGACGACATGCGTCGTGCCCTGGAAGTCGGCGTGCACTGCTTCAACGTCGAATCCACCGATGAGCTGGAACGTTTGCAAGTCGTCGCCGCCGAGCTGGGCGTTCGCGCACCGATCTCGCTGCGCGTGAACCCGGATGTCGATGCCGGCACCCACCCGTACATTTCCACCGGTCTTAAAGAGAACAAGTTCGGCATCGCCATCGCCGACGCCGAAGACGTGTACATCCGTGCCGCCCAGTTGCCTAACCTGGAAGTGGTTGGCGTCGATTGCCACATCGGTTCGCAACTGACCACCCTGGCGCCATTCATCGATGCCCTCGACCGCCTGCTGGGCCTGGTCGACCGTCTCGGCGATTGCGGCATTTACCTGCGCCATATCGATCTCGGTGGTGGCCTGGGTGTGCGTTATCGCGATGAAGAGCCGCCATTGGCTGCCGACTACATCAAAGCCGTGCGCGAGCGTCTCGACGGCCGTGACCTGGCGCTGGTGTTCGAGCCGGGCCGCTTTATCGTCGCCAACGCCGGCGTGTTGCTGACCCAGGTCGAGTACCTCAAGCACACCGAACACAAAGACTTTGCCATCGTCGACGCGGCCATGAACGACCTGATCCGCCCGGCGCTGTACCAGGCCTGGATGGACGTCACCGCCGTGCGCCCGCGCAATACCGCTGCCCGTGCCTACGACATCGTCGGGCCGATCTGCGAGACCGGCGACTTCCTGGCCAAGGACCGTCAGCTGGCCCTGGAAGAAGGCGATCTGCTGGCCGTGCATTCGGCCGGTGCCTACGGGTTTGTCATGAGTTCCAACTACAACACCCGCGGTCGTGCCGCTGAAGTGTTGGTGGACGGTGATCAGGCATTTGAAGTGCGTCGCCGTGAGACGGTAGCCGAGTTGTTTGCTGGCGAAAGCCTGCTGCCGGAGTAAAACCATGCTGCTGCGTTTTACCAAGATGCACGGCCTGGGCAATGATTTCATGGTCCTCGACCTGGTCAGCCAGCACGCGCACATCCTGCCCAAACACGCAAAGCTTTGGGGCGATCGGCATACGGGTATCGGTTTCGACCAGTTGCTGATCGTCGAAGCGCCCAGCAACCCGGACGTGGATTTCCGCTATCGGATCTTCAACGCCGACGGCTCCGAAGTGGAACAGTGCGGCAACGGTGCACGCTGCTTCGCGCGCTTCGTGCTCGACAAGCGCCTGACCGCGAAACGGCTGATCCGCGTCGAGACCAAAAGTGGCATCATCGAACTGGATATCCGCAGCGACGGGCAGATCGGTGTCAACATGGGCGCACCGCGCCTGGTACCGGCCGACATTCCGTTCGACGCGCCGGAACAGGCCCTGAGTTATCAGGTTGACGTCGACGGCACTGCGGTCGAACTGGCCGCCGTGTCCATGGGCAACCCCCATGCCGTGCTACGGGTCAGCGATATCAACAACGCGCCGGTGCATGAACTGGGGCCGAAAATCGAAAATCATCCGCGCTTCCCGGCGCGGGTCAATGTCGGTTTTCTTCAGGTCATCGACCGGAACCGTGCGCAGCTGCGCGTTTGGGAACGCGGGGCCGGGGAAACCCAGGCGTGCGGAACCGGCGCTTGCGCTGCCGCAGTGGCCGCGATCAGCCAGGGGTGGATGGATTCGCCGCTATTGATCGACCTGCCCGGCGGGCGTTTGTCCATTGAATGGGCAGGCCCTGGCCAACCGGTCATGATGACCGGCCCGGCAGTGCGCGTATATGAAGGACAGGTGCGTCTTTGAGTGAGTTAAATCCATGACCGATAAGCCCCAGGTTCCCGCCCTACAGCCCGACGAATCCTCTTCCGAAAGCCTTGAGGCGGCGGCGATTGCCGCGTACCTGGAGGCTCATCCGGATTTCTTCGTCGAGCATGAAGAACTGCTCGCAACCTTGCGCATTCCGCACCAGCGCGGCGACACCATTTCGCTGGTCGAACGCCAGATGACCATCCTGCGCGACCGCAATATCGAGTTGCGTCATCGCCTCTCGCATTTGATGGACGTGGCCCGCGACAACGACCGCCTCTTCGACAAGACCCGCCGCCTGATTCTCGCGCTGATGGACGCCACCAGCCTGGAAGATGTGGTGATCAGCGTCGAAGACAGTCTGCGCCAGGACTTCCAGGTGCCCTTTGTCAGCCTGATTCTGCTGGGTGACAATCCCATGCCGGTGGGCCGCTGGGTGACCCATGCCGACGCGCAAACGGCCATCGGCGGCTTGCTCTCCGAAGACAAAAGCGTCAGCGGCAGCCTGCGTGAACATGAACTGGACTTCCTGTTTGGCGAAGAACAGCGCAAGCAGATTGGTTCCACCGCCGTCGTCGCCATCAGCTACCAGGGCATCCACGGCGTCCTGGCCATCGCCAGCCGCGACCCGCAGCACTACAAGAGCTCGGTGGGCACGCTATTTCTCAGCTACATCGCCGAAGTGATGGGCCGCGTGCTGCCGCGGGTCAACAGCTCCCTGCGCTCGGTACGCTGACCATGGAACGGCAACTGGACGCTTACTGCGAACACCTGCGCAGTGAGCGACAGGTGTCGCCCCATACGCTGTACGCCTACCGCCGCGACCTCGACAAAGTGCTGGGCTGGTGCGTCAAACAGAACATCAGCAGTTGGGCCGCCCTGGACATCCAGCGCCTGCGCAGCCTGGTCGCACGCCTGCATTCACAGGGTCAATCGTCCCGCAGCTTGGCGCGTTTACTGTCGGCAGTGCGTGGGCTCTATCACTACCTCAACCGCGAAGGCCTTTGCGATCACGACCCGGCCAACGGCCTGGCGCCGCCGAAGGGCGAACGTCGGCTGCCAAAAACCCTCGACACCGACCGCGCGCTGCAACTGCTTGAGGGCGCGGTGGAAGATGATTTCCTGGCGCGTCGGGATCAGGCGATTCTGGAGCTGTTCTATTCCTCAGGTTTGCGCCTTTCGGAACTGACCGGGCTCAATCTGGATCAGCTGGACCTGGCCGATGGCATGGTTCAAGTGCTCGGCAAGGGCAGCAAGACCCGACTGCTGCCGGTCGGCAAGAAAGCACGCGAAGCGCTGGAGTTGTGGCTGCCGCTACGGGCCATGAGCAACCCGGCGGACGACGCGGTGTTTGTCAGCCAGCAAGGCCGGCGCCTCGGCCCTAGGGCGATTCAGGTGCGGGTTAAAGCGGCTGGCGAGCGCGAACTGGGACAGAACCTGCATCCGCACATGCTGCGGCACTCCTTCGCCAGCCATTTGCTGGAGTCCTCCCAGGACTTGCGGGCGGTTCAGGAATTGCTCGGCCACTCGGACATCAAAACCACCCAGATCTACACCCACCTGGACTTCCAGCACCTGGCGACGGTTTACGACAGCGCCCATCCAAGGGCCAAACGCATCAAAGGCGATGATTCATGAGAATCCAATTGATCACCTTCGACCTCGACGACACCCTGTGGGACACCGCCCCGGTGATCGTCAGCGCCGAAGCCGTATTGCGTGAATGGCTGACCGAGCATGCACCGAATCTGGGCGCCGTGCCGGTGGAGCATTTGTGGGCGATTCGCGAGCGGATCCTCAGCAGCGAACCAAGCCTCAAGCACCGCATCAGCGCCCTGCGTCGCCGAGTCTTGTTCCACGCGCTGGAAGAGGCCGGTTACGACCCGGGTCAGGCCTCAGGCCTGGCCGATCAGAGTTTTGAGGTGTTTCTGCATGCCCGGCATCAGCTGGAAATATTCCCGGAGGTGCAACCGACCCTGGAGACTCTGGCCAATCACTACGCTCTCGGCGTGGTCACCAACGGCAACGCCGATGTGCGCCGGTTAGGGCTGGCGGACTACTTCAAGTTTGCCTTGTGCGCCGAAGACATCGGCATCGGCAAGCCGGATGCGCGACTGTTTCATGAGGCGTTGCAACGGGGTGGTGCGACGGCTGAAACGGCCGTGCATATCGGCGATCATCCGGGTGACGACATTGCCGGCGCCCAGCAGGCGGGGTTGCGGGCGATCTGGTTTAACCCGGCGGGCAAGGTGTGGGAAGCGCAGAAGGCGCCGGATGCCGAGATTCGCAGTTTGACCGAGTTGCCGGCGTTGTTGGCTCGCTGGAATGCGGCTTCGGCCTGAGCTCAAGAATTTTATTTCACCCATGAAAAAGCCCGCAGCGACGGCGGGCTTTTTCAGCAAGCAAGCTGCTGGCGCTTAGATAGGCCGACTGCCGTACTTGTTGTCAGGCTTCTTGGGAGGATCGGCGACCACATTGGCCTCCACTTCCTGCACCTTACCGCCTTTGGAGAGAAACTCCTCCATGGCGCGTGCCAGAGCGTCACGCTCTTTGTTCTTGGCTTCAACGCTCGGCAGTTCATCAACCGATACCGCTGCCTTGGCTTTGCCTTTGGCGGTCGGAACGGGCGCTTCACCGCCATCGTCGTCAGCAACGTCTTCCGCTGCAGTTTCCAGACCTTCTTCGGTTTCGTCGTCGCCTACTTCGAGGTCGTCGTTTTCCAGATCATCGTCGCTCATGTTCTACCTCATGACTTGCGAAAAGCAGATTAGTTATAGCCCAGCTTCGCCATCTGTCGAAGGCCGCCGGAAAAAATTCTACAACCGCTGGTAACCACGGTTTATGCCCCTTCACCGTAGACGGTGGCGAGGACTTTACGGGCACCGCCATAATCACGGTGCTCGCCCAGATAAACGCCTTGCCAGGTTCCCAGCGCCAGTCGGCCTGCCGAAATCGGCAAACTGAGCTGACAGCCAAGTACACTGGCCTTGAAGTGCGCCGGGAGGTCGTCCAGGCCTTCGTCGTTATGCTCATAGCCGTCTGTTCCTTGTGGGATCAGACGATTGAAAAATCGTTCGAAGTCGCGACGTACCGCCGGATCGGCGTTCTCGTTGATGGTCAACGACGCCGAGGTATGCTGCAGCCACAAATGCAACAGACCGACCCGACATGCCTTGAGTTCAGGCAGGCCAGCGAGTAATTCGTCCGTTACCAGATGAAAGCCCCGGGGCCTCGCCCGCAGGGTAATCAGAGTCTGTTGCCACATACAGTTCTCCGCACGTTCGGGGCGCATTCTAGCGCGCTCTGGGAAAAAACAAAGGCCCTAATATTCCTTCAATCATGTAAGCCATTGGCCGCAGAAAAACGCTCGTCGTAAACGCCACTAAACGTGTACGAAAAAACCTTTCAGCAGTTCCTTCACTGACAAACTCCAGACAAAAAAATGCCCGGCAAGCCGGGCAAGTTTTTTGTGCGCGTACTTACAAGTTGTAGCCGCGTTCGTTGTGAAGCGCCAAATCGATGCCGACCGCCTCTTCTTCTTCCGTGATACGCAGCCCCATGACGGCGTCCAGGACCTTGAGGATGACGAAGGTGACGATCGCGGTGTAGATCACCGTGAAGCCCACGCCTTTGCACTGAATCCAGACTTGTGCGGCGATGTCGGTGACCGTGCCGAAGCCGCCCAGCGATGGTGCAGCGAAGACACCGGTCAGGATCGCGCCGAGGATACCGCCGATGCCGTGCACACCGAAGGCGTCCAGGGAGTCGTCATAACCGAGTTTGCGTTTCAGGGTGGTGGCGCAGAAGAAGCACACCACGCCGGCTGCCAGGCCGATGACCAGAGCACCCATCGGGCCTACGGTGCCAGCGGCTGGTGTGATTGCAACCAGACCGGCCACAACACCCGAAGCGATACCCAGAGCACTTGGTTTGCCGTGAGTGATCCACTCGGCGAACATCCAGCCCAATGCAGCGGCGGCGGTTGCGATCTGGGTCACCAGCATCGCCATACCGGCAGTGCCGTTGGCCGCAGCAGCGGAACCGGCGTTGAAGCCGAACCAACCAACCCACAACATTGCAGCACCCATCAGGGTGTAACCGAGGTTGTGCGGCGCCATCGGAGTGGTCGGGAAGCCTTTGCGTTTGCCCAGTACCAGGCAGGCAATCAGACCGGCTACACCGGCGTTGATGTGCACCACGGTGCCGCCGGCGAAGTCCAGCACGCCCCAGTCCCACATCAGGCCGCCGTTACCGGACCAGACCATGTGCGCGATTGGTGCATAAACCAGGGTGAACCAAATGCCCATGAAGATCAGCATGGCGGAGAACTTCATCCGCTCGGCGAAAGCACCGACGATCAACGCTGGGGTGATGATGGCGAACGTCATCTGGAAGGTAATGAAGACCGCCTCGGGGAACAGCGCCGCGGGACCGGTCAGGCTCGATGGCGTGACACCGGCGAGAAACGCCTTGCCCATGCCGCCGAAGAATGAGTTGAAGTTGACGACGCCCTGTTCCATGCCGGTGGTGTCGAACGCGATGCTGTAGCCATAAATGACCCACAGAATGCTGATCAGACCGGTAATGGCGAAGCACTGCATCATCACGGAAAGAATGTTTTTGGAGCGAACCATGCCGCCGTAGAACAGCGCGAGGCCGGGAATGGTCATGAACAGCACGAGGGCTGTCGAGGTCATCATCCAGGCAGTGTCGCCGGAGTTGAGGACTGGGGCTGCCACTTCGTCTGCCGCCATAGCCAGGCTGGGCATTACGAGGGACAACAGGGCTCCTAGCCCTGCGAATTTACGCAGAGTCATATTGTTTTCTCCTGGGGCGTTGGGTTTGTGGCGGCTTAGATTGCGTCGGTATCGGTTTCGCCGGTACGGATGCGAATCGCCTGTTCCAGATTGACCACGAAGATCTTGCCGTCCCCGATCTTGCCGGTGTTGGCAGCCTTGGTTATCGCCTCGATAACCCGGTCAAGATCCTTGTCGTCAATGGCGACATCGATCTTCACCTTTGGCAGGAAATCGACCACGTATTCCGCGCCGCGGTACAGCTCGGTGTGACCCTTCTGCCGACCGAAGCCTTTGACTTCAGTAACGGTAATGCCCTGCACGCCGATCTCGGACAGCGACTCGCGTACGTCGTCCAGTTTGAACGGCTTGATGATGGCAGTGACTAGCTTCATGAAAACTCTCTCCCGAATTGGTGGACTTGCCCCAGGAAAACAAACCCGACTCAAGTCTAAGCGCAGTGCCTGGCTTTGTAACGCATCGTCGGCCTTACCTGCCCGTCCGACGCCTGCTAACCACTCCGCACGAAACACTTCCCCCGTTCCGCTTGGCGCACTGCATTCGTCACAGCGACTGCATCAGTGCATGGGTTACTACGGACTAAGCAGAAAGCTTGCCATCTCGCCAAAACCCACTGATTTCAAGCGTTTGGCCGCTGCCGCAAGCTACTTCGCTGCAATGACCCGACTGATACGCACAACAACAGTGCATTGCCGTCCGTCCGCATGCGCGAAAAGCGTGCAGCCCTGACTGCGAGATTGACTATAGACAGTGCGTGATACACTGCCCGCCATTGTTGACAGGACATTTCCCATGCTCGCACCCAAAGACTTCCTCGATGCCCTGAGCGGCACCGCCTCCCGCCTCTTCAGCGGCGACACCCCACTGCCGAAAAGCGAAATCGAAAGCCAGTTCAAGGCCCTGTTGCAGAGCGGCTTCAGCAAGCTGGATCTGGTGAGCCGGGAAGAATTCGATAGCCAGATGGTCGTGCTGGCACGGACGCGGGCACGGTTGGAAAGTCTTGAGGCGAAAGTGGCGGAGCTTGAGGTGAAGCTCAATCCGCCGACCGAATAACACCTCCGATCAACTGTGGGAGCGAGCTTGCTCGCGATAAGGGTCGCCTCAGTCTTCCAGCCATCCCACACTGGACCGACCACTCCTGTAGGAGCTGCCGAAGGCTGCGATCTTTTGATCTTCCGCCCCGCCACTATCTCGGCAACGTCCTACAAAGATCACACCGTCGTCCGATTGCGCCACAAAGCCCCGGTTCCTAAGCTCACCCAATGCTGAATGTTCAGCACTGGGTTTGGCGACCCGGATAGCATGTGACGCACCGCAACCACGTTCGACTCTGGGCATTATTCCCCTCTCGAATTATGGCGGCTGGGCGTGGGAGACCTTCGGGTCTGCCGGTTTTTCGCATGCACCGGTTCGCCAACCCGCGCACAGCTGCCACCCTTTTCGTTTGGCGACGATCAGCGGCAGTTTCCTTCATGCGAGTTTGAGTGATGCTCTATGGACGACAACTATCTGATCCCACACACCTTCACCCGCCACAAACTCCACCTCCACGCCCTCCTCCTGGAAAACCAGGCCTGGTTCAGCGCACGCGACCTCGGCCGATTGCTCAGACTATTCCTCGACGAACGAGCACTACGCAAACTCGATTCCGACCAGCGCCAATCTGTGCGAATGCTCATCCACGGCACGGTAGAAGACACACTGCTGATCAGCGAATCCGGCGTCTATGCATTACTGGTCTACCACTACTGCCCCGAACACCGAGGCCTGCGCGAATGGCTGACCCACGACGTAGTGCCAGCCCTCAGAGATGCCCAACAGCCAACGTCAACCGAACGCCCGATCCTGAGCCTGTTGAACTGGCCAGAGATGTCGCTGAGTTTGCTGCACTGGAATAACCAACCGTGGATTCGCTTGCAGGATGTTCCGCACATGCTGGCGGATAGTGAACGGCCGCAGCCTGCGGCCAATGCACCGTGGTGGAAGCGTGCTTCCCGAATACTCCAGGCATTCTGAACGACAAAAAAAACCCCACGTTATAGCGTGGGGTTCGTTCAGGAATTGAGGATCAGGCGCAGTGCGGAAGCCGCTCAACCTGATCCCGGATCGCTGCCCCTCGCTCAATCTCGGCTTTGCGCAAATCGTAAGTCGATTGCAGGTTCAGCCAAAATTCCGGGGTCGTGTCCAGACAGATAGATAGCCTTAGAGCCATATCAGCGCTGACACCCCGACGCTGGAGCACGATGTCGTTCACCGTTGGTGTCGAAACGCTCAATGCTCTAGCCAAGGCTGCCGCCGTAAGGCTCAGAGGCTCCAGGTATTCCTCTTTGAGGATCTCGCCGGGGTGAACCGGGCGCATACCATTCTTAGTCATTACTCACCTCAGTGATAATCGACGATTTCGACATTCTCTGGCCCGTTAAGACCCCAAACAAAGCAAATTCGCCATTGAGCGTTGATACGGATGCTGTGCTGACCTTTTCGGTTTCCCCCCAATGCCTCCAAGCGATTACCCGGCGGTGATCGAAGGTCAATCAGTACGGCAGCAGCATCAAGCATCGTCAGCTTTCGTTCCACGACACTCAGAATGGCTGACCACATACGGGTCTTACCATTGCGAAACAGGTACTCGGTCTCAGAACACTTAAAGCTAACGATCATAATTTAAAGCTTAACGTTATGCATTAATCTTGAGTGTATAACCTGAATTCACTTATGCAAATGCGCCAATGCGACTCTTGGCCACCCCTTCAAAGCTTTAGGAAAAGGACTACCAAGGGCCTTCAGAACTCCTTCCAAACCAAGACGCTTCCTACAAAAAGGAGCACCAATTCTCATTGCATCACTACCGCGCTCACCTCTTAAGCTGACCGACCTGTAAAACCATCTTCAATCCAAAAGAGATCGCTATGAAACCCGGAAAACGAAAAGCCAAACTGCTACTCATCGCTGGATATCATGCGGAGGCACTCCGGCTGGCCGGGAACGTATCAGCCACTCAACGTCGCTTTTTTGAGGTTGCTGCGGCTCGCGGTAAAGAATTGGAGCCAAGCGGCTGGCTCGCCGGTTACAGAGCACCCGCTACGCCTGATTCGACAACAAAAGGTGAACAACCTCAGCACCATGAGTGTATTCACTAAGGACGCAGGCCTTGGCCTCCCCGAAATCTGCACACAAAAAACCGCTTCCTCAAGGCGGTTTTTTTTCGCCTTCGATTCAGCTTTCGCCACCGTCCTTCATAGATCCAGGCAACGTCCTACAACAACCTCATCCCGCGACTGATTACGTCGCAAATCCCCACTCCCTTACGCTTCACCCATCAGAAAGACACTCGCAACATCCTGCGAAAATTTGGCGCCTGCGCCATTACGCGCCCCCGACTACCCTTCAAAAAACCGCAGGAAGCGGTTCCCGTAAAGCTCAAGGAACGACTATGTCACTCTCCATCGTTCACAGCCGCGCCCAGATTGGCGTGGATGCGCCCGCCGTTACCGTAGAAGTCCATCTGGCCAACGGTTTGCCGTCATTGACGATGGTTGGTTTACCCGAAGCGGCAGTAAAGGAAAGCAAGGACCGGGTACGTAGCGCGATCATCAATTCAGGCCTGCAATTTCCAGCGCGGCGCATCACGCTGAATCTCGCGCCTGCGGACTTACCGAAGGATGGCGGACGGTTTGATCTGGCGATTGCCTTGGGGATTCTGTCCGCCAGTGTGCAGGTGCCAACGTTGACGCTGGATGACATTGAATGCCTGGGAGAGTTGGCGTTGTCAGGCGCGGTACGTGCCGTGAGAGGCGTGTTGCCGGCTGCGCTGGCCGCACGCAAGGCCGGACGCTCGCTGATGGTGCCGCGGGCGAACGCCGAAGAGGCGTGCCTGGCGTCGGGGTTGAAGGTGTTTGCCGTGGATCACCTGCTGGAAGCCGTTGCGCACTTCAATGGACATACGCCAGTCGAGCCCTACGTTTCCAACGGGTTGCTCTATGCAAGTAAACCCTATCCGGACTTGAATGAAGTGCAGGGGCAAATCTCGGCCAAGCGCGCATTGCTGATTGCGGCGGCTGGAGCTCATAACCTGCTGTTTAGCGGACCGCCGGGGACCGGGAAAACACTGTTGGCGAGTCGGTTACCGGGGCTGCTTCCCCCGTTAGCCGAAAACGAGGCGCTGGAAGTCGCTGCCATTCAATCCGTCACCAGTTGCGTGCCCTTGAGCCACTGGCCGCAAAGACCATTCCGCCAACCCCATCACTCGGCCTCCGGCCCGGCGTTGGTGGGCGGCGGTTCGAAGCCGCAACCCGGCGAAATCACCCTCGCCCATCATGGCGTGCTGTTCCTCGACGAACTTCCGGAATTCGATCGCAAGGTGTTGGAGGTTTTAAGGGAGCCGCTGGAGTCCGGCCACATCGTGATTTCCCGCGCCAAGGATCGCGTGAGGTTTCCGGCGCGCTTTCAATTGGTGGCCGCGATGAACCCGTGTCCCTGTGGATATCTTGGCGAACCCAGCGGCAAATGCAGTTGTACACCGGATATGGTCCAGCGTTATCGCAACAAATTGTCTGGGCCGCTGCTGGATCGGATCGACCTGCACCTGACCGTCGCTCGGGAGGCCACAGCGTTGAATCCTGCGCTCAAACCCGGAGATGACACGGCAACCGCCGCGCTGCTGGTCGCCGACGCCAGGGAGCGCCAACACAAGCGCCAAGGCTGCGCAAATGCCTTCCTTGATCTGCCGGGACTGCGCCGGCACTGCAAGTTATCCACCGCCGACGAAACCTGGCTGGAAACTGCGTGTGAGCGACTGACACTGTCGCTGAGGTCGGCGCATCGGCTGCTGAAGGTAGCGCGGACGCTGGCCGACCTTGAGCAAGTCGATGCCATTACCCGGGAACACCTCGCCGAAGCGTTGCAGTATCGACCATCGACTCAGTAAGTGAGTAAACGAGTCGCCCCCCTTCGCGAGCAGGATCGCCGCCTCAAGAATGGTGGTCAACCAATCTCTGTGGGAGCGTGGCTTGCCCGCGAAGGCGGCTTCGAAGACGCCTCAACGAAACCGGTCGACCTCCGCTCGCAACTCCGCAGCCAGGCTTTCCAGCTCTTTAGCCGTGACGGCCAGATTCGATACCACTTCACGCTGCTCGCTGTTGGCCAGCGCAATGCTCTGCAGATTGCTGCTGAGCAATGTCGCGGTGCTGCTCTGCTCCTGCGTCGCCGTGGTAATCGCCGCGAATTGCTGCCCGGCAGAACGGCTTTGCTCATCAATCCGCGCCAGCGCCGAAGCGACGTTGGCGTTGCGCGACAGGCCTTCCTGCATCAACACGTTGCCCTGCTCCATAGTGCTGATGGCATTGCCAGTTTCCTGCTGAATGCTTTGGATCATGCCGGAAATTTCGTCAGTCGCTTTGCGAGTGCGTGAAGCCAGGTTGCGAACTTCATCGGCCACCACCGCAAAACCACGACCCTGCTCGCCGGCACGAGCGGCTTCGATGGCGGCGTTGAGCGCCAGGAGGTTGGTTTGATCGGCAATCGAAGTAATCACACCGACAATGCCACCGATTTCCTGGGAGCGCTGACCCAAGGTATTGATCACCGTCGCCGTGCTTTGAAGCGCGCCGGCGATTTGCTCAAGAGACGAGGACGCTTCGTCCATCGACGTACGACCGATCTGGGTTTGCTGTGCGTTTTCCTGAGCCAGACGCTGGGTGCTGCCCATGTTGTCGGCAATGTTCAGGGAGGTGGCGCTGAATTCTTCCACGGCGCCAGCCATGCTGGTGATTTCGCCCGACTGCTGCTCCATCCCTTCATAGGCACCGCCGGACAGACCGGACAAGGCCTGGGCACGGCTGTTGACCTCTTGCGAAGCTTTGCGGATGTGCTCGACCATGGTCGACAAAGCTTGGCTCATCTGGTTGAAAGCGCGGGCCAGCTGACCGATCTCGTCGTTGCTCGACACGTTCAGCCGCACGCTCAAATCACCGGCACCCAAGGCTTCAGCCTGACGCACCAAATCACCCAGCGGCGCGAGTTTGCTGCGCAACAGCCAGACTGCCGAGCCCACAGCGATCAACATCGCCAGCAGACTGCCAATCGCCAATTGAATACCGACACTCCAGGTCACGGCACGGATTTCGGTTTTCGGCATACTCGCCACCACCGACCATGGGCCGCCTTCAAACGGTACGGCAATGCTGTAGAAATCTTCGAACTTGTCGCTCCAGAACTCGCCCTTGCCCGGCGTCTTCGCCAACCCAACGATGCTCGGAGTCGCCTGATCCAGCGCTTGTACACCCGCTATCGGCACCAGCCATTTGTTCTGTTCATCCAGCAGCGCCAGGGAACCGGTCTGGCCGATACGGAAGCGCTTGAGGTTGGCGAACTGCGCGTTCTGCGCGTCGGTGTAGTCGAATCCTACGAACAGGACGGCGATCACCTTACCGCTGCTGTCGCGTACGGGGGTGTACTGAGTCATGTAGGAGCGCTCGAACAGCAAGGCACGACCGACATAGCTCTGCCCCGCCATCAAACGGGCATAGGCCGGGTTAGCGTGATCGAGCAGCGTGCCGATGGCCCGGTTGCCGTCCTGTTTGCTAAGTGAGGTGCTGACCCGAATAAAGTCTTCGCCGCTGCGCACGAACACCGTCGCAACGCCCGCCGTCATTTGCTTGAACTCGTCCACTTCCTTGAAGTTGTTGTTCAACACTTCGCTGCCCAGGTGCAGGCCCGGGGTCTGGGTGCCCGCCACGGTCACCGGTTCGTCCGGATGCACGCTCAGCCCCGCGCTGAAGCGCTTCTCGAACAAACCGGCCAGGCGCTGGGTACTTTCACGCAACGTGCCGTGAAAGGTACTCAACTGATCGGCCAGCAACCGGGCTTCACTGGCCAGGTGCTCTTCGCGGGTGGCGAGATTGGCGGTGTCCAGCGAACGCAGGGCGAACACGGTACTGCCGCTGATGACAATCGCCAGTATCACGGCAAGCGCAAGACCAAGCTGTGAGGCGATCCGGGCACGAGGTTGGGACATGACAGCTCCTGGCCGAGTGACCGGATCATCCTGATCACGACGCACACTCAGCAAAATTTCTAATGGGAATTACGTCGAACCTGCACGAAGGTTCCACCTGCAGACTTTCGGCGGCAAACCTGAATACTTGAGTAATTAACCGGGATATGGCTCAAGGCCGCCATTGCGGCGGCTCTATCGATTCAGCTCAAGTGCTCGACGTCCGGTAACTCCATGGCGCGAACTTCGCCTTGGAGGAAATCGCTGAGCCTGCGCAAACGTTCACCTCCGGGGCGTGTTTTCGGCCAGACGAGGTAATAATTCTCACCGCTGGCGACGGCCGTCGGCCACGGCAGACTCAGACGTCCCTGCGCCACATCCTCCGCCACCATCAGCAGATCGCCCATGGACACGCCGTAGCCTCGGGCGGCGGCGATCATGCCCAGCTCCAGCGTGTCGAACACCTGCCCGCCCTTGAGTGACACCTGGTCCGCCAGCCCCATGCGTTCCAGCCAGCTGCGCCAGTCACGACGATCCGGCGTCGGGTGCAGCAGTTCGGCATTGGCCAGTCGCGCGACATCCCACGGCTGATCCTGCAGAAGATTCGGCGCGCCGACTGGAATCAGCTCTTCCGGGAACAGGAAACTCGCCTCCCAGTCCGGCTGAAAATGCCCGTTGCTGAGGATGACGGCGCAGTCGAACGGTTCATGGTTGAAGTCCACCGAGTCGACGTCCATCCAGGCGCTGGTCAATTGCACCTCATTGCCTGGTTGTAGGTGCCGAAAGCGGCTGAGCCGTGCCAGCAGCCAACGCATGGTCAGGGTCGACGGCGCTTTCATGCGCAGAATGTCATCCTCGGCGCGCAAGGTACTGCAGGCCCGCTCCAGCGCGGTGAAGCCTTCACGAATGCCCGGCAGGATCAGCCGCGCCGATTCGGTCAATTGCAGATTGCGCCCGCTGCGGTGAAACAGCCGACAGGCAAAATGGTCTTCGAGCGTACGAATATGTCGGCTGACCGCACTTTGAGTGATCGATAATTCTTCGGCTGCACGGGTAAACGAGCTGTGCCGAGCCGCCGCTTCGAATGCGCGCAGGGCATACAAGGGAGGAAGACGACGGGACATTCGGAAACCTCCTATAGCGGGATTCGGTCACCCTAGCAGAAACTCTCCAGCATGAGTTTGAATCATGCCACCCATCCTTTTTATCCCTTTGTGCAAACCCCGTAGAGCGCCGAGAATCGACGCCTTCCTGTCCTCTTTGGCTTTCCTTTTCTCTTTAAGAGCGGAGCGTGACGACCATGCAGCATCCAGCACGTACCGAACTCTGGGCCATCCTGCGGCTGGCGGGGCCGTTGATTGCCTCGCAGTTGGCGCACATGCTGATGGTCCTCACCGACACCTTGATGATGGCGCGCCTGAGTCCCGAAGCGTTGGCCGGGGGTGGCCTGGGTGCGGCGACTTACTCGTTCGTGTCGATTTTCTGTATTGGCGTGATCGCCGCGGTCGGCACCCTCGTGGCAATCCGTCAGGGTGCCGGCGACATCGTCGGCGCCGCCAGGCTGACTCAGGCCGGGTTATGGCTGGCGTGGTTGATGGCGCTGGTGGCCGGGCTGCTGCTGTGGAACCTGAAACCGGTCTTGCTGCTGTTCGGCCAGACCGAAACCAACGTCCATGCGGCAGGACAGTTCCTGCTGATCCTGCCGTTCGCCCTGCCCGGCTACCTGAGCTTCATGGCCCTGCGCGGCTTCACCAGCGCCATCGGCCGGGCGACGCCGGTGATGGTGATCAGCCTGGGTGGCACCGTGGCCAACTTCGTCCTCAACTACGCGTTCATCACCGGGATGTTCGGCTTGCCAAAAATGGGCCTGGTGGGGATTGGCCTGGTCACCGCGATCGTCGCCAACCTGATGGCCGTGGCACTGGCGCTGCACATCCGTCGGCATCCGGCCTACGACGCTTATCCCTTGCGTCAGGGCCTGTCGCGGCCCAACCGTCAGTACCTTAAAGAACTGTGGCGCCTGGGCCTGCCCATCGGCGGTACCTATGCAGTGGAAGTCGGGCTGTTTGCCTTTGCGGCGCTGTGCATGGGCACCATGGGCAGTACGCAACTGGGCGCACACCAGATCGCCCTGCAAATCGTCTCGGTGGCGTTCATGGTTCCGGCGGGGCTTTCCTATGCGATCACCATGCGTATCGGTCAGCACTACGGCGCTGGGCAACTGCTGGATGCACGGCTGGCCGGACGGGTCGGGATTGCCTTTGGCGCGGCGGCGATGCTGGGCTTCGCCATGGTCTTCTGGTTGCTGCCGAATCAGCTGATCGGTTTGTTCCTGGACCACAATGACCCGGCGTTTCGCGAAGTCATCAACCTGGCCGTGAGTCTGTTGGCGGTGGCCGCGTGGTTCGAGCTGTTCGACGGCACGCAAACCATCGCCATGGGCTGCATTCGCGGGCTCAAGGATGCCAAGACGACGTTTCTGGTGGGTTTGGGCTGCTATTGGCTGATTGGCGCGCCAGCCGCCTGGTGGATGGCCTTCCATTTGGATTGGGGGCCAACGGGTGTCTGGTGGGGATTGGCGCTGGGGTTGGCGTGCGCGGCGGTGAGCCTGACGTTGGCGTTTGAGTGGAAGATGACGCGGATGATTCGGCGGGAGCCGTCGTCAGGGGCAAGCTTCCAAATCGCCCAGCCTGACTGAGATCCCTTGTAGGAGCGAGGCTTGCCCGCGAAGAGGCCATATCTGATACCACATGTGTTGAATGTCAGACCGCCTTCGCGGGCAAGCCTCGCTCCTACAGGGTCTGTGGTTAGCTCACGACTTCCAATGCGGGCTGCTGATTGCTGCCGAAGCTCAAATACTCAACCAGCTCCGTCAGCGGCAATGGCTTGCTGATCAGATATCCCTGCACCTGGTCGCAACCAAACCCGCGCAAAAGTTCCAGTTGCTCCGGCGTTTCTACGCCCTCGGCAACCACTTCAAGGTTGAGGTTGTGCGCCAGATTGATCATCGCGTGGACCAGTTTGCGATTCTCTTCGCGCTGTTCCATGCCGCCGACAAAGCTCTTGTCGATCTTCAGCAAGGTAATGGGCAAGCTGTTGAGGTGCACAAACGAAGAGAAACCGGTACCGAAGTCATCCAGCGAGAAGCGTACGCCCAGTCGCCCGAGGGCATCCATGGTCTGCTTCACCAGATCGCTGCGACGCATGACGGCGGTTTCGGTCAGTTCGAATTCCAGCCATTGCGCCTCGACGCCGCGCTCGGCAATCAACCGACTCAGCGTCGACAGTAACTGGCTGTCCTGAAACTGCCGGAACGAGAGGTTGATCGCCATGTGCAACGCCGGCAAACCCCGTTCGCGCAACGCCTGCATGTCGCGCAAGGCGCGGGAAATCACCCAGTAACCGAGCGGCACGATCAAGCCGCTATGCTCGGCCAGCGGCACGAATTCGCTGGGTGGCAGCAAGCCTCGCTCGCCATGACGCCAGCGCACCAAAGCTTCGAGGCCGACGATCTGCCCGTCCTCAAGGTTTAGGCGTGGCTGGTAATGCAGCTCCAGTTCATCCCGACGCAACGCCCGGCGCAGCTCGCTTTCGAGGTCGGCCATGCTGCGGGCATTGCGATTGATGCGTTCGTTGAAAATGTGAAAGGTGCAGCCCTGAGTGCTTTTGGCTTGTTGCATGGCGATGTGCGCGTGCCACATCAGCGGGTCGGCGCCGGCCTGGGCCCGGGCGTGGGCAATACCGAGGCTTGAGCCGATCAACAGGCTTTCGCCGTCGACCCAGTAAGGTTCGGCCAGCGCTTCGGTAATGCGTTCGGCCATCCATTCGGCGCGCTGAGGCGCGCGGCGGGTGTCGATCAGCAGGGCAAATTCATCGCTGCCCAACCGCGCCAGTTGATCGCCGGCCTCAAGCTGGCTTTTCAGCCGCGCGACCACTTGCAGAATCAGCCGGTCACCGGCCTGATGGCCGAGGGCGTCGTTGGCGTGACGGAAGTTATCGAGGTCGAGGTGACCAAGGGCCAGGCCGCGGCCGTCGTTTTCCGCCAGGCGTGCCGCCAGCAAGGTCTGGAAACCCTGACGGTTGGCGATGCCGGTCAGCGGGTCTTGCGCGGCCAGGCGTTGCAGTGTGTTTTCCAGCACGCCGCGCTCACGCACATGGCGCAGGCAACGGCGCAACATGCCGGGATCGAGCAGATCGCGCACCAGCCAGTCACTGACACCATCGGGCGGCGACAGCGGCTCATGCTCGAGCAGCAACACCGTCGGCAGGCTGCAACGGCCGGGCAAAGGCTGGAGAGCCGGGATCGTCAATAACACCGCGCTGCGGTTGTCATCAAATAGACTGCTGACCGACTCCCAGCTCGGCGCGCTGATCAGCACGGCCGAGTTCCCCATCGGAGCCAGGCACTCGCGCAACAACGCTGCCCACGCTGGCTCTTCCGCCAGTAGCAGCAAACGCAAGGGTTCGACAGGCGTAGACAAGCTAGCTCCCTAGACTCTGCAAAGATGTAGGCGACGGGCATTATGCAGCGCCGGTAACCAATGACCAAATGACATCGGTTATCAACCGTTGCTTTGTATCGTGAATGACGAACATTAGACGCAAACTCATCGCGCATCCTGCGTGAAAGTATCAAAACCGGCAAATATAGATAGCGTGCTGCGTCACAAGTCGGAGAGAGCAGCACAATTCGCTGAGCCTGTTAAAATGCCGGCCCATTTCGCAAACGACTCCCTGATTTCGTATGTCCCGACTCAATCCCCGGCAGCAAGAAGCCGTGAGCTACGTCGGCGGCCCTCTTTTGGTGCTCGCCGGCGCAGGCTCCGGCAAGACCAGCGTGATCACCCGCAAAATTGCGCATCTGATCCAGAACTGCGGCATCCGCGCCCAGTACATCGTCGCCATGACCTTTACCAACAAGGCCGCGCGCGAGATGAAGGAGCGGGTCGGCACCCTGCTCAAGGGCGGCGAGGGTCGCGGCCTGACCGTCTGCACTTTCCACAACCTGGGCCTGAACATCATCCGCAAGGAACATGTACGGCTGGGCTACAAACCGGGTTTCTCGATCTTCGACGAAACCGATGTCAAAGCCCTGATGACCGACATCATGCAGAAAGAATACTCGGGCGACGACGGCGTCGACGAGATCAAGAACATGATCGGCTCGTGGAAGAACGACCTGATCCTGCCGCCCGAAGCCCTGGAAAACGCGCGCAATCCCAAGGAACAGACCGCCGCCATCGTCTACACCCACTATCAGCGCACGCTCAAGGCGTTCAACGCGGTGGACTTCGACGACCTGATCCTGCAGCCGGTGAAGCTGTTCCAGGAACACCCCGACATCCTCGAAAAATGGCAGAACAAAGTCCGCTACCTGCTGGTGGACGAGTATCAGGACACCAACGCCAGCCAATATTTGCTGGTGAAGTTGCTGATCGGCACGCGCAACCAGTTCACCGTGGTCGGTGACGACGACCAGTCGATTTATGCCTGGCGCGGCGCGCGGCCGGAAAACCTGATGTTGCTCAAGGACGATTACCCGTCCCTGAAAGTGGTGATGCTGGAGCAAAACTATCGCTCCACGAGTCGCATCCTGCGGTGCGCCAACGTGCTGATCTCGAACAACCCGCACGAATTCGAGAAGCAGTTGTGGAGCGAGATGGGCCACGGCGACGAGATCCGCGTGATCCGCTGCCGCAACGAAGACGCCGAAGCCGAACGGGTGGCCGTGGAACTGCTGACCCTGCACTTGCGCACGGATCGGCCGTACAGCGATTTCGCGATTCTGTATCGCGGTAACTACCAGGCCAAGCTGATCGAGCTGAAGCTGCAACATCACCAGATTCCGTATCGCCTGTCCGGTGGCAACAGCTTTTTCGGACGTCAGGAAGTAAAAGACCTGATGGCCTACTTCCGCCTGATCGTGAACCCGGACGACGACAACGCCTTCCTGCGGGTGATCAACGTCCCACGCCGGGAGATCGGTTCGACCACACTGGAAAAGCTTGGCAACTACGCCACCGGGCGAAAAATCTCGATGTACGCCGCCACCGACGAAATCGGTCTGGGCGAACATCTGGATGCGCGCTTCACTGATCGCCTGTCGCGCTTCAAGCGTTTCATGGACAAGGTCCGCGAGCAGTGCACCGGCGAAGACCCGATTTCGGCGCTGCGCAGCATGGTCATGGACATCGACTACGAGAACTGGCTGCGCACCAACAGCTCCAGCGACAAGGCCGCCGATTACCGCATGGGTAACGTCTGGTTCCTGATCGAGGCGTTGAAGAATACCCTCGAAAAAGACGAAGAAGGCGAGATGACCGTCGAAGACGCCATCGGCAAACTCGTCCTGCGCGACATGCTGGAACGTCAGCAGGAAGAGGAGGACGGCGCCGAAGGTGTGCAGATGATGACCCTGCACGCCTCCAAGGGTCTGGAATTTCCTTACGTGTTCATCATGGGCATGGAAGAGGAAATCCTCCCGCACCGCTCCAGTATCGAAGCCGACACCATCGAAGAAGAACGCCGGCTGGCCTACGTCGGAATTACCCGAGCGCGTCAGACACTGGCCTTCACCTTTGCTGCCAAGCGTAAGCAATATGGCGAGATCATCGATTGTGCGCCGAGCCGCTTCCTCGATGAATTGCCGCCGGACGACCTGGCCTGGGAAGGCAACGACGACACACCGGTTGAAGTCAAAGCTGTTCGCGGTAATACCGCATTGGCGGATATACGCGCGATGTTAAAGCGCTAGAATCGACTGCTTTTTAACCGAACCTTCGGCGCACAAGGCGCCAGTAGAGGAAAGCTTCATGGAAGCACTGCACAAGAAAATTCGCGAAGAAGGCATCGTGCTTTCCGACCAGGTCCTGAAAGTCGACGCCTTTCTGAACCACCAGATCGACCCGGCCCTGATGAAGCTGATCGGCGACGAATTCGCCACGCTGTTCAAGGATTCGGGCATCACCAAGATCGTCACCATCGAAGCCTCGGGCATTGCCCCGGCGATCATGACCGGTCTGAACCTCGGCGTGCCGGTGATTTTTGCGCGCAAGCATCAGTCCCTGACCCTGACCGAAAACCTGCTGTCGGCGACCGTTTACTCGTTCACCAAGCAGACCGAAAGCACCGTGGCGATCTCTCCCCGCCACCTGACCAGCAGCGATCGCGTGCTGATCATCGATGACTTTTTGGCCAACGGTAAGGCGTCGCAAGCGCTGATCTCGATCATCAAACAGGCCGGCGCGACCGTGGCGGGTTTGGGTATCGTGATTGAGAAATCCTTCCAGGGCGGCCGTGCGGAGCTGGATGCTCAGGGTTATCGTGTTGAATCGTTGGCACGGGTTCAATCCCTTGCCGGCGGCGTTGTAACCTTCATCGAATAACCCTCGCTGATGATCGTTCCCACGCTCCGCGTGGGAATGCCTCAAGGGACGCTCCGCGTTCCAGCTTTCGAATGGGACGCGGAGCGTCCCGGGCTGTATTCCCACGCAGAGCGTGGGAACGATCAGTCACGATCAGGTTTGCGTGGTGGCTTTCAGGCCCGTGAGCAGCAGCCGCTGAAACAAATCCTCTTTCAGCCCTTCCGGGTTGGTCAGCTGCATCCGTTCCAGATGCACGGGAAACTCCGACGCCTGCGGCGCATCCAGTGCAGCCTTGCCCAGTTCCAGAATCTCCGTGAGTTTGAACTTGCTCTTCAGCCAGTTCAGCGCCCGCAACAGGTCCCGCTCTTCAGCGGTGAAATCACAGCCCAACGGATACTCCGGAAACAAATTCGGATGCAGCGCCTGAATCGCCTGCAAACGCTGCGGGCTGTTATTGGCGAACCGTGGATCAATGCGGAAGTTCTTCGGCAATTTACCAACGTTCTGCGCCTGCTCGATCAACCCCGACTGGAAACGTGAATCGCTGATGTTCAGCAACGCCTCGATCACTGCCGCATCGGTCTTGCCCCGCAGATCGGCGATGCCGTACTCGGTGACCACGATGTCCCGCAAATGCCGCGGGATCGTGCAATGGCCGTACTCCCAGACGATGTTCGAACTCACCTCACCGCCCGACTCGCGCCAGCTGCGCAGGAGCAACACCGAACGCGCCCCTTCCAGCGCATGGCCCTGGGCGACGAAGTTGTATTGCCCGCCGACACCGCTGAGCACTCGCCCGTCTTCGAGCTGATCAGCCACGCCTGCACCCAGCAAGGTCATGGTGAACACGGTGTTGATGAAGCGCGCATCGAGGCGTTGCAAGCGTTTGAGTTCTTCCTGACCGTAGAGCTCGTTGATGTAGCTGATGCGGGTCATGTTGAATTCGAGCCGCTTGCTTTGCGGCAGCTCGCGCAGGCGCTCATAGAAACTGCGCGGCCCGAGGAAAAACCCGCCATGCACCGAGATGCCGTCAGTCTGCGCGGCTTCATCCAGCGTGCCGGCATTGGCCTGTTGCTGGGTCGGCACATCGGGATAGACCTTGCGCCGCACAATCCCGGCGTCGGCCAGCACCAGCAAACCGTTGACGAACATTTCGCTGCAACCGTAAAGGCCTTTGGCGAAGGGTTCGACGCCGCCTTCGTGGTCGATGAGTTGCGCCCACTGACTGAGATTCACGTCCGCCAGCAACGCCTTGTAACCGTCATTGTCGGCCTGCCGCGCCAGCAACGCAGCGGTCAGCGCGTCGCCCATGGCGCCGATGCCGATCTGCAAAGTGCCGCCGTCGCGTACTAGCGTGCTGGCGTACAGTCCGATGAAGTGATCCTGGAAACCCACCGGCATGTTCGGCGTGGAGAACAGCGTGGTGCTGTCCTTCTCGTCGATCAGCAGGTCGAGCGTGTCGATACCAATTTCGGCATCGCCGGGCATGTACGGCAAATCGTTGTGCACCTGGCCCACCAACAAGATCGTCTCCCCCGCCGCCCGACGCTTGGCGATCATGGGGAAGAGGTCGAGGGTGATGTCCGGGTTGCAGCTCAGGCTCAGGCGATCGAGATGTTCGCTGTGGCTGGCCACCAATTGCGCCACCAGGTTCAACCCGGCGGCGTTGATGTCTCGAGCGGCGTGGCTGTAATTGCTGCTGACGTAATCCTGCTGGGCCTGTGCGCTGTGGAGCAGGCTGCCGGGCTGCATGAAGAATTGCTGAACATGGATGTTGGACGGCAGGCTGTCGCGATGCAGCTCTGCAAGGAAGTCCAGTTCCGGATAATCGCCGAAAACCCGTTCGATAAAGGGTTCGAGAAAACGCTTTTGCAAACCGTCGCCCAAGGCGGGACGGCCCAGGCACAGGGCGGTGTAGATCGTCAGCTGCCGTTCGGGCAACTGCGCAATGCGTTGGAACAGCGCGTTGACGAAGTGGTTGGGTTTGCCCAGACCGAGGGGCAGGCCCATGTGGATATGCACTGGCAACCGTGCCAAGACGTCATCGACCGCTTGCTCGATAGAACACAGCTGAACCATCTGATCCTCCCTTACATTCCGTGAACTGGGGTTGGACCGAGCTTGCCGGGCCTTTGCTGCAAAGAATAGTCCCAGGCGCAAATCGCGGGCACAAAAAAGCCGCTCGCAAGCGGCTTTTTCGCTGAAGATGGAGGCTTATTTCAAGCCGGACATCTTCTGGATGGCGCCCTTGAGATCTGCATCAGAGCAGTCGGCGCAGGTACCTTTAGGCGGCATCGCGTTGACGCCGGAGATCGCCTTCGCCAGCAAGCCGTCAAGGCCGCCTTGTTTCTTGGCGCGGTCGCCCCAGGCTGTCGCATCACCGACTTTCGGCGCGCCCAACAGGCCGGTGCCGTGGCAAGCGTTACAATGTTTTGCAATCACGGAATCAGGGGTTTTGGCATCACCACCACCCGCCGAAGCAGCGACTTCCATCCCCTTGCACTCTTTACCCTGAACGCAAACCTGGCCGACTGGCTCAAGGCGTTTAGCAATATCGTCGTTGGTCGCAGCTTGTGCGCTGACTGCCCATAGGGCCAATACGGTTGCTGGTACGGCCAGCATTTTCATAATTAGATTCACGCGTTCACCCTCAATGGTGGCTAGTCACGCCCACGGCCACGGTTCGCAGGCGGGCGCAAGTATAACGGTAAGCCCGCCACACTGAAACAACCCCAAAGTCGAAGGGGTCTTATGCGTGGCGAAAAAACAACTCGGGCACCTGCGCAATGCTGGCGGGACGCCTCTTTTTTTAGAAATTTGCTGGAGTAGCTGCGCTGATTAGTCGCGCCGGCGCATCGAACGGATTACGGAAACGGTGCGGTTTAGTACTTTCAAAGTAGTAGCTGTCGCCGGCTTCGAGCACAAAAGTTTCGAGCCCTACCACCAGTTCAAGTCGACCTTCGAGCAAAATCCCGGTTTCCTCGCCCTCATGGGTGAGCATCTCGTCACCGGTGTCGGCGCCTGGCGGGTAGATTTCGTTGAGGAACGCGATGGCCCGGCTCGGATGAGCCCTGCCGACCAGTTTCATGGTCACTGCGCCATCGGAAATATCGATCAGCTCGTTGGCTTTGTAGACGATCTGAGTCGGTTTTTCCTGCAGGATCTCTTCGGAAAAGAACTCGACCATGGACATGGGAATCCCGCCCAGCACCTTCCTCAGCGAACTGATCGAGGGGCTGACGCTGTTCTTCTCGATCATCGAAATGGTGCTGTTGGTGACGCCCGCGCGTTTGGCGAGTTCACGCTGGGAAAGTCCTTTGAGCTTACGGATGGATTGCAGTCGTTCACCGACGTCCAAGCTTGCGCCTCCAAGATTCAGGTTGTTGGAATATTGAGCGTTATCATGGCGACAGCGTTCAGTATTTACAACACTTGGACCTGAATCCTGTTTGGCGAAGCGACTTTCGGTCGGCGCGCTTTGCGTCAAGCCCCGGAATAGAGCATTGACACCCGGCGCAGGTTGCAGAAGATCTGGTAAGGAATCGTGCCCGCGGCCGCAGCCACGTCACTGGCGAGGATATTTTTGCCCCACAACTCGACGGTCGAACCGAGACCGGCTTGCGGCGCATCGGTCAGGTCGATACAGAGCATGTCCATCGACACTCTGCCAATCAACTGGCTGCGCTGTCCGGCAACCATCACTGGCGTACCGGTCGGTGCCTGACGTGGGTAGCCGTCGGCGTAACCCATGGCTACCACGCCCACGCGCATCGGTTTCTGGGTGATGAATTGGGCGCCGTAACCGATCGGCTCGCCGGCCGGCAGTTCACGCACGCAAATCACTTTCGATTCGAGGGTCATCACCGGTTGCAGGCGCGACGCCACGGCATTGGCTTCTTCGAATGGCGTAGCGCCGTAGAGCATGATGCCCGGGCGAACCCAATCACTGGGAATCTGCGGCCAACCGAGCACTGCTGGCGAGTTGCGCAGGCTGACCTCGGCCGACAAGCCCTGACGCGCGGCTTCGAACACGGCGACCTGTTCTGCACTGGCCTGACTGTGCAGCTCATCGGCCCGGGCAAAGTGGCTCATCAGAACAATCTTCGCAACCTTGCCGCTGGCCAGCAGCCGTTGATAGGCCGCCTGATAATCCTTTGGATGCAAGCCAACCCGATGCATGCCCGAATCGAGCTTGAGCCAGACCGTGATCGGCTTGCTCAGTGCAGCGTTCTCGATGGCTTCGAGCTGCCACAGCGAATGCACCACGCACCAGAAGTCATGCTCAACGATCAGCGACAGCTCATCGGCCTCGAAAAAACCTTCCAGCAACAACACCGGCGCACGAATGCCCGCGGCTCGCAGCGCCAGGGCCTCTTCAATACAAGCCACGGCAAATCCGTCCGCGCAGGCTTCCAGTGCCTGGGCGCAACGCACCGCGCCATGGCCATAGGCATCGGCCTTGATCACCGCGAGGGCCTTGGCCCCCGTGACTTCACGGGCGATTTGGTAGTTGTGACGCAGGGCTTGAAGGTCGATCAGGGCACGGGCAGGACGCATGGCGGCAGACTTCTGGTCGGTCATTGAGGAGGAAAAACCGGCGCTGGCTGACAGCGTGAACCGCGAGTAGCACCGGGAGAGGGATCTTTCTGAACACTTATGTCAGTGCAGTTATGGCAGAGCCGCGACAACTGACAGCTCAACCAGGATTTCCGGTTCACACAACTTCGATTCAACCGTGGCACGGGCCGGTGCGACGCCTTTTGGCAGCCACTTGTCCCAGACCGCATTCATGCCTTCGAAGTGCGCATCAATGTCTTTCAAGTAAATCGTCACCGACAGCAGGCGGCTCTTGTCGGTCCCGGCCAGATCCAGCAGACGCTCGATGTTGGCAAGCGTTTCACGGGTCTGTTGTTCAATCCCGGCGTTCATATCGTCGCCGACCTGCCCTGCCAGATACACGGTCCCGCTGTGGACTACGATCTGGCTCATGCGCTCATTGGTGAGCTGGCGCTGGATTGACATGTTTTGCTGACTCCTGAATTTTTTTGCCGTAACGGGAAATATCGAGGCCTTCGGCACTGATTTGCGGCGTTTTCTTCGCCATCAGATCAGCCAGCAAGCGACCGGAACCGCACGCCATGGTCCAACCAAGCGTACCGTGACCCGTGTTCAAAAACAGATTGCTGAACGGCGTAGCACCCACGATCGGCGTGCCGTCCGGGGTGGTCGGACGCAGACCGGTCCAGAAACTTGCCTGGGCCAGATCGCCGCCCTGAGGATAAAGATCGTTGACGATCATCTCCAGGGTTTCGCGCCGACGCGGGTTCAGCGACAGGTCAAAACCGGCTATTTCAGCCATGCCGCCGACGCGAATGCGATTGTCAAAGCGGGTGATCGCGACCTTGTAGGTCTCATCGAGGATAGTCGAAGTCGGGGCCATCGCCGGGTTGGTGATCGGCACGGTCAGGGAGTAACCCTTGAGCGGATACACCGGAGCCCTGATGCCCAACGGCTTTAGCAACTGCGGCGAATAGCTGCCCAGCGCCAACACATAGCGGTCAGCGGTTTCCAGCTTGCCGTCGATCCATACGCCGTTGATGCGATCACCGGCGTAGTCGAGGCGCTGAATGTCCTGGTCGAAGCGGAATTCCACACCGAGTTTCACGGCCATTTCGGCCAGGCGGGTGGTGAACATCTGGCAATCGCCGGTCTGGTCGTTCGGCAGGCGCAGGGCACCGGCGAGGATGTCGGTGACGCTGGCCAGCGCCGGCTCAACGCGAGCAATGCCAGCGCGGTCGAGCAGTTCGAACGGCACACCGGATTCTTTCAGCACGGCGATGTCTTTCCAGGCGCCGTCGAGTTGAGCCTGGGTGCGGAACAGTTGTGTAGTACCGAGGCTGCGGCCTTCGTAGGCAATGCCGGTTTCGGCGCGCAATTCGTCGAGGCAGTCACGGCTGTACTCGGACAGTCGGACCATGCGCTCCTTGTTCACCGCATAACGGTTGGCAGTGCAGTTGCGCAGCATTTGCGCCATCCACAGGTACTGGTCGATGTCGGCGGTGGCCTTGATCGCCAGCGGGGCGTGGCGCTGCAACAGCCACTTGATGGCCTTGAGCGGAACACCCGGCGCGGCCCATGGTGAGGCATAACCCGGCGATACCTGGCCGGCGTTGGCGAAACTGGTCTCCATGGCAGGGGCGGGCTGACGGTCCACGACCACCACTTCGAACCCGGCTCGAGCCAGATAATAAGCACTGGCGGTACCGATGACGCCGCTACCCAAGACCATAACGCGCATTTTCATATCCCTCATCGCGGCTTGCCGCTGACGTTCGTAGTTGTCGAGCATTGATGTGTGCAGTGTAAAAAAGATTAGGCAGTGCTTTTCACTATATAAGTGCCTATATTTGGCGAGAATTCTCGGCAAAATCCCTTTTCACGGAGGCGCATCCCCTATGCGTACCAACACTCAAACGAAACGTGAGCTGGACAAGATCGACCGCAACATCTTGCGGATCCTGCAAGCGGACGGGCGCATCTCCTTCACCGAGCTGGGGGAAAAGGTCGGGCTCTCGACCACGCCGTGTACCGAGCGGGTCCGGCGTCTGGAGCGCGAAGGAATCATCATGGGCTACAACGCCCGGCTCAATCCGCAGCACCTCAAGGGCAGTCTTCTGGTGTTCGTCGAGATCAGCCTCGACTACAAATCCGGTGATACTTTCGAAGAGTTCCGACGCGCGGTCCTGAAGCTTCCCCACGTGCTGGAGTGCCACCTGGTGTCAGGGGATTTCGACTATCTGGTGAAGGCGCGGATTTCCGAGATGGCCTCGTACCGCAAACTGCTGGGCGACATCCTGCTCAAGCTGCCGCATGTGCGCGAATCAAAGAGCTACATCGTGATGGAAGAGGTGAAAGAAAGCCTGAATCTGCCGATTCCGGATTGAGCCCACGATCAAACGAGGACTTGCCGAGTGCTGGCCATGTACTCGTGAATTTGCTTCTCGACCCGCGGATGAATCAGCTCCACCGGCCCGCGTCCATTGGGGCATGGCAAGGTCTTGGTAGTGCCGAACAGCCGACAGATCAGCGGCCGCTCGTCATACACGGTGCAGCCGTTGGGCCCCAAGTGGACGCAATTGAGTTCATCCATCGCGGCGTCCTGCTCGACCCGGGTCTTGCGCGGCAGGCGAGACATTTCTTCCGGTGAGGTGGTCACCGGCCCACAGCAGTCATGGCAGCCGGGCACGCACTCGAACGAGGGAATCTGCTGCCGTAGCGTGCGAATTTTCTGACTGTTGCAGCTCATCGAAGCGGTGACCAAAAGCGGAATAGAGCGCGATTCTGACGGAAAAGCCCCGATCCAGACAGCACCGATCGACCGACCAGTGTTGCCCGTGTCCGAAGGTCCGGCTTATGCTCCGTCAACTTTTCTAAACACAAGAATCAGGAACACGCACATGAATGCCCGTGCTCAGCAACCTGCCCCGAACCACCAGCACATTGCCTCTTATTACGCCGCCAGCAGCCTGCCGCAGCTCGATCATCCGGTGCTCACAGGCGATCTGGTGGCTGACGTGTGCGTCGTCGGTGGCGGGTTCTCCGGGTTGAACACGGCGCTCGAACTGGCCGAACGCGGCCTCAGCGTGATCCTGCTCGAAGCCCACAAAATCGGTTGGGGCGCCAGCGGACGCAACGGCGGGCAATTGATTCGTGGCGTCGGCCATGGCCTCGATCAGTTCGCTAACGTGATCGGTGCGGACGGCGTGCGTCAGATGAAACTCATGGGCCTGGAAGCGGTGGAAATCGTCCGACAGCGGGTCGAGCGTTTTCAGATCGCTTGCGACCTGACTTGGGGCTACTGCGACCTGGCCAACAAGCCCCGTGACCTCGAAGGCTTTGCCGAAGACGCCGAAGCGCTGCGCAGCCTCGGTTACCGTTACGAAACCCGTCTACTGCAAGCCAACGAAATGCACTCCGTAGTGGGGTCCGACCGCTACGTCGGCGGTTTGATCGACATGGGCTCGGGGCATCTGCATCCGCTGAACCTGGCGCTGGGCGAAGCGGCCGCCGCACAGCAGTTGGGGGTGAAGCTGTTCGAACAATCGGCGGTCACCCGCATCGATTATGGCCCCGAGGTCAAGGTCCATACCGCCCAGGGCTCGGTTCGCGCCAAGACGCTGGTGCTGGGCTGCAACGCCTACCTCAATGAACTCAGTCCCGAACTCAGCGGTAAAGTGCTGCCCGCCGGCAGCTACATCATCGCCACCGAACCCTTGAGTGAAGAGCTGGCTTACTCGCTACTGCCGCAGAATATGGCGGTCTGCGATCAACGGGTAGCGCTGGATTACTACCGACTCTCGGCGGACCGACGCTTGCTGTTTGGCGGCGCCTGTCATTATTCAGGTCGCGACCCGAAGGACATCGCCGCGTACATGCAGCCGAAGATGCTGGAAGTTTTCCCGCAACTGGCCGGCGTGAAGATCGATTTTCAATGGGGCGGGATGATCGGCATCGGCGCCAATCGCCTGCCGCAGATCGGGCGGCTAAAGGATCAACCGAATGTCTATTACGCCCAGGCTTATTCCGGTCATGGCGTGAATGCCACACACCTCGCGGGCAAACTGTTGGCTGAGGCTATTAGCGGTCAGCACAGTGGAGGCTTTGATCTGTTTGCCAAGGTGCCGCATATCACCTTCCCGGGTGGTAAGCATTTGCGCTCGCCGTTGCTGGCATTGGGGATGCTTTGGCATCGGCTTAAAGAGTGGGTCTGAACCTGATTCAGCGACATGTCCGCCCTTGTAGCAGCTGACGAGCACCGGGAGGCAGCGTTCGGCGGCGAAGCCGTCGCAAATGCTGCAACCGCGCTCTTTCAGGCAAACCACGGCGCCTGATTTACGACTGCTGCGCAGTCGGACGTCCGAACGCGGCCCGAACCTTCGGCAGTTGCTACAAGGGATCGCATTTCATCTCACAGACGCCAGAACGGCTTCAAGCCCTCCTCCCGCGCCTGCTCCCGACTTAATCCGACATCCCTGAGCTGTTCCGGTGTCAGCCCAAGCAACGCCTTGCGCGTGTGCAGACGATGCCAGAACAGACCCCAGCGACTCAGGCCGGACGGTGCGTTGCGCATGACCGCCTCGCGTGCGCCGTTGTTTTGCGCTGCCGCCAGTTCCTGACTGTGTAACGTGAGCCGCACATCGCTCAATCCGTTCATTTTGATTGCTCCTGTTTACTTGGGTAGCCAGAGCTTTCATGATGCGCGGACGACGAAAAGCATTACAGATTCAAAGCAACTGTATTATTTCCATACAGATTGACTGTTTAAAGCTCTGAATCCTGTATTTCTGCCCCATCTGTACTGGTCAACCGAATCACCTGCACCGAGGCTGCGCCATGACCCTTTACGTCAATCTCGCCGAATTGCTCGGCACGCGTATCGAACAAGGCTTCTATCGCCCCGGCGACCGGCTGCCGTCGGTGCGGGCGCTGAGTGTCGAACACGGGGTCAGCCTGAGCACCGTGCAGCAGGCTTATCGGGTGTTGGAAGACAGCGGGCTGGCGACCCCGAAACCGAAATCCGGGTACTTCGTGCCAGTCAGCCGTGAGCTGCCAGAACTGCCCGCCGTTGGCCGTCCGGCTCAACGCCCGGTGGACATTTCCCAGTGGGATCAGGTGCTGGAATTGATCCACGCAGTGCCACGCAAAGACGTGGTGCAGCTGGGCCGCGGCATGCCGGACATCACCTCGCCAACCATGAAGCCGCTGCTGCGCGGGCTGGCGCAGATCAGTCGGCGCCAGGACATGCCCGGCCTGTATTACGACAACATCCATGGCAACCTCGAACTGCGCGAACAGATCGCCCGCCTGATGCTCGATTCCGGTTGCCAGTTGAGCGCCGCAGTCTTGGTGGTGACCACCGGTTGCCACGAAGCGCTCTCCACCAGCATCCGGTCCATCTGCGAACCCGGCGACATTGTCGCGGTGGATTCGCCGAGCTTTCACGGCGCCATGCAGACCCTCAAGGGCCTGGGCATGAAAGCCCTGGAAATCCCCACCGACCCGATCACCGGCATCAGCCTCGATGCGCTGGAACTGGCCTTGGAGCAATGGCCGATCAAGGCCATACAGTTAACGCCCAACTGCAACAACCCTTTGGGCTACATCATGCCGGAGTCGCGCAAACGCGCGTTGTTGACACTCGCACAGCGCTTCGACGTGGCGATCATAGAGGACGATGTGTATGGCGAACTGGCCTACACCTACCCGCGCCCACGCACGATAAAATCCTTCGATGAAGACGGTCGCGTCCTGCTGTGCAGTTCCTTTTCCAAGACCCTGGCGCCAGGGCTGCGTATCGGTTGGGTGGCGCCGGGACGGTATCTGGAACGGGTGCTGCACATGAAATACATCAGCACCGGCTCTACGGCGCCGCAACCGCAGATCGCGATTGCCGAATTTCTCAAGGCAGGGCACTTCGAACCGCATTTGCGGCGGATGCGCACCCAATACCAGCGCAATCGCGACGTAATGATCGATTGGGTCAGCCGTTATTTTCCTGCCGGCACCCGCGCCAGTCGCCCCCAGGGCAGCTTCATGCTTTGGGTTGAGCTGCCGGAGGGCTTCGACACCCTGAAACTGAATCGTGCGTTGCACGATCAAGGCGTACAGATTGCCGTCGGCAGCATCTTTTCCGCCTCGGGCAAATACCGCAATTGCCTGCGCATGAACTACGCGGCCAAACCGACGCCACAGATCGAAGATGCGGTGCGCAAGGTTGGCGCTGCGGCGATCAAACTGTTGGCCGAGACTCCCACGGACTGAGGAAGTCCTACCCCGCCCGGCAAACTACCTCGACGGTTGCGTAAGGCAAAGACGATTCGGGAAGCCCGGCCGTGTCGAGTTCAAGATGACAGGGCCGATTATCAGGCAGCATCACTTGCAGTCGAACTTCGTCAGGCGCATCGGCCAGGTACACCAGGCCGGCGTCCACCACGCTGGTCAGGTACTCGCCCTGATTGCCATGAACCGACGCGCCTTTGGGCACCCAGTCGCCCTCGGCCGTACGCACATGCAGCATCAAACGGCGCACCGAGCTCACGCTGAAGTCCAGTCGCGGTACTGCGCCACGTCCGGCTTCGACTTCTTGATAGCCGTTGAGCACGTCCAGGTGACGCGGCAGGCTGACGGTGTCGATTTCGATACGACTGGTCTGGTAGGCCGGCAGGCTCGCAGCCACCGCCCGCCCGCCGCCATCGGTCCAGACCGGGCCTTGGGGCGTGCTGACCTTGACCCCGGCAGCATCGCCAACTTTGAGCAGGCCGAAGGTGTCACGCAACGGATAGGGTGACGGCGTCAGCCCTTCTTCATGGATCGCCAGGCCGCCGCGTAGCGTGAGGTCGTAACTGCTGGCGCCAACGCCACTGCGCGAATAGCCGAGGTCAACGCTGGTGTAACGGGGCAGGGCATTCAGGCGCCCGTTGACGTCCGTCTGACCACTGTCAGAACGGTCTGCACCGAGGCTGTAGCCCAGGGTATCGCTGATCTGTTCTGTGTAACGGGCGCCAGTGCGCAGTCCGTTTCGCTCATCATGGCGCCCGTAGGTATTGAGGCTACGGTTGCGCCCAAGGGGCAGACTGAGGCTGGCATAGAGACCCGTGCCACGGGCGTCGTCACCGCTGTCGCGCTGCACACTCAACGATAGGTTTGCACCACTGAACGCCCGTGACCACGAGGTGCTGACGCGCGAACGGTCCTGCCCGCCTCCCACGGCATACCGCGTCAACGATCCGGAAAACGCGCCCCATAGTGGGTTGGAATGGCTCAACGACGCACCCCACTGGCGCTCAGAGCGACTATCGAAGTCATCGGCAACAGACGCCAGTCCGGTGTCGGCCAGGTGTTGAAACCCTTGACTGCGCTGACTCGCCGTCAGGCTGGCGGACAACCCGGGACCCAATGCCGCGCTGAACGTGGCTTGCAGTTCGCGACCCTGGCCGCTTTGTGGCGTTCGCGAACTCAGCTGCTGGAAACTCACCACCGACCTTCGAGTCAGCGCTTGCTGCACGCCCCAACCCAAGGATTGATATTGACCAGCGCCCATCAACCCGCCACTTAACTGAGTCGCAGACCCCCACTGCCAGTCCTTGCTCACGGCAAAGAATGACGGCGCATCGCGCTCATCCCCGTGAAACCGTCGGACCTTGCCTGCCGCTATGCCATAGCCCGGCAACATCCCGACGCTGACGGGGCGTACGTTAGCCGCCGGTACGCGGAAGTCACGCTGTTCGCCGCTCTCTTCGAAGACGCTGACCTCAAGGTCCAGTCGATGGCTGAGCAACGGCAAGTCGCGCAGGGTGAACGGCCCGCTGGGAACGAGGGTGGTGTAGATCACCACGCCACTCTGGCGCACCTCGACCCGCGCCGGCGAATAGGCCAGCCCTTGCACCGCCGTCCCGGCCCCCAGGCCATCGCCATTTTGGGACGCGAGGGCCGTTTCCGGGAGGATCTGGAGGCCGGTGAACGCTTCCCCGGCAAACAGAGACGAACGCATGTTGAGCTGGCCCAGTTGCACGTTGGCCTGAAAACGCTCCCAAGTACGCGAGGCCTGGGTGTAAAGCGTTTCAAAACGCTCTACGCCCTGAAACGAGGTGTAGTTTTGCCGACTGCGCACCACCCAATCGCTGGCGTTGAAGCCCAACTCGGTGCCAAGACTGCGAAACTGGCTGGATTGCCCGGAGGCAGAACTGGTGAGCATCAGCGCGTCGTAGTTGAGCAACCCGGCCATACCGCCCGAGGCCCAGGTTCGCGGGCGCGGCGCTGATGCGAGCAGCAGGTCGGTTGGCACCAACAGCTGCACTTGTTGCTTGCCCGGGCCGAGCTGTACCTGCACACCCGTCAGACCATCGATGCTCCGTAAACACTGCGCACTGTCAGCGCTCGAGGGCAATCCCGATGGCGCGGCAATCCCGGCCTGATCAAGCAGATTCGAATCGAGGCACAACTGCCCGTCCGCATCGAAGGTCGCCACGACGTGTCCCGAAGGGGCGCCATTGACCTGCAGTGCCACTCGATTGCGCCCTGCCGAAAAGCGTGGCGCGCGACCAAAGTGCTCGGCGACTTTCGGATCGATGCCACGCGCCTTGAGCACTGACGGGTCGAACTCGGTGAGTGCCTCACCCCAGGCGTTGTCCATCGCCAACATGACCAGGGCAACGCCACCGGCCAGACGCCAACCGCTGCCATGACTCACTACTGCAAACTCAGCGGCGCATCGTAGTTGCCGACGGCAAACCCATAGGTTGTCGCGGGAAATAGCCGTACATGGGTGGCCAGGATCGACGGCGCACTGAGGCTCAGCACCTCTCCTGGCAGGATATAGGTGCGCCCCAGGTCCAGCGTCGCGCCACCGGGAATCAGGTTCACTGACCTGGCCAGCCGTACCACATAGGGACTGGGATTGCTGACCCGCACTTGATTGCCGGCGCCCGTCCAGACCAACCGTTTCCAGGGCATGCGCTCTACCGGGAGATTGGCCGGACGCAGGATGACCGGGATGTTCTGCCGGATCCCCAGGCTGACGTGTGCATCACTCGCATTCTGCCGAGGCTGGATGCCTTCCAGCACCACACGCTTGAGCCGTTCGGTTTCCAGGGGTCTGGCGCTACGCAGGATAAACCGCACTTGCTGGCTCTGACCCGGTTCGACGCGTGCCACTGGCGGGTTCAGCAACAACAGAGGCTCATTGTCCTCGGCGATATGCTCAATGGAGCTGTACAGCAACGCCGGTTGGTCGTCGGAGTTCCTGACGTTCAGGGTTGCCTCGCCCAACGCCTGGTCGACCATCACCACTGGCGTCTCGGGGATCATTCCGGCGGCATGCGTACTCGGATTCGTGAACGACAGGCACACAGCTGCGACGGCGCCGAGCACCTTGTAGGATTTAAAGGGGTACATGAAAGTCTCCAGAAGGCATCGACCGACGCTGTTAAACACAGCGCCAGCCGATAACCGTTGATGCAATGACGTCTGTCGATGACGGTCTTTCAGGTAAGCCGTCACCCAGGTTAGCGCCAGGCAAACCCCGTCAATCAGGCAGGTTCAGAGCACAGTGACGCAGTGGCTGCGTCGGTTCAGAGGTAATACATGTCAAAGGTGACCGAACCGTCGAGCAGGAACTCGTCGGTGGTCGGCGGCAGCTCGGAGGTGGCGCGAATGGCCGCTGCCACTCTCATCGGGAATGTGTGCAGACGGGCTGCGGCCGGACCTGCCGCCGCACTCGGCCCCCAGGAGTAGGAGGTCGGCGCATTGGACATCAATCCACTGACCGGAACACGCCACACCGGGTTGGCCGGCGAACGCACCAGGAACATCTGTAGGTTGCCATCGGTCGATGGCTGACCGGTCTCCAGACTGAAACCACCGATACCGACGCCCTGAGTACTGCCCAAGCCGTAGTAAAGAGCGTCGCTGGTCCGGCCATTGAACGTCAGACCCGGCACCTTGGTGGCACCACGGTTATCGGTGACGGCGATTTCCACCGCAGCCGGCGCATCGCAAGCGATCTTCAGGGTGATATCCCGTGGCGGCAGATTGTTTTGCGCGTTAGGGCTCAAGGTGGCGGAAGAGATTCGACCCAGATCGACATTGCTACCGCCGGCAAAGGCCGGAATGCACGATGTCGGGATGACCGTGCCCGAGACCGTCAGATCAACGCTGGCTGCCTGCACCGCCAAAGGCGCCAGTGCAGCGGCCAAAACGCTGACCCAATAAAACTTTTTCATAATCACTTACCTGTGAGATAGCTGGAGACATGGACGCACGGGCAGCGCACGGAAAAAGCCGCTGCCTGCTACCGCATCCGATGCCCAGTCATCATTCCGGGTTTTGTAGGACGTTTATGTAGGAAGCAATGGCAAATCAACGCGGTTTTATCTACAGACTTTGTAGTTTCTGAAAGCTCACGGAGAACTGTCCGACAACCAGCGACTTCACGTCCTGCAAAAGCGATGAATCACAATGACGTGCCATACTTCGGCCTTTGCAATCACCTGAGACGATCCGATTTGAGAGTCAGTCCGGCCCTGCGCTTCGCTCTTTTGCTCGCCTTGCTGCTCAATGGCTGTGCGAGCCTCGACGTCTCCCGTGAGCCCAGCCAGGCATTACCGGCGGCCAGTTCGGCATTCGGTCGCTCAATCCAGGCTCAGGCCGCGCCCCATGAGGGGCAATCCGGCTTTCGCCTGCTGCCCAATAGCACCGAGGCCTTCACCGCCCGCGCCGAGCTGATCCGCAACGCCCAAAGCAGCCTGGATTTGCAGTACTACATCGTTCACGACGGCATCAGCACACGGATGCTGGTGGACGAACTGCTAAAGGCGGCCGATCGCGGGGTGCGTGTGCGCATTCTGCTCGACGACACCACCAGCGATGGCCTGGACCGGATTATTGCCACTCTGGCGGCGCATCCGCAGATCCAGATCCGTGTGTTCAACCCTTTGCACCTGGGCCGCAGCACCGGCGTGACACGAACGGTGGGACGGTTGCTCAACCTCTCACAGCAACACCGACGCATGCACAACAAGCTCTGGCTGGCCGACAACAGCGTGGCCATCGTCGGCGGCCGCAATCTGGGGGACGAGTATTTCGATGCCGAACCCAACCTGAATTTCACTGACATCGACATGCTCAGCGTCGGCCCGGTCGCCGAACAGCTGGGGCACAGCTTCGACCAATACTGGAACAGTGCGCTGAGCAAGCCGATCGACGAGTTCCTCTCAAGCAAACCGACGGCCAAGGACCTGGAAAACACCCGGACCCGACTGGAGGAATCGCTTGAGGAAACGCGCAAACAGAATCACGCGCTCTACCAGCAGTTGATGACCTTTACCACCCATCCGCGCCTGGACATCTGGCGTCGGGAGTTGATCTGGGCCTGGAACCAGGCGCTGTGGGACGCACCGAGCAAGGTGCTGGCCGACGGCGAGCCCGACCCGCAGTTGCTGCTGACCACGCAGCTGGCGCCCGAGCTCAATGGCGTCAGCAAAGAACTGATCATGGTTTCGGCCTACTTTGTACCCGGTCAGCCGGGGCTGGCGTACCTGACCGGGCGCGCCGACGCCGGGGTGTCGGTGAAATTGCTGACCAACTCACTGGAAGCCACTGACGTGCCGGCGGTGCATGGCGGTTACGCGCCGTATCGCGAGGCTCTGCTGAAGCATGGCGTGCAGCTGTTCGAATTGCGTCGCCAGCCCGGCGAAAGCGGCGGCAACGGACCCTATTTGCTCTACAGCAAGTCCTACCGCGGCTCCGACTCCAGCCTGCACAGCAAGGCGATGATCTTCGACCAGCAGAAGTCTTTCATCGGCTCGTTCAACTTCGACCCGCGCTCGGTGCTGTGGAATACCGAAGTCGGGGTGCTGGTAGACAGCCCGGAACTCGCCGCGCGCGTCCGCGAATTGGCGATGCAGGGCATGGCGCCACCCCTGAGTTATCAGCCCAAGATTGAGAATGGCCAGATTGTCTGGGTCACTGAAGATGACGGCAAACTGCACACTCTGACCAAGGAACCCGGAAGCTGGTGGCGGCGCTTCAATGCGTGGATGAGCACCACCGTCGGCCTGGAACGGATGCTCTAGGCCGGTTCGGTCACCGCGCCAAACGCGCCTTGGCGCGACAGCAGAATTACCAACCCCAGCGCGCCTGCCGCCATCAACAGAGGCAACGCATGCCCGCTGATCCACTGACTGCCAGCACCGGCCGCCAACGGTCCGATCAGGCAACCGATACCCCACAGCTGCGCGATATGCGCATTGGCGCGCACCAGTGCATCGTCGCGATAGCGCTCGCCGATCAGGATCAGTGACAAGGTGAACAAGCCGCCGGCACTGGCACCGAACAACACCCACAACGGCCAGATCAGCAACGTGTCGATCAACGACGGGATGGCCAGGCTCGATATCAGCAGGACCACCGCACACCCGGTGAACAACGTGCGTCGTGACAAGCGATCAGCCAGCGCGCCAATCGGCAATTGCAGCAAGGCGTCACCGACCACCACCGTGCTGACCATCGCCAGCGCAATTTCCGTCGTGAAGCCCTGACGCAGGCAATAGACCGGCAACAAGGTCAGGATCATCGCTTCGAACGCCGCGAACAGCGACACCGCCCAGGCAATCGCCGGCAGGCCACGGCAGAAGGTCAGTAAGTCACCGAAGGTCACGCTGCTGGCTTCGCTGGAGGGCGCGCCGCTGCGGCCCAGCAGCAGGAAAGGTGCCGCCGTCAGCAAACCGACGCCGACCCAGAATCCGTAATCGTGTTCGGTGCCCACCACGCCCAGCAGCAACGGTCCGGCCAGCTGACTCAGTGCATAACTGCTGCCATACAGCGCCACCAATCGCCCGCGCCATTGCTCGACCACCAGTTGGTTGATCCAGCTTTCACCGAGGATGAAGACCAGCGTCAGGATCACCCCGATCATCAGCCGCAATACCAGCCAAATCGGATAGCTCGGCAACAGCGCCAGCAAACCGATGGACAACGCCCCGGCCCACAAGCACAGGCGCATCAGGTTGGCCGTGCCCAGACGCGCGGCCAGATGGCTGGAGATCTTGGCCCCCAGCAATACGCCCATGGCGGGCATCGCCGCCATCACGCCGATGGCGAAGGAGTCGTAACCCCAGCTTTCCAGGCGAAACGACACCAGCGGCATGCTGACGCCCAGGGCCAGGCCGACACTCAAGACAGACGCCAACACGGCGAAATAAGTCGCCCAACGCATGTTCCACGCTCCTGTGGATTGTTATTTTTTAACCGCCGCACAAAGCAATGTGGGAGCGAGCTTGCTCGCGATGACGGAGCAACATTCAACATTGACGTCGACTGTCATACCGCTATCGCGAGCAAGCTCGCTCCCACAAGGGATCTGCGTTGTATTGAGCTTACAACTTGATCCAGGTCGCCTTCAGCTCGGTGTACTTGTCGAACGCGTGCAGCGACTTGTCGCGACCGTTGCCGGACTGCTTGAAGCCACCGAACGGGGCCGTCATGTCGCCGCCGTCGTATTGGTTGACCCACACGCTACCGGCGCGCAGCGCTTTGGCGGTCAGGTGGGCCTTGGAAATATCCTTGGTCCACACCGCTGCAGCCAAACCATAAGGCGTGTCGTTGGCGATCTGGATGGCTTCTTCGGCGGTATCGAAAGTGATCACCGACAGCACCGGGCCGAAGATTTCTTCCTGAGCGATTTTCATCGCATTGCTGACGCCGTCGAAAATCGTCGGCTCAACGTAGGTGCCGCCGGTTTCCTGAAGAATGCGCTTGCCGCCCGCCACCAGTTTGGCGCCGTCGGCGTGGCCGGATTCGATATAGGACAGCACGGTGTTCATCTGCTGCGTATCCACCAGCGCGCCGACATTGGTCGCCGGGTCCAGCGGGTTGCCCGGTTTCCAGGTTTTGAGGGCCTCAATCACCAGTGGCAGGAATTTATCCTTGATCGAACGCTCCACCAGCAGACGCGAGCCGGCGGTGCAGACTTCGCCCTGGTTGAAGGCGATGGCACCAGCAGCCGATTCAGCGGCAGCTTGCAGGTCCGGAGCATCGGCGAACACGATGTTCGGGCTCTTGCCGCCGGCTTCGAGCCAGACGCGTTTCATGTTCGATTCGCCGGAGTAGATCAGCAATTGCTTGGCGATCTTGGTCGAACCGGTGAACACCAGGGTGTCCACGTCGTTGTGCAGGGCCAGGGCCTTGCCGACGGTGTGACCGTAACCTGGCAGGACGTTCAGCACGCCTTTCGGGATACCGGCCTCGACGGCCAGCGCAGCAATGCGGATAGCCGTCAGCGGCGATTTTTCGGACGGTTTGAGGATCACCGAGTTACCGGTGGACAGCGCCGGACCGAGTTTCCAGCAGGCCATCATCAGCGGGAAATTCCACGGCACGATGGCGCTGACAACGCCGACCGGCTCGCGAGTGACCAGACCCAACTGATCGTGCGGGGTCGCGGCCACTTCGTCGTAGATCTTGTCGATGGCTTCACCGCTCCAGCTCAGGGCCTGCGCCGCGCCTGGAACGTCGATGTACAGGGAATCGCTGATCGGCTTGCCCATGTCCAGGGTTTCAAGCAGGGCCAGCTCTTCGGCGTGCTGTTTCAGCAGGCCAGCGAAACGAATCATGGTGGCTTTGCGTTTGGTCGGCGCCAGGCGCGACCAGACGCCGGAATTGAAGGTGGCGCGGGCATTTTCAACAGCGCGCTGGGCATCGGCGGCGTCACAGCTGGCAATCTTGCCCAGCAGACGGCCATCGACCGGGCTGATGCACTCGAAGGTCTCGGCGGAGACAGCATCGGTGTATTCGCCATTGATGTAGGCGCGGCCTTCGATCTTCAGATCGCGAGCCCGTTGTTCCCAATCGGCACGAGTCAGGGTGGTCATATGAGTGTCCTCCTCTTGTTGAATACGAGCGCGCCGCGTTCTTCGTGGACGCCCTCAGGAATTCTGCCCGGCCAGCCTGCTTTTTCGGCCCAAGGCAAACGCCACCCTAAACCAGTGGCCGGGGTTGTTTCAATATATTTGACACAAGGTCGGCAAACGGCCTTGCGGTGTTCATTTTAATAAACATAGACTTTGGGCTTTCCAGTCACTTGCGCCGCAATCACGGGGGATTATAAGAATGAGCATCCAGGACATCGTCGACTTCAGCCAGGCCGCCACTGAGCCTGAGCGCTATAGACCGGACCAGGCCAAGATCCTGAAAGGTGACCCCGAACAAGTGGTTTACAACCACTACAACAGCCCCTGCGGCCAGTTGAACGCGGGGGTTTGGGAAGGCGCTGTTGGCCAGTGGCATGTGAACTTCACCGAGCATGAATACTGCGAAATCATTCAGGGCGTTTCAGTGCTGCGCGACAACGAAGGCAATGGCAAGACCCTTCGTGCGGGTGATCGCTTCGTGATCCCGGCCGGGTTCCGCGGCACCTGGGAAGTGCTGGAGCCGTGCCGCAAAATCTATGTGGCGTTTGAACAGAAGGCCTGAAGCCTTTCTTCAAGCCACAAAAAAGGCCCGTATCTCGCGATACGGGCCTTTTTCGTAAGTCGGAAAAATCAATTACTTGATTTTGCCTTCTTTGTAGATCACGTGCTTGCGAACAACCGGATCAAATTTCTTGATCTCGATTTTGTCCGGAGTAGTGCGCTTGTTCTTGTCGGTAGTGTAGAAGTGACCAGTACCGGCGCTCGAGATCAAACGAATCAATTCACGCATGATTATCTCCCTTAGATCTTGCCAGCTTTGCGGATTTCGGCCAGCACGACAGTGATGCCACGCTTGTCGATGATACGCATGCCTTTGGCAGATACGCGCAGACGCACAAAACGTTTCTCTTCTTCAACCCAGAAGCGGTGATGCTGCAGGTTCGGCAGGAAACGACGACGGGTTTTGTTGTTTGCGTGGGAAATGTTATTCCCAGTCACCGGACCCTTACCGGTAACTTGACAGACTCTCGACATGCCTCAGCCCTCTAAAACCACATGCCCAACCCGGCATGGGTTGGCCGCTTAATCTCTCAGTCATTTGGCGCCAGGCGCCGCGTTTCTTTAGAGGTCTTACCGGCTACACCTACAAGTGAAGGAACCGGGCCCCTAGAAAAGAGCGCTGTTTTATACCAGAAAGACTAGAGAGCAACAACATTCCGTGTGCGTTGAGTTGATAAAAACCCCACTTTTCTGGCTTCGAGCGCCTTGGATAAAGGCTCTCGTCGATAGAGACCGCTCGTCGCAGAGAATCGGCCAACACGCCAATCCAGGATTTTTCTCAGCCCGCACTCACGGAAAACAATCGCCTATAGTCCCCTTAAAATGAAAAAGGGGATAGTCATTTGCAAAAGAGCCCACTAGGGTAAGCCTTTTCCAGACTGCACTTGCAGATGGGCCTTCGATCTGTAAAGGAATCCGACCATGCGCCTCGCTGCCCTACCGCTGTTGCTCGCCCCTCTTCTGCTGAGCCCAATGGCCCATGCCGCCGCGCTGAGCGTCTGCACTGAGGCAAGCCCCGAAGGGTTCGACGTGGTGCAATACAACTCGCTGACCACCACCAATGCCTCGGCCGACGTGCTGATGAACCGTCTGGTGGACTTCGATACCGATAGTGGCAAAGTGGTCGCCGGCCTCGCGGACAGCTGGGAAGTCACGCCAGACGGTCTGACCTACGTCTTCAAGTTGCATCCGCAGGTGAAGTTCCACCGCACCGAGTACTTCAGCCCGACACGCGAACTGACCGCCGAAGACGTGAAGTTCAGCTTCGACCGCATGCTCGACCCGGCAAACCCATGGCACAAAGTCGCCCAGAGCGGCTTTCCACACGCCCAGTCGATGCAGTTGCCCGCACTGATCAAGAAGATCGACGCCCTGGACCCGCTGACCGTGCGCTTCACCCTCGACCACCCGGACTCGACCTTCCTCGCGACGTTGAGCATGGGCTTCGCCTCGATTTACTCGGCCGAGTACGCCGACAAACTGATGAAGGCCGGCACGCCGGAGAAGCTCAACAGCCAGCCGATCGGCAGCGGTCCTTTCATCTTCACGCGCTTCCAGAAAGATGCCTCGATTCGCTACAAGGCCAACCCGGATTACTTCCGCGGCAAGCCGTCGGTGGACCCCTTGATCTTCGCCATCACCCCGGACGCCAACGTACGGTTGCAGAAATTGCGCCGCAACGAGTGCCAGATCGCCCTGTCGCCCAAGCCTCTGGACGTACAGGCGGCACTGAAAGAACCGACGCTGCAAGTCGAAAAGACCGACGCCTTCATGACGGCGTTCGTCGGCATCAACAGCCAGCATCCGCCGCTGGACAAGCCTGAAGTGCGCCAGGCGATCAACCTCGCGTTCGACAAGGCCAACTACGTCAAGGCCGTATTCGAAGACACCGCCGAACCCGCCAATGGCCCCTACCCGCCTAACACCTGGAGCTACGCCAGAGGCTTGCCGGGCTACCCGCATGACGTCGAAAAGGCTCGGGCATTGATGGCCAAGGCCGGGCTCAAGGACGGTTTCCAGACCACCATCTGGACCCGACCTTCCGGCAGCCTGCTCAACCCGAACCCAAGCCTCAGCGCTCAAATGCTCCAATCCGACCTCGCGGAGATCGGTATTCAGGCCGAGATTCGAGTGATCGAATGGGGCGAACTGATTCGCCGCGCCAAGGCCGGTGAACATGACCTGCTGTTCATGGGCTGGGCCGGCGACAACGGTGACCCGGACAACTTCCTCACACCGCAGTTTTCCTGCGCCGCAGTCAAGTCCGGCACCAACTTCGCCCGCTACTGCAACCAGGACCTGGACAAGTTGATTAGCGCCGGCAAGACCACCGGCGAGCAAGGTGTGCGTACCAAGCTCTACGAACAGGCTCAGGCGCAGATCCAGCAGCAAGCGCTGTGGTTGCCGCTGGCCCACCCGACCGCATTCGCACTGATGCGCAAGGAAGTCGAGGGTTACTCGGTGAGCCCGTTTGGTCGTCAGGATTACTCGAAAGTCAGCCTTAAGTAATAGCCACACCACAAACCCCTGTGGGCATCGTATTTACCCTTTACATCCACCCATACTCAGCCATCGACAGCGGATCGCCATCGCCTATGATGAAATGGTCGAGTACCCGCACATCGATCAGGTCCAGCGCCTCTTGCAGGCGCTTGGTCAGCGTGCGGTCGGCTTGACTGGGGTTGGTGTTGCCCGACGGATGGTTGTGGCAGAGGATCAACGCTGCAGCGTTGTGGGCAAGTGCACGCTTGACCACCTGTCTTGGATGGACACTCGTGCTGTCGATTGAGCCGCGAAACAACGCTTCAAAGGCCAGCACTTGATGCTTGGAATCCAAAAACAGACACCCGAACACCTCGTGAGGCTCATGGCGCAGCATCGACTTCAGGTAATCACGAACCGCCTGCGGATTTTCCAATGCCGATTTTTGGCGCGCACGTTCGGCTAAATGCCGTCTGCCCATTTCCTGGACCGCTTGCAACTGAGCGAATTTCGCGGGTCCGAGCCCCAATTGCCTGCTGAATGCTTCCTGATCGGCCTCGAGCAGTGCGCGCAGGCTGCCAAACTGATTCAACAGGTGTCGCGCCAGATCTACCGCGCTTTTACCCGACACGCCGGTTCGTAAAAAAATCGCCAGCAGTTCGGCGCCCGAAAGACTCCCAGAGCCCAACTCAAGTAACCTCTCCCGCGGGCGCTCAGCCGCCGGCCAATCACGAATACTCATAGCACCTCCCTGTCGTGTGGGCGCCGCTGTTCCGTAGCGGTCGCTGTGATATCGTAGCCCATCTTTTTTGCTGGCGATTTCATCCCTGGGGAGGGGGTATCGCCATGCAGTCACCATCGAATTGAAAGGCAGACCTATGCAGCGGCTGTATCGGAAACGCATCGTTCTGGGCGTCGGCGGCGGTATCGCTGCCTACAAGAGCGCCGACCTGGTTCGCCGCCTGATCGACCAGGGCGCCGAAGTGCGCGTGGTCATGACCCGTGGCGGCAGCGAGTTCATCACCCCGTTGACCATGCAGGCCTTGTCAGGGCACCCGGTCCACCTCGACCTGCTGGACCCGGCGGCCGAAGCTGCGATGGGCCACATCGAGCTGGCCAAGTGGGCCGACCTGGTGCTGATCGCCCCCGCTACAGCGGACCTGATCGCCCGTCTGGCACAAGGCATTGCCGACGACCTGCTGACCACGCTGGTTCTGGCCACCGACGCCGTGGTCGCCGTTGCCCCGGCGATGAACCAGGCCATGTGGCGCGATCCAGCGACCCAGGCCAACCTGCAACTGCTCGAAAGCCGCCACCTGAAAGTCTTCGGCCCGGCCTCCGGCAGCCAGGCCTGTGGCGACGTCGGCATGGGCCGCATGCTCGAAGCCACCGACCTCGCGCAGTGCGCAGCGGACTGCTTCCAGCGCCAGGCGCTGACCGGCAAACACGTGCTGATCACCGCCGGGCCGACCCAGGAAAACATCGACCCGGTGCGCTACATCACCAACCACAGCTCCGGAAAAATGGGCTTTGCCCTGGCCGAAGCCGCGGTGGAAGCCGGCGCCCGTGTGACGCTGATCACCGGCCCAGTGCACCTGCCAACGCCAGATCGCGTCACCCGCATCGACGTGGTCAGCGCTCGCGACATGCTCGCCGCCTGTGAAGCCGCGATCCCTTGCGACCTGTTTATCGCTTCGGCAGCGGTCGCGGACTACCGCCCGGAAGTCGTCGCCCCACAGAAACTCAAGAAAGACCCTGCGAACGGCGACGGCTTGTTGCTACAGATGGTGCGCAACCCAGACATTCTGGCCACCATCGCCACGCGCCCTGACCGTCCGTTCAGTGTCGGTTTTGCCGCTGAAACCGAACACCTGCTCGACTACGCTGCACGCAAGTTGAAAGACAAGAACCTCGATTTGATCGTCGCCAACGACGTCGCCAACCCGAGTATCGGCTTCAACAGCGAAGAAAACGCCTGCAGCGTGATCGACCGCCAGCTACACGCCACACTTTTCGCCCAGACCAGCAAGAGCAAGATTGCCCGCCAGCTGATCACTTTTATCGCCGAACGTCTGAACCAGGTTTAATTTACATGCACGCTTTGCAAGCCAAGATCCTCGACCCTCGCATCGGTACCGATTTCCCGCTGCCGCAGTACGCCACGCCAGGCTCCGCCGGCCTCGACCTGCGCGCCATGCTGGAAAAAGACACCGTCATCAAGCCGGGCGAAACCCTGCTGATCCCTACCGGCCTGTCGGTGTACATCGGCGATCCGGGTTTGGCGGCGCTGATCCTGCCGCGCTCCGGCCTGGGCCATAAGCACGGCATCGTGCTGGGCAACCTGGTCGGCCTGATCGACTCCGATTACCAGGGTCCGCTGATGGTGTCGTGCTGGAACCGTGGCCAGACCGACTTCAACATGGTGGTGGGCGAGCGTTTGGCCCAGCTGGTTTTGGTGCCGGTCGTTCAAGCGCACTTCGAGATGGTCGAAGAGTTCGTTGAAACCGAGCGCGGCGCTGGTGGTTTCGGGCATTCCGGCAGCCATTGATCACAGGGTCGCAGGCTGGGCAGCCTGCCCGGCCTGACGCCAGTTTTTTTTGCATTCCAGGACGAAAATTGCACTAGCCTCATCTGGAAGGTTTACCGCCCAAAATCAAGGCATTGGCCGGCCAATCGCTAGCTAATGTTGGGGGCATGGCCTTTGCACACCACGAACTCTCAGTGGAAAACGCCGTCATACCCTTCAGTTTGAACCTGCCGACGAGTTCTTCGCAGCAGGTCCAGCCACCCTTCGAGATGGAGCATTTCCAGTAATGAGCAGCCCAGCCCAAGTCGCACCCAAGTTCCCCGACAGCATCTTCCGCGCCTACGACATTCGCGGCACCGTCCCGGAATTTTTGAACGCTGAAACCGCTTATTGGCTAGGTCGCGCCATCGGCTCCCAGAGCCTGGCCCAGGACGAACCGAATGTATCCGTTGGCCGTGACGGTCGCTTGTCCGGCCCGGAACTGGTGGAGCAACTGATCAAAGGCCTCGCCGACAGCGGTTGCCACGTCAGCGACGTCGGCCTGGTGCCAACACCTGCGCTGTACTACGCCGCCAACGTGCTGGAAGGCAAATCCGGCGTGATGCTCACCGGCAGCCACAACCCGTCGAACTACAACGGCTTCAAGATCGTCATCGCTGGCGACACCCTGGCCAACGAACAGATCCAGGCCCTGCACGAACGCCTCAAGACCAACAACCTGAGCACCGGCAAGGGCAGCATCACCCAGGTCGAAATCCTCGACCGCTACAACACCGAAATCGTCCAGGACATCAAACTGGCTCGCCGTCTGAAAGTCGTGGTCGACTGCGGTAACGGCGCCGCCGGCGTGATCGCCCCGCAACTGATCGAAGCCCTGAACTGCGAAGTCATCCCGCTGTTCTGCGATGTCGACGGCAACTTCCCGAACCACCATCCGGATCCGGGCAAGCCTGAAAACCTCGTGGACCTGATCGCCAAGGTCAAGGAAACCAACGCTGACCTCGGCCTGGCTTTCGACGGCGATGGCGACCGCGTCGGCGTGGTGACGAACACCGGCAGCATCGTCTTCCCGGACCGCCTGCTGATGCTGTTCGCCCGTGACGTGTTGGCGCGCAACGCTGACGCGGAGATCATCTTCGACGTCAAATGCACCCGTCGCCTGACGCCGCTGATCAAGGAATACGGCGGCCGTCCGCTCATGTGGAAGACTGGCCACTCGTTGATCAAAAAGAAAATGAAACAAACTGGCGCCCTGTTGGCCGGCGAAATGAGCGGGCACATCTTCTTCAAGGAACGCTGGTTCGGTTTCGACGACGGCATTTACAGCGCAGCGCGTCTGCTGGAGATCCTCAGCAAAGAAAAATCCACTGCGGAAGAGCTGTTTGCGACCTTTCCGAACGATATTTCTACGCCGGAAATCAATATCCATGTGACCGAAGAGAGCAAATTCAGCATCATTGATGCACTGCATGACGCGAAATGGGGCGAAGGCGCCAACCTGACCACCATTGACGGCGTGCGAGTCGACTACGCCAAAGGCTGGGGCCTGGTGCGCGCGTCCAACACCACACCGGTGCTGGTGCTGCGCTTCGAGGCCGATGACGAGGCTGAATTGCAGCGCATCAAGGATGTTTTCCACGTCCAACTGAAGCGCGTTGCACCTGATCTCCAACTACCGTTTTGACCTTCTGAAGCGCCCTTATTTGAAGTGCCGGAGCCCTGAATGACCCTCGAACGCGAAGCCGCCGCCAACACCGCCAAGGTCCTGTCCGAAGCGCTGCCTTACATTCGCCGCTATGTCGGCAAGACGCTGGTGATCAAATACGGCGGCAACGCGATGGAAAGCGAGGAGCTGAAAACCGGTTTCGCCCGCGACATCGTGCTGATGAAAGCTGTCGGCATTAACCCGGTGGTGGTTCACGGCGGCGGCCCGCAAATCGGCGACCTGCTCAAGCGTCTGTCGATCGAGAGCCACTTCATCGATGGCATGCGCGTGACTGATGCGCAAACCATGGACGTGGTGGAAATGGTCCTCGGCGGCCAGGTGAACAAGGACATCGTCAACCTGATTAACCGTCATGGCGGCAGCGCCATCGGCCTGACCGGTAAAGACGCCGAGCTGATTCGTGCGAAGAAGCTCACCGTGACCCGCCAGACGCCGGAGATGACCCAACCGGAAATCATCGACATCGGCCAGGTCGGAGAAGTAGTCGGCATCAACACCGACCTGCTGAACTTGCTGGTCAAAGGCGATTTCATTCCGGTGATCGCACCAATCGGCGTCGGTGCCAACGGCGAGTCGTACAACATCAACGCCGACCTGGTGGCCGGTAAAGTCGCCGAAGCGCTGAAAGCTGAAAAGCTGATGCTGCTGACCAACATCGCCGGCCTGATGGACAAGCAAGGCACGGTCCTGACCGGCCTGACCACCCAACAGGTCGACGACTTGATCGCCGACGGCACGATCTACGGCGGCATGCTGCCTAAGATCCGTTGTGCGCTGGAAGCGGTTCAGGGGGGTGTGGGCAGTTCGTTGATCATTGATGGTCGGGTGCCGAATGCGATTTTGCTGGAGATTTTCACCGATACGGGTGTGGGCACCTTGATCAGCAATCGCAAGCGTCACTGATTCCAGAACGTCAAAAGATCGCAACCTTCGTCAGCACCCACGGATGTACGAATATTCCGTAGGAGCTGACGAAGTCTGCGATCTTTTTATGCGCGAAGGAAATGCCTTACCTGACTCAGCGAAACGTCCGACATCGCGTAGAAAACAATCCGCCTAGGATCTTCTCTGTATCCACAGGAGATCTTCCCTATGCAGAAAAAACACGTTCCCTACGGCAGTGACGTTTCCGCAGGCAGCTATGCCTGCGCAGATTGCGGCCACACATATTCCAACCAGTCGAAGACGTCGCTTCCACCCTGCCCGAACTACGAGCCGAGCACTCACTCGCTCAATGGCTGGAACATTCTGTCGGGACGCGGCGATGCTGTTCGCGACCCTTATCCGACCAAGTAGTGGCGACATTGGAGCCTGAATAGGGCCCCAAAACAAAAAAGGCCCTGTTTTCACAGGGCCTTTTTGTTAGACGCCGAACTGAGCCCGATAGGCTTCAACCGCTGGCAAATGCTGCTTGAGCTGGGGGTCGTCCGCCAGGAATTCCAGCACCTGGTTCAACGAAACAATGCTGATCACCGGAATGCCGAAGTCACGCTCCACTTCCTGGATTGCCGACAACTCGCCGTTGCCACGCTCCTGACGGTTCAGGGCGATGAGTACGCCCGCAGCCTTGGCGCCGTCCTGGGAAGCGATGATCTGCATCACCTCGCGGATTGCAGTGCCTGCGGTGATGACGTCGTCGATGATCAGCACGTCGCCGGTCAATGGTGCGCCGACCAGACTGCCGCCTTCGCCGTGGGCCTTGGCCTCCTTGCGGTTGAAGCACCATGGCAGATCACGGTCATGATGCTCGGCCAACGCGACAGCGGTGGTGGCCGCCAGCGGGATGCCTTTGTAGGCCGGGCCGAAGAGTACGTCGAACGAAATACCGCTCTCGACGATGGCTGCCGCGTAGAAACGACCCAGCTGCGCAAGGGCCGATCCCGAGTTGAACAGGCCGGCATTGAAGAAGTAAGGACTGGTGCGCCCGGACTTCAGGGTGAACTCGCCGAAGCGCAAAACGCCGCGATCGATGGCAAAACGAATGAAATCGCGCTGATACGCTTGCATGAAAAAAACCCCAAATACCACGGATTTAGCTAATTAGGTTGACGCCGTGTATCATACACGCACGCGATTTTTGGGGCCATTTATGCGGATCATCAGTGTGAACGTCAATGGTATTCAGGCTGCAGTGGAGCGAGGTTTGCTCAGTTGGCTGCAAGCACAGAATGCCGACGTCATCTGCCTGCAGGACACCCGCGCCTCCGCCTTTGAACTGGACGATCCAGCCTTCCAACTGGATGGCTACTTCCTTTATGCCTGCGAAGCCGAAGTTCCCGCCCAAGGTGGCGTGGCTTTGTATTCGCGGCTGCAACCGAAGGCAGTCATCAGCGGTCTCGGGTTCGAGACGGCCGACCGCTACGGGCGCTACCTGCAAGCCGATTTCGACAAGGTCAGCATCGCGACCTTGCTGCTCCCTTCGGGGCAGAACGGCGATGAAGACTTGAACCAGAAGTTCAAGCTAATGGACGATTTCGCCCGTTATCTGGATAAACAGCGACGCAAACGTCGCGAGTACATTTACTGTGGCTCGCTGTACGTGGCGCAACAGAAGCTGGATATCAAGAACTGGCGCGACAGCCAGCAATCCCCGGGATTCCTGGCACCTGAGCGTGCCTGGATGGACGAGATTGTCGGCAACATGGGCTATGTTGACGCCCTGCGTGAAGTCAGCCGTGAAGGTGACCAGTACAGCTGGTGGCCGGATAACGAACAGGCTGAAATGCTCAACCTCGGTTGGCGTTTCGACTATCAGTTGCTGACGCCGGGTCTGCGCCGCTTCGTACGTAGCGCGCGCTTGCCTCGCCAGCCACGGTTCTCGCAGCACGCGCCGCTGATCGTGGACTACGACTGGACGCTGACCATCTAAAGCGTCTTTTCGCACACACAAAAAAGCCGACATCAGTGTCGGCTTTTTTGTGCGCAACGATTTATCTGATCAACCGCCACGTGAACGGATACCGGTAAGGCAGCCCTTCATTGGCCTTCACGCCACCGATGATGGTCAGCACCAGCGCACCGATCGCCAACAGACCGAACAGGAAGAACCCGACGATCACCACCATCAGCAGGAAGCAGATGGCGGAAGCAATGGCGACGGTGATCTGAAAGTTCAGCGCCTCCTTGCCCTGCGCATCGATGAACGGGTCCATCTCGCGCTTCATCTGCCAGAGAATCAGCGGACCGATCAACGTACCGAACGGAATCCAGATCCCCAGCAAGGCGGACAGGTGACAAAACATCGCCCACTGCCGAACCTCTTTGCTCGGGGTGGGAAGTAGCTGTTGCTCGTCACTCATAACGTCCTCCTTGCCTGGAGCGGTCCGATCAGTCGGCCAGTGCAGCCTTTTGCAGCTCGAAGATTTCGGTCATGCCTTTCTTCGCCAGTTCCAGCATAGCGTTCAGCTCTTCAGGCTGGAACGGTGCGCCTTCGGCAGTGCCCTGAACTTCGATGAAGCCGCCAGTGCTGGTCATCACCACGTTCAGGTCCGTCTCGGCAGCCGAGTCTTCCAGGTAGTCGAGGTCGAGCACAGGCTCGCCCTGATACATGCCCACAGAAACGGCAGCGATCATTTGCTTCAACGGGTCGCCGCCTTTCAGGCCGCCGCGCTTCTTGATCACTTTCAACGCGTCGACCAGTGCAACCATCGCACCGGTGATGGACGCAGTGCGGGTGCCGCCGTCAGCCTGGATCACGTCGCAGTCGACGTACAAGGTGACGTCGCCCAGCTTGGACATGTCCAGCGAAGCACGCAGGGAACGGCCGATCAGACGCTGGATTTCCAGGGTACGGCCGCCTTGCTTGCCGCGGCTCGCTTCACGCTGGTTACGCTCGCCAGTGGCGCGCGGCAGCATGCCGTATTCAGCGGTCAACCAGCCTTGGCCCTGACCTTTGAGGAACCGCGGCACGCCGTTCTCGACGCTGACGGTGCAGATGACTTTGGTATCACCGAACTCGACCAGTACAGATCCCTCGGCGTGTTTGGTGTAGTTGCGGGTAATGCGGATCGAGCGGAGCTGATCGGCAGCGCGACCACTTGGACGTTTCATAGGGAGTACCTGTACGGGGGACGGAAAACTGCGGAGCATTATAGAGCCGCAGGGCCGTGAGTGGGCACTTCTAAAAAAATCCCCCGACGACTGAAGGCCCTGAATAGCGCTTTACCGACGGCCTGCAGCCCTTTGTCACACCGTGTGTTTGGGCGCATTCGCCCCACTGCGCTACAATCCTGCGCCTTTGCTGCCTCTCGGCTTAAATTCATATAGATCAGGCCTGCGAAACCTTTGGTAACGCATGAACCTGCATTGCGAGGTACCTCCATGGTGCACAGCATGACCGCCTTCGCCCGCGTCGAAAAAGCCGGCGCCCAAGGCACCCTGAGCTGGGAACTGCGCTCGGTCAACAGCCGCTACCTGGAGCCGCACTTGCGTCTGCCGGAGTCCTTTCGCGACCTCGAAGGCGCGGTCCGCGAAGCCCTGCGCCAGGGAATCTCCCGGGGCAAGCTCGAATGCACCTTGCGCTTCACCGAAGAAAACACCGACAAACCACTGCAAGTGGACCGCGAGCGCGCCGCGCAATTGGTCGCCGCCGCCGAGACCATCGCCGGCCTGATCAAGAATCCCGCCGCACTGAACCCGCTGGAAGTCCTGGCCTGGCCCGGCGTGCTGGTGGGCGATGCGACCGACCCGCAAGCCTTGAATGCCGAAGCACTGGCGCTGTTCAACGAAGGTCTGAAAGAACTCAAGGCCGGCCGCGAGCGCGAAGGCGCGGAGCTGGCACGGTTGATCAATGATCGCCTGACCTCCATTGAAGAAGACGTGGTGACCCTGCGTGAACGGGTCCCGCAGATGCTCGCCACCCAGCGCCAGAAAGTGCTCGACCGCTTTGCCGACATGAAGGCCGAGATGGACCCGCAGCGGCTGGAGCAGGAAATGGTCATGCTCGCGCAAAAGAGCGACGTCGCCGAAGAACTGGATCGCCTGAGCACTCACATCATCGAAGTTCGCCGGGTACTCAAATCCGGTGGCGCTGCCGGTCGGCGCCTCGACTTCCTGATGCAGGAGCTCAACCGCGAAGCCAACACACTGGGCTCCAAAGCCTTCGACCCGCGCAGCACCCAGGCGGCGGTCAACCTCAAGGTGTTGATCGAGCAGATGCGCGAACAAGTGCAGAATATTGAGTAAGGCAAACCCCACATGACCCACAGCACTGGCACCCTGTACATCATTTCCGCACCTTCGGGCGCGGGCAAGAGCAGCCTGGTCAAGGCCCTGACCGACGCTAATCAGGAGATCCGCGTCTCCGTTTCCCACACCACCCGGGCCATGCGCCCCGGTGAAGTGAACGGTGTGAACTACAACTTCGTGTCGCGCGAAGAGTTCGTGAAGATGATCGAACACGGGGATTTCCTCGAGCGCGCCGAAGTGTTCGGCAATCTCTACGGCACTTCGCAAAGCCACCTGCAGCAGACCCTGGACGAAGGCCACGACCTGATTCTGGAAATCGACTGGCAGGGTGCAGAGCAAGTGCGCAAGTTGATGCCCCAGGCCCGTTCGATCTTCATTCTGCCGCCGTCGCTGCAGGCCTTGCACCAGCGCCTGACCAATCGCGGCCAGGACAGCGACGAGATCATCGAAGGCCGAATGCGCGAAGCCGTCAGCGAAATGAGCCACTACGTCGATTACGACTACCTGATCATCAACGACGATTTCGCCCACGCACTGAAGGATTTGCAGGCGATTTTCCGTGCCAATCAGCTGCATCAGAAGCGTCAGCAGCAGCGTAACGGAAAACTTTTGGCTGAATTGCTCGGCTAAACGGCGCTTCCCAAAACCGCTGCAAGGGCTTTACATTGGCACTTGCAGCGCGTTGAAGGGCTTGGTCAAAAAATCAGCGCTTCCCTAAACGCTGGTGATTTTTTAAACTGTTGAGTCCGCTCGCCCAACCGGGCAGCGCGCATATTGCATTCGCTCCGAGGAATACCATGGCCCGCGTAACCGTTGAAGATTGCCTAAACCACGTGGAAAACCGCTTTGAGCTGGTCATGCTGTCTACCAAGCGTGCCCGTCAACTGGCCACCGGCGGCAAAGAGCCACTGGTCCAGTGGGAAAACGACAAGCCTACCGTTGTAGCCTTGCGTGAAATCGCTGAAGGCCTGATGAGCTACGAGTTCATCGCCAATGCTGAAATCGTCGAAGACGAACCGCTGTTCGCAGCGTTCGAGGACGAGTCCAACGAGGCCGTCTAAGCCATGCCTGGTCGACGTAGCACGGCGCGGGGTCACAGCGAACGGCAGGATTCATCATGCCGAGCATAGACGCCCTCGCCGATCGCTTATCGACCTACCTCGGCAAGGACCAGGTCAACCTGGTCCGCCGAGCGTACTTCTACGCCGAACAAGCCCACGATGGCCAACGCCGCCGTAGCGGCGAGGCGTACGTCACGCACCCACTCGCGGTTGCGAATATTCTTGCCGAAATGCACATGGACCATCAGAGCCTGATGGCTGCGATGCTGCATGACGTGATCGAAGACACCGGTATTGCCAAGGAAGCGCTGCAAGCGCAGTTCGGCGAAACCGTGGCCGAACTGGTCGACGGGGTCAGCAAACTGACCCAGATGAACTTCGAGACCAAAGCCGAAGCCCAGGCCGAAAACTTCCAGAAAATGGCCATGGCCATGGCCCGCGACATTCGCGTGATCCTGGTCAAGCTGGCTGACCGCCTGCACAACATGCGCACGCTGGAAGTCCTGTCCGGCGAAAAGCGTCGGCGAATTGCCAAGGAAACCCTGGAAATCTATGCGCCCATTGCCAACCGGCTGGGCATGCACGCCATCCGCATAGAATTCGAAGACCTCGGCTTCAAGGCGATGCACCCGATGCGTTCCGCACGGATTAACCAGGCGGTCAAACGCGCCCGGGGCAACCGCAAGGAAATCGTCAACAAGATCGAAGAATCACTCAGCCACTGCCTGGCTATTGATGAAATCCAGGGCGAAGTCAGCGGTCGTCAGAAACACCTCTACGGCATCTACAAGAAAATGCGCGGCAAGCGTCGGGCCTTCAACGAGATCATGGACGTCTATGCGTTCCGGATCATCGTCGACAAGGTCGATACCTGCTACCGCGTGCTGGGTGCTGTGCATAATTTGTACAAGCCGTTGCCGGGGCGCTTCAAGGATTACATCGCGATCCCCAAAGCGAACGGCTACCAGTCGCTGCACACCACATTGTTCGGCATGCACGGTGTTCCGATCGAGATCCAGATCCGCACCCGTGAAATGGAAGAGATGGCCAACAACGGCATCGCCGCGCATTGGCTGTACAAATCCAGCGGCGACGAGCAGCCAAAAGGCACTCACGCCCGCGCCCGTCAGTGGGTCAAAGGCGTGCTGGAGATGCAGCAACGGGCCGGCAACTCGCTGGAATTCATCGAGAGCGTGAAGATTGACCTGTTCCCGGACGAGGTCTACGTGTTCACGCCCAAAGGCCGGATCATGGAGCTGCCCAAAGGCTCCACGGCGGTCGACTTCGCTTACGCGGTGCACACCGACGTGGGCAACAGCTGCATTGCGTGTCGGATCAATCGTCGTCTCGCACCGCTGTCCGAACCGCTGCAAAGCGGCTCCACGGTCGAGATCGTCAGCGCCCCCGGCGCGCGGCCGAACCCGGCGTGGCTCAACTTCGTGGTCACCGGCAAGGCGCGGACCCACATCCGCCATGCGCTGAAACTGCAGCGCCGCTCCGAATCCATCAGCCTCGGCGAACGCCTGCTGAACAAAGTGCTGAATGGCTTCGACAGCTCGCTGGAGAAAGTCGCGGTCGAGCGCGTCAAAGCGATGCTCACCGAGTACCGCCTGGAACTGATCGAAGACTTGCTCGAAGACATCGGCCTGGGCAATCGCATGGCTTACGTGGTGGCTCGCCGACTGCTTGGCGAAGGCGAACAGCTGCCGAGCGCGGAAGGCCCGCTGGCGATTCGTGGCACCGAGGGCCTGGTACTCAGCTACGCCAAGTGCTGCACACCGATCCCGGGCGACCCGATTGTCGGCCACCTGTCCGCGGGCAAAGGCATGGTCGTGCACCTGGACAACTGCCGCAACATCAGCGAAATCCGCCACAACCCGGAAAAATGCATCCAGCTCTCGTGGGCCAAGGATGTCACCGGCGAATTCAATGTCGAGCTGCGCGTCGAACTGGAACACCAGCGTGGCTTGATCGCTCTGCTGGCCAGCAGCGTCAACGCCGCCGACGGCAATATCGAAAAAATCAGCATGGACGAACGCGATGGTCGCATCAGCGTGGTCCAACTGGTGGTCAGCGTGCACGACCGCGTGCACCTGGCCCGCGTGATCAAGAAACTGCGCGCCCTGACCGGGGTGATTCGCATCACCCGCATGCGTGCGTAAGCCACTCATTACAAGGAGTCATTCATGACCAAAACAGTTATCACCAGCGACAAGGCCCCGGCTGCCATCGGTACTTACTCCCAGGCGATCAAGGCTGGCAACACCGTTTACATGTCGGGTCAAATTCCTCTGGACCCAAAAACCATGGAACTGGTTGAAGGCTTCGAAGCCCAGACCGTCCAGGTGTTCGAGAACCTCAAAGCCGTCGCCGAAGCGGCCGGCGGTTCGTTCAAGGACATCGTCAAACTGAACATCTTCCTCACCGACCTGAGCCACTTTGCCAAGGTCAACGAGATCATGGGCAAGTACTTTGACCAGCCTTATCCTGCCCGCGCCGCTATCGGCGTTGCGGCCCTGCCAAAGGGTTCGCAGGTTGAAATGGATGCCATTCTGGTCATTGAGTAATGCGCCCGGCGCAGCCCTTCACGGCTGCGCCGCTGCCGTACGTATAGAAAGCGTTTTGAAAGGATTCCACCATGCGCAAAGCGCTAGTTCTCTCGCTGCTCGCCCTATTTTTGAGCGGTTGTGCCAGCGACCCTGCCGACCGTGATATCAGCGGCACCTGGATCAATCAGTCGGCGATCGATGCTGCATCCAAAGGCGGCCCCCTGCGCGAAGCGCTCCAGGCCTATGGCCCGAACCTGGAATGGGACGTCAACACCAAGGCCAGTCAGGCCCGCTACACCAATGGTTTTGAAAACGTCGAAGGCAAGCTGCTGGGCGAAGAGTCCGGGGCCTGGAAGGTCGACTTTTATGGCAGCTCCGCCAGCGAGCTGAAGCGTGACGGCAAGCAACTGAGCCAGGCCGCCAACGACAATGAGCCGGAGCAGGTCTTCGATCGCGCGCTGACCCCGGTGCCGGACGGCGCGCCGATTGGCGCCAGCTTCGAACGGGCACTGTATTCGGCCTATATGGGTGGCAGCTGGAAAGTCGTCAGCGGTCCCGGTGAAGGCAGCACGGTGCAATTCCAGGCCGACGGCCAGGTTGCCGGCCTGCCGGGCGCGGATCGTTATGCCCTGTGCCTGGCGGGCGATTGCGCGTCGATGAGCGGCGGCAACGATAATATCTGGCTGCAACTCAACGGCCAGGGCAACACCTGGATCTTTGCGCGCAAGGGCAAAGAGCTGGAGATTTTCCAGACCGTGAACACCGCTCAGGCGGACGAGATGCCATCGTTCACGCCGGGTGATCGCAAGTGGTTGCTGGAGAAACAGTGATCCAGCAAAAAGGAGCCCAAGGGCTCCTTTTTCTTTGACTGGCAGATTAAGTCAGCTGCGCCCTTCAAGAATCGCAGCATAGCCTTCGCGAAAGCTTGGGTACTTCGGTGTCCAGCCCAAGGCTTTCGCCCGAGCATTGCTGCATTGCTTACTGCCAGTGCGACGCACGCTCGCGTCTTCGGCCCATTCGGTCACGCCCAGGTACTCACGCAACCAGCCCACCACTTCAGCCAGCGGCGCAGGCGCATCGTCCACACCAATGTAGACGTCATCCAGCGCCACACCGCGACGATCCGCTTCAAGCAGACACGCCATCAACCCCGCCGCGTCGTCGGCGTGAATGCGATTGCCGTACAACGGTGGATCGACGGCCACGCGATAACCCCGACGGACCTGCGTCAGCAGCCATTCGCGGCCCGGGCCGTAAATGCCGGTCAAACGTACGATGCTGGCCGGGATGCCGCTATCGAGCGCCACTTGCTCCGCCTCCAGCATCAATCGACCTGAATAGCCTGCTGCAATGGTCGGAGAAGTCTCGTCGACCCACTCGCCATCCTGCTGGCCATACACACTGCTGCTGGAAACAAACAGCAGGCGATTGGGCACCTGACCGTAGACGTTCAGCCAGTCCAGCACATGCTGCAAGCCCTGCACATAAGCGGAACGATAACCGGCTTCATCGTGATCGGTGGCGGCCGCGCAATACACCAGGTAATCCACCGCACCGACTGGCCAAGTCGCCGGGCAGTCTTCATTGAACAAGTCGCCGGCAACACCAATGACTCCCTCGGGTAGGCGCGAGACGTCACGCCTCAGGCCATGAACCTCCCACCCAGAAGCCACCAATTGCGTGGCCAGACGGCTACCAACATCACCGCAGCCGGCGATCAAAACAGAAGGCGCGGACATCAGAAAACTCCCATCAGAAAGGCACAGACTAGCGCTGGCAATGGACAAGCGGCTAGCAATGAAGGAAAAAAGATACTCTATTACTTTTGTTAACAAGAATTACTTGCAATAATGCCTGCCACTTTTGTTCTCGGCCTCACGAGGCCTGGAAGAGCATCTACCGTTTTTCTTTCTCAGGTCCGGCCAGCATGACACGCAATCAATTCCCCGCTTCGCCAACCAAACGACCTCGCGCCTGGAGCGCGGTAGCCGCCCTGCTGATCAGCTTGATGCTGGCGCCGACCGCCGCGTTCGCTGACGCGCAAACGCCAGCGGATCACGCCGCACCGGCCGTTACCGCGACCGGCCCGGCCCAGGCCGTAGACACCACCGCCGAAGACGTTCCTGAAGTCCTCGAAGCTGACAACTCCCTGGGCATGGCCCACGACCTGTCGCCGTGGGGCATGTACCAGAACGCCGACATCATCGTGAAAATCGTGATGATCGGTCTGGCCATCGCGTCGATCATCACCTGGACCATCTGGATCGCCAAGGGTTTCGAGCTGATGGGCGCCAAGCGTCGTCTGCGCACTGAAATCGCCCACCTGAAAAAAGCCACCACCCTTAAAGAAGCCAGCGCTTCGGCAACCAAGGCCGGCACCCTCGCCAACCTGCTGGTGCACGATGCACTGGAAGAAATGAAGCTGTCGGCCAACAGCCGCGAGAAAGAAGGCATCAAGGAACGTGTCAGTTTCCGCCTCGAGCGTCTCGTTGCAGCCTGCGGTCGCAACATGAGCAGCGGCACTGGTGTGCTCGCCACCATCGGCTCCACTGCGCCGTTCGTCGGGCTGTTCGGTACCGTGTGGGGCATCATGAACAGCTTCATCGGCATCGCCAAAACCCAGACCACCAACCTCGCCGTCGTCGCTCCCGGCATCGCCGAAGCCCTGCTGGCGACCGCACTGGGCCTGGTTGCCGCGATTCCGGCCGTTGTGATCTACAACGTCTTTGCCCGTTCCATCGCCGGTTACAAGGCGCAAGTGTCCGACGCTTCGGCAGAAGTCCTGCTGCTGGTCAGCCGCGACCTTGACCACTTGCCGCCCGAGCGCAGCTCGCAACCGCACATGGTGAAAGTGGGGTAATCGGCCATGGGCCTGCATTTGAAAGAAGGCGCAGACGACGATCTGGCCGAGAACCACGAAATCAACGTCACGCCGTTTATCGACGTGATGCTGGTGCTGTTGATCATCTTCATGGTGGCGGCCCCGCTCGCCACCGTGGACATCAAGGTCGACCTGCCCGCCTCGAGTGCCAAACCGGCGCCACGGCCAGAGAAACCGGTGTTCCTCAGCGTCAAGGCTGACCAACGCCTGTTCCTCGGCGAAGACGAAGTGAAGGCCGAAGCACTCGGCGCTACGCTCGACGCCAAGACCCAAGGCAAAAAAGACACGACGATCTTCTTCCAGGCCGATAAAGGCGTGGACTACGGCGACCTGATGAGCGTGATGGACAACCTGCGCTCCGCCGGGTACCTGAAGGTGGGCCTGGTCGGACTCGAGACGGCAGTCAAGAAATGATCACGACGCGCCAAAAGCTGACGCGTTACAGCGCGAGCCTGGCCGTGGTGCTGGGCGTCCATGCACTGGCCATTGCGCTGGCACTGAACTGGACGTCACGCCCACCGATCGAGCTGCCGCCGCAGGCGATGATGGTCGAGTTGGCGCCGGTTCCGGCCCCGCCACCGCCGGCACCGCCGAAGGTCATAACACCGCCACAGCCACCTGCCCCGGTGGAAGAACTGCCGATACCGAAACTGGCTGAAGTGCCGAAGGCCGAGATTGCGGTGCCGAAACCGGTTAAACCCAAGCCCAAGCCTCAACCGCCCAAGCCTGTGGAGAAAAAGCCGGAACCGCCAAAAGAGAAGCCGTCCGAGGAAAAACCGAGCGACGCGCAACCGACTCAGGCGCCAACGGAAAAATCCGCACAACCGGCACCGGGTCCATCACCGGCGCAGCAAGCGGCCAAGGCCAGCTGGCAAGGCACCCTGCTCGCTCACTTGGCCAAGTACAAGAAGTACCCGGCCAGTGCGCAGTCGCGGGGCAAGGAAGGCATGAACCGTCTGCGCTTCGTGGTGGATGCTGAAGGTAACGTGTTGTCGTTCGAGCTGGTGGGCGGCTCTGGCACTGCCGATCTGGACAGGGCCACCCTGGAAATGATCCGCCGCGCCCAACCACTGCCCAAGCCACCGGCTGACATGTTGACCAATGGCGCCATCGAAATCGTTGCACCGTTTGTTTACTCGCTGGAAAAACGCCGGCGATAAAACAAGTAGCAGCTGGCGCAGCCTGCGTTCGGCTGCGAAGCAGCCGTGAAATCAGGCAGCGCGGTATTTCATGTAGAGCGAGCGTTGCTGGGATTACGACTGCTGCGCAGCCGAACGCAGGCTGCGCCAGCTGCTACAGGGATATGCGTATAGCTCGAAAAAGGTACTGAAAGGTGCCTTTTACCTATCTGCCAGCGGCAAACTTGCTTGCCCGGTGTCACTTAACACACTCAGTCTGATAACGTGCGTCTATCGATTGCAGCCGGTATGCTTGGCCCGCAACTTCATGGACGCTTGCTATGACTCTTACAGAATTACGCTACATCGTTACCCTCGCCCAAGAGCAGCACTTCGGCCACGCGGCCGAGCGTTGCCATGTCAGCCAGCCGACCCTGTCGGTGGGCGTGAAAAAGCTTGAAGACGAACTCGGTGTGCTGATTTTCGAGCGCAGCAAGAGTGCCGTGCGCCTGACCCCGGTCGGCGAGGGCATTGTCGCCCAGGCGCAGAAAGTCCTGGAGCAGGCCCAAGGCATCCGCGAACTGGCCCAGGCCGGCAAGAACCAGCTGACCGCCCCGCTGAAAGTCGGCGCGATCTACACCGTCGGCCCATACCTGTTTCCGCACCTGATTCCACAACTGCACCGGGTCGCCCCGCAGATGCCGTTGTACATCGAAGAAAACTTCACCCACGTGCTGCGCGACAAACTGCGCAACGGCGAGCTCGACGCGATCATCATCGCCCTGCCGTTCAACGAAGCCGACGTGCTGACCCTGCAGCTCTACGACGAGCCGTTCTACGTCCTGATGCCGGCCCAGCACCCGTGGACCCAAAAAGAATCCATCGACGCCAGCCTGCTCAACGACAAAAGCTTGCTGCTGCTCGGCGAAGGCCACTGCTTCCGTGATCAAGTGTTGGAAGCGTGCCCGACCCTGGCCAAAGGCAACGACGGCGCCAAGCACACCACGGTGGAATCCAGCTCCCTGGAAACCATCCGCCACATGGTTGCGTCCGGTCTGGGTATCTCGATTCTGCCGCTCTCGGCCGTCGACAGCCATCACTACGCCCCCGGCGTGATTGAAGTGCGCCCACTGACGCCGCCGGTGCCGTTCCGCACCGTGGCCATCGCCTGGCGCGCGAGCTTCCCGCGGCCGAAGGCGATTGAAATCCTCGCTGACTCCATTCGCCTGTGCTCGGTGGCCAAGCCGCAAGCACCGGTGGTTGCGGCCTAAGTCGCTGCCATGACCGAGTTGTCGCAGGTGTCGGTGACGGCACTCAAGGGTGTCGGCGAAGCCATGGCCGAGAAATTGGCCAAGGTCGGCCTGGAGAATCTCCAGGACGTGCTATTCCACCTGCCGCTGCGCTATCAGGACCGCACTCGCGTGGTCCCGATCGGCCACTTGCGACCGGGCCAGGACGCCGTGATCGAAGGCACCGTCAGCGGCGCCGATGTGGTCATGGGCCGCCGCCGAAGCCTGGTGGTGCGTCTGCAGGACGGCACCGGCGGGCTCAGCCTGCGTTTCTACCATTTCAGCAACGCCCAGAAAGAAGGCCTCAAACGCGGCACGCGCATTCGCTGCTACGGCGAAGCGCGGCCCGGTGCATCGGGTCTGGAAATCTATCACCCGGAATACCGCGCCATCACCGGCGACGAGCCGCCGCCGATGGATGAAACCCTGACCCCGGTTTACCCGCTCACCGAAGGCCTGACCCAACAGCGCTTGCGTCAGTTGTGCATGCAGACCCTGACGATGCTCGGCCCGACCAGCCTGCCCGACTGGCTGCCAACTGAGCTGGCGCGGGACTATCAACTGGCGCCGCTGGCCGATGCGATTCGCTACCTGCATCACCCACCCGCCGATGCCGATGTCGATGAACTCGCCCTTGGTCATCACTGGGCGCAGCACCGTCTGGCCTTCGAAGAACTCCTGACGCATCAACTGTCCCAGCAGCGCCTGCGCGAGAGCATGCGTTCCCTGCGCGCGCCGGCGATGCCAAATGCCACCCGGCTGCCAGCCCAGTATCTGGCCAATCTTGGCTTCACTCCGACCGGTGCTCAGCAACGGGTCGGCAACGAAATCGCTTACGACCTCAATCAGCACGAGCCCATGCTGCGGCTGATTCAGGGCGACGTTGGCGCCGGTAAAACCGTGGTCGCGGCCCTCGCCGCACTCCAGGCCTTGGAGGCCGGCTATCAAGTGGCACTCATGGCGCCCACCGAAATCCTCGCCGAGCAGCATTTCGTCACCTTCAAACGCTGGCTCGAACCGCTGGGCATTGAAGTAGCGTGGCTGGCCGGCAAGCTCAAAGGCAAGAACCGCGTGGCCGCACTGGAGCAGATCGCCAGCGGCACACCGATGGTGGTCGGCACTCACGCACTGTTCCAGGACGAGGTGAAATTCAAGAACCTGGCCTTGGTGATCATCGACGAACAACACCGCTTCGGCGTGCAACAGCGCCTGGCGTTGCGGCAGAAAGGCGTCGGCGGGCGGATGTGTCCGCACCAGCTGATCATGACCGCCACACCGATTCCGCGGACGCTGGCCATGAGCGCCTACGCCGACCTCGACACCTCGATTCTCGACGAACTGCCGCCCGGTCGAACCCCGGTGAACACCGTGCTGATCACCGATACCCGGCGCGTCGAAGTCATCGAGCGGGTGCGCGGTGCCTGTGCCGAAGGGCGTCAGGCCTATTGGGTGTGCACGCTGATCGAAGAGTCGGAAGAGCTGACCTGCCAGGCCGCCGAAACCACTTACGAAGACCTCACCGCGGCCCTCGGCGAGCTGAAGGTCGGGCTCATCCACGGTCGCATGAAGCCCGTCGAGAAAGCCGCCGTCATGGCCGAATTCAAGGCCGGCAACCTGCAACTGCTGGTCGCGACCACCGTGATCGAAGTCGGCGTCGACGTGCCCAACGCCAGCCTGATGATCATCGAAAACCCTGAACGCCTCGGGCTCGCTCAGTTGCACCAGTTGCGCGGTCGCGTCGGTCGAGGCAGCGCCGCCAGCCATTGCGTGCTGCTTTACCATCCACCGCTGTCACAGATCGGTCGCCAGCGACTGGGCATCATGCGCGAAACCAACGACGGTTTTGTCATCGCCGAAAAAGACCTCGAGCTGCGCGGCCCTGGCGAAATGCTTGGTACGCGTCAGACCGGACTGCTGCAATTCAAGGTCGCCGACCTGATGCGCGACGCCGATCTGCTGCCCGCCGTGCGCGACGCCGCCCAAGCGCTGCTGGAGCGCTGGCCGGATCACGTGAGCCCGCTGCTCGACCGCTGGCTACGTCATGGGCAGCAATACGGCCAAGTGTGAGCACCGTCGCAGTTTCTGAACCCTCGTTCTGAGCAAGCTGGTTATACTCCTGCCATTGTTTTAAAACGGATACAGACCATGACCGAAGTTGCCCTCGCACCCGCCACCCCGCACGCTCCGTCGGTTATTCGGCTGCTGCTGGGCAAACTGGGTATCGCCTACGAAGAAGTCCTCGACCATCACGGCCTGAACGCCGCACGCAAAGTGCAGGCTGTTCTGCTTGGTGACGCCGTGGGCACGCTGATGGTGCTGTTCCCGCAGAGCCAATTGCTGGACCTCAATAGCCTCGCCGAACTGACCGGCCGCCACCTCACCGCCGTGCCCACCGAACGCCTGGTAAAAATGCTCGGCAAACACAACCTGAGCTTGCTGCCCGGCCAGCCGGGGCTCACCAGTTCACCGTGTCTGTATGAAGAAAGCCTGCTGCGCGAACCGAAGTTGCTGATCAACTCGGACGAGCCGGGCGTGTTGCTGGAAGTCACCAGCGAAGACTTCAAGACCATGCTGACCAAGTCCAGCGCCGCCAACTTCGGCGAAGCGTTGACCCGCATTCGCCCGAACCTCGATCGCCCCGATGATGACCGTGAGGAAATCACTCAGGCCGTTCAAGCGTTCACCGCGCGGCGCATCCAGCAGCGTCTGGAAGAGACCATCGAAATTCCGCCCTTGGCCGAGACTGCGCAGAAAATCATCAAACTGCGTGTCGATCCCAACGCCACCATCGACGACATCACCGGCGTCGTCGAAACCGACCCGGCCCTGGCCGCACAAGTGGTGAGCTGGGCGGCGTCGCCGTACTACGCCTCGCCGGGCAAGATTCGCTCAGTGGAAGACGCCATCGTCCGGGTGCTGGGTTTCGACCTGGTGATCAACCTGGCGCTGGGCCTGGCCCTGGGCAAAACCCTGAGCCTGCCCAAGGACCATCCGCAACACACCACGCCGTACTGGCAGCAATCGATTTACACCGCCGCCGTCATCGAAGGCCTGACCCGCGCCATGCCGCGCGCCCAGCGCCCGGAAGCCGGCCTGACCTACCTCGCCGGCCTGCTGCACAACTTCGGCTACTTGCTGCTCGCCCACGTGTTCCCGCCGCACTTCTCGCTGATCTGCCGCCACCTGGAGGTCAACCCGCACCTGTGCCACAGCTACGTCGAGCAACACTTGCTGGGCATCAGCCGCGAACAGATCGGCTCGTGGCTGATGCGCTACTGGGACATGCCGGATGAACTGGCCACCGCCCTGCGCTTCCAGCACGACCCGGGCTACGACGGCGATTACGCCGAGTACCCAAACCTCGTATGCCTGGCTGTACGCCTGCTGCGTAGCCGCGGCATTGGCTCCGGCCCGGACGAAGACATCCCGGACGCCTTGCTGGAACGCGTCGGCCTGACTCGCGAGAAAGCCAACGACGTCGTCAGCAAAGTGCTTGAAGCTGAAGTGCTGCTGCGTGAACTGGCTTCGCAATTCACCCAGCCCTGAAAAGCTTCGCGGGCAAGTCGGATCGCCGCACCGCTCGCTCCTACGGATCACTTAAATCCTGTAGGAGCGAGCGGTGCGGCGATCCGACTTGCCCGCGAAGAATCCACCCCGATCCAACTGGCTCTCCCTCGCCACAGGATCGCGCAGAATTCTCAAGCCTTAGACTTAGCCTTCCTCGGCTTCAAATACTTGGTCAACCCCTGAAACCAGATCACCAACGCCGGGTTGCCCTTGATCTGAATCGACTTGTCCTGAATCCCCGTCATAAACGCCAACTGCTTGTTCTTCGCCTGCATCGTGGCAAAGCCATACATCGCATCTTTAAAGGCAATCGCAAACGCAGGCTCGGCATGTACGCCGGACCTGCTGGTAATGCGCTGATCCTTCACAAAGAAATGCCGCGCCACCTTCCCGTCCAGGGTCTGTAATTGGAATACGAGCTCCTTGTCACCCAACTGTTGCTGAAACGCAGGATTAGTCCGACTGGCCTTACCCATCAACAAACCCAGCATCCACAGAAGAAAACGAAATTTCATGCGCACAGCCTCAAAAGGAAAATGAACGGCCGGCGCAGTGTAGCGGCTTCAAGCGAGAACGCCACCATTGCGCAGTGTTAGAAGAAGATGCCGCACTTTTTGACGCTGATGACTACCAAGTCATTGACGAAACGGATCGTTATGGCAGCTGTGTGTGGGAGACCTTCGAGTCTGCCGGTCACGCCCGAAGTTTCAGACGTTGCAGCAAAGACGAAGTGGCGCCCAAGGCGTCACGCAATTGGGCGGCGGTGATGGTGCGCTTGGCCGCATCGAAAGCCAGCGCCGTTCGCAGGGCTGGCCAGCAGTGTTTCGGTAGGTTCCGTGGAGCGTGCAGCTCGCGTTCGAGGTGGCCGTCGCGGGCCTCGGTCGAGGGCAAGCGGCGAAACGGGTGTTTGCCGCCCGCCAATTCGTAAAGCACGCAGGCCACGCCGTAGACGTCGGCACTGGCCGACAGTGGTTGGCCTTCGAGCAGTTCGGGGGCGGCGTAGCCGGGGGTCCAAGCGTTGAAGCGGTTGCGGCTCAGGTGTGGCAGGCCGGGCAAGATGCCCTCCTCGGCCTGGCCCAGACCGAAGTCGAACAGGCGCACGCCTTCTTCGCTGAGCATGACGTTGCTCGGCTTCATGTCACCGTGCAGCACGCCGCGAGCGTGGGCGAAGGCCAGCGCGTCGAGCAGCGGCAGCGCGATGTCGCGCAGTTCTTTCCACGGCAGGCCCAGCGGCCGCTCGCAGAGTAATTTGTCCAGGGTCAGCCCACGCATGAGTTCCATGGTGATGAAGGCGCGCTGGCAATCGGTGTCCACTTCAAAGCTGTGCAAACGCAGCACGTTGTCGTGGCGCAGGCGTCGGGTCAGGGCAAACTCGCTGTAGAGCAAGGCACTGGCGTCCGGCGATTCGGAAAATTCTTCGCTGAGGATTTTCAGCGCGATGTAAGGGTCGGGATCGCCGAACTGCTCGCTCAGCAGATCCCGTGCACGGTAAACCGTACCCATGCCGCCTGCACCAAGCAGGCGCTCGATGCGGTAACGGCCTGCGAGTACGTCGGGCATTTCGCCGACGCTGGCCTTTGTTGGCGCCAGCGCGGGCTCAGCTTTATGCGACTTGGCGAACGCAAAGTAAGTCAGGTTATTGGCTTCCTCGTCGGTCACCAGCAGGTCGTCGAGCGGCGGCATGAGTTCAGTCATTGGCGGATCACCACAGCAGTCAGGTTGTCCCGAGCCGAGCCCCGCAAAGCGCCATCGAACAGACGCTCCAGCGCGACATGCGGCGCGGTCAGGCTCAAGGCATTACCCATCGCGTCGCTGCTCAGCCCGTTGTACAAACCGTCGCTGCACAACAGAAACGTATCGCCCGGATAAACTTCGAGTTCGAGCACATCCAGCGTCAGCACATCGGCCGCCCCAACCGCACGAGTCAGGGCATGGGCCGACGGATGCGCGCGGGCGTCTTCGAGACTCATTTGTTGCTCGTCGATGAGTTGCTGTTGCAGCGAATGGTCTTTGGACAGTTGGTACAAACGCTGGCCACGCCACAGGTAGCAACGGCTGTCGCCGGCCCAGATGCAGGCCGCGCGATTGCCTTCCACCAGCAGCGCCACCACGGTGCTGCCCATGATGCTGTCATGGCGCCCGGCGGTGACGGTCAACTCCTGACCCAAGCGGCGATTCAACCAGTGAAGGCACTGGCGAATGCCTTTGAGTCGTTCGTCGAAATCGTCTTGCACCGGCAATTCCGCCAGGCTGGCGACGATCAACTGGCTGGCGATGTCGCCACCCTGATGACCGCCCATGCCGTCCGCGACCACCCACATACCCTGCCGTGGACAGTCCAGAAAAGCATCTTCGTTGCGCGCCCGAACCTTGCCCGGATCGGTACGCGCAGCGCTGCGCCAGGGACTGGCAACCCGCATCAGAGCTGCACCGGCATACGGAAGGTACGCAGCACGCCCATGTCGAACGGGTTCGGTGTGCGCTGGCTCGACAGCAAGTAGTTGGCGCGCAGGCCGCCTACGTCAGCTTTGAGTACCAGCACATCGCGACCGCTCAGGTACTCGGTCTGCATCAGGTCGAACAGACGGAACAGTGACCATGGGCCGGTGTTCTTCTCGATGCCGATCGGGCGGCCGGCCATTTTGTCGAGGACCAGGCTGGTGCGACCGTCTTCAGCGTCGGTCGGCCATTTGAACGACACCGGCACAATCGGGCCGTGGCGGTATTCGATGGTCTTGTCGCCAAACTTGAACTCGGAACGGCTGACGGCCGGGTCGAGGGTGTACGGCTCCAGTTTGAACTGCACTTGCGGCTCGGCCGGGTTGATGGCGAAGAAGCTCTGACGGATCACTTGTGCGGCGGCCATCTGATCGAGGTAGACCTTGGAGATCGGCATGCTATGACCGTCGATGCTGCGCAGACGGTAGTTGCCTGGATCGCCACTCACGAACGGACGCATATAGTTCTCGAAGAAGCGATCAGCAATACCCTGGGCCTTGAAGAACTCACGGAAGTCGCTGATCGCAACATCGCTGGTGCTGTGGGCGCTGAATGGATAATGCTTGTTGATCGCCTTGCCGTAGAAGCTGTACAGCTCGCGCTGATAACGCTGGTTCAGGTACTGGTAGGAATCGTTGAGCACCAGGCGCCAGGTGTCTTCGGCCAACACGTTGAACCACACGCTGACGGGGCGCGGCAGACGGTTCGACGCGTTACGCAGGTTGCTCAGCGCATCGCGCTGGCCGCTCATGCGAGTCTTGGCCATTTCGAACGCAGCCTGTTCTGGCGCGCTGGCACGGGCCAGGCTTGCCAGTTGCAGTTGCAAGTCGTTGAGCGCATTCAGTGCCGGAGTCAAATCAGCGGCAGGGCCGTTGTTGTCATCCAGCAAACGGTGCAGCGGTTCGAAGCGACGTTGCAGGGATTTCTTCGCGGTGTCGGGCAGCTGCTTTGCCATATTAGCCGCCATGTCCGACGCTTTGCCCGCTGCAGCAGCAGCCAGTTTGCCGAGCTTGCCGCCCTTCTCGCCCAGATTGTCAGCCGCATCGGCGGCTTCATCGGCGCTGTCCGCGATCACCGGGAAACGGGTGTTCTCACGCACTTCCACCAGCAGTTGCAGCACTGGGGAGTTGGCGGACGTCAGGCCAGCCAGTTGCTCGGCGCCTTCACCGGCGTCGTTGATCGGTGGCAAGGCAACCTGGCCGACCGCTTCACTCCAGAAGTTGGCGTAGTCGCGGAAGTACAGTTGCTCCAGCTCGACCATCAAGCGACGAAGGTCCATGCCGCTGATGCCCGCGCCTTCACCCAGCACCCAGTTATCACGCAGGATGTCGGTGACCAGCGCACTGCCCTGAATCGAGAAATACTGCTGATAACCCTGTTGGGTGTAGAAGCCCGGAATCACGTAATCGGTGCCGACAAACAGCGCACCTTGTGACCCCAAGTGTTGGCTGAAGCGGTATTCCGGCAGATTGCGAGCCTGCTCGCGCAGCATCCGGTAAACCACGTTGGCCAGGGACTCGCTACGCAAGACCTGACGCGCCTGGGCCACCAGTTGATCGTTCAGCGGGTAGATAAACGGTTGCTTGAGCAAGCGCTCGAAGTGCGTGTTCAGACCGTTCTGCACCGCGGTATTGCCGGCGTAACGCAGGGACCAGTCAGTGGCGACCCAATCCTTGAGCCATTCAGTGTCGCGACGATCTTTCATGTTCAGCATCAGGTACGCACGCAGGCTGTTGAGCAGGCGTTCGCGGTCCTTCATGTTGGCGCGGATCTGCCCTTCCAGCAGCGTGGCGACTTTCGGCAGCAGTTGCGCTTCGAGCTCGCGCTCGTAAGCCGCCCTGACCACCGGATTGACGTCTTCGCCCTGATACAGGCCGCCACGTTCGTGGTACGACACGTCACCCTTGTTCGGAAAAACCTGAGTCGCCGCGTAGCTGCTGTCGAGAGGTTTCAGTACGGCCATGGAATCATCACGCGCGGTCAGGGCCGAGCGTTGTTGCGTCCAGTTGGTCGCCAGGTCGCGCAGGTTTTCCAGACGCTCGTAGTTGGCCGAGAAACCGCCCGCCCACAGCATGCCGAACAGCGCCAACGACGCCAGAGCGCCGACGTACAACGCACGCTGGCCCCAATGGATGCGGCTGCGCTCGCGCTTGTCCAGACCGGCCAGATCAGCCTCGGGGAAAATCACTCGGCTGAGCAAGTGGTGAATGAAACGCGAACGGCCGCTGCGCAAGGTCGGCAGCACGCCGACGTTCATGCCCAGATTGGCGCCGATGCCGGCGGTGTCCGGGTCCATTTCCTCAGTCAGGTGCGGTGCGCTGGTCAGGTAGAAACCGCGCAACTGGCTGACACGCTGGTAGCGGTTGCCGGTGAACGCCATGTCGACGAACAGGCACAAGCGCTCGCCGATCTGCCCCAGTTGGTGCGGGAAGTCGAGGATGCGACCGCGGCGCTGGGTGTCGCGCTCCTGGTGCATGCGCATGATGACCTGGCTGTTCAGGCGACGCAGCAGTTCTTCGAACTCGCTACGCAACACAGCCACATCGGTGCCGCTCTGCTTTTTGCGGAAGCTGGTACCGAGCACCTGATCGCTTTCTTCGCTAGTCAGCTGATCGAAGAACTCGTCGAAACCAAGCAGCTTGTCAGCCTTGCTCAGCACCAGGTAAACCGGCACATCGACGTGCAGTTTCTGATGCACGTCCTGCAAGCGTGCACGCACCTGCCGAGCCAGGGTGTCGAGGTCTTGCTCGGTGTTGCCCAGCAGGGTTTCCACTGGAATGGTCACCAGCACGCCGTTCAACGGACGGTTGCGGCGACGCTTGCGCAGCAGGTCGAGCAAGGTGAGCCAGGCGCTGCCATCGACTTCAGCATCCGGCAGGGTCAGGTAACGCCCGGCGGTGTCGATCAACACCCCGTGGTCGGCGAAGTACCAGTCGCAATGACGGGTGCCAAGGGTGTCGCGGGTCAGCTTGCGGTCGATCTTGTTGATCGGAAACTCAAGACCAGAGAAGTCCAGCAGGCTGGTCTTGCCGCTGCCCTGTGGACCGATCAGCAAGTACCACGGCAAATCGCTGCGCCAGCGCTCGCTGCGACCGCGATAGAGGCTCGAGTTCTTCAGGGTTTTCAACGCATCCTTGAAGCGCACGCGAAGCTCTTTCTGCTCTTCGTCGATCAGCTCTTCACGGCGGATACGGTCCTGGCCGTCTTCAGTGTCTTCGATGGCTTTCTTGCGTACGCCAGCGCGCCAGCTAACGAAGACCATGCTCAGGCCCCAGATCAGGAACAGCACACTGATGGTCAGCAGGCGGGAGGTCGAACCTTCCCAGAACTTGTAGTCATTGACCGCCAGCAGCGGCCCGACGAGCCACACCAGCAGCGCGACAAACAGCACCACCAGCAAGGTCCAGACCCAGGTCTGGCGCAAGAATGCGCCGACTTTCTTGAAAAACTTTTTCATCACACGTCCCTGTTTACGGCTGCGACTGCGGCGCAGCGGCGGCCGGATCTAGCGGCTGATAAGGTTGCAGAACGGTTTCGCGTTGCTCGCCCAATACCCAGGCAAAACCCGAGTACATCACCACCAGGCAAACCACGGTGAACAGCACCACCATCCGAGCCGGCACGATGCGCACGAGGCTGCGGCGCTGATCGTTCAAGCCTTCCCAATGCGGCGACAGTTCCCGCGGCATGTCGCCGCGCAGTTGGCGAATCTGGCGATACAAGGCGTCGCGGATGCCTTCGAGTTCGAGCATGCCGCGGGCTTGCACGCGGTACTTGCCCTCAAAGCCCAGCGACAGACACAGGTACATCAGTTCCAGCATCGACAGGTGCTTGACCGGGTTTTTCGACAGGCGATCCAGCAGCTGGAAAAACTTCTCGCCGCCGAAGGTTTCGTTGTGGAAGCTGCTGAGCAGACTCATCTGCGACCATTCGCTTTCGTTGCCCCACGGCGTAGTAACGACGGCTTCATCGACCACGGTGCAAAGCACGTAACGCGCGGCCATCACCTGGCTGCTTTCGGCGCCGTTGTGCAGCGCACGCACTTCAAACAGTTTCAACCCGGCCGTCAGTCGCTCGTTGAGCGCGTACAGGTCTTCGCGAGTGTCGCTGTGCTTGAGTCGCACCACTTCCGACAACAGGTCGGACGCTGCGGCTACCAGCGAGTTGAGGCTGATGTTGAACGCTTCGGCCGGACGCAGGCGCGCGGCGTAAATCATCCGTTCTTCGAGCTGTTCGAAACGCGGTGGTGCGGCGAAATCTGTCAGCGGACTCGAAGCAGGGCCGTGGCCCTGACGGTCGAGCAGGACGGTTTTATCGTCCTGGTTATGTTCCATGTCCTTGATCATGTCGGTCAGTTCCTGATGGCCCAGAATTTCAGTTCAAGCTCGGCAAATTCGCCCGATACGTGGAACGCGAAGCCGCCGGAGCGCTCAAGTTGCGCCAGGTCTTCGGAACTGAGTTCGAGAATGAAATAGGTTTTGTTGGAGTGGAACGCGATCTGCCGCGGCGCCACCGGCAACGGTTTGACCTTGATGCCCGGCAGATGCAGGTTGACCAGTTGGCGGATGCGCTCCACCGGGCCGACCTTGAGGTGCGCCGGCAAGCGATGACGCAGTTCTTCGCCATCGCAGTTGGCACTGGCGGCGAGCACGAACGAGGCCGAGCCCAGCAGTTTGTGGTCGTGCAACGGCGAGACGATGATCCCGTACTGACGCGCTTGCAGGACCAGTTCGATGGCGTGCTGCTCGAGCACCATCGACAGCACCTGACGAATCGCTTCCATCAGTTTGCGGAAGCTCGCGCCCTGATCGCTGTGCTGGTAACGGCTGTCCAGACGCGGGCGTTTGCTGTCGCTGGAGAAGGTCGCCAGATCGCCGAGCATGGTCAGCAGCGTGCGGTACAACTCTTCCGGGTGAACCTGTTCCAGGCCGAGGTAGTGGCGCAGCAGCAGTTCGGTGCGGTTGATCAGCTGCAGCATCATGAAGTCGCCGACCTCCGCGCCACCGACTTTGCCGTTGGAACGGATCCGCTCGGCGATGGTGTCGCCTCGGTGGCCGAGCATGCTGATAACTTCCTTGAGGCACGACAGCAGGTAGCTGGACGAGTGCGCCTGAAGGAAGGTCGGGACGAAGTCCGGGTCGAGGCTGATTACGCCGTCGGGCGTGGTGTCGAGCACTTCGCAGATCTTCAGTTTCACGTAGGCCTGGTCGCTCTGCTGCTCGCCGAGCAACAGTTTGAAGTCCGGACGGCCGCAGGTGACCTGGCTGGCAGAGTCGTCGCCGGCGTTGGAGTCGGCGACTTCCGCTTCGTACGCGGTATAGCGCGCCAGCACGTCGGATTGATCCGGACGGCGCGACTCGATGTGGTTGCCGGTGACCAGTGGCAGCGCCAAGTAGATCGGCGTATTACCGGTGTTCGGCGGCACGTCGAGGGCCAGCGGCTCGGTGTTGCCGCCGAGTTCGAACAGGCTGCCGTCCGGCAGAATCCCCGAGGCCTGGCTGATCACCAGTTTGCCCATGTTGAGGAACTGCAAGTCGATGTCCAGGTTCAGGAAGCCCCAGGTGTAGCTGCCCAGCAACTGAGTGCGGGTTTTCATCTGGTGGTCGTAGTAGCGATCATTGTGCTGGAAGTGCTGCGGGCGCAGCAGCATGCCTTCCTGCCAAATCACTTTATGGGAATTCATGATCAGTCATCCGCCTTGGCGAGCGTTTCGTTGCTATTGCGGATACCCGCCTGGTCGAGGGTCAGATCAGCGTTGGTGACGTCCACCGGAGTGATTTGCACCGTGTAGCGCCATTTGGTTTCCGGCAGATCGCGGTAGGCGGCAAGGATGCCGACGTAACGACTGCCCTCCTCCACGCTGAGTTTCATCTCCACGGTTTCACCCGGGCGCAGCTCGATTTCTTCGCTGGCCACCAGGTCCGGGGCCAGGGATTCTTTGGCGCGCTCATACAGGCTGAAGAAGTCAGCGTTCTCGAACGTCACCGGATGCTTAAGCTCGAACAGACGCACAACGATTGGCGACGGACGCCCGTTGAGGTCCGGGTTCAGCTGATCGCTGGCAGTCAGCTTCAGGTTGAGCTTGGTGACGTTGGAATACGGCGACAGTGACGAGCAACCGGCCAGCAGCACGAGGGCCGCGAACGCCGTCAGCGTCTTGAAAAAAGCGGTCGAGCAGCGAGACATGCGCATCATCCTTGGTGGTCGGTGTGAAGGGTGGAAATCAGGCGGATCTGTTCTTCGTAGGCCTGGGCGAAGTCGCGGGCCAGCAGGCGCTCGCTCCAGTCATCGTCCTGACGCAAGGCCTGGTGATAACGACCGTAAGCTCTCCAGCGGCTGCCGGACGTGGCGAGCAACGGCTTGTTGTCGCGCTCGAATCTCAGGGTCAATTGCTGTGGCGAGAAGTGCTCCAGCGTGCCGCGAACGGCAGCGCGGCTAGCGGTCAACAGGGCGACCTGATGCGCCTGCAAATCGCGGAACGCACGGGAGATCGCCTGCTCGGCCGGCAACTGACCCGGCTTGTTCGGCTGCAACAGAATGTCCAGTGCTTCACCGGCATCGACGGCAAATTTGAGCGGGTTTTTGTGGGGGCCTTGCACGGTGGTCTGGGCCAGACGCAGTTCGTTTTTCAATTCCCTGCGGGTGCGCAGGCTCTGCTGCAAACCGCCGACGCTTTGCTTGAGCAGGCGTGCAGCGTTCAGCGCCAGCGCTTCGCGGGCGTCATGATCAAGGCCTTTGAGGTCCACGCCCAATGCCGCACCGAAGTGCTCCCAGAAACCTTCACTTTGACGCTTGACCGCTTTTGGCGGCGGGGCCGGTGCTGGCTCTGCCGGGGCGTTGATCAGCTCCGGGACCATCAGGCTTTCCATGTCGATACGTGCGTAGTCGGCCCGCTGACGGGTGTCCTCGAGGGTGGTGCTCGGGGAGATCAGTTCGTCGATTTCCGAATACACGCGCTCTTGCTGATCGAGGGCATTCAGCGGATCAAGGTCCAGAAACGCATCGTCCGGAATGATGCTGCCTGCCGCTTGCGGACGGCCGACTTCTACGTCGAAGGCCGCCGGGTCGCGAACCAGCCGCGCACGGATCTCGAAGTCACCCAGCACGTAGACGCTGCCGTGCTCGATGCGCATCGCTTCGCCCTTGCGCAGGCGCGCGCCGCTTTCGCTGTCCTGGATACCGTTGCTGCTGGTGTCGGTCAGGAAAAACGTGCCTTCGCGGTAGCTGATCAACGCGTGGTGGTTGGACAGGTGACGCTTGCGGTCGGGAATGATCCAGTCGCAATCCTCGCCCCGGCCGATCACGCCGCCGGCCTGTTTGAAGGTCTTCTGGCACAAATCCGTGGGCACGAACTGCTTGGTGTTCAGCATTTCGAAAACCAGTTCCATGGTGATACTCCTTGCGGTCACTTGCCGCGATTGACCGCCTGCGGATCACCCAATGGGCGATAGGTGTTGTCGTTGAATTTGTAATTGCCGCTACAGCCGCCGAGGCCGCAGAGAACGACGAGGGTCAGCAGGACGGCTTGCCAGTGACGAACAGGCATCAGAGGGTCTCCAGGGTTTGGGCGGCGCTGTTAGAAGCGGATGAAGTGAAGTCGACGGTCTTTTGCCTAGCCATCGAAATCACCCAAGTTGATATTCAGGCGCCCGAGGCGATACAGCAGCGTGCGGCGTGGCAGACCGAGTTCGCGGGCCGCGAGGGTCTGGTTGCCATCGTTTTTGCGCAGGCAATCGAGCAGCAGACTGCGCTCGACCTGCTCCAGGCGTTCGCGCAGGTTCAGGCCGCTGCTGTCTTCCGGCATGGCGTGCATGCGCAGAGAGAAATGCTCGGCCAATAACTCACCGCCCTCGCACAGCAATACCGCGCGTTCGACCAGGCCTTTGAGTTCACGCACGTTACCGGGGAAGGCATAACCGGACAGGTGATCCAGCGCCGCATCGGACCAGCGCACCGCATCGCGCTGCAAGAACGAGCAAGCCTTGTCGGCGAAGTGCCGTGCGAGGTCGAGGATGTCGCCTTCGCGCTGGCGCAACGCCGGCAATTCGATCGGGAATTGCGCGAGGCGGTAGTACAAGTCCTCGCGGAATCTGCCTTCACTGACCAGCACCGACAAATCCCGGTGAGTCGCGGCGATGATGCGCACGTCGATCTTGTGGGTGTCGTTGGAACCCAGCGGGCGGATCTCGCCTTCCTGCAGAACCCGCAACAGCTTGGCTTGCAGGGACAGTGGCATGTCGCCGATTTCATCCAGCAGCAAGGTGCCGCCGTTGGCCGCGTCGAACAGGCCGGCGCGATCTCGGTCGGCGCCGGTGAACGCACCTTTACGGTAGCCGAACAGTTCGCTTTCCAACAGGTTCTCGGGGAACGCCGCGCAGTTCTGCACGATGAACGCCTGGGAGTGTCGCGGGCCGCAATCGTGTATCGCCCGCGCGACCACTTCCTTGCCGGTGCCGGTTTCACCGCGCAGCAGCACGGTATAAGGGCTGTGCAGGACTTTGCTGATCAGCGAACAGGTCTGGCGCATGGCTGAACTCTTGCCGATCAAGCCGTAACCGCTGGCACTCGGGACGCTGACCTTCGCCGGTCGTGCATCACCGGTCGGTTGACGCAAACGTTGCAGCAAATGCAGTTGGCCAAGGACGAACGAGCCCAGTTGACCGAGGGAATCAGCGAAGCCTTGCAGGTCGATGTGCCGGCGACTGGCACACAGCAACAAGCCTTCGACGGCCTTCCGCTGATTGACCAGCGGCACACACAACAGCGACTGCCAAGGCGTGGCCTGAGGCGGCAGAAAACTGGTTTCGTGCAGGCTGCCGCTCAGCTCGCTGAGGCACACCGCACGGTTCTGGCACAGGGCGAATTGCAACAGTTGCTCACCGTTGTAATCCGCCGGCAGGCTCGCCGCTTCCCGGGGCTGCAGGATGCCGTTCAGGCACTCGGCGTTCATTCCCAGGCACGTGTGGGTCGCGTCCAGCAGGTACAACTGCGTCAGCTCACAACCGCTGAGCGCGGCCAACCCGCGCACCAAGTCACCCAGCAGTGCCGCCCCGTCCGCCGCCCGCGACAAACTGGCGAACTGCGCCAGCAAGGCTTCGGCATAGACCAGCGGTTGCGGCACTTGAGTGAACATCACACCCACCTCAGGCGAACTCGCAGGTCACGCTGGCGTTGCCGTCGAGCGTCGCGTGGACACGCTTGAGGCTTTCGCCTGTGGCCATCGCATCGAGCAAGCGGTCGGCCACCAGCGGCAGCACGTGCAGGTCGAGTAAATGGTCGATCAGGCGCGCGCCGCTGTCGCTCTGGGTGCAGCGTTCGGCCAAGTGATCGACGAGGTCCTGCGAGTAGGTGAAATCCAGCTGACGGCGGTTCAGGCGCTCGCCCAAACGATCGAGTTTGATTTCGATCAGCTCGCGCAGCACCGGGCCGCCCACCGGGTAGTAAGGCACCACGCGCATACGCGCCAGCAGCGCCGGTTTGAAGTGCTTGCTGAGGACCGGACGAATGGTTTCTTCGAGGACTTCGGCCGATGGGCGTGCGCCGTTTTCGCAGAGTTCGCTGATGCGGTCGCTGCCCAGGTTCGAGGTCATCAGGATCAGCGTGTTGCGGAAGTCGATCTCGCGCCCTTCCCCGTCGTTGGCCACGCCTTTGTCGAAGATTTGGTAGAACAGGTTGAGCACGTCCGGGTCGGCTTTCTCGACTTCATCGAGCAGGATGACGGAGTAAGGCTTCTGGCGCACGGCTTCGGTGAGCATGCCGCCTTCGCCGTAACCAACGTAACCCGGCGGTGCACCGATCAGGCGCGAGACGGTGTGTTTTTCCTGGAACTCGGACATGTTGATGGTGGTGATGAAGCGATCACCGCCGTACAGCAAATCCGCCAGGGCCAATGCGGTTTCGGTCTTGCCGACGCCGCTCGGGCCGACCAGCAGGAACACGCCGACCGGTGCATCAGGTTTGTTCAGACCGGCAGCGGTGGCGCGCATCGAGCGATCCAGTGCGTGAACCGCTTGTTCCTGACCACGGATGCGCGTGCGCAAATCAGTCGCGAAGCTCGCGACCTTGGCATTGTGCTCGCGGGCCAGTTGCGCCAGCGGCACGCCGGTCCAGGCGCTGATCACTTCAGCCACCAGACGCGGGCAGACTTCGAAGCTCACCAGACGCTCTTTGACCTGAGCCTCGGTCAGGGCGTGGTGGGTTTCGTTCAACGCAGCCTCCAGGGACGCGACGCTTTGCGCTTCGTCCCCTGACACTTCGAGGGTTTCGATCACGGTGCCTTCGGCGTCTTCTTCAACCGTGACGGTTGGCTCGACGGAGGCGACTTCACGGGCCTTGGCCAGTTGCTGACGCAGGTCCAGCAGGCGCTCGGCCAGTTCTTTCTGTTCGCTCCAGAGGGTTTCCAGCGCGACCCTCTCATCTTCGGCTTCGGCCAGACGATCTTCCAAAGCGTCCAGTGCTTCGTTATCGATCAACAGACCGGCCTCGGCATCGCGACGCAGGGCCTGACGCTGACGGCCACCTTCAGCCAGTTCGCCACGCAGACGCTCCAGGCTTTCCGGTGCGGCGGCAAGGCTGATGCGTACGCGGGCGCAGGCAGTGTCGAGCACATCGACGGCTTTGTCCGGCAGCTGACGGCCCGCGAGGTAGCGAGCGGACAACTCGGCCGCCGCAACCACCGCGTCATCGCGCAGGTAGATGCCATGGCTCTGCTCGTAAACCTGAGCCAGGCCACGGAGGATGGTCACCGCTTCGCTGACGGTCGGTTCGTGCAGTTGCACCGGCTGGAAACGACGGGCCAGGGCCGGGTCTTTCTCGAAGTACTTCTTGTACTCCGCCCAGGTGGTGGCGGCGATGGTGCGCAATTCCCCACGGGCCAGGGCTGGCTTGAGCAGGTTAGCCGCGTCGGAACCGCCGGCATTACCGCCCGCACCGATCAGCGTGTGGGCTTCGTCGATGAACAGGATGATCGGTTTCGGCGAGGCTTTGACTTCGTCGATCACGCCTTTGAGGCGACGTTCGAACTCACCTTTGACGCTGGCGCCCGCCTGCAACAGGCCCATGTCCAGCGACAGCAGCTCGACGCCTTTCAAGACTTGCGGCACTTCACCGGCCGCAATGCGCGAAGCCAGGCCTTCGACGATGGCGGTTTTACCGACGCCGGCTTCACCGACCACGATCGGGTTGTTTTTGCGGCGACGGGCAAGGATGTCGACCATCTGACGGATCGCGCCATCGCGGCACAACACCGGGTCAAGTTTGCCGTCGCGGGCCTGTTGGGTCAGGTTGTGGGTGAAGCGCTCCAGCAGCGATTCGCCGGGCACGGCCGTTTTACCCGTGGCCGGTTGCTCTTTTTGCGACAGGGTGAATTCTTTCAGGCGCTCGATATTTAGTTTGGCCAGCAACGGCTGGTAGCGGCTGCCGGCGTAGCGCATCGGATTGCGCAGCAACGCGAGGATCAACGCGGCTTGCTCGACTTGGCTTTGGCCCAGTTCAAGGTTGGCCACCAGCAACGCGTCTTGCAGCCACTGCACCAGTTCCGGGGCGAACACCGGGTTACGCGAGGCGCTGTGCTCGACCCGCGATTGCAGCGCGGCGCTCAGTTCACCGGCATCGACGTCGGCGTCTTGCAGCGCGCGTGCGAGCAGGCCTTGCGGGCGCTCCAGCAAGCCCAGCAACAAGTCTTCGACGAGGATCTTGCTGCCGCCACGGGCGACGCAGCGTTCGGCCGAACTTTCCAGATCACGACGGGTTTCGGCGTCCAGCGCCTGGATAAGTTGTTGCAGGTCTACGTTGATCATAGGTCTCACGTCCTTAATGAATTTTGCTGCCCAGAGTCACCACGCCGTCCGCTTTTTCGCGGCCGAGCCAACTGGTCCATCCCAGGCGACAAGCGTTCTGCTCACCGATGCGCAGTTCGCGGATTTCTTCCTGGCGCAGGACCAGGCGAATGTCGTAATCGAGCGGGTCACGCAGGGTGAACCGCACCAGCGCGCAGAGCGGCTGGTAGCCGAAACCGATCGGCAGGAATTCGTGAAAGCGTTGCCAGTCGAGCTCACGGATGTGAATGCGGAATTTGCCGCTGCGGTCGCGCACGTGTTCGCCCAGCACCAGGTCTTCGCCAAGCAGGCTGTTGGCGCGGCCCAAACGATTGCGCTGCTCATCGAGAATTTCGACGCGACGCTCGATGCACTGCTCGATGGTCAGTTCGGCGTGTTTGAAGTAGTAACGCAGCACCGCTTCGATCAGCGCCGCCGAGTGCGCCCGCAAGCTGAGCAAACCGAGGTACGGCAGCAGGCGTTTCCAGTTCAGCTCCTGGGCCTTGCGGATCTCTTCGCCACCGAGGCCGATCAACGCAAACAGCTGCGAAGAAAACGGGTCAAGGGCGCCGCTTTGGAAGCTCGCGCGGTAGCGGTACTTGCGCCAGATCGGCAGCATCAGCCGTTGCAGGCGATGGTGGAACAGGTCGAGAAAGTTGCGGGTCGGGTTGCCGTCTTCGCTATCGCCCAAGGCCTGTTCGCCGTAGAACGCCGGCAACGGCGAACCGGAACCGACCAGGCCGATCAGGTTGAAACGCAAACGTGCACGCATCTGCCCGTGCTCTTCGAAAAACTCCACGCGATCGACATCACTGCTGGGGAAACCCAGGCTCGGATTGGCCTGGAATTCCAGCTGGTCGTACAGATCGTCTTCGCTCAGGTACGGGTGCGCCTCGCGCAGCCGGTCAACCACCAGCAGCACGGCCTGAAACAGCGAGTACTCGCGTATTACCCGGGTCAGCCCGCTTAAAGCAGGGGTTGCAGACCCATACGTGGTGTCCATTGGTACACCTCTCCCTGTGTGCTTTTTACCCGCAGCTCGTGGTACGAATTGAGACTGGCGTAAAGCGCGAAAAACTCGTTAAGAACCGAAGCGAACACGAACAGGTCGCCCTCTCCGATATACCCTTGCGGGTCGATGGTCAGCTCAGTGCGCAACCCGCGTACCGGCAACCCTCGGTGCAAGCGGTCGACGTGTTGGTGCTTGATCGACTTGAGCCCGCCCAGCAGACGCTTGCTGACTTTTTCCGCGTGTTGGTCGTAGTAGCGCGGCAGGTCGTAGGTTTCGAGAATCACCTTCAACGCATTGACGTCGGCCAGCGACAGATAGTTGAGCGACATGTTGCTGATCAGCTTCCAGAGGAAGTCACGGTTCAGCGGCGGCGCATAACTGGGAGTGGCCGGGGTGATGTTGCGAAAACTGAGAAACTCCGGCGTCTCTTCGCACGCCTGGCTGATGTCGCCGAGCTTGAGCTTGCGCGGCAGGTTCTGGTTGGTGCACATCAGCTCGATCGACAGGGTTTCATAGGCTTCGGTGTGGCGAATGCCGAAGCTCAAGTAAGTGTCGAGGCCGTCGTGCAACGGGGACGAACGCTGGCGGATGCTGTAGTGCGGCCGGCTGTTGGGCACGTCGAAACTCGGGTCGTGCTCAAACGATTCGAACGGCACGTACTCTTGATAACCAAGGCCTCCGGGCTTCCATCCGGTGACGGTTTCCACGGAAAACACGCCGCAGTTTTCCAGGCCGTATTCGGCCGGCAGCAGCAAGTATTCGTCTTGTTTGCCGTCGAGGCGGATCGGCAACGCATCGTGTTTGAACAGATTGACGATCGGCGTGCAGTAGAGCTTCACGTTGTCCAGGGTCGGACGCAGACGCTGGATGCCGCTCTTGCGAATGTCGAAGCGCAATTCCAGGCCGCGCACCTGTTTGAGGGTGTCTTCCGGCAGCGCCTTGAGCAGGTCCAGACCGTTGATATCGACGAACAGGAATTTGTCCTGGAAAGCGAAATATTCCTGCAGGTAGCGATAGCCGCGGAAGGTGTTCAGCGGATACGGGATCAACGCTTCTTCTTCGGCAAAACCCACCGGCTGCACGCGGTCGCCAGGCATCTTGAACGCCATTGGCGTGTCGTTTACACCGTTGATCGGTTTGCCGGCACCGTCCAGCGGGACCAGTTCGATGCCTTCCAGGTTACGCAGCAGGCTCAGGTAAAGCATCTGGCTGATGTAACGCTCACCGGCAAAGTGCAGGCGCAGACGGCTCAGCGCCAGCTCCCCAAGGTGACCGTCAGCGCTCATCTCCAGGCGCAGGCTCAACAGCGACCCGTCGCCCTTCACCGAGTAATTCAGCGCAGCCAGATCCAGCGGCAAGACTTCGGTCGGGTAGCAGGTGCGGAACCGGCAACGTACGTCATCGATCGGCACACTCTCCACCGGCGTATCGCGCGCCACCATCAGCGCAGGACCCGATCGCTTCAACGGGTCGAACTGCAGAATGCTGAATGCCGGCAGCGGCCGCATGTAGTTGGGCCACAGCAGGTGCATCAGCGAGTGGCTGAGCTCCGGCAGTTCATCGTCGAGCTTCTGGCGCAGGCGCCCGGTCAGGAAGGCAAAACCTTCCAGCAACCGCTCCACATCCGGATCCCGCCCGGCCTGACCCAGAAAAGGCGCCAACGCCGGGCTACGCTCGGCGAATCGACGACCCAACTGGCGAAGTGCGGTGAGTTCGCTTTGGTAGTAGTGGTTAAAGGACACGGGGGTTACCTGTAAGTCGTTAGCTGACGCTGACCTGACCGCTACCATCCAGGCGTGCGGCGAAACTGACCTGGCGTTTGAAACCATCAACTTCCAGCAAGCCTTCGATGCTGAAGGACAGGCGAAGCTGATCGTGGTCACGCGGCAGGGAAATGACACGCACATTGCTCAGGCGTGGCTCGTAGGCTTCGATGAAATTTTCGATGGCCAAGCGGGCCTGACTCAGGGAGTCGTGCAGGCTCAGACGCATGTCATTGAGATCGGGTAGCCCGTAGTCGGACAGCGTTTGCACGCTGCCCGCACGGGTGCTGAGCATCTTGGCCAGATGGGCAGCCACGGACGCCATGGCGCAAACCTCGCGGCTCCAGCCGACGCGTTTGTCCGCGTCGCCACCCAGACGTTCGAAAAGGCTGCCGTATCCAGTCATGAGTCGCTCCGCTTACTCTTTGTCCAGCTTGCCAACCAGCGACAGGGTGAAATCGGCACCCATGTACTTGAAGTGCGGGCGCACGTTCAGGCTGACGCGGTACCAGCCAGGCTCGCCTTCAACATCGCTGACGATGATCTGGGCAGCGCGCAGTGGACGACGGCCACGCACTTCGGCACTCGGGTTTTCCTGGTCGGCCACGTACTGGCGGATCCACTTGTTGAGTTCCAGCTCGAGGTCGGTACGTTCTTTCCACGAACCGAGCTGCTCGCGCTGCAGCACTTTCAAGTAGTGAGCCAGGCGGTTGACGATCATCATGTACGGCAGTTGGGTGCCGAGCTTGTAGTTCAGCTCTGCCGCTTTACCTTCAGCGCTGATGCCGAAGAATTTCGCCTTCTGCACCGAGCTGGCGGAGAAGAACGCCGCGTTGTCGCTGCCTTTGCGCATGGTCAGGGAGATGAAGCCTTCCTCGGCCAGTTCGTATTCACGACGGTCGCTAACCAGTACTTCGGTCGGAATCTTGGTTTCGATTTCGCCCATGCTTTCGAAGTGGTGCAACGGCAGGTCTTCAACCGCGCCACCGCTCTGCGGGCCGATGATGTTCGGGCACCAGCGGAATTTGGCGAAACTGTCGGTCAGCTTGGTGCCGAACGCGTAGGCGGTGTTGCCCCACAGGTAATGCTCGTGGCTGTTGGCGACGGTTTCTTTGTACACGAACGATTTGACCGGGTTTTCTTCCGGGTCGTACGGGTTACGCAGCAGGAAACGCGGCACGGTCAGACCAACGTAACGAGAGTCTTCCGACTGGCGGAAGCTCTGCCATTTGGCGAATTGCGGGCCTTCGAAGTGATCTTTCAGATCCTTCAGGTCCGGCAGACCGGTGAAGCTTTCCAGGCCGAAGAATTTCGGGCCGGCCGCTGCGATGAACGGCGCGTGAGACATGCAGGCAACGCTGGAGACGTACTGCATCAGTTTCACGTCCGGCGAGCTTGGGGACATGAAGTAGTTGGCGATAATTGCGCCAACCGGCTGACCACCGAACTGGCCGTATTCAGCGGTGTAGATGTGCTTGTACAGGCCAGACTGCATCACTTCCGGTGAATCGTCGAAATCGTCCAGCAGGTCTTCTTTGGAGACGTTGAGGATTTCGATCTTGATGTTTTCACGGAAGTTGGTGCGATCAACCAGCAACTGCAGACCACGCCACGACGACTCCAGGGACTGGAAAGTCGGGTGGTGCAGGATTTCGTCCATCTGGCGGCTGAGCTTGGCATCGATCTCGGCGATCATGCGGTCAACCATGGCTTTTTTGACCGGCTCACCGTTGTTCTGCGGCTTGAGCAGCTCTTCGATGAACGCCGACACTCCGCGTTTGGCGATGTCATAGGCTTCGTCGTCCGGCGTCAGGCGGGTCTCGGCGATGATGCTGTCGAGAATGCTGTATTCGCCGTTCTCTTTGCTCTTTTGCAGTGCTGCGCTAATGCTCATTGTGTTGGCTTCCTTGGCTGATGGAGACTCAGGCGTCCTGGGCTGCGGCGTTCAGGCCCAGCTCACCCAGTACGCGACCGCGGGATTCGTCGTCGGCGAGAACGCCTTCGATGGCTTTGCGGAACGCAGGCGCGTTACCCAGCGGGCCTTTGAGGGCCACCAGCGCGTCGCGCAGTTCCATCAGTTTTTTCAACTCAGGCACTTGCTCGACCAGGCTGGCCGGGTTGAAGTCCTTCATCGAGTTGACGCGCAGTTGCACGCCCAGCTCTTCAGTGCTGCCTTCTTCCTGAAGACGGTTCGGCACGTTCAACGTCAGGCTCAGCTCTTGCTTGGCCAGCACTTCGTCGAACGTCATTTTGTCGATGCTGATCGGCTTGCGATCTTCGACTTTGCGTTCGTCCTTGCGGTGGGTGTAGTCACCGATTGCCAGTAGCTTCAACGGCAGTTCAATCTCTTCCTGTGCACCACCAGTGGCAGGTTTGAAAGTGACGTTGATGCGTTCCTTGGGGGCTACCGAGCCTTCTTTGGCCATGGCTTTTCTCCTTGCGGTTGTGGCCCTGGGGCCTATTCGAGTACCACTTCGAGATCGAGGTGGCACAGCCTGCGATAAATCTCTTCCTTGCGTTCACGTACGGCATGGTTCTGCGGTAACAACTCGCAACAGCTATGCAGTAAATGCAGCACTTCCAGCGCAAGATCGGGCTCCCAGGCGTGCAGGTCTGAGTCCTGTAATGTTTGGTCCAGGGTTTCGAGCTGGGTCTTGGCCAGTTCGTATTTCTTGGCCATGAAGCACAGCCGCGCGAGGGCGAACTGCCAGAAGAATCGGACGCGTCCGCCGTGGGCGCTTTGCAGGCCTTGCTTGAGGATCTGCACGGCGGCCTTGAGGCCGTCCTTGCGCAGGGTCGGCAGGACTTCTTCCAGAGCCACTTCCCAGGCCGGCTGGCTGTCAGCGACTTCGACCTTGCGCGGCGCACTGGCGCTTTGCAGGTGCGGCATGACGTGGGCGCTGACCCAGGCGCGGGTGGCGGGATCAGCAAACGGCGCACCGTCGTGGAAACGCAATTCGATGATGCCGGGCAGGCGCTGAATCAAAAGCGCGAAGTGGATTTCCACTTCGCGCATAGCCATCTCGGCGTTGAGCCCCTGAAGGCATTCCCAGACCATTCGCTGGCCATCGAACCAGAACGGCGCCTTCGCCAGGCTCGCCTCCAGCTCCACCAGCAGGTCAGCGTATTTGGCCTGGTCGTAACGGTCCTGGCAGGCCTTTAGCTTGTCGGCTGGCAAGCCGCGCAGAGCAGTGATTTGCTCGGCATTGCGCTCGGGCACCGCGTCGATGGGCAACCACAACAGTGTGCGATTAAGGCGCAAGGCGCGCAGGTCGGTGGCTTTCTGCTTGAGCCACCAGGCACACAGCGGACGGGCGTTTTCTTGCTGGGCGCGCAGGGCCTTTTGGGCTTCTTTCTCGTTGTCGATCGGCGCGCCGGGCGTGAACAGCTGCGTGGCGGCCTGCTTGACCTGGGCCACGGCGGCCCCTACCACACCGGGCTCCGGCTGGTTGTCAGCGGCGCGCTGGAGCATGTTTTTCAGGCGACGGGAGATCGGCAGCAGTAACGGCGCATCGTCGCCCAGGTGTTCGGTGCAGGCGCCATCGAGGCCCTCCAGATGTTCCATCAGACGGCGGAACAGCGGCAGCTGCTCTTTGATCGCAATGTTTTCGTTCAGCACCTGCTCAAGACGCGGCACCAACCAACTGATGGCCGCCGAGCGGGTGCGGGACTTGTTGGGATGAACCTCGGCCCAGTGGTTCTCGCACAGGTGGTGCAGAAGTCCGAGGCCGGCCAGCAGCCCCTGGAAGGATTCGCGCTGGTACAGCGCCCAGGTCAACCACGCGCCAACACGCAAATCCTTGGATTGAGTGCGGAGCAGGTTTTCGCTGTTTTCGCGGATTTTCAGCCAGTCGGTCTGACCGCTTTCGTGCATGGACTGGGCTTTGCCCAACTCGCTTTCCAGTGCTTCATATTCGCTCGAAAAGCGAACATCCTCGCCCGCGAAATTCTCTTTGGAAACAGAGGCTTTTGCGAGTTCAAGGTAATGGGCGGAAAGTTTGTTTGAGTAGGACATCCGTGTTCTTTAATTAGGTTTACTTTCATACAGTCATTGGGATTTCAACAGCATCAAAGATGCTGCGATGAGACTCATTTAATTGAGTTCGTTCTCTATAAAGAGCTCGCGGTTCGTAAAGCCGCGAATCATCACTGAGAATTCATACCCTGACGCTGGCGCCAAGCATGCCAAAAATAAAAAGTGATTAATGTAGGAACATTCCGAAACATTACCGGCATCGATAAATAAATCGTTGAGCGCAAACGGCCAAGTAAAAAAATGTATCGAACACTCTGAATGGGGAAATTTCAGACCTGGCTTCCGGACCCTTCCTACATTTTTCTCTAAATTGCCTTGTTAGCGTGCTCTGCAACTTACATTTGCCCAGGCCAAGTATGGTTTGAGCGTTGCAATTTGTTACTTCTTTCAGCTTAAGGACAAGCTGCTAATAGCAAAAGGATAAGCGTATGTTCGCACCGGCCAATGTTGCCCAGTTCACGCTTTTGATCCCAACGGTTCGCAATGATTTTAAGGTGCTGGCCTTTGAAGGCACTGAAGTCATCAGCACTTTGTATTCGATCCAGGTAGAACTGGTCAGCGAGTACCCCGATTTCAATCTGGAAAGTCTGCTCAACCAACCGGCTTTTCTCCAATTCGGCCTTTACGGCGAAGGGATTCATGGCTTTATCGCAGGGGTGTCCGCGGGTGATATCGGTAAGCGCCTGACCCGTTATCGCCTGACCCTGGTACCGGCGCTGCACTTCTTGCAGTTCAGCCACGATCAGCGGATTTTCCAGCGCCAGACGGTGCCGCAAATCATCGCTCAGGTACTCAAGGGGCATGGCATCCAGGCCGATGCTTTCAGCTTCAACGTCAGAACAAATCCCGAGCGCGAATACTGCACCCAATATCGGGAAAACGATTTCGAGTTCGTCCAGCGGTTGTGCGCCGAGGACGGCATCGCCTGGCATCACCAGCACTCCCGGAAAGGCCATGTGCTGGTGTTCACCGACGACCAAACCTTCTTCCCCACGCTGGGCGAAACCCCTTATCAGCAAAACTCCGGCAGGGTGGCGGAGTATTCGGTCGTCAGCCAGTTTTCCCTGGGTTTCAGCACCCGCCCCAGCAAGGTCATCCGCCGGCACTATGACCTGGAACGCCCGAGTCTGTTGCTGGAAAGCCATTTCGCCGCCGAGTTCAGCCCTGAGCTAGAAGACTATCGCTACCCGCTGTTTTTCAAGAGCGAAAAACGCGGTAAACAGCTCGCCCGACAGGCGCTGGAACGGCACCGTACCGATTACCAGTTGGCGGAGGGCGACAGTGACCAGCCGACCCTGCGCAGCGGCCACTTTTTCAGCCTGACGGAACACCCACGCGAAACGTACAACGAGCTATGGCTGTTGCTCAGTGTCACCCACGCTGGAAAACAACCCCAGGTGCTGGAAGAGACAGTCACTAGCGCTGCTGAACCTGAGAATGGTTTTACCCAGGGCTACCGCAACCGCTTCAGCGCGATTCCATGGGACGTGTTTTACCGGCCACCGATGCCCACCCTAAGACCGGCCCTGGTCTGCCAGACCGCCCGTGTCACCGGCCCCGTCGGCGAAGAGATCTACTGCGATGAATATGGTCGCGTCAAAGTCGAGTTCCACTGGGACCGGGCTGAGCGCAATAGCGAACAAAGCAGTTGCTGGCTGAGGGTGTCCTCCGGCTGGGCGGGGGATCATTTCGGCGCGGTGACCATTCCGCGTATCGGTATGGAAGTCGTTGTCACCTACCTGGAAGGCAATCCCGATGATCCGTTGATAACCGGTTGCGTGCCGAACAAGGTCACGTCCGTACCCTATGCCTTGCCCGAAAACAAAACCAAAACCGTACTGCGCAGCCATAGCTCCCCCAGCACGGGCGGTTACAACGAACTGTCGATTGAAGATCGCGCAGGGCAGGAACTGATCTACCTGCGGGCCCAACGCGACATCGAGCAACTGATCCTCAACGACAGCCACAGTCTGATCAACAACGACCGCTTCGAGCAGGTGGACAACCACAGCACCAGCCTGATCAAGGGCAAGGAGTTGCACACCACCCAAGGCATGCGAAGCACGGTGATCGGCGGTGATGAGTTGATCACTATCAGTGGCAACAGCAGCACGACGTCCGCTGGCTCGCTGGTGATTCAGGCCGGTCAACAGGCGCATTTCACCGCCACCAACGTGGTGATCGATGCGGGTATGAGCCTGACGCTCCAGGCGGGTGGTTATCACATCGTCATCAATGCCGGCGGGATCTTCAGCAGCGTGCCCATCGTCGAGGGTGGCGCGCCATTGGCGGGTATTCAGCCGCTACAGGCGCTACAAGCTCCGGCCCGCACAGCCAATGCCGTCATCGCCAACCCAATGTCCATCGTCGCCGGCGCCCGACAGCAGGCGGCGGACTACTGCCCGCTTTGTGAGGCCTGTCTTGCTGGCCAATGCAACATTGGAGACGTCGCATGAGTACGCTTGAACAATGGCTGTTCGATCAATCCCGGTCCGGACGGGAGCTCTATCTGGTGCTCGACTCGGACGGTCAGCTCGACGAGCGCAATGCGTTAACCAAGGAGCTGGGCGCCGATCAGTACCGTAATTTGTATGTGGGCACGGCAGCTAATTCAATGGCGCAAGCAGGCCCTGTTCTTTTTCAACTCGGAACCGTCAACCATCCGGTCATCCAGTCGCTGCTCGCCACGCCCGAGCGTCATTGGGGCTGGCTGGCCAGCGCCGCCCTCACGGACCTTGATACCTTGGTCACACATTGGCGCGACCGGTTGGTAGTCGGCGAGCGCCCGAATCTGGCGCTGTATCGCTTCCACGATAATCGCGTACTGGGGCGCGCCCTGAGCCATCTGCAACCTGAGCAGCACGCCGATTATCTGGGGCCGACCGCCAGCGTTTGTTACTGGCACGCCGAGCAATGGACGGTCACGGACAACCCTGACCCCGGCAAACATTCGCTGCCGCTCGATCCTGCCTGGTTGAAAACCCCGACGCCGGAGATTGTCTACGCGAACGTGCTGTTCGATAACACCCGGCGCTACCTCATCCGTGAGCACACCGAAGCCCTGGCCGCCCTCGCCGCAGAGCGCGATGTCGATGACTGGTTGTGGCGCTTGATTCAATGGGTACGTTTGTGGGGCTGGCAGCAACCTGAGCAGGTGCATTTTTTGCTGACTCAATGCTTGAAGGCGCCGGGTTACCTGCCGCTTAAGACATGGCAACCGAAGCCGGAAGAGGACCCAGCGGCGCATTTTGAGCGGGTGTATGAGCAGGTGCTGTATTGGCAGCGGGATGCGCCTGTATGAAAAGGATCTTTCAACGTTTGATCCTCGGCAGTTGCCTTTCCTTGACCTTGGGTTGTTCCGCGCTGGTGAAGTCGGAGAGCTTCACCTTTGTTCCCGATTTTCCACCTGACTTCAAGTACGAACTGACGGCCGACTACGTGCCCGCCAAAGGGCAAACGTGCACCGTGCCGGGCGGGAAAGGTACTCAGCTTGGATTCAACAAGGTCTACATGGAATACGAAGCGACTTCCGAGATCCCGCTTTACAGAACCGTGAGCGGCTGTCCGCTGGCGTTGAACCGTGTGGAGGTCGAGGTGACGGGCATCTTTGGCCCGGAACGAAGTGATAGAAGCACTGACTATGCCGTAATTGCCGTGCGTCCAGAGTTGTTAGAGCGACAAATGGGCACTTTCAACACTGACGGCGTAGGTGAGTTCTTTGGTGAATGCCAGTGGGCATTTCGCACAGTCGGCCCCAAGCGCTACCTGATAAAACTGCTTACTTGCAAAAAAACGGATGAACAGGGAAATGTCGCCCGAGGTCGTCCTTTCACGGCCTACACACTGACTCAGCTACCGGGGAAAACTGTAAGGCTGAAAATCAAGTTGGCCAAAGAGGAAAAACCAGCCATTGGTGATACCTGGAGCAAAGTACCCGGCGGATGGAAACGCTGCAGGGGCGACAGCGTCGAAGACCAGTACGCGTTTTGCTACGGCAATCACGAGGATTTCAGCACCTTCAAGATGTTGGATGAGCGTACTTGCACCATTTACCCGGGCTGCACGGAAAGCAAGGACGAAACCCCATGATGCATCAGAAAGCTTGGTATTGGCGAGGAGCTGTCCCGCCTTTGAAACGAGTCATTCAAAGCCTGACTTTCGGCATTTGCCTTTCCCTGACCGTGGGTTGTTCCGCGCTCGGCAAGTCTGAGAGCTTCACCTTCATTCCAGACTTCCCGCCTGATTTCACGTATGAACTTAAGGCCGTTTACCTTCCCGCCAAAGGGCAAACATGCACCCTCGCGGGAGGGAGAAATGCTCAGCTCGGCTTCAACAAACTCGACATGAAATACGAAACGACTTCTGAGATCGAGCTGTACAGGACAGTTGAAAACTGCCCGGTTGCGTTGAACCTTTTAGAAGTCAAAATCATTGGAGTCATCGGCAGAGATAGCAAGCGCAGTTACACCACCTACGAATTTATCTCAATCGCAGTGCGCCATGAGTTGCTTGAGAAATACAAAGGCGACTTCAACTCTGAAGGCGAAGGCAGTTTTTCCGGACAGTGCCAATGGTTGTTCCGAACAGTTGGCCCCAATCGCTACATCACAAAAATCCTCGACTGCAGAAAAACCGATGCACAAGGCAATGTCGTAAGGGGTCGTCCTTTTACGGCTTACACGCTGGATCAGCTACCGGGAAAAACCGTGAAGCTAAAGATCACCTTGGCCCAAGAGGAGGAGCCTTATATGGGTGACACATGGGTGAAGGTGCCTGACGGCTGGAAGCGCTGCATGGGGAAGGGTTTCGATGACCAGCATGCGTTTTGCTACGGCAATCACAAGGATTTCAGCACCTTCAGAATGTTGGATGAGCGTACTTGCACCATTTACCCAAACTGCACGGAAAACAAAGAGGAAACCCCATGAACGTCGTAGCTTTGGCTGCAAGTGATATTCCATTTATGAAGGGCAATATCCACGCTTGCCCGTTGCGCGGGCATTCGACAAGTTTTCAGCTGGTAGACGAGTTCGGTGATGGCAAGCCTTTCGCCGGTTTGACGTACGAAGTGACGGACTACGAAGACTCCGTTTACACCGGAAAACTGGACTCCACCGGCTCTGCCAAAGTGGAAAACCACTTCTGCGGCCCGGTGTTACTCAAACTGAGCGAGAAGTATCAAGGAGTTAATGATGATTACAGCGAATTAGTTCGCAGGAAGCATTACCCGCTCCCTATTACCGAACTACAAGTACGCGCCGAAAAAACCCGCTTTTCTGACAAATCAGGTATGCGCACTCTGGCAAATCCTGCGAAAGGTCTCGCTGATCCCAATGCCTACTACCAAGTCGAAGTGAGCGAACTGGTAAAGCACATAGCGCATCTGCCGCCCCTGACCTCGCGTAGCAACCCACCCAATATGGCGGTGCACTCGCTGTTCCGTCAGCCTGGCAAAACCAGAGCGCTCACAAAACAAAATGCCAGTGCCCCAGAGGATGGCATGAACGCGGTCATCTCTCAGCTGGACATGGCGAGGGGCGAGTTGGGATTTGAACCGCCTTCATCCAAATCAAAAGGCATTGCCTTATTGCCGAACAAGCATCATGTGCTGGAAGTACGCCCGATGAGGGCGCTACGACCGATGTTGTCGACCAGCAACGACTTTTGCGCACTCAACCTCTATCAACTGGCATTGATGTCGACGCTGAGTTACACCGATTTTGGTCAAGAGCCGAACACCCAACCCGTAACCACCGACAGCGTGTCATTTCCATCACGGCCGAGCAGCGGCAACTGGTTCGGTCATGCCTTGCCGCAATTTGAAGAGCTGTGGCAAGTCGATGACTCACAGACTGCGAAGTTCTACCCCCTGTATGAAGAGGTGCCTTACTCCAAACGTCTGGAAGTGGTGCCGTTCGATCCGCAGTTGTATCCAGAGGTCAACGACCCTGAACTAGGCGATGCGCAGGAAAACCCGGCGAGGCTGCACTTCCTTGATGATCGCAACCAAGAAAACGAGACCGACACTCAGGCCTTCATCAGCCATCACGACGAGTTGATATTGGTCAGTGTCAGAGGAACCAGTGAAAAATTGCCCGACGCCTGGCTTGATGCGGATGCCCACCAAGTACCCTTCGAGGAAGGGGATGGCAAAGTGCACAACGGTTTTTATCGGGCCGCGAAAGTAGCCTACCCGTTTGTTGTGAAATACCTGGATAAGTTCTTTAGCGGACAAAAAGTGGTGGTTACCGGGCATAGTCTGGGCGGAGCGGTGGCGCTGATCTTGTCTGAGATGTTGCGACGCGACAAACGATTTACGCCAGACATCGTGCTTTACACCTACGGCGCCCCCCGCGCCGCCGACTCAACCTTTATCGAAGCTGCAGAACCGCTGCACCACCACCGCATCGTCTTCCACAACGACCCCGTACCGAGCGTTCCTTCCACCTGGATGAACACGCCGTCCAACCGCGTTCCGGTATATGCCACCCATGGAGCGGTACTTGCCCTCCAGCCGGTCGGTGGTTTGGCTTTCTTCATCGACGGGATCATCAACTTCACGGGTGACCCCTATAGGCATCACGGCAAATTACGACACTTCATGCCGGTGGACTTCGACGATGGACGTAAATCCTCCATTCTCTGGGAACCGGGTTGTAGCACGATCAACGACCATGGCTGCGCCGAGGCGCTGCGACAGATCAATGGCTTGCCCAAGCGTGATTCGTTCCTGCGTCAGATAATAGACAGCGGCCATCACTCGATGGTCGGCAGTTACATTCCCGGCTGCTGGGCCAGCCTGCGCCGCTGGCAGGAAGCGCAGGAGAAAAGACGTTCGCGGGTGACGTTGACGGAATTCGACCGGGTCAGCGCCAACCTGAAAAACGTCAAAGGCCAATTAGAAGCACTGAGCACGAAAATCGAAAGGCAGTCTCGCGCTTATGCCAATCCTCAGAGAGATGCCCAAGACATCAGGGATCTTGAAAAAGAAGTCGAAAATCTCCGGATGACCCAGGCTCGCCTGGAAGCGCCGCACAAGCAGACAGTCACCGTGGCCGATGTTTATGGTAGCCATGCCGACCAGCCCGAGTGGGTGCAAGAAAGCCTGTTACGTTGGAGAGCCCACCCGAAAAATATTGCCCACGATCCACTGGCGATGATCCCGTCCCCCCCCGAAGACAATGACGCAGCTATTGCGGCAATTACGGGCGGTCATGCGGTGGGCAAACCGTTCCATTTGGATATTGATTCGATTGTATAGCGCTCGCCCGAATCAAAAAAAGTGGCAGTGTCGCTGCCACTTAAACACCGCTTGACGGAGCTTGTTTAAAAGCCTTGTAAGTTACTTCCTGAGAGCTACAACACCTTGCGTCGTTGCCTACGGCTACGCCAGAATCCGCCGGCTTGTGCGCCTTGGGGGCGGTCGGTAACTTGGTTTCTGTCACTGCCCATCAGTGATCGGGTTTAGCAGCCCGTGGTAGTTAGTGAGGTGCATAGCGTTTCCTTCAGTCAGGTATTCAAATCCCTGCACTTGATGGTGGCTGTGCGTGGGGCGCCCTCGGGCGCGCCGGTTTGCTAACTCCCCGGTCTGCTAACCCGCGCACAGCCGCCACCCTTCGTTTAGCAGCGACGTGTGATCGGCTCCAGATTTGGAGTTAGTCAATGTTCAAAGTCACCCCAAACCCGCCAGACACCGACCCAATCTCCCCATACGAAAGCCCCGACTCAAACAAACTCAACGAAGCCGCCGAACGCGCCCTCGACCATCACTTCCCGCCGGCCGAATCAAAACCACCAAAACCCAATGGCCAACTCTTCAGCGTTTGCCGAAACATCAACACCGAAACTCTGCTCGCTAATGCCTCGGCGGATTTGCTATCCATCAGCGCCATCGCCGCTGGCCTTGCCAACGATGTGGACGGCTCACGCCGCTCCGTAGCCCTGGCACTCAGCCGCATGGCCGACGGGGTGCAGTTGTTGGTAGAGCGCGCGCTGGATCATCTGGATGAGCCGGAGATGGCGGCGATTTTCGCCAAGCAAGAAAGCCAAGTGGGCTAACTCACTCCAGAATCTGACGGTGGCGCAAATCAAGGAGAGAAAATACGATGGCGGCGCATAGCGCCAATCACTCCCACGCAACGCGTGGGAGCGATCAAAGACCTACAAACTCAATCAAACATTCGGGCAAGGCACCGGTGCCCAGTCGCCCAGGTCCGGGTTTTTGCACATGCTGTTGACCTGAGTGGTGCCGGCGCTGGCGACCTGCTTGCTTTCAGCCTGTTTGGCTTGTGCGGTCTGCAGGGTTTTCTCGGTGGTGACCGCTTCTTTCGGCACGGCTGGCAGCACTGGTTTTTTCGCCGGTTTCACCGCTTTTTTGCTCTTGGTCGGGGTCGGGGTCACGACCGGCGTGGTTTCGGCGGTCGCCACGGTGACCACGTCGGTGCGCTGCACGCCTACTTGCTGCAGGTCTTTTTCATAGGCCTGGGTGTAGTTGTTCAGGTCTTCGTTGGCTTTGCCGTTAACCGCGACGATCAGGTCGTTGGACTCTTTGAGGCCCGCGACGATTTCTACCAGGCGCTTGCGGCCCTCGGTGTCGTTGACGGTCTTGGCCTTGCGGTCGGCGACCAGTTTGGTGAACGCGGTCTGGTAGCACTGCTGCGAAGTCTTGGCGTACGCAGTGCTGCGATCGATGTCGGCGGCGCTTTTGTTGACGTCGGTGGCGTAGGACGCGATGCGCTGGTTGTCATCGGCAATCTGCTTCTGACGCTCGGTGTAGTAACCGGCCGCGCCGCCCGCCAGGGCACCGCCCGCTGCACCGATGGCAGCGTTGCGGCCACGGTTCTCGGAATCGGTCAGGGCGCCCAGCAGTGCACCGCCGACAGCGCCGACGGCCGCGCCGGTGACGACCGACTTGGTCATGTTCGAATCGGTGGCACGCAGGTGCTGCACCGGCTCGTAGCAGTTGGGGTAGTACTCGACCTTGGTGCTCGAGGCGACCTTGGAGGTCGGCGACGTGGCGCAACCGGTCAGTACGGTGCTGAAGCCGACGGCGATCAGCAGCAGGTGACGCTTGGAAAGCGAAGCAAAAGGTTTACGGGAGGAAAGCATAGTTGTGTTCTCTTTTAAGTTTGACCAGCTCAGCACGGCCCACCGCCGCCTGAGTCCCTTCCAAGCTCGCTGTACAACGAACAATCAAGACCGCTGAGCGTTCGATGCGAGCAATTCCTTCAATATCGCCGCCGGGTCGGCTCGTCGTTGCTGACGATAATCACCGACATGGCGAACGAATAACGTCGCGCGCGTGACCAGGCTCTTGCCCAGTACCGGCTTGCGATCCAACTCTTCCTTGATGCGTTGAAACTGCGCCTGGATCACGGCATCGGTGTAGCGCGTGCCGGTTGCCAGGTTGTCGATGTAGATCGCCACCGCGCCGTCCAGCGCGCTGCGGCCGTTGTCGATGGCCGTGGCGAACAGCTTGGCGCTGGCCTCGTCCTTGACGTCCACGGCCTGCTGGCGACTCTTCTGCAAATTGGTCAGGCGAATGTTGTAGTTGTTGATGGTCTCGGCCACCAGGGCCGCTGACTGGATCAGGTTGCCGGCCGCTTCCTCGCGCTGCTGGGCGATGAGCGAGACGTTGCGCTTGAGCTCTTCGTTGACCAGCCCCAACTCGGCTTGCAGGCGTGGGTCGACACTGGCGGCGATGATGCTGTCCAGGCGTTTGGTCGGGTCCTGGGCGTCGTCGATAGCATCGGTCAGCGAAGCCAGCCGACCTTCTTTCTGCCATTGGGCGAACAGTTCCTTGTAGCGCGAACGTGGCGCCGACAACGCGCCAATCGCGACCCGGAACCCGGTGGTTTCGTTGCTTTGTTCGGTGCCGTCGGCGGCGAACAGCGGGTACTCGCGGCGCATCCCGGTGAACAAGGTGCCCTCGCCTTCCAGGTAGTTGCCGCCCTTGACCACGAAGCCGCCGTAGGTGCCTTGGCGGCGTCCGGCGTGCACGAGTTGGAAGGACTCCTGGACCATCTCGGCGGCGTTGCCGATCACGTCGAACAGGCCAATGGGGTTTGGCAGTTTGGTACCGATCGGCATCAGCCGCGCGGCCTGGCCGGTGCCGCCGGCGACCTGGTTGAAGACCGCCCAGTCCGCCAATGGGCCGTCGCTTTCGCTGCCTTCCAGACGACGGGGAAACAGGCGCCCTTCCAGGTCCTGACGGCTAATGGCCTGCCCGCCACGGGCAGCAAATTCCCATTCAACCTCGGTCGGCAAGCGCACAAACCCCAGCCCGCCCTCTTCAGCCGAGGTGCCGCGACCGCTCACCGGTAGAAGGTCCTTGTGGTATTTCATCAGCCAGGCGCTGTACACCGCCGAGAAGCGTTCGGCCTCGAATCGCGATAATTTCACCTTGGGCAAACGCCCGGCCATGCCTTGCGGCGCTTCGGCTTGCAATGCCTCGCAGGCCGGCGCCGGCTCGCCGCTGGCCAACGATTGCGCCTGGGCCATGACCTGGGCGTATTGGCGGGCGGTGACTTCGTATTTGCCGATGAAATAGAGCATCGGTTTAAGCGGGGTCTTGGTGTCTGTCTTGGGCATCAACGGGGAGAGGGTCTTGCCCCAATCCTTGGGCAGATCCTTGAGGGTGAACTGGCCGTTGATAAAGTCCCGGCGGTAACCGGAGATGAACGACTGTTGATAACCGGCCTCGTCCTCACTGAATGGATAGCCGAGGCTGATCTCGCGGTCGTCCAGAGTGCCCTGGGCCAGGATGTAGACGTAACGGAACACCATCTGCCCTTCGCACGGCAGCGGCAGGCTGACGTCATCGGGCAACGGCTTGGGGTTGTCTCGTTTGTCGGTGCTTTCATCGGCACCCACCAGACTCGCCATGGCCATGCTGGCCAGGCTCAGCGCCACGGCGGCGCCCAGTAACTTATACATCTCGGATTCCTTCAAACGCCTGGATACGCGCCACTCGCCAGCCACCACAGGCCGCTGCCACGGCGCTGACGCCAAGCACGGCCATCAGGGCCAACGCGTAGTGACGCGCCAGCAGATGGCTGGCGTACTCGCCTGGCATCTGCACAAATAAATGGTTCAGGCCCGATTGCGCCAGGCCATACAGCCCGGCACTCAACAGGGCGGCAAGGCCGGCGCTGTACAGCGCCTGCAACACCACAAACAAAAGCAACGCTGCCGTGGAAAACCCCAGCAGGCGCAACACCGACAACTCTCGGCGCTTGCGCTCGACCGCCGCCAGCGCGCCGGAAAAGATCGCCGCGAACGCTCCCGCTAAAGCCAATCCGGCGATGATCCAGAATACGATCGACAGGTTGCGGCTCAGTGATTGCACCTGGGCGATGGTCTGGGCCTGGGTCGAGACCAGCAGGTTCTGCGCAGCGAAGTATTGGCGCAGCGGTTCGACATCTTCGAGGCTGCGGGCATACAGGCGAAACGCCGGATACACCCGCTGCTCCGACGCGCCCACCGCATCACCTGGCCAACCGAACGCTGGCACGGCGCGACCGTCCCGGTAATCCTCAGCCGCTTCCAGTAACGTCAATGGCGCGAACAATCCGTCCCGGGCGAAGGCTTCCAGCGGCAGAACGTGCAGCACCTGGACGCGAGTGCGCTGCGCCTCGCCACGACCGGCCACCTGCCGGCCGACACTGGCCTGCAGCCAATCACCGGCCTTGGCCCCGAGCTTTTCGGCGGCGGTCTGGCTGAGCAGTACCTGATCCAGCCCTTGGGGCACCGGAAGACTGCCGAGCAAGGGGTCGTTGACGGCGGTGGGGATCATTTCGACGGTCACCGTCGCAGCGCCAGCGGTCAGATCCGCCGTCGCGGCAATTTGCCGGGTGCGCGGCAAGGCGAAAGTCACGTCGTTGCGCTGGCTCAACTGCTCGATGAACGCGGCACTGAACCGGCCGCCACCCTGGGGGATGATTTCCCGGGTGGCCGGGTCGTTTTCCAAGCGTTCGGTCAAACTGCTGACCAGGCCGAATTTCAAGCCGAACAGCACCAGCAGCGGCGCGACCACCGCCACCAGCGCCAGCACCGAACAGGCCGACAGCCACGCATCGTTGCGGTAATCCTGCCAGGCCAGGGAAGCCACCAACGCGTTGCGCATCAGCAGGCCTCCCCGAGGGTGGCGGTGACACCGCCATCGACGTCGCGACGACAACTGATGCGCCGCACCTGCAAACCGCTGGCGCGGGCCAGCGACTCGTCGTGGGTGGCGACAACGCAGCACACGCCGTGTTCGCGGGCCTGGGTCACCAGCAACTGCATCACTCGTTCCGCATTCAGCGGATCGAGGGCGGCGGTCGGTTCATCGGCCAGCAGCAGGCGCGGCCCATGGGCCAGGGCGCGGGCGCAACTCACCCGTTGCCGTTGGCCGACGGACAAGTCGCCCGGCTTTTTGCCCAGTTGATCGGCGATATCCAACGCCCCGGCCAGGCGATCCACGCTGCCGTCGTCTTTCAAGCCGAGCAGTTTGCGCGACAGGTCGATGTTGCCGCGCACGTCCAGAAAACCCAGCAGGCCGCCGGTTTGCAGCACGTAGCCCAAGTGCCGGCGACGCAGGTCCGCCAAGGCACTTTGAGCATCTGCGCGCCACAGCCCGGTAATGTCCGTCCTGGTTTGGTCGGGCGCAAAATCAAACTGCCCGGCCTGATCCGGAGCCAGCACCAGCGCCAGCAAATCCAGCAACGTGCTTTTGCCGCAACCACTGGGACCGACCACCGCCAGTTGTTCACCGGCACGCAGTTGCAGCCGTGGAATCACCAGGCTGTAGCGCTGGCTGCCGGCGCCCCGGCTTTTGTGCACCGCGCTCATGTTCAGCATCACGGCAGCGTCGACAACGGAACGCGGTACAAGGCATCACCCGGTTCGGCATCGCCGAAACGCACCCAGTTGGCCAAGTCGTTGTGGAAGGTTTCGTAGAGGCGGATTTTCGAATCCAGCTCGTCGATAAAGTCTTCCTGCTCGGCCACGCTCAGGGAAAGCCACAAGTCCTGAGTCATGTTCAACGACTTGCTGCGGTATGGCAGCCCTTCCAGGTACTCACCCAGAACCCCGCCATCGGCCAGGTTGCCACCCTTGCGCAAGGCCGAAGGATCGCGGCTCATGTAGGCACTGGCGCTGGCGATTTCCTGGAAGAAATTCTTCGGCGAGGTCTGGGTCTTGCGAGCGGCATCGACGATCAGTTTCAGCGATTGCTGCAAGTCGTTGAGCTGCAATTTGGTCAGCATCACGCACACCTGGAACGCCGGCAGTGCCGAGTTGGTCAGGTCGCGGTCGGCGGTCCAGGCGCTGACCAGTTGCGGTGCGTGGCTGGCGGCTTTACGCCCCAAAAAGTCCATGTGCATCGCATAGCCGACGGCCGCCGATTTGTCGGTCAGGCTCGGCGCTGCGCTCAGCAGTGGCACGGTTTGCGGCGTGTTGCTGCGCACCTGATGCACCAGGTCTGCAAACACCGAACCGATCTCGTCCACCCGCTGACCAAACTTGCGCACATCGGCGCCCGGTACCGGAATGTACAGGTCGCCGATCTGCGGGTTGGCGTCGGCGGTCAGGGTGCGGTATTGGCTTTGCGCACCGCCGTGGGTTTTCTTGCCGGCGTCGCTGAGCAGGTGCAAGGCGTAGATCTTGATCTGCTTGCCCAGCGCAGCTTGACGCACTTCAGCCTCGTTCATTTGCGTGGCGGCGTACGGGTCGTTCTTGCGCAGGGCGCCAGCATCGGTGACCAACAGAATCAAGCGCCCGCCATAACCGGACCAATCCATGCCCTCGACCGCTTCCATCACACCAGCAAACGCATCTTCGTTGAACGTATGGCTCGAGACCGTGGACGCCTTGACCTGCCGCGCCAGGTCCATGAAGCGCTGTGGGACGCGTCCCTGTTCCAGGGTGATCAAGGTTTTGGCGACGTATTCCAGGCCAGGGGTTTTCTGGGTGCTGCTGCGAAACCCCACCAGGCCGAAGCTGACGCTATCCTGCTCGCCGCGCTCGGCGATGCGGGTTTGCAGCTCGTGTACGACGTCGCGCACCTGATCGATGTAGGGCTGCATGGACACGGTGGTATCGACCACCAGCACCACGGCGGTGCGGAACGCGTCGGCATTGGCGGTGCTGATTGGCGTGTTGTTGGCAGCGACCTTCGGAGTATTACCGGGGTCGATGGACGCCACGTTCAGCAACTGCACCGGCAGGCCGTTTTCATCGAAGCTCTCGCGCGAATCGAAGATCGGCAACAGGTAAAACTGGTTCTGCGGCACCGCGCTGGCGGCCGGTTCCAGGGCCAACACTTGTTGATTGTCTTCGTGGTTCTGCTGGGTCTTGAGCAGCAGGTTTTTTGCCGCCGACGGATCGGCCAGCAGCTTCTCCACGTCGCCGGGATGACGCAGAAACATCACCGGCGCGCGGCCGGAGCGTTCAGTGAACTTGAGCACCAGGCTTTGCTTCCAGTCGCTGACCTGCGCGGCCGGCAACCAGCCGTCACTGCGCCCGTCGGTGGCGGCGCCGACACGCAGCCACGGGCTGCCATTAACCTCTTTGCGCTGATAGACGTAAAGCACGGAAAACGCCGGCAAGACCTTGCCAGGCGCGGCCCCCGCTTCGCTGGCGAGCTTCGCACCCGGCTTGCTGAGCACCCGCTGGAACAAGGTTTTTTTGCCGGCCATCAGCAGCGGACGCTGACCGCCATCGACCTCCGTCGCCGCCACGGCGGGCAGCGTATTGACCGGGGGTGTAGGGGTCGGCGGTGCTGAAACCACCGGCAGCTTCACGTCGGCATCGACTTCAGCATCACTGCCCAGCCACCAGTAACCCAAGCCGCCCAAGGCCAGCGCCACGGCCACCGCGACGGCAGCGAGTGCGAACACGGGGCCCTTTCGCTGCTCCGAGATCGAGGACTGCGGCGTCGGCTTGACGGTCGGCGGAACTGGCGTGGATCGGGGTTGTGGCTGCACGGGGCCGCTGGGTATGTCGATAGACACTGGCGTCAATCCCGCCAGGTCATCGCCGGTCGATTTCGGCGACATCGGAATCGGCAACGGCTGGATCAAGGTCGCTTCAACTTCAGCCGATTCCTTGGGCAAATTATCCAACGCCTGCAACAACGCCGCTGCATCCGGAAAACGCTCCGCCGGATCCTTGGCCAATAGCTTGCGCAGCACGTCCTGATAACGACCGTGGTGCACCGGCAGCTCCGGCAACGGTTCGGTCAAATGCGCCAGGGCCGTGGAGAGCGCGTCGTTGCCGGTGTACGGCAGCTTGCCGACAAGGATTTCGTAAAGCACCACGCCCAGGGCATAAAGGTCGGCCCGGCCGTCAATGTCCTGGCCGCGCGCCTGCTCCGGGCTCATGTAGCTGGGCGTGCCGACGGCGAAACCGGCCTGGGTGAACTGGGTGCGGTCGTCCAGGGACTTGGCGATGCCGAAGTCCGAGAGCACCGCCGTGCCATCGGCACGGAACAGAATGTTCGCCGGTTTGACGTCGCGATGAACCAGCCCCAGCCCATGGGCATAGCCCAGAGCCGAGGCGATCTGGCGGATGTAGATCAGGCCCTGCTCCGGCGTCAGGCCGGCGGCGATGCGCTCCTTGAGCGTGCCATTGGGCAGGTATTCCATGGCCATGTAATACAGCTCACCGACATTGCCGATGTCATGGATGGTGACCGTATGCGGGTGAGACAGGCGCGCCAGGGTTTTGCCTTCGCGCAGGAAGCGCTCGCAGAAGCTCGGGTCGGCCGCCAGCGCGGCGGCCATGATCTTCAATGCCACCTTGCGCTCCAGCGAGCGCTGGGTCGCAAGGTAAACGCTGGCCATGGCGCCTTTGCCGATCTCACCGCCGATGTCGTAACCCGGGATCAGAATGTTCGCGGTGAGGTTCATGAAGGCACCTTCACGACGATGACGGTGATGTTGTCCGGAGCACCGCGCATCAGGCCCAGGGACACCAGGCTGCTGGCGATTTCCCCGGGCTCGTCGTGGCCCAGTACCTCGGCGATTTCATGGTCCTCGACGGTCTTGTTCAGCCCGTCGCTGCACAACAGGTAACTGTCGCCGGGCATCAACAGCAGCTCGACCATCGTCAGCTCCAGTTGCGCCTCGACCCCGATGGCGCGGGTGACAATATTGGCCCGTGGATGCACCCGGGCTTCGGCTTCGCTGAGCAGGCCGTTGTCCTGCAAATCCTGAACGTAACTGTGGTCCCGGGAGATGCCTTCAAGCAGGCCGTCACGCAGGCGATACAAGCGACTGTCTCCCGCCCACAGGCACATCCCGCGCAGGTCACGCGTCGCCAGCACCACCACAGTGCTGCCCATCATGGTCACGCCACGGTTGGCGGTTTCTTCGCGCACGGCGGCGTTGACCCGCAGCAGATCGTTTTTCAGCGCCGCGGCGTATTCATCCAGCGAGCGGCCCACGGTAATGCTACGCAGACTGTCGACAATCAGACTGCTGACGTAGTCGCCCGCCGCGTGCCCGCCCATGCCATCGGCGACCACCCACAGGCCGTTTTCCGGCAGGTCCAGGCAAGCGTCTTCATTAACCTGGCGGACCATACCGACATGGCTCTTGCTTGCAGACTTGAACGTCTTTCCAGCGCTTGGACGCATCTACACAACACCTTCTTGGCCGAGCAAAAATTGCGCAAAATCGGCGGCGACAGGCAGGCCCTGACACCGCAATAAAGCGGGGGCGATACGCTCCGAACCCTGGCCCCACCACAGGCTTGCGCCTTCGCAGGCCAGTTCGGCAAGCGCGGTCATTCGCGCCTTCGGGTCGGTGGCATCAAAGCGATGCAGGCCGGCAAAACGGCTGCTTGGCGTGCGTGGCTGGCACGCCGGGCTGCCCAGTGTCTCCAGTCCTGCACCGAAGGCTTCAAAGTTCGCCTCCACGCTCAACGTGCTCAACAGCAATTGCTCAACCTGTTCAAACCAGACATCCGAACCGCCCACCACCGACGCCGGATCAGCGTCGTGATCCAGCAGCACCGCGACGGTCAGCGGAAAATACCGGCCAACTCGATCGATGCTCGGCATCACCACCCCAACGGCGGCCTGCGGCCCACATACACCGGGCCCGACCATAAAGCGCCACAGCGGACTGACCAGATAGGCGTCCAGCCAACGGTCCCCGAGGCTGGTCTGGCTGGCGAGCAGGCCGGCCGCCAGCCACGAATCCCAGGGGCCGATAAAACTCTGCGGCAAGTCACGGCTGACAAAGTCCCCGCGACTGGCCAACTTTCCATAGAAGCCCGGCGTGTTCATAACCGCTCCGGCAAGCTGAAACCGCCGAGCACACGGCCCTTGAACGGGTTGAAGGCGCTGTTGGCCCGCAGCTCATAAGAGGCGCTGGCGCCGTCGACCCGCAGCCGCAGGTTGAAGCGGTCCGGCGCATTGCCGGCCGTCAGATCCGATTGCTCCAGCAGGCGGAACCAGGCCCAGGGCCCGTCCAGGGTGATGCCGGAACGACCGCTGGCCGAAGGCGGCATGATCGAGATCCGCACCACGCCGATGCTGCCGGGGTTGGGCCATTGCATGGCGGTCGGGCGGCTCGGGCCGTGGTCATAGCTCAATTGCTGGCCATCGAGGTCGAGCAAAAACTGGGTGATGGTGGCGTCCATCGCCACTGGCTTGAGTTCGAAGCGCACCATCGGCTGGGTGCCGCCGGAACGGAAAAACGCATCCCGGATGGCCGCTGCCCGCTGGAAGGTTTGCAGCACGCCTGGGGCGATGCCGAGCTTCTGTGCGGCGCCCGGTTGCCAGCGCCAGGCCTGGGTCGAGGTATCCACGTACGGCTGCAGGTATTTACGGAAGTAGTTGTCCATCACCCCGCCCACGCCGAAGAACTGGCCGAAGTCGTCCAGGGTCGCGTCCCGCGCACTGCCCGGCGACATCGGATAACGCCCGGCCAGGGACTGGCGATAGATGTTCACCACTTCGCTGGTCCAGGCCGCGTTCAGTTGATTGCGTACCCCGCCCATCATGCTGTTGGTGGTGGAGTTGACCACCGACTTGACCAGGCCCTGCACCAACGCCGGTTGACGCTCGGCGTTGAGGCTGACCCGTGTCGCGGCCGCTGCGGCCTGGTTCTTGGCTTCGCCGAGCAAGGCGTCGCCGCTGGCACCGACCATGGCGCTGACCTGCACATACAGGGCATTCATGTCGGCCAGCAGGCCGTCGATGACCGCCGGTTCGCCTTCGTTTTTGCTGACGATGCTGTTGAGTTCAGCAAAATGCGCGGTGATTGGATCTTCACTCGCCTCAGGTGTGTTTTGCGTCGCCTGCTCCTGGCCGAGCAAGGTGCCCAGGCGCTCCTTGAGCTTGTCGACCCCACCTTCCACCGGCGCGCCCTTGGCGGCCAGCAGGCGTTCTTCCTGTTGCAGGTCGGTTTCCTTCGCCACCGCCACCAGCAGTTTTTTCAACGGCGAGGTCGGGCCGGAAATCACCCGCAACACATCGGCGGCCTGGGCCACGCTGGTGATCGGCACGAAGTCGATATCAGCCAGCAAGGCGTCCCACTGGCGCTGGTAATCCTGGAAATACAGGCGACGCACGTCGGCGGCCAGGCTGGCGACGTTCTGCTGTTCCGCCTGGTCGTGACCGAGCACCCACTGCTCCTCGGCCAGGGTGCCGGTCTGGTTCAGGCTGGTGAGCAAAAACCCTTGGCGATAACCCTTGGCGGTGAAGAAGCCGCTCAAGGGTTCGCCCAGCGGCTTGCCGCTCTTGCGGCTGAACACCAGCGCGGCGTCGCGCCCGGCCGCTTCGTTGATACGAAAGTCCGGAATGCCGTCCGGCAGTTTCTGCCGCTTGACCCGGTCATAGACACGCTGGGCCACCGGCAGTTGTTGCAACTGTCGGCGCAGGTCGTCGATCAGGCGTGGGTCCAGACGTGCAGTGGGCGGATGGCGCTCGAACAACGCCTGCAAGTGCTCCGCCAGGGCCATACGCTGCTCGGCCGGCAAGTCGCGCGGCAGGCTGCGGTCCCAGTCCAGGGCGATCCACGCCTTGATGAAGTCGGCATCGTAATGCTCGCTGTCGGCGAGCATCAGGTAGGCCTTCAAACCTTCATAAAGGAAGTCCGAATTGCCGCCGCCGTGCAGTTGCTCTTCGATGCGCGTGAGCAAGCGTGGCGCGAAGACCGCGATCAACAGCTTGCGATAGACGCTGCCGGACTCGGCCTCAAGCATGTCGCCCTGATACAGACCCAGGCCTTCGGCCCAGCTCGGCGCGTCGCCGGCCAGGTGCTTCACCGCGTTAAGCAGCGGCAATACAGCGAGCACGTCCCGCTGGGCCGGGCTGAGGTTTTGCACGGTCTGGCCCAGGGGCGCGACTTTCTGATCAACTTGCGCGATATACGCCTGGTTGGCGCGGTAGCTGACCCACCACAAGGTCCCGACCACCAGCACCAGAACCACAGTCGAGGCCAGCACACCCCGGGCGATCCACTTGCGCCGACGTTCGACTTTCGGGTTGACCCCCACCAGCCCACGCTCGGCAAAGGCCACGGCGCTGAAGAGTTTTTCGATGAAGTAACTGCGCCCGGTACCGTTCTGGCGCGCCAAGTGCTGGCGGTCCAGGTTCATGCTCTGGGCCATGGAGCCGATCAGCCGGTCAATCGGGCTGCCTTCCTGGGTGCCGCTGGTGAAATACACCCCGCGCAACAGCACCCGCTCTTCAAAGGCGTTGGGTTTGAATACGCCCTCAAGGAAGCTTTGCAGGCAATCCTTCAACGCGCCGAACTGCTGCGGGAAGCCGTAGATCAGATCGCGCCGCGCCGGGTCGCGTTCCTGCTGCAAACGCTCCACCAAACGATCGTTGAGGCGCTGTTCCAGGCCGGCGAACTCGCTTTGCAGATGGGCCAGCGGGCTGTCATTGCTTTTACCGTCATCCAGGGCAAAGGTCATGCCCCAGACCTGGGTCCGCTCTTCCTTGCTCAGGGTATCGAAATACTCCATGAACCCCGGCACCAGATCGAGCTTGGTCAGCATCAGGTAGATTGGAAAACGCACGCCCAGTTGGGTGTACAACTCCTGGATACGCAGGCGGATCGCGGCGGCATGGGCGGCGCGCTCGGCGTCGCTGCCCAGCAGCAGGTCGGAGAGGCTGATGGCGATGAACGCACCGTCAATCGGGCGTCGGGCCCGCTGTTTTTTCAACAGGCCGAGAAAGCCCAGCCACGCGGCTTTATCCACCGTCGCATCGCTGTCCTGGGTGGTGTAGCGCCCGGCGGTGTCGAGCAGCACGGCCTGATCGGTAAACCACCAATCGCAATTGCGCGTGCCACCGACGCCGCGTACCGCCCCGGCGCCCAACTGCGCCGCCAACGGAAAATGCAGCCCGGAATTGACCAGCGCGGTGGTCTTGCCCGAACCCGGCGGGCCGATGATCACGTACCACGGGAGTTCGTAGAGATTGCGGCGCTCGTCACCGCCCAGCCTGGCTTTCTTCAACAGCGCCAAGGCTTCGTCCATGCGCTGGCGCAGGGTTTCGAGCTCTTCGGTCGTGGCGATGCTGGTCGGGTCCGGCGGGGTTTGCGCCGCCAGGCTGCGCATCACTTCGGCGGCCTGACGGCGGGCCTGGATGATGCGAAACACCCGGTAGGCAATCCACACCGCGAACACCAGAACGATCAGCGCCCAGCGCCGACCTTCGGGCACCAGGATTTCGAGCAGCGGCCCGACAAACCAGATGATCAGGCTCAGGGCGATCAGCCCCAGCAGCGGGATGACCCAGCGGATGATAAAACTGAAAAACGCCTTCACTCGACCCCCTCCGCCAATACTGTGATTTCGACCCGACGATTGCGTGCGCGGCCCTCTGTTGTAGCGTTCGAGGCCAGCGGCTCGGTGTCGCTGCGGCCTTCGGCGCTGAAGCGCTCAGACTGGCCGGTCTTGACCGAGAGGATTTGCAGCACCGAATTGGCCCGCGCCTCGGACAAGGCCCAGTTCGATGGAAACCGCAGGGTGGCAATCGGGCGATTGTCGCTGTGGCCGGTCACCCGGACCTGGCCCTTGACCTTGCGAATGGCATCGGCGATGCGCAGCATCAGCGGCTGGAAATTGTCGATGATGCTGGCGCTGCCCGAGGCGAACAGCTCATCGCCACGGATGGTCACCACTGAACGGTCAACGGCGTCTTCCACCGAGATTCGACCGGCCTTGATTTCATCGGCAAGGAAGCCCGCTAGGCGCGGGCGCTCGATCAGTTTCGGTTGCACCACCGGACGGTCGATGGCCTGCACCGGAATTTCGCCCAGGGCATGGATATTTTTGAACACCGGTTCGGCATCAGAAGCCAGTTTCAAGCGCAGGCCGAACAGCAGTGCCAACAGCAACGCCACGCCGATGGCCACGGCGATCCATGGCGGCATGAATTGCGCCAGCCGGTCGCGGGCCACGGTGACGCCGCGCCAATGGGGTGACAGTTCACGCTCATAATCGCCACGGGCGCTGCGGATGACCGCACTGGTGCGTTCACGCAAGGCTTCCAGTTGGCTGCGACCGTCGTTCATGACCCGATAGCGCCCTTCGAAACCCAGGCACATGCACAGGTACAACAGCTCCAGCAGATACAAACGTTCGCGGGGGCTTTGCAGGCAATGTTCCAAGAGCTGGAACACCTTTTCGCCGCCCCAGGCTTCGTTGTGCACGGTGATCAGCAGGCTCTGTTTACCCCAGTCGCTGGTGCCGCCCCACGGCGTACTCAACACCGCTTCATCCAGGGCGGTGCACAAGGCGTAACGGGCCAGCAACACATCGTTGCGCACCACGCCGGCGGCCTCGGCGCGCTCTTCGAACTGGCGCAGGTAGGCCAACAATTGCGCCCGCAGGCTCGCCGGCGCCGGGTGGGCAATGGTGTTGCGCAAGCGGGTCAGCAAAGCCAGCAGCGGGCCAGCGGCGCTCTCCAGGGGATTGAGACCTTCGGCTTTACCGGTCAAAACCGGCGCGGCCGGCATCGAAAGCGGCGCGGGCTGGCCGCGGCCAGCATCCGGGTGGGCCGGAGCGGCGCCACGGCCACCGGGGGTCGGCATGAACTGGGTACGATCGTCATTGCTCATCGCGGTTTATCCTCGGATCGCCCAGAAAGCCAGGTTCAACCCCGGGAACTGCCCCGCGATGTGGAACGCAAAACCGCCGGAGTTGGCCAGTTGCTGCCAATGCTCGCTGCCCCGGTCCAGTTCGTAATAGGTGCAGCCGGCGTGGTAAGGAAGCTGCCGTGGTGCCACCGGCAGCGGCAGGAGGCCGATGCCCGGCAATTGCAGGTTGACCAGGTTGCGGATGTGCTCCACCGAGCCGACCTTGCTCTGCTGGCCGAAGTGGCCGCGCAGGGTCTCGGCGGGCACGTCGGCGCGCACCACCAGGATGAAACTGGCGCTGTCGAGCAGGGTCCTGTCGGCCAGCATCGCTACATGGACGCCGTAGGCTTTTTCGACAATCGGAATCGGCGTGGCCTTGCTGTCGATCAGCATCGACAGCGCCTCGCGCAGGGCTTGCATCACCGGCGCAAAACTCAGCGCCAGGTTATCGTGCTGGTACTGCGGGTATTCCTGCGGTCGCCGCCCGGAAGCGGTAAAGGTCGAGAACTCACCGGCCAGGCTTACCAGCTCACTGTAGAACCGCTCGGGGTGCAACGGGCTCAACTGGCTCAAGTGCTGGATCAACGGCTGAGCTCGGTTGACCAGTTGCAGCAGCATGAAGTCGGCAATTTCCGAGGCACCGCCGGCACCGGAAGCGACCACCCGCCCGGCGAGGGCTTCGCCACGTTGGTGCAGGAGGCCCAGCAGTTCGCTGCGAAACGCGGCCAGCGGTTTGGAGGCGGACACATCCAGCAGCGGCGGGATGTAAGCGTCGTCGAGCACCAGGGCGCGGTCGACGCGTTTCTCCTTGATTCGCACCAGGCCGATGGCGGCGTAGTCGCTGATGCCATCCTCGGCTATCAACAATCGCAGCGCCCTGGAACCCACGGCCACCGGCGCACGGTTTTCGAACGGCGCGTTGTCGTCCCGTACTTCGCGCACCTGGCTCACGTAGCGCGCAGCGCCCAGGGTTTCGCCGTCATCAACGGTGTCCCGCGCACCGGCGCGCTTGAGTGGCAAGGCCAGGTACACCAAACCATCGCGCAGGTTGTCATCGACATTCAGCGGGCTCGGCGCCAGGTCATCCTGGGGAATGTTGAATGGCGTGCCGTCCGGCAACAGGCCTCGCGCCGAGATGATTGCCAGTTTGCCCTGGGCCAACAGGCCCTGATCAATCAACAATTCGGAAAAACCCCAGGCGCCGGCCGACAACGGGCGGCTTCGGGCGTCGATGAGGTGTTCCAGGTAACGGTCATGCTGTTGGAAGTGCTGCGTTCCAATGAACATGCCTTCCGACCAGACCACGCGATTGTTCCAGGACATGGGGGCTCCGATTGCTTATTGGGCAGGGCTGGATGGGGGAACAACGACGGCGCTGCGCACGGCGCGCACATCGAGGCTGATCTGGTATTCGGTGTATTGGCGCGGCGCAACATTCATCACCGTGCGCCACTGCGCCTGATCCAGTTCGCGATACCCCACCAGCACACCGATGTGGCGGGTGGCCGGGTCGAGGTCGCGTTGCAAGCTCAATTGCTGGCCGGGCTGGACCAGCACTTCGTCCTGGTCGATCAGATCCGCGCCGAGCGTCGTCTGGGCCCGTTCGGCCAAGGCGAAATAATCCGCACGGCCGAAGGTGGCGGCATTTTTCAATTCGAAAATGCGCACCCGGACCGGGGCCGGCTGGGCGGTGGCGCCGGGGTTGAGGCCGGCGATGGCGTGGAAGTGCAACTCGACGGCGGCGGTGTCGGCCTCGGCCTCTTCGGGCTGGGGTTTGGCCGTATCCTTCGCACACGCGGTCAGCAGAAGCGCGGTGGCAACTGCGAGTAAAAACCTGGGAATCATCCTGCGTCCTCAATGACGTTCAGCTATCCGTTGTTCCGTTCGTTGCTATGAATGGCGTTATGAGGCGGCGCTCAGCCGCGGCACTGCCTTGTACTGTGCTCTTCGTAGGCGCGGCTGAACTCCCGACCGAACAGGTCCTGGAAATCCTCTTGGGCCTCACGGGAAATATTGCTGTAGAGCTCGGTGAACTGCTGCCAGTACTGGGCCTGTCGCGAGCCATTGAAAATGCTCGACAGGCCACCGGGCTTGCCCATGCGCTCTTCCAGTTGTGCCGGCTCGAAGCGCGCCAGCAGGTGCTTGATCGCCGCTTCCACACCGGCCATCACTGCCAATTGGTGGGCACGCAAGTCATCGAAGCTGTCGCGCACCGCCAGGTCCGGCGCCATGAACGCCTGATTGCTGTGGCGCAACAGCAACAGCAAGGCTTCATCGACGTTGGGAGCGAATTTCAGCGGGTTGTTTTCCACCGGTTGAATCATCGTCTGCTGAATGCGGAACTCGCCCTTGAGGCTGCTGCGGGCGCGCAAGACATCGATCAAGCCTTCGACCATCAGCCGATAACTGCGGCCGATGCTTTCCATTTGCGCTTCGGCCTGGGCCTTGTCCAGGCGCAACTGATCAAGCCCGGCGCCGCGCAGGAAGGCTTGCAACAGGTCGGGTTGAGCACTGTCGGCCGGGCTGACCGGATTGACCGGGCGTTCGACGATCGCCACGGGCGGCTCGCAAAGGGGTGCCGGCTCGATCGGTACGCTGATGTGAGGCACGGGTGGCTGCGTAACCTCTGCAACAGGCAAGGGGGCGACAGGCCGCGGGGCAACCGCCACCGGCGCAGGCTTGTCGCTGAACAGGTCCCAATCTTCCGGAATCACCGGGGCCGACGCTAACGGTACAGGCACAGCCATGGGCGTTGGGTCGGGGATCGGGGTCGGTGGGCGGAAGTCGTGCTGCTCGGCCGGGACATGGTCGGGCTGGGTGGCCGAAGGGACGCTGGCCGGTGCCAGAAAGTCGAACAGGTCCGGCAGAGTGTCCATGGCCGACACGCCCTGGAAATGTGCAGGGGGTGTCATGGGCAACGACGTCGGCGTATTCGCCACGGCGCCCTGGCGCCCCATCAGGGCCTCGAAGCTGTTGGACGAATCGGCGAAAGGGTTGCTGTCAGTCACCGGCAGACTGAAATCGATGCGCACCTGGATTTCATAATCACCGATGCGGATAACTTCGCCATCCTGCAATGGCTCGCTGTTTCCCTTGCGCAGACGAATGCCGGCCTTGACCAATTCCACACCATTAGTGCTGTTATCGGTTAAGTAGTAGCGGCCATCTTTGTATTGAATAACGCAATGTTTGCCGGAAATAAGGCGCTCAGGGTCAGGCAATACCCAGTCGTTATCAGAATTGCGGCCAATTGCCATCACGCCCTGATCCATGGATTTTTCAGAGCACTGACCTGGGGTAATCTTGTGATAACTAGTGATAGTCAAACACAGCGACATCTTGCCTCCTTGCTGAACACTTTGCGCGCGGGCGAGTGAGGGGGCCTACGCCCGAGCGACTCGCCAACAAACCTTGCAAACAACCTCTAAAACGGCTTTTTACTAGCATGATTGCTGATCTTAACCGGCTTTCGTGACAAAAAACCTGCACCAGTGCCTGCCTCGACCCACCGGTCGCGCGGGTTGTTAAGCACCTCACATCTGTCACACAGAGGAAATAGCTTACCTTGACAAGCCACAAGTACTACACCAAAAATGCACAACTTCTTGAATATGGGCGATGGCACTTCAAGATCACTGCGCCTCAAAAGAGCAATGACCGTCAAGGAAACATGTGAAGTTCCATCCGGAACTAGTGTGTGAAATGCCCGACTCTGTCAGCGGGCGATAGGGAGATCAAATTCAGTGGAAGTAACTTCGCTGCTCGCCGCCGTTTCCGAGACTTCGCCTTGCGGTGAAGATCTGGAATATGACCAGGCTTTTTTGCGCCTGGAACGCGATTCCCGCGGCCAGCCCGAGCGCAGCATGGGCGATTCGATATTGCCTGCCGAACCCCCTGAATGGCGCAGCATTCAGCAGCAAAGCCTGGATTTGTTGCAACGCAGCAAAGACCTGCGCATCACCCATTTCCTTTTGCAAAGTTCCCTTGCCCTTGAAGGCGTCACGGGCCTGGCCCGCGCCCTGACGCTGATCAGCGAATTGCTCAAGCAATACTGGACCGACCTGCATCCGCGCCTGGATGCCGATGACGACAACGATCCTACCGTGCGCATCAATGCCCTCGCCGGCCTGACGTCGGACACCACCGTTCGCCTGCTGCGCGAAAGCATCCTGGCCCGCTCGCGGACCTTTGGCCCTGTCAGCCTGCGCGCCGCCGCCAATGCCAGCGGCCTGCAAAGCTTCCCTGACGAAAACCTCGGCGCCGAGCAGCTCGCCGGGGCGTTCCTCGACAGCGATCCCGAGCAACTGGAAATCACCCGCGCAGCCTTGCACGAGGCCCGCAGCGCCGCCGAGGCCATCGAGCAACAGGTCAGCGAACACGTCGGCTCCGCCCAGGGCGTTGACCTTGGCCCGTTAAAGCAGCCGCTCAAAATGGCCCTGCAGATCCTCGGTCAGTTCGCCCCGCAGAGCGGCGACAGCCCCCTGCCCGATGCCATCAGCGACGACAGCGCCACGCCGGTTGAATACGCCACCGCACCGAGCGCACCGCGCAGTACCGGCACTGGCGAAATCAACAACCGCGACGACGTGCTACGCAGCCTGGACCGGATTCTTGCGTTCTACGCCCGTCAAGAGCCTTCCAGCCCGCTGCCGGTGCTGTTGAACCGGGCAAAGAATCTGGTGCACGCCGACTTTGCGGCCATCGTGCGCAACCTGATTCCCGATGGCATGAGCCAATTTGAAAACCTGCGCGGACCAGACAGCGAATAAAAGCGAACGGATCACGCAGTCACGTCACCGGTACCACCGATGACGCCAACACCGTCGCTTGAGCGACCAGGAGCAGCAACGTGGCGAAGCAAAGTTCTCAGAAATTCATCGCGCGCAACCGCGCGCCTCGAGTGCAGATCGAGTACGACGTCGAGCTCTACGGCGCCGAGAAAAAGGTCCAGTTGCCCTTCGTAATGGGGGTTATGGCTGACCTCGCCGGCAAGCCGGCCGAGCCTCTGGCCCCTGTGGCCGATCGCAAGTTCCTTGAAGTGGACGTCGACAACTTCGACTCGCGCCTCAAGGCCATGCAGCCACGCGTCGCGTTCCACGTGCCCAACGAGCTGACCGGCGAAGGCAACCTGAGCCTGGACATCACCTTTGAAAGCATGGACGACTTCAGCCCCGCCGCCGTGGCGCGCAAGGTCGACTCGCTGAACAAGCTGCTCGAAGCGCGCACCCAACTGGCCAACCTGCTGACCTACATGGACGGCAAGACCGGCGCCGAAGAAATCATCATGAAGGCCATCAAGGACCCGGCGCTGCTCCAGGCGCTTGCCAGTGCGCCGAAGCCAGCCGAGCCTCAGGCTTAATCAGGACGAATGATCATGACCGATTCAGTACGTGCAGACGCTCAGACACTGGGCACCACCGAAGAAGCCAGCGAGTTCGCCTCCCTGCTGCTACAAGAATTCAAACCCAAGACCGACCGCGCTCGCGAAGCCGTCGAGACCGCCGTGCGCACCCTGGCCGAACAGGCCCTGGCGCAGACCGACCTGGTGTCCAACGACGCGATCAAGTCGATCGAGTCGATCATTGCCGCCATCGACGCCAAACTCACCGCTCAGGTCAATCAGGTCATCCATCACCCGGACTTCCAACAACTGGAAAGCGCCTGGCGTGGCCTGCACTACTTGGTCAACAACACCGAGAGCGACGAGCAGCTCAAGATCCGCGTGCTCAACATCTCCAAGACCGACCTGCACAAGACCCTGAAGAAATTCAAGGGCACCGCGTGGGACCAGAGCCCGATCTTCAAGAAGATGTACGAGGAAGAATACGGCCAGTTCGGCGGCGAACCTTACGGTTGCCTCGTGGGCGATTACTACTTCGACCAGTCGCCGCCGGATGTTGAGTTGCTGGGCGAGTTGTCGAAAGTCTGCGCCGCCATGCACTCGCCGTTCATCGCCGCCGCCTCGCCGACCGTGATGGGCATGGGCTCGTGGCAGGAACTGTCGAACCCGCGCGACCTGACCAAGATCTTCACCACCCCGGAATACGCCGGCTGGCGCTCGCTGCGTGAATCGGAAGACTCGCGCTATATCGGCCTGACCATGCCGCGCTTCCTGGCGCGCCTGCCCTACGGCGCCAAGACCGACCCGGTGGAAGCCTTCGCCTTCGAAGAAAACACCGACGGCGCCGACAGCTCCAAGTACACCTGGGCCAACGCCGCTTACGCGATGGCGGTGAACATCAACCGCTCGTTCAAACACTTCGGCTGGTGCTCGCGCATTCGTGGCGTGGAATCTGGCGGCGAAGTGGAAAACCTGCCGGCTCACACCTTCCCGACCGATGACGGCGGCGTAGACATGAAGTGCCCTACCGAAATCGCCATTTCGGACCGCCGTGAAGCGGAACTGGCGAAGAACGGTTTCATGCCGCTGCTGCACAAGAAAAACACTGACTTCGCCGCCTTCATCGGTGCCCAATCGTTGCAGAAACCGGCCGAGTACGACGACCCGGATGCTACCGCCAACGCCAACCTGGCCGCGCGCCTGCCGTACCTGTTCGCCACTTGCCGTTTCGCCCATTACTTGAAGTGCATCGTGCGCGACAAGATCGGCTCTTTCAAAGAGAAGGACGAGATGCAGCGCTGGTTGCAGGACTGGATCCTCAACTACGTCGACGGTGACCCGGCGCACTCCACCGAAACCACCAAGGCCCAGCACCCATTGGCTGCGGCCGAAGTGATCGTCGAGGACGTGGAAGGCAACCCGGGGTACTACAACTCCAAGTTCTACCTGCGCCCGCACTATCAGCTCGAAGGTCTGACCGTGTCGCTGCGCCTGGTATCCAAGCTGCCTTCGGCCAAGGGCGCGTAAGACTGTCCTTGATCATTCCCATGCTCTGCGTGGGAACGATCAACGTAGAAATTTCGCAAGGTCGGCGTTAACAAAACAATGTGGTAGAGACCACACAGGGAGAAAACATGGCTGTTGATATTTTCATCAAGATCGGCGACATCAAGGGCGAGTCGATGGACAAGGCCCACAAGGATGAAATCGACGTCTTGAACTGGAGCTGGGGCATGTCCCAGTCCGGCAATATGCACGTTGGTGGTGGCGGTGGCGCGGGCAAGGTGAATGTCCAGGACCTGTCACTGACCAAGTATGTCGACAAGGCCTCGCCGAACCTGATGATGCACTGCGCCGCCGGCAAGCACGTCGACAAGGTCAAACTGACCGTGCGCAAGGCCGGCGGCGAAAGCCAGGTCGAGTACATGATCATCAACCTGGAAGAAGTTCTGATCACCTCCCTGAGCACCGGTGGCTCGGGTAGCGATGATCGCCTGACCGAAAACGTCACCCTGAACTTCGCCAAGGTGCTGGTGGACTACCAGCCGCAGAAAGCCGACGGCACCAAGGACGGCGGGCCGATCAAGTTTGGCTGGAACATCCGTCAGAACGTCAAGGCGTAATCGAAGATGCCCCCGGCGTTATGCGTCGGGGGGGTTTCCAATCCTTTCCCTTCGGTGTCTGAATCATGGCCAAGCCTTCGTTTATCAACTTGTGGAAAGCGTATTCCGATCTGCTGGTTACCCATCCTGACGCAAAGCCCTGTGGCGGCCCCTGGGCAAACCAGTGCGCTATCCGTATGAGCATCACGCTCAACGCAGAGCTGACCATCAAGGTCAACAAGTCCACCTACACCGAACCCAAGTGTGCTCATGAGCACGCGCGGGGTGCTGAATCACTGGCAAATTGGCTGTGGAAACATCACTTGGGCCGTCCAACTATTCTCGGGGGTGGCGCAGAAGAACGCCGCAAGCTGATGGACAAAAAAGGCCTTATCTTCTTCAAGGACTGCTTCCAACAACTGGGAGAGTCTTCAGACGGTCGCACCGGCGATCATATCGATCTTTGGAACCGTGGCCTTACCGCTAGCCGGTATGACGACCCTGCCTATCGATCAAGGGCGATCTGGTTCTGGGAGCTCTTATGATCAAGGCTCACTGCGCCGTATTTATTGGCTGCCTGTTATCAAGTCTGACTGCCTGTGCCGGGCAACGAGCCTCATCGGCAACACCCTCCGCAGCTGTGGATCAAGTGGTCTCAATGGGCGGGCAACAGCTAACGCTGGAGAACGACCAACAGCGCTGTGTGTTACGCAAACCAGACCAGACCCTATTGCCACTCGACTTGCCGTGGCCCTGCCAATTCACTGTCGACCGACAAGGCAAATCGTACGTCGAGACCTTCGGCAAGGTCCCCATTGTCATCGTTATTCATCTGGCAACAGACCCTGAGAATAGTCACGAATGTCGCTCCGAGTACCGCGCCATACGTCAGATCAATGGACAGCTCGAGCCTTCAATAATCGCTCGGAATGCCAGTTGCATGCGCGGCGCAGGTGACCAGAAGAATTACACGGGTCTATTTACTTGGTAACCGAAATCGCCACCCGCGATCGCCTGCAACCGTCCCTGCTGGATCGGTTGACCGACGACGACCCGGGCAACCTCAAGGAAAGCGCCGACAAGCGCGTGCTGTCCCTGACCCAATTGAAAGCCTCGGTGCTGCGTGACCTGGCGTGGCTGCTCAACACCACTTCATTGCTCAGCGCCGATGCGACGTTGCACACCCCGGCCGGTACTTCGGTGGTCAACTTCGGGCTGCCAGCCCTGGCTGGCAACAGCGCGTCGAACGTCGATATCGCGGCGCTTGAAGCGCTGATCCACCAGGCCATCGCCACGTTCGAACCGCGGATTCTGCGCAATACCCTGCGCGTGCGAGCTCGGGCATCCGCCGAAATGAACCACAACGCCCTGAGTTTCGAGATTGAAGGCGATCTTTGGGCGCAGCCGGTGCCGCTGCGCCTGATGCTGCAAACCGACCTGGACCTGGAATCCGGCCATGTGCGGGTGATCAACGCCGACCAGCGGAGACGCTCATGAACCCGCGCCTGCTGGAGCTGTACAACCAGGAATTGCTCCACGTGCGCGAAAGCGCGGCGGAGTTCGCCCTGGAATACCCGAAAATCGCCAGTCGGCTGACGTTGTCCGGCATGGACTGCGCCGACCCGTACGTCGAGCGCTTGCTGGAAGGGTTCGCCTACCTGACGGCGCGGGTACAGCTCAAGCTCGACGCCGAATACCCGACCTTCACCCACAACTTGCTGGAAATCGCTTACCCCCATTACCTGGCGCCGACACCGTCGATGACCGTGGTGCAACTGCAGGCCGACCCCGATGAAGGCTCGCTGAGCAGCGGCTTCCCGCTGCCCCGGGACACGGTCCTGCGCGCTGCCCTGGGTCGCGAAACCCAAACCTGCTGCGAGTACCGCACCGCCCACGCGGTGACGTTGTGGCCGCTGCAGGTCAGCCAGGCCGAGTACTTCGGCAACCCGTCCGCCGTGCTCGGGCGCCTGGCCGCCAGTGAACCCAAGGCCAAGGCCGGCCTGCGCCTGACCCTGCGCACCGGTGCCGAACTGCCATTCAACAGCCTGACCCTGGACAACCTGCCGCTGTACCTCAGCGGCGCAGACGAGCAGCCCTTCCGCCTTTACGAACAACTGCTGGGCAACGCCTGCGCCGTGTTCGCTCGTCAACCCGGCAGCGATTGGGTGGAACGCCTGCCGCAGGACGCACTGCGTTCCCTGGGATTCGACGATACCGACGCCGCGCTGCCAGTGGTCTCGCGAGCCTTCCAGGGCTATCGCTTGTTGCAGGAATACTTCGCCCTGCCCCACCGTTTTCTGTTTGTCGACTTCACCCAGTTGAACCGTGCGGTCAAACGCTGCGACGGCCAGGAACTGGAATTGATCGTGCTGTTCGACCGTCACGATCCGAGCCTGGAAGGCAGTGTCGGTGCCGCGCAGTTCCTGCCGTTCTGCACCCCGGCAATCAACTTGTTTCCCAAGCGCCTGGATCGCATCCACTTGTCCGAACGGGTCCATGAACACCATGTGATCGCCGACCGCACCCGGCCGATGGATTTCGAGATTCATTCCCTGACCACCCTCACCGGCCATGGTACCGGGTCAGAGCAGCCTTTTTTGCCGTTCTATGCGGTACGCGATCCGTCTCGCTACGGCCGCGATCAGGCCTGGTACACGGTGCGGCGCGAACCCCGTGTGCTGTCCAGCGGCCAGCGGCGCAACGGCCCGCGCTCGACTTACATCGGCAGCGAAACCTTCGTCAGCCTGGTGGACAGCCAGCAGGCACCCTATCGCCACGACCTGCGCCAACTGGGCGTAACGGCGTTGTGCACCAACCGCGACCTGCCGCTGTTCATGAGCGTGGGCAATAGCAAGACCGACTTCACCCTGGCCGACAGCGCCCCGGTAGCGGCGGTGCGTTGCGTGGCAGGCCCGAGCCGCCCACGCGCCAGCCATGCCCATGACGCCAAGGCCTGGCGGTTGATCAGCCAGCTTTCGCTGAACTACCTGTCCCTCAGCGAGCAAGGCCAGGGCGCCGCCGCCCTGCGCGAACTGCTGCGCCTGTACGGCGACAGCAACGATACGGCGCTGCAATTGCAGATCGAAGGCCTGCGCGAAGTCAGCAGCAAGGCCTGCACCCGACGTTTGCCAATGCCGGGCCCGATCGTGTTTGGTCGTGGCCTGGAGATCACTCTGGAATTCGATGAAAACGCGTTTCGCGGCACTGGGGTGTTCTTGCTCGGCGCAGTGTTCGAGCGCTTCCTGGCACGCTACGTGTCGATCAACAGTTTTACCGAGACGGTGATCCGTACCACCGAACGCGGCGAGATCATGCGATGGAAAGCCAAGCCCGGACGCCGTCCGACCCTGTGAGTACCCTGGACGCGATGCACCGGGAGCCTTGGGAATACGACTTCTTCCAGGCGTTGCGGCGCATTGAGTGCGAATCGCCTGAGCTGCCGCGCCTGGGCCATTCGTTGCGCCTGGCCGATGATCCCCTGCGCCTTGGGCAACAGGCCGATTGCACCTTCGCCCCGGCGACCCTGGCCTCGGTACAGCCAGGCATCGACGGTTCGCCGGCGCGCCTGGAGCAGTTCTTTTTCGGCCTCGGCGGCCCTAACGGCCCGTTACCGCTGCACATCACTGAGTATGTACGCGAACGCCAGCGCAACAACGCCGACAGCACCAGCAAACGCTTCCTGGATGTGTTCCACCATCGCCTGCTGAGCCTGTTTTACCGGGCCTGGGCCGAAGCGCGGCCGACGGTCAGCCATGATCGCCCGGACGATGACTACTGGTCGGCACGCCTGGCAGCACTGAGCGGCCGGGGCATGCCGAGCCTGCTCAAACAAGGGCTGATTCCCGACACGGCGAAGCTGCATTACAGCGGTCATCTGTCGGCACAAACCCGCTACCCGGACGGTTTGAAGGCCATTCTCAGCGAATACTTCGGCCTGCCGGTGGAGATCGAAGAGTACGTCGGCCAATGGCTGGAGCTGCCGGAACGCAGCCGCGTGGGCGTCAGCGCCCATCAATTGGGCATGGATTTTTGCCTGGGTCGTTACGTCTGGGATCGGCAGCACAAATTCCGCATTCGCCTGGGGCCACTCAAGCTGGATGACTACATGGGCATGCTGCCCGGCAGACAACCCTTCAATGAGCTGGTGGCCTGGGTGGCCGAATACCTGGGCCATGAACTGGACTGGGACTTGAACCTGATCCTGGAACAGCCCGAAGTACCGGCGCTGCAACTCAATGGCCGCTTCCGCCTGGGGTTCAATACCTGGCTGGGCCGGCCAGAAACAGATGCCAAGGATTTAATACTGGCCAGGCATTACGCCGAGCAGGCCAACACCTCACAGACCTCAAGGAGCCATGAGCATGGGTGAAATCAGTCGCGCCGCGTTGTTCGGCAAACTCAACAGCGTGGCCTACAAAGCCATCGAAGCCGCCACCGTGTTTTGCAAGTTGCGCGGTAACCCTTATGTGGAACTGGCCCACTGGTTTCATCAGTTGCTGCAATTGCAGGACTCGGACCTGCATCGCATTATCCGCCAGTTCAATATCGAACCGTCACGCCTGGCCCGGGACCTGACCGAAGCCCTGGACCGTTTGCCACGGGGCTCGACTTCAATCACTGACTTGTCCTCCCATGTGGAAGAAGCCGTGGAACGTGGCTGGGTCTACGGCAGCCTGATGTTCGGCGAAAGCCAGGTGCGAACCGGTTACCTGGTGCTGGGCATCCTCAAGACGCCGAGCCTGCGCCACGGGCTACTCGGGCTGTCGGCAGAGTTTGACAAGATCAAGGTCGAGGCCCTGAGCGAGCGGTTCGACGAATACGTCGGCGACTCGCCGGAAAATGCGCTCAGCGCCAGCGATGGTTTCAACGCAGGCAGCGTGCCCGGTGAAGCCAGCGGCGCCATGGCCCCAAGCGCCATGGGCAAGCAGGAAGCGCTCAAGCGTTTTACCGTCGACCTCACCGAGCAGGCCCGCAGCGGCAAGCTTGACCCGATTGTCGGCCGTGACGAAGAAATCCGCCAACTGGTGGACATCCTCATGCGTCGTCGGCAGAACAACCCGATTCTGACCGGTGAAGCCGGCGTCGGTAAAACCGCCGTGGTCGAAGGTTTTGCCCTGCGCATCGTCGCCGGTGACGTGCCGCCAGCGCTCAAGGATGTGGAACTGCGTAGCCTCGATGTCGGCCTGTTGCAGGCCGGCGCAAGCATGAAAGGTGAATTCGAACAGCGCCTGCGCCAGGTCATCGAAGACGTCCAGGCCTCGCCAAAACCGATCATCCTGTTTATCGACGAAGCCCACACGCTGGTAGGTGCCGGTGGCGCCGCCGGTACCGGGGACGCGGCCAACCTGCTCAAGCCGGCCCTGGCCCGGGGCACCCTGCGCACCGTGGCCGCCACCACTTGGGCCGAGTACAAGAAGCATATCGAAAAAGACCCGGCCCTGACCCGCCGCTTCCAGGTGGTGCAAGTGGCCGAGCCGTCGGAAGACAAGGCGTTGCTGATGATGCGCGGCGTGGCCTCGACGATGGAAAAACACCATCAGGTGCAGATCCTCGACGAAGCCCTGGAAGCGTCGGTCAAGCTGTCTCACCGCTACATCCCGGCGCGCCAGTTGCCGGACAAATCCGTGAGCCTGCTGGACACCGCCTGCGCCCGGGTCGCCATCAGCCTGCACGCCGTGCCGGCCGAAGTGGACGACAGCCGTCGCCGCATTGAGGCGTTGGAAACCGAGCTGCAAATCATCGCCCGCGAGCACGCCATCGGCATCGTCATCGGCGCCCGCCAGAGCAACAGCGAAAACCTGCTGGCCGCCGAGCGCGAACGCCTGGCCGAACTCGAAAGCCGCTGGGCCGAAGAGAAAACCCTGGTGGACGAACTGCTCGCCACCCGCGCCATCCTGCGTGAAAGCGTCGGTGTCGTGGACAGCGATGTCGGCAGCGAAGACAGCCACGCCCTGCGCGAGAAACTGGTGGACCTGCAACAGCGCCTCAGCGCCCTGCAAGGCGAAACCCCGTTGATCCTGCCGACCGTGGATTACCAGGCCGTGGCCTCGGTGGTCGCCGACTGGACCGGCATTCCGGTGGGCCGCATGGCCCGTAACGAACTGGAAACCGTGCTCAACCTCGACCAGCACCTGAAGAAACGCATCATCGGCCAGGACCACGCCTTGCAGATGATCGCCAAGCGCATCCAGACCTCCCGCGCCGGCCTCGACAACCCGAGCAAACCGATTGGCGTGTTCATGCTCGCCGGTACCTCCGGCGTGGGCAAGACCGAAACCGCCCTGGCGCTGGCCGAAGCCCTGTATGGCGGCGAGCAGAACGTCATCACCATCAACATGAGCGAATTCCAGGAAGCCCACACCGTGTCCACGCTCAAGGGCGCGCCACCGGGCTACATCGGCTATGGCGAAGGCGGCGTGCTGACCGAAGCCGTGCGGCGAAAACCCTACAGCGTGGTGCTGCTGGACGAGGTGGAAAAAGCCCACCCGGACGTGCACGAGATCTTCTTCCAGGTCTTCGACAAAGGCGTGATGGAGGACGGCGAAGGCCGGGTGATCGACTTCAAGAACACCTTGATTCTGCTGACCACCAACGCGGGCACCGAGCTGATTGCCCGGGTCTGCAAAGACCCGCAAAACGTGCCCGAGCCCGAAGAAATTGCCAAGGCCCTGCGCCAGCCGCTGCTGGAGATTTTCCCGCCGGCATTGCTGGGCCGCCTGGTGACCATTCCGTACTACCCGCTCAGCGACGAGATGCTCAAGGCCATTACCCGCCTGCAACTCAACCGCATCAAGAAGCGCGTGGAGAACACCCACAAAGTGGCGTTCGATTACGACGACGCGGTGATCGACCTGATCGTCTCCCGTTGCACCGAAACCGAAAGTGGTGGGCGGATGATCGACACCCTCCTGACCAACAGCCTGCTGCCGGACATGAGCCGCGAGTTCCTCACCCGCATGCTCGAAGGCAAAGCGCTGGCAGGTGTGCGGATCAGCGCCCGGGATAACGAATTGCACTACGACTTCAGCGACGCCGCCTAAGCGGCGAACCCCTCTGTAGGAACTGCCGAAGGCTGCGATCTCTTGATCTTTTAAAATCAAAAGATCGCAGCCTTCGGCAGCTCCTACGGAAGGAATCCAGCAGTAACAAGGGATACCTGATGCTATTCAAGCAACTCTCACGCCTGGCAAAAATCACCAGCCCCCTAGGGCCGGATGTGCTGTTGCTCCAGGACATGGGCGGCGGCGAAGAGCTGGGGCGGCTGTTCAACTATGAGTTGCAGCTGCACTCGCTGGACAACGCCATCGACCTCAACCAGTTGCTCGGCAAACCCATGTGCCTGAGCCTGCAGCTGGACGGTGGTGGCGAGCGTCATTTCCATGGCATCGTTGCCCGTTGCAGCCAGAACGTCGACCAGGGCCAGTTCGCCAGCTACCAGGCCACGCTACGGCCCTGGCTATGGCTGTTGACCCGCACCTCCGATTGCCGGATTTTCCAGAACCAGACCATCCCGCAGATCATCAAGCAGGTTTTTCGCGACCTGGGTTTTTCCGATTTCGAAGATGCCCTGAGCCGGCCCTATCGCGAGTGGGAATACTGCGTGCAGTATCGCGAAACCAGCTTCGATTTCGTCAGCCGCCTGATGGAGCAGGAAGGGATCTACTACTTCTTCCGCCATGAACAGGGGCGTCATGTGCTGGTGCTGGCCGATGCCTACGGCGCCCACACCAGCGCGCCCGGCTATACCTCGGTGCCCTACTACCCCAAGAATGAGCAGCAGCGCGAACGCGATCACATCCACGACTGGCACCTGGCCCAGCAAGTCCAGCCGGGCTCGCTGGAACTCAACGACTATGACTTCCAGCGCCCCAGCGCGCGCATCGACGTGCGCTCGGCCATGCCCCGTCCGCACACCGCCGGCGATTATCCGCTGTACGACTACCCCGGCACTTATGTGCAAAGCGAAGACGGCGAACACTATGCTCGCACCCGCATCGAAGCCTTGCAGACCCTGCACGAACAGGTCGAGTTCGCCGGCAACGCCCGGGGCCTGGGCTCGGGTCATTTGTTCAGCCTCACCGGCTTCAGCCGCCAGGACCAGAACCGCGAATACCTGATCGTCGGCGCCCGCTACCACATCGCCCAGGAAAGCCTGGAAACCAGCGGTGGCGCGCCTTCAGCGCAGTTCGAAAGCAGCCTGACCTGCATCGACGCCCAACAAAGCTACCGCCCGCTGCCCAACACCCACCGCCCCATCGTCAAAGGCCCGCAGACCGCACTGGTGGTTGGCCCCAAGGGCGAGGAAATCTGGACCGATCAGTTTGGCCGGGTGAAGGTGCATTTCTATTGGGACCGCCACGACCAATCCAACGAAAACAGTTCGTGCTGGATTCGCGTGTCGCAATCCTGGGCCGGTAAAAACTGGGGCTCGATGCAGATCCCACGGATCGGCCAGGAAGTGATCGTCAGCTTCCTCGAAGGCGACCCGGACCGGCCGATCATCACCGGCCGCGTCTACAACGCCGAACAGACCGTGCCCTACGACTTGCCCGAAAACGCCACCCAGAGCGGCATGAAAAGCCGATCAAGCAAGGGCGGCACGCCGGCAAATTTCAATGAAATTCGCATGGAAGACAAAAAAGGCGTCGAGCAGCTGTACATCCATGCCGAGCGCAATCAGGACATCGTGGTCGAGGTGGATGAAAGCCACTCGGTGGGCCACGACCGCAACAAGAGCATCGGGCATGACGAGACGGTCACCATCGGCAACAACCGCCTGCGCATCGTCAAACAAGAAGACATTCTTTCGGTGGGCCAGCGCAAGACCGACAGCATCAGCCAGAGCTACGTCATTGAAGTGGGTGAGAACCTGCGGCTGGTCTGTGGTGAAAGCATCCTGGAGCTCAATGCCAGCGGCCAGATCAACCTGACCGGCGTGCAAATCAGCTTCTATGCCAGCGGTGATGCCGAGTTCAACACCGGCGGCGTGCTGCACCTGAACAACGGCGGCGGCGCTGGCGCCACGCCTGACGGCCAGGGCGTCAAGGCCAGCATCGACGCCAACATCAATGCCGCGTTTCCCAAGCCCAAGGGCTAATCACGAGGTCTGTGTTCCATGACTTACCGAATCAATGAATTCCAGTTCCAGCTGCCGGCAAGCGAGTTGCTGGACGCGACGATCAACATCCTCAAGTTCCCCGAACTGGGCACTTCGCTGATTGTCAGCCGCAGCTTGCTGGCCGAGGGCGAAACCCTGCAAAGCAACTTCGACGACCAGCTCAAGCGCCTGGAAAAACAAGTGCAAGACTTGCGTTTTCAACCGGGCGTCGCCGTGCGCCTGGGCGCCAGTCAGGAAGTCGAAGGCATCGAGTTATGCAGCCAGTTCAACAAGGGCAACGACAAAGTCTTCCAATACCAGTTGGCACTGGTGTTGCCCGGCACCCGCAAAATGCTCGCCCTGAGCTACGTGAAGGCCGAAAAACTCGGCGATGCCGAAGCCGCGCATTGGGCGACCATCAAGCGTTCGCTGTTGTTCGACGTTCCGGCCTGACAGCCACCGCCAATCTCTGTGGGAGCGAGCTTGCTCCGGGCGGCGATCCGACGATGGCGGTGGGTCAGCTTTCTCGATGTCGAAGGAGTTCGCCCCATCAGATATTGGCAGGCACAAAATCCGGCCCACCCAATGTGTCCCGCACCATCACCGCCGAGCGCATCAACGGCGTCCACATACCATCCGGGCTGTTCCACGCCGCGCCTGCCCAACGGGTGTCGGCGACCAACTTGGCCTTGTGGCTTTCCAACTGGCGCTTGAGCGCCACGGCGACACTGCCCATATCCACGTCAAACAAATCGCCATAGGGTCCTTGCGGCTGCTTGCGCTGTTTGTCCTGGCAAAAGCGGTAATACCAAACCCAGTCGTGAGCGATGTAGATCGCTCGCGTGCGGTCTGGATAAGTCGCCAGCATCGTCAGCAAGGCCGACACGAAACGCATGGGGAAACTCGCGTCGTGGGTCTGGCGCCAATACGGCATGATCAACTGGTCGAACGCCGCCACTACGTTCTGTGGTTCGTCGTTTTCGTTCTTGGCTTCGAGAAAGTAGAACGGCTCACCCACCAGAAATTTGTCCAGTTCATCATTGGCCAGTGCCAACAGCAGCACGTTGTCTTGCGGGTTGCTCATTGGATTCTCACTACGTCTCGGGTCGTCATCAGCGCATTGATGTCGTTACCGTGGGAGATGGGTACGTTGTCCAGCACCGCTTCGCGCATGCCGCCGGGATGGGTCAGGCCGCCCGGTCGCCAGAGCGAGTTCACACCACCTTCGTTACCGGTAGGCATCAGCACCTTGGGGTTGTCCAGGTTCATCATGTAGATGTCCTTGCCAACCAGCGATCCCGGATCGTACCCCAAGGCCGACTCCAGTACCGAAACGTCGCCGGTTTTCTTGTACTCGCCGACCACAGTGTTCAGGTCGGATTTTGCCATGACGAACTTGTTCGGATTGAACGAGCCATACTTGGGGTTTGCGATGTCGTCGGAGGTGAAGAGGAAACTGCCGCCCTCGTCTTCGAAAGTCTTGAGGTGTTTGTCAACATACGGGCCTTCGAGATAGTCGCTCGGCGGCGGCCGACTGCCCTTGGGAATCGCCATGATATCGGCTTCGGTCATACCCGGTTTGTAGGCCGCCACACGGGGTTTCGGTGCTGCACCGAGACGAGCCATTTTCGGCCCCAGCCCCAACAGCGCCATACCGGCGATACCTTGAAGCAGGTCGCGATAGCCCGGTCCAAGACGGTCGCCCAACTCGCCCAACAGCGCCATGCCGCCCATCATCGCGCCGCCAATCACCACGAACCCGGCTAAAGCCGCCGCGCCTGCCATTGCGGCCAGTACGGCTGCGGCGCCCATGGCGACCAGCCCCAGTGCTTCGAGACCGGTGTGCAGCCAACCTTCGATATCGAGGACAAACGCAACGGAGATCGTTGGCCCGCCGATAAACGTATTGGGGCTGCCGCTCTTGATGTGCGCGCCGCAGACCATCTTGCTCTGCAACCGCGCCGCCGGTTTACCGTTGATGTAGACGCAGGCGCTGCCTTCGGCAATCAGCACCGGAAACGGCCAGACCGGATGATTCAGGGGCAGGCCCGAGCATTCGGCAGCGACGTCGATCCCTGCGCGCATCGCGTTGCGCCGATTAATGTGGACGTTAACGCTGCCCATGATCAACACCCCCGTGGTCGGTTCGGGCAGGTTGAAAAGGGTGTTCAGGCCCTTGATGATCTGGAACATCGACAGGCCGCCCGCCGCAATCGAACCGGCCATGATCGCCAGCGCCACGCCGCCGGTCGCCACGGTGGCCGCAACCACCGCCGCCCCGATCAACGCACCGGCGACGGCGCCCGCCACCATCGCGGCGACACCAAAACCATGGGCTATTTCATCGCCAAGGCGCGCGGCGGCTAGCATATCCATTGCGTTTATTGTCTTCCTGGAAGGTAATCAGGCGATCTGAGGCAGGAGCTTGAGGGTATGCATGGCAACTTTCCATGCCGGCTCGTGATACACGAGATCGTTCGGCGTGGTAGTCAGCGTCGTAATCAACCCCACAGGCTGACGGTCGATGAAAACCTGGCGCAGCATCAGCTCACGCCCTTCGCGCTGCCAGCTGTAATCGAGCAGCACGGCAGCATGGTCGTGGAGAAGGAAGTTCCACCGTTGGATCAGGCTGAATCCGGGCAATTGCTGTTCGGCGCTTGCCAGTTGCCCGTCAACGTAGTCACTGAACAGCGTGTCACCCCGGCTCGGATCGCGACTGATGACGAAACTGGCTTCCTTGGCACCGCCGACGGCGGGCAGCTTGAAGATGTTGATGCTCTGGTCCTGCCAACTGTCAGGTATATCGAGATCAGCTTCTTGAAGGCGATAGAGCGTCATGATACGGATCGTTTTCCAGGCTAGAGGGATGGCTCAATGAGCGGCTGATCTTCAAGCAATAAATGGCAACAATCAAGGCACCTGGACACGCCGTTTTCGAGGCCATGACGCCAGTCTCACTTTTGATGCCCGTACCAGGCTCTGCGGTGTAGTACGCTAACAACCGGGCCGAAGCTGATCAAACGCTTGAGGACTGCGCTAACGCGCATGCTGTAACCGACAAGGAGAAAGGTGCAATGGAAGGCATCGAGTTACGCAACAAATGCAACGATTGCGCGGCGGCTAGACCCTTGTGTCAGATGAGCACCGCGCATGTCTGACGCACTCTGGGCCGCCCGGCTGGGCGATGCCCTCAACCACACCTCAATGATGGCCGACATCCTCGGCGGCGTGCTGGAGGTGGCGGCCAACATCGCGATTACCGCACTGGCCACCGCCGCCGTGGTGGCGGCCACCGGCATCACCGTCGTCACTGGCGGATTAGGTTGCTTCGTGCTCGGCTTGGTGGTGGGCACGATTGTCGGCCTTGCCATGAGCAAGACCGGGGCCGACAAGGGCCTGAGCAATTTATGCGAAAGCTTTAGTAACGCACTGTTTCCGCCCACGGTGCAGGCGACGATTCTCACCGGCTCCACTAATACCCTCACCAACAACATCCCTGCTGCCCGGGCCGCTGGGGCGATTCCGTCCCATGTCGCGCCGGCCGGTACCGAGCTGGAAATACCCGAGCCGGAAGCCGAAGCCAGCTACCTGGACATGGCCGAGAGCTTCTTCTCCCAGATGTGGCGACCCACCGTCGCCCCCCCCGCGCCGGGCGCCGTGCCCAAGCCGCTGGACCTGCTCATCTGCATGAAGCATCCGCCGATGCCGCCGCAGTTTCTGGCCGAAGGTTCGGACAAGGTCACCATCAACGGCCAGCCTGCCGTGCGCAGCGGCGATCGCAGCACCTGCGATGCCACGGTGGTGTCGTCCGGGCTGATCTCCCCCAACGTGACCATCGGTGGCGGTTCGGTGGTGGTACGCGAGATCCGCAGCGGCAAGACCCCGGGCGTGGGGCTGGCGGTCACGGCGTTGCTGATGCTCAAGGGCGGCAAGGGCAAATTCCTCAGTAACCTGCCGTGCATGCTGATCGGCGGCGCGACGTCGATGGCCGTCAGCAGCGCGATGGGTGCGATGGCCAACGCCGCCATGGGCTCGGCGAACCCGGTGCACGCCGCGACCGGGGCCAAGGTGCTGGGTGGCGGCGAAGAGCTGGATTTCGTACTGCCCGGCGTCTTGCCGATGGATTGGCAACGCTTCTACAACAGCCGTGACGAGCGCCACGACGGGTTGTTCGGCGCCGGTTGGAGTGTGTCCTACGAGGTGCAGGTCGAGATCCTGCCACATCCAGAAGGCGGCGAAACGCTGGTCTATACCGATGAACAGGGCCGGCGTATCGACATGGGCTCGATCCCTCTGGGCGGCGCCGTGTTCAGTGCCGGTGAAGGGCTCAGCGTTCGGCGTCATCGCAATGGGCAGTTGTTGATTGAAAGCGATGACGGGCGGTACCGGCTGTTCGACGTCGCACCCGTTAACCCGTCTTTGTTGCGTCTGAATCAGCTCGGTGATCGCAACGACAACCGCATTTACCTCGACTACGACGGCGCCGGACGGTTGGTGCGGCTGCGCGACACCTTCGATCTGGTGCAGGTGGAGCTGATTCAAGAGCGCGGTCGTGTGGCTCGGGTGGAACGCCTGTATCCCGACCAGCATCGCGAAGTGCTCGTCAGTTATGGCTATGACGCGGTGGGCAACCTGACCGAAGTGCGCGACACAACCGGCCAGGTGCAACGGCGCTTCAGCTACGACGCCGGACAGCGGATGGTCGAGCATCAGTTACCCACGGGGCTGCGTTGTTTCTATGAATGGGCGTTGATTGAAGACCTTGAATGGCGCGTGGTCCGGCACTGGACCGACGAGGGCGACGCTTACCAGTTCGACTATGACCTCGTCGCCGGCGTCACGCGCATCACCGATGGCTTGCAGCGCGTCAGTACGCGGCGCTGGAACACCCAGCACCAGATCACCGAGTACACCGACAACCTCGGCCACACCTGGCAGTTCGAGTGGGACGATGAACGCCAACTGCTCAGCGCCACCGACCCACAGGGCGGACGCTACGAATACAGCTACGACGACGCCGGCAACCTGATTGGCGAAACCGACCCGCTGGGCCGCAGTGACTCGACCTTATGGCTGGAGCATTGGCCTTTGCCGCTGGTGGAAACCGACGACGCCGGCAACAGCTGGCAGTATCGCTACGATCAGCGCGGTAATTGCATCGCCGAGACCGATCCGCTGGGCCACATCACCCGCTACCGCTACGACGCCCACGGCCAGGTCGTGGAAATCATCGACGCCACCGGCAAAAGCAAAAAGCTGCGCTGGAACCCGTTCGGTCAACTGGTCGAGCACATCGATTGCTCGGGTTATCCGACGCGCTTCAGCTATGACAACCGGGGCTATCTGCAAGTCATCACCGACGCCCTCGGTGAACGCACCCAATTCAGCTACGACGCCCATGGCCGGCTGCTCAGCAGCCAATTGCCGGACGGGCGCACCGAGCACTATCAGCGCGACGTCAGCGGCCAGTTGACCGGCTATACCGACCCGGCCGGGCACACCACGCTCTATCAACACAACCGTCGCGGCCAGGTACGCCAGCGCACCGACGCCCAGGGTCGGCAGGTGCAATTCGCGTATGACGACTACGGGCGGCTGCAAGCGTTGACCAACGAAAATGGCGAAAGTTATCGGTTTGCCTGGGACGCCGCCGATCGACTGACCGAACAACAGGATCTGGATGGCAGCGCCAAGCGCTACGCCTATGACCTGTTGGATAACGTCGCGGCGGTCACGGCTGTTCCGGCGCCTTACGGCAACGGCCTGGCCGTGGTCCCCGAAGCGCCTTTGGCCCCCATCGTACATCGGTTAGAACGCGACGCCGTCGGCCGGCTGATCGCCAAAATCACCGACGATGGCCGCACCGACTACACCTACGACCTGCTGGACCAGCTCACCGCTGTCACCTTCACCAACCACCAGGGCAACGCACACACCCTGAGCTTCGCCTACGACGCCCTCGGCCAGTTGCTCGAAGAACAAAGCGCGGCTGGCAGCCTGCACCACCACTACGACGAACTCGGCAACCTGATCCAGACCCAACTGCCCGACGACCGCTGGATCAATCGCCTGTACTACGGCAGCGGCCACCTGCACCAGATCAACCTCGACGGCCAGGTCATCAGCGACTTCGAACGTGATCGTCTGCATCGCGAAGTGCTGCGCACCCAAGGCCAGATCAGCACCCGCAGCGAATACGACCGCAGCGGCCGCTTGCGCGCACGCCAACGCCAACACACCCGCCAGCCATCGCTGATGCCGGCAGCCGTGCAGAAACATTTCGAGTACGACCCCGCCGACAACCTGATCGGCAAACTCGACCAGCAACCCAACGCGCAACACCGCCAACTGCTGCACTACGACGCCACCGGCCGCATCATCGCCAGCCAGGACAGCCTGCACGGTCAGCGCGAAACCTTCGCCTACGACGCCGCCGCCAACCTGCTGGATGGCCCGCAACCTGGCGCCGGGCTGGTGGTGCACAACAAACTGCTGACCTATCAGGACAAGCGTTACCGCTACGACGCGTTCGGCCGGATGATCGAAAAACGCAGCGCTAAACGGAGCCTGCAACGCTTCGGTTACGACGCCGAAAGCCGCTTGATTGAAGTGCGCAATGAAAACGGCAGCGTGGTCCGGATGACCTACGACCCGCTGGGCCGGCGCATCGAAAAAACCGAGCACGACACCCACGGCTACCCACTCGGCGAAACCCGCTTCACCTGGGACGGCCTGCGCCTGTTGCAGGAACATCGCCATCAGCAGACCAGCCTTTACCTCTACGAAGACGAAGGCTACGAACCCCTGGCTCGCGTCGACGGCACCGGCCCGCTGCAAAAAATCCGCTATTACCACAACGACCTCAACGGCCTGCCGGAACAGCTCACCGAAGCGGACGGCCACAACGTCTGGCAGGCAACTTATCGGGTGTGGGGCAACACGCTAGAAGAGGTGCGCGAGCCGTACTACATTGAAGAGCAGAACCTGCGGTTTCAGGGGCAGTACCTGGACCGGGAGACAGGGCTGCATTTCAATACGTTCAGGTTTTATGATCCGGATATGGGGCGGTTTACGACGCCGGATCCGATTGGGTTGGCCGGTGGAATCAATCTATATCAATATGTAATCAATCCATTTGGGTGGATAGATCCGCTTGGACTCAAGTCTTGTGGCAGCGGACCGAAATGGACAAAAAAAGGTTGGAAACATGTTTACGAGCGTCACTTTAGAACTCCGGGCTCACGCTGGTCGCATAAGAGCAAGTTTACTGTCGGCAACGAGCAGAAATTGAAACTCATGGTGAACAAAACAGTTAAACGAGGCACCGCGACTTATCAGAAAGATAAGCAGGGCAATACAAAATACGAATATGAATTTGGACAGCCCGTTGGATCTCGGACCAACAAGCAAACCGGCATCGTTGAGCATCAAAATAAGATGACTGTTATCCTCAATAAACACGGCGAAGTGGTTACAGCCTTCCCGTCCTGAAAATTAGGTACCCCTATGCCGCTCGACTTTATGGCTTCAGAAAGTCAAAAAAATATCAATGAAAAAACCCCCATATTTTCTCTGAGTGAAAACGCACACGATATTCTGCTGAGCATCGCAAAACCCAAAAAAGACTTCCCCAAAATACATAAATTTTCCGATTACTACTCCGACACCTGCATTCTTTTTGGGGAAATAAAACCTCTAATAATTGAAATTGAAAAAGCAATGAAAACCGGCAAAACAAATTCAAGCGAACTGAATGACTTAATCAAATTCCTAAACAATACCTACGATGAAAATTTTAACTTATACATTTATTGCGATTAAACCAGCTGCACCTATGACGCGCAGATAACGTCGGTGACTGCTGTCCCATCGCCTGTATTACGGCAGTGGCCACCTCCACCAAATCAACCTCGACGGCCAGGTCATCAGCGACTTCGAACGTGATCGTCTGCACCGCGAAGTGCTGCGCACCCAAGGCCAGATCAGCACCCGCAGCGAATACGACAGCGACGGGCGCTTACGTTCACCCCAACGCCGACACACCAGCCATCCAGCCATTGCTGATGCCGGCAGCCGTGGAAAAAGGCAAAAAAAACGGGCACCCGATTCAATCGGCGTGCCCATTCTTTTCATTACCGTTTTCCCCTCAGTATTCGAGGTACTTGCAGCAATTATGGATTGACGCTGTCTTTCAACGACTTGCCTGGCTTGAAGGCGACGGTGTTGCTGGCCTTGATTTTGACCGGCTCACCGGTTTGCGGGTTTTTGCCGGTGCGGGCACCGCGATGGCGTTGCAGGAAGGTACCGAAGCCCACCAGCGTGACGCTGTCCTTGCGGTGCAGAGCGCCGGTGATTTCTTCGAGAACGGCGTTGAGAACGCGGTTGGCCTGCTCTTTGGTGAGGTCTGCTTTTTCAGCAATTGCAGCGGCGAGTTCTGGTTTACGCATGTTAGTGAAGCCCCTTTGACGGTTTTTTGTTGTTATGTCCGTGCTGTCCTCGTTGGAACAGCGCCCAAAGCGCCGCAGGTGCTCTACTCTGCGGCAGACGGGAGTGAGAATGGCATGCACGGAAGACCCGCGCCAGTCTCGGCGCGACCTTTGTAGTGGCAAAAGAGGGGTGATTCCGACAGAACGACCGGTATTTACGCCAGCAGTGCCGGAAGCTCTTTGTTCAGGGCCAGTTTTTCCATCACCGCCGCGCCTGTCAGGGCATATCCCAGCAGTTTGCCGCTGGCATCGCGGCACAATACCTTGATGTCCGCGCCCTGCCCTTCGACCGTCCAGACGCCTTCGAAACCCCGTGGCGGTGGTGAAACCACCAATGGGCAAACCGGGGTTTTCACGGTGATGGGCATCGGGCCATAACTCACCGCCGTCGGGTTTCCGGCGAGGGTCTGAGCCAGCGCTCTCGCACAGCTCATGAGGGGCATCACGTACAACAGATTCAGCCCATCGACCTCGCCGCAGTCGCCCAGAGCGTAGATGTTGGCGTGGGAGGTTTTCAGGTGACGATCGACCACCACCCCGCGATTGACCTGCACACCGGCAGCGGCCGCCAGGTCGATGCGCGGACGCAGACCAATGGCCGAAACAACCACGTCACAAGGAATCACCTGACCGTCAGAGAGATGCGCTTCCAGGCCGCCAGCCACGCGCTGCAAGCGATTGAGCACCGGCCCGAGGTGGAAGCGTGCGCCGAGGCTTTCCAGCCCGGCCTGGACCGCAGCGGCCGCCGCCGGGTGCAGCAAGGTCGGCATGACTTGCTCGCACGGTGCAACCAGTTGCACCTCGTAGCCGCCGAGGATCAGGTCGTTGGCGAACTCGCAGCCGATCAGACCGGCGCCGAGCAACAACACCCGACGTTTGCCGGCCGCCGCTGCGCGAAAGCGTGCGTAATCTTCCAGGTCGTTGATCGGGAAAACGGCGTCAGTCGCATCGCCTTCGATCGGCACCCGCACGGTTTCCGCGCCCCAAGCGAGGATCAGGTCACGGTAAATCACCGATTCCTCACCGATCCACAAGCGCTTGTGGCCCGGGTCAATGCCGCTGATGCGTGTGTGCGTGCGCACCTCGGCCTTCAATTGCTCGGCCATGGCGCCCGGTTCGGCCATGCTCAGGCCATCGGCGTCTTTGTTCTTGCCAAAACCAGTGGAAAGCATCGGCTTGGAGTAGGAGCGTCCGTCATCGGCAGTAATCAGCAGCAGCGGGGTTTCGCCATCGAGTTTGCGAAACTCCCGGGCCAGGTTGTAGCCAGCCAGCCCGGTGCCGACGATCACGACAGGTGCGTTCATTCCCTACTCCTCTAAATGTCTTAGTTGATTTCAATCATTTCGAAATCCATCTTGCCCACGCCGCAGTCCGGGCACAGCCAGTCTTCCGGCACGTCCTGCCACAGGGTGCCCGGCGAAATGCCGTCATCCGGCCAGCCGTCGGCTTCGTTATAAATCAGGCCGCAGACCACACATTGCCACTTTTTCATTCACATACATCCTCAGAATTCAGGCTTTTGCCGGCGCGAACGGTCAATGGTTGGAGCGCTGCCGTCCGGCTCAGGGGCGTTTTGTACTGATCGGGCCCGGCAGATGCAAGCCTGTTCGACGCGACGGCTGGCCGGATCAATCAAAATCGCCGGCTGACATGGTAAGCTCGCCACCTCATTTGCTGCCAATAATGACTCACTGTGCCGCACTCAAAATCCCCCACCATGACCCCGCTCTGGCTCCCTGAAAGCCAACTGACGCCCCTCCCCGACACGTCCACCCTCGACTGGCTGTTCGACGAAGGCTCTCTGACCCGACGGCTGATCCGTTTGTCGAATGACGGCTTCAGCGTCACGCCACTCTTCGAAGGCTGGCAGCCCCTGCGCGCCGACGAATGTGCCGCACTGGATCTGGCCGAAGGCAGCGAGGGCTGGGTTCGCGAGGTGTATCTGCGCGGCCACTGCGAGGCCTGGGTGTTTGCACGCAGTGTGGCGGCGCGCAGCGCGTTGCAGGGCGACGGTTTGCACATGGACGAATTGGGCAGCCGCTCTCTGGGCGAATTGCTGTTTTGTGATCAAGCGTTTCAGCGCCGTGCTATCGAGGTTTGTCACTATCCTCAACAGTGGCTGCCGATGGAGTCTCGGGCACCTGAACTCTGGGGCCGGCGCTCGCGTTTCGACCGCGGCGCCTTGAGCGTGCTGGTGGCCGAAATTTTCTTGCCGACCCTGTGGAACGCTACCCGCGCCCATCCGGAGAATTGCTGATGTACCAGAGCCTGCTCAAGTCCCTGAATCGCTTGAATCCACGGGCCTGGGATTTCGTTCAGCTGACCCGCATGGACAAGCCGATCGGCATTTATCTGCTGCTGTGGCCAACCCTGTGGGCATTGTGGATTGCCGGTAAAGGCTCGCCATCATTGGCCAACATCGTCATTTTCGTCCTTGGCGTGGTGCTGACCCGTGCCGGCGGCTGCGTAATCAATGACTGGGCGGACCGCAAAGTCGACGGCCACGTGAAGCGCACTGAACAGCGGCCATTAGTGAGCGGCAAGATCAGTTCCAAAGAAGCCCTGGTGTTCTTCGCGCTGCTGATGGGCGTGAGCTTTTTGCTGGTGCTGTGCACCAATGCCACGACGGTCTGGCTGTCGTTCGGTGGTTTGGCTCTGGCCTTCACTTACCCGTTCATGAAGCGCTACACCTATTACCCGCAAGTGGTGCTGGGCGCGGCGTTCTCTTGGGGCATGCCGATGGCATTCACCGCCGAGACTGGTGAACTGCCAGCGGCCGCCTGGCTGCTGTGGATCGCCAACCTGCTGTGGACGGTGGGCTACGACACCTATTACGCCATGACCGACCGCGACGACGATCTGAGAATCGGCGTTAAATCCACGGCGATTCTGTTTGGCGAAGCGGACCGGGTGATCATCCTGACGCTGCAAGGGTTGGCGTTGGGTTGCTTGCTGTTGGCCGGGTCGAAATTTGAGCTCGGCGGCTGGTTCCACTTGGGATTGCTGGCGGCAGCGGGCTGTTTTGCGTGGGAGTTCTGGTACACCCGCGGCAAGGACCGGATGCGTTGCTTCAAGGCTTTTTTGCACAACCACTGGGCCGGGTTGGCGATTTTTGTCGGGATTGTGCTGGATTACGGGTTGCGTTGAATCAAACCTGCTCCCGGCATGGGGGCAGGTTTGTGGTTTCTGGACTCGCTTACTTCTTCGGTCCGGTATTGGTGATGACGTGCCAGACGTCCTTCATTTTGTCGCCTACCATGTCACCGGGTTTTTTGTCACTCACGAACGTGTAAAGCGGTTTACCGTCGTAGGCATATTGACTCGTGCCGTCATCGCGCTTGATAACGCTCCACTTGCCTTCGGCCTTTGCACCCGCCGGAGCCATCATTGGCGGCCAGTTCTTGGCACAATCATCGTTACACATTGACTTGCCGCCAGCATCCTTGTCGAACGTGTACACCGTCATACCCTTATGATCGACCATCATTCCGTCTTTCATCATTGCTGGCTCAGCCGCGAAGGCCATCGATGGCAACGCCAGGGCCGCGGTCAGCATCAGAGCCTTGATGGATTGCGAGTATTGCTTCATGGAAACCTTCCTTTTGTGGTTGTCAGGATTCGGAATTAGAGCTTAGTTCAGGATCACAACAATCGCAGGGCGACTAAAATACTGTCACACGACTGCAATAATTCCGTTATCTAATGCGGCGCAAGACAGTTAAATGACAAGAGGATTAAAGGCATGGTTGGCAGGAGCATTCTGATCGTCGACGACGAAGCGCCCATTCGCGAGATGATCGCCGTTGCGTTGGAAATGGCCGGCTATGACTGCCTGGAGGCTGAGAACTCCCAGCAGGCCCACGCCATCATCGTTGACCGCAAGCCGGACCTGATCCTGCTCGACTGGATGCTGCCCGGCACGTCCGGCATCGAGCTGGCCCGGCGCCTCAAGCGCGATGAGCTGACCGGGGACATCCCGATCATCATGCTCACCGCCAAAGGCGAAGAGGACAACAAGATCCAGGGCCTGGAAGTCGGCGCCGATGACTACATCACCAAGCCTTTTTCCCCACGAGAGCTGGTGGCGCGCCTAAAGGCCGTGCTGCGCCGCGCCGGCCCTACCGATGGCGAGACGCCGATCGAAGTCGGTGGCCTGCTGCTGGACCCGATCAGCCACCGTGTGACCATCGACGGCAAACCCGCCGAGATGGGTCCGACCGAATACCGCCTGCTGCAGTTCTTCATGACCCACCAGGAGCGCGCCTACACCCGTGGCCAGTTGCTGGATCAGGTCTGGGGCGGCAACGTCTATGTCGAAGAGCGCACCGTCGACGTGCACATCCGTCGCCTGCGCAAAGCCCTCGGCGACGCCTACGAAAATCTGGTACAAACCGTGCGCGGCACCGGCTACCGGTTTTCCACCAAGGCCTGAGCTGACCGCCAGACTCGCTGACAAGGACGCATATTTTCCGTGAACCAAAACTGGCATGGCATCCTGATTCGCCACATGCTGTTGCTGGTCACCACCTGCCTGGTGATCGGCCTGATTTCCGGCTACTACGGCTGGAGCCTCGCCGCGGGCCTGGGCCTTTACCTGGCCTGGACGCTCAAGCAACTGCTGCGTCTGCACGAGTGGCTGCGCCTGCACAAATCCGATGAAGCACCGCCCGATGGCTATGGCCTGTGGGGTGAAGTGTTCGACAGCATCTACCACCTGCAACGCCGCGACCAACGGGTGCGCGGGCGTCTGCAAGCGGTGATCGACCGGGTCCAGGAATCCACCGCCGCGCTGAAAGACGCGGTGATCATGCTCGACAGCGACGGCAACCTGGAATGGTGGAACCGCGCCGCCGAAACCCTGCTCGGCCTCAAGACGCCGCAAGACAGCGGCCAGCCGGTGACCAACCTCGTACGCCATCCGAGCTTCAAAGAATACTTCGAGCAGAACAGCTACGCCGAGCCGCTGGAAATCCCGTCGCCGACCAATGATCGCCTGCGCATTCAGCTGTACATCACCCGCTACGGCAACAACGAACATTTAATGCTGGTACGCGACGTGACGCGTATCCATCAGCTGGAACAGATGCGCAAGGACTTCATCGCCAACGTCTCCCATGAACTGCGCACGCCGTTGACAGTGATCTGCGGTTATCTGGAAACCCTGCTCGACAACGTCGAGGAAGTGAACCCGCGCTGGACCCGTGCCTTGCAGCAGATGCAACAGCAAGGCGGACGCATGCAAACCTTGCTCAACGATTTACTGCTGTTGGCCAAACTGGAAGCCACCGATTACCCGTCGGACAACCAGCCGGTGGCCATCGACGGTTTGCTGCAATCGATCAAGAGCGACGCTCAGCAGCTGTCCGGTCAGCGTAACCAGACGATCATGCTGGAAGCCGACCCGACGATTCTGCTCAAGGGCAGCGAAGCCGAATTGCGCAGCGCATTTTCCAATCTGGTGTTCAACGCGGTGAAATACACACCGGCCGAAGGCAACATCCGCATTCGCTGGTGGGGTGATGAGCAAGGTGCACACCTGAGCGTGCAGGACTCCGGCATCGGCATCGACAGCAAACACCTGCCCCGCCTGACCGAACGCTTCTACCGTGTCGATTCCAGCCGCAACTCCAACACCGGTGGCACGGGGCTCGGGCTGGCGATCGTCAAACACGTGCTGCTGCGCCACCGCGCGCGAATGGAAATCAGCAGTTTGCCGGGCCACGGCAGCACCTTCACCTGCCACTTTCCGCCAGCCCAAGTCACAAAATCCCGAGTCATCAGCGCCACCGACTGATACCGGCCAGCACTCGCCCCTAGGCAATCGCCCGGTCAGCCGCTACATTGGCTGACTTGTGCCTGCCCTTCAGGCGCACTTTTTTCTTTCCTTTCGAATACACGGAACCCGCAAAACTCCATCATGGACCCTTCCCCTGGCTTGACCCTCGCGACACTCTTCGCCGATTTCGGCATGATTCTTTTTGCTCTGATCCTGGTATTGCTCAACGGCTTTTTCGTTGCGGCGGAATTTGCCATGGTCAAATTGCGCTCGACCCGGGTCGAAGCCATCGCTGAAAAAAACGGCTGGCGCGGACACATCCTGCGCACCGTTCACAGTCAGCTCGATGCTTACCTGTCGGCCTGCCAATTGGGCATCACCCTCGCCTCCCTGGGCCTTGGCTGGGTCGGTGAACCGGCGTTCGCGCACATCCTCGAACCGCTGCTTGAAGCCGTTGGCGTGCAGTCGGCCGAAGTGGTCAAAGGCGTGTCGTTCTTCACGGCGTTCTTCATCATTTCGTACCTGCACATTGTGATCGGCGAGTTGGCCCCGAAATCCTGGGCCATCCGCAAACCCGAGTTGCTGTCGCTCTGGACGGCCGTGCCGCTGTACCTGTTCTACTGGGCGATGTACCCGGCCATTTACCTGCTCAATGCCAGTGCCAACACGATTCTGCGGATCGCCGGCCAAGGTGAACCCGGCCCTCATCACGAACACCATTACAGCCGTGAAGAACTGAAACTGATCCTGCACTCCAGCCGTGGCCAGGACCCTAGCGACCAAGGCATGCGCGTATTGGCCTCGGCGGTGGAAATGGGCGAGTTGGAAGTGGTCGACTGGGCGAACTCCCGGGAAGACCTGGTGACGCTGGAGTTCAATGCGCCGCTGAAGGAAATCCTGGCGATGTTCCGTCGCCACAAATTCAGCCGTTATCCGGTGTACGACAGCGATAGTCAGGAGTTTGTCGGCCTGCTGCACATCAAGGATTTGCTGTTGGAACTGGCGGCCCTGGACCACATTCCCGAGTCGTTCAACCTCGCCGAACTGACCCGTCCGCTGGAGCGCGTCTCTCGTCACATGCCGCTGTCGCATCTGCTGGAACAGTTTCGCAAGGGCGGCTCGCACTTCGCCCTGGTTGAAGAAGCTGATGGCAACATCATCGGCTACCTGACCATGGAAGACGTGCTGGAAGTGCTGGTCGGCGATATTCAGGACGAACACCGCAAGGCTGAACGCGGGATCCTCGCGTACCAGCCGGGCAAGCTGCTGGTGCGTGGGGATACGCCGCTGTTCAAGGTCGAACGCCTGCTGGGCATCGACCTGGACCACATCGAAGCCGAAACCCTCGCCGGGCTGGTCTACGAAACCCTGAAACGGGTGCCGGAGGAGGAGGAAGTGCTGGAAGTCGAAGGCTTGCGGATCATCATCAAGAAGATGAAAGGGCCGAAAATTATTCTGGCCAAGGTGTTGATGCTCGATTGAGCATCAACCTTTGACTCACTGCTTGCCCAACGCAAAGTTGGGCAACGCGCCTACCGGTTGATTGAACTGGTACGGAATCGACACCAGCCCCAACCCGGTATTGCGCTGCACCACAAAATGCAGGTGCGGCCCACTGCTGTTGCCGGTGTTGCCCGACAGCGCCAACGCGGTGCCCACCGACACCCGTTGCCCCTCGCGAACGCTCACCGAACCTTGCTTGAGGTGCAGGTACACGCCCATGGTCCCGTCATTGTGCAGCACCCGCACGAAATTGCCCGACGGATCGGTGCCGCGTCCGGTCTGAGCATTTTCGGTTTTCACCACCACCCCGCCTCGCGCCGCGATGATCGGCGTGCCTTCGGGCATGGCGATGTCCATCGCGTAGCGGTTCTTTGGACCGAAGTGGCTGTACTGACCATTAACCCCCTGACTCAGCCGAAACGGTCCGCCGCGCCAGGGCAACGGGTATCGATAGGCCATGGCGGACCCTGAGGGGTCGCCCAGGGAATACTCGAACTTTGGGGTATACGCGAGCGCTCTTTCGGGGTGCGTGGCCGTGAGCAGCGCCAGACGAATACTGCTGCGTGCCGGCATCACCCGACGAATCGGTCGGCTCGGCGCACCGCTGACGTTTTTCAGCCCGCCGAAGCTCAATTCGATCTCTACCGGTGCATACAGGTCATTGCGCACGTAAACGCTGTCCACGCCCTTCTTTTTCGTAATGACGACGTACACCTGACGCTCAAGATTCTCGACCATGCGATCACGAAAAACGAACACCTTGGAGCCTGTCGTGGGGCGGTCGCTGTAGGAGACCACGCCATTGGCGTCGGTGGACTTGTAGATCGTCATGGCCGTCGCTGAGGTGGATGCCATAAAAAGACCACAGAAAAACAGCAGGCGCGCGAGCATGGGCAAGATTCTGTCGAGTAAGGCCTGGGTAGGAGCCTAGCAGCTGCAATGGACCCGGGTAGTCGGCAGATGTTTCAAATGATCGTTCCCACGCAGCGCGTGGGAACGATCAGCGGTACAAATTACGCGCCGGGCACGAAATGCTTCTGCGCCGTGCCACGGGCAATCAGGCGGGAGATGTAGTCGAGCTTCTGCGCATCCTGATCGACGAAGCGGAAGGTCAGTTGCAGCCACTCGCTGTCGGGCTTCTGCTCGTGGGCGACGATGGCGTGCAGGTAGCCGTTCAAGCGGGCGGTTTCGGCGTTATCGCCCTGCTCCAGGTCGAGCACGGCGCTGTCGAGCACTTGCGGCAGCGTATCGGTGCGCTTCACCACCAGCAGTGCTTCCTTGAGACTCAAGGCCTTGATCACACATTGCTGAATGCCGTTCGGCAGGCGCAGTTGGCCCTGGCCACGACCGCCAGTGGGTGCTGCAGAGGACGCTGGAGGCTTGATCGGCGGGCTGTTGAGCAGACCGCGAGACGGAGCAGCCGCCGGGGCTGACGCGGCGGCCACAGGTTTGGCGAACGGGTTGACCGGCGCCGCTGCGGGTGCGATCACGGCAGCCTTGCCACCCGTCAAGGCGCTCAGGGAATCGTTGCCGAACGCCGAGTTCATTTTGGTCGGCGCGCTGTTCATCAAGGTGTCGAGCTTGCCGACCTTGTTCAGGGCCTGCTTGACCTTGGTCAGTAGTTGCTCGTTGGTGAACGGCTTGCTGACGTAGCCGGAAACCCCGGCCTGGATCGCCTGGACCACGTTCTCTTTATCGCCCCGGCTGGTCACCATCACGAACGGCATGGTCTTGAGGTTGTCCTGCTCGCGGCACCAGGTCAGCAGTTCCAGCCCGGACATTTCCGGCATTTCCCAGTCGCACAGCACCAGGTCGAACGCTTCACGCGCCAGAATCGCCTGAGCCTTCTTGCCGTTGACCGCGTCTTCGATCCGGATCCCCGGGAAGTAGTTGCGCAAACACTTCTTCACCAGGTCACGAATGAACGACGCGTCGTCCACGACCAACACACTGACCTTACTCATCCATCACCCCTTTAAAAAATCCCGGCAAGCATACCGCTTTGCTGATGGCACATTGCCAAAAACCTTCAGTCACGCCGGGACTTTTCGTTCGCGGGTGCTGCTTTCGAATTCATTACCAAAAACAAAAACGCCCGGCCAGAAGGCCGGGCGCTTTTCTCAGGCAATCTTACTTATCGTCAGCTTTACCCGGAACATTAGCGGTTTCGCCACTTGTGCCTTCAACTTCTTCTTTCATGCGCTTGAGACCCAAGTGACGCACGTCGGTGCCGCGCACCAGGTAAATCACCAACTCCGAGATATTGCGCGCGTGGTCGCCGATCCGTTCCAGCGAACGCAGCACCCAGATAATGCTCAAGACCCGCGAGATAGAGCGCGGGTCTTCCATCATGTAGGTGGCCAGTTCGCGCAGCGCGGTTTTGTATTCACGGTCGATGATCTTGTCGTACTGCGCCACCGACAACGCCAGGTCGGCGTCGAAGCGGGCAAAGGCGTCCAGCGCATCGCGAACCATGTTACGGACCTGGTCGCCAATATGGCGAACCTCGACGTAGCCGCGTGGGGCTTCGCCTTCTTCGCACAGCTGGATGGCGCGACGGGCGATTTTGGTCGCTTCATCGCCAATGCGTTCCAGGTCGATCACCGACTTGGAGATGCTGATGATCAGACGCAGGTCCGACGCCGCAGGCTGTCGACGGGCCAGAATGCGCAGGCACTCTTCGTCGATGTTGCGTTCCATCTGGTTGATCTGGTCGTCGATCTCGCGAACCTGCTGGGCCAGACCGGAGTCGGCCTCGATAAGCGCGGTCACCGCGTCGTTGACCTGCTTTTCCACCAGCCCGCCCATGGCCAGGAGGTGGCTGCGCACTTCCTCGAGCTCGGCGTTGAACTGCGCGGAAATGTGGTGAGTAAGGCCTTCTTTACTAATCATGTTGGCGTCCTTGGAGCGTCCGGTAAGGTGCGGTGGACCGCAGCGTCAGTTCAGTGAGCAACAACAGCTTCCTAGCCGTAGCGACCAGTGATGTAGTCTTCGGTCTGCTTCTTCGCCGGATTGGTGAACAGGGTATCGGTGTCGCCGAATTCCACCAGTTTGCCCATGTACATGAACGCCGTGTAGTCGGAAACCCGCGCGGCCTGTTGCATGTTGTGGGTCACGATGACGATGGTGAACTTCGATTTCAGTTCGTAGATCAGCTCTTCGACTTTCAGCGTGGAGATCGGGTCGAGTGCCGAGCACGGTTCGTCGAGCAGCAGCACTTCTGGCTCCACGGCGATGGTGCGAGCGATCACCAGACGTTGTTGCTGACCACCGGACAGACCGAGTGCCGATTCATGCAGACGGTCTTTGACTTCGTCCCACAGCGCAGCGCCTTTCAACGCCCACTCGACGGCTTCGTCGAGGATGCGCTTCTTGTTGATGCCTTGAATGCGCAGGCCGTAGACCACGTTCTCGTAGATGGTTTTCGGGAACGGATTTGGCTTCTGGAACACCATGCCAACGCGACGACGCAGCTCGGCCACGTCTTCGCCCTTACGGTAGATGTTGTTGCCGTAGAGGTTGATCGCGCCTTCGACACGGCAGTCATCCACCAGGTCGTTCATGCGGTTGAACGTACGCAGCAGCGTGGACTTACCGCAGCCGGACGGGCCGATGAAGGCGGTCACGCGCTGTTTCGGGATGTTCAGGCTGACGTCGTACAGCGCTTGTTTGTCGCCGTAGAACAGGTTCAGGCCTGGTACTTCGATGGCGACGGTTTCCTGCTCGAGGCTCAAGCTCTGTTTATCGCGGCCCAAGGCCGACATGTTGATGCCGTGGGTATGTGGTTCGTGCTGCATGGGAGGCTCCCTGTGCTAACAAATTCGGTTCGGTTGGCCGCTGGCCTCACAAAAATGGGCCAGCGGTGTTGCCACTCTGTAGGAGCGAGGCTTGCCCGCGAAGGCGTCCTTGAAATCGCCTTCGCCGGCAAGCCTGGCTCCTACAGGGAGCAGCGGTAATCAGCTGTCCAGCGCTTTGTACTTCTCGCGCAGGTGGTTCCGGATGTATACGGCTGACAGGTTGAGCGTAGCGATCACCAGCACCAGCAGCAGCGCCGTGGCGTACACCAGCGGCCGCGCGGCCTCGACGTTCGGGCTCTGGAAGCCGACGTCATAGATGTGGAAGCCCAAGTGCATGATCTTCTGATCCAGGTGAAGGTACGGGTAGTTACCGTCCAGTGGCAGCGACGGTGCCAGTTTCACCACACCCACCAGCATCAGCGGCGCCACTTCACCGGCGGCGCGAGCCACGGCGAGGATCATGCCGGTCATCATCGCCGGGCTGGCCATTGGCAGCACGATCTTCCACAAGGTTTCAGCCTTGGTGGCGCCGAGGGCCAACGAGCCTTCACGCACGGTGCGAGGAATCCGCGCCAGGCCTTCTTCGGTGGCCACGATCACCACCGGCACCGCCAGCAAAGCCAGGGTCAGGGACGCCCAGAGCAGACCCGGCGTACCGAAGGTCGGTGCCGGCAGCGCTTCCGGGAAGAACAACCGGTCGACCGAACCGCCGAGTACGTAGACGAAGAAGCCCAGACCGAACACGCCGTAGACGATAGCCGGAACGCCCGCCAGGTTGTTCACCGCGATGCGGATCAGACGAGTCATGGTGTTCTGTTTCGCATACTCACGCAGGTAGACCGCCGCCAGCACGCCGAACGGCGTCACGACCATCGCCATGATCAGGGTCATCATCACAGTGCCGAAAATCGCCGGGAAGATCCCGCCTTCGGTGTTCGCTTCACGCGGGTCGTCGCTGAGGAATTCCCACATCTTGCTGAAGTAGAAACCGATCTTGGTGAAGGTGCCCATCGCGTTCGGCTGATAAGCGTGAACCACCTTGCCGATGCCGATTTCAATCTCTTTGCCGTTTGCATCGCGGGCCGTCAGGCTGTCGCGATTGAACTGGGCGTGCAGGTCGTTCAGGCGGACTTCGATGTCTTGATAACGAGCGTTGAGTTCGGCGCGCTCGGATTCCATGTCCGCTTGTGCGGTGGCATCGAGTTGGCCAGCCAGTTCCAGTTTGCGGCCGTGCAGACGGACGCGTTCAAGACCCGCGTTGATCGCACCGATGTCGGTTTTTTCCAGGCTCTTGAGCTGTGCCGCGAGTTTGTTGACACGATCGACACGGGCCTGCAACTCAGGCCACGCGGCCTCGCCTTCAGCGATGACCTTGCCATCCTGCTTGACGTTGACCAGGTAGCCGTAGAAGTTGCCCCACTCGCGACGCTCAATGGCCATCAACTCAGGCGGGGTCTTCTGGTTAGTCAGCCACTCGCCGACGATCCAGGTGAAGTCGTTGCCGTTCAAGTCACGGTTGCCGACCTTGATCAGCTCGCGAGTCATGAACTCCGGGCCCTGATCAGGCACCGGCAGGCCAGCGCTTTTCAGGCGCTCGCGCGGCACTTCTTCTTTCTGCACGATCTCGCCGATGACCAGGTGATTGGCCTGGCCCGGCACGTCGTAGCTGGCGTGAATCAAGTCCGCCGGCCAAAAATGACCCAGACCGCGCACGGCAATCACCGCCAGCAAGCCAATGGTCATGATGACCGCGATGGACACCGCGCCGCCGCTGATCCAGACGCCGGGGGCGCCGCTCTTGAACCATCCGTTCAGGGAGTTCTGTTTCACAGACTTCTACCTTTCTTAAAGCGACGAGTATTTCTTGCGCAGACGCTGACGAATCAGCTCCGCGAGGGTGTTCATGACGAAGGTGAACAGCAGCAGCACCAGCGCCGAGAGGAACAGCACGCGGTAGTGGCTGCCGCCGACTTCCGATTCGGGCATTTCCACTGCAACGTTAGCGGCCAGCGTTCGCAGACCTTCGAACAGGTTCATTTCCATGACCGGGGTGTTACCGGTGGCCATCAGCACGATCATGGTTTCACCGACCGCACGGCCCATGCCGATCATCAGTGCCGAGAAGATGCCCGGGCTGGCGGTGAGGATCACCACCCGCGTCATGGTCTGCCACGGCGTGGCACCGAGGGCCAGAGAACCGAGGGTCAATCCTCGAGGCACGCTGAACACGGCGTCTTCGGCGATGGAGTAGATGTTCGGGATCACCGCGAAGCCCATGGCCAGACCGACCACCAGTGCGTTGCGCTGGTCGTAGGTGATGCCCAGGTCGTGGGAGATCCACATGCGCATGTCGCCGCCGAAGAACCAGGTTTCCATGTACGGGCTCATGTACAGCGAGAGCCAGCCCACGAACAGAATCACCGGAATCAGAATCGCGCTTTCCCAGCCGTCCGGCACTTTCAGGCGGATGGACTCAGGCAGGCGGCTGAAGACGAAACCGGCCACCAGAATGCCGATCGGCAGGAGCATCAGCAGGCTGAAGATCCCCGGCAAATGCCCTTCCACATACGGCGCGAGAAACAGGCCGGCGAAGAAACCGAGGATCACCGTCGGCATCGCTTCCATCAATTCGATCACCGGTTTGACCTTGCGGCGCATGCCCGGGGCCATGAAGTATGCGGTGTAAATTGCAGCAGCGACGGCCAGCGGTGCGGCCAGCAGCATGGCGTAGAACGCGGCCTTCAGGGTGCCGAAGGTCAGTGGCGACAGGCTCAACTTCGGTTCGAAGTCGGTGTTGGCGGCGGTCGATTGCCAGACGTACTTAGGCTCGTCGTAGTTCTCGTACCAGACCTTGCTCCACAACGCGCTCCAGGAAACTTCCGGGTGCGGGTTGTCGAGAAGCAGCGGTTGCAGCTTGCCGCCCTGCTCCACAATGATGCGGTTGGCCCGTGGCGACATACCGAAAAGGCCTTGGCCATCGACCACCTGATCCACCAGCAAGGTGCGGTGAGCGGTGCTGTGGAACACGCCGAGCTTGCCTTCAGCGTCAAGGGCGATGAAGCCTTTGCGACGTTCTTCGGCGGTGATTTCAACGATCGGTGCGGTGCCCATCTGGAAGGTACGGATCTGCTTCAGGCGCTGTTCACCATCCGGGTCGCGGGCCATGAACCACTGGGCCAGACCACCCTTGGAATCGCCGAGGATAAGCGAGATACCGCCTACCAATTGAGTACTGGCGGTAATTTGCGTTTCGCCGTCTTCAAGCAGTTTGTAGCGACCGTTGAGGCTCTTGTCGCGCAGGCTGAACACATCGGCCTGGGCACGACCGTTAATCACGTATAGCCATTGCTGGCGCGGGTCGACGAAGATATTTTTCACCGGCTCGGTCATCTGCGGCAGATCGATGCGCTTCTGCTCGTTGGTGACTTCGCCGGTCATCATGTTTTCTTCGCTGGTCAGCGACAGCACATTGAGTTGCGCACCGGTCGAGCCGACGAGCATCAGCGTGGTGTCGGTGGCGTTGAGGCTGACATGCTCCAGCGCACCGCCCGCCTCGTTCAGCGCTATCGGGGTTTCGCCGTACGGGTACTCGATGGCTGGCGTGATCGTCTTCTTGCCATCCGGGTAGCTGACTTTATAGGTGTGACGGAACACCAAAGCCTGACCGTTGGAGAAACCCACCGCGACCAATGGATGGCCGGGCTGGTCTTCGCCGATGGACGTGACGCTGGCACCCGCCGGAACCGGCAGATCGACGCGCTTGAGTTCGGCGCCACTGTCGATGTCGAAGAACAGCGCCTGCCCCTTGTCGGAAACGCGCATGGCGACCTGGTTCTGTTCTTCCAGTGAGATCATCAACGGCTTGCCGGCGTCTTGCATCCAGGCCGGCGTGATGGCGTCCTTGGTCGTCAGGTCGGCACCCTGGAACAGAGGGAAGACGATGTAGGCGAGGAAGAAGAAGATCAGCGTGATCGCGCCGAGAACGGCAAGGCCGCCCACGAGGACGTACCAGCGGGTCAGGCGATCTTTGAGCGCGCGGATGCGGCGCTTGCGTTGCAGCTCAGGCGTATTGAAATCAATTCGCTTGGGAGGATTAGTAGTCATGGTGGAATTGGCCAGATCATTCATGCGCACACCCTAGCGGTCCTGTATGACAGAAAGATGACAATGCAGTGACGCAACAAATCCGCCGCCAGTGGGAACTGGCAGTGGATCAAAAATTTGGGGGTGTAGGAGCGGGCGTACCCGCTCCCACTGGAGCCCGGAAATCATCCCGGACTCAAGGTTTTACTTCTTTACGACGTTGCCGCCTTCTTGCAGACCCAGGTCAGCCAGTGCTTTTGCAGCAACCTTGGCCGGCAGTGGGATGTAGCCGTCTTTCACTACAACTTCCTGACCCTGTTTGGACAGAATCAGCTTCACGAACTCGGCTTCCAGCGGGGCCAGAGGCTTGTTCGGGGCTTTGTTGACGTAAACGTAGAGGAAACGCGACAGCGGGTACTTACCGTTCAGGGCGTTTTCTTCGGTGTCTTCGACGAACTCGGTGCTGCCTTTCTTGGCCAGAGCTACCGTCTTCACGCTAGCGGTTTTGTAGCCGATGCCCGAGTAACCAACGCCGTTCAGCGAGGAGCTGATCGACTGCACGACCGAAGCCGAACCTGGTTGTTCGTTGACGTTTGGCTTGTAGTCGCCTTTGCACAAGGCTTCTTCTTTGAAGTAGCCATAGGTGCCCGATACCGAGTTACGACCGAACAGTTGAACCGGCTTGTTCGCCAGGTCGCCGGTCACACCCAGGTCGCCCCAGGTTTTCACGTCGGTTTTAGCGCCGCACAGACGAGTGGACGAGAAGATCGCGTCGACTTGTTCCATGGTCATGTGCTGGATCGGGTTGTCTTTGTGCACAAACACTGCCAGGGCATCCACGGCAACCGGGATAGCGGTTGGCTTGTAACCATATTTGGTTTCGAAGGCCTGCAGCTCGTTGTCCTTCATCTTGCGGCTCATCGGGCCCAGGTTAGCGGTGCCTTCAGTCAGCGCAGGTGGCGCGGTCGACGAACCGGCGGCCTGGATCTGGATATTTACGTTCGGGTATTCTTTTTTGTAGTTCTCAGCCCACAGGGTCATGAGGTTGGCCAGGGTATCGGAGCCGACGCTGGACAGGTTGCCCGACACACCAGTGGTCTTGGTGTAGCTCGGGATAGCAGGGTCAACAGCGGCAACCGCGTTGGCAGTCGCAACGCCAGCAGCGACAAAAGTCATTGCCGCCATCAAACGCTTCAGTTTCATGCCTTACTCCTAGCAGATAGGTGTGTTAAGTCGGGGCCAAGTATCAGCAGGCCGTGTGAACACTCTATGGCTGAAATATGACAATTAGATGAAAGGCCAGCATTCGAAGTACAGAAGCGCCGAGATACAGAAGCAGGGTTGACAAATCAAAACAAAAATATAGCCTTGTCAACCACGAGGGGAACCCATGATCAACGACCGAATCCGCCGCGCTCGCCTTCTGCGAGGCATGTCTCTGGAAGCCTTGGCGCTCCAGCTTGGCGACATCACCAAGCAAGGCCTGAGCAAATACGAGAAAGGGTTAAGTACCCCGAACTCGGCGCGCCTGCTCCAAATGGCCAAGGTGCTGCAGGTCAATCCTGAATACTTCTTCCGTGCGGATGCCATGCCGCTTGCGCCGCTGGAGTTTCGTAAACTTGCCAAGATGCCCAAGTATCGCCAGGTTCAAGTCGAAGAACAGATTCGTGAACACCTTGAGCGTTACATTGCTCTGGAAGAATGCTTTGACCCGGTAGACATCCAGACTCCGGCCACCCCTGCGCAAATGCTGCCGGTCTCCTCTATCGAGGAAGCTGAACACGCTGCCGAGGCACTACGCGAATATTGGGGAATTGGTAGCGATCCAATTTCCAACCTGACCGAGCAACTGGAAGAGCACAGCATCAAGGTCGCGATGCTCATGGGGCCGGCTGACTTCGAAGGGGCCTGCGCAGCTACCGGTGACGGTCGCCACGTCTTGATCGCCCTGAACGCAGAGCGCCCAGGCGAACGCATACGCTTTACCGCGGCCCATGAACTCGGCCATTGGGTCATGCAATTACCCGACGACATGCCCGAGCGTGATAAGGAAAACTGCTGCCATCGCTTCGCCGGTGCGTTCCTCTACCCGGCTAAAGGTGTCACCAGTGACTTCGGTAGCCACCCTCGCTCACGCGTCCATCCCCGCGAGTTGCTCATCGCCAAGCGCCAATACGGGATTTCGATGCATGCAGCATTGAGGCGCCTCAAGGATCTGAATCTCCTTAGCGATAGTGGATATAAATCCCTGACCATCCAATTCAGCGCGAACGGCTGGCGCAAGGCCGAACCTGAACCCTTGCCATGCAAACCACCGCAACGTTTTGAATCGCTGGTGTTCTGGGGGCTAGCGGAAGGGTTGATCACCAAATCCCGTGCAGCCGAACTTCTACGCAAACCAGTGAGCGCTCTTGACCCCAATTTTCTGGGCTCACTGGAGAGTGCATGAGTCTGATCTACATCAGCGATACGAATATCTGGATCGATTTCAGAAATGCAGGACTGCTGGAGCAGATGTTCAATCTGCCATTCACTCTTTGCTGCACAGATTTTGTGCTGCATGAGCTCGAAGATTTCCCCCATGACGAATTACTCGGTCGGGGATTGATTGTGAATCCTTCGACGAACCGGGGGTTACCAGGCTGTTCAATCTCAAAATAGAGCACAACAACAGCTCATTAGCCGATGTGTCGTGCTACCTGCTCGCCCAAGAGACAGGCCGGCCGTTGCTCACCGGGGATGGCAAGTTAAGGCGTCAAGCGCAGAGGGATGGGTTACAAGTGCATGGCGCACTCTGGTTACTCGATTTGATGGTGGAGCATCAGGTTATTCAACCGAAGCACGCTGCGGATGCTCTGGACCATATGCTTGAGCATGAAGCACGTTTACCGGCGGGCGAGTGTGGAGTAAGGCTTTCGCACTGGCGAAAGCCTTAACTACTGGCGGTTTAGCGTTATCGGCCCTTCTTCCAGAGATACCCACCCACCAGAATCCCGACACCGCAAATGATCGCCACGTAATAGGCCGGCCCCATTGGGCTTTCCTTGAGCAGCAAAGTGACGACCATCGGGGTCAGGCCGCCGAAGATGGCGTAAGCCAGGTTGTAGGAGAACGACAGACCGCTGAAGCGCACCACTGCCGGGAAGGCTTTGACCATCACGTAAGGCACTGCACCGATGGTGCCGACCAGGAAGCCGGTCAAGGCGTACATCGGGAACAGCCAGTCAGGGTGGTTGAACAGGCTGTGATAGAAGGTCCACGAGCTGATCAGCAGCAGCGCACTGCCGAATACAATGATGCGACCAGCACCAAAGCGGTCAGCCAGTGCACCGGAGGCGACGCAGCCCACGCTCAGAAACACGATCGCCAGGCTGTTTGCCTGCAACGCGGTGGTTGGCGAGAAGTGGTAGACGGTCTGCAGCACGGTCGGGGTCATCAGAATGACCACGATGATGCCGGCGGACAGCAGCCAGGTCAGCAGCATGGAAATCAGGATCGCCCCACGATGGTCACGCAACACGGCGCGCAGCGGCACTTCTTCAGCCAGGGCCTTGCGCAGTTGCAGCTCGGCAAACACCGGCGTCTCGTGCAACCAGCGGCGCAGGTAAACCGAGAACAGGCCGAACACGCCGCCCAGCAGGAACGGAATCCGCCAGGCGTAATCCGACACTTCCACCGGGGTGTAAATGCTGTTGATCGCGGTGGCGACCAGCGACCCCAGCAGGATGCCAGCCGTCAGACCGCTGGTCAGGGTGCCGCAGGCGTAGCCGATATGACGCTGCGGTACGTGTTCGGAAACGAATACCCACGCGCCCGGCACTTCACCGCCAATCGCCGCGCCCTGAATCACCCGCATCACCAGCAACAGGATCGGCGCCCACATGCCGATCTGCGCATAAGTCGGCAGCAACCCCATGATCAGGGTCGGCACCGCCATCATGAAAATGCTCAGGGTGAACATCTTCTTGCGTCCCAGCAGGTCGCCGAAGTGTGCCATGACGATGCCGCCCAGTGGCCGCGCCAGGTAGCCGGCGGCAAAGATCCCGAAAGTCTGCATCAACCGCAGCCACTCAGGCATGTCGGCCGGGAAGAACAGCTTGCCCACCACCGTGGCGAAGAACACGAAAATGATGAAGTCGTAAAACTCCAGCGCGCCGCCCAGGGCGGACAGCGATAAAGTCTTGTAGTCGTTGCGGGTCAGCGGACGTGCGGACTGAGTGGGCTGCGCAATGCTCGAGGGCGCGGTGGTCATGGCAAGGCTTCTCTTATAGTCGGATCTGCAACCCCAACAACGCTGGCGGAGGCTTGGGCAGGTCCGGCACGATAGCAAATTGTTCGAAAAAGCACATAGAGGCGCGTAATTGACGGTCTAAATGAGAACCGGACGGTCGTCTCGGAGTCTACCGATCGATATACTCGCAATCCTGCACCTGCTTGTAAGGGGTTGCTGTGCGAAAACGTCGTTGGCACCTGTCAGCCGATTTCGCAGAGTTTCCCTTTAGGCGCCTTACGAAAAACGTGACGAACGTAGTATGTTCGGGGCTGAATCGTTTTTCCAAGACGGCTATTCACCCGCAACACTATGAAGAGTCACGGGTCAGAGGCCCCCCCGGCATGATAGAGCTCGAACAAGAAGATCCAATCCCGCAAGGCGACCTTGCCCTGCAAATTACCGCGCTCCCCCGCGAAACCAACGGCTTTGGCGATATTTTCGGCGGTTGGCTGGTGTCGCAGATGGATTTGGCCGGCACCGCAATGGCCAGCAAAGTCGCGGGTGGTCGCGTGGCCACCGTTGCGATTGACCGCATGGCGTTTCTGGTTCCGGTAGCGGTGGGCGCCCAGCTCTCCTTCTATACCCAGGCGCTGGAAATCGGCCGCAGCTCGATTCAGATGATGGTCGAAGTCTGGAGTGACGATCCGCTGTCCAGCGAGTGGCGTAAAGTGACCGAAGCCGTGTTTGTGTTCGTCGCCATCGATGGCAGCGGCCGCACCCGTTCGGTTCCGTCACGAGCTCGTTAAACACTGCGACCTTTCAGCGGTCCATTGCAGTCATTGTTCCTGATCGAGAGTTGCCCCATGAGCACGCCCAACGTTGAAGCCGTGAAACTGGATGAACTGAACTGCTGGCGCATCCGTCACGGTCAGGCCGAATTGCTGGTCGCCCAGCAAGGCGCGCACATCCTCAGTTATCAATTGGCCGGTCAACCGCCGCTGATCTGGCTCAACGACGAGGCCGTGTTCAAGACTGGCAAGAGCATCCGCGCCGGGGTTCCGGTGTGCTGGCCGTGGTTCGGTAACTTGCCGCGCAACCCGCAAAGTGTTCAAGCGATGCGTGTCAGCAACGAACCGCCGACCGCCCACGGGCTGGTGCGGGCGATGGACTGGGAACTGGGCGGCATTGAAACCGAGGGCGAAAGCCTGAAGGTGGAGTTTGTTCTGCCCTACCCTGAGGGCGGTTTGCCAGGTTGGCCACATCAGGTGGATTTGAAGCTGAGCATTCGTCTGGATGAGCAACTTCACATCAGCCTGACCAGCCACAACCAAGGCACTGACAACGTCACCATCAGCCAGGCGCTGCACAGTTATTTCGCGGTCAGCGATGTGCGCAATGTGCATATCGAAGGGCTGGATGGCTTGAGTTATATCGAGACGCTGGACGACTGGAAGACCGTCACTCAGACCGGCGATCTGCGTTTTGCCGGCGAGACTGATCGCATCTACCTCAATACCCCGGCAAAGCTGAGCATTGTCGATCCGGCCTGGGAACGGCGCATCGAGCTGACCAGCAGCGGTTCACGCTCGGCGGTGATCTGGAACCCGTGGATTGATCGCGCTGCGGCGTTCAGTGACATGGCGGACGATGGCTGGCAGCGGATGCTGTGCATCGAAACGGCGAATGTGATGGACGATGTGGTGACGCTAGCGCCGGGTGCCAGCCATACGCTGGGCGTGAGCATTGGCAGCGCACCTTTATAAGCAACACCATAGAACATTGTGGGAGCAAGCTTGCTCCCACAGTTGAGATTTTCTACAAATCCGACTCCTGCACCACCCGCACCTTCGCCGCATCCAGCGCATACGCCGCGTCAGCCAGGTCGTTGTTGACCTTCTCGACTTTCAGCGTGCCGGTCACCCACAGCGGTGTATAGATGTCATTCAGCTTCAAGCCTTTCGGATAACGCACCAACACCAGTTGATTAGGCGGTGGCGGCGGCACGTGGATGCAGGCGCCCGGATACGGCACGAGGAAGAACAGCGTGCTGCGGCCCTTGGCGTCGGACTCCAGCGGCACCGGATAACCACCTATGCGGATGTTCTTGTCGTTCATCGACGGCACGGTTTTGGTCGAATACATCACCGCCGGTAAGCCCTTGCTCTGCTTCATGCCACCCTTTTGATTAAAGGTGCCATTGGCTTCGGGGGAGTTGTGGTCGATTTCGGGCATGGCTTCGAGGGCTTTCTGGTCCGACTTGGGCATCAATTCGAGCCAGTCGGTTTCCGGCAGTTCGCCGGCGTGGGCAAGGCCCGTACCCAGTAAAAGGAGCGTGAACAGAAGACGGCGCATGGAGGTGCTCGGCAAAGGAGAGGACGATGCAACGCCGAGCATTCTAGCCCTCTCTGCGTGCGGCGCAGAGGGGGCTTTGTCGCTTTGAATCAGTTTCTTTTGATCAAGCCGTAGACCACCAGCAACACCACCGCGCCGACCAGCGCACCGATGAAGCCTGCGCCTTCGCCCGCGTGGTAGATGCCCAGAGCCTGGCCGCCGTAAGTGGCCGCCAGCGAACCGCCGATACCGAGCAAGATGGTCATGATCCAGCCCATGTTGTCATCGCCCGGTTTCAGGAACCTAGCCAGCAGGCCGACGATCAAGCCGATAAAGATGGTTCCAATAATTCCCATGGCATTTCCCTCTGATTAAGTGCTACGTCCAAGCCTAGTCAGACTTTGGCATCCTGCCATGAGAGAGCGGCGGCACCTGAATGGTTCCGCCGCTGCCACATGAAACTATTCGGCGATGAGCGCTTCGACCTTGAGGATCTGCTGCTCCAGCGTGGCCCTGTCGGCGCAGCGCAGATTGGCGTGACCGACCTTGCGACCGACCTTGAACGCCTTGCCATAGTGATGCAGATGGCAATCGGCAATGGCCAGGACTTTCTCGGTGTCCGGCACTTTACCGATGAAGTTGAGCATTGCGCTTTCACCGACCTTGGCCGTCGAACCCAGTGGCAGACCGGCAACGGCCCGCAGGTGGTTTTCGAACTGGCTGCACTCGGCGCCTTCAGTGGTCCAGTGACCCGAGTTGTGGACCCGCGGGGCAATCTCGTTGGCCTTGAGGCCACCGTCGACTTCGAAGAACTCGAACGCCATCACGCCGACGTAATTCAGCTGCTTGAGCACGCGGCTGGAATAGTCCTGCGCCAAGGCTTGCAGCGGATGGTCGGTGCTGGCTACGGACAGCTTGAGGATGCCGCTGTCGTGGGTGTTGTGAACCAGCGGATAAAACTGGGTCTCACCATCGCGAGCGCGCACGGCGATCAACGAGACTTCACCGGTGAACGGCACGAAGCCTTCCAGCAGGCAGGCCACGCTGCCCAGTTCGGCGAACGTGCCGGCCACGTCTTCAGGCTTGCGCAGGACTTTCTGGCCCTTGCCGTCATAACCCAGGGTGCGGGTTTTCAGCACGGCCGGCAGACCGATGGAAGCAATCGCAGCGTCCAGATCGGCTTGCGATTGAATGTCGGCGAACGCCGGGGTGGGAATCCCCAGGTCCTTGAACATGCTTTTTTCGAACCAGCGATCACGGGCGATGCGCAGGGCTTCGGCGCTTGGGTAGACCGGAACGAATTGCGACAGGAAGGCCACGGTTTCGGCCGGAACGCTCTCGAACTCGAAGGTCACCAGATCGACTTCATCGGCCAGCTGACGCAGGTGGTCCTGATCGCCGTAATCGGCCCGCAGGTGCTCGCCCAACGCAGCTGCGCAAGCATCCGGCGCGGGGTCCAGAAAAGCGAAGTTCATGCCCAGCGGAGTGCCCGCCAGCGCCAACATGCGACCCAACTGGCCGCCACCGATTACACCGATTTTCATCGTCAACAACCTCAGGCGATGCGTGGGTCTGGATTGTCCAGGACGCTGTCTGTCTGCTCAGCACGGAAAGTTTTCAGCACAGTGTGGAACTGCGGGTGCTTGGCGCCGAGGATACTCGCCGAGAGCAGCGCTGCGTTGATCGCACCGGCCTTGCCGATGGCCAGGGTAGCAACCGGGATGCCTGCGGGCATCTGCACGATAGACAGCAGCGAATCGACACCCGACAGCATCGACGACTGCACCGGCACGCCCAGTACCGGCAGGTGGGTCTTGGCCGCACACATGCCTGGCAAGTGGGCTGCGCCGCCGGCACCGGCGATGATCACCTCGATGCCACGCGCCTCAGCCTCTTCGGCGTACTGGAAGAGCAGGTCCGGGGTGCGGTGGGCAGAGACCACTTTCACCTCATAAGGGATGCCGAGCTTTTCCAGCATATCGGCGGTGTGGCTAAGGGTGGACCAATCGGACTTGGAGCCCATGATCACGCCAACCAGTGCACTCATCGTCGTGCCTCTTCTCTCTGGGCGCCCGCAGGCGCGTCAAAAAACAACAAACCACGCAAAATGCGTGGCTTGATTGTACGAATTATGGCCGGACGAACCGGCCAAAGGCCGCGCAGTATACCTCAATGCCACAGATAAACAGCCCCTGCGGTGACCATCTGTCATACGACTGGTTTCTATCAACGGCGGGCACCTTTATTGACTTTATAGTCAAAGCATCTGAACACGATTTTTCACCGCCCCTTTCCAATAAAACATTTCCTGCAATAAAGCCACCCATTACAAATAACGCGCCAAGTATTATTAATAACAGTCGGCGCAGAAAAAACGGTTCCGTCAACTAATCACACTTAACACGCTGATGCGGTGATCCACGCATTAAGTTCGAGATTCTCGATGTCAACACTCACCAGATTCACGCTTTTCTTGATAATTTTTCTAACAACTCAGATGGGCCATGCAACAACAGTACTGAACGATACTCCCTGGCCTCCAACCCACTCAAAAGCTTCTGTAACATTCAAAGGCTTCAGTACTACCTCTATAGAAAAAAAGCCGATTTTTGTCTTTGCATTTATTCATGACGACATACCCGAGTCGGCCATTGACTCGATTTTCCAACGTTATCTGCTGGATTGGGTTAAGGAAATCACAGCCATTTCAGGTCGACGCGTGTCGATGGAGTTCATCAGGAACAGGCCGCCCTACACAAATTATTCATACCAGGCTGCCAGCGAAACTTCTTATCGCGGATGGGAAACGCTTGCCCGAAACTACCGCGACGATCAGAACCTCCCGCACAACAGGACCACAAAATTTTTACTGTTGACCAACAGTGCAATGATCAACAATGAGGTTCTGGGCGTCGCGAGCCCTGGCCAACAGTTCGGTATTGCGTCACTGATCGGAAAACAAATAGTCGGCCATGAACTGGGACATATGTTCACTGCCAATCATGAACTTTCCGACGTTCAATACAACGGATGGTGGTGTGAAACTTTCATGCGCGATGTCACTCCCGGGCTGTCCAATTGTTATCGCTATAGCGACGGTAATCGGGAACTTATCAAGTCGTTCCTCGGTGACGTTCCGTAACCACTCGCTGTTTGTCCATCTCAGGTATTGCCCGCCGCCCCGCCCTCAAGCTTGCGCCACAGTAATCGTACGTTGGCCTTGCGCACCAACGCGCAGCGGTACAAACGAATCTCCAGCGGCACATGCCATTGCGGGCCGCCGCAGACCACCAGCTCACCGCGCGCCAGTTCGGCGCGCACGCTGAGCTGCGGCACCCAGGCGATGCCCAGCCCTTCAAGCGCCATACTTTTAAGGCTGTCGGCCATGGCTGTTTCATAAATGGTAGTGAAGCGCAGCGCCCGTTGGCGCAGCAGCATGTTCACCGAACGCCCGAGAAACGCCCCGGCGCTATAAGCGAGCAGCGGCACACTGCCTTCGCCTTCCAGGTCGAACAGTGGCTTGCCCTCGGCGTCCGCCGCGCAGACAGGAAGCATTTCGGTGGCTCCAAGGTGCAGTGACGGGAAGATTTCCGGGTCCATCTGCAGTGCAGCATCCGGGTCGTAGAACGCCAGCATCAGATCGCAACCGCCTTCACGCAGCGCATGCACCGCGTCGCCGACGTTGGTCGCCACCAAGCGCGTTGCGATGTTCAGGCCTTCATTACGCAATTGCGCGATCCAGCGCGGGAAGAACCCCAGCGCCAGAGAGTGAGCGGCGGCGACCTGCATCACCTCGCCCTGCCCGCCTTCCAGATGATGCAGGTGACGCAACACTTCACCGAGTTGTTCGACCACGGTCCGCGCGGTAACCAGGAACAACTGCCCCGCCGCCGTCAGCTCCACCGGGGTGCGCGAGCGATTGACCAGGGTCAGTCCCAGCGCGGCTTCAAGGCTGCGGATCCGCCGACTGAATGCCGGCTGCGTCACGAAGCGTCTTTCGGCAGCCTGGGAGAAGCTGCGGGTGGCAGCCAGAGCACTAAAGTCCTCAAGCCATTTACTTTCAAGGTTCATCACGACCTCCCGGACACGCACCAATTTAGGTCACACGCTCGCCGCAGACACGGCGTCACACGGGCATTATGCCGAATGTGCATAGGCTAGTGTTTAACAGCATTGGCCCAAAATTCTCCACAAGCCTAGCATTTGCGGTGTTCCGGCACAGACCGGGTCCCTATCGAGATGATTTCTATCATGTCTTCCGCTGCATCTTTCCGCACAGAAAAAGACCTGCTTGGCGTACTCGAAGTACCTGCTCAAGCGTACTACGGCATCCAGACCCTGCGAGCGGTGAACAACTTCCGTCTCTCCGGCGTTCCGATTTCGCATTACCCGAAGCTGGTTGTCGGTCTGGCGATGGTCAAACAGGCCGCCGCTGACGCCAACCGCGAGCTGGGTCACCTGAGCGAAGCCAAGCACGCTGCCATCAGCGAAGCCTGTGCACGTTTGATCCGCGGCGATTTCCACGAAGAGTTCGTGGTGGACATGATTCAAGGCGGCGCTGGCACTTCAACCAACATGAATGCCAACGAAGTCATCGCCAACATCGCACTGGAGGCCATGGGTCATCAGAAAGGCGAATACCAATACCTGCACCCGAACAACGACGTGAACATGGCGCAGTCGACCAACGACGCCTACCCGACCGCGATCCGTCTGGGTCTGCTGCTGGGTCACGATGCGTTGCTGGCCAGTCTCGACAGCCTGATCCAGTCGTTCGCGGCCAAAGGTGTAGAGTTCAGCCACGTATTGAAGATGGGTCGTACCCAGCTGCAAGACGCTGTGCCGATGACCCTGGGTCAAGAATTCCGCGCTTTCGCTACCACGCTGGGCGAAGACCTGGCGCGTCTGAAGACACTGGCTCCTGAGCTGCTGACCGAAGTGAACCTGGGCGGCACCGCGATTGGCACCGGCATCAACGCCGACCCACGCTACCAACTCCTGGCCGTTCAGCGTCTGGCACTGATCAGCGGTCAACCGCTGGTTCCAGCCGCCGACCTGATCGAAGCCACCTCCGACATGGGCGCCTTCGTGCTGTTCTCCGGCATGCTCAAGCGCACCGCGGTCAAGCTGTCGAAAATCTGCAACGACCTGCGCCTGCTGTCCAGCGGCCCACGCACCGGCATCAACGAAATCAACCTGCCGGCGCGTCAGCCAGGCAGCTCGATCATGCCCGGCAAGGTCAACCCGGTTATCCCGGAAGCGGTCAATCAGGTGGCGTTCCAGATCATCGGCAACGACTTGGCGCTGACCATCGCGGCCGAAGGCGGCCAATTGCAGCTGAACGTGATGGAGCCGCTGATCGCGTTCAAGATCTTCGACTCGATCCGCTTGCTGCAACGCGCCATGGACATGCTGCGCGAGCACTGCATCGTCGGCATCACCGCCAACGAAGAGCGTTGCCGCGAACTGGTCGAACACTCGATTGGCCTGGTCACCGCGCTGAACCCGTACATCGGCTACGAAAACGCCACTCGCATCGCCCGTATCGCGCTGGAAAGCGGCCGCGGCGTGCTGGAACTGGTGCGTGAAGAAGGCTTGCTCGACGACGAAATGCTCGCCGACATTCTGCGCCCGGAAAACATGATTGCTCCGCGTCTGGTGCCTCTGAAGGCTTAACCAAACGCAACGCCGGCGCTTGCTCTTTTAACGAAGAGCACGAAGCGCCACGCTCACCAGGTCGAGGGACTAGACACCTCTCACCTTTTGAGGGCTTGGGGATTTATTCCCCAAGCCCTTTTTTTTAACTCATTGGCAGGAAAAAGACTTCTGTGGAAATGGGGCTCTCGCCCTCCCACACGAGCCTGACTTCAAAAAAGTCAGGTGTTTCAAAGGCTTCGTTTCGTCGCTTGCACCACAACCGTGCAGACGGATGGCACGCTCATAGGTATAGTGCCGCCCCTCTTCGCGTGAGCGGTCGTCGGTAACGAGGCCCAAACCCATGCGAAACCCGAACTAATAACAAACCTGCGATATGGGCCCGGGACGAACACTCGCCTCACTGTTGTGCCACGCGCACGTCGGTGTAACGCGATGTTTCTACCTGCCCAGCATTTGCCTACACAAAAAACAGCGAGGAATAATCCATGCTCGAAGTCATTAACGACTTCCTCTCAGGGAAAGTACTGATCGTGCTCATTGTCGGGCTCGGTAGCTACTTCACGATCCGCTCGCGTTTCGTACAATTGCGCCACTTCTTCCACATGTTCGCGGTGTTCCGCGACAGCCTCAAAAGCAGCGCCGGTCAACTCAGTTCGTTCCAGGCCTTGATGCTCAGCCTCGCCGGCCGTGTCGGTGCGGGTAACATCGCCGGTGTCGGTATCGCCGTGACCCTGGGTGGTCCGGGCGCGGTGTTCTGGATGTGGGTGACTGCGTTGGTCGGCATGTCCAGCAGCTTCTTCGAATGTTCCCTCGGCCAGCTCTACAAGCGCTGCGATTCCGACGGCACGTACCGTGGCGGTCCGTCCTATTACATCCAGCACGGCCTGCAGAAACGCTGGCTGGGCATGATCATGGCCTTCCTGCTGCTGATCACCTTCGGCTTCGCCTTCAACGGTCTGCAATCCCACGCCGTGACCCACTCGCTGAAAAACGCTTTCGACCTCGACCCCACTTACACGGGCCTGGCCCTGGCGGTGTTGCTGGGTCTGGTGTTCATCGGTGGCATCAAGCGGATCGCCAAGGTCGCTGACCTGTTGGTGCCGGTGAAAACCCTGGTGTACATCGGCGTGACCCTCTACGTGATCGTGCTGCAATTCGACCACGTTCCGGGCATGTTGATGACCATCGTCAAAAGCGCCTTTGGTCTCGACCAGGCCTTCGGCGGCCTGATCGGCAGTGCCATCGTCATGGGCGTGAAGCGCGGCGTGTTCGCCAACGAAGCAGGCCTGGGCAGTGCGCCAAACGTGGCCGCTGTGGCCTCGGTCGAGCACCCGGTTTCGCAAGGCGTGGTTCAGGCGTTCAGCGTGTTCCTCGACACCTTTGTGATCTGCACCTGCACCGCGTTGCTGATCCTGCTCTCGGGCTTCTACACACCAGGCTTCGAAGGCGACGGCATTGCCCTGACCCAGAACTCGCTGGCCGCCGTCGTCGGTGACTGGGGCCGGAGTTTCATTTCCGTGGCCCTGTCGTTGTTCGTGTTCACCTCGATTCTCTACAACTACTACCTGGGCGAGAACAACCTGCGCTTCCTGATCGGTGAAAACCGCAAGGCGCTGATCGGCTACCGCGCATTGGTATTGGTGTTGATCTACTGGGGTGCGATCGAGAACCTGGGCACGGTGTTCGCGTTCGCCGACATCACCATGACCCTGCTGGCGTTCGTGAACCTGATCGCGCTGTTCCTGCTGTTCAAAGTCGGCATGCGCATCCTGCGTGACTACGATGATCAGCGCGCAGCCGGCATCAAGACGCCCGTGTTCGATTCGAGCAAATTCCCGGATCTGGACCTGGACTTGAAAGCCTGGCCAGCCAATCCACCAGCCGTTGCCCCTAAGGCTGAAGCTGAGCCGCAAGGCGTACCCGCAGCGCAACGCTGATCGGTAAAAACCCGGGCGCATCCCCTGCGCCCGACGTGACACAACGTGCGGTCAGCGTCATGCTCGACCGCATGCTGTCATCGTTCTCGGAGACCCCCCATGAATTCCTCGACCTATCCTGCCGCCCAGCACGTCATGGTGCTCTACACCGGTGGCACCATCGGTATGCAAGCCAGCGCTCACGGTCTGGCCCCGGCGTCCGGTTTCGAAGCGCGGATGCGCGAGTATCTGCACAGCCAGCCTGACCTTGTCGTGCCGCAGTGGCGCTTTCGCGAGATGTCGCCGCTGATCGACAGCGCCAACATGAGTCCGGCTTACTGGCAGCAACTGCGTGAAGCGGTGGTCGACGCCGTTGATGTCCAGGGCTGCGACAGCGTGCTGATCCTGCACGGCACCGACACCCTCGCCTACAGCGCCGCCGCCATGAGCTTTCAGTTGCTCGGCCTGCATGCCCGCGTGGTGTTCACCGGTTCCATGCTGCCAGCCGGCGTAGCCGACAGCGATGCCTGGGAGAACCTCAGTGGCGCGCTGGTTGCTCTGGGGCAAGGCCTTGCGCCGGGCGTTCATCTGTACTTCCACGGCGAGCTGCTGGACCCGACTCGTTGCGCGAAGGTTCGCAGTTTCGGTCGTCATCCGTTCAAGCGACTGGAGCGTCAGGGCGGCGGTGTGAAAGCGTCCTCAATTCCCGCGCAACTGAATTACAACCAGCCGAAGCAACTGGCGAACGTCGCAGTATTGCCATTGTTTCCCGGCATAAGCGCTGAAATTCTTGATGGACTGCTCGACAGCGGCATTCAGGGACTGGTGCTGGAGTGCTATGGCAGCGGCACCGGACCGAGCGATAACCCCGAGTTTCTCGCCAGCCTGGAACGGGCACGGGACAAGGGGGTTGTGGTTGTGGCGGTTACGCAGTGCCATGAAGGCGGCGTTGAGCTGGATGTTTACGAGGCCGGTAGCCGATTGCGCGGTGCAGGCGTGCTTTCGGGCGGCGGCATGACCCGTGAAGCGGCTTTCGGCAAGTTGCATGGGTTGCTCGGTGCCGGGCTCGACACCGCTGAAGCGCGGCGCCTTGTAGAACTGGACCTGTGCGGCGAACTTATCTGACACCACACGGTGCCTGTAGGAGCGAGGCTTGCCCGCGAAGGCGTTTTCGATAACGCCAAAAGCTTCGCGGGCAAGTCGGATCGCCGCACCGCTCGCTCCTACAGATGACTTGGACGCGGCACACAACTTGCTCCTTTTCCAGCATCTCAAGGCTGGAACCCCCCATGCTCCACTCCCACCTCACCACCCTCAACGCCGTCTCTCTGGTGCTCAACGCCTTCAAGGCCGAAGGCCTGTCCAGTGAAGCGCTGCTCGTGGGAAGCGGCATCAGCGCGGCAGACCTGAGCCGAGCGGACACACGCATCACTACGAACCAAGAGATGCAGGTCTGCGCCAATGCCGTCGCCCTCAAACGCGATATCGGCCTGGAACTTGGCCGGCGGATGCACGTTTCGTCCTACGGTATGCTCGGTTATGCGCTGCTCACCAGTGCCACCTTCGGTGACGCTTTACATCTGGCGATGCGCTATCCGGCGCTGTTAGGAACACTTTTCGAACTGAGCCTTGAAGATGACGGCGAGCGCATCTGGTTTGTCGCCGCTGATTACCGGGAGAATCCGGCGCTGGCGGTATTCAATGCCGAGTTCTGTCTGGTGTCGTTGAAAGTCACCTGCGACGATCTGCTCGGCCATACGCTGCCGCTACTGGCTGCACGCTTCGAACACGCAGCGCCCGACTATCAGGCGACCTACGCCGAGCACTTCGACTGCCCGCTGCACTTCGATGCGCGGGACAACGCCTTCGCCTTCGATAAACACTGGCTCGACCAACCGTTGCCACTGGCCGACGTCATCACCCATCAGGCCATGACTGAACGCTGTCGCAAACAGAACACCGAATTCACTGGCCGCCAGGCCTGGCTGGGGCGGATTCGCCAACTGCTCAGTACGCAATTGAATGCAGCGCCTGGCCTCGAAGGGTTGGCTGAACAGATGAATTGTTCGGCGCGAACCCTGCGCCGGCACCTCAAGGATCTGGGTTGCAGCTATCAGGAATTGCTCGACGAATTGCGCTTCGAACAGGCCAAACTAATGCTCTGTGAAGATCAAATGCCGATTTATCGAATCGCCGAGGCTTTGGGTTTCAGCGAAACCGCGAGTTTCCGCCATGCGTTTGTGCGCTGGAGCGGCGTGGCACCGAGCCAGTTCCGCCCCTGACTGATCGTTCACTCTGCATGGGAATGATCGGCTTGGGTACGCCCTACGCCGGGGCACCGTCGCGCCGATAAGGGGCGAATTTCGGTCAGATCTTTTGGCCATATCGATCCCCTTTTGGCCTTTCCTGCCGTTCTCCGAAACACCTCCTGCCGCAAGACTGTGTTCAACCGAATCAGCCTGCGGAGAACAAGAAATGCTGACGATCTACTCGGACGATCACCACCTGCACCACGGCCGTTGTGAATTGATGGACGGGCAATTGATGCCCTGCTTCGAAATGCCCTCGCGTGCCGACCATGTGCTGCAACGCGTGCAATACCGCGACCTCGGCCCGGTCGAAGCACCACAGGATTTCGGCCTCGAGCCGATTGCGCGCATCCACAGCCGCGACTACCTCGACTTCTTCAAAGGCGCCTGGGCACGCTGGACCGAATTCAATACCGACGGCGACTTGTTGCCCTACACCTGGCCGGCTCGTACGCTGCGCCGAATCATGCCCACCAGCCTGCACGGCCAGCTCGGCTATTACAGCTTCGACGGCGGCGCACCGATTACCGCCGGCACCTGGCAAGCGGCGTACAGTGCGGCGCAAGTTGCGTTGACCGCTCAAGCCGTCATTCAACGCGGCGCCCGCAGTGCCTTCGCTTTATGCCGTCCACCGGGACACCACGCCGCCAGCGATTTGATGGGCGGTTATTGCTACCTCAACAACGCCGCCATCGCCGCTCAAGCCTTCCTCGACCAGGGCCACAAGAAGGTCGCGATCCTCGACGTCGACTATCACCACGGCAACGGTACTCAGTCGATTTTCTATGAGCGCAGCGACGTGCTGTTCACCTCGATCCACGGTCATCCGGAAGCCGAGTTCCCCTTCTTCCTCGGTTATGAAGATGAGCTCGGCGAGGGGGCCGGCGAAGGTTTCAACTTCAACTACCCTTTGCCGGCTGGCAGCGGCTGGGACAGTTGGAGCGCCGCGCTGGAACACGCCTGCAAAGAGATCGAAAAATACGGCGCCGATATCGTCGTCGTCTCCCTGGGCGTGGATACGTTCAAGGACGATCCCATCTCCCAATTCAAGCTCGACAGCCCGGATTACCTGGCAATGGGCGCGCGCATCGCGGGCCTCGGCAAGCCGACGCTGTTCGTGATGGAAGGCGGCTACGCGGTTGAAGAAATCGGCATCAATGCCGTGAACGTTCTCGAAGGTTTTGAAAGCGCCCAATGAGGAATTAGAACAATGAACAGACTCAAGCGTTTTATCGCGCCAGCGCTCTTCCCCACAGTGCTGTGCACCACCGTGCTCTGTGGTGCCGCTCACGCGGAGGAGCGAACGTTGCGCGTCTACAACTGGTTTGACTACATCACCCCCAAAGCGCTGGAAGACTTCAAAGCCCAGAACACCCAGATCAAACTGGTCTACGACATCTTCGACACCAACGAAGCGCTGGAGGCCAAGTTGTTGACCGGCAATTCCGGCTATGACGTAGTCGTGCCGTCCAACGTGTTCCTCGCCAAGCAGATCGAGGCCGGCGTGTTCCAGCCGCTTGATCGCAGCAAATTGCCGAACTGGAACCACCTTGATCCCAAGCTGATGAAGCTGATCGAAGCCAACGATCCGGGCAACAAATTTGCCGTGCCTTACATGTACGGGACCATCCTTATCGGCTTCAACCCCGACAAGATCAAGGCTGCATTGGGTGACAACGCACCGGTGGACAGCTGGGACCTGATCTTCAAGGAGGAGAACATCAGCAAGCTCAAACAGTGCGGCGTGGCCCTGCTCGACTCGCCTTCGGAGATTCTGCCACTGGCCCTGCAACACCTCGGCCTGGACCCCAACAGCAAGAAGCCTGCGGACTACGAAAAGGCTGAAGCGCTGTTGATGAAGATTCGTCCGTACGTCACCTACTTCCATTCTTCGAAGTACATGGCCGACATCGCCAACGGTGACATCTGCGTCGCCGTCGGTTACTCCGGCAGCTTCTCCCAGGCCGCCAACCGCGCCAAAGAAGCCAAGAACGGCGTGATCGTCGACATGCGCCTGCCGAAAGAAGGCGCGCCGATCTGGTTCGACATGCTCTCGATCCCCAAAGGCGCGAAGAATCCGGAAGACGCCTACACCTTCATCAACTACTTGCTGCAGCCGCAGGTGATCGCGCCGGTCAGCGACTTCGTCGGCTACCCGAACCCGAACAAGGACGCCACGGAAATGGTCGACCCGGCGATCCGCAACAACCCGAACCTGTACCCGACCGAAGCGGCAATGGGCACGCTGTACACCTTGCAAGCTTTGCCTCGCGATGCTGAACGCGCGCGGACCCGGGCCTGGACCAAGATCAAGTCCGGAACCTGACCCGCTGCCGAAAGCCAAGACCCGCGCTGATGCGGGTCTTTTTTTGCCTGCGATATTTATCTACCGCCAAGTGTTCGGTCGAGTTCGCCATCCTGCCCTGATCCGGCGCTGCTCACGACAGCGGCCGCCGCCGTCAGACAAGGAAATGGTCATGCCCGAAACTTCAACACCAAGTGCTGTGGATGTACTGACTCAACTGGTGACAGGCCCTTCGCTCACCGAAGTCGCCGCGAATGCCTTGCGTCCCGCGCTCGCTACGCTTTACCCGCACCTGAAAATCGACCCGGCGCGGGCCATGGTTGCGACACCGACCTGGTTGACCGACGCAGAAACGGTCAAGGCTGGTCCCTGCCGATTCGAATCCCTCACCGATGCACTGGTTCGCCTCGCGCTGTCCGGCACCGCCGCGACCTGCATCGATGGCGAACACTTCCTCACCGAACAACCCGGCGTCGAACCGGTCACCCAGCTTCCAGTAAAGATCGAAGCGATCGCAGCCCGGCTCAACGAACTCGCCCCGCTGCTGTTCATCGCCTATCAGGAACAGCAGCTCGACTACTGGAACGAAACCACCGCGCCCGACCAGCCGCGCTGGCATCAGCTTTCGCACACCTTGCAGCAGCTGTGGAACGTCAGCGCTAACAACGGCTGGGATGAGGATCAACGGGCCATGGCGCACGCTGTGTTCGGGCAACCCGATAAATCACTGCGGCTGGCCACCGACAAGTACAAGACCCGCGTCTGCCTGATCGACCTTGATGACACGGCACACAAGCATCTCAACGTTCTGGACGCCGCTGTACTGGTGGGCACGCTCGGCAAGCGCACATTGATTCTCATGCACTCGCTGACGGAAGGATTTCAACGCTTCGATACGTTCGAGGAGTTGGGACAAACGCTGCAATCACTGGTGAAAAACGCTGCAAGCAGTCTGAGCTGGCGATTGTTCGAACCCGAGGGCAACTTTTTCGACCACCAGGCTTGCACCCTGATTGCGCTAGAGGCCGAGGCAATAGGCTCAATCGATTTTTTCCAGCGCTCGGACGATCCGATTATAACGGCACGACGCGGTGCACCCGACAACCAGCAAGCCATGACGGAGCAGCGAACACCTCATTTCTCGCGGCTGCAACATTCACTTCCGCAGTGGCTTGAAGACGCCACCCCCGCCGACCAAAACCGTTACAGCCGACACCTGCTGGACCTGGCGGTCATGCAGCAGCAAAACGCTGGTAAAACCTTTCAAAGCGAGCTGCCCGGTATCAAAAAATTCACTCGGGATGAGCTGGAGAAACAAATAAAACAGACACCTGCCCAGACAGAACATGTCGATTTGAAAGACGTGGAGATCACCGTCACCCGCGTCGAAGTCTGGGGCACTTTCGTGCCGCCGGGGCAGATAGACACTCAGACGCTGTCGCTTGTCGACCTTGCACTTGAGAATCTGGGCGCCCTGGCACTGGGAAATAAATCGGTGCGCCACCGGGACGGCGCTGTGCTGCCGGAATGGATGACCATTGGTTACCTGGAAGAACTGACGACAACGGTCGACATCGGCGAAGCCTATCCGGCCTTGCTGCAAAACAGGCTAATCGACGACACCTCCCAGGCCTCCCGCTTGCAGCAGCTCTTCACCCAGCAGTTGCCGCTCGAGCTGCCGTTGCTGGCCCTGCAAGACAAAATCCGCGGCGAAGGAGGCCTGACTGAGCAAGGTTACCGCTACGTCGTCGCGGCGCTGGCAAGCGAGCAGGTGGAACAACAGGTCGACGGCCAACGGATCGTGGTTCGTCCATTGGCCTTCGCCACTGGCGACTCCCCCAACGGGAAGACCGACGAGGTGGTCAACATGTTTGTGATCGGCCCACAGGATCAAGATAAGGGTCCGTGCCTGCTTTACCGTCCGTTGCTTGAACCTGCGCTGTTGCAATACCCGTCGACGGCCAATTTGCTGTATGCCATCAAACACTCAAGGTCACTGCGCCAGTCCGTACTGGCGTGGCTACCCGACAGCGTACGTTTCAATTACTCGCAATACGTTTTTCCAGGGGCGCTGCCTTCGGTGTGGACGGTGCCGCAACTTCTGATCGACTCCACCCTGTCACTGAACCTGCCAGGGCCAGTGACGCTCGGTCATCGGGTGATTGAAAACGATGTGCTGTCGACCTTGTTCAAGGCCAATGCCGAGGCACTGATCGCTCAAGCGAACAGCCAATCGGTGTCCAATGCCGAGGCGCGATGGGCTTCTCTCAAGCGTGGCGGATGGGCGCTGTTCAGTGTGGCGCTGCCATTTCTGGGTCGTGGAGTGAACACGGCCGCATGGATCTGGCAGATCCTGGACGACTTGCAGGACATCGCAGATGCCGCTGAGCAGCAGCAAAAACCTCTGGCCTGGGCGGCCCTGGCGGATCTCTTTTTGACGCTGGGCATGGTGCTCGCCCACCGAGCGGCCACTCGTAAAAAACCTCAACGAGCGTCGTTGGCCATCGACACGGAAAAAGCGCCCGCGGCGACGGAAGAAGTGAAGATAGCCCGTATCAGCGCGACCCGGTTGGCAGACATCCCTGATCATGAGCTGCCGAGCAGCCATGAACTGTCGTTGCACGATCTTGGCGCAGTGGATCGATCCCGACCAGGCCTGGGTACCGTGCTCGACAGCCTGAAAATCACGAAGCCAGAAACAAACGCCAAACCGGCAACCGAGGGCCCCTACAGGCACCTCACTGCCAGCGGTCAAAAATGGTACGCCCGAGTAGCCGAGCGCTGGTTCGAAGTCGAACTCAACGATAACGACGATGTGCAAATCATCGATTCTCGCCAGCAACCGCCGCGCAAGGGACCGTTACTGATCAGTAACCAGCGCGGCGAATGGTTTGTCGACCTGCGCTTGCGACTGCGCGGCGGCGGCCTGAGGAGCCGGCGCAAACAACTGCAACAACAGAATCAGGAGCAACTGCGCAAAAAGAAAGAAGACATCACCGCCTTTGACGCTGGCCTGACCGCCAAGCGATTGCAGCTGGTCGAAGTCCGTCGTGCCATGCTGGAGGCGACGCCTGAAACGGCCGACAGTGCGCGCCAGCACTTCCTCGACACGCTTGATACGCAGATCGATGAATACACCACCCACATTCAAGAACTGAAAGCACTGAACATTCTGGAAGCCGTCCCCAATTACCGGACTGCGATGCTGGACCGGATATCCCTGCAACTGTTCCTCATGCAGTCCTGGCTGAGCGAATGCGACACCACGTTCCACGATAGCCTGCGTATCACTATGGAACTGCTCGACGAAACAAACAGCGAATCCACGAGCAGCCGTTCCGAGCCTTTTGAAACGATGACCGAGTTGACACAGGGGGTGATCGACAAAGTCGAATTCGCGCAGACCCGTTTCGCAGAACTCAGCCTGTTGGGCAAAGAGGCCGCCGAGGTCACGCGTCAATACAAAGCCAGACTTCCACCTTTTTCGCTGGATGATCTGAAGATGCTGCAGATCACGCTAGGGCAGAAACTCTGTCTCAAGGGTGCCTCGGGTGCCGCTCGGGAAGAAGCTCAAGTCGCACTGGAAAGCCTGGTCGAAGATGCCGCACTCAACATTCAAAGCGCTTTGGATCTGAGCACGAATGAAAGCCTGAACAATCTCAGTGAACGGACAGACGCGCTGAACAACCTGGTCGAACAGTTCGCAATCATCGACCAGCGTTTTCTCGATTTCGCCGCCGAGTTTCCGGAGCATCAGGTACCCGACCGTCTCGAAAAAGTGCAGAAACGCGTCGCGGAATTTGGCCAACGTACTGCGCAACACTTATCGGATCTATTGCGCGAACAACGACACCTTGAGCCGGTCGCCGGCCCATCGAAACCTGCTGCCTCGACGGCAAAAAAAATCATCATCAAGACCCGTTTCAAAGGCACGCTCGTGGGTCAGCGACGCCAAAGCGCAAAGGGTAAAGACAGCCATCTGGTCGATGTGCTGGCGCCGCTGACGGGAAAGGTGATTGCCACTTTTCATGAGAAAACGCCAGGCGTCTGGCTGGAACGCGTCTCGGAAAAGAACACCCCGTCACCCAAAGCAAAGCCCGATCTGGCCAAAAGCATGCTCGATGGCAAGGCATTGCTGGACCAATTACCGGCGTTTAAACAGCGCACGCAGGCACACCTCAATCGGGCGCAGCGCAATCCAACGGAAACCGAGGAGGTCTATTACCTGCATGCCAATCGTCTACGTAACGTCATGGACAGGATTGATCAGGCGCTCACGGCGGGTAATAGCTCCACTACTGAAACGGCCACCGCCACGTTGCGTCAGCAGCTCGATACCGAAGCGACAGCTCTCTACGCCATGGGTCGCGTCAACCGCATCGCGATGACCAAGCAACAGGCCCCCACGGCGGCGCGAGTTGAATGGCTGCACGAGAAGGGTGAATTGCGCATTGCCAAGACTGCCGAGCGACGCCGGCTGAAAGGCCCGCGCAGAGACTATTTGCAGGAGTACGAAATACTCGACAAGAAAACCAACAAGGTTCTGTGGTACGCGCACTTTCACTACGCCAATCCCACAGATCCTCTGCCTTCATTCACCGCCGCGCACCTGAAAACTGTCGATCAGCGACGTCTCGGCGGTGCTTACGATTGGCGCGAAAACCACAGCAACCACGAGCTGATTGCCATCCACCGCAGCGCCATCAGCCGCTCGCAGGCAGCCGCGCTGTTCTTCTCCTGAGCCATCATTTGACTCACAAGCCCGTCGAGCGCGGGCTTCTTTTCAACCCATATATATCTACCACCTGACCCGGTGGATGCGCGGGTACTTTCGATTGCAGACGGCAGTCTGCCGTCACGCCCATCCCCAACCGGTCACGATGTCATGAGCAAAACAACCCGAACGAACACCGCCCCACTGCTGTTGAACAAAAGCCGTCTGGTGGAGCAATCCAGCGGTGGTCCGACCCTGCATGGCGCCGCTGCGCATTTACTGCGCAAGGCCTTGTTAAAAAGCTTTCCCGAGCAACAGATCGATCCCGACAAAGCCGTGTTGATGACCCCGTTATGGCATGAGCAGGGCGAGGAAATCGTCACCCGCAGCAGCCGTTTCGAATCATTGACGCACGCACTGGCGCGTATGGCCTTTACCCCAGCAACAGCCAACTACATCGAAAGTGAACACTTTCTGACCTTCACACCTTATGCCGCCGAACCCATCCATCTGCCGGTCAGCATGGACGCCATCACTACCTTGTTAAACGAGTACGCACCGTTGCTGTTCATTGGCTTCGAACAAAGCCAGCTGGACTATTGGAATGAAATCACCGAAAACTTGCCGCGCTGGCAGGTGTTGTCCGACACCCTGAAAGAGGCGCCCGATGTTCAGTCGGTCACTGGATGGGACTCGGATGAGTGCAGCCTCGGGCGACTCGTCTCGCAATACCCCGACAAGCTATTGCGCCCGGCTTCCGACAACGGGCTGTCGAACGTGCGCGCCGGCTTACTTGATCTCGATCTCGATCTCGCCGTTGAATCGGCAGAGGACGCTACCCGGCATCTGATGATCGGCGGCGCCTTGGTGCTGACCGCCACTTTGGGCAGCCGTAAGCTGATCACGATGTACACCATCGCCGGCGGCTACGAATCGTTCAGCTCAATGGAGCAACTGGGCACCAGCCTTCCCGCACGGATCGGCATCGATCTGAGCGGCCAGAGCCTGAAGTGGCGACTCTACGAACCTGAAGGCAATATTTTTGATGCCATGGTTTGGGCATTGGTGGGGTGTCAGATCGACTCCATTGATGCTCTCGATCCAGCCAGTCGCTCGCCCTTGGCCGGGTTTACCTCCCGACAGGACGAAAGCAGCACGATCAGCACCGGGGAAAAGGCGCGTATCGAACAGCTGGAAAGCTCAATTCCCTCGTGGCTATCAACGGGCTCACTTGACGATATCCAAGCCTACGGCGGGTACTTGACCGAGCTTGGAAACCTCAGAGACGAGACCGGCAATGACGCTTTTGACGCCAACGATATTCCGCTGATTCAAACCTATGCCCAGCAGCGCATGCGTGACGCCATGCTCGCCGACAAAACTGACACAGACGCCGTGAGCCTGCGCCTTGATGACGTTCGGATCACCGTCACCCATAGCTTCGAAGCCGGCGGTTTCACCCTGCCCGACCCGCGCAACGTCAGCGTCGAAACCCTGGGCGAATTCGCCCTGCAAAACACCCGCCCCTATAGCGCGACGGTGGCCTATGCCGATGGCACAGCCGTGCCAGAGTGGATGACGGTTACGTTCCTATTGCGTCTCGCCAACGCGATCAACCTCGGCAAAACCTATCCGCAGCTGATCAAACGCACACTCATCGATGACCCGGTGCAGGCCCGCCGTCACAAGGTCCGCTACTGCCGTCAGCTGCCGTTACTCCTGCCCATGTTGGCGCTGGAGTGCAAACTCAAGCGCCAAGGTGAAGTCGATGAGCTGGGTTACCGTCAGGTCTGCCAACTGATGGAGTCGATCAAAAACGACTCCCCCTCCGCCGAGTGGCCGGTGCAAATCCGCCCGCTGGCGTTCATGCCCCGCTACCGTCTTGGCAACACACCCGACACCGTCGCGAACATGTACATCATCGAGCCGCGCAAAGGCTCGAGCGGCCCATGCCTGCTTTATCGACCCTTGCTGGATCAACCGCTGCACCAGTTTCCTTCCGAGCAAAACATGCTGTACGCGTTTTATCAGTCGGGCGAAATGCGCGACTCGATACTGGCCTGGCTGCCTACCCGCGCGTTGAGTTTCGAGTACGCCCAGTATGTGTTTTCCAGCGGCATTCCCTCGCCCTGGACCATTACCGAACTGGCCTTCGAGCCATTTATTCACCTGGACCTGACCGCCTCGGTTGAACTGGCACACACACCTCTGAACGGCGACGTTCTCACGACCCTCTATACCCAAAATAGCCAAGCCATGGCCGAGCTCGCCGACCGCCAATCGACTTCCAATGGCGAGCGTCGCTGGGCGCTGCTGGCGGACAGTGGCTGGGCGACTTTCTCGGTGGCGGCCAACTTTCTCAGCGGCCCGGCGGGTACTGCGGTCTGGGTCTGGCAAAGCATCAGTCAGATCCAGCAGGCTCTGGATGCCAGAGAACGCGGCGACACACTCGTGGAATGGTCCTCGATCGGCGACCTGCTACTGACCCTGGGCATTCTTCTCTCGCAACGCGTCGCGACACGGCGAATTCAGCTATCAAGTCCCCTTGATGAAGTCTCTGCGCCGAAACGCGTGCCCATGGACGAACCTCAACTCATTACCTCCTCCGCTGAGGCTGTGATGGTTACGCATGACGCGACCCCGCTAAGCGCTGAACTGCCCGAGGCTCATCTGTGCGCCCTGGCGCCCGCCGGGCCGACCCGTAGCAGTGCAGAAGCCCAATTTTTACAAAAGATCGATCAACTGAAAGTATCGGCTCCGCACCTGCCAGATGGAACACTATCCAATGCCGACCATCTTTATGAGCACGAGGGAAAGCTGTACGCCCAGGTGGGTGTGCGATGGTTTCAGGTCAGCGCCGACGCGGACGAACCGGTGCTCGTTCTCGATCCGAATAATCCCGCCTACCCAGGATTTTGCGTGAAGTACGACGAAAAGGCAGGTAGCTGGCACTGGGATCTCAAGCTTCGGTTACGCGGCGGCGGCCCAACTCGCCGGATCGAAGCGATGCGGCGAGAAAAGATCAAAAAAAAGGACGATGCGTGGGCCGCACTGCATCGGTTCATCGAACAGGAAGCCATTCGAAAGGCCAGTGTGGATGAAGTCTTGAACCCTTTGGAAAGCAGCGACGAATCAGCCCCGATGTCCGACGAAACGATAGCCAGTTACATCTCCAGGTCCGATGAGGTGGCGAACGGATATGGCCAGGCGCTGGAAGCCCTCGAAACGTGGCGTGAAGCGGGTGGCGCTGGCGTGTTTTATCAGTCTCAGCTAATGCGTTTCACCATTGAACAACATCGCTACCTGAACGGCTGGATGCGAATGAAGTTGCGTGAATACGTGAAAATCATCGCGCCCCAGTTCAGTCAGACGGAACCTTCAACGACGAGATCCCGTGCCGCGCAAATGGAGGCGGCACAAAAGGCCATCGCCGTGAGCGATGAATTGATCGACCGTCTCGGCCGCATGCACGCCTCACTGGACCGGTTGATGAACCACACCGGTATCACGCGCAAGGTGGCTGGCGATCTGAGAAAGCTACTGCCCGCAATGTCCCAATACGACCTGAAGGCCAATGAAATTGGCATGTCCACGGAGCTTTGCCTGCATGAGGCGTCGGACAGTGAGATGAGTCAGGCACGTCAATCGGTCGTCGATATTTTTGAAAATGCGGCCGACGCGGGCCACAGCCTGGTCGAGCGGCGCAGTACCGCACAGCCTTCGCACATCCAGACACTCGATGTCGAGCAACTCACCGTGCTGGTAGACCGTCTGGCAGAAGCCGAGCGGCGTCTGGAGGAGTTGTCTGCCAGCTTGCTCGATCAGCTGGAACCCGTCCGCTTTGAGCGCGTTCAGACGTTGGTTGCCGAATTCCATCAACTGGCGCGCAGCCGTCTGCTCACTTTGCTTCCGGAAGCGGAAGAAATACCGGTGGCCCAGATGGCGAGACTTGAACCGGTGCCCTCTACTTCACGCGCCATCGGCAAAGTGAGCAAATCACGGCCACGAGTCGTCGAGGCGCAAAAAAAACCGTCTATCGAGACACCGCAGACTAGCGATGAGGTTCCCATTATCAAGACGGCTAACAGACGCCCGGTGCAACCGGCGGCGCTGAACGATCAAGACATCATCGGCAACGGGCTGTCTCTGAGTGTCGAACTCGATGCGTTCATTGAACGAATCCGCGCCGATGCGCAACGCCCCTACCGCGTTCCGGCAGACATGAAAGACCTGCTCGACCAGCAGGCGACCCGACTCGATCAATCGGCTGATGACGTTGCACTAATACTGGCTCGCAGAGCCGCCGACTTCCCCGTGGGGAGCCTGAATGCAGAACTGCGTACGGGGGCCGCAAAAGCCCGGCGCGAAGGGGTGAGCGTCTACCGCGCGATGCTCATCAAGCGCAGGCCCCGCGAAACTTACCTGAAATGGCTCATGGAGCACGATCAGGTATCAATCATCAAAGACGCACGCGGTCGTATCAAGACCCAACAGCGCAAAGACTACTTTCAGGAGTACGGCATTTTCGACAAGACACGCCAAAACAAAGCGTTGTGGGTCGCGCATTTCCATTACAACGAACTGACCGATCCGGATGAACGATTCACCGCCGCACATCTCAAGTTCGCCGAAGGCTATTTGAAAGAACTCCCGGCCAAGACCCGTCAGGAACTCGATGTCTTCGATGCACTGGACAATGCGTTGCGCCGAATCGTCGATCCGGCCATTCGGGATCTGTTCCTGAAACCCCAACCGAACGTAGCGCCTGAGGCATAAAAAACCACGTTCGGCATCAATTGCGTAATTGCATGGACGTGACCACCCATTTGCATTGCCGTTGACCAGTCAATTGCATTCGTACTGACCAACCGTTTGCATTCGACTTGACCAGCACACGTGGTAGTGACGACCGGCAAAGAACGGCCAGAAGCCGCCTTTCAGCTTGGCGGCCTAGGCAAGTACCGGCAATACCGACGCGCAGAACAACGTTAATCGCTCGCTCCGCATCCGAGTGCAGGTCGTGCGTTGTTTTCAAGGCTTACCCAAGGCAAGTGGAGAACCGACAGACCATTGCCTCGAAAAAATCAACTGGCCCAGGGGTTCTCTCGTTAGACCACTACACTCACATAAGTGCGTAGGCACACAGACCTACCCTTGCCTCACACGCGAACTTCTTCGCACGTTGCACTTGCAGCGCGACGATCCACATTAAGGAGGTTCATGATGAAAAAATTCTTATTCGCAATACTATCTATATTAACAGTGACACTGGCACTGTCTCTGCAAGCCGCTCCGAAAACAGAGAATAGCCTGTATGACCGGCTCGGCGGTGTCTTCGCCATCGCCGCGGTCGTTGACCACTTTAGCGACGCGATTGTACAGAACCCAATGGTGGGAAAGACTTCGCAGAACCCAGCCCTCAGGGAATGGCACACGAAGAACCTAGACAGGTTGCCGGGCCTCAAGTTCATGCGAACCCTGTGGGTCTGCGAGGTCACGGGCGGGCCGTTCAAATTCTCGCCAACAAAGCCGGGTAAAAGTCATTTAGGCCTTGAGGAGGCGCATCGCGACCTCAAGATCTCACCAGCAGAATTCGACGAGGTGGCGGCCGAACTGGGGCGCAGCCTAGACTTCGCCAAAGTGCCTGCGCGTGAAAAGGGAGAAGTCCTCGCCGCCTTCGCAGTGCATAAGAAGGAGGTAACGGCTGGCTACAAGACGAACTGATTTTGGCTGGCTTGCGCTTCAGCCCATTATTCATCACCCGCACCTAGGCTTGGCCAGCCATCAGCAAATCATCGTTCTTCTTTGCGGTTGCTGCCTTCTGGCCCTAGGTCGAGTTCCCGCCCGGGCTGCATTCATTGCAAGCGGTGATTTGGCCGTCGCCGTCGTCTTCGCTTCTTGGTTGTGCGCAGATAGTGCCCAACTCGCGGTTCAAGCCGTCAATTCGGGACGAGAAATTCCATTTTTTTCATTCGTTAAAGGTCTGCCTTCAAAGCGCCTGATTGGCAGCTTTGGGTCGATTGCAGTCCTTCAGTGCTTGGCTGACGCACTCCCCCTGAGTGGCACCCGCTGACACCCATCAACTGCAAGCAACTGGTCAGTGGCGATGCAATTAGGCGGTCAAGTGAGATGCAATTACGCGTCAATCGTCCCAAACTGTTTGCAACCGCTCCAGAGCCGCTTCGATAGCCGATTCTGGTACAGCGGCGAAACCCAGCACCAGCCCGGCTCGCTGATCCAGCGGTGTCTGCGAATCGGGCAACCAGTAACGACTCAAACCATTGACCTCAACGCCCACGCTTTCGGCTTGTTCAATCAATTCGCGTTCGCGCGCCACGCTGCTCACCGGGACTGTTAAGTGCAACCCGGCCACCACATTGGGCAGATCGCCAACGCCCTCGATGTTTATTGGCCAACGGGCCAACAGACAATTGCGTCGACTCAACGCGGCACGGCGCATGCGTCGGATATGCCGCTGGAAATGCCCCGCGGCCATGAACTCCGCCATGACCGCTTGGGTGCTGACTTCGGAATGTCGGACATCGACCGCGCGCCGCTGAGAGAAAGCGCTCACAAGCGCCGGCGGCAGGACCAGGTAACCCAGTCTTAGCGCTGGAAATGCAATCTTGCCAAACGTTCCGACATACAGCACCCGCCCCTGACGATCCAGCGCAGCCAACGGCGCCAGCGGAGCGCCGCTGTAACGGTATTCGCCATCGTAATCATCCTCGACGATCCAGCCCTGGGTGCGTTCGGCCCAGGCCAGCAACTCCAGGCGTCGCGCCAGACTCATCACCACCCCGGTCGGGTATTGATGCGACGGTGTGACATACGCCAATCGGCAATCGTTAAGCCCGTTCAATTCGGTGCAGTCGATACCCTCGCTGTCCACCGCCACCCCGTGCAATCGCGCACCGGCCACGGCGAACGCATGACCGGCCGCGCGGTATCCCGGATTTTCAATGGCCACCCCATCGCCTGGCTCGACCAGCAGCTGTGCACAAAGGCTAATCCCCTGCTGTGCGCCACTGGTGATCACTATTTGCTCAGCCGTGCATTGCATCCCCCGGGAACTGCGCAAGTACGCGGCAATTAGTCCGCGCAGACGCTCATCGCCCGCCGGATCGCCGTAACACAACTGCTGGAGATCCGGTTTACGCCAGAAAGCCGCATTCAGCTTGGCCCAGACCTCGAACGGGAACAGATCAAAAGCCGGAACACCCACCCGAAATGCGCGGGGTGGGCCGACGGGAGGCAGGGCCAAATGGTTCCTTTCAACGCGCCCCAATGCGCCGCTGTGGATAACTTTGCTGGATGAAACCACAGGTAAATCCAGCCAGTTTGTGGATAAGGCTGTGGGTAACCCTGTTGACAACCCTGTGGATACTTTTGTGGATAGTTTTTTTGCCGGGAGCGCGGTTTGCGGTAACTGTGCGACATAAGTCCCATCACCGACACGCCCATCAATAAAGCCCTCGGCGTAGAGCTGATCGTAGGCACGGACCACGCTGTTTCGGGAAATTGACAACGCCGCCGCCAGATCGCGACTCGCGGGTAATCGCGTACCGCCGGCCAGCCTTCCGTCGAGCACTCGTACGCGAAGCGCTTGATAGAGCTGGCGACTCAAACCCAGGCGGCGATCGAGTTCGATACCCGCTGGGTTGAATGACAAGGACTGTGGCTCGCGGGTCATGGCAATGGACCTATGAAATTTGTCGTTAATGGCTCTTACAACAGACCAATAGCCTGCCTAGGATGCAAGCATTCGCCAAGGAAAATCTCCATGTACAACCCAAGCAGCTTTGCCATAGAGGATTTGCATGAACTGCACCAACAGATACTCGGCACCCGCCTCGCTGTGTTGGTCACACACGGGGAACAAGGTCTGCAAGCCAGCCATTTGCCGGTGCTGTTGAGTTCAGACCAGGGTCCGAATGGCACCCTTTACGGACACTTCGCCAAGGCCAATCCGCAATGGAAGGCATTGCAGAGCGGCGCCGAAGCCCTGGTGATTTTTGCCGGCGCCGATGCTTACGTCAGCCCAGGGTTTTACCCGAGCAAAGCCGAGCACGGCAAAGTCGTGCCGACCTGGAACTACGTCGCCGTACATGCGTACGGCACGGCCGAAGTGTTCACCGACGCCGATCGCCTGCGCACTCTGGTCAGCGCCCTGACTGATCGTCATGAAGCGGGTCGCGCCAGTCCATGGAAAGTCGTCGATGCCCCCGCCGACTACATTGATGGGATGCTCAAGGCCATCGTTGGTTTTGCCATGCCGATCCAGCGTCTGAAAGGCAAGCGCAAGCTCAGCCAGAACCGCAACGTTGCAGACATTGCCGGTGTGCGCGAGGGGCTTGCCGCCAGCCCTGATGTGCACGACCAGGCCCTCGCCCACTTGATGCGTTAAGGAACGACCATGAGTCAGATCGACATCCGCCAGGTCACCGCCGACGACCACACCACCTGGTTGCCTTTGTGGCAAGCATACCTGCGCTTCTACAACACCGAACTGCCTGAGGCCGTCACCCAAAGCACATGGCAGCGCCTGCTCGACCCAAGCGAGCCGACCCATGCCGCGCTGGCCTGGGCCGACGGCAAAGCGGTGGGCATGGTGCACTTCATCTACCATCGTTCGAACTGGAGCATCGAAAACGCCTGCTACCTGCAAGATTTGCTGGTAGTGCCGGAAACGCGCGGCACCGGCGTCGGCCGACAGCTGATCGAATTCGTCTACGCCATCGCCAAAGAGGACGGTTGCTGCAAGGTCCACTGGCTGACTCACGAAACCAATGCCACCGCGATTCAGCTTTATGAGCGCATCGCCGAACGCCCCGGTTTCATCCAGTTTCGCAAAACCCTTTAAGGTTCGAGGAGAACAACATGTCGACTTCACTCACCGACTGGAAAGGCGTCCCGGCACCGTCGGTTCAAACCCTCGAAGGGCGCTTCATCCGCCTGGAAAAACTTGACCCGGCGCGTCATGGCGACGGTTTGTGGCAGGCCCTGCAAGGCCCGGGTTCCGACCCGAAACTCTGGGACTATTTGCCTTACGGTCCTTTTCCGGAGCGCAGCGCGTTCAACGATTGGCTGAACAATCATGCAGCCAATAACGACCCGTACTTCTTCAGCGTGATCGACCGTGCCAGCGGCGATGTGCAGGGCATCCTCAGTTTGATGTCGATTGTCCCTTCACAAGGTCGGATCGAGATTGGCCATGTCACGTTTGGTGCGCCGATGCAGCGCTCACCGAAAAGCACCGAGGCGGTTTATCTGCTCGCCAAAGAGTCGTTTGCCTTGGGTTACCGGCGCCTGGAGTGGAAGTGCAACAACGGCAATGCCCGCTCCAAGTACGCAGCCGAACGACTGGGGTTCAGTTTTGAAGGCGTGTTCCGCCAGCACATGGTGGTGAAGGGGCAGAACCGGGATACCGCGTGGTATTCGATTCTGGATTCGGAATGGCCGGCGAATGGGGCGGGGTTTGAGCGCTGGCTGTCCGATGAGAACCAGACGGATTCGGGGCAGGTGAAAACGTTAGCGGAGTGCCGCGGGTAATCTTCGGCGCCCGAACGGACGCCATCGTCGGAACGCCGCCCGGAGCAAGCTCGCTTGTATGTTTAGACTTGAAGGGGTGGGCGTGTTGATGGAAAGCTATCCACCCTTCTCGTTCCTCAATGATCAGAACCAGCTCGATGGATTTGACGTCGACGTGGCCAAGGCCGTGGCAGACAAGCTGGGCGTCAAACTGCGCCTCGAAACCCCGTCCTGGGACGTGATCGCTGCCGGTCGCTGGAGCGGGCTCCTCGCTGCTGGGCTTCATCACCGCCCTGGCGCGGCTGTCGAAAAGCGCTGTGGCCTTTGGGATTGCGAGCTTCTATGCCTCGTTCTTTCGTGGCACACCGCTACTGATCCAGATCCTGCTGATCTACCTCGGCCTGCCACAACTCGGCATCGTGCCCGGCGCCATCGCCGCCGGCATCATTGCCCTGTCGCTGAACTACGGCGCGTACCTGAGCGAAATCTTCCGCGCCGGCATCCTCGGCGCCCCTCACGGCCAACGCGAAGCATCCCTGGCGCTGGGCATGCGCGAAACCGTGATCTTCTGGCGCGTCACCCTGCCCCAGGCCATGCGCACCATCATCCCGCCGACCACCAACCAATTCATCTCGATGCTCAAAGACTCGTCGCTGATCTCGGTGATGGGGGTTTGGGAGGTGATGTTTCTGGCGCAATCATATGGGCGCTCGAGCTATCGCTACATCGAGATGCTGACGACGGCGGCGGTGATTTATTGGGTGATGTCGATTGGGCTGGAGCTGATTCAGGCGCGGATGGAGCGGCATTATGGGAAGGCGTATTTGAAGCGGAGTTAGCGAGAGGCAGATCAGTTTCCGATTTTTTGCGATAGCCGACCGTGTCTCGATTTGTTGTAAGAAATAGCGTCAGTTCGAGCGGATAAAGACAACCGACCTCGGGCATTTGGCAATTTTCTACACAACCATCTGACACTCCCCGCGAGCCCGTCGGAAGCAGCTGACATCGGCACCTGTTGCCTCCCTCTTAGAGTTTGGCCTCCTTTCAAAACAGGCCGAACTCGATGTCCGCTCAACACAAATACCGACCAAAACGCCTTGCCTTTGCGATTGCACTTGCCCTGAGTTGCGGTGAACTGGCGATTGCCCAGCAACCCAGTGCTGATCCATCTTCCGCACCTTTCGAAACGTCCGAAGATCTGATTACGAAACTCGATGCTTTCATCGGCGCCGATGATACCCAACCCCATTCGATCAACAAAATCGCGGAGTGGAACAAGCTGCAACCGAGTGAGCGTAACGATCTGGTCAGCGTGCTTTCCGGAGGAGGCTTTACCAAACGGCTGGACGGTGGTGGTGGCGTCGACGTCATACGACTTGATCACGCCAAAGGGGGCACGTTGGGTGAAACCCGACATTTCGCAGGCCTGGATATCAAACAGGGCGCATGGACCCTGAATGGCGCCAAAGACTCCGGGGACTTCCACATCGGTGCCTTGGTCCGCCCCGAAGCGATGCTCACCAACAACCGACATATCGAAGGGCGCGCTGTCGCTCAAGGCGCGTTGGTGAACAACGGCTCCATTGGCGGAAACGTCGAGGTGTACGAGTCGGGCACTTTCAGTGGCAAGGGCCGGGTTGGAGGGCTGGACGTGCGCGGTGAGCTTGTCGTCAACCGCCTGCACGGCGCTCCTGTCGTCGCGGGGGACATGAATTTGTCCAACACAGCACTACTTGCCTATGAGGTACACGCCGATGGCCGGGGTGAAACGATCAAAGTCGATGGCATCGCCAGCCTTGGACATTCAACCCTGAAAATTGTCGCAGCAGGTGATTATCCGCAAACCAGCCAGTACACCCTCATTAAGGCGGCCAAAGTCATGGGTCATTTCGGTGATATACAAAACGACCTCGTATTCATGACACCTGAATTAAATTACGACGATCCGGAGATTGTTAGCCTGACCTACACGCGTAACGGTGTCTCTTTAGACAGCGTCGCAACAAATGTAAGCGGCAAGCAGCTCGGTGCCAGCATTGTAGAACCAGTGGCCAGCCCGACCGGACAAAAGCTATCCAGCCCGACAAATACCGCCGTCACTGCCCTGCTCGGCTCCAATAGAGAAACCGCCGCCTACGCCCTCGAAATTCTGGCCGGCGACAGCAACGCCAATCTCGCGAAGGCGACCTTAAACAGTGACGGCCCGATCAGCGCCACCCTGCTCTCGGCGATGCGCCAGCTCGATAACGTCAGTGTTTCTTACAATCAAAACAGCGCGCCTCGTCTGGCGGCTGGAAGCGAAGCCAATGGCAGAGTCTGGCTCCAGGCGCTGGGACATAGCGGGAAACTGGATCGCGACTATGACCCGCTGCAACACTCCACCGAAGGATTGTTGCTGGGCGCCGACTGGCAGGTCAGCGAGCATTGGCGCCTGGGTGTGATGGGCGGCAACTCCCGCACTCGTCAGAAAAGCAGGGAACTCGACGGCGATCTGGACAGCTGGCATTTAGGCGCTTACGCACTTCGCCAGGATGGGCCGATGTCGTTGCGCCTGGGCGCAACACACAACAGCCACGACGGAAGCAGCGCGCGCCGGGTCGAATTCTACGGTTTCAAGGATCGCCCCAAGGGTAGTTACGAGGCCAATACCCAACAAGCCTTTGCAGAAGTGGGCTACAACCTGGGCCGCGCGAATGTCAGCATCGAGCCGTTTGCCAGTCTTGGATACCAACGGTATCAACGCGACAGCTTCACGGAAAAAGGCGGCGCTGCAGCACTGAAAATCCACGGGCAATCCGAGGAAAACTTCAGCAGCACATTCGGTCTGCGTCTGGCGAAGCTCAACACCCTGGGTAACGGTATGCAACTGACTCCGCGCGTTAGCGCAGGCTGGAAACACACGTACGGCGGGGTCTACACGGAAACCCGGCAACGTCTTGTCACAGGTGGCAACGACTACAGCGTCTACAGTGCGCCGCTGGATCGGGACAAACTCATGGTCGATGCCGGCGTGGACCTCAGGCTTTCCGCACGCAATACGCTCGGCGTGGCCCTCACGGGTGAAATGGGCAGCGATAGCCGCAGGCATGGCATCACGGGCCAGTGGGGAATGAGCTTCTAACCCCCCGACAAATCCCGGGCGAAAAAAAGGGGAGCACATGCCCCCCCGAGGTTTAAAGCGGTATATCGAGGCTGTTAACTCAGCCTTCGATCTCGATCAGGATTTCGCCCGGGTTCACCCGGTCGCCCTTGGCCACGTGGATGGCGGTGACTTTGCCGGCGATGGCCGATTGGACTTCGGTTTCCATCTTCATCGCTTCGGTGATCAGCACGGCCTGACCGGCTTTCACGGTGTCGCCTTCCTTGACCAGCACGTCGACGATGTTGCCCGGCATGGCGGTGCTGACGTGGCCCGGTGCAGTGGCTTGCTTGCGCTTGCTGCTGCCGCCGCTGACGAATTCGTTGAGCGGTTCGAACACCACTTCTTCCGGCATGCCGTCGATAGACAGGTAGAAGTGACGCTTGCCTTCAGCCTTGACGCCGACACCCGTGATGTCGACGCGGTAGGTTTCGCCGTGGACGTCGATGACGAACTCGGTCGGCACGCCTTCGCCACCGGCCGAGGTCACGCCGCCGGCTTCAGGAATCGGTAGCAGCACTTCTGGAGCCAAGGTGCCGGCGGCGCGTTCTTCGAGGAACTTGCGACCGATGTCCGGGAACATGGCGTAGGTCAGCACGTCTTCTTCAGACTTGGCCACCGTGCCGATTTCGGCACGCAGTTTGGTCATTTCCGGCTTGAGCAGGTCGGCCGGACGCACGTCGATCACTTCTTCGCTGCCGATGGCCTGGCGACGCAGTTTTTCGTTCACGATGCCTGGCGCCTTGCCGTAGCCACCCTGCAGGTAAAGCTTCACTTCGTTGGTGATGGTCTTGTAGCGCTCGCCGGCCAGCACGTTGAAGAACGCCTGGGTGCCGACGATCTGCGAGGTCGGGGTCACCAGCGGAGGGAAGCCGAGGTCTTCACGAACGCGCGGGATTTCGGCCAGCACTTCGGCCATGCGGTTCAGGGCGCCTTGCTCTTTCAACTGGTTGGCCAGGTTGGAAATCATCCCGCCCGGCACCTGGTTGACTTGCACGCGGGTATCGACGGCGGTGAACTCGCTTTCGAACTGGTGGTATTTCTTGCGCACGGCGTAGAAGTACAAGCCAATCTCTTGCAGCAGCTCCAGGTTCAGGCCGGTGTCGTACTCACTGCCTTTAAGGGCGGCAACCATCGACTCAGTACCTGGGTGGCTGGTGCCCGAGGCGAAGCTGGAGATCGCGGTGTCGATGTGATCGGCGCCGTTCTCGATGGCCTTCAGTTGGCACATCGTTGCCATGCCAGCGGTATCGTGCGAGTGAATGAACACGGGCAGCGATTGCTCGGATTTCAACGCCCTGACCAGTTCGCCGGTGGCGTACGGCGTCAGCAGGCCAGCCATGTCCTTGATGGCCACCGAGTCGCAACCCATGGCTTCCATTTGCCGGGCTTGCGCCACGAAGGCTTCGATGGTGTGCACCGGGCTGGTGGTGTACGCGATGGTGCCTTGGGCGTGTTTACCGGCAGCTTTTACTGCTTCGATAGCGACGCGCAGGTTACGCACGTCGTTCATGGCGTCGAAGATGCGGAACACATCGATGCCGTTGACCGCGGCCTTGGCAACAAAGGCTTTGACCACGTCATCGCTGTAGTGGCGATAGCCCAGCAGGTTCTGGCCACGCAGGAGCATTTGCAGACGCGTGTTAGGCAATGCCGCGCGCAGTTGGCGCAGGCGCTCCCAAGGGTCTTCTTTGAGGAAGCGTACGCAGGCGTCGAATGTCGCGCCGCCCCAGCATTCCAGCGACCAGTAGCCGACTTTGTCGAGCTTGTCGCAGATCGGCAGCATGTCTTCGGTGCGCATGCGGGTGGCGAGCAGCGATTGGTGGGCGTCGCGCAGGATTGTGTCGGTAACGTGTATCTTTTTAGAAACAGGGGTCTTAGTCATTGGAATATTCCTCACAGGCCTGCGTGGGCGGCAATGGCGGCGGCGATGGCCAGGGCCAGCTCTTCGGGTTTGCGCTTGATCGAGTAGTTGGTCAGTTCAGGATGGCTTTCAACGAAGCTGGTATTGAACTGGCCGCTACGGAATTCCGGATTACGCAGGATTTCCTGGTAGTACGCGGCGGTGGTCTTGACCCCTTGCAGGCGCATGTCGTCCAGAGCGCGCAAGCCACGATCCATCGCCTCTTCCCAAGTCAGCGCCCATACCACCAGTTTCAGACACATGGAGTCGTAGTACGGCGGAATGGTGTAGCCGGTGTAGATCGCCGTGTCGGTGCGCACGCCGGGGCCGCCGGGCGCGTAGTAACGGGTGATCTTGCCAAAGCTTGGCAGGAAGTTGTTTTTCGGGTCTTCGGCGTTGATCCGGAATTGCAGCGCGAAACCGCGGTGCTGGATGTCTTCCTGTTTCACCGAAAGCGGCAGGCCGGACGCGATGCGAATCTGCTCACGCACAATGTCGATGCCGGTGATTTCTTCGGTGATGGTGTGTTCCACCTGCACCCGGGTGTTCATCTCCATGAAGTACACCTCGCCCTCGGCGAGCAGGAACTCCACGGTGCCGGCGTTCTCGTAACCCACGGCCTTGGCCGCACGCACCGACAGGTCGCCGATGTAGGCACGCTGTTCCGGGGTCAGTTGCGGGCTCGGGGCGATTTCGATGAGCTTCTGGTTACGGCGCTGGATCGAGCAGTCACGCTCGAACAGGTGCACCACGTTGCCAAAGCTGTCGCCGAGGATCTGCGCTTCGATGTGTTTCGGATTGACGATGCATTTTTCCAGGAACACTTCCGCCGAACCGAAGGCCTTGGTGGCTTCGGAAATGACTCGCGGGAAGGCTTGTTCGAGTTCTTCTCGGCTGTCGCAGCGACGGATACCCCGGCCACCACCACCGGAAGTCGCCTTGAGCATCACCGGATAACCGATGCGGTCGCCTTCAATCAAGGCTTCGGCGATGTCCGCGACGTTGCCTTCGGTCCCCGGGGTGACGGGTACGCCGGCCTTGATCATGCTGCGACGGGCTTCAGTCTTGTCGCCCATACGGCGAATCACTTCAGCCGATGGACCGATGAACTTGATGCCGCGTTCTGCGCAGATATCTGCCAGTTCAGCGTTTTCCGAAAGAAAGCCGTAGCCGGGATGCAACGCATCACAACCGGTTTCCACCGCCAGATTCACCAGTTTACGCGCGTTCAGGTAACCAGCCAGTGGCTCGGCACCGATGCTGTGGGCCTCATCCGCACGCTTCACATGCAAGGCATGGCGGTCGGCGTCGGAATAGATCGCGACCGAGCGAATGCCCATCTCGGCGCAGGCACGCACGATTCGTACGGCAATCTCACCACGGTTGGCGATCAGGATCTTTTTTATCACTTGGAGGTTCCCTTGAGCCGGTGGTACCCACGACCTGGTAGCCCAGGTCGACGCGTGACCAAATGTTTCGATTCAGTCGCAGCCCCACACTAGCCCTCTCAAGGGATTAACAAAAATGAATAATAATTGGGTCAGCCATAAGTAAAGACTTATAGTTGACGCATCAGTCTGCAGCGAGAGCGCAAAAAAATGCGTAAGTCATTGATGCGTATGACATTGCGTCAATTACAGATCTTCAATGAAGTCTGTGATTTGAGGTCCTACAGCCGCGCAGCTGAAGAAATGTCTCTCACACAACCTGCCGTGAGCCTACAGATTCGTCAACTTGAGGAGCTGATTGGTCAACCGTTGTTCGATTACGTCGGCAAAAAGCTTTACATGACCGAGGCAGCCGAAGCCCTTCAGCGCGCCAGCCGGGATATTTTCGGACGCCTGGAAAACCTCGACATGCAGCTTTCAGACATGCAGGGATCGCTGCAAGGTCAGCTGAAACTGGCGGTCGAATCCAGCGCCAAGTATTTCGTGCCGCATCTGTTTGCCGCGTTCAAACGCCAGCATCCGGAAGTGAACCTGCACCTGACAGTGGTCAACCGCGGCCAAGTGATTCGACGCCTGTCGGACAACCGCGATGATCTGGTGATCATGTCGATGGTGCCGCAAGACATGGGGCTGGAGTTTCTGCCGTTTCTCAACAATCCAATTGTCGCCGTGGCGCCGCCGGATCACCCGCTGTCCCATATGGGACCGCTGCGCTTGCAGGATCTTGAGCCCTACACCCTGCTACTGCGCGAACCGGGCTCAGGTACGCGGCTGGCTTGCGAGGAGTATTTCAAGGAAAAGCGCGTGCACTTCACGCAGACCCAGGAAGTGGCGTCGGCTGAAGCCCAGCGTGAATGCGTACTGGCGGGTCTGGGCCTGGCACTATTGACGCGCCACGCCCTGAACCTTGAGTTGGCGACCGGCGCACTCATAGAGCTGCCGATCGAAGAGCTGCCGCTGTACCGCAGCTGGTGCCTGGTGCAGGCCAAGGCGAAACGGCTGTCGCCGGTGGCGCACGCGTTCCTTGCGTTTATTCGCAGCGAGCGGGTGCAGATCAGCGCGCTGGTTGAGCGCTTCGACGGGAAGTTGCCGGTGCGGCCTGCCAGTAGTTGAGCTCCAGATCGCCAGGAAAATCGCCGATCTCGGCCAGAAGCTGGCGGCGTTCGCAGCGATCTTCGATAGCGCGGCGAAATTCCATGCGGCGCTGGTCTTCCTGCTGACGACGGGTTCTGACGGCGCTGTTGCGTTCTTCGTAGGGCTGGGCCATTTCGAGTCTCCCAAGGCGATTACGGGAGTTACAGGATGGGCACCAGGGATGACGGTTTGGCGGCTTGCACGTTACAGGCAGATGAAAGTTGTCGTATTTGAGGACGCCTTCGCGGGCAAGCCTCGCTCCTACGGGCACCGCTTAACCTGTAGAAGCGAGGCTTGCCCGCGAAGACTTTCTCAAGCCAAACGACGAATCAATCGTCCAGCGCTTTTACCGATTTAGGCGACAGCCGCAAGCTGCGAAGGCTGCGCTTGACGCTCTTGAGGTGATTGACCAGGCTCGGCCCGCGCGCCATGGCCACGCCCATCGCCAACACGTCGATCACCACCAGGTGAGCGATCCGCGAGGTCAGCGGCGTATAGATCTCGGTGTCTTCGTGCACATCGATCGCCAGGTTGACGGTCGATAGCTCAGCCAACGGCGTCTGGCTCGGGCACAAGGTGATCAGCGAAGCGCCGCTTTCACGCACCAGATTGGCGGTGATCAACAGGTCCTTGGAACGCCCGGACTGGGAAATACAGATCGCCACATCGGTCGGTTTCAATGTGACCGCCGACATCGCCTGCATGTGCGGGTCGGAATACGCCGCCGCCGTCAGCAACAAACGGAAGAACTTGTGCTGGGCGTCTGCCGCCACTGCACCCGAAGCACCAAAGCCATAAAACTCGACCCGCTGGGCCTGCGACATGAGCGACACAGCGCGCTGCAACTCCACCGGATCGAGCTTCTCGCGAACCTCCATCAGGGTGTGCAGGGTGGTGTCGAAGATTTTCAGGCTGTAGTCAGCGACTGAATCGTCTTCATGAATCGCGAACTGCCCGAAGCTCGCGCCGGCAGCAAGACTCTGCGCCAGCTTCAGCTTCAAATCCTGGAAACCGGAACAACCGATGGCGCGGCAAAAGCGCACGATGGTCGGTTCGCTGATGCCCACGTTGTGGGCCAGGTCGGCCATGGAGCTGTGCATCACCGCCGCAGGATCAAGCAGCACGTGGTCGGCGACCTTGAGCTCCGACTTGCGTAAGAGGTGGCGTGACTGGGCGATGTGTTGCAGCAGATTCAAAGGGCTGGACTCTTTGTTATTGGCAGGTGCCGGGGATGTAGCGCGCTTGTAGTTATACTACAAGAATCGGCTTTTTGCCTGCTCAATGCGTAACTCGATGTCCCCATTTCACGCCACATGCGCTCCATGTAGCCCCTACAAGGGTTTCGCGTCCGCACGCAACAGCTCGGCCAGGCCATCGGCCTCGACCGGGCGGCTGATCAAATACCCCTGCACTTCATCGCAGTGCTCGGTTTTCAAAAACTCAAGCTGCTCCGGCCGCTCCACCCCTTCAGCCACTACTTTCAACGACAACCCGTGTGCCATGGCGATGATCGCCCGGGTGATCGCCGCGTCCTCGCTGCCCTCCCCCAGACCGCGGATAAACGCCTGATCGATCTTCACGTAATCCACCGGGATGCGCTTGAGGTAGCTCAGGGACGAATACCCGGTGCCAAAGTCATCAATCGCCAACTTGACCCCCAAATCCCGCAATTGCTGGAAGGTAGCGATAATGTGCTCGACGCTATCCAGCAACTGGCTTTCGGTGAGTTCCAGTTCGAGGTAGTGCGGCGCCAGGCCGGTTTCTTCCAGCACCTGGCGGACAAGGCTGACCAACTTGCCCTGACGCAGTTGATGCACCGACAGATTGACCGACACCCGAATCGGCGCAAGCCCCTGGCGCTGCCACTCACAGGCTTGCCAGCAGGCCTGACGCAACACGAACTCGCCGATCGGACCGATCAACCCCGTTTCCTCGGCCAGGCCGATGAAGTCCCCCGGCGGCACCCGCCCCATGGTCGGGTGATCCCAGCGCACCAGCGCCTCGGCGGCATTCAGTCGACCCGTGGCGAGGCACAGTTTCGGTTGGTAAAACACCTTCAACTGCTTCTCTTCGATGGCTTTACGCAGCTGATTTTCCAGCTGCAAGCGCTCCAACGTACTGGCTTGCAGGCTGTCGGTGTAGAACTGGAAGTTATTTCCGCCCAGGTGCTTGGCGTGCTGCATGGCCATATTCGACTGACTGACCAGCGCGGAAATTTCTCGCGCGTTGTCTGGCAACAGGCTGATGCCCATGGATGCGCTGACCACCAGTTCATGGCCATCGACAGTGATCGGCAAACGCAGCTTGGTCGACAGTCGGGTCGCTACCCGCGCCAGACTCGACAGGTTGCCGTAGGCATTGAACAACACGGCAAATTCATCGCCGGATAAGCGAGCGATGGTGTCCGCCTCAGGTAACGCATTGACCAGCCGCCGGGCCATTTTCTGCAAGAGTTGGTCGGCGATTTCATGGCCAAGGCTGTCGTTGAGCAGCTTGAAACGATCCAGATTGATATGCAGCAACGCCAGATTGCGGTGGCCGCCCTGGCGCACCCGCTGATGGGCCTCGCTTAGCCGTTCGCGGAACAGTGAACGGTTAGCCAGACCCGTCAATTCGTCGTAATGAATCAGGTAACGCATGCGTTCTTCGGATTCGCGGCGAGCCGATAGATCGGCGAAGAAGCCCACGATATGGCTCACATTTCCCCGAGCATCGCGCACAGCATTAAGTTGCAACCATTGCGGATACACCTCGCCATTCTTGCGGGTTTCTACCAGCTCGCCCTGCCAACTGCCGTGCTGCTCCAGCGCCTGATGAATCGCCGCGTAGTGCCGGCGGGCATCGCGACTGCATGGCAACTCAATCACGTTGCGTCCGATCATGTCTTCAATGTCGTAGCCGGTGACTCGACTGAAGGCCTGATTGATCGCGATCAGCGCGTAATTCGGATCGAAAATCACAATGCCTTCGCTGGCGGCCTCGAACACCGTCGCGGCCAATTGCCGCTGCTCTTCCAGACCTTTGCTGACACTGATGTCGCGACGGGTGCCGACCATGCGGATCACTCGGCCATTTTCGCCGCGCTCAACGGCTCGTCCTCGGTCCTCAATCCAGACCCAATGGCCATCGCCGTGGCGCACGCGGTACTCGATTTGGTAATCCTCGCTGCGCCCCTTCAAATGCTCGACCAGCGCGCGCTTGAGCGACGGCAAGTCATCAGGGTGCAAGCGCGGCTTGAGGTGGCGGAGCATCGCCGTTACGAGTTCCGGTTCCAGGCCGAACAGCTCCTGAAGGTGGGTGTGATGGACTTCGTCGGTTTGCAGGTTCCAGTCCCACAAGCCCAACTCACTGGCCTTCAACGCCAGCGCCAGACGCGCTTCACTCTTGCTCAGGGCCTGGTTGGCGGCGTCCAGCTCCAGGCTGCGCTGGGCGACGCGGCTTTCCAGCTCGATCTGAATTTGCCGCAGTTCGTCTTCGGCACGACGGCGCTGGTCGATTTCCTTGGCCAGCTTGTGATTGAGCTGGTCACTGCAACGTTGGGCCTGCTGCAAGTGCTCGATCAATGCCTGATTCTGGAAGCGCCGCAACAGCCCGCTATCGATGAGCCGATTGACCTGCCAGGCGACCACACTTAGCGCGCCCAGTAAAATCAACCCGAACCAGCCCCATCCCTGACCTTGTTCATCGCCGCCCCAGAACAGATAGCCGATGGCCGGCAACAAACAGGGCAAGGTAAAGGACAGAAACGCCGGCAGGTTGACCGCGTAGGCAACGCTGGCCGAAAGCGCCGCTGCGCCGATCAGGCCGAACACCCAGGCTTGCTGCATGAAATTGTCGGCGGGTACCAGGGCAATGCCGGCGCCGGCCAGGGTCAGGCCGGTCATGGCCGACCCCAGCAAAAACATGCGGCGCCAGATCGGCTGGGCTTGGCGGTTGGGTATCGCCGAATCAAAGGCTGCGACTTGAATCACCCGCAATGCCACCAGCGACAACAGCCACACCAGCCAGACGCTGACCAGGAAATAGCGCTGCGGACTCCAAAGCAAGCCAGCGCAGACCAGACCATTGATCAACATGAATAACGTGGGCAGCAACGAGCCCTGATAAAGCAGACGCGTGCGTTCGACCGCCATTTCCATCGCGTACTGTTTGCGGATAACCCGGGGCTCCACAACGGGGCCCGACAGGTCGGTGCTGAGGGTCATAGGCAATGTTCTTGTTCTTATAATGATGAGCATGAGCCCGAAACGTCGACGGAGCATACACAAGCAAATGCTCGGACCAAACTGCCCGAGATCATAAAAACGACAAAAACTGCCCCCCTCCTTAGCCGCTGAAAAGGCTTGGAGCGAGCCCCGCCAACGCCTGCAGCCAGTGACCGACCGGTCGTCATCCGTGCTTCTTTCATCGGCTAATGCAAAGCTCGGTTTGCCCGGTGTGACGGCGCACCCTAGAATGCCCCGATGCGCGATGATCTCTCCCTTCTGCTGAACTCCCTCAACGATGCCCAACGCCAGGCCGTAGCTGCCTCCGTGGGTCGTCAGTTGGTCCTGGCCGGTGCTGGTTCCGGTAAAACCCGAGTGCTGGTGCACCGTATCGCCTGGTTGATCCAGGTCGAAAACGCCTCGCCCCACTCGATCCTGTCGGTGACCTTCACCAATAAGGCCGCTGCCGAGATGCGTCATCGCATCGAGCAGCTGATGGGTATCAACCCGGCCGGCATGTGGGTCGGTACCTTCCACGGCCTGGCGCACCGCTTGTTGCGGGCGCACTGGCAGGAAGCCGGCCTGAGCCAGACTTTCCAGATTCTCGACAGCGACGACCAGCAACGGCTGGTCAAGCGGGTGATCCGCGAGCTGGGTCTGGATGAACAACGCTGGCCGGCCCGTCAGGCCCAGTGGTTCATCAACGGGCAGAAAGACGAAGGTCTGCGTCCGCAGCACATTCAAGCCAGCGGCGACCTGTTTTTGGCGACCATGCGCAGCATTTATGAAGCCTATGAGGCCGCGTGCCTGCGCGCCGGCGTGATTGACTTCTCCGAACTGCTGCTGCGCGCCCTCGATCTGTGGCGCGATCATCCGGGTCTGCTGGCGCACTATCAAAAGCGCTTCCGGCACATTCTGGTGGACGAGTTCCAGGACACCAACGCCGTGCAGTACGCCTGGTTGCGTTTGCTGGCCAAGGGCGGCGACAGCTTGATGGTGGTCGGCGACGACGACCAGTCGATTTACGGCTGGCGTGGCGCGAAAATCGAGAACATCTATCAGTACTCCGACGACTTCCCGGACGCCGAAACCATTCGTCTGGAGCAGAACTACCGCTCCACCGCCGGGATTCTCAAGGCCGCCAACGCCCTGATCGCCAACAACACCGGACGCATGGGCAAAGAGCTGTGGACCGACGGCGGCGAAGGCGAAGCGATCAACCTGTACGCCGCATTCAACGAGCACGATGAAGCACGCTACGTGGTGGAAACCATCGAAAGTGCGCTGAAAACCGGCTTGGCCCGCAGCGATATTGCGATTTTGTACCGCTCCAACGCCCAATCGCGCGTTTTGGAAGAAGCCTTGCTACGCGAGCGCATTCCGTACCGAATCTATGGCGGCCAGCGCTTCTTCGAGCGGGCAGAAATCAAGAACGCCATGGCTTACCTGCGTTTGCTCGAAGGTCGTGGCAACGATGCAGCGCTGGAGCGGGTGATCAACGTTCCGGCCCGTGGTATCGGTGAGAAAACCGTCGAAGCGATTCGCGACCATGCCCGTCACAGCGATGTGTCGATGTGGGAAGCCATGCACCTGCTGGTCGCCAATAAAGGCCTGACCGGTCGCGCCGCTGGCGCACTCGGGGCATTTATCGAGCTGATCGAGAACCTCGCCGCCAAGTGCATGGAAATGCCGCTGCACCTGATGACCCAGACCGTCATCGAGCAATCCGGGCTGATTGCCTATCACGAAGCGGAAAAAGGCGAGAAAGGCCAGGCCCGGGTAGAAAACCTTGAGGAACTGGTCAGCGCTGCGCGCAATTTCGAAAATGCTGAAGAAGACGAAGATCTGACGCCATTGGCGGCGTTCCTCGGTCACGCGTCGCTGGAGGCCGGGGATACTCAGGCCGACGAGCACGAAGACAGCATTCAGTTAATGACCCTGCACAGTGCCAAGGGCCTGGAATTCCCTTACGTGTTCCTGGTGGGCATGGAAGAAGGCCTGTTCCCGCACAAGATGAGCCTGGAAGAACCTGGCCGCCTTGAAGAGGAACGCCGTCTGGCCTACGTCGGCATCACCCGGGCCATGCAGAACCTGGTGATGACCTATGCTGAAACCCGACGCCTGTACGGCAGCGAGACCTACAACAAGGTGTCGCGTTTCGTACGTGAAGTACCGAAAGGCCTGATCCAGGAAGTGCGGCTGTCCAACAGCGTCAGCCGTCCGTTCGGCGGCGGCCAGCAGCAGAGCTCCAGCAGCCTGTTTGGCGGTAGCGAGATCCCGGATACCGGATTCAGCCTCGGCCAAGCGGTACGGCATTCGGTGTTCGGCGATGGCGTGATCCTGAACTTCGAAGGTGCCGGTGCACAGGCCCGGGTCCAAGTGAACTTCGGTGAAGGCAGCAAGTGGCTGATGCTGGGATACGCGAAGCTGGAAGCGATCTAAAGCCCGCCAGAGGGCTTATGTGGGAGCGGGCTTGCTCGCGAAGAACGATAACGCGGTGTTTCTGACAAACCGCGGTGCGGCCTTCGTCGGAACGCCGCCCGGAGCCGGCTCGCTCCCACAAGGTTTATCCGACCGGACACCCTTCCTACAGAACTTATCCACTCGTCCTACAGACCAAAGTTAACAGGCCTTATTGCGCTGACTGAAGCTGAACGCAACCTGTCAGGCAAAAGCCCGAAACACTCTGCCGCTAGCCAGTAACACTTCAGCTGTGCAACATGGCGCGCGTGCCTTCCACAAATGGGAATTCCCTTTATGAAACGTTTTCTTAGCATCGCCATGGCGTTGTGCATTGGCCTGACGATGAGCCTCGACGCCAATGCCGCCAAGCGCTTTGGTGGCGGCAAGAGCTCCGGCGCTGCGCCGACTCACCAGACCAGCCAAATGGCGCCTTCTACTGCCGCCGGTGGCGCTGCTGCTACTGCCGGCGCGGCCGGTGCCGCTGGCGCTGCCGCCAAGGCCGGCGGTGCTTCGCGCTGGCTCGGCCCTCTGGCCGGTATCGCTGCCGGTGGCCTGCTGGCCTCCATGTTCATGGGCGGCGGCTTCCAGGGCATGCAGATCTTTGACATCCTGATCATGGCGGTCATCGCCTTCCTGGTCTTCCGCTTCATTGCCGCTCGTCGCCGCAAGCAGCAAGAGCACCTGGCTCCAGCTGGCGCACCAATGCAGCGTGAAGTGTTGGAACAGAAGCCTGCAAGCGGTTCGATCTTCGGCGGCTCGGCAGCACCGGCTGCCGCTCGTCCGGTGATCAATGCTCCGGCCTGGTTCAATGAAAAGAGTTTCATTGAAGCGGCCCGCAACCACTTCCAGTCCCTGCAACAGCACTGGGACGCCAACGAAATGGACAAGATCTCCGAGTTCGTGACCCCACAGCTGCTGGAGTTCCTCAAGCGCGAACGTGCCGACCTGGGTGAAGGTTTCCAGTCCACCTACATTGATAACCTCAATGTACAACTGGACGGCGTGGATGATCGCGCCGACAAGACCATTGCCACCCTGACCTTCAGCGGTGTGTCGAAGACCTCGCGCTTTGACCAGGGCGAAGTGTTCAGCGAAAGCTGGAACATGGAACGTCCGCAGGGCGAGAACCAGCCTTGGCTGGTCGCCGGTATCCGCCAGAACGGCTGATCCCTCCTGCGTTAAGCATGCTGTAATGAAAACCCCGGCCTTTGCCGGGGTTTTCTATTTCGCGGTTGCATCTATAGCGAGCTACTGTATAAACCGCCCCAACTAAACCGCGCCATCAAGCAAGAGGATCCCGGACGTGGAAGAAATCATCGAACAACTGCGTGAAGCCAACGAACCGGTACCGGTCCCCTTGGAGTTGCCCGACGAAGATCAATTGGTGGAAATCGAAGAACAGCTGTTCATCGATATTCCGTTTGTCTTCAGAGAGTTTTTGCTGACCGTCAGCGACGTCGTCTACGGCAGCCTGGAACCGGTGACTGTTACCGACCCGCAATCCCACACTTACCTGCCGGACGTTGCCGCCAACGCCTGGGATGCGGGCGTTGATCGCAGCATGATTCCGATCTGCCAGGACGGTGACAACTACTACCTGGTCGAAGAAGACGGCACCGTGGTGTTGTGGTTGGCCGAAGAAGAGCTGATCGCCGAAGAAACCTGGGAATCGGTTTGGCACTGGGCGCGGGACGTCTGGCTGGAAAGCTGAACAAGGGCGACTTTGTAGCAGCTGGCGTAGCCTGCGTCCGGCTGCGCAGCAGTCGCAAAATAAAGCAATGAAGTGTTTCAGGCTAACTGAGTCGTCAGGGTTTACGACTGCTGCGCAGCCGGACGCAGGCTGCGCCAGCTGCTATGTATGGACTCGCCCCCACTGTCTACCCGCTTTTGAAAAACCG
>NZ_JASBRE010000050.1 GCF_029960815.1 Pseudomonas sp. AL03
TTTTAGCGAAAAACATCTCGCGAAAGCTTGACCGTGAACAGAGTATCTACAGGTCCAGAGTCGTAGCGGACAACAGCGAACGGCCCAAACCTGTAGGAGCGAGGCTTGCCCGCGAAGGCGTCCTCACAGACACCAAATGAATCAAGCCTTACCAGTAATCACCCGATACTTCGCCATCAACTGCTCTTCAGTCTCTGGATGCGCCTCGTCCAGCGGGATGCAATCCACCGGGCAAACTTGCTGGCACTGAGGTTCGTCGTAGTGGCCCACACACTGTGTGCACAGGTTCGGGTCGATCACGTAGATCTCTTCGCCTTGAGAAATGGCGGCGTTCGGGCACTCGGGTTCGCAGACGTCGCAGTTGATGCAATCGTCGGTGATGATCAGGGACATGCTAACTCCAGCCAGGGCGGAAGGCCCGGGCGCAATAAACCAATGCGCACAATTGTGCCGCATTGGCGCCCGCAGTGCACGCGGGCGCCGCTTGAGCGGTTGTTACTTCTTGAAGCGCTCGTTCAGGGCATCCGCCACCGCAGGGTGTACGAACTTGGTGATATCGCCGCCCAGGGCTGCGATTTCACGAACCAGCGTCGAGGAAATGTACGAATAACGCTCCGACGGGGTAAGAAACAGACTTTCCACATCCGGCGCCAGCTGACGGTTCATGTTGGCCAACTGGAATTCGTATTCGAAGTCCGACACCGCACGCAAACCACGCAGGAACACGTTGGCGTTCTTCTCTTTGGCGAAGTGCGCCAGCAACGTCGAGAAGCCGACGACTTCAACGTTGGGTAGATGTTTAGTGACCTCGCGGGCCAGCGCCACACGCTGTTCCAGGGGAAACAACGGGTTTTTCTTCGGGCTGGCGGCGACGGCGATGATCACATGATCGAACAGGCGCGCGGCGCGTTCGACCAGATCGCCATGGCCCTTGGTAATAGGGTCGAAGGTACCTGGGTACAACACTCGGTTCATCGCGTCGTCCTGGCGGGAGTCCGTTGGGGAGTCGGATGGTATCGCAGCCTTCCCGGTCGGCCAAGTCGCCTTTTGGGTAAGAAAGCACTATAGACGATTGGAATATTCTCCATTTTCATGGGTTTTTCAAACGTTCGGCCAAAGAAGTTGCCAGCTGCGCTGTCAGCCCGTAGACCGACAATTGCGGGTTTGCGCCAATGCTGGTGGGGAACAGCGAGCCGTCATGAATCGACAGGTTGCTTATCTGATGATGGCGGCCGAGGCTGTCGGTCACGGCGTTTTTCGGCTCTTCACCCATGGCACAACCGCCCATCACATGGGCACTGCCAAGGCGTGTGCGATACAGCTCAAGGCTCAGGCCGTCGATCAGTGTGCGCGCTTCTGCCAGGGTTTTTACGTAGCGAGCGTCGGCGTGCATGGGCATCACCGCCTTGGCACCGCCAGCGAACTGGATCTCGGCCATGCTGTGGAACGCCCGGCGCAACCCGTCCCAGGCATAGGGAGAAACCTGATAGTCGAGCACCGGCGTGCCGTCACCGCGCAACTCGACGCTACCGCCCGGGCTGTCCGGGTGGAAACCATCCCGCAGCAACGCCAACATAGCGTGGGTATGGGGCAGGTTTTCCATGTACCGGGCGTTTTCCTGACCGAAGCCACCGAGTAGAGTGCTCGCCAGCGCCGGGTGCAGCGGCGGCACTTCAAGTTTGTAAGACATTTTCCCGGTGGTGCCGTCCTGCCATTGGAAATGGTCGGAATAGATCGACTGTGGCGCGCCATAGAACGGGTTGATCACCTCGTCGAACAGCCCGGCCGACATGTTCACCAGGTGTAGAAAAGTCCTTTTCCCCAGCCGTTTGTGCGGATCGGGCGCCTCGGAGCGCATGAGCAGCGCCGGGCTGTTGATCCCGCCGCCAGCCAGCACGTAATGCCGGGCCTTGACCGTGATTGTCTTGCCCATGGGAGCGACGCAACGGTCATCCATCGCTACGCATTGCAATCCTGTGACCTTGTCGCCGCTGATCAAGAGCTTTTCGGCGCGAGCCAGATAAAGCAGCTCACCGCCTTTTTCCAGGGTCGCCGGAATGGTCGTCACCAGCATTGATTGCTTGGCGTTGGTCGGGCAACCCATGCCGCAGTATCCGAGATTCCAGCAGCCACGCACGTTGCGAGGGATCACATGCCAGGCGTAGCCAAGTTTTTCGCAGCCTTTGCGGATCACGTCGTTGTTGGCGTTGGGGGGGATCATCCAGGGAGCGACGCCCAGGCGTTGTTCCATCTTCTCGAACCACGGCGCCATCTCGGCCGGCGTGTGGCCTTTGACGTCGTGTTCTTTGGCCCAGTGGTCGAGGGTCGGGTCCGGCGTGCGAAAGCTTGAGGTCCAGTTGATCAGCGTGGTGCCGCCCACCGCCCGACCCTGGAGGATGGTGATCGCGCCGTCCTTGCTCATGCGGCCGATACCTTCCTGATAGAGGTTTGTGTAGGCCTGGTCTTCGAGCATCTTGAAGTCGCTGCTGGTCTTGAGCGGGCCTTCCTCGATCAGCAACACCTTGTAGCCCGCGGCGCTGAGAATTTCGGCGGTGGTCCCGCCGCCAGCGCCGCTGCCGATAATCGCCACGTCCGCTTCGAGGGTCAGGTCCTGGGACAGTTGCGAACCGTTATAGGTTTTCCAGCCACGGGCCAGGCCTTCGCGGAACGGATCGGGTACGGGCATGTTCAGGTTCTCTTCTTATTTTGAGTTCGGTGGTGAAGCGGCTGACGTCTTCGCGGGCAAGCCTCGCTCCCACAGGATTTGAGGTGGACCACCCTTTTATGAACGACTCAAACCCTGTGGGAGCGAGGCTTGCCCGCGAATGGGTCGACTCGGTTTCAAACCGTCGGCGGTCCGGGATACCCGCAATGCGCCCATGACTCCGCCCGGCTGTACCACGCCATCATCACCAGCTGCTGCAGCGAGCTGTGGCCCATGCGCAGCAAACTTAACGCGCTGTTTTCCCAGCGATCCAGAAAGTGCCGAATCTCGTCAGCACTGGCGTTTTCCCAGCTGCCCCAGATCCCGGTCAGCGGTCCGCGAGTCACGGCCATTCCCAGCACATCGAATAACTGCTGGGTCAGCTTGAGCATTTCCGGCGACAGGTGATTCAAGCTGTTATCCAGGCAGTTCAGGGTGCCATCGACGGCCGTCGGCATTTTCTCGACGGCCACGGCGCCGTCGAGCATCACCGGAATCAGTGCCCGCAGAAACAGCAAGTCACCGCTGCGCAGAATCGCGAAACCACTGGCTGCAATGCTCGACGAGCAGCCGCTGAGGCTCGCTCCCAAACCCGCGGTGGCGAGAAAGGCGCTGGCACCCAGGCTGAATTTAAGCAAGCCGCGCCGTGACAGCGCAGGTGTATCGGACAGACTTGGGCTCATTATTGTTATTACCCGGTGGTGATGATCGTTAGCGGATAAACAGCTTCTGAATCAGCTTCTGAATGGATTTTCCGTACGGCGGGTAGATCAATTTCGCCGCATTGAACCGCTGTTTGATCAGCACACCTTTGGCTTTGCTGAAGGTCAGGAAACCTTCGTGGCCGTGGTAATGACCCATGCCCGAAGCGCCGATACCGCCGAATGGCATGTCGTCCTGAGCGACGTGCAGCAGGGTGTCGTTCAGGCACACACCGCCGGAATGGGTTTCGTGAAGCACGCGATTTTGCTCACGCTTGTCGTAGCCGAAGTAATACAGGGCCAGCGGACGAGGTCGTTGGTTGATGTAGGCAAAGGCTTGATCCAGATCCTTGTACGGAACGATCGGCAACAGCGGGCCGAAGATTTCGTCCTGCATCACCATCATGTCGTTGCTGACATTGAGCAGCAGGCTGTGGCTCATGCGGCGCCCCTGGCCCTGGTCGAACAGAGGAATCAGCAGCGCCCCCTTGCTGGTGGCGTCGCTGATGTAGCCGTTGAGGCGCGCCAATTGTCGGTCATTGATGATCGCTGTGTAGTCAGGGTTGTCGGTCAGGGTCGGATAAAAACCGCGAACCGCCTGACGATAGGCCTCGATAAACGCACCGACGCGATCCTCCGGCACCAGGACATAGTCCGGGGCCACGCAGGTCTGCCCGGCGTTGAGCGTCTTGCCGAAGGCGATGCGTTCGGCAGCGTCCTTGAGCGGCACGTCGCGAGACACGATGGCCGGGGATTTGCCGCCGAGTTCGAGGGTCACCGGGGTCAGGTTCTCGGCCGCCGCACGCATCACGTGTTTGCCAACGCTGGTGGCGCCGGTGAACAGCAGGTGATCGAAGCGCAGCTTTGAGAACGCTACACCGATATCGGCTTCGCCCAGCACCACGCAGACCAGGTCTTGCGGGAAGATTCGGCCCAGCAGTTCCTTGAGCAACACACCGAAGACCGGGGTCGACTCACTGAGTTTGAGCATCACCCGATTGCCTGCCGACAGCGCGCCTACCAATGGCCCGATGGCCAGATACAGTGGATAGTTCCACGGCACGATCACCCCGACCACACCCAAAGGTTGATAAACGACTTTGGCTGCCGCGGGTTGAAAGGCAATCCCGACCTTGCGCTTCGACGCCTTCATCCAGCCTTTGAGGTGCTGATTGGCGTAGTGAATGCCATGCAGGCTGGGCATCAGTTCGGCGAGCAGGGTTTCATCGGCGCTGCGATGACTGAAATCCTGGCTGATGGCATCGATCAGAGCCTGCCGCTCATTGCTCAACAGATCTCGCAGGGCTTTTAGCCACTGCTGGCGCTGGGCAGCGGGCGGCATCGGGTTGGCTGCATACGCCGTGCGTTGGGCGTCGAACAGGGTCTGGAGCTCATCCAGAGGCTGCTGGAGGTTCTGCAGGTAGGCGATGTCAGCAGTCATGGTCGGCTCCGGTTTTAGTGTAATAAGGGACTTTTTAGAGTCCGTGCTCTAGAAAGTCAAATGACATCCTGGTGCAGCGTTGTTTTATCCACTCCCCGTTAGGTCGTAAGATGCCCGTCAACGCACTCTGAATTAAAGCCCAAGCCATGGCCCCTCGGATCAAAACCAGCGAGCGCATCGTGCAGAACAGCCTGGAGCTGTTCAATCAGCAGGGTGAGCGCAGCATCAGCACCAACCACATTGCTGCCCACATGGAAATTTCACCGGGCAACCTGTACTACCACTTCCCCAACAAGCAGGCGATCATCGCCGTGCTGTTCAGTGAGTACGAAAGCCTGGTGGACAGCTTCCTGCGCCCACCCCAGGGCCGCGCCGCCACGGTTGACGACAAGCGCGTCTACCTCCAGGAGTTGCTGGCCGCCATGTGGCGCTACCGGTTTTTGCACCGCGATCTGGAGCATCTGCTCGACAGCGATCCAGAGCTGGCCGCCCGTTATCGGCGTTTTTCCCAACGCTGTCTGATCCATGGCACGCACATCTACGCGGGCTTCGTCGAGGCCGGCATCCTGCAAATGGACAAGGTTCAGATTGAATCCTTGACGCTTAATGCCTGGATCATCCTGACGTCCTGGGTGCGTTTTCTATGCACCACACGTGATAACTCCAATCACCTGAGCGAGCAGGCCATTAAACGCGGCGTGTATCAGGTGCTGGTGCTTGAGGCCGGTTTTGTCACGGATCAGTCTCGCGCCGCGGTGAATGCGCTGTTTGAGGAATTTTACGTACCACTGGCCCAAGCGCTGGAAGAAGTGGGATAGAAAGTGCAGTAGGATCAAGCACAGCCTAATCACAGGAGTCCGTTATGCCCATTGCGCAGCTGATCAGCCCACAAGCGTTGGACTTGAAAAAGGATCAGCCGGGGTTGGTGATTCTGGATTGTCGTTTTGCCCTCGAAGACCCGGATTACGGTCAGCGCAGTTATGCCGAAGGGCATATCGCCGGGTCGAGCTTTGCCGATCTTGAGCGTGATTTGAGCGGGACTGTGGTCAAGGGTGTGACCGGGCGCCATCCGTTGCCTGAACCTGAAGACGTGATCGAACGTCTGCAATCCTGGGGCACCAACGCCGACAGCGATGTGGTTTTGTACGACGACGGTCCGGGTGCCTACGCGGCGCGGGCCTGGTGGTTGCTGGCCTGGCTGGGTAAACGTGACGGCGTGTTCATCCTCGATGGCGGGCTCAAGGCCTGGCACGCGGCCGGTTTACCCCTGAGTCTTGATGCGCCGGAGATTGAACGTGGCACCTTCACGGGGGCACCGGACAACGCGCTGATCTTGAGCGCCGAACAGCTCCAGCAACGTCTTGGCCAGCCCGCGCTGACCTTGCTCGATGCCCGCGGCTTGCCGCGCTTCAAGGGCGAAGTCGAGCCGATCGACCCGATTGCCGGGCACATCCCCGGCGCACAATGTGCGGCGTTCACTGACAACCTGGGCAGCGACGGGCGTTTTCTGCCGGCGGATCAGCTCAAGCAGCGTTTTGCCGACAAACTTGGTAATCGTTCGCCGACCGATCTGGTGGCGTACTGCGGTTCTGGCGTGACGGCGTGTCACAACCTGTTTGCACTGTGTCTAGCCGGGTATCCGTTGGGATCGTTGTATGCCGGTTCATGGAGCGAGTGGATCAACGATCCTGCGCATGGCATCGCCATCGGCGAGTAATCCCCCATCTAAATGTGGAAGCGGGCTTGCTCGCAACCCATTACTCGCGACCTGCGGTCAGCCACTGCGGGATGCGGCGTTCCAGGTAATAACCCGGTTGCCTGAACGAGCCATCGACGAAGCCGACATGCCCACCCTTGGGCTGTAGTTCGAATTGAGTGCAGGCGGACAATTCCTCGGCTTGCGGCAGGCTATGAGGAAAGACAAACGGGTCATCGGCCGCTTGAATGATCAGGGTTGGCGTACGAATCTCGCCTAGGAAATAGCGACTCGAGGCTTGACGATAGTAATCCTTGGCATCGGCAAAACCATTCAGCGGCGCCGTGACCCGGCCATCGAAATCCCAGAACGTGCGCATGTTCTCCAGTGAGCCCAGCGCAGCCAATGTCGCCAGTCCATCCTCGCGCCCGTCATGCTGGAACTGTCGCTGCTTGTTCTTGATGTAGGCCACCATCTCGCGCATGAAATGCGCCTGATAGACCTTGGAGAAACCCTGGCCGATACGGTCGGCGCATTGATCGAGACGAAACGGCACCGACACCGCCACCGCACCGACCACGCCGCTGTCACTGCCGGATTCGCCCAAGTGCTTGAGCAAGACATTGCCGCCCAGGGAATAGCCGATCGCATACAGTGGCGCCAGAGGGCGTTTGGCCCGCAGGTGCTTGATGGTTTCGGCCAGGTCTTCGCTGGCACCGGAGTGGTAGCTGCGCGGCAACAGATTCGGCTCGCCTGAGCAGCCGCGCCAGTTCAGCGCGACGCTGGCCCAGCCTTGCGCGCCCAGTGCTTTCTGCACCCCGGCCACGTAAGGCGAATTTGAAGAGCCGGTCAGGCCGTGCAACACCAGCACCAGTGGCGCATCGGCGCTGTGCGGGCCGTGCCAGTCGAGATCGAGAAAGTCACCGTCCTCAAGCCACAAGCGTTCGCGTTGGCGTTCGATGTGCGTGGTTTTGCGCCACAGCGGTCCCCACAAGGTTTGCAAGTGCGGATTGCCGAGGCCGAAGGCGGGGGTGAAGCGTTCTGGCGGATGGGACACGTTTATTCTCGATGCAGCGGTGCGAGCCTCGCTTGAGGCGCGCACCTTTTTCAGGCCGGTCGATTAACCGGCGATCTCTGCCATACGTTGCCACAACGCGTAGTAAACCCGCCCGGATTTCTGCTCCCGGTGCAGGCGCCAGTTGCCTGGCAGACCGAGTATCGATGGCGCGTTTTCGCTTTCAGTGTAGATCCAGGCCTCGTTGGCCAGCCATTGACGCTCTTCAAGCAGCGTGCAGACGGTCGGCAACAGGTTCTGGTTGAACGGCGGATCGAGGAACACCACGTCGTACGCAGTTGCTGTCTGGGTTTCCAGGTAGCGCAGGGCATCGGCGGTCTGAATCTGGCCGGTGGTGCAGCGCAGCGTGCCCAGATGCTCCTTGATGCTGGCGACCGCGATGTTGCTGGCGTCCAGCGCCTGACCCATGGCCGCGCCACGGGACAACGCCTCGAGGAACAACGCGCCGCTGCCGGCGAACGGATCAAACACTTTGGCCCCGGCAACGTACGGCGCGAGCCAGTTGAACAGGGTTTCACGCACCCGGTCCGGGGTCGGGCGCAAGCCCGGTGCATCCGGGAAGCTCAGCTTTCGGCTGCCCCATTCACCGCCGATGATGCGCAGTTGGTTCACACCGTTGTGCACGTTGTGAACAGGTTTTTTAGGACGAGTGGCCATTAATGCTCCGGAACCCCGAGCGGTTGCTCGGCAGGTTTATCAGTAGGGGCCGGTAACGGCTTTTGCGGCACGGTCGGGCCAGCGCTGACGATGACCATTTTGTCCGTGCTCAAGTGTTTGTTCAGCGCGGTTTTGACCTGTTCGACCGTCAGGCTCTGGGACTCACGCATAAAGTCATCCAGATAATTCAGCGGCAGGTTGTAGAAACCCATGGCGCCGAGCTGGCCGACAATATCGGCGTTGCTGGCAGTGGACAGCGGGAAACTGCCGGCCAATTCACGCTTGGCGTCATCGAGTTCTTTCTCGGTCGGGCCGGTTTTAAGGTAGTCGGCGAGCACGTCTTGCACCAGTTTCAGCGTGCCTTCGCTCATCTCGGCGCGAGTTTGCAGGTTGATCATGAACGGGCCGCGCGCCTGCATCGGGCTGAAACCCGAATACACGCCGTAAGCCAGGCCACGCTTCTCGCGCACTTCGCTCATCAGCCGGGTGCCAAAGCCACCGCCGCCGAGTATCTGGTTGCCCATGGACAGTGCTGCGTAGTCCGGGTCGTCACGATCGATGCCCAGTTGCGCGAGCATCAGGTTGGTCTGCTTGGACGGGAACTCGATGTGACCGATGCTGGCTTTCGGTTCCTCCGGTTGCGAGATTTTCGCCAGCTCAGGACCTTTTGGCAGCGTGCTGGAAACTTGCGAAGCAATCGCCTCCGCCTCGGCACGAGACAGGTCGCCCACCAGCGCAATCACCACGTTGCCCGCCGCATAGGCCTTCTCATGAAACGCGCGCATCTGCGCCACCGTAATCGCCGGAACGGTTTTCGCCGTGCCGTCGCTGGAATGCGCATACGGGTGATCGCCGTACAGACGGTTCATCAGCTCCAGGCTCGCCAGTTTGCCCGGGTTCTGCTTCTGGTATTCGAAACCGGCGAGCATCTGGTTCTTGATGCGCGCAAAGGAATCGGCAGGGAAGGTCGGTTTGCCGACGACTTCAGAGAACAACTTCAGGGCCGGTTCGCGTTTGTCCGCGGCGCTGAGGCTGCGCAGGGATGCCAGTGCCATGTCTTTAAACGCGCCGTTGCCAAAGTCTGCGCCCAGGCCTTCGAAGCCATGAGCGATGGCACCAACATCTTTGCCGGCTACACCTTCGTTGAGCATGGCATTGGTCAGCATGGAGAGACCGGGTGCGTTGCCGTCCTGGCTGCTGCCGGCGGCGAAGATCAGGCGCATGTCGAACATCGGCAGCTCCCGGGCTTCAACGAACAGCACCTTGGCGCCTTCGGCGGTTTTCCAGGTCTGCACGTCCAAGGTGCGGTGGCTTGGCGCCTTGCCGTCGAGTTCTGCCAGCGATTGCAGCTTCTGGCTGGCCTTGGCCTTGTCGAGGGCTTCGCTGGCCTTGGATTCGTCGGTCTTCGAGAAGTAAAAAGCTGCAGACCCGATCAATGCGACAGCGATCAGGCCAATCAGGGCCAAGCGCGGTTTTTTACGCTCACTCATGAGTCGTCTCCTCTGGCAATACATGGGCGACGCTGAGACGTTCGCGGGTGAAATACAGCTTGGCGGCGTTCTGGATGTCTTGCGGGGTCACGCTTTCCAGGTCGGCGAGTTCGGTGTCCATCAGCTTCCACGACAGGCCAACAGTTTCCAATTGACCAATGGCGGTGGCCTGGCTGGTGATCGAGTCACGCTCGTAGACCAGGCCTGCGATGACCTGTGCGCGGACGCGTTCCAGCTCTTCAGCGGACGGCGCGGTGGTTTTCAGCTGTTCAAGCAGCTTCCACAAACCGGCTTCGACCTGGGCCATGGTTTTCTTTTTCTGGGTATTGGGCGTAGCCGACAAGGTGAACAGGCTGTCGCCACGGGTAAAGGCGTCGTAGCTCGACGAACCGCCGGACACCAGCTCTTCGCCGCGCTCCAGTTGTGTCGGGATGCGTCCGCTGTAGCCGCCGTCGAGCAGGGCCGAGATCAGGCGCAAGGCATTCACCGAACGTTTGTCTTCGGCGGTGGCGATGCTTGGCACGTTGAAACCCAGCATCAGGCTTGGCAGTTGGGTCTGCACGTGCAGGGTGATCTGCCGCTCGCCAGGTTCGGCCAGTTCCAGCGGGATTTTCGCCGGTGGCACATCACGTTTGGCGATCGGGCCGAAGTAGCGCTGGGCCAGGGTTTTGACCTCATCCGGGGTCACGTCGCCGACCACGACCAGTGTGGCGTTGTTCGGCACGTACCAGGATTGGTACCAGTGGCGCAGCTCCTCGACTTTCATGCGATCGAGGTCAGCCATCCAGCCGATGGTCGGCGTGTGGTAACCGCTGGCCGGGTAGGCCATGGCCTTGAAGCGTTCGTAGGCCTTGGACATTGGTTTGTCGTCGGTGCGCAGGCGACGTTCTTCTTTAATGACTTCGATCTCGCGGGCGAACTCGTCGGCCGGCAGACGCAGGCTGGCCATGCGGTCGGCTTCCAGCTCGAAGGCCACGCCCAGACGGTCACGGGCCAGCACCTGGTAATAAGCGGTGAAATCGTCGCTGGTGAACGCGTTCTCTTCAGCGCCGAGGTCGCGCAGGATCAGCGAGGCTTCGCCGGGGCCGACTTTCTCGCTGCCCTTGAACATCATGTGTTCCAGTGCGTGGGACAAACCGGTCTGACCCGGGGTCTCGTAGCTTGAGCCGACCTTGTACCAGACTTGGGAAACCACCACCGGCGCACGGTGGTCTTCGCGCACGACGACCTTCAGGCCGTTATCGAGGGTGAATTCGTGAGTGGGTTGTGGATCGGCAGCCAGGGCCGAGAGGGGCAGACAAACTGTGCTGAGCAGCAGGCCTGCAGCGCGGCGGGCTAAAGCATTCATTCGTTTTTTAACCTGTTGAGCTGCCCGCTTGGTCTTAGCGTCGGCGGGCGAGAGGGTGCTAGGATACTGATCCGTTTTACTGGCGGCCACGCCTATCAGGCCTTTGATCGGTCAGCAGGTTGTTTGGGTTTACGGCTAAAGATTTGAGTTTGTCAGCTAAACTCTGCGTTTTCGCCGACGATGCCGTTCCAGTCCTTCGTATTAGTCAACCTTTGAGGTGCTGTTTGCACCTCGACAAAATGTTGCGCGTGAACAAGCTGGGTCAATCGCAGTCTGTTCTGCATCGAATATTTATTTGCCGGGGCGCCCTTTGGCGCGTCGCTACCGTGAGATAGCCGTCCTCCATGTTTGGTTCCAACGACGACAAGAAAGCCCCAGCTGAGGCTGGTGAGAAGAAAAGCCTGTTCGGATGGCTGCGCAAAAAGCCGCAGGAACCCGTCGTCGAACAGCCACAGCCACTTCCTGAGCCAACGCCTGCGCCGGTCATAGAAGAAGAGCCCGCGCCGGTTGTCTTGCCGATCGCTGAGCCGGTGCTGCAACCGATAGTTGAGGTTGAGCCTGAAACTGAACTGGTGGTTGAGCTGCCGCTGGCGCCAACCGCAGAGCCGTGGCTGACCTTGCCTGTGGCGGAAGAGCCGGTGGCATTGGTCGAAGATGAGCTGGCGCCGCACGTTGCGCCGCCGATTCCAGCGCCGAGCGCATTTGCTCCGGAGCCCGTTCAGGCGCCAGTGGTTGAGCCGGTTGTCGCGCCAGTTGTCATGGCCGAGCCTGCGTTCGTGGTCCCGGAGCCTGTCGTTCCTGCATTTGTTGCTCCGGTTGCTCCAGCACCCGCACCGGTTGTCGCTCCCGTTGCCGCCGCACCTGTCGCTCCCGTCGAAGCGCCTGCCGAGCCTGCGCGTACCGAAGAAACCAAAGCCGGTTTCTTCGCCCGCCTGAAACAAGGCTTGTCCAAGACCAGCGCCAGCATCGGCGAAGGCATGGCCAGCCTGTTCCTGGGCAGGAAGATCATCGATGACGAGCTGCTTGAAGACATCGAAACCCGCTTGCTGACCGCCGACGTTGGCGTCGAGGCGACGTCGGTGATCATTCAGCATCTGACCCAGAAAGTTGCCCGTAAAGAACTGGCCGATGCCGATGCGCTGTACAAATCCCTGCAAGCGGAACTGGCGGCGATGCTCAAGCCCGTCGAGCAACCGCTGAAAATCACTTCGCAGAGCAAGCCGTTCGTGATTCTGGTCGTCGGCGTCAACGGCGCCGGCAAGACCACCACCATCGGCAAACTGGCGAAAAAGCTGCAACTTGAAGGCAAGAAAGTCATGCTCGCGGCCGGCGATACCTTCCGCGCCGCCGCCGTCGAGCAATTGCAGGTCTGGGGCGAACGCAACAAGATCCCGGTCATCGCCCAGCACACCGGCGCTGACTCGGCTTCGGTTATTTTCGATGCCGTGCAAGCGGCCAAGGCCCGTGGCATCGACGTGCTGATCGCCGACACCGCCGGTCGTCTGCACACCAAAGACAATTTGATGGAAGAGCTGAAGAAGGTTCGCCGGGTTATCAGCAAGCTCGACGCCGATGCGCCTCACGAGGTGCTATTGGTGCTCGATGCTGGTACGGGGCAGAACGCGATCAGTCAGGCCAAGCAATTCAACCAGACCGTCGAACTGACCGGCCTGGCGCTGACCAAGCTCGACGGCACCGCCAAAGGTGGGGTGATTTTCGCCCTCGCCAAGCAGTTTGGCTTGCCCATTCGCTACATCGGCGTCGGTGAAGGCATCGATGATTTGCGTACTTTTGAAGCAGAACCCTTTGTCCAGGCACTGTTTGCCGAGCGGGAGCGTTCATGATTCGTTTCGAGCAGGTCGGTAAGCGCTACCCGAACGGTCACGTCGGCTTGCATGAGCTGAGCTTTCGAGTCCGTCGGGGCGAGTTTTTGTTTGTGACCGGCCACTCTGGCGCCGGTAAAAGCACCTTGTTGCGCCTGCTGCTGGCGATGGAACGTCCGACCACCGGCAAGTTGCTGTTGGCCGGTCAAGACCTGAGTACTATCAGCAATGCGCAGATCCCGTACTTGCGCCGGCAGATCGGCGTGGTGTTCCAGAACCACCAGTTACTGTTCGATCGCACGGTGTTCAACAATATCGCGCTGCCCTTGCAGATCCTTGGACTGTCCAAGGCCGAGATCGCCAAGCGCGTGGATTCGGCCCTGGAGCGCGTAGCGCTCTCGGACAAGACCGATCTGTACCCTGGCGACCTGTCCACCGGTCAACAACAGCGCGTCGGCATCGCCCGCGCCATCGTTCACCGCCCGGCCTTGCTGCTGGCAGATGAGCCGACTGGTAACCTCGATCCGCGTCTGGCGGCAGAAATCATGGGCGTGTTCGAAGACATCAACCGTCTGGGCACCAGCGTGCTGATTGCCAGTCACGACCTGGCGCTGATCGCCCGTATGCGTCACCGCATGCTGACGCTGCAGCGCGGCCGATTGATCGGCGACGGGGAGGCTGGCGTATGAGTGCGACACGCAGCCCCAAGGTTTCCGAGCGCGTGGCCCCCAAGGCCGCCGATCCGCAGCCGCAGAAGAAAAAACGCGACGATGACGACGGTCCGGACTTCGCCACGTTGTTCCGCGCCTGGGTCGAGAGTCATCGGGCCAGTCTGCTCGATAGCTTGCGTCGTTTGGGCAAGCAGCCAATCGGTAGCTTCTTTACCTGCATGGTGATGGCGGTGGCTCTGAGTTTGCCCATGGGCCTGTCACTTTTGCTAAGTAACGTCGAACGCCTCGGCGGTTCCTGGCAACGTGCGGCGCAGATTTCCCTGTACCTGCAAATCGAGGCCAGCCCCGCTGAGGGTGAGTCGCTGCGCGAGCAGATCAAGGGGATGCCCGGCGTCGCCGATGCTGAATATGTCGGCCGCGATCAAGCGCTGGAAGAGTTTCAGCAGCAGTCCGGTCTGGGCGAGGCGCTCAAGGAGCTGCCGGAGAACCCGCTGCCAGGCGTGGTTCTGGTGACGCCGAATGAAGTCGACAAGCCCGCGCTTGAAGCATTAAGACAAAAACTTTCTGAGTTGCCGAAGGTACAACAGGCGCAACTTGATCTAGTCTGGGTCGAGCGTCTGGCAGCGATCCTCAAGCTGGGCGACCGTTTTGTCTTCGGTCTGACCGTGCTTTTGGTTTCTGCATTACTTTTGGTGATAGGCAATACCATTCGTCTTCATATTGAAAACCGCCGCACAGAGATAGAAGTGATTAAACTCGTCGGCGGCACTGACAGCTATGTGCGCAGGCCCTTTCTGTATATGGGTGCGCTATATGGCTTCGGTGCTGGGATTCTTTCCTGGGGCGTATTGGCGTTTGGCCTTGATTGGCTGAACGATGCGGTGGTGGGGCTGGCCGGCTTGTACGGCAGTGATTTCGCGCTGGCCGGAGTGCCAGTTGCAGATGGTCTGTCGCTCTTGCTTGGCGCGGTGCTGTTGGGGTATATCGGTGCATGGATTGCAGTCGCACGCCACCTGAGGGAGCTTGCGCCTAAGTAGTATCATTTTGCTCGTATTGACCTTTCAGCGTTTATGGGAACTTGTCTTTCGGTTTCCGGTCAATTTTCGCAGTGCTGAACTGCACGAGTTATGTAAGTCGGAGGTTTTTTCGTATGACCAATTCTTTGCAACCTGCATATGCTCTGGTCCCGGGTGCGAACCTGGAGGCCTATGTGCACACGGTGAACAGCATTCCGTTGCTGACGCCGGAGCAGGAGCGTGAACTGGCCGAGAGTCTCTATTATGAGCAGGATTTGGGGGCGGCTCGGCAGATGGTGCTCGCCCACCTGCGTTTTGTTGTACATATCGCCCGTAGCTATTCCGGCTACGGTCTGGCTCAGGCCGACCTGATTCAGGAAGGCAACGTCGGCCTGATGAAGGCAGTGAAGCGCTTCAACCCGGAAATGGGTGTACGCCTGGTGTCCTTTGCCGTGCACTGGATCAAGGCGGAAATCCACGAGTTCATTCTGCGCAACTGGCGCATTGTGAAAGTCGCGACCACCAAGGCTCAACGCAAGCTGTTTTTCAACCTGCGCAGCCAGAAGAAGCGTCTGGCGTGGCTGAACAACGAGGAAGTCCACCGTGTGGCGGAAAGCCTCGGTGTAGAGCCTCGGGAAGTGCGCGAGATGGAAAGTCGCCTGACCGGTCATGACATGGCCTTCGACCCGGCCGCGGAAGCGGACGATGACAGCGCTTTCCAATCGCCGGCCAACTATCTGGAAGACCACCGGTACGACCCGGCCCGTCAACTGGAAGAGGCTGACTGGAGCGACAACTCGAACCACAACCTGCACGAAGCGCTTGAAGTGCTGGACGACCGCAGCCGTGACATCCTCTACCAGCGCTGGCTGGCAGAAGAAAAAGCTACGCTGCACGACCTGGCGCAGAAGTACAACGTGTCGGCCGAGCGTATTCGTCAGCTCGAGAAGAGCGCGATGAACAAGCTCAAGGTGTCGATCGCCGCTTAACCTGCGCGCCCGGCAACAAAAAACGCCCCGATCATTGATCGGGGCGTTGTTGTTTGTGCATCAAAAAGTCACTGTGCCCAAGGTGCGCGGCGCGATTCATTAAGCCCAGCAAGGTAGCTGTCACCACCGAGCTGACTCATCTGCCGCCGAATCCATCCCGCTCGCCGTGCGACATAGTTGGTTGGATGACCGGCACTCCAAACGCGCGGGTTAGGCAGCACCGCAGCCAGCGAACTGGCCTGCTGCCGGGACAGCGAGCGAGCGCCGACGCCAAAGTGATGCCTGGCCGCTGCTTCGGCGCCAAACACACCGTCATCCCATTCAACGCTGTTGAGGTACACCTCGAGAATTCTCTGCTTGGGCCAGAGCACTTCGATCAGCCCGGTAAACCAGGCTTCCAGGCCTTTGCGTAACCAGCTGCGGCCGGACCACAGAAACAGATTCTTCGAGACCTGCTGACTCAGGGTGCTGGCGCCGCGAATCGATCCGCCGAGCTCGTTGTGGGCCAGTGCAGCCTGGATCGCGCCAAAGTCAAAACCCCAATGCTCCGGGAATTTCTGATCCTCGCCGGCAATCACCGCGACTTTCAGGTCATCGGAGATTTCATCCCAGGGTTTCCAGGTGCGTTGCAGGTCGATGGGTTCGCCGTCGAACCAGGATTCGACCTTGCGCTCGACCATCAAGGCCGTCCCCGGTGGAGGTACCACGCGAAAAATCAGAACCAGCAATACGCTGCCACCCGCGAACCAGAGCAGGGCCTTCGTGAATCGTCGCAAAAATAAACGCAGCATAGAGATGGCTTGGCCGAACCCGTTGAGCGGGCCATTATACAGACCCTGTTGATCGAGTCTGACTGGAGTTCTTCATGCTGCGTGGCTTTCTGATGCTGGCCGCTTTTTTCGGCTTCACCGGCGTTGCCCTTGGCGCGTTCGCCGCCCACGGCCTGAAAAACCGTCTGACGCCCGAATACCTGGCGATCTTCCACACCGGCGTGACCTACCAATTGGTGCACACCCTGGCCTTGCTGGGCGTGGCATTGCTGGCCACGCAGATTCCCGGTCGTCTGATCACGTGGGCGGGTGCATCGTTTGTCATCGGCATTCTGCTGTTCTCCGGCAGTCTGTACCTGTTGACCATGACCGGCGTCAGCAAGTTAGGGATCATCACCCCCTTCGGCGGGCTGGCATTTCTGGTGGGCTGGTTCTGCCTGGGGCTTGCCGCCTGGCGGTTGAGCTGACCTTGTAGGAGCGAGGCTTGCCCGCGAAGGCGTCAGTTCATTGAGCATAGACATCGCCTGACACGACGCCTTCGCGGGCAAGCCTCGCTCCTACTGAATCTAGTTTCAAGACGAATGGCTTGGGTCACCTAGACTGATCGGGCTAGAATGCCAGCCCCTAAAAATGATGGCGGCATTCGGTATGCGCATTCAGTTGAACGGCGAATCCCTTGAACTGCCCGACGGCGAAACCGTTGCGGCCCTGCTGACCCGTCTGGATCTGACCGGACGCCGGGTGGCGGTCGAACTCAATCTGGATATCGTCCCGCGCAGCCAGCATGCCGACACCACGCTGAACGACGGCGACAATGTCGAAGTGGTACACGCCATCGGCGGCGGCTAGTCGCCCGGCCCGCAAGGGCACAGAATTCTGCAAGAACCTCACCCCTACAGAGGATTTCCCATGAGCATCGTTCGTAGCGACAAGCCCTTCGTCCTGGCCGGTCGTACTTACCAGTCGCGTTTGCTGGTAGGTACCGGCAAGTACCGCGACATGGAAGAAACCCGCCTGGCCATCGAAGCCTCGGGTGCCGAGATCGTCACATTCGCCGTGCGCCGCACCAACCTCGGCCAGAACCCGGGCGAACCGAACCTGCTCGAAGTCCTGTCGCCGGATCGCTACACCTTCCTGCCTAACACCGCCGGTTGCTTCGACGCTACCGAGGCTGTGCGCACCTGTCGCTTGGCCCGTGAGCTGCTCGGCGGCCACAACCTGGTGAAGCTGGAAGTGCTGGCGGACCAGAAAACCCTGTTCCCTAACGTGATCGAGACCCTCAAGGCCGCCGAAGTACTGGTCAAGGAAGGTTTCGACGTGATGGTTTACACCAGCGATGACCCGATCATCGCCCGTCAACTGGCGGAAATCGGCTGCATCGCGGTGATGCCGCTGGCCGGTCTGATCGGCACGGGCCTTGGGATCTGCAACCCGTACAACCTGCAGATCATCCTCGAAGAAGCCAAGATTCCGGTGCTGGTGGATGCCGGTGTCGGTACCGCTTCCGACGCCACCATCGCCATGGAACTGGGTTGCGAAGCGGTGCTGATGAACTCGGCCATCGCCCATGCCCAGCAGCCGATCATGATGGCTGAAGCCATGAAACACGCCATCGTTGCAGGCCGCCTGGCCTACCTCGCCGGCCGCATGCCGAAAAAACTCTATGCCAGCGCCTCCTCGCCGCTGGATGGTCTGATCAAGTAAGAGCCATTGATGACTGAATCAAACGACACGCCAATCCAGACGGAAGAAGGCGAAGAGCGCCAACACCGCCGCATCAAAAGTTTCGTGATGCGCGCCGGACGCATGACCGAAGGCCAGCAAAAAGGGCTGGAGCAGGGCACGCCGCTGTTCGTCCTGCCGCTGGCCGATGCGCCGGTGGACTTCGATCAGGTGTTCGGCCGTTCGGCGCCGCGCTCCCTGGAAATCGGCTTCGGCATGGGTCATTCGCTGCTGGAAATGGCCGCGGCCTCGCCGGAACAGGATTTTATCGGCGTGGAAGTGCACCGTCCGGGTGTTGGTGCGCTGCTCAATGGCGTGCTGACTCAAGGCCTGACCAACCTGCGCGTCTACGATTGCGATGCGATCGAAGTGCTCAACCGCTGCGTGGCCGACAACAGCCTCGATCGCCTGATGCTGTTTTTTCCGGACCCGTGGCACAAGAGCCGTCACCACAAGCGCCGTATCGTTCAGGCGTCGTTCGCTGAACTGGTACGCAGCAAGTTAAAGGTCGGCGGTGTGCTGCACATGGCCACCGACTGGGAACCGTACGCCGAGTACATGCTGGAAGTGATGAACGTTGCGCCGGGTTACCGCAACCTGGCCGAAGACGGCAAATGCGTCCCGCGCCCGGCCGAGCGCCCGATCACCAAGTTCGAACGCCGCGGCGAACGTCTTGGGCATGGCGTGTGGGATCTGAAGTTCGAAAAACAGTCTTAAGCCTTACGCAACACCCCATGTGGGAGCGAGCCTGCTCGCGAAAGCGGTCTGACAGTCAACGATAATGTTGAATGTGACGACGCCTTCGCGAGCAGGCTCGCTCCCACATCTATGGTTACCCCCTTTTCTGCAATACTGTTTTTGATGCGT
>NZ_JASBRE010000051.1 GCF_029960815.1 Pseudomonas sp. AL03
CCTGGGGAATCATAGCAAGGGTTTGCTTGGGTGTTTTGACACACTCTGGGCCGGGTGCGGCTACCGCGGCATCCTTGCCGCGGTGCCCACTGCGCAGAACCTGCGCTCGGCCTTCCGACGGGGCAGATCAAGATCAAAAACCAAAGCAAAGCAACAGGAACCGTTCCGACACTGATCGTTCCCACGCATGGGAACGATCAGAAGCGCTACGCGGTCCGTAGCAGCTGCCGAAGGCTGCGTTCGGCTGCGAAGCAGTCGTAAAATCAGTCGCTGCGGTGTGTCAGGTTTACCGAGGAGGTAGGATTTACGACTGCTACGCAGCCGAACGCAGCCTTCGGCAGCTGCTGCAGGGAGTGCGTAGGGGTACAAGAGCTAGTGCGACGTCCCCTCGGCAAACTCGATCTTGTTGCCGACGTTGTACTTGCCCGAGGGTTTGTTCATCGGAATGCGTTTGATCTCCTTGAGGGTGTTGCTGTCGTACACGATCAGCGCGCCGTCGGTGGCCCAGATGCTCAGCAGCAGGTAACGGCCGTCACGAGTGAACTCGACGTGAGCGGCGGTCTTGCCAGGCATCGGGCGCAAGGTATGGGCGATCTCCAGGGTCTGTTTGTCGATCAGGTGGATCGCATCGTTGTCGGGCCCGAAGAAAACGTCGCTCCAGGCATACCGTGAGTTGACGTGACTGCGCATGAAGAAACCCGGCCCCAGGGTCGGAATTTCCTTGATCAGTTTCCAGGTCTTGAAGTCGATGACCGAGATCAGCCCCTTGCTGATATTCGGCGTGGCGAACACCCACTCACCGTTACGTTTCCAATAGGTCCCCGACCCCAAATGCGGCATGCCCGGCAGCGGTATGTCGGTGACTACCTTGCCGCTGTCGAGGTCGATCACCTGACCGCCCTGGGCCTTGCGCGAGGTGGCCAGCAGTTGCTTGTAGTCCGGTGAAAAGGAGAAATCGTCCAGCACATCCTCGGCGCGGATTCGTCGTGGTACGAAATCTGGAGTGCCGGCCCAGGACAGTTCCCAGACTTCCTTGACGTCCTTGAGCGCCACGATAAAGCTGTCGCGCTGCGGGGCGGAGTAGACCGCGCTGACCCGTGACGCGGTGCCGTCCTGACCGATCGTGGGAATGGTTTTGACCAGCGACAGGTCGCGGGCATCGAGCACCACCAGGTTGCCGGGCAAATAGTTGCCCACCAGCACCCAGCGTCCATCCTTGCTCACCGCCAGGTTGCGGGTGTTGAGCCCGGCGCGAACCTCGGCGATCAGTTTCAGGTTGTGCAAGTCATACAGGCTGATCCAGCCGTCACGGGAGGCGAAGTAGACGAATCGCCCGTCCGGCGAGAATTTCGGTCCGCCATGCACGGCAAAGTGCGACGCAAACCGCGCCAGCACCTCAAAGCGGTCACCGTCGAGGATGTCGATGTGATGGTCACCGGCTTCCACCACCACGAACAGGTTCAGCGGGTCGGCGCCATGCTGGGGCGTGGTGGGCAGTTTGCTGAGATCCGCGAGTATCGAGTGACTGCCGAGAATGTCGTCATTGCTCCAGGTGGGCGGGATGGCGGGCGGTTGTTGAAGGTAGTCCACCAGCGCGTCGATCTGCGCGGGGCTGAATACATTGGCATAGCCGGCCATCTGGCTTGCGGGGCGGCCGTTCTGGATCACGCGGCGAATTTCATCCGGTTTGATTCGGCTGAGACTCTCCGGCAACAACGCCGGCCCCGCACCGCCGAGACGGTTAATGCCGTGACAGCTCTGACAATGCTGCTGATAGTTTTGCGCGGCCTGTTCAAGTGCCGCGCCCGGGAGTGGAACCGCTGCGCTGGCATGCGCCGCACTGACCCATAGCACCTGGGCAAGGACCCTGCGCCTCATGTCGCCACCTTGGCATGGCGTTGCAGTGCTTGAGCCGGGTAAAGCCGCGCCGGGTATTCCAGTTGTTCTGCGGCAAACAGATCGACCACGGTGCCGATCACCGTCAGTGTCGGAATGCCCGGTGGACAATCCAGCGCCAGGGTCGGCAATTGGTGCAGCTTGCCACGGGCGACGTGCTGGTCGGGACGCGTGCCGTTGCTGATCAGCGCCGCCGGTGTATCGGCCGACAGCCCGGCTTCGATCAAGCGTTGAGCGATGAGCCCCAGGTTCGACAACCCCATGTAAAACACCAGCGTCTGACTACTGTCGGCGAGGCTGCTCCAGGGCAGCGACAACTCACCATCACGTTGCAAATGGCCGGTGATGAATCGGCAGGAATTGACCAGGTCGCGGTGGGTCAACGGTATGCCCGCGTACGCGCTGCAGCCTGACGCGGCGGTAATCCCCGGCACGACCTGGCAGTCAACACCGCGTTGCAGCAGGTACTCCAGTTCCTCGGCGCCACGGCCAAAGATAAACGGGTCGCCGCCCTTGAGCCGGACCACGCGCTGTCCTTGATCGGCGAGGTCGGCAAGCAGTTCGTTGATTTGTTCCTGGGGCAGGCTGTGACAGCCGCTGGCCTTGCCGACGTAATGCCGGGCGCAGGTGAGGGGGATCAACGTCAGCAGCTCGGGGCTGATCAGCCGGTCATAGACCACGGCGTCGGCCTGCATCAACAGACTCCAGGCGCGCAAGGTCAGCAGGCGTGGATCGCCGGGGCCAGCGCCGACCAGGGCAACTTCGCCCGGTCTGAACGGGGACTGAAGGGTGGCCGGTAGAGCAATCGATGGAGGCATGGGACGTCCTTGGTGCTTCATCAGGTTGGCCGGCCCCAGCCTTTGTCAGGTGGTTGGCCGGACGGGCTATTCAGTGGGTGATGCAAGGAATGGTCGTTGACGGAGGCACACCGATTTCGTCATCGCTGAGGTGGCAGCCAGGGTCCTGGCCCCAGAGGTCACCCTCGGCCCAGGCGCGCGTGCGGGTATTGCCGTTGCAGATGTGCAACCAGCGGCATTGGGCGCAGCGGCCGCCGACGGCGCGGGGATGCTCACGCAAGCGCAACAGCAGGGCATCCGGCTGGTCCAGCCACAGCGTGCGGAAGGGTGTGCGCCGGACATTGCCCACCGAGTGCTGCCACCAGTAGGTGTCCGGGTGCACTTCGCCGGTGTTGTCGATGTTGGCAATGCCGCTGCCGGAGGCGTTGCCGCCCCAGGCACGGAGCATGTTTTCCAGACGGGGGTAATGCTCGGGAAGACGAAGGCCGGCCCATTGCAGCAGGAGAATGGCGTCGGCATCGTTGTTGCCGCTGACAAAATCGCTGTCGCGACCCTGTTGGATGTCTGCCCAGGCGCGCTCGAAGATCAGCGTCATGGCCTCGCGGCTCATCTGCTGTTGTGCGTCGAGTTTGCGACTGCGTTTGCCGCGACCGCTGTAGTTGAGGTGCGACAGGTAAAACTTTTGCACGTCGTACTCGCGCATCAGCGCCAGTAACTGGGGCAGCTGCGCATGGTTCTCCTGGGTCAGGGTGGTGCGCAGGCCGACGCGAATGCCCTGTTCGCGACAGAGCCGGATCGCCTGCATGGAACGGGCGAAGCTGCCCTTGAGTTGGCGGAAGGCGTCATGGGTGGCTTCCAGGCCATCGATGCTGATCCCGACGTAGTCGAAATTCGCCGCGCTGATCTGCGCGATGTTCTGCTCATCGATCAGCGTGCCGTTGGTGGATAAGGCCACAAAGAAACCCTTGGCTCGGGCGTAGGCACTGAGCACAAACAGATCCTCGCGCAGCAGCGGTTCGCCACCCGAAAGGATCAATACCTTCACCCCGGCATCGTGCAGGTCGTCGATCACGGTCAGCGCGGCGGCCGTATCCAGTTCGTCGCGAAAGACACTGTCGGCGGAGGTGGCGTAGCAATGTTTACAGGTCAGGTTGCAGCGCCTGAGCAGGTTCCAGATCACCACTGGCGGGCGGTTGCTGCCCGGTGGACGGGTTCTGGGCGCAGGCGCCTGGCCGGCCAGCGCCCGCAGGTATTGGCTGATCCTCAACATGCAACTCTCCTTGAGTCAGGGTGTGTTCAGCGCAAAGCGATAGGCAAACGCAAGCCTAATGCCCGTAGCAGCTGTCGAGCTTGCGAGGCTGCGTTCGGCTGCGCAGCAGTCGTGAAATCAGGCGATGCGGTGTTTCAGATAAACCTCGCACACAGGTTTCACGACTGCTTCGCAGCCGAACGCAGGCTTCGCCAGCTGCTACAAGGTCTGCGTTGAGCTGACTGGCGTTAAACGCAAGCCGGTTTTTTTCAGGATACGGCTGCTCACCAGCATCTCGTCGGCGGCACAGGCGTCGCCCAGCAAGTAGCGCAGGTGCTCGCGGTAGCTGTTGATTTCATCGCTGCTGCGGCCATGAACCATGGCGAACAGGTTGTAACGCCAGTCGGTTCGGCGCGGGCGGCGATAGCAGTGGCTGACGAAGGGTTGCGCGCCGATCAGCGCGCCGAGGCGCGGCATGTCGGTGTCGCGCACATCCCAGACCGTCATGCCGTTGTGGCGATAGCCCAGTCGGTAGTGATTGGGCACGGCGGCGATCCGCCGAATCGCGCCCTCGGCCTGCAATCGCTTGAGCAGATCCAGGGTGGATTCGATGCTTAGTTCCAGCTGTTCGGCGAGCCAGGCCCAAGGGTCGTCCAGCAACGGCAGACCGGCCTGGGTCAACGCGATCAGCCGCTGGGCGAGGGTGTCTTCAGACCGGGAAATACAGACCGACATGGTAAGTCTCCTCTTTGGGCAGGTTGAGCAGCGGCAGGCCGGTCAGGGTTTCGATGCGCTGCAGCGTCTCGGCGATGGCATGTTCGGTCGCGCAGCCGAGCACGAACCACATGTTCCAGGCGTGCTCGCGTCGGTAGTTGTGCGCCACTTCGGGCATGCCATGCAGTTGCTCGGCGACGTCGTCGAAACGTTCTTCCGGCACCGCCAGCGCGGCGAGGGTGAAGGCGCCGCCCAGCCGTTCGATGTCAAACATTGGGCCGAAGCGTGTGAGCACGCCGTCATCGAGCAGGGCATGCAGTCGGTCGAGCAGTTCAGTGCTGCTGCTCTCCAGTTCGAGAGCCAATGCCTGCCAGGGGTGGCGCACCAGCGGCAGGCCCAATTGCAAGCGGTTGATCAGACGACGGTCGAGGTCATCCATGGGTCGGTGCTCCTGTGCGCGAGGGCGCAAAGCGGCCGCCGCACTGTTTGAAGACCTGAGTGCTGAACAGCAGTTGATGGGGCAGGTCGCTCAGCAGATGGTCTTCCAGCAACGCCTGAATCTGCGCCTCCACCTGTTCACGTTGACGCCCGTGCACCATGCAAAACAGGTTGTACCGCCACTGCGGCAAGCGCCGGGGCCGTTGATAGCAGAGGTTAATGCCGGGCGCTCGTCCCAGGCGCTGGCCAACCTCGTCGATCAGCGCATCGGGAATGTCCAGCACCAGCATGGCGTTGGCGGTAAAGCCCAGCGCGCGATGGTGCAGCACCAGGCCGACACGGCGAAACAGCCCTTGCTCGCTCCACTGGCGCATTTGCTCGAGCACGTGGTTTTCGTCGGTGTTTATCCGTTCGGCGAGAGCCTGATAGGGGCGCGCTACCAACGGCAACCCGCCTTCGAGGTGCCGACGCAGCGCCAGCGCTTGTTTGGGGCTCAATCTAGATGTCATGAGTTTTCTCCCAGGGCAAAGCCCAGGTCGATGCGGTAGGCGGTCAACATCGGCAGGTCCAGCGGCATGAGGCCGGTGTCGTGCTCAAGTTCTTTGAGCACCCGGTCGATGTGTTGGCGATCAGGGCCGGTCAGCACAAACCACAGGTTGTAGAAGTGCTCCCGTGCGTAGTTGTGATTGACCTCGGGGTACTGACTGACGCGATCGGCCACCTGTTGCAGGCGTTCGGCGGGCACGGCGAGGGCGGCGAGGGTGCTGGCCCCGGCGCGGCTGTGTTCGAACACCGGGCCGATCCGTGAGAGGGTGCCGGCCTGATCCATTTCTTCCAGGCAGGCCATGACTTGCGATTCGCGGCAACCGAGGATCCGCGCCATCTCCTTGTACGGTGCCGGGCACAGCGGCATGCCGTGCTGGAAGCGGTCGATGAGTTGGCGACTGAGCAGCTCAAGGTTCATTTCAATACCCCATTTTCTGCGCGCGACTGCTGAAGAAGATGCCGCTCGGCGCGGAGGCCGGCAGGGTGTTTAGCAGCTTCAGGCTGTACGGATCCCAGACCTGAACCTGATCGCCGTCGCGTAACGACAGCCACAGTTGGTCACCGCGCGCGGTGAATTCCATGTGCAGTACCGCCGGCCCCGGCTTCAGATCCGCGACTACGGCATGGGTTTCGGTGTCGATGACCTGAACCCGATCGTTGTCCGGGTAGGCGAAATTGACCCATAGCTGTCGACCGTCCGGGCGCGACGTGACGAACACCGGCTGACCGGCGACCGGAATCACAGCGGTCTGCTGCCAAGTGCGCGCATCCATCACCAACACTTGATGACGGCCAACGGCGGGCACGAAGGCCTGGTGATCGGCGACGGCCCAGCCTTCCAGGTGCGGCATCTTGTAAACGGGGAGTTTCGCCTGGCCGCGTCCGTAATCGCCGAGTACCCGCTGCACACCGCGCTCTGGATGCCAGAGGTCGAGTTGGGCCATGCCGTCTTCACCGAACAGGCCGGCCATGTAGTAGCGCCCATCGGGGGTAATCAGGGCGTCGTAGGGTTGCTGGCCGATGTTGGTGAAACGGCTGATCTGCGGTGTGCTGACCTGACTGAAATCGGCGGTCCAGATCTCACCGGTATCGAACAGGCTGAAGACAAAACGTTGCCCCGGCGCGTCGACCAGGCCCACCACCCGGGAGCGCTTGCTGCCATCGGCCAGGGGTGTGGCCGGAATATCGGCCACCAACTGCAGGGTTTCGGCATCGAAGACCTTGACCCCGCCGGGCACGTAGTTGGACACCGCGATCAACTTGCCATCCTGACTGATGGCGCCGCCAATGCTGTTGCCGCCCTGGATCACACGATGGTCGATACGCCGGGTCAGCAAATCGATTTTGCTCAACCCTCCGTCGCGGCCGAACACATAGGCATAGCGCTGGTCGCGGGAGAACACCACTGACGCATGGGACAGGTCGCCGAAACCCTTGAGTCGGGCCAGCGCGGTGTGGGTGTCGCTTTCGATGATTTGTACGCTACCGGTGGCGCGCTCCACGACCACGCCCAGATCGCCGGTGCCACGCAACGGTGGCTGAACGCAAGCGGACAACAACAGCCCGGTCGCCGCTGACAGCAGGATTGAACGGATCATGGTGCGGGGTATCCCTGGAGAAGAAGATCGACCAGCCACCGGATGTCGCCGGGGCTGAGCAACGGGGCCCAACCGGGCATCGCGGTGCCGGGCCGACCTTGGGTGACGGTGGCAATCAGGCTGTCCCTGGACTTGCCGGCCAGCGCTGCGCGCGTCAGTTCGGGACCCAGCCCACCGGTCAGGTGCAACCCATGGCAGGCCCCGCAGTCCTGGGTCAGCAAGTGTTCGAGTTGTGCCTGACGCTGGGCGTCCGGCGCCGCAACCGCAGTTGCGCAAATGAGGAGGAGGGCCGCCAGAATCACAGCGTGTCGATAAACCATCATGACGCCCTCCAGGCGGTTATTTGAGTGTCAGTACCCAGGTCGCGAGAATTTTTGCTTCTTCATCCGTTACCGGGTTGGCCGGCATTGGCATCGGCCCCCAATTACCTTGTGTGCCGTTCTTGATGCGGCCAGCCAGGGTGTCCACGGCCCCGGGTACGCCAGCGTTCTTGGCCGCGACATCCTTGAGTGCAGGGCCGACGACCTTGGCGTCGATGGAATGGCAGGCGGCGCAGGGTTTGCTCTTGAACAACGCCAGCCCGTCCTCGGCCATGGCCGGCTGCACGCTCAGCGCAGCGGTCAGGGCGAACAGTGAAAACAGAGTATTTTTCATGGTGGTTCCTTGCATTGATGGAGCTCAATAGATGTCGTGTTGGGTGTTGTAGACGTTGAACTTCCCGGTGGGTGTGATCAGTCGTTTGTCCTTGATGACTGACTTGAGCTTCAGTGTTTTGTCGTCGATCACCACCAGCGCCGACTCGTCTGCCTGGCCGCTCCAGACGGAGAACCAGACTTCATCGCCGGCCTTGTTGTATTCCGGTTGCACGACACGCATGGCGCCTTGCTTGATGCCCGCGTATTCAGCGATGGGCAGCACGGTGTAGCCGGCGTCGAGCTTGTCGAGGTTGAACACCGCCACCGACTGACTCAGCTTGGTGTCAGGGTTGAGGGTGGTGTCGACGTACAGGTGACGGGATTTGGGGTGGGTTTTGATGAACAGCGAACCGCCGCCCTGGCCCTTGAGTGAGGCGACCTGTTTCCAGGCGTATTGCGGGTGTTTGGTCGGGTCGGTGCCGATCAACGAGATGCCGTCATCACCCAAGTGGCTGGTGGCCCAGACCGGGCCGTAGGTCGGGTGGTTGAAGTTGGCGCCGCGACCTGGGTGAGGGGTTTTGCCGACGTCCACCAGCGCGGTCAATTTGCGCTCCTTGGAGTCGATCACGGCGACCTTGTTGGAGTTGTTGGCGGCGGTCATGAAGTAGCGGTGCGTGCTGTCCCAGCCGCCGTCATGCAGGAAAGGCGCGGCATCGATGTAGGTGACGGTGAGGTTTTTGATGTCCTGGTAATTGACCAGCATGACCTTGCCGGTTTCCTTGACGTTGACGATGAACTCCGGCCATTCGTGGGAGGCGATGATCGCCGCGACCCGGGGTTCCGGGTGATATTCCTGCTTGTCGACGGTCATGCCGCGGGTCGAAACGATCTGTTTCGGCTCCAGGGTTTCGCCATCCATGATGGTGAATTGCGGCGGCCAATAAGAGCCGGCGATGGTGTATTTGTCTTCGTAGCCCTTGAACTTGGAGGTCTCGACCGAGCGCGCCTCGATGCCCACTTTGACCTCGGCGACCTTGGTCGGCTCGACTGGCCACAGGTCAATCATGTCGATCCGCGCGTCCCGGCCAATCACCAGCAGGTAGCGACCCGAGGCGGAGATTCGAGAGATGTGCACCGCGTAGCCGGTCTCGATCAGCTTGACGATCTTTTTGCTGTCACCGTCGATCAGGGCGATCTTGCCGTCATCGCGCAGCGTCACCGAAAACAGGTTCGGCAGGTTGAGTTTGCTCAGCTGCTTCTTCGGACGATCCTCGGGTTTGACCAACACTTTCCAGGTCTTCAGCGTCTCGGCCATGCCCCATTCCGGTGGCGTCGGCGGCGCGTGCTGAATGAACTTGGCCATTGACGTTATCTGATCCTTGGTCAGCGCATTGGACGTTCCCCAGTTCGGCATGCCTGCCGGTGAACCATAGGTAATCAGCGCCTCCAGGAACGGTTGTCCGCGGTTCTGGGTAATGTCCGGTGTCAGCGGTTTGCCGGTGGCGCCTTTGCGCAGAACACCGTGGCAGCCTGCGCAGCGCTGGAAGTAGATTTCCTTTGATGAGTCGAACTCGGCCTGGCTCATGTCGGGAGCACCAGCGGTTTTGACCATGGGCGGGGTGGCCGCAGCAGCGGCGGGCTCCTCGGCGCTGGCGGCAGGACTCACCGCCAGGGCCAGTGCCGAACACAGCGTGGTAAGGGTCAGAGCAAACGTTTTTCTATTGCTGATCAGCATTCCATTTCTCCTCAGGCAAGACCTTTGCGATGTGCTGAAACGGCAGCGCAGAACGCAGGTTCTTAGTGCCGTGCAAGGCTATGCCGAGCAGGCCAATGCTCGCTTGACGGCGATCAAGTTTGCCGGCCATCTCCCTTGCCAGGTTGTCGCAGGGGCCCGTAGCGTGTTGCTTGAATCCGCTTTTGGAACAGGCAGCCCATGGACCGAATCCAGTCTTGCGAACACCCGATCGAACCCTTTTATCAACCGCTCAATAATGAGGAGGCGCTGTTCGAGCAAGCCTGGCGACACGGCATGCCGGTGCTGATCAAAGGCCCGACGGGATGCGGCAAGACCCGTTTCGTCCAGCACATGGCCCATCGACTGAAACTGCCGCTGTACACCGTGGCTTGCCACGATGACCTGAGCGCGGCTGACCTGATCGGTCGCCATCTGATCGGAGCACAGGGCACTTGGTGGCAGGACGGACCGCTGACCCGCGCGGTGCGTGAAGGCGGCATCTGTTACCTCGACGAAGTGGTCGAGGCGCGCCAGGACACCGTGGTGGTGCTACATCCCCTGGCCGATGACCGTCGGGAGCTGTTCCTGGAACGCACCGGCGAAGTGCTGAAGGCGCCGCCGTCATTTATGCTCGTGGTGTCTTACAACCCCGGCTACCAGAACCTGCTCAAAGGCATGAAACCCAGCACCCGGCAACGCTTCGTGGCGATGCGCTTCGGCTATCCGCCGGTGGCCGATGAGGAGCGCATCGTTGCCAGGGAGGCTCAGGTGGACAACGCGCTGGCGGCGCAAGTGGTCCGGCTGGGCCAGGCGCTGCGGCGGCTCGATCAACATGATCTGGAGGAGGTCGCCTCAACGCGACTGCTGATTTTTACCGCGCGTATGATTCGTTCCGGCATGAGCCCGCGTGAGGCCTGCATGGCCTGTCTGGCCGAGCCGCTGAGTGATGATCCGCTGACCGTTGCCGCGCTGATGGACGTGGTTGATGTCCACTTCGGTTGAGTCCTCGGGCGTCTCGCGTCGCCACTTGCCGGGCGATCTGGCGATGTGGTTTTTCATTCTGGCCGAGCTGTCGGTGTTCGCCATCCTGATCCTGACGTTCGCCGTAACCCAGGCACTCAAGCCGCAGATGTTCAGTGAAAGCCGTCTATTGCTGAACACCTCAACCGGGTTGGCGATGACCCTGAGCCTGCTCACCGCGGGGCTGTTCGCCGCGCTGGCTCAAGAGCAAGTCAGGCGCTCACGGTCCCGGCGCGGCGCCGTCTTCCTGCTGATGGCGTTGCTCGCCGCCAGTGTCTACGTGGTGCTGAAACTTACGGAATACCGGCACTTGCTGACCTCGGGGCTGGGCATTGAGCACAACACGTTTTTCACCCTCTACTGGATCCTTACCGGGTTTCATTTTCTCCACGTAGTGCTCGGCATGGTCATTCTCGGATGGCTGGCCGAGCGCTCTCGCCGTCGCCTGTGCGACGCTGACAACCGCAGTGGGTTTGAATCCGGCGTGCTCTATTGGCACATGGTCGATCTGATCTGGGTCATGCTTTTCCCGCTGGTCTATGTGCTGAGTTGACGAGGTTCTCATGTCTGTTTCCAGGTTTTTGCTCGTCTGTTGGGCCGCGCTCGCGACGTTAAGCGTCTGCACCGTGGTGCTGGCGCAGGCCGGGGCGACGTGGTTGCTGTCGATTGCCATCTTGCTGGTGGCGGTCGGCAAGGCGTGGCTGATCACCGACGGCTTCATGGAGATGCGCCACGCACCGCGCCTGTGGCGCAGCTTGATGTTGAGCTGGGCGCTGGTGTTGGCGACCGTTGTGGGGCTGACGCTGGTGTTAATCGGTTAGCCAACTTGAAAAAACAATTCAAGCGCGACGTTTGTCGGTCGGACTTAAACGCTGTACCTCGGCAAAAATCTCGGTGATCGGGCGTCGCGGCTGACGTTTGTGCAGGGCGCGAACCTGTGCGCTTAGGCGCAGAAGTTCTTCGCTCGGCTTCGCCCATTGTTCCTTCGATAACGGCTCGGACCATTGGCGCATCGCCTCGGGCAACGCCTGGTTGCCCTTTTTCTGGAGGCGGCGGATTTCCCATTCGGTCAGGTGGTTGGGAATCGTCCACAGCGTCATGACGTGGTACAGGTACCAGAAGAAGCCGGACACTCGACCATGCTGACCGTCGCGGACTTGCTGGTGCAGGCGCGCACGGGCGTTGTGGAAGGTGTGCAAACCCTCGTGCGGCGGGTCGTCGGGGACTTGCAGGTCTAGCGGGTCCTGAATGGATTTGAGATCGTGGATTTCGTATTCCGTGTAGCCGCGGATCGCTTCCCAGTGGCTGATGGCCAGGGACAGACCGAAGCAGGGAAATTCGACGCTGGTCAGCGTCTCTCCGTGCTGGAAACCGGTGCCCATGCCGTACTGGCGGTGGATGCCGTATTGGGTGGCGCCTTGGGCTTCGATGACCCAGGCCGAGAGGGATTCCCAAGGGACGAAGAGAGGTTCGGTGGCGTCTTCGGGCATGAAGCAGACTTCGCGGCGTTGGCGGTTGAAGCGGGTGGGGATGATGTGGAGGCGCTTTTTGTGGTTGTGGTGCCAGACGCCGAGGCCGATGAGTAGGGTCCAAAAGCCAGTTTGTATGGCTAGCGGGTAGGACGCATGGAAGATCCCTTGTATGGCATGAGAAATATCGTCCCAACCCATCCCGAATAAAAAAAACATGAAGCCGCCAATCAGGGGAAACAGGAATGCAATCATAAATGCGCCGCTGAATGGCCCGCCCAATGTTATCTGCCACATAAAGACTTGAGGCGATCCCATCCCGAAGTCCATGTACACGTCATTTAATTCCCCGATGTGAGGACCATGCGGCGGCAGCGGTGTCGGTAATGGCAACGGCGCGAGATAAGTGATTTTCCCGCTGAGAAACGGCTCAACATCTCCGGCTTTGCGGGATTGCTCAAGGTGTGGAGGAGGCATCGGCATATCAATCTTGGTGGGCATGGTCGGCCAACTCCAGCAAGTGGGTTTCAACCAGTAACAACGGAGGATGCTCGGTGACTGATTTTGGCGGAAGCGAAGGGAAATGGCCTTCGCCCCGAGGATTGAGATGAATGATGTGAGCGCGAGAGATCCACTCTCCTTTGGCGTTCAACATTTGCACGCACACCCCCAGTTCCAGTGTATCGACCACAGGCGGTGCCGATCCCTAGGCGGTGAGACGGTTTACCGCTTAACGGTTGTGGGAAGTCGCTCGGTTTCATGCGTGTTGTTTGTTGCTGGGGTTCAAGCGCTGTACCTCGGCAAAAATCTCGGCAATGGCTCGCCTTGGCTGTCGCTTGTGCAGTGCCCGTACTTGTTCGCTCATGCGCAGCAGTTCTTCGCTTGGCTTTGCCCATTGGTCCTTTGGCAACGGCTCTGACCACTGGCGCATTGCCTCGGGCAACGTGTGTTGGTCCATGGCGTTGATGCGCCGGATTTCCCATTCGGTCAGGTAGTTGGGAATCGTCCACAGCGTCATGACGTGGTACAGGTACCAAAAAAAACCCGAGAGCCGGTTGCGTGAACCGTCGCGGATTTGCTGATGCAGGCGTGCGCGGGCGTTGTGGAAAGTGTGCAGGCCTTCGTGAGGCGGGTCGTCGGGGCCTTGCAGGTCTTGCGGGTCCTGGATGGATTTGAGGTCGTTGACTTCGTACTCCATGTAGCCACGGATCGCTTCCCAGTGGCTGATGGCAATGGGCAGGCCGGCGCAGGGGAATTCGACGCTGGTCAGGATCTCACCGTGCTGGAAACCGATGCCCATGCCGTATTGGCGGCGGATGCCGTACTGGGTGGCGCTCTGGGCTTCGATGACCCAGGCCGAGAGGGACTCCCAGGGGACGAAGACCGGTTCGGTGGCGTCTTCGGGCATGAAACAGACTTCTCGGCGTTGGCGGTTGAAGCGGGTGGGGATGATTTCGGCGCGTTTGTTGTGGTTGTGGAGCCAGACGCAGAGGCCGATGAATAGGGTGCTGAAGCCGGTTACTGCCGCATACCCATGACCTTCGTGGAATATAGCCGTCATTGAGTCCCAGATAGCTTCTCTGCCGTAACCAAAAACAACCCCAAGAAACCCAGTAAATAGAGGGAATAGGAAGGCAATCATAAATGCACCACTGAATGGTCCGCCTAATATGACTTGCCATGAGAATACCTCCGGCGATCCCAACCCGAAGTCCATGTACACCTCATTTAATTCCCCGATATGAGGGCCATGAGGCGGCAGCGGTGTTGGAAGCGGCAGCGGCGCGAGATAGGTGATCTTCCCGCTCGGAAAGGGCTCGACATCTCCCGCTTTGCGCGATGGCTCAAGGTGCGGCACAGCTATCGGGCTATCAAGGTTTTTGGGCATCGTCGGCCAACTCCAGCAAGTGGGTTTCAACCAGTAACAACGGAGGATGCTCGGTGACTGATTTTGGCGGAAGCGAAGGGAAATGGCCTTCGCCCCGAGGATTGAGATGAATGACGTGAGTGCGAGAGATCCATTCTCCTTTGGCGTTCAACATTTGCACGCACACCCCCAGCTCCAGTGTCTCGACCACAGGCGCCATCGGAGCATTACGATTCAGCGGATATTGCAGGCATACAATCAGCGGGTCTGCTTGCACGACCTGCAGGCTGTCCGTCACTTCATCGCTGATCACATCCTTGCGCTCACGCGCGGTACCGCGGCTTTCGAGTGGGCGGAAAAGCCGATGGGCACCGATACCCAAACGGTGAGACGGTTTACCGCTTAACGGTGGCTGGAAGTCGCTCAGTTTCACCCCCGGCAGCGTCAGATGAATATCACTGGGTTTGGCGCGCAAAAACAGGTTCTTCAGCAATGAGTCATGTTTGTTCAGGCCAAGTTGTGCAGAAGGGGCGTGAAGTAAATCGCCGAGATAACGTTGGCACTCATCCAGGGTGTAGTTACCGCGTTCATCGGTATCCAGGCTCCGTGGCGTAGTTTTGAACCATTTATCGCGGGCGCTGATGTTGTAGCGGTTGAACAGCCAGGTGCCGCCCAGTTCCAGTACGGTAAACAAGAAACCGGCCAGGTTGACCCGGAAAAACACTGTTGAAAGACGTGTTCCGGCGGCGGCCCAAGCGGCTGTTCGTGCCGCGGCATTCCTTGCTGTCAGGACTTTAAAAGTGGCGTGGACGGTATGGCTAAGGCCATAGGTATTAACGGCCGTCATGCCGGCAGCACCCACTGTGCCAAGAGCCGCGCTTCCTTGGGCCGCGCGGTTGCCACTGCGCGTCGCTTGCTGCCAATTCTGCTGTTGGGTATTCAGGCTGATTACAGAGGCCCCGAAACCGAATAAATAGGTAAAGAAGCCCAACCCAACATGCATCTTCCCCATCTGCACATGCACACTCTCCAAGGCGTGATGTTGAGCTGCCCAGACCAACTTATCGCTGCGTGCCTTCAGCGCAGTGTCTGCCAAGCTTTGAGCTGCGGTGAAACCAGCAGCACCGGTAGCGGCGAGCGCAGCGAAGAAAGCAGCACGTTTCTTTTCGTCTTTGGTCTGGCTCATCATCTCTCGATAAACCACCACCAAATTCACCGTCTGCGCCAAAAACACCAACAACCCAACCCCTTCGCTCTTGATCAAATCTGCCTTTGGCACACTCTGAACCCCCAGTCGAATGTTCTTCAGCAAACTCCTCACCTCCTGCTGCTGCGCCGGTGGAAACACCACCGTCACCCCCGCCCGAGCCGGGGTGGCGCCGTATGTGCGCACCGACTGATCCGGCAGTTCAGCAATCGGGCTCAGCGCGCCCGCCAGTCGGCCTTCGAGTTGAGTCAATTGCGCACGCACCCGAACGATCTCGGTCTGCAACTCCACCGCCCTCGGCGTTTTATGCCCTTGGCGGTTTTTGTTGTGGGTGAGCTGGTTACGTTCACGGGTCAGGGTTTTCAGGTAGTCGCGCTCCCTGAGCAGTTCCTTGAGGTTGGTTTGCAGCGCCGTGTATTCGGCCGGGGTGGCGACGGTGAACGTCACTCCGGTGCTTTTCGCTGCATCGAGGATCCGTGCCGGCAGCGCTTTGGGCAGATGGCGGAATAGTTCGTCGAGGTCGGGGACTTTCTCTGCCGTCAGATCGAAGCCTTCCAGCGCGCGGCTCAGGCCCAGGTTCAACGCTGGGCTGTAGCTGTGTTGCACCGCGTCGGCCATGGCGCGGGTGTGTTCGGGCAAATCGTCGAGCGCAGGCAGGTGCGGTTGTTCGATTTTTCGCAGGGTTTCCAACCAATGGGGCAGCTTGCTGAACAGGCCGGTCCCAGCATTGGATAGCACGCTGTATTGCACCAGCAGCTCAGGCCGAACGCGTAGCGGCAAGGTGTAAAACGCGGATCGCGTCAACTCCGGGTGTTTTTCCAGGTAACCCAGCATCTCTTCACTGGCATGGTCGCTGCGGCAGATGTCTTTGATACAGGCGTATTCGGCAGCGAAGACCTCGGCCAATTGCCGCGGCTCGTGCGCGTCGTAGTACCAGGCCGAACGATGGTAACGCCCGGCACATACCAGCATCGTACGGTCAGCGGTGATGCGTTCGAGCAAGCGGTTCCAGCGCCCGAGGTCTGCGCGGTGCTGAAACAACGCGTCATCCATGGCGGGGCGGTCGATGAAATCGTTGATCCCGCGTTTGCCCGTGATATTGGATCCCGCGATCACGTCCTCAATGCGTTTGTTTTGCTCCTTGCCGAGCTTGATCAGGGTTTTGAGGTGCTGCTCAACGAAGTCGGTGGGGGCCATCGCAAAGTGCTGGCGGGTGTAGTAACGGCGGTCCGCGTCGTCAATGGCGCGCCTGTGTGCAGTGATGTCTGGATTGCCCCCCTGATACTTGAGCGTCTCCTGGACTTCGGCTTGGGCTTCCTTGCGCAGCTGCACCAGCTCCGGGGGGGCTGATACGTCGACAGGCTCGACCTTGCCGCCCTTGTTCAGGTAATCCAGCAAGGCTTTGCGCGTGTCTTCCCGGGTTGGTTCAGGCAACTGTTGCAGATCGACAAGCAGCGCATTGACCGCCGGGTCGTCGCTGGCATTGGCCAGCTTGTCGAAGTCCGCCGGACTGACCTGGCTCAGGGACTCGATGTAGCACGCCAACAGGTAATCGCGTTCGTTGTGGTCGGTATTGCTCCAGTCGTCGACCCAGCCGACCACGGTGTCCTGATACTCGGCCAGATCGCGCAGCACGCCGAGGTCATCCTGCACCACAAGGAACAGCGTGTCGTCCTGATAGGCCGGGCGCACCCTCCCGAGAAACTCGCCGATGTGCGCCTCGCGAAAGCGCCGCGGTTGTTCCCATAAGTAGGGTTCACGTTCGTGCTCGGGGGCATCGCGGACCTGCACCGTCGGCATTAGAACGGCGTCCGACGGCGACTCGGTTTCCTGTTCCGCGCGGTCTTGTGCGGCTTGCGCCTGCCGGGCCGGATCGGTCGCAATCTCTGCCAACCACTGTTTGCCTTGCGCGACCGTCAGCAAGTTCGCGCCACCGGTTTGGCAATGCACCGGGCCGAGGTCGACGGCCTGCATGAAGTGTTCGCGTTCGTTGGAGCTGTCGAGCACTTGCGTGCATTTGGCCGCCGTCCATTGCACTTCGGCGAAGGTCACATGCAAGGTGCTGCGTCTTGAAAACACCAGTGCAGGACGCTCTTCGATGGGCGTGCGCAGATCACTATCGACCTTGGCGCCCTTGTGCAGCAAGGCGCTGACCAGTCCGTTGAGGACCTGATACTCGTGCAGGTGGCCAGTCACGCTGTCGATGACGTACAACCAGCCATCGCGCAGCAAACGGATGCCCAGTGGGCGGGTCGTCAGGGCATACGGCAGCTTCAGTTCGGCACTCGGGTCGACGGGCTTTTCCACCAGTCCGTAACGCAAGGGCAACAACTGCACATGGTTTGCCGCAAAGGGCAAGCACCGGGTGAGCCGATGGCGGTTTTGGAGGCGGCGGCCGCAGCAAGGTTGGCAGGGTGGGTCATGGGCGGCTCCCTTGACTGGCCCAGCGCTGGGCCAGGTCGGCGGCCAACGCGATGCGCTCGCCGGGGGATTGCAGCGACGGCGTATGCAGCAATCGGTTGATGTGCGGGTGCTGATCGAGTGATGAGCCATCCAGCCAGGCCATGATGTTGGCGTAGTGGAGAAGCTCAGATTGGCTGCTCAAGACCAAGGCGCCGGCGTCGGCCTCCAGTTGTTCAAGCATTGGCCAACGCTGAGCCACGGTTTCGCCGCCATGGCGTTCGGGAAAGTAGTTGAGCAAATGTGCGTCGAGTTCGAGCAACGCGCGGCGCCGATCAACCCGGTCCAGCGCTGCATTCAGTTCAGGGCTCAGGCGATAGGGCGTCGGCAGTTCCAGGCATTCCGGCAGTCGGGGTTGATGGCGATGCCAATTGGCGCTGACGCTGTCGGCCATCACTACGCAGGTAAGAGGACCGAACAAACGCTGATCGCCGCTGCCGAACAGTGCCTGCGCCACGGCCGCATCAGCCAGACGCAGGACCACCGGCAGACCTTCGGGCAATTCAACGGTCAGCAGTTTGCGTAAGTGCTGAGCGACGGCGTGCGCCGAGTCCGGGCTGAACAACAGCACGCTCGATTCCTCGTGTGCGTGCTCCAGATAAAACTGAACGAGTGGCTCGTCAGGTT
>NZ_JASBRE010000052.1 GCF_029960815.1 Pseudomonas sp. AL03
CTTTTTAGCGAAAAACATCTCGCGAAAGCTTGACCGTGAACAGAGTATCTACAGGGTTTCGTGTCGTACGCCAATTATGTGAACGACATAAACCTTGTAGGAGCGAGGCTTGCCCGCGAAAGCGTCCTCAAGAACGGCGCATTCCAAAAGCCATATCGTTATTCGCTAACGGTATTTAAATTTCAGTTCTTATATCTATAAAGTCATCCTCCTGCGTACCTGCCGACCAATCGGCGCGCCGCACGACACGAACCAACACGGGACCTCCGTGAGTTTCTTGATCGACGCGCGCGCCCTTGAGCGTGCCGTGCGTGGGAGTGATTTATGTCTGCAGCAACGGCTTCCCCAAGCGCCGCGAACATCGCCGCAAACCTTCGACATCCGCCCGTTCAGTGGCGCCGTCGGTGCCGAAATCATCGGCCTCGACCTGTCCCGCCCGATCAATGATCCGGACTTCGCCCGCATCCACCGCGCGCACCTGGATCATCACGTCGTGGTGTTCCGCGACCAACGCATTACCCCCGAGCAGCACATCGCCTTCAGCCGCCGTTTCGGCGTGTTGCAGATCCATGTGCTCAAGCAATTCCTGCTGGCCGGGCATCCGGAAATTCTCATCGTTTCCAACATCATCGAAAACGGCCAATCCATCGGCCTCGGTGACGCCGGCAAGTTCTGGCATTCCGACCTTTCCTATAAAGAGCTGCCAAGCCTGGGCTCGATGCTGCACGCCCAAGAGCTGCCGTCCGAAGGCGGCGACACGCTCTTCGCCGATATGCACAAAGCCTGGGACAACCTGCCCGAAGCGCTGCGCAAAGCCGTCGAAGGCCGATCGGCGGCGCACGCTTACACCGCGCGCTACAGCGAGAGCAAATTCGAAGGCAACTGGCGCCCGACGCTGACACCGGAACAGCTGGCGCAGGTCGCTGAAGTGGTCCACCCGATTGCTCAACGTCGTGCGCGATCAGAACTTGATCGAGAAGTACGGCAAGCAGGAAGGCATCGACATCAAGGTCGACTGGACCCAGCTCTCCAGCGGTGCCGCTGTCAACGATGCGCTGCTCTCCGGTTCCATCGACTTTGCCGGTGCCGGCGTCGGTCCGCTGCTGACCATCTGGGACCGCACCCACGGCAAGCAGAACGTCAAAGCCGTGGCTTCCCTCGGCAACTTCCCTTACTACCTGGTGAGCAACAATCCCAAGGTCAAAACCATCGCCGATTTCACCGAGAAGGACCGCATCGCGGTGCCGGCGGTCGGCGTGTCGGTGCAGTCGCGCATCCTGCAATACGCGGCCGCCAAGCAGTGGGGCGACAAGGAATTCAATCGCCTCGACAAGTACACCGTCGCCGTTCCGCACCCCGACGCCACGGCGGCTTTGATTGCCGGCGGCACCGAGTTGACCGGACACTTTTCCAACCCGCCGTACCAGGATCAAGAGCTGGAAAACCCTAACGTCCACGTTGTGCTGAATTCCAATGACGTACTCGGCCCGAACTCGCCGACGGTGCTGTTCGCCACCGAGAAATTCCGCGACGAAAACCCGAAAACCTATAAAGCGTCTGTCCAAGCACTGACGGAAGCCGCCGAGTTTGCTCAGAACGATAAGGGCGCGGCGGCTGACCGCCAAACCGCTGCAAGGGAGCTGACCGAGATGAACGCCCCTTTGCAAGGCCACACGGTCAGCAAACCGATCGCGGCAGCCCAAGCGCTCCTGTCGGTCGACAACGTCAGCCTCGAATACCGCACGCCTCAGCGGGTGGTTCGGGCTGCCGTGTGAGGGCGAGATTCATCTTCAGGGGCAAACCGTTAATGCCCCGGGGCCGGACCGGATCGTGGTGTTCCAGGAATTCGACCAGTTGCCGCCGTGGAAAACCGTCAAACAGAACGTGATGTTTCCGCTGCTGGCGTCCAGGACGCTCAAGCGCAAAGAGGCCGAGGAGCGAGCGCTGCACCATCTGGACAAGGTCGGTCTGGCGGCGTTTGCCGATGCTTATCCGCATACTCTGTCTGGAGGAATGAAGGCGCGTATAGCGATCGCCCGGGCGTTGGCGATGCAGCCGAAAATCCTCTTGATGGACGAACCCTTCGCCGCCCTCGATGCGCTGACCCGCCGCAAGATGCAGGAAGAATTGCTGCTAAGCGTGCCGCTGGAACGTGAGCTGCCACTGGGTCAGCGCCTCTGGCAACAGGGCTGGGTGCGCAAAAGCCTGATCCTGATTTTGCTCGCGGTCCTGTGGGAAGTGGTTGCCCGTGTTCAGCACAACGACCTGTTGCTGCCAAGTTTTCTGCAAACCGGCAGCGCGCTGTATGACGGTCTGCTCAGTGGCGAGTTGCTGGGCAAGGTGTGGATTTCGCTGGTGGTGTTGCTCAAGGGCTACCTGATCGGCATCGTGCTGGCATTGGCCCTGACCACCCTGGCGGTGTCGACGCAGTTCGGTCGCGACCTGCTGAGTACGTTGACCTCGATGTTCAATCCGCTGCCGGCGATTGCGCTGTTGCCGCTGGCGCTGTTGTGGTTCGGCCTGGGGCAGAACAGCCTGATTTTCGTGTTGGTGCATTCGGTGCTTTGGGCATTGGCGTTGAACACCTATGCCGGGTTTCTCAGTGTTTCGGAAACCCTGCGCATGGCCGGGCGCAATTACGGTTTGAAAGGCATGCGTTTCGTACTGTTCATCCTGATCCCGGCAGCGTTGCCATCGATTCTCGCCGGACTGAAAATCGGCTGAGCCTTTGCCTGGCGCACGCTGATCGCCGCCGAACTGGTGTTCGGCGCCACCAGCGGCAAGGGTGGTTTGGGCTGGTACATCTTCCAGAACCGTAATGAGCTGTACACCGACAAAGTGTTTGCCGGGTTGGCGGTCGTGATCCTGATCGGCTTGCTGGTGGAAAATCTGGTGTTCGACACCTTGGAGCGGGTGACGGTGAAGCGTTGGGGGATGCAACGCTAAGTGCTGCGGCGTCTGGTCAGACCCCATCGTCGTATCGCCGCCCGGAGCAAGCTCGTTCCGGGCGGCGATACGACAATGGCGGCGGTCAATTCACCACAAATCTCCCCGGCTAAACCTTGACCCGAGCCTGCATGATCTCTGACTCCTCCCAATGATCCAGCGCTCGCTCTACGAGCAACTGCACGCCATCGGCCATGCGGCTGAGCGCCAGGGCTACCGAGCGCCGTGTCCCGTCCACATCGTCCGCCAGATTGGCAGCGATGGCGCTGATGGACAGCAGGTCTTCGGAGGCGTTGGCCAGAAGGGTTTCGGTGTTGACATCGGGGGCGACGGTGAAGAGGTTGCCTTTGCGGTGTTTGGGCGGTTTTTCGGTGGTCGGGGGGAAGTAGTGGGCGAAGGCGCGGTCGGCGGCTTCTTTGAGTTTTTCGGCTTCGAGAGAATCTTCGGAATCGGTTCCAGAGTTCTCTGGAGGATTCGGCGTTGGTTTGAACATGGTCTGACCTCATTTTTTAATAAAGGCGCTGACCCGGTTCGCTTGCACGCGAAGTTAGGGTGGCAGCTATGTGCGGGGTGCAAGACCGAGTAAACCGCCAGACCAAAAAACCTCGGCAGACCCGAAGGTCTCCCGCACATAGCCGCCATAAAGCGAATACAGCGAGCACAAAGTGCCCGACGAATGCCTACGCGAAATTGGTCAACGTTTTACCCGGACTTGCACGTCCGTGTCACCGTTTATTCAGTGACAAAGCCAGACTAGACCTGGGTTCGAACCGGAACAAGTTCACCAACACCACTACAACTTGAAGGAAATCTCCGACGGGATTACCGGACGTTGGTGTCTGTGGTGAAGGTCACTCTTTGGACGACAAATCCGCCATCCCCTTGAGCAACTCGATCGGCAGCGGAAAGACGATCGTCGACGTCTTGTCCCCGGCAATCGAACTCAACGTCTGCATATACCGCAACTGCATGGCCCCAGGCTGGCGCCCGAGCATTTCAGCGGCCTGCATGAGTTTTTCCGAGGCCTGCAATTCACCTTCGGCGTGGATCACCTTGGCCCGACGTTCCCGCTCGGCTTCGGCCTGTCTGGCGATGGCGCGGACCATTGATTCGTTGAGGTCCACATGCTTGATCTCGACGTTGGCGACCTTGATGCCCCAGGCATCGGTCTGGGCATCGAGCACTTGCTGAATGTCGGTGTTCAACCGCTCACGCTCGGCGAGCAGTTCATCGAGCTCATGTTTACCGAGCACCGCCCGCAAGGTGGTTTGGGCCAATTGGCTGGTGGCCATGAGAAAGTCTTCGACCTGGATGATGGCCTTCTGCGGATCGAGGACGCGGAAATACAGCACCGCGTTGACCTTGACCGAGACGTTGTCGCGGGTGATCACGTCTTGTGGCGGCACGTCGAGGACCACGGTGCGCAAGTCGACGCGAACCATTTGCTGCACCACCGGAATCAGCAGGATCAGGCCAGGGCCTTTGACCTGCCAGAAGCGCCCGAGCTGGAAGACTACCCCGCGCTCGTATTCGCGCAGGATGCGGAAGGTCGACCCCGCCAGTGCAATCACCAGTAACAGCAGCGCGGCAAAACCCAGTTGCAGGCCCATGGTTATTCTCCACCCGGCGCCGCGTCAGCCGCGGCCACTTCCAGCAATAATCCCTTGCGTGCCACCACCCGAACCCTTTGCCCGGGTTGCAGCGGCGTGGCGCTGAGTACTTGCCACTTTTCTCCTTGCAGGTGCACCCAACCGTTGTAGGCGTTGCCGGCCAGCGACATCACCGGGGCCACGCTACCCACCAGTCCTGCATCGCCACTGACGTTTTCGCGCGGTCGGGTTTTCAGAGCGTGGATCAGCAGGAAGATCAGCAACAGCGCACTGATCAGTCCCATGCCGATTATCAACGGAACAGGGACCTCGGTGTTGGTCAGAATCACCGCACCGATCACGAACATCACAATGCCGCCCAGACCGATCACGCCGTAATTGGGCAAGGCCGCCTCGGCGATCAGAAACGCGATGCCGAACGTGATCAGCCAGATCCCGATGGGGTTGGGCACCAGCAGGACGACGGTGTCCGCTGCGAATACCGATCCGCTCAAAGCCAACAGCAGCGCAACTGCACAACACCGAGTGTTCACGTGACCCTCCGGGAGAGTCATTGATGGTTCTTTATACAGTCTAGTCGAGCTCTAGGTTGTACGAATTTTGATCAGTTGTTGACGTTGTTCCGGCGGGCAGATTTCCCGCGAGATTGCGCCAGCGGGCCTAGACTTTTAGTGGAGAGAAAAAGTTTAACCATCGTCCGCGAACAGTGGTTGCGGACACCGAGGTGCATCATGCGTATGGCAAGAACTGTGCAGGACAGTCTGAACAAGGCTCAATGCGAATTTGACGTCGTCACCCATCCGCACTCGGCCAGCAGCCTTGAAACGGCGCGGGTCGCGGGCATTCCTGCCGAACGGGTGGCCAAATCGGTGATCCTCGACGACCACCACGGCCATTATCTAATGGCCGTGCTGCCGGCGAGCCGTCACCTGGACCTGAGTAAAGTACGCGGCAGCGGCGAATGGCAGATCACCCGGGAAAGCACCCTGGCGCATTTGTTCCAGGACTGCGAACGCGGCGCGGTGCCGGCGTTGGGCGAATCCTATGGCATGGACATGGTCATCGACCCACTGCTGACCCGGCAAAAAGACATCTACCTGGAGGCTGGTAACCACAACAACCTGGTGCACATGAGCATGCCGGAATTCCTGAAAATGGTGCCGCATGCTGAGGTGTGTGAATTGAGTCAATGAGTTTTGTAGCGTCAGTTACACCGCTATCGCGGGCAAGCCACGCTCCCACAGGGTTCTCGCAGTTCCTGTGGGAGCGTGGCTTGCCCGCGATTGACTGCAAAGCAGTCACCAATCACTTGCCATAAAAAAGGAGCCCGACATGGAATCCCCAACCCACAGCCTCCCATCCCTATTCAAACAACTCGGCCTGCCCGATGATGCCCAAAGCATCGACCAATTCATCGCCACCCATTCACCGCTCAAACCTGAATTGCATTTGGCTGATGCGTTTTTCTGGACTAAGAGTCAGGCGGCATTTTTGCGGGACGAGATTCTGGATGACGCGGATTGGGCGGAGGTGGTGGATCAGTTGGATGTGCTGTTGAGGAAGGGGCGTGGGGTGTAAAAAAATCTGAGAGAAAATGGCGAAATGTAAAAAAAACTGGTGAGTGGTAAAAAAATCTGGGGGGAAATCCAATTTTAGGGTTTTTTCCAGGTTGCTCATAAAGCATGAATAGACCAGAATCATGACCTGAATTGAGGTCTTAATTATGCAAAATGTTCTGGCCGACATGGCTGTCAGTGTGTCTGAGTTGAAGAAAAATCCATCAGCGGTCTTGAATGGCTCCCATGGTGGGGCCGTCGCAGTGCTGAATCACAATCGAGTTATGGGCTACATGGTCCCGGCCGATGTTTTCGAGTCCATGATGGAACGCCTCGATGATCTTGAATTGGCAGAAATTGTTCGCTCTCGCAAGCATGAAACACCGGTCCCGGTAAATCTGGATGACCTATAAGTAAGCTCGAATTCCTGCCGTCCGCACACAAGGAGTGGGACAAACTGGGTCATACATTGCGAGAGCAATTCAAAAAGAAACTGGCAGAGCGACTCGAGCTCCCTCGAGTGCCATCAGATTCACTGCATGGAATGCCTGATTGCTACAAAATAAAGTTGCGCTCATCGGGGTACAGGTTGGTGTACGAAGTTATTGATGAACGTGTAGTCGTTTCGGTGGTGGCAGTGGGTAGGCGTGAACGCAGCGCTGTTTACGACCGAGCCAAGAAACGTTAATAGCTTTCCGATCTTTCTATTCCGCCGCCTGCGCCCGCCTGGCGGCAAATTCTGTTTCGATCTCTTCATTGCTGAAGTATTGGCCTTGACGCTGTGATAGCCGTGCCGCGTCCACTTTCCTTTGCAGGAAACCGCGGTATTGTTTTGAGTCTGCAGAATCCAAGGTGTTTTCAGATTCTGATGCAGGAGGTTTAGTCACTGGTTAAGTCTCGGTCCGGTCGCAAAGCGTTACGCAGTTTCGAATGCTACGGCGATTCCTGCCGAAGCTAGTCATGGGTCATGCCCACCAATTTGTTTCAAAACTTGACCAAATTTCCCCTCCAATGTCATATTGATAGTTAGCAAACTAACAGTGTGTGTTTCCCCTCGTGCCGAAGAACCTCGACGCTCTCCAGATGACCATCAGCAGCTCCATGGTGGTGGCCGCCAGGCATTGGCGGAAGATCTGCCAGACCACGCTGGTCAACTATGGAATCTCCGAAGCCTGCGCCGTCCCGTTGTTGATGATCGGGCGCTTGGGCGAGGGTGTGCGGCAGGTGACGGTGGCGCAGGCGGCCGGGATGGAGAGCCCGTCCCTGGTGCGCCTGCTGGATCAACTCTGTCATGCCGGCTACGTCTGCCGCACCGAAGACGCCCATGACCGGCGCGCCAAATGCCTGAGCCTGACCGAGACGGGCCGGGAGTTGGTGCAAGCCGTCGAAATCGAGCTGGTGCGCCTGCGCCATGAAGTGCTCGAAGGGATTGATCAGAGTGATCTGGAAGCGGCGTTGCGGGTACTGAGAGCGTTTGAATCGGCCAATCATCTGCCGGTGATCACCCCTTGAACGGATTTTTTACCGGCATGCCCCCGGCGCGGGACTGGTTCTACGGTGTACGGACGTTCGCGGCATCGATGATTGCGCTGTACATCGCCATGCTCATGCAAATGCCCCGTCCTTATTGGGCGATGGCTACGGTCTACATCGTTTCCAGTCCGTTTGTCGGCCCTACCAGTTCCAAGGCGTTGTACCGCGCGGTCGGCACCTTTCTCGGCGCCGCTGCGGCGGTTTTTTTCGTGCCGCTGTTTGTCCAGAGTCCCTATGTGCTGGTGGTGGTCATTGCGCTGTGGACCGGGATTCTGCTGTTTCTGTCGCTGCACCTGCGCACCGCCAACAGTTACGCCCTGATGCTCGCCGGTTACACCTTACCGCTGATCGCCCTGCCCGTAGTGGATAACCCGTTGGCGGTGTGGGACGTGGCCGAAGCGCGGACTGAAGAAATCTTCCTCGGCATCGCCGTGGCGGCGGTGGTCGGCGCCATGTTCTGGCCCCGCCGGCTGGCGCCAGTGTTCAATGATTCAGTGAACAAATGGTTCGTCGATGCCTCGACCTACAGCCTGCGTTTCCTCAGCCGCAACGTGCAGCCGGACGAAGTCAGCGCGTTGCGCTCCTCGATGGTTGCGACCTTCAACACGCTGGAATTGATGATCGGTCAGTTGCCCCACGAAGGCGCGCGCCCGCAAACGGTGCGCAACACTAAGGAACTGCGCGGTCGCATGATTCACCTGCTGCCAGTGATCGACGCCCTGGACGACGCGCTTTATGCCCTTGAGCGGCGCACGCCCGAGCTTGTGGATAAATTCGCGCCGTTGCTGGCCGCGACCACCGAATGGCTCGGCCACAAAGACGCCGACCTGGACCGCTGGCAAACGCTGAAAGACCAGCTCGAGGCCCTGCAACCCAGTGCCGAGGCGCTGAATGATCGCAAGCAATTGCTGTTTTCCAACGCCCTGTATCGCCTCGGCGAGTGGATTGATGTGTGGCAGGACTGTCGCAGCCTGCAATACGCCATCCAGTGCGAAAGCCAGGACAGCTGGCGCGCGGTCTATCGGCACTGGCGGCTCGGTCGGCTGTCGCCGTTTCTCGACCGTGGGCTGATGCTCTATTCGGCGGCGTCCACGGTCACCGCCATCATCGTCGCTTCGGTGCTGTGGATTCTGCTCGGCTGGACCGACGGTGGCGCCGCAGTGATTCTGGCGGCGGTGGCGTGCAGCTTTTTCGCGTCGATGGACGACCCGGCACCGCAGATCTTCCGATTCTTTTTCTGGACGGCGATGTCGGTGTTGTTCGCCAGCCTCTATCTGTTTTTGGTCCCGCCCAACCTGCATGACTTCCCGATGCTGGTGCTGGCGTTTGCCGTGCCGTTCATTTGCATCGGCACCCTGACGGTCAAGCCGCAGTTTTATCTGGGCATGCTGCTGACCCTCGTCAACACCTCGTCCTTCATCAGCATTCAGGGCGCCTACGACGCGGATTTCCTCAGCTTCGCCAACTCCAACCTGGCCGGCCCCGTGGGCTTGTTGTTCGCCTTCGTCTGGACCCTGATCGCCCGGCCGTTCGGCGCCGAACTGGCGGCCAAGCGTCTGACCCGTTTCAGCTGGCGCGACATTCTCAGCCTGACCGAACCGGCCACGTTGTCTGAGCACCGGCACTTGGGCGTGCAGATGCTCGATCGCCTGATGCAGCATCTACCGCGCCTGGCCATGACTGGCCAGGACACCGGCATCGCCCTGCGGGAAGTGCGCGTGGCGCTGAATCTGCTGGATTTGCTCGCCTATACACCGCGAGTCCTCGGCGTACCGCAAGCGCTGCTGCACCAAGTGGTGGCCGAGGTTGGCGGGTATTTCAAAGCCTGCCTCAAGGCTGGCGAACGTTTGCCGGCACCGAGTCCGTTGCTGATGACCCTGGACCGCACCCGTCGCGCCCTCAACACCGAGTGCGATGAGGGCGCCCGCCTGCATTTGCTGCACGCCCTGAGCGGTCTGCGCCTGTCGCTGCTGCCAGGGGTCGAGTTCGTCGGCAACGGCGAACTCGAAGAACCGCTTCCCCATGGCAACGATGGAGCGCCTTTATGATCGGTGATCTGGATATCAGCGGGGTGTTTCTGCCCACGCTGCTGGTGCTGATGGGCATTACGTATGTGTTGTACCTGCTGGTGCACGGGTTGCTGACGCGCCTGCACTTTTACCGTCCGGTCTGGCACCGGGCATTGTTTAACGTGGCTCTCTACGCCGTGCTGCTCGGCGCCGTGGACTCACTCAGTCGATACCTGATGACATGAAAAAACCTTTTTTGACCCTCGGTCGCGTGGTCCTGACCCTGCTGATCGTGACCTTTGCCGTTGTCGTGGTTTGGCGCATGGTGATGTATTACATGTTCGCGCCCTGGACCCGGGATGGTCACATCCGTGCCGACATCGTGCAGATCGCGCCGGACGTGTCCGGGCTGATCCAGCGCGTCGACGTGCGTGACAACCAACCGGTGAAACGTGGCCAGGTGCTGTTCAGCATTGATCAGGACCGTTTCAACCTAGCCCTGCGACAGGCCAAGGCAGCGGCCGCCGACCGTCAGGAAACCCTGGCTCAGGCGCAACGCGAAGCCAAGCGTAACCGTGGCCTCGGCAATCTGGTGCCGGGCGAGCAACTGGAAGAAAGCCAGTCCCGGGTGGCCCGTGCCGAAGTGGCGTTGATGGAAGCTCAGGTGGCCGTGGACAGCGCTCAGCTCAACCTCGACCGCTCGACCATCCGCAGCCCGGTGGATGGCTACGTCAACGACCGGGCACCGCGAACTCAGGAATTTGTCACGGCCGGGCGGCCGGTGTTGTCGGTGGTGGACAGCCATTCGTTCCATATCGACGGTTATTTCGAGGAAACCAAACTGGACGGCATTCATGTCGGCCAGAGCGTCGATATTCGGGTCATCGGCGACCGAGCTCGCCTGCGCGGGCATGTGGAAAGCATCGTCGCCGGCATTGAAGACCGCGACCGCAGCAGCGGCAGTAACCTGCTGCCCAACGTCAACCCGGCGTTCAGTTGGGTGCGGCTGGCACAGCGGATTCCGGTGCGGATCGCTTTCGATGACGTGCCGACGGATTTCCGCATGATCGCCGGGCGTACCGCCACGGTGTCGATCATTGACGATCAAACCCAGGAGCCGGTGAAATGAGCAGGGCCTCGGGTTTGGCTATCGCCGGATTAGGCCTGTTGTTGTCAGCCTGCCAAGTGGTCGGGCCGGACTATCAATTGCCGGACGAGGCCGCCGTACACCGTGAAGACTTGCAGGGCGACTTGGCGGTGAACGGCAAAAATGTCGTCTCGGCACCGGTGCCCAGCGATTGGTGGCGCTTGTATCAGGACCCGCGACTCGATCAATTGGTCCAACAGGCCATGGCCTCCAACACCGATTTGCGCGTGGCGGCGGCGAACCTTTCCCGGGCTCGCGCGCAGGTCGATGAGGCTCAAGCTGCAGGCGGCTGGAGCGGCGGCGTGAAGATCGGCGCCCAGCGTTTGCAGGAGTCCGGCGAAGCATTCTTGCTACCGGAGAAAGTGCCGGTGGCCAACGTCGGCGACATTGGCATTACCACCTCGTATCAGTTCGACCTGTTTGGCACGTTGCAGCGCGGCATCGAGGCGGCCAAGGCCAATGCCGACGCGACGCAAGCCGCGGCGGATACCGCGCGGATTACCCTGGTGGCCGATGTGGTTCGGGCGTATACCCAAGTCTGCGCGGCCAACGAAGAGCAGGTAATTGCCCAGCATTCCCTCGACTTGCAAGCCCAGGGCACCACGCTGATCCAGCGCTTGCGCGACGCCGGGCGTGGCGATGAAACCCAGGTCACCCGCTCACAAACCCAATTCAAATCCTTGCGCGCCGACATGCCGCGTTATGAGGCGGCGCGTCAGGCCGGTTTGTTCCGGTTGTCGATGCTGCTGGCCAAGCCGCTGGATCAACTGCCGGCCGGCACCGACAGCTGCGCCGAACTGCCAAAAATTGCGCAATTGTTGCCGGTGGGTGACGGCGCGACGTTGCTCAAGCGTCGCCCCGATGTGCGGCAGGCCGAGCGACGACTGGCTGCCGCGACCGCCGGCATCGGCATCGCCACCGGCGAGTTGTACCCGGACATCAGCATCGGCGCGACCGTTGGTACCGTCGGTATCCTGGAAAGCCTCGGCAAGCCAGCAACCAATCGCTGGGGCTTCGGGCCGTTGCTGACCTGGACCGTGCCGTCCAACGGCTCCCGCGCACGAATTCGCGAGGCCGAAGCCGCCACCCAAGGCGCGCTGGCACATTTCGATGGCGTGGTGCTCAACGCCATCCGCGAAACCCAGACGGGGCTGGCCCAGTACTCCGCATTGTTGCAACGTCGCGATGCGCTGGCCGATGCCGACCAATCGGCGCAACTGGCGGCAGACCAGACCCACCGCTTCTTCCAGGCCGGTCGCGCATCGTTCCTGGCGGACCTGCAAGCGACCCGCACCTACACCGATGTGCGTGCGCAACTGGCCTCGGCCAACACGCAAGTTGCCATGAGCCAGATCGATTTGTTCCTGGCATTGGGCGGCGGGTGGGAAAGCGGACGAACGCAAGCGTCACAGCCCGGCAAACCCTGAGGCCGTTGCTATGCTTTGACTTGATGAGGTCGCGCGTCGAGCTCATCAATCAAGGCTCGCGTTGGTCATGGGGATTCCAATAATGAAAAACCCTTATGCTCCCGGCTTCTGGTGCGCTATAGCGGCATTGGTGTTGCTGTCGGCCACCTATTTCTACGGCATCATGCTGGCCCACCAGATCGACAAGGCGCTGGTATTCCTCGACAGTGCTTCAGCGCTGATTGCCGTGATGGCAATCGTGGTGGTGGCCTGGGCTTCGCTTCAGGGCCAGCGCATCAAAAAAAGACAGCTCGAACAAGGCAAGACACTGGTGCTGATCTGGGACACCAAGGTCGCGCTGCGCCGTGTCGAAACGGTGTTCGATCGGTATTTCTGGGGCAGTTACTGGCAACCGGGGCGTACGTTCCAGGAAGTCATGGGCGAACTCACCGGCACGCCGCTGGAAAAAAGCCTCGAAACCCTGAAAAAACAATGCCAGGCGCTGGACAAGCAAGTGTCCGAGGACGGCTGGCACTGGCTCAACAACGCCCGTGAACTCTGCGATGTCGCCAACGCCATGGCCCGCGGACGTTATCAACTGGACTTCTGCGACCCGCGCTCGGAATCCCCAAGCGGCACGGCGGTGATCAATCGCGACTTCGAGGTGCTGGTCTATACATGGACCGCACGGCTCAAGAGCTTTGATCATCAGCTGGATGAGATCGAGGTTCAGTATTCCTGAATTGATGTTGCCTGTACTGACGCCTTCGCGGGCAAGTCGGGTCGCCGCATCGCTCGCTCCTACAAGGGCACCACAGTCCCTGTAGGAGCGAGGCTTGCCCGCGAAGGCGATTGCATGACCGCCGAAACTCTCAACCCCTGCGCGCGGTCCATAGACACTCTTTAACCTTTAATCATTGGGTTGCCCGGCGCACCTGATGCTAATCTGCATCCCACTTTTTGCGCAGTCGTGACCGCAACCCGTCATGGGTTCAGGGAAGACGACCACACCTTCAACAACGGACATTGATCGGGTCATTCATGAATAAATCTGCAGGCGTGCTTCTAGGAATTGTGGTCGCCATCGGTGCAATCAGCGCCGGCGGTGCCTGGTACACCGGGACCAAACTCGAAGGTGTGCTGAATACCTCGATCGCCGACGCCAACAAAGAGCTGCAAGCCGCGCTGGTCGGTTCCAACGGCAAAGCGTCGCTGGAACTGGTGTCGCTGGAGCGCAACGTATTCACTAGCACCGCGCACTACCGCCTCAAGGGCCAAGGCGAGATGTTCGGTGAAGCACCGGTGGAGCTGCTGTTTGTCGATCACATCGAACACGGTCCGCTGCCGTTCTCGCGCCTGGTGTCGCTGAAGTGGCTGCCGGTCCTGGCCACCAGTCACTACGAACTGGAAAGAACCCCGACTACCGAGAAGTGGTTCGCCGCTGCCAAGGACAAATCCCCTCTGACGGGCGTGGTCAACATCGGCTACGACAACTCCACCAACGGCACCCTCCAATTGCTGCCGCTGGACGTGGCGCTTGACGACAAATCCAACCTGAAATTTTCCGGGCTGAACCTCGAAGTCGCCGCCAGCGCTCAAGCGCAGAAGGTCAAGGCCAATGGCTACATGGACAGCCTGACGCTAAGCACGGTCGCCGAAGATCAGACGCCGGTGAAGGTCGAACTGAACGGCCTGACCCTGGCCAGCAACCTGAAAAAAAGTACTTACGGTTACTACACCGGCGAGAACACCGTCGAGCTGACCGACAGCAAGACCACCTTCGGCGCCAAGCAGTCGATATTGGGCTTCAAGAAATTTGAAATGAAGAACCAGACCGAGGAATCGGGTACCAGCGCTTCGGGGCGTGCCGATTACAAAGTGGGTGAGGTGAACTTGAACGGCAAGGCTGTCGGGTCTGCGCAAATGGCCATGAGCCTGAAGAACCTCGACATCCCGGCAACAGTGTCGCTGATGCAGATTTACCAGACCAAACTGCAACCGTACGAGAAGGCCGCCGCTGAGGCCGCTGCTGCGGGCGAACCGGCTCCAGAGTTGGTCTTGACCCCGGCCGAAGAGGCGCAAGTCAAAACCGGACTGGAGAAACTGCTGGCTGCCGGCCCGCAGGTCGCCCTGGAGAATCTGTCGTTCAACACCCCCAATGGCGAAAGCCGCGCCAACCTGGTGCTCGACCTGACCAAACCACAATCCATGGACCTGCCGCCAGATCAGCTGACTCAACAACTGATCGCGCTGCTGGACGTTAACGTGCGAGTGTCCAAGCCAATGCTCGTTGACCTGCTGAGCGTGCAATCGCAAATCGACGGTCAGACCGACGCCAAGCTCATCGCCGATCAGGCCACCGCCACCGCCGACATGTTCAGCAGCATGGCGGTCGGCACGCAGTTGGCAAAACTGGAAGGCAACAACATCGTCACCAAACTGCACTACGCCAATAATCAGGTGGAATTCAACGGCCAGAAAATGACCGTCGAAGAGTTTGTCGGGTTCGTCATGGGCAAATTCGGCGGAAGTGTCACCGTCCAGTAAAACCAGGACTTACCCGCCGACGCCCGGCCTCTGCGCAACGCAGATGCCGGGCGTTTTGTTGTCTGGCGTTTGAAGCGGGACAAGGAGCGACGCCCAGTTTTCTGAAGAACGGAAAGCTCTGGCTGTATTCGAAGACCCTTCCTACATAAATCCCTTTTCCCCGTTGTTAACGTGCCCGCCAGTTTCGCGTGCACAGACCATGGACGGTTTGGACGTCGCGCTTTTATATCCTCTCTGCTTAAGGATAAGCGTATGTTCGGGTCGGCCAATACGGCGCACTTCG